>NZ_GG774955.1:802252-805225 GCF_000162555.1 Bacteroides sp. 3_1_23
CCAACCTTGATGACTAACTCCAAAGTATGACCGTAAACTTCAAGATCCTCAATATGACGGGAGTAGTAACTGTGCAATCGGTGACTGAAATGTCCGCAATAAGGACAGGAAGCCCCTTTGCCAGCCGTATGTAGAAAGACCGTCAATGAGCCAACAGCTTCAGAGATACCATCTTGTTGCAGATTATCGTAGCCAAGACTGAATCTGAAATCATGGAATAATCCCTATTTGTAGGAGCATTTTTCTTTTTTTGATGTATATTTGTACGTTGTAGATATGACTTGTTGCATTGTAACTCTTAATGATGTGGTGTCTTTAAAGTTACTAAAAAGCAAACATATCTACAACTTTTAATAGGATTAAGAAAGAAGAAGACAGTTGAAATAAAAAAGAGATTACCACCAAATTTGACGAAGAACCAGATTTCTTCATTTCATTTCTCATATTCTCATTGTTTTTCGATAAACGAAAGATAATCAAATAGATATCTTATGAGAAACACTTTTTCAAAACGGTATTTCTCATAAGTTCTCCCATGTTTTGGCTCAAAAGCTACCTTATTCTCATCGTATTTCAGGGTATTTCTCATAGTCAAAAGCCATTCTTTCTTCCTTTTTTCTTTCAGCCTGCCTTATTTTTATCAGGAAATGAAGCTACTATTTAGATAAAATAGTGGCTTTTTGCTTGGAGATGCTCGTTGTTCTCGATTGTCCCATATATTGTGGGAAAGTATTCTCGTATATTGAAGGAAAACTTTCCCACAAAATAAGGGAATACTTTCCCAAGCCTTAGGGAATCTTTTCCCACAATATGTGGGACTAAGACACTGTGTATGGAAGCAAGCAAAAGGAATACATAGTTCTATTTATTCAATGTCAGCTTCCGGCACACTACACTATGAGAAATGAAGCAAAATCCGGGTTATTTTGCGAAGAAACTATGAGAAATGCCTGTTTTAAAATCATTTCTCATAGTCTATCTTATTAGTTTACTGCCACTTGTGCCTTATTTATGAGGATATGAGAAGTGAAAATGAAAAATCTTTTTCTGTAGAGGGGCGGATGGAAATTGTGTTTAGTTTATCTCCATACCCTCTTAAACAAATTTTTAATGCGGTTCCCCTGATTAAGCCTTTGATTATTTGCCGTTTCCGATAAAAATGTTATCTTTGGAGATAGATAATGTGCATCACATTAATTTCCTGTGCTCACAATGAATTAGAATCTAAATAACGGATTGTTTAATCTTCTAAAGTTTGCATGATGGAAAAGACAAAAATTGGCTTGAATGCCGGGAAAGTATGGCGCATCTTAAATGAAAAAGGTGAACTTTCAATGTTCGATTTGTGCCGTGAATTAAGTTTGACGTTTGAAGACGTAGCTCTTGCTATTGGTTGGCTGGCCCGAGAAGACAAAATCTTTTTGAGGAAAAGAGAAGGAATGCTTTTTGCCAGTATCGAAAATGTCGAATTTACTTTTGGCTAAGGTGGTAGCTAACCTATATTTAAGATGGATCTCCACTTTGTTATTTACACAGCTAAAAAAATAATGAAGTGGATCAGTAGGATTTTTTATGCCCATTTTTATTATTCCCCCTATATTCCCGTTTGATAAGAACTTTCTTTTTTTGAAGCATTTAATCTATTTTTCGTACCTTTGCACCCCATAAACTACTAAACACATAAATTCATGAGTGCATTGAAAGGGCATCCGAAAGGCCTTTATCTGATTTTCGCGACAAGTACGGCAGAACGTTTCAGTTACTACGGTATGCGTGCGATCTTTATTCTTTTCCTGACGCAGGCATTATTGTTTGACAAAGAAGCGGCAGCATCCATTTACGGTAGTTATACCGGGTTAGTCTATTTAACTCCTTTGATTGGCGGATACATTGCCGATAAATATTGGGGAATCCGTCGCTCTGTGTTTTGGGGAGCAATGATGATGGCAGTCGGACAATTCCTGATGTTTATGAGTGCCTCTACTTTAGATAATACGGAACTTGCTCACTGGATGATGTATGGCGGACTCGGATTCCTGATCTTGGGAAATGGTTGTTTCAAACCTACCGTTTCTTCTCTCGTAGGTCAACTCTACGAACCGGGAGACAGACGGCTGGATGCTGCATATACCATCTTCTATATGGGAGTGAATGTAGGTTCTTTTGCCGCCCCTTTGATTTGTGGTTATCTGGGTGATACCGGTGACCCGCACGATTTTAAATGGGGATTTCTTGCAGCCGGAATCATGACACTGTTCACTGTTGTACTTTTTGAAACTCAAAAGAATAAATATCTTTTCTCTCCTTCCGGAGAGCCAATCGGTATTATCCCCGATGCCAAACGTGAAAAGAAAGAGGATAAAGCCGAGCATATCTCACACCCGAAGATGGATAAGCGTACCAAGTTGCGTAATACCCTTGTAATCACTATTCTTACAGTTGCTTTAATAGCCTTCTTTAATTACGCTTTTGAGGGTGACTGGGTGAGCATCGGTATTTTTACCGCCTGCATTGTTTTCCCTGTTCTCATCCTATTGGATGGTTCATTAACCAAGATCGAACGTAGTCGTATTTTCGTTATCTATATAGTAGCTTTCTTTGTCATTTTCTTCTGGGCGGCTTACGAACAGGCAGGAGCCTCTTTAACTCTCTTTGCCTCCGAACAGACCAATCGTGATATTTTAGGTTGGGAAATGCCGGCTTCGTGGTTTCAATCCTTCAATCCTCTGTTTGTTGTTGTCCTGGCATATATAATGCCGGGTGTGTGGAGCTTCCTCAACAAACGAAAGATGGAACCTGCTTCTCCTACCAAACAAGCGATTGGCTTGTTACTTCTTTCTTTAGGTTATCTTTTCATCTGTTTCGGAGTGAAAGATGCTATCCCCGGAGTGAAGGTAAGTATGATTTGGCTGACAGGACTTTATTTTATTCATACAATGGGTGAAATAGCCTTGTCACCTATCGGACTTTCAA
>NZ_GG774955.1:805760-868932 GCF_000162555.1 Bacteroides sp. 3_1_23
CACCTATCGGACTTTCAATGGTAATAAGTTGAGTCCGCTACGTTTCGCCTCTTTGATGATGGGAATCTGGTATCTGTCTACTGCCACAGCCAATAAATTTGCAGGCATGTTGAGTGGACTTTATCCGGAAGCCGGAAAAGTGAAATCAATCTTTGGTTATCAGATTGCTACCATGTACGATTTCTTTATGGTATTCGTTGTCATGTCCGGTGTTGCTTCATTGATTCTGTTCCTTCTCTCGAAGAAATTACAGAAGATGATGCACGGGGTAGAATAAAAAATCGTATTTTTGCAAAGAGAAGTTACGAAAAGAGTGTAATTTATTGGAAATGAGCGTAGGTTAATCGCTCTTGATAGTAATAGGTTACGATTTAGTTAGTTATCTACTGCATTATCCTTCTGCGCGTTGCGTAACCTTCAAAGAACTCTTCGTATGCAAAAGTAGCTATTTAATTCGAGATTTTGATATAAACTCCCGTTTTTTTATCCCCTCATTCATAAGAATTTTCCGTAAAAGCGGTTTTATCCGTCGGAACACCATTGCCCAAAACGAGTTTTGAACAAACGTGTGCAGACTGCCGCATAGCCGGAGAAAAGGGCATTGCCTCACGCCTAAACGATGTTTAGACAGATGAAGCAATGCCCCTTTCTTTTGCGCCTATGCCAAGAGGTGCTTTTACGGGTTTTCAAATGATTTTTCTTTTTTCGCTGTCCCTTTTGCCGGAAGCGGAAAGTGAATGCAGAGTGTGTCAGCCTGCCCCATGAATGAAGCAGACGGACACACACAGCCGGGCAAACCGGGAAGAATGATTGTTGTCGCCCGGCTGGACAAGTCCTGTCGGATCGGAAACATTCATACTTCCTTTGTTGTGGTTTGCCCTTTTCACGCTCCGGTGATGTCTTTTCCCTTTTGGTTATTCCTTTTTTACGGATTTTCTCCTGAAGTTTTTTCTACCCAATCTGCCTCTGTTTTCGTTTACCTCCATTTTGCGCCTTTCAGTGAGCCGCATCAGTCAGTCATTTTCGTTCTGGGCGCAAAGGTAATTCCGGGATTGGACGGGAAAGCAAGGTCAAGCCTCCTGTTTTCGGTAAAAATCTCCAGCCCTGCGGGTAGTATTTTGACCGAAAAACCTTGCATTCCCTAATCCCTACCTTTTCAAGCACCCGAAACGAAAACGACCGATGCGACAGAAAGACGCATAAAAAAAATGTCGGATAAACGAGAGGCAGATAAGATAGTTTGAAACTCAACTCCCTCAGCTCTTGAATCCGCATAAAAAAACAAAAAATCAAAAAACAACGGATATGAGAACAGCGATAGCAACAAAATTCGTGGCATGGGAAGTACCAAGTTTGGAGAACCTGCAAGACTGCAAGGTGTACGGACTTCGTAGCAAACTCAACAACGGAGAAAAATTGAGCCGAGAGGAAAAGGACTGGCTTACACGCAACGTGAATAGCAATTCCTATTTCAATAGCGCAGTACCCCTGCAAGGTTGGAAGTTTGACTTCTCCGACATTCTCCGAACCTACATCGTGAAGCAGTACGGACATTGGGCGGAATACAAGGCTACCGACAAGACCGCACTCCGCAGTTTCCTTTACGGCAGGATTGACAGCATCGTGGAACTTAACAAGTAAATACGGCTATGACAGCAACGGCAAATTTCAGACAAGTGGCGCAATACATCGGGTTGGCGATATGCGGCTTGATGATGCGCACCGCCTTCGGGGTGTTCGGCATCCTTTGGGGCATCATCAGAGAGATTGTAAACGGAGTGTTTCGAGTGGCGATAGGTGTAATCGTGGCTATCCTTTCCACCATTGCCTTCTTCGGCTTCATTCTTTGGTTATTCACCCTTTAACCCTTACCGATATGGCAAAAAGAAACAGCAAGACGGCAGCGCAGCAGTGCAGATATTACGAGGTGGACAACATCTTCGTGTATATGGTGGAAACGTACATCAACGGCAACATATCCGTGTTCCGTGAACTCTACCACGAACTGAACAAGGACGCACGGAGGGACTTCATGGACTTCCTTCTCAGCGAGGTAGAGCCGACCTATTGGAGAGAGATACTGAAACAGACAATCTAAAAACGACAGCGATATGAAAGGAACAGACCATTTCAAGAGAACGATACAGATGTATCTGGAACAGCGGGCGGAAGAGGATGCGCTCTTTGCGAAGAACTACCGCAACCCTGCCAAGAACATAGACGATTGCGTGACCTATATTCTGAACTACGTGAAGAAAAGCGGTTGCAACGGCTTCACGGACGGAGAGATATTCGGGCAAGCCGTCCACTACTATGACGAGAACGAGATAGAGGTAGGCAAGCCGATGAACTGCCAAGTGGTGGTGAACCACGTTGTGGAACTCACGGCGGAGGAAAAGGCGGAAGCACGTCAGAACGCTGTCCGCAAATACCAAGAGGAAGAACTCCGCAAGTTGCAGAACCGCCACAAGCCGAGAACCGCCAATAAAGCGAGCGCACAAGAAGTACAACAACCCAACCTATTCAATTTCTGATTATGAAACCGAGAACACGCATACAGCAGGAAGTCGCACGTTTGAGCAAGCGACTACCGATATTGACCGAAGAACAAAGGGCATACGCTTTCCGTCATTGCTTCAAGCATTACGCGGTCAAGAGGGCAAACGGCACGAACATCTGCACCGAGTGCGGACATTCGTGGAAAAGCGACCACGACCTTGCCGACACCGTTTGCGGATGCACCTGCCCCCGTTGCGGTATGGAGTTGGAAGCGTTGCGCACCCGAAAGAGCGTTTTCAGCGATATGGAGTATTTCTCCATCGTCACCACCTGCAAGCAGTACCAAGTGATACGCTTCTTTTCCGTCAATTCCCGATACAAGGCAGGACAGCCTGCCGAGTATTCCATCTTTGAGGTAGTGCAGAGGTGGATTGCCCCCGACGGCAGGACAACGACCGTTGCCCGACTGCGTGGAATGTCGATGTTATATTATGACCAGTGGTCGGAATACAGCGATATGGAGGTACGCAAGAACCAAGAAATTCGGGCATACGACATCACTCCGAGATGCACCTACCCCCGACAGCGTTTCATACCCGAAGTGAAGCGAAACGGCTTCAAGGGCGAATACCACAATATCCTGCCTTACGACCTTTTCAAAGGCATTCTTTCCGACAGCCGTGCGGAAACGCTGTTGAAGGCTGGGCAATATCAGATGTTGCGCTACTACCTGCACCACTCTTTCAATATCGGGGAGTATTGGGCGTCAATCAAGATATGTATCCGCAACGGCTACACCATCACAGACGGCTCTGTGTGGCGTGACACGATAGACCTCCTGCGACACTTCGGCAAGGACACGAACAGCCCGAAGTACGTCTGCCCCCAAGACCTCAAAGCCGAACACGACAGGTTGGTGGCAAGACGCAACCGCCAAAGGGAACGTGAACGGACTGAACGGCAACGGCAGAAAGCGGTTGAGGACGAGAAACAATATCTGAAAGCCAAAGGCATATTCTTCGGACTTGTCTTTTCCGACAGCCTTATCTGCGTTAAAGTCATAGAGAGCGTGGAGGAAATGATAGAGGAAGGACGGATGATGCACCATTGCGTGGGCGGCTACCACAATCGGGAAAATTCCCTTATCCTTTCAGCGACCATTGACGGCAGACGCATAGAAACGGTGGAAGTGTCCTTGAAAACCTTTGAGGTGGTGCAGTGTCGTGGCTTATGCAACGAGAACACAGAATACCACGAGCGCATCATAGACCTTGTGAACAAGAACGCCAATCTTATCCGTGAGCGGCTGAAAGCGGCATAGCATCAACCCTAAAACAACATTGATATGGAAGTAAGAATTGAAAGCATGATTTGTGTGTGGGACGATAAAATCCCTGCATTGTTCCTTGAATTTGTAAACCTCCTCACTCTCACAACGAGTGAGGGGGAATTGAGAAAGAGCGTAAAGGCGTTTGCCGAGAAGCACGAACTTGACAAGTTCTTCCTTTACGGCTTCGGCTCACACCATTTCTATCTGCATCAACGCTACACGAGCAATCCCGAAATGGTGATGAAGAACAGAGTTCTGTCAGTACATTTTTAACCATCTAAAAAGCAACATTATGGCAACACGAATGACCATCAACGGAGTAAGCACCTGCACGGAAGCAGGTACGGAGAAATACGAGCGTTTCCAATCGGGTATAGGCAGACGCAAGCGGACACTTGTGCAGTATGACTACCGCCACACGGACGGAGAATTGTTCGCTTGTGTCAAACCCACATTGGACGAGTGCCGAACCGCAAGGAACAAGTGGCTGAACGCAAAGCAGGGAAAGGAGGACAACCGATGAACACGACCTATCAGACGCTGATAGTCAAGTTCAGCGAATCTATCACGGCATTGGACGGCATCTTTGACGATGCCGGAGCGTGGGGAACGAACACCCTCAAAGGGTGGATAGATGATTACGAAAGCACACGCTTCACCGCCACCGACAGCCATACGGCAGTTATCACGAGCGAGTACAACATGGAATGTGTGAAAGAGTGGCTGCAACGGCAGACACCCATTGCCGAGATGCGAGAATTTTGAACAAGTTGGCGGTGTCCGCACCGCCAACACTTAAAAACTCTAAAAACAAAGGATATGATAGCAAAGACGATATTACAGCAGATAGGCGGAAAACGCTTTACCGCCATGACGGGAAGCCGTGACTTCATAGATATGGGCAACGGCTTACGGATGAGCCTTGCAAGGAACAAGACAAGCGCAAACCGCCTTGACATCATCTATGATGCAGGGGCAGACCTCTACAATATGCGCTTCTACAGCAAGACATTCAGCAAAAAGACATTCGAGTGCAGGACGAAAGACATTGCCGTACACGAGGGAGTTTATTTTGATATGCTGGAAGAAATATTCACGATGGTGACAGGACTTTACACACGCTTTTGAGTGGCGGGGCGGCGAAAGCCGCCCTACTTTCTTTCAGTGAGCATGATGGCGGACAAAGAAAGTAGCAAAGAAACCTTTGTCCAATCTGCGATACCATTCACAAAAAACAAGTTTTAATCATGGAAACAATCAGACAGAACGGAAAAATCATCTTGCACGGCAACGACGGCATAAGCATAAAGATGATTTTCAGAAACCTTACGGGAAAGAATTTTCAAGGTAAGGAGTATGCGGACTATATTCGCCACATCGCAATCAACAGCATGGGATTTACGTCCGGCAGCATCGAGCATTGCAGGGACGGTGGCGTGATAGACACGGGAACAATCCCGAATGTATGAAATGTAAAAGCAGAAAATCCGATGAAGCCCCAACTTCATCGGATTTTCGTTTATGTATGGCAGGCTCTAATCTAAACCTTTTGCCTCCCGTTCTTCATCTCTTTCTTGCGCATACTTCATTCCATAAAACGACTCCGCATCCATTTCTTCCATTAGATTGCTTTCAATCCATTCAGGTAAAAATTTTGCCGCATCTGGGGTTAGCCTTAAAGCATTATTCGTTGGTTCATACACAATCATGGTATCTTCACTACCATTTGCTGGTTCAACTCTGAATAAAGAACTTGATTCTGTATTACCAACAGATGCTTGGTAAAATTCGTATATCTCATGATAATTCATATCAATCGAATCAACGAAGCCTTGAAAATCTTTTGTTACGTTTGAATATGACATAAGTTGAGTTATAAATGTTTTTTCTTAACATAAGCAAAGGACGTGCCAAGTTGAATATGGCACGTCTTTTGTCAGTTTTGTCAGTCCTTTTATGGAATATACAGTAGCGCAAACTCCGCCTTTCTCCGTTTGAGCAGCATGGCGTGGCGTTTCCCTTTGTAGTTGCAGAAGGCTATATACTCACGGTAGATGTTCCTGTCGCCAGTTTCCAGCTTCTTGATTAAGGTGCTTTTGGGGATTGTCTTGCTGCCTAAGAGCTTCGCCGGTCCCACATTGTAAGCTAACGTGCCAAGCAAAGTCGAATCAACTCCGAATTTACGGAACATGGCGACAAATTTGCGCAGGTCTTTCCTCAAAAGTTCATCCGCATCCCGTTTTGTCATGGTTCGTGCCGAATACTTCTCGTTTGGCAAAAGTTTGTGACCCCAACCCACGTATGGGTGGTGTTTTTCTGAGTGCCAGCCTTCAAAGTAGCGGCAGCATAAAAAAGCACGTTCCATAAGTGGCAGTCGGTAGATTGCCGCCTGCCCGTCCGCTCCCTCTTGGCGGCTGATCTGTGCGGACACAGAACAGACCGCCAGAAGCGAACAGAGCATTGTCATGAATATACGCATCATCTTCATACACGTTTGAAACCTCCGATGGGAATGGCGGTAAAGCCGTCATCTTTCACGTTCCGGTTGTTGAAGTCAAATTCCAATTCGTAGGAATTTTTGAAATTATCCTCCACCACCACGATGAAATTATGTGCCTCGTCACCCTCCGCCGTATAGTACAGGCGGAACTTCCCGTTCTCCAGCAGGTAGCGGTCGTTGGGCAGGAAGGTGATGCCGTTATCCATTTTCAACTTTCCTTCCCCCTCAAACTGAAAGTAGCGGATAGTGTAAAGCGTGTTAGCGAAGTCGCCCTCCTTTTTCAGTTCACAGCGGATTTCCACCGTCTGCCCCTTCGTCACCTTGTTCGGCACGGGCATGACCTCCACCGTGAAGGGATAGGACTGCTGGATGTCCATGTCGTCGTCGCACGATACGAGGGTGAATGACACGGCGGCTATCAGGCATAACGCCACCGCCTTGAAGATGTTTGTTCTCTTGTTTCTGTTGTTCAGTATGTTCATTTTTCTTCGATTTTTAGATGGTTGTTTTTCTGTTTTTTGTTGTCTGTTGCAGGTACTCGTTCAAGTCCTTGCAACCGTCATAGAGGGAGGAACGGTCGGCGACACGCGCCCCATACCGTTTGGCAAGAGCGTCAAGCGTCCGCCGTCCGGCTTCGTCACGGTCGAGGAAGCATCCGATGCGCCCGTAGCCGTTCAGCAATCCCGCCGCCTTCTCCACGTTGGCGACGGAGTTCAGCACAAGGCAGTCAGCGTTACCGGTTACACCAAGCGTCACGGCGGAGAGAAAGTCCATGAAGCCCTCGAACACGAGGCACTCGTCAGCCAAGATGTCATTCGCCTTTACCAGCGATACGGACTTCGGCGGTATGCACCCCTTGAAAAAGCGGCTTCGGACTTCATAGCCACCTGTCATGTTCGGGAAACCGACGGCAAAATACCGTTTTCCACGAACGCCGTAGTTCAGACGGCAACAGTGGCGGGATGCTACTCCGATTGGTATGCCCCGTTCCGCCAGATACTCCGTCAGCGGTGAGCGGAGCAGCAGAGCGACCTCCACATCCTCAAAGACGGGTTCGGTCGGCTTAGGGAGATAGGCGGGCTTTTCCCATCCGGTCACCGTCATGTTGGCGGTTTCCGCTATGAACTTCGCCTGCGCCATGAAGTCACCGCTTTGCAGAAACTCCCCGGCAAGCGTGAAGATGTCGCCGCCCTTGCCCAAACCGAAGTCGTACCAGAGCTGTTTCGCCACGTTCACACGGAAAGAGGGTGTGCGCTCGCCCCTGTACGGGGCGATATACCACAGCTCGTTTCCGCTCCTTCTGACAGGCTCATGCCCCAACCGTGCAAGAAAATCCGCAAGCGGCATCCTTCTGACTGCATCTATTTCCGTCCGTTCCATACCCGTGTCAGTTGATGATGAACTTCACGCCGACCCCGAACTGCGTGTGAAACTTCCGTGTGTCGCCACCCCACAGGCAACGCTCACGCAGATTGGCAAGCAGGGCGATACGGTCTGCCACGTAGCACTCCACATCGAGCGTCAGCGCACCGCCGTAGATGAAGGCGTCCCGGTCGTGCAACGTGGAGCCGTCAAACAGCACCTTCTTTCCCCAATTCACCGATTCATATCCGGCAAGAGCCGAAGCCCCGGCATAGACGAACACGATTTTTCGGGCGTCCGACAGTATCTTGAAGTAATAGCCACCCTCCGCCGTGAACTGCGCCACGGGTATCTTGGTGTCCTTGTAGGGGTTGTTCTTCAGGAGATATTCGCCACCGAACACCCACTTGTTCCCTTTCTTCGTGTAAGTGGAGAGAGCAGCCCCGAAGCTGTACCCGCCGTCCTTGCCGCCGGGATGAAAGCCGTCCGCCATATTCGCCCTCACCTCAATGCCCAGCATCTTCGGCAGGCATCGCTGGGCGTGCGCCTGCCCCGTGAAAAGGGCAAGCGACGCGATGATTATTGCGATGTACTTTCTCATGGTTAGCGCACTTGAAGTTCGTTGATGGTATTGGCGCGTACCAAATCCTCGTTCTCAATCACGAAGGATTGGTGACGGCCGCCGTTCTTCTCGTTAAGTTCCACAATAAGGCACTTGTCATCGGGGATGGTGAACTTCGCCATCGTGAAGACCGTGCGCTCGCTCTTCCTGCCCGGCACGAGGGTGGCGTAGTTCTGCGCGCGGAGCGGCAGAATGATCTGCTCCTGCACGGCGGTACGCTTTGCCACCTTCTTGTCCACGATTTTCCAAGTGATGTAGTCCACATCGAAAGGCACGTTGCTCTGGTTCTTTATCTCCGTGTGGAAGTATAGCAAGCCGTTGTGCGTGTAGATGCCTTTCAGAAGATATTGGATGCCGAAACGTTTGCAGCCGATATGCTTCACCTCCCGTTTGTTCTGTTTGTGGATGGACTTCATGATAAGGCGCACCAGCATCGGGCTTTCGCTGCCCAGCTCTTTCAGATAGATTTCCTGCGCATTGTTCGGGCGGTTCACCGTGCTGCCGTCATGGATGAAGTCGCACATCTCCACGTTGAGCAACAGCGGTTCGGCGGCGTATTTCACATTGAAGGTGTAGAAACTGCCGTCCTCCGTGATGACGGACATATTCGTTTCGTTGGAAAAATTCCTCACGGTAGCCTTCACACGGATGACGTTCTCCGCTCCGTCTGCTTTCCCGGCAATCAGGTCGGGCGAGCCTAAATCGACGTAGCGCACCTCCGCCGGAAAGATGACGTGGACGGTCTTGTCGTAGGTCACTTCCAGTCCGTGCGGCGGTATCATGCGGTCGAAGGTCAGCTTGCGCGACAGCCCGTGATACAGGTCACCGTCCGCCTCCTTCTGCGGATAGACCTCCTTTGTCAAGGTCGGCTGTTCATTACTTCCGTTGGTCGTTTCAACGGTTACATTCTCCTGCGCGTTGGCAGTTGCGATGCCCATAGCGAGGGCAAACATGATGATTACTTTTCTCATTACTTTTGGATTTTTAGTGGTAATTTTTTATTGTTCTCAATCTTTTTCTTGGTAAAGCATGACCCTGTACCCGGCTTTCAGATGCACCTTGACGGTGCGCATCTTCTTGGCGATGTACTGGCTCGTGCCTTGTATCAGCCCCTTGCCCAAGTCGGAGGCGAGCTGCGCCCCGGCATTGGTGGAGATGTTGATGCTGCTCCCCAACGAGCCGCCCATGTTGGCGGCGACCTCCCTGACGGCGTTCATCTCCATCGAGTTCGGGATGAAGATGCCGGACTGTCCGTCCGTGTCATAGACCGCAAGTTCCACGGGGATAATCGTGCCGTCGTATTCCAGCGAGGTGATCCCGATGTCGAGCCGCTCACCCTGTATCTTGCCCGTGCCGACCACCACCGCATTGCGGGGGATTGTCCTGCCCGCCACCGCCATAGGCTCCAGCAGGCGCAGCCTTACCGTCTGCCCGTCCGTCACGCTCTGCGCCCCATGCACACATGCCGGTATGGTGTTCCTGTCCGATACCTCCGCCGTGCCGACAGCCGTATTAAAACTTCTGTTGCGCTCCTGCGAGAAAGTGGCGACAAACTCCGCGTTGCTCATGGGCTGTGCAAGCGAGGAAACAACTTGGCGGGTCACCTGCCTTACGGGTGTCGCCGTGTTCTTCTTTCCTTTCTGCACGGTGGCAGGCTCTGCCGCCTGTTCCGGCTTCCCACCGTTCTGACCGCCCATGTACTTTGCCGCCAGCTCGTAGGATTTCTCCATAAGAGCCACTTGGTCGTCCACGGCGGAAGCCTTGCCCTTCTCGCTTTCCAGTTCCGACTCCAGCGATGCGATGCGCTCCAACAATTCCTCCATCTCGGCATTGTCATTCTTCGGCTGTTCGTAGAAGTTGCCGAGCGTAGCGTTCAGGTCACGGTAGGCGGCAGCGGAGGATTGGATGGTCTGCGGCGTGGCGGGCTGTGCCTTTTCCTCCTTGCCGCCCGGATTGGCGAGGTCGAAGGCCGTTCCGTCCTCCGTTCCCACAATCTCTCGGTCGAACATGTCGCCCAACTGCCCGATGGCACGGTTGCGGCTCTCCTGACGCTCCTCCATCTCCCCATGCTCGTAGGCTTTCAGCTTGTCGCCGATAATCTGCCGGTTCGCCTTGTCCGCGTCGGGCATCTCGGTGTTGTAGCCGTCCGTTCCCGGCTGTTGCTCCTTGCCGGAGGACGGGGCGAATATCAGCCACATCGCCCCTATGAACACCAGCACCATAGCGGGCAGGACTATCATCTTCTGCCGTTTCAGCCGCTGCGCCTCGGTCAGCGGTTCGCGCTCCTTCTTCGGCTTTCCCGTGTCGGGAGCGGCTTTGTTCTCTTTCGTCGGTTCATTCTTTGGTTCATTCTTCTTCTGTTCCATATAAATAAGGTGTTAAGTGATTGTCTGTTTCCGCCGGGGTCGGCAGCTCCACCCGTCCGGCGTGTCCCGTTTCCATGCGTGAGCCATCATTCCTGCCGATGTCATAGACGGCTCTGCCGAAGGTGTATAGGGCAAGCACCGCGAAGGCGGCGAGCATCCCCAGCACGATGCGGCGGCATGTTTCCGGCGGCAAGCCGTCCAGATACCCTTTGAGCCTTTCCACCAGCCGTTTCCGTTTGTCGTGGAGCTTCCAGTACACGCCCCACATTGTTTTTCTGATACTTTTTACTTTCCGTTTCATAATCCGTTACCGTTTGATTGTCTGTAAATCCTTGTTCTCGATGATGGTGAAACCCTCGATGGTGAAACCGTTTGGGTTATCGTCCGACCGTGATGCGTTCAGCAGGCGGCAGGTGGTCACGAGGCTGCGCTCGGTGACGTTGCTCTGCCGGATGATTTTCTGCGTGGCGTAGGTCACGGCGCGGTAGGGATAGGCGTTGAAGTCGCACACCACGCTGTCCACCTTCAGCACTTGGTTGATGTTCCCGGCGATGATGCGGTTGTAGTACCCCTTCTCGGCGAAGTCCGAATAATAGTGGTACACGCTCTTGTCCGCCAGCAGCAAGGCACGTTTCACGTTGTGTTCAATCGCGCTTTTTTCAGGTGAGAGCGTGAAGAACAGCTCGTGGAAGCGGCGCACATGCTCCCGTGCCTCCGCCGGGCGGTTCTGCGACAGGTCCTGTGACAAGGCGAGCATCAGGCTCTTGCCGTTGTCCAGCACATAGATCTTCTCCCGTTGCTTCTCGGCGAAGCGGTAGGAGTTCCACACGCTCCACACCGTCACCACGGCGCACAGCGAGAGGAAGACGATACCGAACAGGCGTATCTGCCTGAACGACGATTCGATGTTTCTGAGTGACTTGAATTCCATTTTTACTTTTTCCGTTTATAATTGCACATTGATTATTTCAGCAGCTTGCCGATGCGTCCGACGGCGTTCCCTGCGGTAGCTCCCGCAACTCCGCCCGCCATGCCTCCGGCACGTCCAGCCATCTGGTTCATGTTACGGTTGTAGCCGCCCATGCCCCCGGCTTGGATGATCCAGCCCGCCACGGTGGGGATGGTGAAGTAACCGATGATGCCGATGCAGAGGAACACGATGTACACCCCGTCGCTCGAATCCAGCGAGAAGTTCGGGTCTGCCTGCATCCGCTCGATGTCGCTTTGCAGCATCAGCACCTGTATCTTAGCCAGTATGGTGCTGAACATGTCCGACACCGGCAGCCACAGATAGACCTGTATGTAGCGGCATATCCACTGCGTGAGCGTGCTTTGGAAACCGTCCCACACCGATATGGCGAAGGCTATCGGACCGAGTATCGCCAGCACCACGAGGAAGAAGGTGCGGACGGTGTCTATCACGAGGGCGGCGGCTTGGAACAGCAGTTCCAGTATCTCGCGGAAGAAGTCGCGGATGCTCTTTTTCATGTTGTACATTCCCCGGTCGATATACATCCCCGCCATCGTCACCATGTCGGAGGGCGACCAGCCGAGTTCCTCCAGCTGTTTGTCAAACTCCTCGTTGGACACGAGGTAGGCGGTTTCGGGGTTGCGCATCATCGCCTCGTATTCCAACTTGTCCTTCTGCTGGCGGTAGGTGTTCATGTCGAGCGTTTCCGCCTCCAGCATCTTCGCCGTGCCTTGCACGACGGGCGAAAGGATGCTGTTTATCGTACCCAGCACAACCGTGGGGAAGAACATGATGCAAAGACCGATGGCGAAGGGGCGGAGCATCGGGAACACGTCTATCGGTTCGGCTCTCGCCAGCGACTGCCATACCCTGTAGGCGACGTAGAACAGCGCGCCCAGCCCGGCGATGCCTTTCGCCACGCCCGCCATGTCCTCGCACAGCGGCATCATCTGCTCGTAGAGCGAGCGCAGAATCTGGTGAAGGTTGTCGAACTCCATAGTCTTACCAGTATCTTTCGTTCATGTTCCCGTACAGCCCCATGATGCGGTCGAGGTCGTTCTTCTTTTTAGCGCGGAGATAGGACACCGATATGTTCTTGTTGGTGTAGTAGCTCACGAGGTTGCGGTAACGCTTCATTTTGGAATGGCAGCGTTCCACCACGTCCATGCGCTCCTTGTCGGTCATGGAGAGCGTGGTGATGTTCACCACGTTTTTCAGTTCGGTCAGTACATCATTGCTCTCTTCCAGCAGCTTCGTGTAGCCGAAGGCGATGGCTCCCAGTTCCTCCACGGTGAAGTTGTCGTCACGCATCATCCGCTGGAAGTTGGTCACATAGATGTCGGTGATGTCGCCCACCATCAGGATGGTCTGTTGCACCTTGCGGGCATCCCGGACAAGGTTGTTCACTGATTTCAGCGCGTCGTAATACTTCTTTCCCTGCTCGTAGATTTTCACGGTTTCCTGAAAATTCTTCACCATGTTCTGGGCGGTGGTCGAGGTATGCACCACGTTCTTGGAGGTGTTCACGATGCTCTGGGCGATGTTGGACGGGTCTATCACCGCCCACTGTGCGCTTGCCCGGCCCGCGAGAAGCAGGCACAGGCAGACAATCATTGTTATTCTTGTTCTCATGTTTACTTTGGATTTTAGCGGTTGTTATTCTTCTGTCTGGTTCTCCGGCTGCGGCTTCACCCGCACATAGTCACCGTTTGGCGAGAAGGTCAGCACGTCCGTTGCCTCGTTGTAGGACACGTCGATGCGGAAGCCGGTGTTCATGAACAGGTTGCCGTTCTCCTCCTGCAAGAGATAGGTTTCCGGCTTGAGTTTGCGGCGCAGACCGCTCCGGCGGAACACCGTCACCTTGTAGGCTTCGCCCTCCTTGTAGATAAGCACGTCGGGCTTCCCCTCCACGCTCTCCCAGTTCCCGCACAGCATGTCACGGAGGTTGTCGGCCACGTCGCAGGATTGCAGCATCATGACCGCCAATCCGATCAGGCACTTGCTGACTTGCAGCATTTTCACTTTTGGTAAATTCATACGCATTTTTCTTTTTTCGTTGATAAATTCATTTTTAATTGTTGGTTGTTTCCTTGTTTCTCCGCTTTTCGGCAAGTTGCCGGATGGCGGCTTCGATGTCGCCGCCCAGCTTCTCCGCCAGACGGTAAACCTCCACTTTCTCCGTTTCCTCGGTGGTGTACGCCAGATACTCTTCGGCACTGACCTCCGTAGCATAGACCGCCGACTGCGTGCCGCCCAAGCCTATCCACACCTCCTTGTAGAGCCGTGAAGGGTTGTTCGCCATGTTGATGGAGAGTATCTGCCCCTTCTCCTTTTCCGTCAGTCCGAGCAACGCCTGTATCTGGTCAAACTTGTTCATATACTTGCGCTGGTCGAGAAGTATCTTGCAGTCGGAGTTGTTGATGATGCTCTCCTTGACCACGGGAGAGGAAATGATGTCGTCCACCTCCTGCGTTACCACGATTGCCTCGCCGTAATATTTTCTGACCGTCTTGTACATATAGCGCAGGTATTCAGCCATGTTCGCCGAAGAAAGAGCCTTCCAAGCCTCTTCCACGATAAGCTGTTTCCGCACCCCTTTCAGCCGTCGCATCTTGTTGATGAAGGCTTCCATGATGATGATCGTCACGACCGGAAAAAGCTCGCGGTTTTCCTTTATGCTGTCAATTTCGAAGACAATGAACCGCTTGTTGAGCAGGTCGATGTTCTCCGTGGAGTTGAGCAGGAAGTCGTAACGCCCGCCCCGGTAATACTGCCGCATGGTGGTGAGCATGTTGTCGATGTTGAAGTCGGACTTCTCCACCTTGATGTCACGTTCAGCCAGCTCCTTGCGGTAGTCGTCGCGCATATACTCGTAGAAGGTGTTGAAAGACGGCACGATGCTCCGGTCTGCCTTGATGCGCTCGATGTAGGCACTCACGGCACTGCCCAGTTCGCCGCTCTCCGTCTTCGTCACCTTGTCGTCCTCCGACTTCCAGAGCGTCAGCAGCAGGGTCTTGATGCTGTCCTTCTTCTCCACGTCGAAGACATAATCATCGGTGTAGAACGGGTTGAACGATATGGGCTTTTCCTCCGTGTAGGTGAAGTACACGCCGTCCGCTCCGCCTGTCTTGCGCCGGATCATGCCGCACAAGCCCTGATAAGAGTTTCCCGTGTCCACCAGCACGACGTGCGTACCTTGTTCGTAGTATTGCCTCACGAGGTGGTTCATGAAGAACGACTTGCCGCTGCCCGAAGGACCCAGCACGAACTTGTTGCGGTTCGTGGTGATGCCCCGCTTCATGGGCAGGTCGCTGATGTCGAGGTGCAGCGGTTTTCCCGTGAGCCTGTCCACCATCTTGATGCCGAAGGGCGAGAGCGAAGAGCGGTAATTGGTTTCCTCCGTGAACAGGCACACCGCCTGCTCGATGAAGGTATGGAAACTCTCTTCCGCCGGAAAGTCCGCCGCGTTGCCGGGTATCGCCGCCCAGTAGAGCGTCGGGCAGTCGATGGTGTTGTGGCGCGGCACGCACTCCATGCTTGCCAGCTGGCTGCCCACATCGTTCCTTATATGCTTCAGCTCCTCCGCGTCGTCGCTCCACGCCATGACGTTGAAATGCGCCCGTACCGAGGTCAGCCCGTAGGAATGGGCTTCGTTCAGGTATTGGTCTATCCACTCGCGGTTGATACTGTTGCTCCGGCTATACCGTGAGAGCGACTGCATGTTGCGGGCGGATTTCTCGAACTTCTGCAAGGCTTCCTCGCTGTTGTCTATCAGCACATACTGGTTGTAGATATGGTTGCAGGAGAGCAGCAACCCCACGGGGGAGGCGAAGGAGAGGCGGCAGTCGCTCCGGTCGGTGGAGAGCTTCTCGTAACGGGTGTCGGT
Source organism: Bacteroides sp. 3_1_23 (assembly GCF_000162555.1). Taxonomy (NCBI): domain Bacteria; kingdom Pseudomonadati; phylum Bacteroidota; class Bacteroidia; order Bacteroidales; family Bacteroidaceae; genus Bacteroides; species Bacteroides sp. 3_1_23. The sequence continues at coordinate 821,296 of NZ_GG774955.1, forward strand.
TGCCACCTTGCCCGGCAGGTCTTCCGCGTCGGAGAGGGTGTGCAGGCACAGTCGGTTGTCGCCGATGCGCATCTCCCTTGCCGAAAGCTCAATATCTTGTAAGGTGGTATTCCCCTCCGGCATGAGCGAGAAGTAGCGTTCAATCAATCCCGTTTTTCCCTCAGTACCCACAATCTCATCGGTGGATAGGCGGCGCAGCCTGACAAGCCCGCTGTCGTTCATGATGCGCTCGAACTGTTCGCAGGCTTCCAAGAACTTGGTCGTGGTTTCCTTGTCCAGCTCCTTCGGGATGATATGTCCCCGGCACAGCGTGCTGAAGTTGCTCTGCATCCGGTTACGCTCCTTTGTCGTCTTGGTCAGGTAGAGATAGCAGGTGTGTTTCAGGTACGGACGCTCGTTGAAGTGTCGCTCGAAGCTGCGTGAGAGGAAACTCATGTCGTCCTTCTGAAGTTCCGGCTTGTAGCGTTCCTTGATGAACCAGTCCTGTTTGTGGACGACGGAGTAGTCCGGCAGCACCTTGATTGCCTTGCACCAGCAGCCGTGTATCGCCTCGTACTCCGCGCCCGTCACGGTGTAAAGTTCCGGCAGCTCCACCTCGAAAGCCACCGTGATGTCGGCGTCCTTTGAGATGATGCAGCCATGCTCCACCGCTAAAAGCGGGAACTTGTTTTCCAGTGTTGTCATTTTCGATGTATTCCTCATTGTCTTTCTTCCTTTCGTTGTCGTTTGAACAGACGGGGTATCCGCCGCCGGTTAATCAGGTATCGGGGGTGGCTCCGTGCCGCTCCCATTTTCATCAGCCCGTGTTCGCCGTACCGGGCGTTCAGCGCGAAGGTCTGCCATACAAGGAGGGAGGACGATGCCGCGCCGAAGCCGATACATATCCACTGGTCGATGCCGACCATGTAGAGGATGACGAACAGGACGAAGAGAGCCAGCAGACCTCCGCAGAAGATGAAGAGGTACTGAGCCTTCAAGCCCTTGAACTCTACCGGACGACCGATACCCTTGTTTACCGGGTATTCAGCCATACATTATTATATTAGAGGAAGAATGAGCGCAGGATGGTGGCGGCTACAATCAGGAAGATGCACGCGCCGAACCAGCTTGCGGCTGTTTTTGAGGTGTCGGGGTCGCCCGATGAAAATTTCCCGTACACTTTCACGCCCCCGATAAGCCCGACGACCGCGCCGATGGCGTATATCAGTTTCGTGCCGGGGTCGAAATAGGAACTCACCATAGAGGTGGCTTCGTTGATGCCCGCGATGCCGTTTCCCTGCGCGAAGGCGGAGGCGGTTGCGGCGATGATGAGTGCCGCAGAGAGGATTGTTTTTCTGTTTCTTACGATGTTCTTGTTCATAAACTGTCCTTGTTTTTTGCCGTCGAAAGGGTGGATGGTCCTTTGTCGGGCGGTTGATACTTTTTTACTTTACTTTGGTTTAGTGGTCGCCCTTTTGTTTCCACGGACTTGGGTGTGTCCGTTGCGTACCGGATGCGCCTTGCGCTTCCTCGCCGCGTGGGTTGATTGTCATTCCTTCATGTTCTTTCCTTTTTCAGTTGTCATACATAGTTGCGGATGTCGAACTCCTCGATGTTGTCAGGCACGACGAACACTTTGCTTTTTGCTTGTGCCACGGTAGTGTTTACCGTGTCCACAAAGACTGCCATTGCTTTGGCAAGCCTCTCGCTCATTGCTTCGTCGGTCAAGCGTTCCGTTATTCTGGAGTAAAGCTCCGTCCCGTCAAGCTCCGTCATGACTTTTCCAGCGTGTCGCATCTCCGCTTCGGACGGTGAGTCCTTCTTTATTGTTCGTACTGCCATGTCGATGTCCTCGAATGCACTTCCCGAAGCCTGTCCCTTGCCCGGTTCATCATCCTCCGGCTCATCCTCTCCGTATTCCAGTTCCTCCGGCGATATGCTCGTGAAGGTTTCATCGAGTTTATCCTCCGGGACTTGTGTCGGGCGCGATGCGGTTTCCGTGTTTCCGTCGTCAAAAGTAGCCTCTTCTTCCGACAGCTCAATGCCTTTTTCCGAAATGGCTGCTTCTTGCGTCGATATGGCAGCGGTTGTCCGAGTTGGAGCCATCCTGAAACGGCTCTTACCGATGATGTCCGCATCTTCATCCGAGGCTTCACTATGCAAGGTATCTTGCTTTTCACTCTTCGTTCCCAACGACCGCCATAATCCGGCAGCCCCTTTGAGGAACCGGACGAATTTTGTTTCCGTTATTCTGTCAGACAATAACATGAGCAGGAACCAGACGTTGCAGGCAACCGATACAATCAAGAATACTTTTGTCATAATCTCACTTTTTTGGCGTTTTCAATCTGTTCCATGTACTTCTCACCGTATTGTCTGAAATGGTCACGGAGAACATTGTCCACGAACTTGCCGATGCTCAATCCGTTTCCCAATCGGTTGGCGACAATAGCGACTTTCTCATGGACTTCACGGGAGATGTATATGCACTGTCGTGTTTTGATTTCCGACGATTGCAGGAAAGCCGCAATAGGCTTGCTGCCCTTTCCCTTTCCGGGAACATCACAGGTCTTTCCCAGACCTTTGTCGGTTGCACACTTCGCTGCACGGGCAACGTTTCTCTCACTCTTTCTTGTTTGCAGGCTGTCCGCCTGACTGTCATTCATCTTTCTTCTCATGTTGTTATTGATTAAAATGTTTATAAATTGTATGACTCCATGTGTCGCTTGAAGGATTCCGCTATCTCGTCTTGAAACTGTGTGAAATGGTAGGTCAGCACGTTGTCAAGAAAACCGGCGATAGTCACCTCGTTACCTCCGATGATATGTAGCATTTTCAGTATGCGGTCGTGGTACTCCTTTCGGATGTACACCTGTTTTCCGAGCCTTGCCGTGACATTGGACTCCCGCACGAACATGGAATCGTAATCCGTCTTCTCCGGCTTGCCGTTCCTGCGCCTGCGTTCCGTTTCTTCTTTGGGACGTGATGCAGGTTGGGGTCCGGCCGACTGCGGTTCTTCCTTCGGTGGTAGATCCGATACATTGCCGTCCGTGCTTCTTGCTTCCGGCGGTATGCTTGCATCGTCCATACGGAACGAGTTGATTATGGCATCACTGTCGATGTCCTCGATTCTTGCTTTCTTTGCCATGACACTCAATTTTTGATGATACCGAGAATTTCATCCACAAGGCGGTCAAGGTTGCTGCCGCGTACCAGTGTCTTGTCCGCAGGGAACGCCGTGGAACGGAACACCGCCTTGCGCTCCGCCGCTGTTTCCTTGCGGAAACGCTTGCTGTCCGGCAGGAATGTTTCGAGGATAGGCAGGGCGAACTCGGCGCATACCTTGTCGTATGCCTTGTATAGTTCCGTCTTCTCGCGTCCGTCCACCATGTTCCACACAAGGTAGATTCCTTTGATGCCGGATTTTCCCGTGCTTATCATCTGTTCGTTAATGACTGTGGCGAACTTGATGGAACTTTCCATCACCACCCTGTCTGCGATGATGGGTGTGAAGATGTAGTCCATCTTGGCGATAGTCTGTACCACATCGGCATTGTTGATAGTACCCGGCAGGTCGAAGAACACGAAATCAAGGTCGGGCTGTGCCTCCGTCAGATTTTCGGCGGTTCTTATCGCATCCTCCGCGCGGCTGCATCTGATTGTGTACGGGTTTTTCTTCAGCCGCTTGAGCTGCTCATACGCCATCACTTTGTAATGCCCGTCCTCCATGACGGCTTTCAGGTCACGCTTGCGCATGTCATGAATACTGTACTGCGGAAAGTCGCAGTCCACCACGGCCACGTTGTAGCCTTTCACATAGTGCAGGTAGCTTGCCACAAGCACTGTCAGGGTTGTCTTTCCGGCCCCTCCTTTCTGCGTGGAGATTGCCACATAAGTTGTCTCTTTCATTTGTTTGATAATTTATTAAGTTACACATCTGTCCGGTCACGGCAGCGTATTGCCATTCATACGCACGCACGCTTTACCGTCCGTTCATTTACCTGTTCACCAATCCGTCCAAGCCTGCGGACATCCGATTGCATATCCACCCGTCCAAGCCTTGGTTCATACGCATGAATACGGGAATGGAAATCCGGTTGTCCGTTCACACCCGCTTCCGACCGTTTGGACAGATGCCCGGATTGCTGTCCGAACATCCGATTGAAGGGGTGTGCTTTCAGTCCTTCATCCGAATCATGCTGCAAATAAACAATGATATTTTGAAACTTGTATCACTTCCCAAGCAAGTGGCAGCACGTTGCGCCGGTTGGCAGTCATTGACCGGGTCAAGCATCTGTCCGATACCGCTTTAAGGGCGTAACTTTGCCCCCGGACAGCAGGGTTCGCCGATGGTGGCGCAGCCGGAGTCCTGAAAGGTATCTTCCCAATCCGTCCCCTGACGGATTTTTATGTTCACCTGAACATAGCAAGATGTCTTTTCAGCCGCTCAAAATATTTTGAGCAGCCACGAAAAGCACTTGCCCTTGCAGGGGACGGGCTTTCCCTCCGAAGTCGGAAAGCCTTTCAGAACTGCGGTGCCGTGAACAGAAGCGGCGGCTTATGCCGTCAATCCGCTAAATCCAAAGTGATATGAAAGAGAAAAGGAAAAGCAAAGCAGGGAGAAATCCCAAACTCGATCCGGCGGTGTACCGCTACACCGTCCGTTTCAACGAAGAGGAACACAACCGTTTCCTCGCCATGTTTGGAAAATCGGGTGTCTATGCAAGGTCGGTTTTCCTCAAAGCGCACTTCTTCGGGCAACCGTTCAAGGTGCTGAAGGTGGACAAGACGCTGGTGGACTACTACACCAAGCTATCGGATTTTCATGCGCAGTTCCGCGCCGTGGGGACGAATTACAACCAAGTCGTGAAGGAATTGAGGCTGCATTTTTCCGAGAAAAAAGCGATGGCGTTGCTCTACAAGCTGGAGCAACGCACCGTCGAACTCGTGAAACTGAGCCGTCAGATTGTGGAATTGTCGAGAGAAATGGAAGCAAAATGGTCGCAAAAATCAGTGTAGGAGACTCGTTGTACGGCGCGATTGCCTACAACGGGGAGAAGATTAACGAGGCGCAGGGGCGGCTTCTCACCACCAACCGCATCTACAATGACGGTTCGGGAACGGTGGACATAAGCAAGGCGATGGAGGGTTTCCACACCTTCCTGCCACCGCAGATGAAGGTCGAGAAGCCGGTGGTGCATATCTCGCTCAACCCGCACCCAGAGGATGTGCTGACCGATATTGAGTTGCAGAATATCGCCCGCGAGTATCTGGAAAAACTCGGTTTCGGAAACCAGCCTTATCTTGTTTTCAAGCACGAGGACATAGACCGCCACCACCTGCACATCGTAACGGTCAACGTGGACGAAAACGGGAAAAGGCTCAACCGGGATTTTCTCTACCGCCGCAGCGACCGTATTCGCAGGGAACTGGAACAGAAGTACGGATTGCATCCGGCAGAACGTAAAAATCAGAGATTGGATAACCCGTTGCGCAAGGTGGACGCATCAGCAGGCGATGTGAAGAAGCAGGTGGCTGGCACCGTGAAAGCTCTGAACGGGCAGTACCGTTTCCAGACGATGGGCGAATACCGTGCGCTCCTTTCCATCTATAACCTGACGGTGGAGGAAGCGAGGGGTAACGTGCGCGGACGGGAATATCACGGGCTGGTCTATTCCGTCACGGACGGCAGGGGCAACAAGGTGGGCAACCCGTTCAAGTCCTCGCTCTTCGGGAAGTCCGCAGGCTATGAAGCCATGCAGAAGAAGTTTGTACGTTCCAGATCGGAGATTAAGGACAGGAAACTGGCAGACATGACGAAACGTACCGTTCTTTCCGTGCTGCAAGGCACTTATGACAAGGATAGGTTTGTTTCCCAACTTAAAGAGAAGGGCATCGACACCGTACTGCGCTACACGGAGGAAGGGCGCATCTACGGGGCTACCTTCATCGACCACCGCACGGGGAGTGTGCTGAACGGTTCGCGCATGGGCAAGGAGCTTTCGGCGAATGCCTTGCAGGAACACTTCACCCTGCCATACGCCGGACAACCGCCGATACCGTTATCCATCCCTATGGATGCTGCGGACAAGGCACACGGACAGACCGCATACGACCGTGAAGACGTATCGGGCGGAATGGGCTTGCTCACTCCCGAAGGTCCGGCGGTAGATGCCGAGGAAGAGGCTTTCATCCGGGCGATGAAGCGCAAAAAGAAGAAAAAGCGCAAGGGCTTGGGTTTGTAATCGGAGTATCAACAATTAAAAAATCAATGTATGTCACAACAAGAAGACGATTTGAGGGCATTGGCGAAAATCATGGATTTTCTGCGTGCCGTGAGTATCATTTTAGTGGTCATGAACGTGTACTGGTTCTGCTACGAAGCCATCCGGCTATGGGGCGTGAACATCGGTGTGGTGGACAAAATCCTTCTGAACTTCGACCGCACGGCGGGGCTGTTCCATTCCATTCTGTACACGAAACTGTTTGCCGTCCTGCTGCTTGCCCTGTCCTGTCTGGGTACGAAAGGGGTCAAGGGCGAGAAAATCACTTGGGGAAGAATATGGACGGCACTCGCCGCCGGATTCGTGCTGTTTTTCCTCAACTGGTGGATACTGGCTCTGCCGCTGCCGGTTGAAGCGGTGACGGGCTTGTATATCCTTACCATCGGCACGGGCTATGTCTGTCTTTTGATGGGCGGGCTGTGGATGAGCCGCCTGTTGAAACACAATCTGATGGAGGATGTTTTCAACAACGAGAATGAGAGTTTCATGCAGGAAACGAGGCTCATCGAAAGCGAGTATTCGGTCAATCTGCCCACACGCTTCTATTACAAAAAGCGTTGGAACAATGGCTGGATCAATGTGGTGAATCCCTTCCGTGCGTCCATCGTGTTGGGTACGCCGGGCAGCGGCAAGTCATACGCCGTGGTAAACAATTTTATCAAGCAACAGATTGAAAAGGGCTTCTCGATGTATGTATATGACTTCAAATTCAGTGACTTGTCCACCATAGCCTACAACCATTTGCTGAACCACCCGGAGGGCTACAAGGTGAAGCCGAAATTCTATGTGATCAATTTCGACGACCCGCGACGCTCACACCGTTGCAATCCCATACACCCGGATTTCATGGAGGATATTACGGACGCTTACGAGAGTGCCTACACGATAATGCTTAACCTCAATAAAACTTGGGTGCAAAAGCAGGGCGACTTCTTCGTGGAGTCACCTATCATTTTGTTTGCCAGCATTATCTGGTATCTCAAAATCTATCAGAACGGGAAGTATTGCACGTTTCCCCATGCCATCGAGTTTTTGAACCGCCGCTACGAGGATATTTTCCCGATACTGACCTCTTACCCGGAGCTGGAAAACTACCTTTCCCCGTTCATGGATGCTTGGCTCGGAGGGGCTGCGGAGCAGCTCATGGGGCAGATAGCGTCGGCGAAAATCCCGCTTTCGAGGATGATTTCCCCGCAGCTCTATTGGGTGATGTCGGACAGCGAGTTTACGCTGGACATCAACAATCCCGAAGAGCCGAAAATCCTATGCGTGGGCAACAATCCCGACCGTCAGAACATCTACGGGGCGGCTCTCGGATTGTATAACTCCCGTATCGTGAAACTCATCAACAAGAAGGGAATGCTGAAGTCATCGGTCATCATCGACGAGCTGCCCACGATATACTTCAAGGGGTTGGACAACCTTATAGCCACCGCCCGAAGCAACAAGGTTGCCGTGTGTCTGGGATTTCAGGATTTCAGCCAGCTGGTGCGCGACTACGGTGATAAGGAGGCGAAAGTGGTGATGAATACGGTCGGTAACATTTTCTCCGGGCAGGTGGTAGGTGAAACGGCAAAGACACTATCGGAACGGTTCGGTAAGGTGTTGCAGAAACGGCAGTCTATCTCCATCAACCGGCAGGATGTTTCCACCTCCATCAACACGCAGATGGATGCGCTCATTCCGCCGAGCAAGATTTCCGGTCTGACGCAGGGAATGTTTGTCGGTTCGGTGTCCGACAACTTCAACGAACGTATCGAACAGAAAATTTTTCACTGCGAGATTGTGGTGGATGCCGAGAAGGTGAAGCGGGAGGAACGTGCCTACAAGAAAATTCCGGTCATTACCGATTTCACGGACGAGGACGGCAACGACCGCATGAAAGAAACGGTGCAGGCGAACTACCGGCGTATCAAGGAAGAGGTGAAGCAGATTGTGCAGGAGGAACTGGAGCGCATCGCGGGCGATGATAACCTGAAATATCTGTTGCAGCAGAAGTAAATAAAAAAATGAAGAAAGGCTTACCATAAACCTTTCTTCACTTTTTTAGAACTTAAGCATTATCCATACTTACTAAGATTCCGTTTTCCAAAATTTTTTGCAATGGAATTTTCTTTAAGATTTCTTGATAAGTGCTATAGAAGTCATTATCAAGTCCTATATAAACAATATTGTCATGTAATTCTTCTATAACACTAATATGTGAATGCAATTTGCACTTTTTATCAGAACAATCTGATACGATACTTTTAATTCGTTCCAACTTATTTAATAAATCATCATATTGAGATAACCCTTTTGTAGTTGGTTGTATTTGATAATTAGTTTTCTTTGCCGGTTGTATATTATGTTCAGGATCTAATAATACTATGTGAAATATAGAAGAATCCCGATCAAAATAACCTACAATACGCCCCGTACTTTTTGTTATCGAAAATTGCATTATTGGAAAATCTGTCTCATTGTCCAATATTTCTTTTGGTAGCCAATCTAAATCTTTTCGTTGAATAGGAATGTTTTTAGCACTCCAATCTATTGGATGACATCTTAATGCAATACTACCTCTATTTTCTTCTAATACTTCTTGCGGTGTCATAGTACCCAAAGCACCTAATCTTTCAAGAAGCCCAATATGCCATCCCTTAGAACACTCTCCAATCTGAAAATTAGGTATCTGCTTAAAGTAAGAGAAGGAAAAAGTTATCTTCCTTCTCTTTAACTCATTTTCTTGTTCTTTGGTAACTAATGATTTGTTTCCGTATTTAGGAGAATCTGAATTAAGATTTAATAGTTTCCCATTTTTTCCCATAATACTCAATCATTAGTTCTGGAGTAATAACCTTGTCACAACGCTCATTTACATTTAAATCTCCACGTGTTTCAATCCAAGGCATCTCATTGTGGGACAATCGTTCTAATTCAGCACCGCTATATTTAAGATAATTCTCCAATATAAAGTCAATGAATTCAGCGTCTTCTGATGATAAACTCACATTGTGATTCATGCAATCATCAATATTGATTTCTGAATAGAGATATTTTGTAGAATTAAATCGATTGTAGATTTCTCGATTTACCGGACCATGAATCCATGCTTCAAACTCGCCGTCAAACATAGGTTTTTTATTGATACCATAAGACCATGCTTGAACATAATACAATAACTTCTGCAACTTTAAATTTATTAAAGACGCAAATCTATCTTCCGATTTTACTCGTAAGATAATGTAGTCTGTTATATCGTGTATTGAGTTCATCTGAATTATGACTATATCAATTTCAATGCAAAGTTAATATCTTTTTCTAATATAACAAAATAATGAATTGAATTGATGTGATTTATTCTAATGAATTTGTTTTTTATCTCCTCATACGATCCAACTCATCATCGCGCAGCATCCTCTCGTTCAATTTCTCCTGCATTCTGTCAAGGAAGTAGGTGCGGCTTTCGTTCTTCCGGCGTTTGATATCGGTGTAGAAACGGTAGCAGTCCTTCGACTCAACCCCGAATATCTTGTAAAGGAGCGGGGCAAGCTGTTTGAGCGGCATGTTGCCGTTGTTGATGCAGCCCATCTCGTCGATGCCGTAGATAAGTTCCACGAGGTCGATGGCATTGCCCGTCCATTGCAGGAGGCTGGTGGCGGTTTCTGTTGTGTTGTTGGCGGATATCAGTGGCGGCACTTGGGGCGTGGCAAGGAATTTCTGCATCTTCCTCACGAAAGACAGGGCCTTGCTGACATAGGCGGCAATCTCTCTCTTTTCTTCTGACAGGTTGCGCACGGGATGGTGCTGCAACTCGATTTCGATGTAGGCAAGCGCGATGACGGTAAGGTTCGCGTCCATGCTACCGTTACACAGTTCGATCACTTGGGTGGCAAAAGCCGTGTATGCCGTTTCCATATTGCAGTCACCGGCTTCGTTTATCAGGCGGAAAAAGTCGGTTTCCGCCAGCAAGAAATAATTCATGGTTCTGTCAATTTTGAAAATTACACTTTGTTTTCTGCGTGCGCACATGAATATAATTGGCAAAAAACGCGGCAGAAAATAAAAAATCCAACACTCAATTTTACAAAGTACTGGATTTCAGAGGTATAAAATTCAATATTTTTTCACAAGGACAAATTATCTCCGACTTAAATTGTTTGTAATCAGAACATTTATTCTATTCCTGAAAATAGAAATGTATGCTTGCCGCACATTTTGGCTATCTTGCTTTTTTATCAAGGATATAGATAATGCGACATACACCGTTGGAATAGCTTTTCAAGGAGGAAAGCGTCCAGTGTTGCTCTGGCAGAGCCGACTTAAAAAAATGTCGTCCGCTTCCGGATATGAAAGGAACGGTGTATAGTATGATTTCATCCACAGCGTGCATACGCAGTAGTCCGTTTATATAATCTGCCGTATCCAGTGTGGCTTCCGCGAGGTAACGGATGTTTGTGCCGTCTTTTCTCCATTCGTGCAGCATTGAAATGGAATAGTCCGGTGTCACACGGTAAAGGGCTTTCTTCCTGATTTCATCAAGACCGCAACGGTCAAGGCACAAATCCTGATGTGCTTTATCATATAACTCTGAAGAAAGACATCCGTCCATCGTCAGTACGGCGAGAATCTGAACTTTACCCATAATCGTTTCCTTTCGTTAGGCAAGGGTAAAAAAGTAGCGTGCAATTCACACTACCTTCAAGCGATGGCTCTGGTAAAGCCTTTACGGAGAGTACGTGAATGCACGCTATGCGTAAGCATAGCATAAGCATCACGCAATCGTCTCCGTAGTTCCAATTTACCAGATTTTCGCTTGAAACGCCTTGCGGTCTTATCCTATATGTTGGCGGCGAAAAGCTCCTGCCAATCGCCGTTTTTCTCAAATGTTATGCAAAGATAGCCAAATTCAGTGAATTACGGGCTATGATTGCTTGAATTTATATTTAAGTCCATACTCTTCAAGTTTGCTGTATAGTGTTGTCCTGCCTATGCCGAGCAGTTCTGCGGCGACACTCCGGTTGCCGTTTGCCTGTTTCAACGCACGCAATATCCGCTCCTTATCCTCCGCGTCATTGCGCAAGGCGAAGCTGACAGTAGAGGTCGGTTTCGTCACGGCAAGTTCCAGATGCTCTTTCATGACAACACCTTCCTGCGCCTGCAATACAGCACCCATAACTTTCTGCCGAAGTTCCCGCACGTTGCCCGGCCATGCGTGTGTCAGCAACGCTTTACGTGCTTCGGAACTGAACCCGCTCACGCTACACTCCAGCTCTCTGTTTGCCATATCACGGAAGAACTCTGCCAGCGGCATGATGTCTTCCTGACAGTCACGCAACGGAGGAACGGTTATCCCGAAGTCGTGCAGGCGGTACAGAAGATCCTGCCGAAAACGCTTTTCATTCACCGCTACTTCCAAATCTTCATTGGTAGCAGCGATGATGCGGACATTGAAATTCCGGTCTGCCTTGTCTCCGACCGGGCGATACCGCCTCTCCTGTATGGCGCGGAGCAACATCTGTTGGGTTTCCAACGCGAGGTTTCCTACCTCGTCCAGAAAAAGCGTGCCGCCTTCCGCCTCATGGAAATATCCTTTCTTGGCATTGTCCGCACCTGTAAACGCTCCCTTGACGTGTCCGAAGAAAGCCGACGGTGCAAGCTCTTTGGAGAGTGAACCGCAGTCCACCGCCACAAATGGCTTGCCTGCACGTTTGCTCTTGTCATGCAACAGATGGGCAATATGCTCCTTACCCGTGCCGTTCTCACCAAATATCATCACGCTCATGTCGGTGGCGGCTACCAGCCTTATCCGGTGCATGATTTTCTGAAAAGCGGAACCTTCACGGGCGAATACAGGCATACGGCGTTGTCCTGCCTGACGTTCTTTCAGTATGGAACGGATCAGGGGGACAAGTTTATCCTCCACAAGCTGTTTGGGAATATAGTCTATCGAGCCGAGTTTCATGCTTTCCACGGCGGTATTAACTTCGGCGTAGTCGGTCATAATGATGAAGGGCTGCATCTTTCCCTCCTTTCGCATCCAGCACAAAAGGTCTATGCCACTGCCGTCAGGCAGACGCAGGTCGGCAACCACGATATCATTATCTGTTGCCTGTTGCAGATGTTTCTTCGCGGTTGAGAGGTGGTAAGCCTTCATATTGCGGTAGCCCTCCCGTGACAGCATATTGCAGACATATTCGCAATACACGATGTTGTCTTCCACCACAATTATTTTTGTCTTATCCATCTTCGTATTTTCTCCTTTCCTCTTCTGCCAACCGTATTATTTCCACTCCCTTATCCAGCACAGCAGTCACGGCATGGCTTAACGCTTCACCATCCGGGAGAGCATCGCCACGAAGCAATCCGTAAAGTACATTCAGCGGTTGGTCGGCACGGAGCACCTCCCACGAACTGCGCAGGTGGTGGATCAGGGAATCCAGCTTTTGCAGGTCTTTTTCTTTTGCTGCATCCCGTACCGCCTGCATTTCCTTTTCTGTTTCAGTTATCAACTTTTCCAGCATGACGGCTTCATTGCCATAGGACAATAAGGCGGAAAAGTCCGGTTTCCCGTCCGGTGTCGCTTTTATGGCACACCTGTCGGAAACCTCCATCAGTTCCGATATGGAGAACGGCTTGAACAGGCATCCGGCAAAGCCTTTTGCCAATAGTTCCCCTTTGTTACAACTGCCCGAAGCGGTTGCCACAACCACCGGGATTGTTGGTGAATTGCCCACGTTGGACGAACGCAACAGTTCCAGCAATTCGAAACCGTTTATACCAGGCATATTCAAGTCTGTCAGCAACAGGCTGTATTCTTTCTGGCGTATCATTTCCATCAGTGCCGCAGCATCGGTGCAAGTGTCGCAGTGTATTCCTTCTTGGGAATACATCTCTTTCAGCATTAGAAGTAATACCTCATCATTGTCAATGGCGACAACATCATGGAATTTATTGTTATGATAAACAGGTGTATTGCTTGTATATCCAAGCTGTTCTTCAGCTTCCTGCATAGAAATTTCAACTGTGAAACGACTGCCTTTCCCTTTCTTGCTGTCCAAACGGATTGTTCCGCCAAGCATCGACACAATATTACGCATTATGGCAAGCCCAAGCCCGAAACCCTCCTTTGCAGCGGCATTTGATAGACGTTCAAACGCACCGAACGCTTGTTTCTGTTCCTCTTCTGTCATGCCTGTACCTGTATCTTCAATGACCAGTGTCAGAACTCCATTATCATATTCAGTAATCAAAGAAACACCGCCTTCTTCTGTGAACTTGACAGCGTTTGACAGCAGGTTATTCCCGATTTGTATTATTCGCTCTTTGTCGGTCAATACAATGGCATCGTGTCCAGTCTTCACGGACAAGGACAACCCTTTGTTCACGGCAACAGGCATGAACTCCGTTTCAAGTGTGTGCGTGATTGCAGAAATCCGGCAGGGTGACAGACGGGGCTGTTCCTTGCCGTTGTCCAGGCGGAAGAAGTCAAGCAAAGTGTTGAGCATATCCCGCATACGGTCGGAGGATTGCAGTATATTTTGGATATATTGCCCATTATTACCGCTATTGCATTCTTTCCGCAAAAGTTCGGTATAGCCGGTTATTGCCGTCAGTGGTGTACGCAACTCATGGGTAATAGTATATACCGCTTTCTTTCGGGAGGTTATGAGTATCTCATTTTGTTGCACGGACTGTTCCAATTGCTCGATCAAATCCGTTGTCTTGCGTTTGTATCGTTTAATGTTCTTTGCATCACGGTGTATGATGATATAGGAAATGACCAACAGCAAAAGAACAAATCCCATCAAGCCGCCTATCTGCATAAATGATTTTTTACGCATGGCTGTTATCTCGCTTTCTCTATTTTGTAAATCAGATTGCACCTTCTTTTCGATTTGGCAAATCAATCCTTGCAGTTGTCTGTTAAGTTCTGCATTACGGGCAGCAAGACTATCGGCTTGTTCTGACAATCGACGGCTCTGCGCATTCTGTTCGTTGACCATGTTTCTATTGGATGAACGGAGCGTAGTCGTTGTTGTCGTTGGCTTCGTTCCCTCTTTTTTGCCGAAGATGCTCAAGAAACCTTTTCGTTTTGGCTTTTTGGACTGTTCCTGCACACTTTTCTGCACAATAACCGGAATTTGATTGGCTATCTTCTTGTTAATAGATTGTTGTTCATCCATTAACCGGACTATCTGGAACATCTGTCGTTCCTTATCCTCTAAAAGACTGCGCACACTATCGATGCGCTCTGCTGGATAGGTGGCCTTGAAACGGCAAAGCATACTGTCCATTGCCATACGCCGTGCATGGTAATGCTCGATATCTTTATCGTTCCATTCCAGTATTGTTTCACCCAATAGAGAAAATTTTATCATTTGAATATTGATATTGTTTATTTCTTTTCGGAGCTCGTCTATTTTTTTATTGCCAAGTTCTAATGCTTCTATCTCCTGCCATTCATAGAGGCTATTATATGCCATACATCCGATAAGAATGGAGATAAGTATATATCCCAACTGTATTGCCTTATAGAAATTTCCTGACCGCTCCATTATTTTGATGACATTGATTTTTGGAACATGAATAAAAGTTTATCTTTTTCGTTCATGCGGATATTATCAGAATAACCGCCTTTTGTTATTTGATACCCGCATGGCTTAACCATAAAAATGCCTAAGCCCTTAGTGTATGAACTTACTTCTGATGCATAGTCTTTACTTGTATTTAATGGAACTTTCCCTTTAATATGACACCACTCATTATTGCAACTGATGTCTTCAATCTCAGACATCATTTTTTGCAAATCTGTAATAGCTTTGGAACTTGCCGCTTGGGGTATCTGCAACTCAAAATAGAGCATCGGTTCGAGAATGTCCACACCTGACTGTTGCAAGGCCAGCCTGAAGACATAAGGGGTCAGCTGTCTGAAATCAGCAGGTGTACTTACCGGGCTATAATACTCGGCTTGAGTAAAAGTTACTTTCAGATCAGTCACTTCCCATCCATGTAACCCGGATTGGCAAGACATACGAATCCCTTCAAAAACGGCATTTTGAAAAGAATGGTTCAGATAACCATAGGAGATGTCACTTTCGATTTGCAACCCTGTCCCTAACGGTAAGGGTTCAAGAGTCAGCCCTATTGTGGCCCAATAAGGGTTGGGCGGCACTTCGATCTGAATAATCTTATTGACCTTTTTTACAGGTCGTTCTTTGTATATAGTCTTGATCTCATCAAAATGGACCTTTACGGAAAATCGTTCTTCCAGCAATGTCTGTATGATTTCCTTTTGGGTTAAACCATATAACGAGATTTCCAATTCATCACTATATGAGTTTATGGAAAAGGACAAAGACGGGTCTTCAATCCACAATGTATTCAGAGCGGATATCACCTTGCTTCTCTCTTCGGGCCTGTCTGGCCGGACGGAGGATTTGAGAGCGGGATGCTGATGCGATAATCCTTGAATCAAACAAGGTTCAGCACCTAAATAATTTCCGATTCGAAAATCATCCATATCCTCTACAATCGCGATATCATTGGCGCCCACTTCATCAACATTTATCTCTCTGCCCTGATTGATAGTTTTTAGATTTTTAATCTTGATGAATTTTTCCGAATCGTTGATTCTTACAACGTCTCGAAGTCTCAGACTTCCGTCAATTATTTTTAGAAAACTTCTTTTATGTCCTTTGGGGTCATGCTCTATCTTATAAAGATAAGATGAAAGTCTGTTTGAGACCGATGCCGGAGGAAGTATAAAAGAAGTGATGGCGTCCAACAACTCATTGATACCGATATTGAACATTGCTGATCCATGTAGCACCGGATAGACTTTGGCTTTTGCCACAAGAGCGATTATCGTATTCCAATAATCAGCCGGTGAAATTTCGCTATCCGCCAAATATCGTTCTAATATATTGTCGTCATGGTTGCATACAAATTCTTTGTATTCTTCCTTTATATATGTTTGGGAGCAAACCGGATAAACCGATCCATCGACAACATTTTGCATAAACAGGACATCTTGAGACAGATTTGCTTTTATATCCAGATACAAACGCTCCAAATTCACACCGGCTCGGTCAATCTTATTGATAAATATAATTGTCGGGATTTGCAGCTTCTGTAAAGTATTGAACAGCAACTTTGTCTGCGCTTGTATGCCTTCCTTTGCGGATAAGATGAGGACTGCTCCATCAAGCATTTTGAATGTCCGCTCCACTTCCGCAATAAAATCCATGTGTCCCGGAGTGTCAATGATATTGCATTTCACACCATTCCAGATAATAGATGTCGTAGAAGCCCGAACAGTAATTCCTCTACGTTTCTCTATATCCATAGAGTCCGTTATGGTGTCACCATTATCCACACAGCCGCACTTTTCCGTTGCTCCACTGGCAAACAGCAGATTCTCGGTTACGGAAGTTTTTCCTGCATCAATGTGAGCAAGAATTCCTAAATTTATAATATTCATTTGGATTAAGCAATAATATACTACAATAGATGCATTGTCGAAACGCACCTTTTAATACCTCCTCGTAGCATATGAGAACTACAGGATTCCTAACTCGTATTAATATGTATATTATTACTGCCGCATAACGATTACAAAATTACACAAAAAAATATATCTAACAAAAGTAGGAGGATTTTTTAACTTTTTACCATAGACATTTTATTAGGGAAACGTAGGTTCAACTGGTAAGTACAAATAAGTAGAAATGTTTGAACAACACTGTTTTAGGAAGTTGAAAAATCAAGTTTCTCTCTCGGTATAGCGTTTATTTTGGCCAATATCTTCTTTAGTTTGGCATTTGAGTATTTCCCATTCGTGTTCTATTTAGCTCCTTATTATGAGTATGTAGCAAGTTGCTTATCAAATTCAGCCTCTTTGAGGGTCAAATATGGTTTTGCAAATGGTGACTGACAAGACATAAACAAGGTCAGCAGGATTTTTTACATAAATGGACATGAATGTATATAACCTAAAATAAGAATAAATTTTAATAAGGGCTGCCCAAAAAGAAAAAAATGCAGTTGCCATCCTACAGATACTTGCAGAAAGGATAAAATTTACTTTTAGACCTTTTGGGATAGCCCTTATTAATACTTCAGATAAAATTCCTAAGGTTATATTTTCAATCCTTTGAACCGGGTTTCCTCCTTGGCATACAGTCCCGGACGCCCGATTATGACATGGTTGGCAACGATACTATCCGCCGGACTGCGTATCTGCGGCGGTGCATTTTCGGGATATTGCGCCTGCCTGTTCCTCACATCTTCCGCTTCCGGCTTGACCTGTTGCCCTTCTTTCTCCTTTTCGGCGACTTCGGGCGTGGGCGGCGCAAGTTCCAGCTGTATTTTTCGGTCAAGGGCGGCAAGTTCGGATTTCAGCTGCTTCAGCTCGTCCTCCTTCTTCCACACCTTGCCCGCTATCTCCTGCAACTGCGGTATCTCCCTCTCCAGCACCTCGTTCTTCGCCTTGTACTGGTCGATAATGGAGGGTATCCTCTCCATCGCGTTCAGGAAGTTTCGGGCGGCAGCCATCGGATCAGCCATTGCCAGATGTCCGTTGTTATAGGTGTACTTGTAGTTCCCCTCTACCACGAAGCGGTTGTCGGTAAACTCCAATCCCTCTTTGAGTATCCTCTCGCTCACCACCTTTATCGGAAAACCGTACAGTTCTCCGACCTGTGTGTAAAGCCCGCCCGTAGTGGCGTTTTTCGCTATCTCCTGCAAACGCTTTCCGATAACCTTCTCATCGGCGGAATCCACACCGTCCACCTTTATTATATTAAGGCGGTTGCCCTCCCTGTCGGTCTGCGCCACCGAAAGGAAGCGGTTCCAGTCCTCCGTCATGGCATCTATGAAAGCCGTGTTGTTACGCAACTCGCCCGTCTTCGACTCTAACTTGAACTCCGAATCACGCTTGCCCTTGTTAAACGACTTGCGTTCCCCTTCGAGCGAGGCGATGCGCTTTTCAAGTTTCGCCTTGTCCAGCAGGTCGGTGTTGCCGGATAGCAACGCCATATATTCCGAAAAGTTCATGCCCGATTTCTCGTCCACTGCCCCCTCGTCGATGGTACGCGCCCCCATAGCACCGCTTTTGAGCTGGCTGATGAAAGTCTGCTTGCAGTGCAGGAGGTTGAACTTGTAGCTGTCCAGTGACTTCTCCACCGCGTAGATGATTACGTCCACGTTGTTCCCGGCGAAATGCTTGGCAATTTCGTTTCCGGCTCTAACTCCGCGTCCGTCACGCTGTTGCAGGTCGGACGGTCGATCGGGTAGGTCAAGAGCATTACTGCCCTCTTCCCCCCTCAGAACCGTACATGAGGGTTTCCCCTCATACGGCTCAAGCTTTTCTAAGTCTCTGTTCGTGTGCAGAGACCGGCTCATACTACTTCTTGTTTCCATTGGTTTTACGGGATAATTTGAAACATTCATCATGAACCAACAGATTACATTTCCGTCCGTCTTGGACGGTTGGCATTACGTTCCATGCCTTATGCGTGTCAATCGGTTCACCACATATCGGACATTTCCGACCTTGCTTTTCCCATAGGTAAAGCAGGGACTTACGTCCTTTCAGTGTCACAAGTATTTTTGACTTCATTCTTTTATTGAAGTACAAGCGGCAATCTGCATCAAACGGATTCATGTCCCCCTTTATCTGCGTATATTGCAGGAAAGGAAACGAAGATGCCAGTTTCAACAAGGTAAGTTGGTCTTCTTTGCCGTTTGATTTCTTGAACTTAGCCGCAAAAGTCCAGCTGTTCCCTCGGATATTGTGCCAATAACGGTCTTTTATCCACCGTTTCCCTTTCTTGGAATGACGGCGTTTAGCCCATTGCCACAAGGCGAGAAATATCTGATGGTCAATTCTATGAAAAGAATCACGTGTCGCCCCATGCTGATAATATGCTCCCCATCCTCGGATTTTAGCATTCAACATCCTGATTAATGATTCCTGCTTGCAACCCTTATGGCCTTTTGTCACCTTACGGATATTCTCCATAAAGCGTTTTTCGGCTTTCTTGGTCGGCTTGGTCAATATTTCATTGCCGTATTTGCGGATATTGAAACCGAGAAAATCGAAACCGTCACGGATATTGGTTATCACCGTCTTTTCTTCTGATAAGGTCAGACCTCTTTCAGACATAAAGTAGGCTACCAATGGCTTGATTTCCTTTTCAAGTGTTTCACGGTTCTCGCAGGTAATTATAAAGTCATCAGCGTAGCGGACAAGATTCACCATTGGCGAATATAACTTGCCTTTGATTCTAACTCGTTTATATTTCTCTGCAAGGACTTTCTGCAATCCGTCCAATGTCATATTGGCAAGCGTGGGAGAGATAATACCACCTTGTGGTGTTCCCTCCTCTGTCGGGAACATCTGTTTGTTGAAGATATAGCCGCATTTCAACCATTTTCGGAGCATTGCCTTATCCATAGGGATGTTGGCAAGCAGCCATTCATGGCTGATATGGTCGAAGCACCCCTTTATGTCACCCTCCAGAATCCATTCGGGAGAATAGCCTTTTCGGAGAATGTTATGGCATTGCATTACCGCATCCATACAGCGACGTTCCTTGCGGAAACCGTATGAACGTGTGTCGGCTGTTGTTTCCGACACTGGTTCCAATGCCATGAGGTAGAGTGCTTGCATGGCTCTGTCTTTCATTGTCGGTATTCCCAACGGTCGCAGTTTGCCATTACTCTTTTTGATGTGGACTCTTCTCAATGGCTTCGGCTGGTAGCCTCTGCGTTTGAGTTCGCTTATCGCTTGTGTTTTTGCTTCGGGTTTCTCCCATGTTTCCATGTCCACCCCGGGGGTGTTGCCACCTCCATTAGAAGTAACTCTCTTTACGGCTAAGGCTTTTGCGTAAAAAGAGTGGGTCAGCGTCCACTGCAAGGCTTTCACCTTGCCCGGTCTGCCTTCCTTCTGAGCCTTTACAATACGCGCTTGTAGCTTTCTGACAGCCAACTCCGCCTTATTCCAGTCTATTCTGTCCCAAAGTGTTTGCTGATTGTCAGCAGGCGCACACGATGTCTTGTTTTCGTTCATTTGCTTTCCTCCTTTTGAAAGTTCTAAAAGTTGATTGTAAAGAATCACCATTTGACAACATTCGGTTTTGATTGCCTCCCTAATGTCGTCACAGAAGTCTGCCCACTTTCGTGTCGGATGATGTCGCCCACATCAGCTCGTGATGTCGGTTCAATCCGTATCCGCTCCATTACAGAACGGCATTCGCTTTTTCTGTTATCTTATACCTGCACACCATTCGGCTTTCATTGCTGTCAGCTTACCTGCCATTTTTTACATGACAGGAGATATACAGGCTTACCATGTTCCACATAGATAACTAACGGATAGGTTAGGTTCTGTCTCATCCTCCGGCGGTGCTTATATCCGTGTAATCCTACCATGGAGAGGATTAACCGACCGCTTCCCTTTTGGGTAGAGTGTGCCAGTATCTTACACTCTTTCGTGACATTACGAAGTTTACTAACAGTTCGCTTGCGCTAACCATACTATCCAGCCTCGCCACTCTACGGTATGATACTAACCGTACTTCACTTCCCCTCACGGTTCTGTCTTGTCTTGCGAAAGTGTACTTTGTCCCGACCGCTTAATACAACATTAGGGTGCACCGGTCGGTAGGCTACCGCTGACGGAACAGCGGGTTAAAACTGATACCCGTAAGTATCATTCCAACAATTATCTATGCGACTTCATGTCGCACCCACGGCGTATCGAGATGATGAATTGCCACACACCTTTTCTGTGCGTTCACACCCGTTCCGAGCATGGAGGTGGAGCCGAACAGAACACGCACCGTTCCGGCATTCATGGCGTCTATCACCGCCTTCCGAGCCTTGTCGGTCTTGCACTCCTGAATGAAGCGCACCTCGCTTGGCGGTATGCCGTAATCCTCCGTCAGCTTGCGCTTGATTTCCGAATAGACGTTCCACCCGTCGCCCGGCTGATATGTCCCCAAGTCCGAGAAAACGAACTGCGTGCCTTTCTGCGCGTCGTATTTTTGGTAATACTCCGCGATCATCTTGGCACAGTGGCTCGCCTTGTTATCGGGGTGGTCTTCATAATGCGGGTCTATCATGCGCATGTCGAGTGCCATCTTGCGGGCGTAGTCGGTGGCGATAAGCATCTTCGCCTTTTCCTCCGTTTCCGAAAGCGGCAGCCTGCCCAGAAGTGTGGCATCGCCAGTCTTGGCGAACTGCATCAGCTTCTGTATGAAGTCCTCCTGCTCCGGCGTGGGCGGTATGTGGTGCAGTATCTCATTCTTGTTGGGACGATCTACGCCCACGTCCTCTGCCGTGCGGTAGTCCGTGATTTCATTATAGAAGGCGGCAAGTTCCGGCACCTTGATGAAGTAGCGGAAACGCTCCTTTTGAACCACGTTGTTCGTCACGTTAAATTCAAAATCCGTCGTCTTCTTGGCGAATATCGCCGCCCAAGCGTCGAAACATCGGATGTCCTGCCGTTCCAGCTCCTTCGGACGCAAATACTTGAACAGCAGATACAACTCCGTCAGCGAGTTGCTGATGGTAGTACCCGAAAGGAAGGTCGCTCCCAAGTCTCTGCCCGTGCGCTCCTGTATGGTGCGTATGGCAAAGAGCATGTTCAGTGCCTTCTGGCTTCCCTCGCTGTTGCCCAGTCCCGCCACACGGTCATGGCGCGTGTTGAACGTCAGATTTTTGAACTGGTGGCTCTCATCTATGAAGATGTGGTCGATGCCCATCTGCTTGAAATCCACCACGTCGTCCGTGCGTGACTTTATGGCATGTTCCACCTTCTCCAGCTTCGCTTCAAGGTTGTGTTTGCGCTTCTCCAGACCTTTCAGCATAGCCCGCGACACGTTCTTTCCCTGCTGCCGCAGCACTTCGAGGTTTTCCTCCACCGTGTCAAGCTCCGCTTGCAGGATGCGCTGCTGCAACTCCGGCGACTGCGGTATCTTGCCGAACTGGTCGTGCGACATGATGACACAATCGTAGTCGTTGTTCTTTATATTATTGAAGAAGCGCACACGGTTGGCGGTCGAAAAGTCCTTCTCCGAAGCGTACAGAATACGTGCGTTGGGATATGCCGCCTGATAGGTGGCGGCAATCTCCGCAACGTTGGCTTTCAGCCCGATAATCATCGGCTTATGTGCCAATTTCAGACGCTTCATCTCATGCGCGGCGATGCACATTATCAGCGTCTTGCCGGTTCCCACCTCGTGGTCGCAAATTCCGCCGCCGTTCTGTTTCAGCATCCAGACGCAATCCATCTGCGAGGGATAGACGCTCTTGATACCCCGGCTTGCCAAGCCTTTCAGATTGAGGTCGGGGAAGGTCTGGTGCGAGCCGTCATACTTCGGGCGCACGAAACAGTTGAACTTGCGGTTATACATTGTCGTCAGCCGTTCCTTGAACTGCGGCGACTGTTCTTCGAGCCATTCGGAGAAACCGTTGCGGATTTCATCAATCTTGGCGTTGGCGAGCTGTATGCCCTCGCTGTCGCGCACCTTGATGTCGTTGCCATGCTCGTCCTTGCCGATGGACTTCATCATGTCGGGGCAGGTGTTGTGCAGGGCGTGTTTCAAGAGGTGCATACCGTCATAGTTCCGGTAATACCCCTTTACCAGAAACTCGTCCGTGATTTTCATGGTGCGGTAGCCGCACGCAACCGAAAACTCGTCCATGCTTGCGGAATAGGCGATTTTCACCTCCGTGTCGAACAGCCGGCTCATGTAGGCGGCATAGACACCCGTCGGAATCCAGCGTTCCCCGAAATTGAAGTCCAGATCCTCGAAGGCGATACGCGGCGGTTCGGCATCTTTCAGAGCCTCCAACGCCTGTTTCACTTCCGGCATACGCTCACTTTCGGGGTTTTCGCCCATCCAAGCCTCTATGCGTTCCGCCTTCTCTATCACGTTCCCGGCTATGAAGCGGTCTTTGATTTCGTAACCGGTCACGAGCGGATTGTAATAGATGCGTCCTTGCAGGGCTGTGAGCAACTCCTCCGCCGTGCTGTCGGTTATCTCCCGCATATAGTCGAGATTGACCGTGCCATATTTGTTGAGCGACGCGGACAGGGCTTCTTCGGGAGAGCCTACGTTGGCATGGCTCTCCACGGAGAAGGAAACGGGATGCTCGAAGATGTCCGCCTTGACGAACTTTCCGTTCTCCACCCGTTCCAGCGAAAGGATGTCACGCCCGCCCGCGTCCATCATCACTAACTTCACGTTCTGCTTGGCGTTGAGGTTGCCGTAGCGCATGACAAACTCATCGTAACAGGTATTCAGATGCTCTCGCCACGGAACATTTGCCTCGCGCCGGAGCGATTCATAACGGTACAGACGCTCGTAGGCGTCACGCAGCGACACATACAACAACGCCTTTTCCTTCTGGTATCCTTTCAGGTCGAGCGGCTGGAATGTAGCCCCGTATGGCGTGATGTCCTTCAGATAGCCGATGTTATGACGCCCCCGGTCAGCCACCAGCGAGCCTTCGCGCAGGTGCATCTCCGGCGTGCGATGGTAGGCACGCGGCGTAAGGTCCGCGACTTCCTCCTTCGGCTTTTCCGGTTCGATGTCGGGAAAAAGGGAAGTAGCCACCGTTTCCGGTGGAGCATCGGTAACAGCAGGTGCGGCGACTGCTTCCGGCTGTGTTTCCTCCTGCCGGGGTTGTTCACGTGGTACTTCCGGCGTGATCGTCGCAACCGTTCTGTTTTCATGTTTTTCATTATGCTGCCTTGCCAGCTCCCGAAGTTCCTTCCTGCGCTCCGGCGTGAGTTCCATCATCATCTCGTAGAAGCCGTTGATGGGAGGATTGGTTTCCCAGTCCAGCTTTGCATAGATGTCGTCCGGGTCGGCAGGCTTGGCGGTGTTCTCCGCTTTCACCTCCTTATTCTCCATAGCGGGTTTTGCAGTTGGAGCTGTCGGTGTAACCGTGACTTTCGGTTTGGGCGGAGTGGACTTTGCCGTAACTGCCTTTTTCACCGTCTTTTTCTTTTTGGAGGTTTTCGGTTGGCTGACCTCTTCCGTCATCCCCCAGAGGTTGAGCAAGGAGAGCTGCACCCCGTCAGAATATTTCGGACGTGGCTCTATCTCCGGTTTTTCCTCAACGGGTTGCGGTTTTTCCGTCGGAGTTTCCACCGTCTGCGCCGAAGATACCGTTTCCAATTTTATAGCAGGACGCTCCGCCTCCTTTTGAACGGTAACCTTTTCTTCCGTTCCCGACTGCCAGATTGTTCCCGAATACAGACGCATGGCGAGCCTGTAATGGAAATCCTCGTTGAGCATCCGGCGCAAGTCCCCGGCGATACCTGCGGTCTTGCCCTCGTGCAGATAAACCATAGCGGGCTTCCCGTAGGGGTCAGTGTCAAGTTTCGACGTCGTATGCACGATGCGTTCCGGGTGGTGGATGAAATAGGCGTTGTCGGTCAGGTCGGTTTTCGTGTCCGTCTGTATCACGGTCATCAGCCGCTCGTCCTGCGACATTTCCTTCTTGCTGAGGTTCTTTTGCAGGACAATCAGGTCGCTGCCCACCTCCGTCCCCGCGTTGTCCGTGAACAGGTTGTTGGGCAGGCGTATCGCGGATACCAGATTGGCCTGACTGAACAGCTCGTTACGCACGGAGGTCTTGGTGCTATTCAATACCCCTTGCGAGGTGATGAACGCCACGATACCGCCGTCACGCACGGCATCCAGTCCTTTGAGAAAGAAATAGTTGTGGATGGTTTTCTGGGCGGAGCGTCTGCCGAAAGAGTCGCTCCGCTGAAACTCCGCGTCGAACACGGCAATGTCACCGAACGGAATGTTGGACACCGCCAAGTCGAAATAATTGTTGAACGGTCTTTCGATTTTCTCAAAACCGCAGGTGCGCATTTTCTGGTCGGGATAGAGATGCCTCAAGATTGTACCCGTGAGCAGATCCTTCTCGAAAGCCATCACATCCGCATTGGGGCTGTGCCGTAGCATGGAATCCACGAACACGCCGACACCTGCCGACGGTTCGAGCATACGGGCGGGGCGGACGCTGTAATCTGCCAGCACGTCCGCGATGGTGTCGGTTATCTCTTTGGGGGTGTAGAAAGCGGTCAGCACGGACGCTTTCAGCGAATCCACAAACCGCTTGTACTCTGTTTCGTCCTTGCTGTTCTCACGGATAAGCCTGTGCAGCTCCACCGTCGGGGCGAACAGTTCGAGGTCGGATTTCGCCCACCGGACGGCATCCGTCAGTTCCTTTGCAGGGTTGAGGATACATTTCAGACCGCCGAAACCGCAGTACCTTTGAAGTATGGCACGCTCTTCGGTTGTCGCTGTCCTGTTTTCCCTGTCAAGGATGAATGCCGTCCGTATCGCCTCGATGTTGTCCCGCAGTTTCTGTTTGCGGTTAAACGCCATATTCGTCTAAGTAAAGGACGGTTGCTCCCGTCAGCTCCGTGTAGAGCAGGTCGTAATCGGAAGACAGGGCGAAATTGTCATCCGAGAGGTCATAGACGGAGAACACGTTGCCGACAAGCGGCAGCAGTTTCAGGACAAAGGCTTCACGCTTCTCTTCCGGCACTTCATCGGCAAACTCGTTTTCCACGACTTCGCGGAGGATGGCGTAACGGGAATAATGCAGCCCGCGCAGCAGCGTGTCCATCGCCAGTTCCTGCGCACCATCGGCGGGATAGCCTTCAAGCCGTGCCCTCTCATACGTTTCGGCGGCACGGTCGGCCCGTTCCCGTATGAAAGCGGTGTCGTCAGCCTGTTCAAACTTGTTCGTGCGGAGATAGTCCAGCAGGTACAGACCGTAATAGGAAAAGTCGGTCTGACCCTCGTTTTTCTTCTTGTTGTTCATTACTTTGGATTTAGCGGATTGATAATTAACGGGATAATCGGTTGGAAAAAGGAAGAAAAAGGCACTCGGTATCCCTCCGAGTGCCACCACTAAATCCAAAGTATGAGTGTAATCCGGTATCGAAGAACAATTCATTACTCTGAACAAGTGGCAAAGTTAATACTATTTCTTCCGTCCTGAAAATTTCTTGCCCTTTTTAGCCTCCGGGAACACAAAAGTCGTGTTATATTCCCCGTCAAAGGCGACAACAGCATCGAAACTCTTGCCCTGTTTGCTCTTGAACCCTTTGAGCAGCTTGGTATGCCCTTCGGTGAGCAGGTCTTTGATTTCATCGTCGGACAGGGTGCGTCCCGCTTTCAGCCGGAACACGGGCAGTCCGCACTCCGTGTTGTCGCAGCGTACCACCTTGCCGTAGAACCGCATCCTGCCCGTGCCACACTTGGGACACGCGCAGCCGGAGTCACGGCTGCCGAAGAGCTTGTCGCACGAGAGCAGTTCGGAGGTTATCTCACGTGTGTACGCCTCTATCTCCTTGCGGAAGGTGTCGGCGGACAGTTCCCCGCGCTCGATACGCGCCAGCTCCTTTTCCCATTCGCCCGTCATGGCAACATCGGCGATGCGCATCGTCTTGACGACGGAATTGAGGGCAAGTCCTTTTTCGGTGGGAACAAGCGACTTCTTGCAGCGTTCCATGTAACCGCGCTTGAAAAGCGTTTCGATGATGGAGGCGCGTGTGGCGGGAGTACCGATGCCACAGTCCTTCATCGCCTGCCGCAGTGCGTCGTCCTCAATTTCCTTGCCCGCCGTTTCCATTGCCGAGAGCAGGGTGGCTTCGGTATGCAGCGGCTTGGGTTTGGTCTTTCCTTCGGTAATGGACGAGCCTTTCGGTGTCAGCGTGTCGCCTTCCTGCCAGCCGGGGATGGTAATTTCCTCTTTTTCCTCGCCATAGACGGCACGCCATCCGGTTTGCTTCACGACGCTGCCTTTTACGGTAAACTCCACTCCGGCACATTCCGCCGTGACAGTGGTCACATCCTTGACGCATTTCTCAGAGAATGCCTCGACCATGCGCCCGGCAATCATCTGATAGATGGTATTGTCCTCTTTGGAGAGGAAGAGCGGTTTCTCACCCGTGACGAGCAGGGCATGGTGGTCTGTCACCTTGCCGTCGTCCACGCTGCGGCGTGTCGGGGCGGCTTTTGCCCGCACCTTGTCTTTCCATTCGGGCTGTGTGCCGATGAAAGCGAGCAGTTTGGGAATTTCGGCAAACACGTCTTCGGGGATGTAGCGGCTTCCCGTTCTCGGATAGGTTATCAACTTCTTTTCGTAGAGTTTCTGCGCGATTTCAAGCGTCTGTTCCGCCGTGAAGCCGTGCTTGGCGTTGGCTTCTTTCTGGAGCGTGGTCAGGTCGTAGAGCAAGGGAGTTTCCTCCGTCTTCTCCTTGCGCTCGGCTTTCGTGACAGTGGCGCAACCTGCCGCCTTTACCTTATTATATAGTTCCATCGCCGGTTCTTTCTCTTTCCATTTCTCGGAGGATGAGAATTTCACGACTTCGCCGTCGCAACCGTCCGTTGCGATATGGAGCAGCCAGAATGCTTCGGACGTAAAGCGGCGGTTCTCCCAGTAGCGTTCACATACCATAGCCAACGTTGGTGTCTGCACCCGCCCCACGGAATACGTGCCGTGTCCGGCGGCGATGGATAACGCCTGTGTGCCGTTGATGCCCACGAGCCAGTCGGATTCGCTCCGCGCTTTGGCGGCGAGGTAGAGGTTGTCGTATTTGCTGCCGTCTTCGAGTTTCCGCAGTCCCTCACGGATAGCTTTGTCGGTGAGAGAGCTGATCCACAGGCGCACGAAAGGAGTGGTGCAACCCGTATAGTGGTAGAGGTAGCGGAAGATAAGCTCTCCCTCGCGTCCGGCATCGGTCGCCACGATGATATGTTCGCTTGTGTCGAACAGTCTTTTGATGACTTTTATCTGCGACACCACGCCGCTGTCGGGCTTGTAACCTTTCTCCGTCCTGACCTGACGGGGGACGAGCGTGAATGTGTCGGGAATAATCGGGAGGTTGTCACGGACAAATCCGCGCACGCCGTAGCCGTCGGGCATGGCAAGCTGAACGAGGTGTCCGAATGCCCATGTCACGGCATAGCCGCCTCCCTCGAAATATCCTTCCTCTCTCTTTGTCGCGCCCACGATGCGGGCGATTTCACGTGCCACGGAGGGCTTTTCTGCAATGATTGTCTTCATGTTTTCTTGCTTTTTTGTTGATACTTTGGATTTTATTTTGGATTCAGTGGCGGACACGGGATTACATTTTCATGCCTTTGTTGTTCTTCTTTTTCGGCTTCTCCTGCTGCTGTTGCTGGCGGTCGTCCTTCGGGGCGGTCTGACCTTTCTGCAAAGGCTCTTTCAGGTTCTTTGTCGCCTCGTTGGTTTTGCCCTCGTTGTTCACCGCCACCTGTGTGCGGCTCTCGTTGGACGGGGCGACCTGCTGGGCGTTGTCGGGGTTCGTTTCGTAGCGGTACGGGCGGCCCTTCTCCGGGTTGAACTTGATATACATCGTGGCATGGAAGCCCTGCTTGTCGGTCACGTTCTCCAGTTTCACGGCTTTACCCGCCACGTAGTCGGCTTTCTGCTTGTCGGTGAAGTTCACGCCGCTCCATTTGCTGATGGGGCGGATGCTGCCGTCCTCGTTCATCCACGTGTTGCGGCGTTGCTCCTTCTTGGTCTGTGCGGCATTTTCCCCGCCTTGCGCCTGACTTTTCGAGGTGTCACCTTTGGCTTCCTGCGTCTGTGCGGTACGGGGCGACCTTCCGGTTCCCGGCACGAACTCCACGCCGCGCTGCTCCACGTTCACTTGAAGGGTGGTGACGAACTTCCTGCCGTCGTTGCGCTCGATGAGCTTGTCGCGCACGGGCAGTCCGGCGCGGAGCATGTCCTGCTCCTGTTTGGTGATTTCCGTCTTGCCGATGCGCTCCGGGATGCGCACCTTGTTTGCCGGAATGTCCGTGATTTCATTCGTCTTGCGGTCGATGCTGATGTAGGAGGGGATGATTTCGCCCGTTTCCCTGTCCTCAATGTCCACGACCCTGCCGAGGTTGCCCGTTTCGCGCAGGTTCTTCCGGTCATCGTCGGAGAATTTGTGTTCCTTGTACTCATCTAACTTCTGCTCCTTGCGGATGAAGTGCGGCACGAGGCTGACATTTCCCTCACCGTCCTTCTTGAAGGAGAGGCGGGCGTCCAGCTCGAATGATTCGCCGCCGAAGGTGGGCTTGACCTTCACCAAGTCGGACTTGCCGTAGTGGAGCATCTTCGTAAGGTCGCCGGACTTTTCAAGGTCGTCTCGCTTCACGCCCCATCTGTCCTCCAGTTCCTGCCAGTTGATTTTGCTCTCGTCGATGGGCTGGTAGCCCCGTTTGCCCTGCGTCTGTTGCGGGCTTTCCTGCTGTTCTTTCTGTTGTTCCATGTTTTCCTGTTTTTGAGGTTCTTGTTTCTCTGTCTGTTGTGCCGCCATCTCTTCCTGCACCTTCTTCTCATAACCGGAGGTGTCCACCTTGTGAGGGGCGAGTAGCTCCTTGTTCGCTTCGGGGTCTTTCAGCAGTTGCTTCATCACCTCCAAAAGATTTTCGGCTTGGTCTGCCGCGATGCGGTAGAAACCGAAGCGACTGGGTTCCTTGCACTGCCGGAAGAAGTTCTTGAAGAAGTTGTCCAGCACGTCACCGTGTCGGTCGAATTGCAGGAAACTCTGCGCGTTCTCCGCTTTCGCGGGGGTGCGCTTGGGTGTGCCGTCCGCGTTCAGCCCGGTTACCACGCTGATCTCGCCCGTCTTCTCGTCACGGACTACCAGCACGTCCTTTTCGTCTTTTTTCTTTGCCATCTGAAAAATGTTTTAATGGGTTATTTATGAAAGAAATTATGGATACGAGCCTTGTAGAAGGCTATATCTTCCTTTTTGAACTCCTTGACATGGTTGGAAAGGAACTCCAGCACGTCCTCCTCGCTGTAATAGGTCTTCTTGCCCAGTGTCTTGTAGGGCAATGCGCCGACGCTGCGGTAGCGTTGCAGGGTGCGCTTGCTTATCTGGAGCAACATGCACAAGTCCTGATTGTCGAAAAGGCGGATGCTTTCCGTGAGGGCGGGCTGTCGTTCCTCCGCCTTCATCGCCAGCAGCAGTTCGTCCTGACGGTCGAGCCGTTCCATCAGCTTCTGCATCCAGCTCTCGAAGTTGTTTCGTGTGAGCAGTTCCATAGCTATGTCCTCCTTCCTTTGGGTGTGCCTCCCGTTCGTAGCGTGTGGTTGCGTTTCAGCTCCTGCGGTGTCGCGGCGTCCTCGTTGACGGTACATTCATCAAGCAGGCGGTCGATTTCAGACTGTCGGTAGCGGCATTTGCCACGAAGCACGACATAGCCGATGCGTTGCTCGCTGCGCATACGCTGGAGGGTGCGGGTACTCACGTTAAGCAGGTGCGCCGCCTCGCGTGTGGTAAGCAACCTGTCGGGCGATGCCGCTCTCTTGTCGCCGGAGACGGCACGGACGTGTGCCGCAATCTCCGCTATCTGTTCCGTCAATGACCGAAATACGGAACTTTCCATTGTTATCACTTTCATATTCAGTCCTTTCTTTTTGTTTATTTTCATGAACATAGGCTGCGCCTCGGCATACCGTTCAAGCAAGCTTGACGCTCTGCACTCGGCTTGCTCTATGTTTCTGCGGCAAAATTCGGCAATAAACGAAGGGGGCTTTAACAACTCACTACGTGACTCACGTAAGATTTTTCCGGAAGATGGCTCCGTAACCCGGTCAAACGGCGCAACAGGCAGCCTTTCAGCGGAAAACGGCACGTGTTCGGAACCGTACCGTTACCTTTGCGGGCAAACCGATAATTGCATGAATATGGAAATAGTATCTATCGAGAAAAAGACCTTCGAGATGATGATGGCGGCGTTCGGCGCACTTTCGGAGAAGGTCGCCGCCCTGAGGCGCAAAAGCGACACAGGGCGCATGGAAAGATGGCTCACGGGCGAGGAGGTCTGCGGGCAGTTGAGAATAAGCCCGCGCACGTTGCAGACGCTGCGCGACAGGCGGCTTATCGGCTACTCGCAGATAAACCGCAGGTTCTATTACAAGCCGGAGGAGGTGAAGCGGCTGATACCGCTTGTCGGCACGCTCTATCCGCACGGCAGATGATTTGATTTATTCACCCACTGAATCCGAAGTTATGATGAACGAGAACAACGATGTTTTTACAATGGAAGACGAGCCGATAGCCTCTGTTATGCAGAATATGCGCAAAGGCTCGAAATGGCTGTCCGCATTTCTGGAAAGTTACCGTCCTCCGTTGGACGGGGAGCGTTACCTGACGGACGGCGAGGTGTCGGAACTGCTCCGTGTGAGCCGACGCACCTTGCAAGAATACCGCAACAACCGCGTGTTGCCCTTTATCCTTTTGGGAGGGAAGGTGCTTTACCCGGAAACGGTGCTGCGCGAGGTGCTGGAAGCGAACTACCGCAAGCCGTTATGATGTTGATTTTGTAGTTAGAAATAAAAAGATTACTTTTGCAATCTGTTTACGCTTAGTCGTAATCACTTGCTCAATCTCATGTGCGCTTGGGTTTCCAATGCCATCGTACTTCCAGCTCGTTCTGGGAGCAGTTTCATTCTTTAATACGTTGGGAAAGGGGGGCTTTAAGTATGACAAAAACTATAATGAAGGCGGTAGGGGCTGTAGCGGCAGGCCGAAACAGGAAAGTTCATATGAGGATAGCAAGTGTAACCATATATTGCGATGAAGGCTCCAAGGGTTCGAATCCTGCCACCCCGACAAAAGCCACTGATAATCAGTGGCTTTTTCTTTTTTCGGACACATTTCGGACAAATTATATCTGAATATTGATTATTCAATAACCTAAGCAAAGTTAAGTTAAGCTAGAAGAATAACCCTTCTTAAAGAATGATTGGAACATAATGCTTGTTTCTATAGAGCGTGAAAAGTTCATCTTATTCTTATAAAAAATCAAGAGGGCTAGGAGTCTTTTGCTTGTCTATGTCAGTGATATGAGTGTAGATCATAGTCGTTTTTATATTTTCATGACCCAATAACTCTTTTACAATTCGGATATCGATACCTGATTGGATTAAATGTGTGGCATAAGAATGTCGCCCAGTATGTACAGAGCCTTCCGACTGAACATTTGCTTTGATCAATGCTTTTTTCAGAATCAACTGTACACTTCGTTCGCTATACTTGCCACCCTTCTCACCTTCGAAGAGGTACTCCTTTGGCTTGAATGCTTGATAATAATGTCTCAAAGTCGCCAGCAATTTGTCTGGTAATGATACAATCCGATCTTTATTACCTTTGCTTTGATGGATTCTGATAATTCCATCGGAAGATTTTATGTCTTTGATTTTGAGATTCAACAGTTCGCTAAGACGTAGTCCACAACTATAGATTGTCATCAGAATAGCCTTGTGTTTTAGATTTTGAGTGTTATCGAGAATATTTCTTACTTCTTCTTTTGAAAAGAATTTAGGTAATTTAGAAAATGAGCGTTTCGGGTATAAGTAATCCAGTTGGATTTTTTTGTCCAATATCAGTTCGTACATCTTCTTGATTGCGCCCACTAATCCTTTTTGATAGGAAACACTAATTTTCCCATTTTGAACTTTTTCGTTTATAAACGCCTCAATATCTGACAGTGGAATTTCTTCAAGGGAGGGATATTTACTAACATGTTTAAGAAATATACTAGCGTAATCCTTGTACGATCTAATGGTATTGCCAGCATATCTCTGCATCAGCAATCTCTTTTCGAAGGTTTCAAGTATGATTTCGCTATTCATATCAGGGAAATAGTATTTTATAATATTTTGTTTCGCTATTTGTGCGGTTTTATTTTTTAAATACAAATATATCAATATCTTATGTAGAAAGAAAAGTCAAATAACGAAACACGTATATAGGGTTGGTTAAGCGAAATTTTCCGTATATTCGTTTCGTTAAAACAGATGTTGTTATGCGGCAGCTTAAAAGACGACACCAAACCAGAAAAATCATCTTGACAACCACCCGACTTTGAACTACGAAGGATGAAATTTTTCAGGGACAACTTCCAGCATTTCCAAAAAACAGTTTAACCATTGACTTGGAGACAAACAAACAATTTGAGCATTAAGGTTTAAACCGAATTTTTCCGAAATTGTCCTGACCTGACTTTTCCTGAAAATCGACTTTAAAGCTGTTTTTACAGATAAATCAGGTTTCTCTAACAGACAGGAAATAAATGCTAAGTATTTGGCTTTAATCTTAAAATCAAAAAATAAGTGTTTTCTTTTAATGTTTAACAGGGCTGATTTTACAGTTGGCGGTGGCAAGAAACTTTCAGGACCTACCTCATAGACAAGTTTCAAATCAAAAAAAGTATGATAGAAAACGGTATATGGATTGTAAAGCTTCCTTGAAAATAACTTTTGTGTAGGTTCGAACTGAAGGACAATGGAACCTCCCAGAAAATTTTCAAGATTCTCAAACATCAGGATTTTGAAAATATCGGAAGTAATGCCATAAGGAATATTTGACACCACTTTGAAAGGAAATTTCGGAACTGCAAAATTCCTAAAATCACAACCGACAACTTGAACATTTCGGGCATCAGAAAATAATTTTCGTAAATGTTCAACCAAAGCTGTGTCGTTTTCAATAGCAACAACATTGTTGGCAATTTTTAATAAATGAACAGTAAGAAACCCCTTGCCTGCCCCAATATCTAAAACCGTATCCTGATTACTTATATTTGCTTGTCTTATTGCATCTTTTATTAGCACTTTATCAATAGTAAAGTGCTGACCCGTAAAACGAACGGGCAATTTCTTTTTTGTCATTAGTAACTTCTTACAGGTGAATACTTGAATTCAAATCACAGAGATATTCTTTTATAATTATACAACGGCAAATTTAGTAACTTTGCTCGATAAATTAACGAGAAAGAAGAAAAAATGAAAGCCGACAGCATAACATCACCTATACGCAAGCAGGGGTTTCGTGCTTCTATGACAGTGAAGTGGTAAATTTGAAGTTCAGTTCTTCGTAGGAAGTTCAGTGGTTAAAATCCCTGCCTGCGTATAGCTGAGAACCGTTGTGGGCTATTTTGCACACGACACGACAAACATCAAATGACTATCGAAATATGAGTTTATTAAACAATAAAAAAGTTGCAATTATCGGTGGCGGACCAGTTGGACTAACAATGGCAAACTTGTTACAACAAAACGGTATTGACATTACCGTTTACGAAAGAGATGAAAACCCAAAAGCACGAGTTTGGGGCGGAACGCTTGACCTTCACAAAAATTCAGGACAAGAAGCAATGAAAAAAGTAGGATTGTTGCAAACCTACTATGATTTGGCGCTACCTATGGGCGTAAACTTTGCTGATGAGAAGGGTAACATTATAGCAACAAGAAACCCGACACTCGAAAATAAGTTTGACAACCCCGAAATAAATAGAAACGCGTTGCGAAAAATGTTGCTTGGCAGCTTGAAAAATGACACAGTTGTTTGGGATAGAAAATCTATTGGGCTTGAACAAGAAAACGGAAAATGGCTGCTACATTTTGAAAATAAGCCAACTGCATTGGCCGACTTTATTATTGTTTCCAATGGTGGAATGTCTAAAATAAGAAATTTTGTTTCAGATAATGAAGTCGAAGAAACAGGTACTTTTATTATTCAGGGCGACATTCCTGAACCAGAAACGAACTGCCCTGAATTTTATAAGTTGTGCAACAACAATAGACTAATGACCGCACATCAAGGGAATTTATTAGTTGCGAATCCATTTAACAACGGAATGTTAACTTACGGTGTCATTTTCAAAAAGCCTGAAGAATGGAATAATGGAAAAGGATTAGATTTTAAGGACACAAAAAGCGTTTCCGAGTTCTTGACAAACAGGTTTTCAAATTGGAGCAATGAATACAAGGAGTTAATTCGTTCAACAACTTTTTTCGTTGGTTTAACAATAAAAATATTTCCGCTAGACAAAAAGCCTTGGAAGAGTAATCGTCCGTTACCCATAACTTTAATTGGCGACACAGCTCACCTAATGCCACCTTTTGCAGGGCAGGGCGTAAACATTGGACTAATGGACGCTTTGATTTTGTCAGAAAATCTTACAAACGGGAAATTTGGAACGATACAAAGTGCTATTGATGACTATGAACAACGAATGTTTGTTTACGCAACAGAAGCACAAGCGGACTCGACAAAGAATGAAATAGAAATGCGAAATCCGAGCTTTACTTTTCAACAGCTAATGAATGTATAACTCGACAGACAAAAAAAACAGCCCACAACAATCGGCTTGAAACGCAAGGCGGGGTAAACGTCTTCGATTGAACATTTTTTCTAATTTTACGGTATCGGCTTCGATTGAAAGGTAGTGGTAAAAACCCGCCCTGCGTCAAGCCGCCGGACGTTATGTGCCATTTTTGAATGACAATGCGAATAGATACAGACAAACAAATGAATTTACTTAGTGATAAGAACGTTGCAATAATTGGTGGTGGACCCGTTGGACTGACTATGGCAAAATTATTACAGCAAAACGGCATAGACGTTTCAGTTTACGAAAGAGACAACGACCGAGAGGCAAGAATTTTTGGTGGAACCCTTGACCTACACAAAGGTTCAGGTCAGGAAGCAATGAAAAAAGCGGGATTGTTACAAACTTATTATGACTTAGCCTTACCAATGGGTGTAAATATTGCTGATGAAAAAGGCAATATTTTATCCACAAAAAATGTAAAGCCCGAAAATCGATTTGACAATCCTGAAATAAACAGAAATGACTTAAGGGCTATCTTGTTGAATAGTTTAGAAAACGACACGGTTATTTGGGATAGAAAACTTGTTATGCTTGAACCTGGTAAGAAGAAGTGGACACTAACTTTTGAGAATAAACCGAGTGAAACAGCAGATTTGGTTATTCTTGCCAATGGCGGGATGTCCAAGGTAAGAAAATTTGTTACCGACACGGAAGTTGAAGAAACAGGTACTTTCAATATACAAGCCGATATTCATCAACCAGAGATAAACTGTCCTGGATTTTTTCAGCTATGCAATGGAAACCGGCTAATGGCATCTCACCAAGGTAATTTATTATTTGCTAACCCCAATAATAATGGTGCATTGCATTTTGGAATAAGTTTTAAAACACCTGATGAATGGAAAAACCAAACGCAGGTAGATTTTCAAAACAGAAATAGTGTCGTTGATTTTCTTCTGAAAGAATTTTCCGATTGGGACGAACGCTACAAAGAATTGATTCATACGACGTTGTCATTTGTAGGATTGGCTACACGGATATTTCCTTTAGAAAAGCCTTGGAAAAGCAAGCGCCCATTACCCATAACAATGATTGGGGATGCCGCACATTTGATGCCGCCTTTTGCAGGGCAGGGAGTAAATAGTGGGTTGGTGGATGCCTTGATATTGTCTGATAATCTAGCCGATGGAAAATTTAATAGCATTGAAGAGGCTGTTAAAAATTATGAACAGCAAATGTTTATCTATGGCAAAGAAGCACAAGAAGAATCAACTCAAAACGAAATTGAAATGTTTAAACCCGACTTTACGTTTCAGCAATTGTTAAATGTATAAAATGGAATAAAACGGCACATAACAAACAAATTGGCAATAGAGCCGGTGAAGTACTTCTATTGAACTTTTGTGCAATGTTGAAGATTAGTAATTCTATTCAACATTTGTGCTAAAAGTCGGCTCCATCGCCAATTTGCCAAACGTTGTACGACATAGTAAAACCGAACCAAACAAAATGAAAGTCAGAGAAGAAAAGTTAAGAACAATTATAGAATGGTCGGAGAAAAACGAAGATGTAAGAGTTCTTCTTCTGACAAGTTCACTTGTAAATCCTTTAGCACTTGTTGACGAATTTAGTGATTTAGACATTGAATTTGTTTTTGAGGATAATACAAATTACATTTCAGACAAAAGCTGGACGCTTAAATTCGGAAATCCAATTGCTATGATTGAAGAAGACGAAAGTTGTTTTAACCATAAACACGCAATGAAAATGCTACTTTATGAAGACGGTGTGAAAGTAGATTTTAAACTTTACAGCAAATCAAAATTTATAAAGGAAACGCAAGAGAAAGAATTACCAGAAGATTGGGATATTGGTTATAAAATTTTAATTGATAAAGATGGTATTACAAAGCAAATGCTGAAACCAACTTATCAAATTTCCATTATCAAAAAACCGTCTGAAAAAGAGTTTCAAAATCTAATAAACGATTTTTGGTGGGACACAACTTACGTGGCAAAGTGTCTTGTGAGAGATGAAATATTCTATGCGAAATTTATGTCGGAAACCGTTATTCGCACAGAATATCTAATTCCTTTAATTGAATGGCACATTGCAAGTGAACACAATTGGAACATAACGACCAATAAATATGGACGACTTTTCAAAAAGTATCTTAACCAGGAAATGTGGGCTAAAACAGAACAAACATTTTCAGGGAGCGATATAAAGGAAAATTGGACTGCTCTATTTTCAATGACTGATTTAGTTTCAGAAATAGGAACTGAATTGTCAAAAAAATTAGAGTACAAATACCCGGATAAATTAGAAAATGACATACGAAAATATTTAGCTGGACTAAAACCCAAAACATAACTACGTCGTACAACATCGTATTGGCAATAGGCGGGCTGAACGGCTTCGTATCAACGGAAGTGCAAAATTCAACTTCTGTTCTTCGATTAAAGTTCAGTGCTAAAAATCCCGCCCATCGCCAATACGCGGCACGTTGTTAGCAATCCGCTGCGCTCCTTGCTAACAATGGCTCGGCGACTTACGTCGCTTGCCGTAAGCCGCCGCTTCGCGGACTGCTTACAACAAGCGACTTGGCTAAATAGCTCCGCTTTTGTATCTTCGATACAGCTTCGCTACTTCGCCAAGTCGCCGAGCCGTTATTCAGGACTGTTTAAGTTTTTGATCTCCTGACGTTTTTGGTCTATACTGTTTAATAGTTTATTTTCTTCCTCTCTTTTAATCACCAAATTATGGAATTTCTTAGGGTTAAGAGAATGAGTAGAATCGATATGCGATGTTACATGCGGTAGCTCCAATTCTATCATTCGGTAACGCATTTCATACGATTTTCTATCGTCTAATTGTTTGTTCTTCTCGTATAGAACACCGAGACCTAGCGAAATAATGGTAGATAATGCTATCATAACAATGATCAGAGGTGTTGATTTGAGATCAATGCCGTAATGATGTTTTACAATGACCTGATCAGGAATTTCAGCTATCTTTGAAACAATGTCTTTTTCTTTGATTGTTAATACAGCTAATTCCTGTCTAGTTATTGTGGAGATTTCATTAGCTACATCCTGAAGTGTCCCATAATCGTTAATGATCTTAGATAGTACATCGTTTTCTCTTTTAATAAATTGCTTGATCTGTTGTAGTAGTTCCTGATCCTTTGCTCGCATTTCATGAAATTCCTGCATTTTCTTTTCATTTTCAGAAAGTAGGGAGACAATTGTAGGCATTATTCGTACAATATCCTGCGTGATCAAGTCTGTGTTTTCCTGCAATGCGCTTACCTGTTGCTGTATATTTTCTAATTCTGTGTTCATGGTATTAACGTTTTAGTCCGTAATTCTCTTTCTTTTTTCTTTTCTTGATCAACGGATCATCTTGCTCTGGTGTAATTTCGGGGTTCGAAAATAAAGCTGATGTTATGTGACCAAGTGTTTCTCCGATATTTCTGTCTATAGAATGATCCTTCGAAACATAGCTTCCAGTAAT
The DNA here is from genome assembly GCF_000162555.1 of Bacteroides sp. 3_1_23. Taxonomy (NCBI): domain Bacteria; kingdom Pseudomonadati; phylum Bacteroidota; class Bacteroidia; order Bacteroidales; family Bacteroidaceae; genus Bacteroides; species Bacteroides sp. 3_1_23. The sequence goes on from NZ_GG774955.1 coordinate 860,246, forward strand.
TTGATTTAGTTCAATAGAATTATCTATGCTATTTAAAGCCTTGTCGATCTGTCCGAAGCTCAATGAGCGGTCTATGGCAGAACCCCGAAATGTCTGTTCATCTTTGATGAACGAAATACCTTGAACCTCATCCGACCCCAATCTATATTTAAACTGCATTTCCACACCTCTGTAACGGATATAATTTTGTAGTTCCTTCCAGTTTTTACTGTGTCGTATGCCTGCCTTGACGGTGTCGTAAATTTGGTATTTCGTTAGATCATTACCTTTCAGTCTACCTCTGTTGACATTTCGTTTTCCTTCGGACTGCTTAAAGCCATATAATGCATTTAATTCTTTACAAGCTTTAAAGCTCTTATACCGCTGATTGCTATTGGAGATAGTTTTGCCATGATCGTTTACCCGATTAAAAATAATATGGATATGATCATGTTGGCGGTCGTGGTGGCGCACCATTAAGCATTGGGTATCCCTAATATCTAATTTTGATAAATAACGCTTAGCTGCGGATAGCATGATGTCATTATTCAGCTTGTTTTTATCTTCTGTATTCCACGAAAGAATAATGTGTCCGACTGCCTTGCCCAATCTTGGATTCAGCATCCGCTGAAAATTAAAGTCCTGTGTGATGGTCTTTGCCGAATCCGTCCGTAATCCATTTACATGGATAATCTCACTATCTTTTTTCAGGGCGTATCCAACGCATCCGCCGAAAGATCGGCCCTCAATTATCTTCGCTATCATGGTGCAGTAGTTTATTGATACAATGGTTAATGTGATGGATCGTATTTTTGCATTCCTGTGTCACCTCAATCAGTCCAGACTGGTGTGCTTTTTTAGTTAGCTGATTTAGATTGTTCGAAGCCCCAGTAATCGCCCTAAAAGCTTTCAATTGTTCTTCGGTAAACCTAGGTGTAATTTTTCGTAGGATCGCAGATTTGCGTACCCATTCCGATTTGCTCATACCTGCAATTTTTGCATTATGCAAAACTCTGTTATGTTCGCTTTCATCGAAACGGACATTGATCCTGAACTGTTTTTTATTTTCGAGTGCGGGTCTTCCGCCTTTTTTCTTGTTATTTTTCATCTTGTTTCTTTTTAGCTGTGACCATCGGGAGCCAATCGGTTTTGGGGTCACCAAAACACAACCTTGCTTCCTACCTATTCGATAGTTTTCTTCCCGATTGAATATTTTGGGTCTGTTCTTTGGATGATGTGAAAATCAGATAGTCATTGACATCCTTGATCCTGTTGTCTTGCCTCTGCAATTCTTCCATTCCATTTTTTACGGTGTGCGTTTTTTCAAAATGGCTTCGCAAACTGTTGTACGATTTTAAACCACTGCTATCTGTGTCCAGATAGCTTGTTATTCCGTTATGTCGCCCTAAGAATGGATATGCTTTTTGCAGATTGGCGGTCGTATTCAGGATACAGAAGTTCGTATTTAGATACGGCTTACCTGCATTCTTTTTTAACGTCATAAAGGATAGCAGATCCGTGAAGCCCTCAAACAAAACAACATCTTTGTTGCCGTTATCGATCGTGGTGATCCCCTTTGTCAATAGGGAGCGTTTATCATAGCTGTTGCGCAGTTCGTATCCACCTGCATCATTCTTAAAACTTGCGGCAAAGTACGTCTGTCCTTTTGCCGTCCGGTAATAGATTTCCTGACAGTATACTCTGGCAATTTCAATATCTATTTTGCGTACGTCGGTCAGATAGTCTGTCAGAGCTTTGTTTCCGAGAGGCTCAACGGAAAGGATGGTGTAAGCGCGTTCATTTTCTTGTTGCATGACCTGTACTTTATCCAATACGGTCTGCTGGTGAAAAGAAAAGATATTTTTTCTTTCATCAGCCCAATCTAAAACAGTTGATAGGTTTTCCGTATCCAAAAACTTCATCAGGAAGTCAATGTTATTTCCTCCGAATCCTTCCGAATGCGAGTACCAGATATTCCTATGGATATCCAACTTTGTCGAAGCCGTTCTTTCGTCTCCTCCATTGAATGGGTTTTTAAACCATGCTTCACGGCTGTTCATCCTTGCGCATGGTATCTGTAGATAATTTAATATGGATATGAGCGGTATGCGCTTTAATTCATCACATGTCATAATCTTAATTTTAAAGTAGGTTTAGTTTAGTCTATTACTATATAGGGGCGGACTAAACTAAACCTGTTTTTTAATAATAGAATTCAGGGTTGAACCGGTAGGTCTTATCGTTTTTGATGACCATCCGTTTGTTTTCCAGAAATGTCTTCAGCTGTTTGGCTTTATTGATGCCGAAATTGAAGCCCTTTGCCAGATACGCATTCCGTAATCTGCCAACATATTCATCATATGTGCAGGTTATTTCACTGCCGTTGAACATTTCCTGTAACACTTCCCGATGGTTCTCTTTGGAAAGCTCCTGATAGTCGAATCCCTTTCTCGATACTGTACCTGACAGGTCAAAGTTCTCATCCAGTACGGGCAAACCATCATCGATAAAAAAGGTAAATGGCTCAAACTCGATATCCCTGATGAACTTTGGCGCCACGGTGCTGTAGTTTGTATCCAGATCGCTTTTGGTGACCTGTAATATGGATTCAGCCTTATTGTTCAATTCTGTCCCCAAATGCCCTCTGGTGTTGTCATCACCCTTGTTTAGGTGCAGTACGGTATGGATGTGTATATTCAGCTCCTGTGACCATTTCATCAGCTTGCCGGTAATTTCGGTCGCTTCCGTAGCATTATTGATGTCGTAAACAAGATCCCTGATCCCGTCTATGATGACCAGACATATTTTGCCCGCATATTTGGACAGGGCATATTCGATGATACTTATGCGCTCTTTAGTGGGGTATTCCCTCAGGGATATAAATTTTAGGTTTTCATGGACTTCCGTTGTCGGGTAATTTATGAGTTTGTAAACCCTTGAAATCAACCTGTGGCAATGGAATCTGCTCTGCTCCGTATCGCAGTACAGTACCAATGGACGGTTTATGGGAACTTTGACCTTATACTGTAATATCTGTTTTCCGCTCAATGCAGCAGCGACCAATGAAATCACATTGAATGTTTTCCTACTCTTGGCCTTTCCGGTGGATGCGCTGAAATTTCCTAATGTACCGATAACGGAATCGGAATTGCTGATTGTTATCATGATCGGAGGTTCTAAAAATTTATCTGTTATTTTTACTATAGCCCTATCCAATGCAGTGGCTATGTCCTGGTTAAACGAGATCATTATTTACCTCCTTTGTTATGGTTGAAGTTCGTCATGGATGCCATAACATCTTCTTTGTTGAAGTAAATGCGCTTTCCCATACGTTTATAGGGAATACGCCCCTGTTTCATCCATTCGGTCAGGCTGACAAGGGAAATATCAAGCTCGTTTGCCATTTCCTTTTTGGTCATTAGTTTTGTCGGTTGCTTTTTTTGCGGAGGATCGTCCATATTACCAACCTTTGAAATAAAAACCTGTAGTTCTTCCCTAACTGCATCCTTGACACAATCTCTAAGGGCATTTCGATCCAGTGTAATCATACTTTGCTCATGTTTATCAATTTAAGAATGTCGAAGTCATGGCCACTTTCTTCGTTTAATTAACTTGACACAAAATTGGGCAAGCAAGACCACAAAAAATGCCGTTCAGAATTTTGAACGGCATCTCTGCAAGGGGGTGGTATGATTTATCTTCTGGCTATTCAATTGGAATAATTTTGAATTTGCGATCTGAATTGTCAATGTCGGTGGGTTTACCGTCACAAAAATAGTTCTCTACTGTTCCGAATGGAATTGGCTTATCATGTTCCAAAAAATGATTGGAAATGATTTTTGCCCATGTTATATGGGCGTTAGTCCCTAGGAATGTTTCTGCTTTTCCGTTGATTATTATCTTTGCTTTCATAAATTCATCAAACAACGCGATCAGATTAAGTTTGTCGCCGTTCAGTATATTGATTTTATGATGATCCAAGGAATTCAATCGGGATTTCTCTTTTTTGAGCTTTTTAACCTGTTCTTTAAATTCATCCAATTCTTTTAATGTCGTATTATACTGTGCTAGCAAACGATCGAGATTTTGTTTCTGGATGAATTGCTTTTTTAATTCTTCCTGTTCCTCTTTGTTCGAATCTAGATAGTTCTCCAGAATAGTTTTTATGGTATTTATATTGGATTCTGTACTTGCATTGGATGAATTGGCAAGTTTCGTAAATGCCGAATCGATCAATTCCTGTGTCCGCTGGAATTCTATTTGAGTTTTGCTCTTTACTTCTTGCAATAGTTGCTCGCTGACTATCTCATATTTTTTTGACAGACTTACCGTGAAATTCCATCGGTCATATTTGGGAAGGATATTCTCGATGAAATACTGGAATTTCTGTATTCTAAGGTCGTTTCTTCTTTTCTGTGTCGCCGACAGCTTTTCCTGTGATTTGCTTCTTTCCTTTTTTAGCTCGGAATTAACAGTCTGCCATAATTCTTTAAAAAACTCTCTGCCGTCAGTATCGTTGAATTCAGCTTTGTAATAGTTGAAGTGGCGCAAAAAGAGATCTTCAAGTTGACTCTCTGGAAGTCGCTGAACTTTTATAAGAAAGTGTACATCCGCATGCGTATCGTTCTTGGAAAAAGGGACGCCCACGTCCAATGGATGCGGATCAAAGTCAAACGGTTTTCTTCTTCTGAAATATTTACTGTTCATAATTTTAAAATTTGTTCAGTGCATCGATTAACGAATCCGTGTTTGCCGATTCGTATTTCATTAAAGTCCTTATGTCGGAATGTGCGGTCAGTTTCTGCACAAGTGTAATGGGTACGTTCCTGCTCAATAGGTTCGTTACCATTGATCTTCTGCCGACATGGCTCGATAGGAAGTCGTACTTCCTTTTTTCTATCACCAGCTTTTGCTTACCTGAATACCTTGTGATCTTTATGATTTCGTCCATTCCTGCCAGTTTGCCGACAGTTTTGATATATTCATTGAACTTCTGGTTGGATATCTTGGGCACGGAGTAACCGATACGCTCCAAGATATCCTTTGCTGGGGCAATATACCCCTCAAAAGGTACGATCACCCTTTTTTTGACTTTTACCGAAATGAAGTCCCAAGCATTGTTTTTTATGTCCTTTGGGTCAAAGTTGATCAGATCCTCAAATCTTTGCCCTGTGTAGCACAATAGACAGAACAGATCCCGTACCCTTTCCAGACTGGGTCTGTCCGAAAGATCATGGTTCATCAGTTTCTGTATTTCGGATTCTGACAGGGCAATGATCTCATTGTAGGCTTTCTTCTTAAAGTTTGTCTTCTGGGTCTTGAAGACATCGGGATGCACCAAATAATCATTGTCGTTGCACCACTTTAGGAATACCTTTAACGTGGAGATGTACTTGTGGATGGTGTCATTCAGCAAGCCCTCTTTATCTCCATCGTTCGTGTTCTTTTTCCTGCTTAGAAATACCTCAAACTGATCGAGAAATTTACCGTCCATTTCCCTAAGGATAAGTTTTGTTCCCTTATGCTTCTCAAAATCCTCCAATCCCTTAAAGACTGTCCGGTATTCTTTTAACGTACCCTCTTTGACAAAATTGGATTTGTAGGAAAGGAACTGGGTTTTCAGGTGGGAAATGGATATTTCACTATTGACGGCATTGTCCCTGTCAATACAGTCCTGTACAATCTGTTTATAATCCTCTTTGGAAAGAAACTGGTTTGTTTCTTTTTTTCGCATTGCTTCCCTTGTACAGCAGTTTGCAAGGTTGTTCAGTTCAACATTGAATTCCAACGCTCCGCTGGCACTTGGTTTAAGCCTTTCCTTTTCAAAATCCCAACTTTTGGGCAATATCTTATAGTTTGTCCTGTATTTTATCCTACAGGATTTATCCGGTGAAAAGAAGAGATACAGTGCAGTGGGCGATGGATTCCAGAACTTTTGTGCAAGGTTCTTCTTTTTCCCTCCAACCTTTGCCAATTCCTGTTTGACCTTTTCAGGCGAAATATCGGGATTATAGGGCTTATCTAAATAAAAATTCACTTTCATATTTCTCGGACATATTTCGGACAGAAATGCTTAATATTACCATATTTTACCTTTGTAAGGTTAGGTAAAGATAGGTAATAAAATTTGTAAATACCTAATAATCAGAGTAAAATAAGAAAAGTAAAAGTAAGATATGATAACGGTTCGAATCCCGCCCTGCCGCAAAAAAAGCTACCTCTAAGGTAGCTTTTACTTTTAGAATGGGGCTTTATCTTCAACAATAGCCAACATTTCCGCTCGGTATAAACATAACGTATGCCTGCTGTTTCTCTTTGGCGAGTACCTTTCTCACCAGCCATGTGCGGAACAGGTGGGTGTTGTAGGTGTTCAGTCGGAAAGCGACCGGGATGATGATTTCAAGTGCGTACACATCCGCGTACAGCCTGTTTTCAAGCTGCATGTAGCGGCACACCTCGTAGTCGTTCAGCACGTCCGACTTGCGGACGGCTTTGATGGCGGCGTTCACTGCCGGGACGGTCGTATGGAACAGTCCGGCTATTTCGGTGGCGGTCATCCACACGTCATTACCGGTTACGCTGACCGCCTTGTCTTCTATGATGATTATGTCTCGCTTCATGGCTTCTCTTTTTTAGATGGTACAACCTGCAAATTCCTCGATGCCGTTCAACCTTGCCGCAAGGTTCTCCATGTCCTGATTGAGCTTTTCTTTGGTTATCTTCGCGTAAATCTGCGTCGTCTTTATGCTCTTGTGTCCGAGCATGGAGCTGACCGTTTCGATGGGTACGCCGTTGGAAAGGAAAACTGTCGTGGCTGCCGTGTGGCGGCTTTGATGCCACGTGATATGCTTGGTGATGCCGCAACGCTTGGCGACGGCACGGATACCTGCAAGGCACGTGTTATAATGCGGGACGGGGAATATCCTGCCGTCCCCGCACAGTCCCCGGTATTTGCCGATTATGCGGTTGGCGATGTCAAGCAGGCGGATATTGGACACCACACCCGTTTTCTGGCGGTTGATGTTTATCCACTCGTGTTCGTCGAAGTAGGTACGGATATTCTCGTCCGTGAGGTTGCGCATATCCGAGAATGACAATCCGGTGAAGGCGCAGAACAGGTAGAGGTCGCGGTACAGTTCCTGTTTGGCGTTTTTCAGTTTGCCTTCCATCAACAGGCGTATTTCCTCTTTGGTAAGGAAACTGCGTGTCGTTTCTTCCTTTTTGATTTCATACTCGCGGAACGGGTCGCGTGTCAGCCACTCGTTGTTGATGGCGATGAACACCATCGTCCGTAGCGGGCAGACGTACAGCCACACGGTATTGGTGCAGCAGTGCTTGTCCGTGCGCAGGAACATCTCGAAGTCGGAGATGAAAGCCGGGGTAAGCTCTTTCAGGGCGATGTCCTTCACATGGTAGCGGATGGTGAGGAACTCTTGCAGGTGCTTGTAAACGGTGCGGTACTTCAACAGCGTGCCTTTGGCTTTCATGCCAGCCTCCACCTGTTTCTCATAGTCCTCGTTGTGCCGGCGGAACACCTGCATCAGCGTGTGGTAGCGGTGTTCCAATCCGAGAAAGGCGTTCTTCACCTTCTCCGCCGTGACGAAGTTGTCACGCTCCATGATTTCCTGATAGTGCTTGTTGATGCGCACCCGCATCTTGTCAAGCATACGATTCGTTTCAAGTGCCGCCGTGCTTCTGCCCGTGACACGTCCCCCTTTGGTGTCCCACAGCTTCGGGTCGACAGTCAGTTTGCAGCTGAACTGCGTCTGGCTGCCGTCCACCGTGATGCGTCCCATGACGGGAACTGTCCCGTCCTTTTTCACTACCTGACGCTTGAGGTAGTAGATGACTGAAAATGTACTCTTCATCGTCCTTAATTTTTTGGTTTCAAAATTAGTTGGTGAAGAGTCCGATGTCGGTACGCAAAACGGGGAGGAACGGCGCAATCTTTTTCTGTAACCAAATTTTTTGCGTGAGTTGTAGGTAACTCACTATTCCTTAGTGTCTTGTTTCGCCATCCATACCCGTTTGTCGCATTATCGGGCATGGTTACGAACAAGTAACGTTGTGGCGTCAGGATTTGGCTTTTGCTGTGATTGTACTGGCTTCACGAATTATAGCCACTTCAACTAAAACCCTTGTAACTCAATTCTATCACTATATCTTTCCGCATTTCACTTTTTTGTAGTAACTTTGCAAGGTTATTTTTAAAATTACCGGTTATGGATACCATTCAGATAAAAGACAAACAGTTCACTGTTTCTATTAAGGAACAGGATATTCAGAAAGAAGTGATTCGCGTAGCGAACGAAATCAACCACGACTTGGCAGGTAAGAATCCGCTCTTCCTTAGTGTGTTGAACGGTTCATTTATGTTTACTGCCGACTTGTTGAAGCACATCACCATCCCTTGCGAGATTTCGTTTGTGAAACTGGCTTCTTATCAGGGAGTGACTTCCACCGGAGTGATTAAGGAAGTGATCGGACTGAATGAAGACATTGCCGGACGTACAGTAGTTATTGTAGAAGATATTGTGGATACCGGGCTAACCATGCAACGCCTGTTGGATACATTGGGTACACGCAACCCTGAAGCAATCCATATTGCTTCTCTGCTAGTGAAGCCTGAAAACTCAAGGTCAATCTGAACATCGAATACGTAGCAATGGAAATCCCGAACGACTTTATCGTAGGTTACGGACTGGATT
>NZ_GG774955.1:869117-917341 GCF_000162555.1 Bacteroides sp. 3_1_23
GGTTATTTTTAAAATTACCGGTTATGGATACCATTCAGATAAAAGACAAACAGTTCACTGTTTCTATTAAGGAACAGGATATTCAGAAAGAAGTGATTCGCGTAGCGAACGAAATCAACCACGACTTGGCAGGTAAGAATCCGCTCTTCCTTAGTGTGTTGAACGGTTCATTTATGTTTACTGCCGACTTGTTGAAGCACATCACCATCCCTTGCGAGATTTCGTTTGTGAAACTGGCTTCTTATCAGGGAGTGACTTCCACCGGAGTGATTAAGGAAGTGATCGGACTGAATGAAGACATTGCCGGACGTACAGTAGTTATTGTAGAAGATATTGTGGATACCGGGCTAACCATGCAACGCCTGTTGGATACATTGGGTACACGCAACCCTGAAGCAATCCATATTGCTTCTCTGCTAGTGAAGCCTGAAAAACTCAAGGTCAATCTGAACATCGAATACGTAGCAATGGAAATCCCGAACGACTTTATCGTAGGTTACGGACTGGATTATGATGGTTTCGGACGCAACTATCCCGATATTTATACAGTAGTAGATTAAACAGTTAATATTAAATAGGTACCAGTTTAAATGGTAAATAGTAAATCGTTAAATTGTAAATAACAAAATGTTGAACATCGTAATTTTCGGTGCTCCGGGTTCAGGAAAAGGAACACAGAGCGAACGTATTGTAGAAAAGTATGGAATCAATCACATCTCAACAGGAGATGTATTGCGTGCTGAAATCAAGAATGGCACAGAATTGGGTAAAACTGCTAAAGGTTACATCGACCAAGGTCAATTGATTCCTGATGAATTAATGATTGATATTCTGGCAAGCGTATTCGACAGCTTCAAAGATAGCAAAGGTGTAATTTTCGACGGTTTCCCAAGAACGATTGCACAAGCTGAAGCATTAAAGAAAATGTTGGCAGAAAGAGGACAGGATGTTTCTGTAATGGTTGACCTGGATGTTCCGGAAGAAGAACTGATGGTACGTCTGATTAAACGTGGTAAGGATTCCGGTCGTGCTGATGATAACGAAGAGACAATCAAAAAACGTCTGCACGTATATCATTCACAGACTGCCCCACTGATCGACTGGTACAAGAACGAAAAGAAATACCAACACATCAACGGCTTGGGTACTATGGAAGGTATCTTTGCTGAAATCTGCGAAGCAGTAGATAAATTGTAATTTAGTAATCTTACTAATTATCAATACACTATTATAAATGAATAAGTCAGTCAGTAGCCGGAGTATTTTACTTAACTACTCTAACTACTGACTACTTTAACTACTTAAAAAGAATATGGCTGAATCGAATTTTGTTGATTACGTAAAGATATACTGTCGCTCGGGTAAGGGCGGAAGAGGCTCTACGCACATGAGGCGCGAGAAATATTGTCCTAACGGAGGTCCCGATGGGGGCGATGGTGGAAGAGGAGGTCATATCATCTTGCGCGGTAACCGTAATTACTGGACATTGTTGCACTTGAAGTATGACCGTCACGCAATGGCCGGTCATGGTGAATCGGGGAGTAAAGGACGTAGTTTCGGAAAAGACGGTGCGGATAAAGTAATAGAAGTGCCCTGCGGAACGGTCGTTTATAATGCCGAGACAGGGGAATATCTTTGTGACGTAACAGAAGACGGACAGGAAGTGATCTTGCTCAAAGGCGGTCGCGGTGGTCAGGGTAACTGGCATTTCAAGACGGCAACCCGTCAGGCTCCGCGTTTTGCACAGCCGGGAGAACCGATGCAGGAAATGACCGTTATCATGGAGCTGAAACTGCTTGCCGATGTTGGTCTGGTAGGTTTCCCGAATGCGGGTAAGTCAACTTTGCTTTCTTCTATTTCGGCTGCCAAACCGAAAATTGCTGATTATCCGTTTACCACGCTCGAACCCAATTTGGGTATCGTTTCCTATCACGGTGGAAAGTCTTTCGTGATGGCGGACATACCGGGTATTATCGAGGGAGCCAGTCAGGGTAAAGGCTTGGGACTGCGTTTCCTGCGTCATATCGAGCGCAATTCATTACTGCTGTTTATGGTTCCGGCAGACAGTGACGACATTCGTAAGGAATACGAAGTCTTGCTGAACGAACTGCGTACTTTCAATCCTGAAATGTTGGACAAGCAACGTGTGTTGGCTGTCACCAAGAGCGATATGCTCGATCAGGAATTGATGGACGAAATAGAACCTACATTGCCGGAAGGCATTCCCCACGTATTCATATCTTCTGTTTCCGGTTTGGGTATCTCGGTGTTGAAAGACATTCTTTGGGAAGAACTGAATAAGGAAAGCAATAAGATAGAGGACATCGTTCACCGTCCGAAGGACGTAACCCGTCTGCAACAGGAGCTCAAAGACATGGGCGAAGATGAAGACATCGTTTATGAATATGATGACAATGTTGATGATGATGACGATGATATCGACTATGAATACGAGGAAGAAGATTGGGAAGAAAAATGATTTCACTTACAAAAAATAATGAGTTGAAGGGATATAAGTCACTGGATGTATATCCCGAGGTAGCTCATTTCGTAACAACGCGTCACGAAGGTATAAGCACCGGAGCTTACGGCTCTTTCAACTGTTCGCCTTATACCAACGACTCATGCATGAACGTCAATCGCAATCAGAGCTGGTTGTTTCAGTGCATGAATCATCAGATAAAGGAGTTGTTTATTCCTGAACAGAGCCATGGTTGTGCCAGTCTGATTATCAATGAATCATTTTTTAAAGAGTCATTAGAAATGAGACGGCTACTTTTGCGAGGAATGGATGCCTTGATAACTAATGTGCCGGGGTATTGCGTTTGCGTCACGACGGCGGATTGTGTTCCTGTATTGCTGTACGACAAAAAACAACACGTTGTGGCTGCCGTTCATGCCGGATGGAAAGGAACTGTGAAGCATATTGTCAGTCATGTGATGGATCACTTGAATCAGAAATTCGGGACGCAAGGCGAAGATGTGGTAGCTTGCATCGGGCCGAGCATTTCGCTCGAATCATTTGAAGTAGGTGATGAGGTGTATGATGCTTTTAAAGAAAGCGGTTTCGATATGTCTCTTATTTCTATGAAGAAGAAGGAGACGGGCAAATATCATATTGATTTGTGGGAAGCCAACCGGATTGAATTACTGAATGCCGGAGTGCCTGCAGAACAGATAGAAGTAGCTGGCATCTGTACCTATATTCATCATGATGAATTCTTCTCCGCACGTAGACTGGGAATAGATTCCGGTCGTATCTTGTCGGGAATAATGATTAGAAAGTAATAATTGGTGTCCGTAATTGCAGGACGCTGATGATTGGTTTATGATAAGTTATGTTTGAAATAAAAGTATCTAAAGAAATAAAAGACGCATGCCCGGTTTTCGCCGGAGCCGCCGTGTATGCTGCAGTGAAGAATACTGCTTACAGCGAAGGTCTTTGGCGTGAAATCAATGCTTTCACCGAACAACTGACTTCCACTACACAGATGGAAGACATCAAACATCAACCTGTTATCTTTGCTACCCGTGAGGCTTATAAACGTTGTGGCAAAGACCCCGGACGTTATCGTCCGTCAGCCGAAGCTTTGCGTCGCCGCCTGATGCGCGGAATCCCTTTATATCAGATTGATACACTGGTAGACCTGATTAACCTCGTGTCTCTTCGTACGGGACATTCTATTGGTGGTTTCGATGCGGATAAAATACAAGGTACACGCCTTGAACTCGGTATCGGCAAAGCTGGAGAACCGTTTGAAGGTATCGGTCGCGGTGTGTTGAATATTGAAGGATTACCCGTATATCGCGATTCATTCGGAGGAATCGGAACACCGACAAGCGATCACGAACGTACGAAGATGGATCTCGGAACTACTCATATCCTGGCGATAGTCAACGGTTATAATGGGAAAGATGGTTTGCAAGAAGCTGTTGAAATGATACAAACCTTATTAAGAAACTATACAGAATCGGATGGAGGCGAAATCATATTCTTCGAATAATTAGAATGAGTGCTCTAAGAAAAAAGACATGAAAAACATACTTATCTTACTGACAGTTTTATTATTGCCACTGACTGCCGACGGGCAGGATAAACCTTCCTTCTCTGCCCGCGAAATGGCTGATGTACGGGTAGCTACTCCCGGGTTATTTGCTAAAAGCAATCATATCTATCTGCATTTGGATTCTCTGAAAGACCACGAATATGCATTCCCATTACCCGGAGGAAAAGTAATCTCTGCCTATGGAACTCGCGGAGGACATTCGGGAACAGACATTAAGACCTGTGCAAAAGATACGATTCGTGCTGCTTTTGATGGAGTGGTGCGTATGTCGAAACCCTATTATGCCTACGGAAATATCGTTGTAATTCGCCACGCTAACGGATTGGAAACACTTTATAGCCACAATTTCAAGAATCTGGTTAAAACTGGTGATGTTGTAAAAGCCGGACAAGCCATCGGACTGACAGGACGTACCGGTCGTGCCACTACCGAACATGTACACTTCGAAACCCGTATTAACGGGCAACATTTTAATCCGAATCTCATTTTTGACTTAAAAGAGAGGACATTGCGGAAAGAACGTATCAAGTGTACCAAGAACGGGAGTAAAATCGTTGTGAAGACGCATACTCCTGATAGCCGGATTGCCCAGAGTAAGAAATAACTTATCGCACAAACCGTATACAGACCGGCTTGTCTACTTTAATATCCTGCTGTACGTCTGTTAATAGTCCTGTATCTGCATCTCTTTCATAGACTTGTATCACATTGCTGTCTCTGCAAGCAACCAATAAGTATTTGCCATTAGGTGTAATGATGAAATTGCGTGGATGAATTCCTGTCAGTTGGTAGCCTGCTTTTGACAACATTCCGCTATCCGGGTGGATATTGAATATAGCAATACCGTCTGCTTTCAAACGATTGCTGGCATACAGGAATTTTCCATCCGGGCTGATATGAATGTCAGCACTTCCTTGTGCGTTTACCGTGTCGGCAGCGATTGTTTGCATCTCTTTTAAATCTCCGTCTTTGTATTCAAAGGCGATTACTGTGCCCGATAACTCATTAATCAGATAAGCATAATGGCCGTTTGGCGAGAAAGTCAGATGACGGGGACCCGAACCGGCTTTCACTTTAAAGGCAGCAGGCGATCCTTCTTTCAGAAATGCTTCTTTATTCTCTGTATTTGCAGTGGGGTTAATGATAAACTTATGTATTTGGTCTGTACCCAAGTCATCGGCAAACAAGTATTTACCATCTGGAGTGATACGGACACAATGCAGATGCGGTTTCTCTTGTCTTTCCTTGTCTACTCCCGCGCCTTTGAATTGTATAATATCGGAAGTGGGTAGGAGTGAACCATCTTTTGCGATAGGGAATACAGAAATGCTGCCACCACTGTAGTTGGCAGTTATCACATTATTTTCATTGGCAATGATATAGCAAGGATCTTCACCTCCTGTTTGCTGTGAATTTAATAATTCCAAAGTACCTTTTTCTTTATTGAAAGCAAATGCATTGGCAGCAGCTTGTTCATTATTGAATTCACTGACTGCATAGACGAATTTTCCGTCGGCAGACGGAACAAGATAAGAAGGATTTTCAATTTCCGTTTCACTTAACGGAGTAGCAGTCCCGTCTTTTTCGTTGAAGCGGTAGCTATATATCCCTTTACTGGTTCCTGATGTGTAAGTACCCACCAACATGGTTAGTTCGTTTTTCGTTGTATCGGTTGTTTCCATAGGAGTCTTTTTTTTAGAAGTACAGCCACTGATACTGATTCCGAATATGCAAACAGCGGCAAATGCTTTGAATATAGATGTTTTAGATAGATATGTCTTAATCATAAGTAGCTTATTATTGGTTGATTTTTCATGATGCTTTTTCACCTTAAATATAAAATAGCTCCGTAAAGATAGTGCTTTGATATAATATTTGCTAACGTCTTCTCGTAAATTAGAAAACATTTCCTATCTTTGTACCCTTGGAAAGCGTTCTAAACAATCGCTATTCTGTACGAATAAAAATTTGGGGTTGACTGGATTTGACAGCGGGCAGAAATGGTAGGTAAGCATGCAGTGGGTCGGTAATTTCCACTTAAATATCAGTTATCAAAATTTTATCTGGCGAAACTAATTACGCTCTTGCTGCTTAATCGAATCACAGTAGATTAGCTTAATCCAGGCACTAGGTGCCAGGACGAGACATCACTCGGAAGCTGTTGCTCCGAAGCATTCCGGTTCAGTGGTGCAGTTACATCGGGGATAGTCAAAGGCGGCCTCGCACTTTTGATGAAACTTTAGAGGATAAGGCAGGAATTGATGGCTTTGGTTCTGTTCCTGCACGAAAATTTAGGCAAAGATAAGCATGTAGAAAGCTTATGATTTCCTCGTTTGGACGAGGGTTCGATTCCCTCCAGCTCCACAAAGTTATAATGAAAAGAAGAGAAGAATCCTGTAATCAGTTGAATTACAGGATTTTTTGTTTGTAAATGGTTGAATAAAAAAGAAAATGAAAGAAAGGTTCTTGTTGGACTTAGTGTTGGACTGAAACCTAATAAAAGGAAAGTCCAACGGTTTCTTCATATTTCATTGATATTCAAAATATTGCACTTTCATATTTGATTGATTATTAGGAACTTTGCAGGCAAAGATTACTAACTAAAAAATCAATAATATGGTATCTATTTTATTTTTTATTAAACGTAAGAAGTTACTCAAGGATGGGACAGCTCCTATATATATAAGGGTAACAGTATATAAACTCTCGTCAGAGTTTGCTACAGGTAAAAGTGTTAATCCTTCGCATTGGTTAGCATTGAAGGGGAGAGTTAAAGGAAATACTTTATATAATAAACAGTTAAATACTTTTTTAGACCAACAAGAATACTTATTGCATGATATTGCTTTAAAGATTCAGCAAGAGGGTAAGCAGGTAAGTGCAAAAGAGATTTCTTTTAGATATAAAGGAAAGGATAAACCCAATATCTTTTTATTATCATTGTATGCAGAACATAATGAACAACTAAAAGAATTAGTTGGAATTTCTGTTGCTTTGAATACTTATAAAAGGCATGAAACATCATTAAAACTATTCAAGGAGTTTCTTATGTCTACATATCAACAAAGTGACGTGAATATGAATGAAGTTGATTTGGTTATGATGGAAAAGTATAAGCATTATTTGATGGTGGTAAGGCATAATAACAATAATACAACTGTGAAATATATCAGGAATTTAGGTAAGGTGTTTAATATGGCAGTGGAAAGAAAAATAATTGTGTCATCTCCTATTGAACAACTTCACCTGAAAACGATGGAAGTTGAAAAGGAGTTCTTAACAGGTGGTGAGTTAGAGTTGTTGTCAAAGAAGGAGTTTTCTATAGAGAGGTTGGAGCAGGTGAGGGATATTTTTCTTTTTTGTTGCTATACAGGGTTGGCTTATGTTGATGTTCATTCATTGACTATGAAGGATATAGTAAAAGATGGTGAGAAATATTGGATAAAAAAAGCTAGACATAAAACTAATAATATGTGTCATATCCCTTTGATTACTCCTGCCTTAAATATTATTAATAAATATTCAGTACATAATCAGGCTACAGGCAGATTACTACCTGTTCTTTCTAATCAGAAAATGAATGCATATTTGAAAGAGATTGCTGCCATTGTTGGAATTAACAAAAATCTGACGACTCATTGTGCCCGTCATACATTCGCAACTACGGTGACTTTGGCAAATAATGTTTCAATAGAGAATGTTTCAAAAATGCTTGGTCATAAAAGTATAAAGATGACTCAACATTATGCTAGAATCCTAGATTCAAGCATAGCTAATGATATGCTCCAAGTGGAAAAAAAGTTTGTATGAGAGAGAATCAATGCTCAATCCCTTGTTTTCACACCAGAAGGCAGGGGATTGCTTTATATGTATATAACTAATATATAGCAATTCCTACTGTCATCTGATATACAGTCTCTCTGATATTTTTAATTTTTATTTTAAATTTCTGCAAACTTGATATCTACAAGTGCACTCTAAGTCACCTTTTCACCCACCCCAGACCTTAAGAGTGGGATATCCCCCCTATGCATATTGGGGATTACTGGATTCATATAGTTAGCTCATTACAGTTAGCTCATTACCCCACCATAGTAACTGAATCAACAGCAGCAGAATGGTCTGTCTGCACAACAATAAAATTACAAGATTATGGAAAAGTTGAAGTTCTTAGAGACAGTGACAGTGAATGAGTTCAAGGCTCAAAAGGGTGTAAACAAGATTGAAGTTAAGCAGAATCCTCATACAGGTAAGTGCTTCTTTGTTTATGGCTGTGAAACTGGTGCAGTTAGTGACAAGTTCCTTAATGGAAAGGTTACCAATCCTGTTATCTCCCAAGTATGTTCACCTGATACAAGTGACATGTTTTATATGCTGCATCAGAGAGGTGAAGGTGGAGCTATGACACTGGCAACTCTATGATGGGTATCAATGTTGACCTCAAGGAGGCAAGTTTATTAGGACTTGCTTCCTTTTTTCTTTATAGACTGTGTATAACAATTAATCCTATTCAGATATGTTGAACTTAAGAGTTTCATCCAAGAAGCAGGCTAAAATTAAGCTTGCTTTACAAGGCTGTGCAGGTAGTGGAAAGACCTATTCTGCATTGCTTTTAGCTTATGGTTTATGCAATGACTGGACTAAGATAGCCATCATTGACAGTGAACATGGAAGTGCTGACCTTTATGCTCACTTAGGTGCTTATAATGTATTAAGTCTAAGTGATAATTTTACACCTGAAACATACATGGAAGCCATTGGTATATGTGAAGGTGCAGGTATGGAAGTTATCATCATTGACAGCATCTCACAGTGCTGGGATAACTTGCTTGAATACCATGCAGGTCTACAAGGTAACAGCTTCACTAATTGGCAGAAGGTGACACCTAGAATCAATGCTTTTATGCAGAAAGTATTGCAGTCTGGAAGCCATATTATATGCACTATGAGATGCAAACAGGACTATGTTCTAAGTGAGAAGAATGGCAAGATGATACCAGAGAAAGTAGGGCTTAAAGCAGTCATGAGAGATGGTATTGATTATGAGTTTACCATAGTCTTTGACATCAACATGAAGCACCAGACTATTGCATCTAAAGACAGGACAAACCTGTTTATAGGTAAGCCTGATTTTACCATTACACCTACTACAGGACAGATCATAGCAGATTGGTGTAATGATGGTGTCAATCTGGAGATGATAAGGAGCAAGATTAACTGCAGTAAGACCATTGAAGAACTGACTGCCATCTATCATGCTTATCCAGAATGGTATCAGCAGTTAACATCTGACTTTATGCAGAAGAAAGCAGCACTTCAGGTACAAAAGAATCAACCAACTATTAACTATACCCCTAATTACATTAGATATGGAAATAATGCAGTTGCAGCCAGTCAGAGCTAATCTGATATACCCTAATAGAATCAACAAAGAAGGCTCTCATGTTCAAACAGTTGAGCCAATAGAAATCATCAACACAGGTATTATATCAACAAATCCTGTAGAAGCTGATTCCATAAGCACCAGAGAAGGCAATAAGTTACCTTTTGTTGAGGCTAATACAAAGGAAGTTACTATGCAGTACCTCAAGGAGGAATGTATTACACCTGTGTTTTCTAAGGACAATGAGGTTACTATATCACACTCCAGTTTCATTGAAACTGTATGGGAAGCAGCTAACAAAGTGTTCTCCAATGAGAGAATAGAAGAACCTGCCATCAGGGTAAGCCATGTTATCAAAGGTAGAATACCGGAAGCTATTCATAAGCCAGTGAATCAACTACTGGAATCTGATAAAACCATCTACTTTGAGAGAATGATGTTCTGTTTTGAGATACCTACCATATATGAGGATATTGCAGGTAACAGACTGAATTTAACCATAGGTGGAGTAAGAGCTTATAATCACATGAATCTGTACAGCAAGAAGGGTGCAGAGAAGTTCAAGGTATTCATTGGCTTTCAAAACATGGTATGTTGTAACATGTGTGTATCAACAGATGGTTACAGGTCAGAATTAAAGGTTATGAGTACAACTGAACTATTCAATGCAGTGATGAGGCTGTTCCAAGAGTACAATATAGCCCAACACTTGTATTATATGTCAGCTTATAAGGATACCTATATGAGAGAGTCCCAATTTGCACAATTCTTAGGCAGATGCAGATTATATCAGTTCTTGCCTGCAGACCAGAAGAAGAAGTTACCACAGATGTTAATGACTGATACCCAGATAGGATTAGTTACCAAAGCATATTATAATGATGATAACTTTAGCACCCTTTTGGACAGCAGGGAAATCAGCATGTGGAATGTGTACAACTTACTAACTGGAGCTAATAAAAGTAGCTACATTGATAACTTCTTGGACAGGTCACTTAATGCCACCCAATTGGCAGAAGGACTTAATAAGGCTTTATATGGTGAAAGTGAATATAGTTGGTTCATTAATTAGTGTATCTTATGGACAGTATAATGAATGTGGCAGAGGTTCAATTGAGCTATAAAAGTAATGTCAAATCATCAACTAGATACAAGATAAATAGCTCACAGGATGCCTATGAACTGTTGATAAAGTACTTCCCTGATGACACAATAGAATACAAGGAAAGCTTTAAAGTAGTGCTACTTAATCAGTCTAACAAAGTACTGGGTATAGTACCTATTTCAGAAGGTGGAATATCTGCAACTTATGTAGATGTAAGATTGATATTACAAGCTGCATTGTTGGCTAATGCAACACAGGTAATATTGGCACATAATCACCCTTCTGGAAGCATGAAACCTAGTACTCTGGATGATGCTTTGACTGAAAAAGTAAGGAAGGTGGCTGAACTCATGGAGATTCATATAGCAGATCATGTAATCTTAAGCCCAGAGAAGGAATACTACTCCTATTATGATGAAGGTAAGCTATAAATACTTAGCTTTCTAAGGTCTACATTACCCTGCCTTCTATAAATCCATTTCCCCTCTGCTGTTATTATACCATTATGATGGGAAATTTCTCCTGTCTCACTTTCTTGCATATTATATGCAAAGTAAGTGATGCAGAATAGCAAATCAGGGGATGGTTTAATAGAGGTTGACTGCCTCTTCTAATACAGGTTGAGGGTATTTGATTACAGGGTAAAGAGATGTACTGCTATAATAACTTAACCACTTGAGGTTCGGTGAAGTATGTAAACATGAACTACATTAGTAGTTAGTAGGTTAGACTAAATTAAATATTGATTGAATTATGTGTGAGATTATCTTGATTCTAGTGGGGTTTGTCCTCACTAGTATGATACTTAAGGATTAAGAGGTTATATGCCTCTTACTATGTGTTTTATTGTTGTTGATAGCCCTAGTTCATCATGGACTGGGGCTTTAACTTGTGTATATATGACAGCACTAAATATGATATTACAGTGGCTTCTATTGATAGTTACTGGTACTCTATTTATCAATTGGGCATACAGAAAGTGAACATTTAGCCCTACCTTTGTATTATAAGGATATAGCCTGCATCTATGGTACTGATATGCCTTGAAACCTATTAATTTATGACTGTCAGATGATGAAGTATGACTGGAAAGTTCTATCTTTGCAGCAGTATTAATTAAATGACAATTAATGAAATAGATGTTTAACTAAGACATATTAGAAGAAGAAGTGTTTGCTTCTTGCTTGATGTTATCAGAGAAATCGCCAATTTCAATCAGATATAACCATCAAAAGCAGGTTAGTGAATGCTCATACCATATAGGTGTGGGCTTTCCTTATTTGCATGGTTATAGGTGTTTGGCGATACCTTCTGATAAGCAACTAAGGTTAGGCTCACACCTTCTTTTTGTAGTATGGCTACAAAAGGAAATATCATGAAAAGGTTTAATAAAACACCGGATTTCTCTTTCACCTACATTTCAGGGGACGAGCATATAGGGCGTTACACAGAAACAGGATATCTCACAAGAAATATCAACCATCTTAAAGAAATTGGTGCAGGTATACTTATTACAGAAGAAATCCTGAACAGCAATACAGACTATTTATGTCCTATCAATCAGAATGGTAAGATTGGCTTTATCAATAGTTTTGCAGATATTGTTATAACGCCAGAGTTTGACAGTGTAACTGACCATTTCACTACAGCAGAATCACTAGTCAGAGTATGTAAAAATAATAGGTATGGTATCATTGATGCAGAAGGTAATTATGTTATAAATTGCCAATATAGAAGTCTGTCTTCTATTTGGGAAGAACATTATGTAATAATTCAAAATGAAGTCTATCAATATGCTGTAATTGATATAAATACAAAGAATGAAGTCATTCCTTATGGTAAATACAATCATATTTATGTTGCAGGAATGTATTTACAGGCTAAACAAGATTTACTCAGAGGAATTATAGACATTCATGAGAACATTATAATCCCTTTCAAATACAAATGGATTAGTCCAGTTGAAGACAGCTACTATATTAGAGTCGTTCAAAGTTTCAAAGAGAACAATAAAATAGTTGACAAATGGGGTATCATTGATTTGGCAGACTTCTTTGGTAATAGAATAATAGAACCCTATTATGATTATATTGCTCCTATTAAAGATATGACAGCTATTGCAACTAAGTTTAAAAAGAAATGTTGTATTGACCTTTGTGAAATGAGAGAAATCAAAGAATATGTAGGTGGCTCCTCATTCCATCCAATCTTTGAAAGAGAAAGCACTTATAATGACTACAATGGCAGCTATGCTCAAGATGTTATGGGATATGATGATGCTACTATAAGTGATGCTTTTGAAGGAGACCCAGATGCTTATTGGAATATAGATTGATTACTAACTTTAATATATATAATATGGAATTTCCTTTATACTGGGGACTGCAAAAGATTGGTTTACCCCTTATCGTTGTTACTTGTACTGATGATACAGGAACAACCAGAGATTTGTGCTTATTAATTGATACTGGTTCTACTAATAATATAATATTCAGCTTTGTATATGAGCACTTTCAGAAGGGTTTCAAATCATTAGACAAGCAAGGCTCTGTTATGGGATTTGAGGGTCAGCAACATGAGACACCACAGATAGAAGCCACATTTGACTTTGAGGGGCAGAATTATACTTCAATCTTCTCTGTATTAGATGTATCTGATGGCATGAAGCATATACAAGAAGAATCTGGAGTGCAGATACATGGAGTTTTAGGAATCCACTTTTTGGTGGATTATGAGTGGATAATTGATTTCAAAGAACTTAAAATATCTAATAATAATGAATAAGCATTTGACTTACATCGTTCCTGTATTAGTTCTAATCCTGATATTGGTAATAGCTTTACATTTTACAACTATAGAAAAGTTAGACAGAGAAGCACCAACAATTATTGAAACAGTGCATAAACCTGATACTGTAATAGTCCAGATAATTCCATCTTTCTTAAAAAATACTACATATATTTATAGTAATCATCAAAAATATGGAAATAAAGCTACTATTACAGATAGTAATTATACCCCACCACAAAAGTATGAATTAAAAAGAGTTACTGTAGAGTTGAAAGGAAATATTGCTATTGTAGGCACGGACTGTTATATCACTCACAAAATTCTATCTGCTGAATATTATAAATTCAGCAACTATGGTGATAAAGAACTAGCTATACTACACACTAGTAAAGGTGAAATTAGAATTGCAAAGGTTAATGATGGTCTTAGTGAGCAATACCCTATATCTATTAAATATGGCAATTTCCTTGTAGAGACTCCTAGTGCCTTTATCCATACTAAACTACCTAAGGTATATAAAATAATGAATTAAGCACAATCTTTATACTAGTCTTGGATGCTGTGCCTTCTCGCTCTATCTGTTAGTCAGATGTTTCTTGTAAGTAAATGCTATCAATGAAGCAGCTTATATTCACATATTAATCACATAAACAACACTACTATGCCAAATCCAAAACCTAACAAATGGTCTGGTATCCTGATGATAGCAGGTACGGTCTTACTAATCATCATCATGGTGATACTGACAATCATAGTCAGCTCTCATCTCTGAAAGAAACATTGATAAATACATAAAAATAAGTTACCCTGCTTACCCTATAGCAAGGTAAGTGGGTAACTTGTATTTGAATGGTTATTCAGATTGCTTTTCTTTCAAAAAGTAACCATAGACTCCATTTCTTTTTGTTCTCTCAAATTTCATATCCCTCAAAACATGCCCTAATGTTTGGATTGATAGCGACCTAAATCCTGTTTTCTGTACTAATACTTGCTGGATTTGAGTTGTTTGCATAAATGCACTTGCTTCTTCTTCATTACATGTTTCGAAAAAGGTTGTTAAAGCTTCTTCTTCAACAGAAACAGCTCTAAACTGTGCATTCTTCTCATTTACTAAAGCTATTTCTTCCTCATTAAACCAATACTGGAATCCCCTTTCATAGAGGCTTAATAATTGTGCAAATAGTTGGTCGAGGGGAATTCCATGTTGAGTATTTATATGTTCAACTTCAAAACATAGGAATCTTCTATTGCCAGTCAGGTCATTCAAGAATTGCTTTTTATTGACGGTTCCTGCAAATGAAGCTCTTCTGACATATGATTGGCTGATTGTTGTATATGCCCTTCTCATGTATATGCTACTCTGTGTCATGAGCTGTTTTATTGCATCAATGTTTTTGTCAGACAGATTTTCAAGTTCGTCCATTAGTATTAGAATACATTCTGATAATTTTACTTGCGTTTCCTTATCCTTGGTTTGAATGTACCCTTCATAAATGAATTCTTGTAATTCAGAAGGAATAATGGAATGAAACCATCTTGTTTTGCCAATACCTTGCGCACCAGAGAAAATAATTGCAGTATGATTAACAACACCTTCTTCTTTTAGCGAAGCAACCATAGCTACTAACCATTTTCTTAGACAAAATAGCCAGTACTCTTTGTCGGTGGTTGTAATGCTATCGGCTAATAATGATACATAATCTGTACCATCCCAATCAGGTAGGTTATTCAGATAATTTGCAAAAGGATTGAATTTTTGCACGTAATCTGAAAAGAGTACTGTTCTAAGCAAATCTCTAGAACATGAAATATTAGCCATTTTGATATCCTTCAATATTGAATTGAATTCATAATCTGACAGGTAATGAAACTCTTCATCATTTGAAATTCTTTTGTAGACTATCCTATGGGTATTTTCATTGTATCTAAATACATATGTACTACTCAAGAAATCTTGAACTTGCTGAATAGCTATCATGTTTATGGCATGATTTGACAGTGTTGATAAATCGGTAGTGTTCATAAAACACCTCCTTTCTGGATAATAAGTTCCCTCAACTGTCCTTTGGACAAATACAACTTACCGCCAAATTCTATTAGCGGAAGATCGCCTTTGGCTCTCCAATTAAACAATGTTCTTTTGGTGACTTTGAATATTTTTTCAAGGTCAAATAAATCATAAAGGATATTAGAATCCTTTTCCAATTTTTCTATTACCTGTACATCTCTTAGATGTGCAATAGCTGCATTGGAAGCAGTTCTGCAATGAAATACATTTTTCTCTTCCATATTATTAAAATGTTGTTGTGTGGTACACCACAACATTATTATTAATTAATTTCTCCAACTGTACCATTGGAGAAGTTGTTGCAGGAACGAACAAGGCATAAAAAACACCCAACAGAATTGGTATCTATTGTGTGTGTTATCTGAACCTGTCCACCTTTACTATCTACACTTTTGTAAAGGCTTCACTCTAATGTCCGGAGTGGCTGCTGCGTCATTAGAGAGTGCAAGCTGATAAGGCATTGCCGAGTTCATGTCCTGCATAAACTCACTGCAAAGGAATGTATTTCTTTTGAATGAAACAAATATCTTGAAAGTTTTCTTTGAAAGTTTCTTCATTTTTCATACTTTTGCATTATAAGGTTACTGGTATTGATTAAATATGAAGTATCATTGGACTTTGCATTGGACTGTCTTTTGGTGATAAAGATAACTTGTTGATTTCTAATTGATAAGTAAAGAGGGTTCGATTCCCTCCAGCTCCACAACATTATAATGAAAAGAAAAATCCTGTAATCAATTGAATTACAGGATTTTTTGTTTGTAAATGATTGAATGAAAGAAAAATGCTTTATATGATAAGTCGTGGAATACTTTCTTAGGTCAACAAGTATATTTATTGCATGACATTGCGCTCTGAAAGGAACTGTCAGAGCAGGATATTTACTGCTATATTGTCTATATACTTTCGTTGCTTATTCAGGAATTCAGCCTGAAGGAGTTCATTGGACTGCGATATGACGGTGCAATACTTCTTCAGAGAATCTATCCACAATTTGTGTCTGGCTGTGATTTCCTTATTCTTTGTATATATCGGGTAACCATAGTGATGCCAGAAAGCAGATTCACTACTGTCATCCCATGTCGCATAAGTAGTGGTGCTGTTGATGTATAACACTGATAGATAAATTTCAATTTGAGTTCCGGTGGTATTAATACCTTTATTTATAGTTGTTTCTATATCATCCAAATATTTGTGCAGCTCTACCTTGAGCGTATCCAATTCTATCTCGTTCAACAGTCCTCTCACATAGAAATATTGCATTTCCTTTATCAGATTAAGAAACAGATTATTATCGACTATGAGAGACAACTTTCTTATTTTAGTATTCAAGAAGCTCATTCTTTCACAGCTTTCTTTAATCTCTTTGGGAATGACTACCTCCGAATATAGATAGTTCAGTGGTACATCTGTCATTTGATGCATCCATCGGTAATAGATAAATTTGAATAAATGTTCATAGTTTATAAACATAGTGTGCAGAAAATGATTTAGTGTGCAGGTGATTTCGGAATTCTCCGAGTCAATCAAGCGTTGCAGGTAGCTTTCATAGTAGCGAAAAAACTCTAGAAGATTCTTGCTTGGGTTTTGTCTGATTGTACCTATATGATTGAATGCGGCGGCATCGCTTTTATCATTACTGATAATCTCATCCAGTGAAAAGTTTAACACCAGAGATAGTTTATAAATCTCTTCCATAGAGAATGGCTTTTCACCTCTCAGTCTCCTGTAAGCGGATTCTTTGCCAATGTCTAAGACTTCCATAAGCAAAGTGACCGGTTTTAAATTTTCCGGCATGATATCCAGAATCTTTGTCAAAACAATTTTATTTAAATTCATAGTCATGAGTCAATGTATTATTAAATATTGTAAATATGAAAATTAAGCATCTAAATATAAAACGACAGCAATAATGTTTAGTTCGATAATTTGAACAATAATTTCCCGTTTTTTCAAAAAGTGAAATAGATTCTTTTCGCTTGTTTATTATAATCCCAGTTATTGTGTCATTTATCAGTGTATGTTTTATGTTTCCGTAAACAAAGTCCATTAAACGTCTCAAATACTATCATACAGTTCGAATGTAACAGTTTTCTTTGTAATACGAACATTTTAGACTAATTATATGAAGCTCCAGAAATCAAATATTAGAGGGAGAATTATGAATATAGCCAAATGGCGATATAAATTAGAGATTTTTAAAGTAAAGAAGTTTCTATGTGTAATGATGCTTTTTGTTTTTGCTGTTAGGGTAGCTTATTCGGAAAATGTCGGACAAGAAACGAAAACAATAAACAATATGCCTGCATATCTTACTATTGGTACTAATCTACTATATTGGGCGGCACTTGCACCAAATGTAACTGCCGAGTATTATTTCCCGGACAGTCATTGGTCTATATCGGGCACCTTTACTATGCCTTGGTGGAAAAGGAAATCCAAACACCAGTATTATCAGATCAGGCAATACCTTGTGGAAGGCCGATATTGGCTGAACAGCAAGGCTGCCGGAAGGAAACATTTTCTGGGAGCCAATATCCATGGTGGTATCTATGATCTCGAAAATAAGAAAACGGGATATTATGGTGAGTTCATAGGAACGAGTCTCACCTATGGATACAGTCTTAACTTGAATGGGAAGATGTCATTGGAATTCACTATTGGTGGAGGATATATATTCACGAATTATGATAAATATTTGCCTGTAGATAACCGCTACGTATACCAATCGAGGCATAAGACGCATTATTGGGGAGTGACAAAAGCGGGTATCACTCTGATATGGAATATTCTGTATCAGAAAAGGTGAACTAATCTTTTATAATGAATAAGACTAGACGATATGAATATTGGTTTTATATACTTGTTTTGACTGTTTTTATAAGTTGTAGAAAGGATTTATATTACGAGCATTTCAAGGAGGTAGACTTGCATCTGGAGATCACTTATTCCTTGGATTGGCACTTGCCATGTGATGAAAACTGGAATGAGAAATGGCCTGCCGAGTGGACGGTAGATTGGGATAGGATGCTGCCTCGGGTACCGGAAGGAGTCAGGCTCCATGTTTTCGACTACGGCGATAAGACTCCCATTTCAAGTCACAATTTCGAGCATCATGGCGGTCGTGTGGCAATCAATAGCGGACGTTATGATATGCTATTATACAATAATGATACGGAAGGGATCATCTTTGAGAATATGCATGCGGTAAACGAAGCGGTTGCAACTACCCGTACCCGAACGCGTTCGACATCCTATTCGAACAAGTATCCCGATGAGTTGACCGCTAATGTCCCGGATATGCTGTTTGCCGCATTTCTGTCCGAACAGGAATTAGTGAAAAATGCAGATGAAGAGACAACCTATGCGAGGATGAAGGTTGAACTGGCTCCTAGAACATGGACTTACCTAATCAGATATGAATTCATTTCAGGCCGGGAGTATGTTTCCGAAGCCCGTGCCTACTTATCGGGGATGGCAGGGAAAGTTTCTTTGAAAGATGGACATACCGACAACGACAAAGTAGTCACCCTGTTGCTTGATTGCTATACCTGTGATTACGGCATCGAAACCATTGCTCGTTCTTTCGGGCGATCGGAGACGGCCGCCACGCATAAACTTGTGTTGGAATTGAAACTGATGAGTGGTAAAGTTAAAATGGTGGAGTTTGATGTCACTGATCAAGTTAGCAGGCAACCCCAGGGAGGAGTCATTGTTGTCAATGGCATTGTGGTCACTCCTGAAGAAGGAGAAAGACCCGGCGGCTCCGGATTCGACGGGGATGTGAACGATTGGGAAGAAAATGTAGATGTGGATATCCCCATCTCATAAATATAAATAAGTAATTAATTTAATTATTGAATCCATTTAAAAAAGAAAGAATGATGAGAAAAACCAATTTGTTTGCTGTTTTAACAGCAGTTGTTGCATTGACGTTTACCGCATGCACCAATATCGAAGATGTGGCAATGCCAGAGCAGAAAGTGCTGGACTTTTCTGTTTTTGCCAACAAGAACACACGTGCAGCTGAAACGGGCAGCACGCTCAAGACTGATGGGAAAGCATTCGGAGTCTGGGGGTATTCTACTTTTGAAACCGTGGATACTGATGTATTCTTGAATCAGGAAGTGAAGTATAATGGAACTACAAGTGCATGGGAATATTCGCCTTTGAAATACTGGGATACGCGTTCGTCCTATGAGTTCTATGCTTATTATCCTTATAAAGCCAGTGGAGTGACTATCGATGATAATAAAAACATCACCGTTACAGATTTCACCGTAGAACCTTTAGTTGCCAATCACGTAGACTTGATGCTTGCAGACAAAGTGACACGATTGGCCAATGCTCCTGTCAATCAGGTTACTTTTAACTTTAATCATTTACTGTCGAATATCAATCTTTCCTTTAAGAAAGATGTTGGCATTGCTGAAACTAAGGTTACATTGAAGACAGTGAAGATTTACGGGATGAGTAAAAAAGGTACTTTTGTTCAGTCGCAGGTACCTGAATGGGCTATATCCGATACTGATTTTGTAGGAGCAAGCGATTCAAATCTGGAGAACCTGGCAAGTGACAATGTACTTGATGTTGCTACAACAGTAACGTTTAACGATATGTTGTTCATTCCGCAGAATACGAACAGTGTGAAAGTGGATGTCACTTACAATCTTGGTGAATCAGGAGCTGAACAGCCGTTTACAAGGACGCTCGACCTTAGTTATGACGCTTCGGACAGAACATACAATCCGGCTGCGTGGGGACAGAACCAGAAAATAACGTATAATTTCATTATCAGTGCCAATGCGATAGAATTCGGTGATCCTACAGTAGAAGATTGGACAACAACAATCCCGGATGTAGAAGTTCCTTCTATCAATTAATGATGAGAGAATATTAATCCCTGTCATTCTGTGCTTTCCGGGCGGTTCCTTCTCTGGCATGAATACACGGAAATGAGAATCTTCGGCCACGCCCAGAATGACAGATACTCCGTTATATACTGATTAAGATGTATTATTTGAACAATAGAAAAGAAGAATGGATAGTATAATGAAAAAAAAAGCTTTCATTATAGGTTTAATATCATTATTGACCGCCTGCAATAGTGGAAGTGATGACCGCTTTATGGAGCTTCCCGACACTCCTGCCGGAAAAGCTTCCATATCTTTTGATGGTGCCCGGACACGTGCATCCCTAAATACTGTATCGAGTACCTTTGCTCTTTACGGAACCGCAACGGATGCCGGCAATACTTCGGTTGTTTTCAATAATCAGAAGATAGAGTATAATAACGAGAGTACCCTCTGGGTTTATTCCCCATTGAAATATTGGAATACACAAGCCGATCACAAGTTCGGAGCTTATGCTCCTTATAATTCCTCCCGGAATTTCTCATTCAATCCGGAAGGATTTCCGATGATAACAGGTTTCATGGTAAGTCAGAATGTTGACAATCAGGAATCTCTCTTGCTTTCGCATCCGGTTGACCGGGAGGTAAGAGCAGGTGGCTTGGATATGTCCCCGGTGGTATTTACATTCGACCCGGCGCTGACAAGAATTAATTTTAGAATAAAGAAAGAATCTTCCCTGACTGATGCGCTTCACTTAAACGTATTGCGTATGTATAACCTGAAATCATCCGGTAATTGTACCCATAACGGCAACCGGATCATTTGGGACACATCATCCGCCCCAACAAATACCTTTGGATACAGTACAGGATTTACAAACCCACAGGAAGTTTCATACGAAGGAATTATTGCCTGGGAGGATGGTGCTTTGATGGTACCTCAACAGATTTCCGGCATCACAGTATATTTGAGCTATACACGTCGGCACAATGACCTGACCTATTCGTATGATAAGGATAATATAACTCTGCCGGGAGCAGACTGGCAACCCGGTCAACAAATAACCTATGTATTGACACTTAAACCCGAAAATTATATTGAAATAGGTGAACCTATCGTGGAACCGTGGATTGACAGTCCATCAGGAGGTGGCACCATCATTGTAAATTAAACTATGGAGTATGAAAGAATCTATTATTTTAAAATATATATGGTTATTATCCGGTAACTTCATGATTGCCATATTTTTGGCGGCTTGTAACGGCAGTAATATAATCCCTGATAATCCGGATAAAGAAATAGAGATTATTCCCGAACGTTCCATCACTTTCAGTTTGGGGACGGCTACGCGTGCTCTGCCTGTCACTCAATTGCGTGGCGAGAGCTTTGGTGTGAAGGCTTATATACTGGATAACCTATGGGCTGCAGCAGGATATAATGCAAAGCCGGACACTGATTGGAATAATGTGAGGATTGACTGTAGTGATTCGGGAGTCTGTACGTATGCCCCTATCCAGTCATGGCTGGATAACAAATACTACACATTTTTCGGTTATTATCCGTATAATACCCCCGGTGTAACTGTTTCCGATGCAAACCACGAATCGACACCTTACATAGAGTATCGTCTGTCGGCCAATGACCCGACGCAACATCAGGATGTCATGGTTGCGTCAACATTCGACTGTACGGCATTGAATACCGGTCAGGTCAGGATGCAATTTTCGCATATACTTTTCTGCATCAATATCGCAGTGAATAATTATCGTGATGAGGCCATCCGGTTGGATAATGTGATATGTCGGTTTACATCCCCTTTATACAGCACATATAGGATAAAGATGGATAAAAGCGAACCGGATACCGGCGGAACCATCACCAATGCGTCTTACCTGATGGCAAGCAGCGTGAATGTATCCAATACATCGGCAACGGGGGCGATAAATATCACGGATGCCGATCGGTTCTTAATGCTGATTCCGCAGCGAGGTTTGCAGGGGACTATTTCTTTCGATGTCACTCAGGGCGGACAAACGACTACGAAAGTGGTTGAATTCAACGACCCCGACACGGAGTATCGCGCAGGATATAGGTATACATTCACGCTCTATTTCGTAGGAGATGCCATTCATCTCAGAATCATTCGAAATAATGAGTGGAATGATAATAATAGTGAAATAGAATTTGATTAAGGAAGGTTTGATTTAATGATAAGAATAATTAGCTATACACGCTTGTTGATACTTGTTTTATCGGTTGGTGTACTGTTTGGATGCAGTAGCGACATTGTGGAACAGAAAAGACAGGCCGAAAGCCGGTATATACGTATAAACGGGTATCCCAAAGGATTCTCTGAAGTGGAAGTTTCGACTCGTTCGGGAAAGAATGAGTTCGAGACTAAACTCTCTACCTTATATATGCTCATCTTTGATGCCAACGGGCAGTTGGTAGATGTTCCGCAATTTATAGCCAGTGGTGTGCCTGATTTCTTGATAGATACACATAGTCCGTCTTTTGTCAATCACGATCAGCAGGCGCTTCGACAGTGTGATATTTTTTTGGTGGGTAATTTGAATAATGGAGATCTTGCCGGTATACGGAGTCTTATGGAACTCTATAATTTCGAAGTCGAAGCGACAACGATTCATCCGGATGCCGATCCTTCATTTAAGGGATTGGTTATGATTGGACAAACACAGGAAAAGGTTGACTTGAGCTTGGCGCGTCCTTCCACGAGTAATAATATTCAGGATATATTCATGGTGAGCATCTATGCTAAAGTCGTTGTGAATTTGCAAATACGTCCGGAGGAACATTTGCCAGGAAACGACCAGAGCTTTCGGATGATTAGCTGGGAGGTCGTGAACGCTCCGCGCTATGCAACCCTCGGTGCGCCCGATGCTACCGATGAAACCGCACCTTCGCATGATGATAAGATACCTTCCAGCCCTTCGGGATTATACTCCGGTTCCAATCCGGTGGGAGTCTCCCAATCCCTGTCCTATACCTTTTATATGTTGGAGCACAAGCGCAACAAGTTGAACACCGTGAATTATCCGGAAGGTATCGACGAAATGTCCAAACAGCGTTTCAAACCAAAGTTTGTGAACGAAGATACGGATGCTGCCTATATGATTATCAACGGAATATATGTCGATCATCAGCTTGTCACGCACGAGACCACTTACAAGCTGTATCTCGGCGCCAACGCCGTGGATGATTTCTATATCCTGCGTGATAATCAGTATAACAATAATATAACAATCAAAGGAGTGACCAGTAACAGTGGCTATGATGAATCGACTGTTTCGTTTGATGCCCGCGTCACAGTAAATTCCGGCCCGGTAGTCGTTTCGGTCAAGCGGGATACACAGCTTGATTGCCATTATGAAGTTCGTCCGCTGGATATTTATATAACTCCCGGTTATACGGTGAATGTTGCAATAGATCCTGCGGCACAGAGCTGGATAGGCTTGGATAGGGAAACAATAGCTGATGGTAAGGTTGTCAAACGGGATTATTTCACTACAAACCTGATTTCAACCTTGCCTAAAAGTTATGGGCCTTTCACTTCCGATTTTCGGGTATGGGCCTATTTTGACGAGAATACTTCTACGTCGGATAGAATAGGTAAAATCATATTCACCTATGTTGAGACAGCAACGGGTGACCAGACAGTGCTTACCTATACTTTCTTGCAGAAAGGTCTGTTTGAGGTGGCTTACAATGGACATACTTATTACATCGAATTTCATGAAGAGTATCTCCATAACTTCGACCCCAACGATCCTTTCAATAATAAGACGGACGGAATGTTTTGGGGCCTCGATGGCATGCAACTTTCTCACCGGAGAGATGCTTTCAAGTATGATGGTATCTTATCTAACTCTATTACCAATAATATAAAAAGTTTATTGAGAGAACTTGATCCACAATTTTATCTTTATGACTTTTATACACCTCGTGATGAAGCGACAGTGGGAACCAATGGAGTTACAATAAACGAGCGTGCCGGACATGCATTTACAAGTGACATTGTTGCTACGGCAGGTATCGGACCTTTAAAGCTGAATGAAACAGCAGGAAGTGCCGTTGAATATTGTTATAACAAGAACAAGCGTAATGCTGCAGGGATAGTATCCGAAATAAAATGGTATCTTCCCGCCATAGACGAAATAGAAGATATCGTTATGGGGGCTTATGGTACTTTTACAGATTTTCAGAATAAGTATTACTGGTCGTCTCAACCTGCTTATGATTACTATACCTATCATTATAGAGGGCTTGGAGGACTCAACTCGGGAGATGGTAACTTTTTCAACGACAATTTATATAGTGCCAGAGCTACCAAGATAGATTATCAGAGTTCTGTATACAATACTGTAAAAAGCGGTATGAGTGATTATTTGATAAAATTCAATTTCAGAAGACCATCGATATTTGAGGCAGTTACTTGGGGAAATCCTCGTGAGGAGATTAATCCGGTCACTCCTGTCGATGATCCGGGTAAACAATTAAGAACGAATATAAATCGTATACGCTGTGTGTATAGGGCAAACTAGTTATTGCGTCTATATACTTCTATAATCGAGGCTATAATTGGGAATCACCAGCTAGTTGGCTTTTGGACGAAATATAAGAAGTAGTTTGGTATATCAACCATTTCTAAATAATTAGTATATATAAAAAGAACACTCATTGCTACTTTTGCAACATTGAGTGTTCTTTACTATTATGGAGCTATCAATGGAGTTTTATTACCTCTCGCGAACTGTTTATTTTTATATCTGTATCAGGCAATAATCTTTTGATACGCTCTATTCCCTCTTTGGTTATCTTTCCATATAAACTCAACGATCCGATTTTTATATTTGAGATCTCGTCAGGTATATCAATTGTGTCGATAAATTGGATATCCAACCTTTTTATTTCTTTGAGTTCTAACAGTACAGCCGGAAAATCTTTTACTCTGATATTGATGCCACTTCCCCAGCCATCCTTTTGAGCATCAGCACTTAATTTACTTTTTAATCCATCCTTATTAACATCTTTCTTCCTGACCATCCAACCAATTTGCGGTCGTAGAGCAAAAGTCTTGCTGTTTTGCTCTAATCCGATGAAACCCGCCCAAAATTCTAATGGAGTTTCTTTGACGCCATCAGTATATACTTCCTGATACTTTACATCTACCTTCACTATCTCATCAGGAAGACAATTTCTGCCTTCAAGCTGTTGCAGATTATTTCTTTTTCCTTCCTTATCATAAGGGAAAAACTTCACGATCCATCCATCAATGATATTGGGTGCTCCATACTTTTTCTGTGAATGATATTTAAACATATTGCGCCAAAAGTCCTTATTAACTTCTCCTTTGGATGCTTTGACAAATTCTTCCAAAAGGGGTTCCAGTTCTGAAATCCACCAATCGAGTTTGTATTCTTTCAAGCCTCTGGCTTTGTGCAGTAGTTTTTCCCAGTCCTCCGGTGTTCCTTCGAGAGTTATTTTAGGTATTCCACAGACAATGCGTATGATTATAAACTCAAAGTAAGGTTTCACAGCTTCCATGATTGTGATTTCGGAAGCAACTTTCTCTAAGGAGGTGGTCGTTGAAAAATTGCAAGTGAGCAGTTCAGTCAGATGATTGCCTGCGTATTGGGATATTTGTTTTGTAAATTGCGGAAAGATTTCCTCCCATGAAAGAGTAGGGTCTTCCAGCTTTTTGTCTTCTCTCACAATTAAGGATAGTTTGCCGGAGAAATCAACAAGATCATTTCTCATAGATTCCTGATTGGCATTGATATGGCGTGCAAATCCTTGGCTGATTAATAGCCAAATCATGTCCAGGGACAATACGAATGGCCTGTGATCCGCATAAGCCTGATACATACCGTTGAAAAAAGAATTAGGGCCAAAAGAAACGAGACTGTCGGGAGATTCGCTCTTTGCAATGATATGATAAGGAACCTTGATATTCTTCTCTTTTATCTCATAAGGCTCTATGTCCATATCCGATAATATAAAACTCTCATAAATTTCATTCGGGGAGTGTAGATTAAGTAATTCTTCGGGCTTTGAAAGCTTTTCGACCTTAAAAGTGATTCCATTTTGAGCGAATGTGGAAACACTGCAAAATATGAATAAGCAAAATAATGTGTTTTTCATAATCTTAAAGAGTTGTATGGTGGCACAAACTTATCAACTACTTCTATATTTTGAATAGACGATATGCAAATATAATATTATAAGAACTAGATTTGACAGGATATTGAATGTTTTTTGATTTATCTCTATAAAAATCATAAGCGCATTATTTCTTGAACCGATAAACAGGAATTATTCGGGAATTTGTAGTAAGTTTGCTCTGCTAATCCTAAACAATGACGCAGAGAAAGATTATACATATCGACATGGATGCCTTCTATGCCTCTGTAGAACAGCGTGATAACCCGGAACTTCGTGGCAAGCCTTTGGCGGTAGGTCATGCAGAAGAGCGGGGAGTCGTGGCTGCTGCCAGCTATGAAGCACGGCGTTACGGTGTCCGTTCAGCCATGGCTTCGCAAAAGGCGAAGCGTCTTTGTCCCCAACTCATTTTTGTACCTGGCAGGATGGATGTTTATAAATCCGTTTCCCGTCAGATACATGAGATTTTCCACGAATATACAGATCTCATCGAACCTCTGTCTCTGGATGAGGCTTTCCTGGATGTCACTGAAAACAAGAAAGATATTTCTCTGGCTGTGGACATAGCAAAGGAAATAAAGCAGAAGATTAGGGAACAACTCAACCTTGTTGCGTCTGCCGGAATTTCTTATAATAAGTTTCTGGCTAAAATAGCTTCAGACTATCGCAAACCGGATGGCTTATGTACCATTCATCCGGAACAAGCTCTTGATTTTATCGCCCATCTTCCTATCGAATCTTTTTGGGGAGTGGGGCCGGTGACTGCGAAAAAGATGCATCTACTTGGTATTCACAATGGACTTCAATTACGGAAATGCTCTCTTGAAATGCTGACAGCCCATTTCGGAAAAGCCGGCGCGCTGTATTACGAATGTTCACGGGGAATTGACGAACGCCCTGTCGAAGCAATTCGTATCCGTAAATCCATCGGCTGCGAACGTACACTGGAACGTGATATTTCAGCCCATTCATCAGTTATAATCGAATTATATCACGTTGCAGTAGAGCTGATTGAGCGTCTTCAGCGAAAAGACTTCAAAGGGAATACACTTACCTTGAAAATCAAGTTTCATGATTTTAGTCAGATAACCCGAAGTTTGACTCAATCGCAGGAATTAACGACTTTAGACCGAATACTTCCATTGGCAAAGGAACTACTTAAAAGCGTGGAATACGAGCAACATCCAATCCGGCTCATCGGCCTTTCTGTCTCCAATCCAAGAGAGGAAGCCGATGAACAACACGGTGTTTGGGAACAGTTGAGCTTTGAATTTAGCGATTGGGATTGAGGGCGAAGAGGAGGAAGAAATAGAGGGATGAAGAGGAAAGAGTAGGGGATGAAAAAAAGGGAATCAACGAATGAAAAAAGGAAGAGAATAGAATGTCAAAACAGAGCCTCTATTTGAAGTAAACAGAACCTCTGTTTTTTTAAACTGTACCTCTGTTTTTCCGAAATGAGTCCCCGGTTTCTGTATGACTTAAATCGTTCTTACTATGACTTAAAAGCCTAAAATATAGCAATTATGAGTACTATTTTTGCCGTCTGTACTTTTTTGTCATCAGGTTCGTATGATTTACTCACCTCATTTTTCTTCAGATACACTATCTTTGCAATACTTAAATGAATGAAAATACCATGACTCGAATGAAACATTTGCTTTGTGTTTTTCTGGTAGCAGCTTTGGGGAGTTTCTCTTTCAAGGCAAACGCTTATACCGAACGCAATATGCTGCAAAAAGCGGCTGACGAGACTACGTTGAAAAACGTGTTAATAATGAAACAGGCTTGGGTGCCTTATCCTGCTTATACTGATCGTGCCGCCTGGGATTCCCTGATGGGACCCAACAAACAACGTCTCATCGAAGCCGGTGAAAAACTTCTCGACTACAAATGGCAACTGATACCTGCCACTGCCTATCTGGAATACGAACGTAGCGGTAACCGCAAAGTGATGGAAGTTCCTTATGACGCCAACCGCCAGGCACTCAACACCCTGATGCTCGCCGAACTGGCCGAAGGAAAAGGACGTTTCATCGACCAACTATTGAACGGAGCATACATGAGCTGTGAAATGAATTCATGGGTTCTATCCGCACACTTGCCGCGCCAGAGCAGTAAACGTTCACTTCCCGACTTCCGCGAACAGATTATCGACCTCGGCTCAGGCGGATACGGAGCATTAATGGCTTGGGTGCATTATTTTTTCCGCAAACCATTCGACAAAATCAATCCCGTAGTATCCTTGCAAATGCGTAAGGCAATCAAAGAACGTATTCTCGATCCGTACATGAACGACGATGAAATGTGGTGGATGGCTTTTAACTGGAAACCGGGAGAAATCATCAACAACTGGAATCCCTGGTGCAACTCTAATGCCCTGCAATGTTTCTTACTGATGGAAAACAATAAGGATAAGTTGGCAAAAGCCGTTTATCGTTCCATGAAATCAGTCGATAAATTTATCAATTTCGTGAAATCCGATGGTGCCTGTGAAGAAGGTACATCCTACTGGGGACACGCCGCCGGAAAACTTTATGACTACTTGCAGATACTCTCTGACGGTACAGGCGGTAAACTGTCTCTGTTCAATGAACCGATGATCCGTCGTATGGGTGAATATATGTCACGCTCCTATGTCGGCAATGGCTGGGTTGTGAACTTTGCCGATGCATCGGCGCAAGGGGGAGGTGATCCCTTATTAATCTATCGCTTCGGCAAAGCTGTAAACAGCGATGAAATGATGCATTTTGCCGCATACCTGCTGGATGGTAGAAAACCCTATGCCAGCATGGGTAACGATGCTTTCCGTTCACTTCAATCCCTGCTTTGCTGCAACGACCTCGCTAAAGCGACTCCCAAACATGATATGCCGGATGTGACCTGGTATCCCGAAACGGAATTCTGTTATATGAAGAACAAGAACGGTATGTTTGTTGCCGCTAAAGGCGGATTTAATAACGAAAGCCATAACCACAACGATGTAGGAACCTTCTCTTTATACGTAAATACAATTCCTGTGATTATTGATGCCGGTGTAGGTACATATACCAAACAGACGTTCGGCAAGGACCGCTATACCATCTGGACCATGCAGAGCAACTATCATAACTTGCCGATGATTAACGGAGTACCGCAGAAATTCGGGCAGGAGTATAAAGCTACCAATACCGTTTGCAATGAGAAGAAACGGATGTTCTCTACGGATATAGCTACTGCTTATCCGGCAGAAGCGAAAGTGAAAAGCTGGGTTCGCTCTTATGCTCTTGATGATAAAAAACTCATTATTGGTGATATTTATACGTTGGATGAGGCTATTGCTCCTAATCAAATGAACTTTTTAACTTGGGGCAATGTGACTTTCCCGTCAGCCGGAAAAATCCGCATCGAAGTAAAGGGACAAAAGGTGGAAATGAACTATCCATCACAGTTTAAGGCCGAACTGGAAACAATCAAACTGGATGATCCGCGCCTGTCTAACGTATGGGGCAAGGAGATTTACCGCATCACACTAAAGACTGAAGAAAAGAAAGTGACTGGTAAATATGGATTTGTTATTCAACAAGTGAAGTAGGATGAAATAGATTTTTAAAGCTAGAAAAAATAAAGTATAAACAATTAAATCACAGTAAGATGAAAAAAGTATTATTTGCCGGCCTTTTGGTCCTTGCAGGAGTAAGCGTAAGTGCGCAGAACCTGATAAAAAACGAAAAATTCGCCACTGAAGTGAAGACTAAAGTGACTAATGCCAACAAAGCTACCGCAGGAGAGTGGTTTATCATGAATAATGAAGCTGACGGAGTAACTACTATTGCCTGGGAAGAAACAGGAGATGCCAAATATCCGAATGCAATGAAATTGGATAACTCCGGTGCTGAAAAGAATCTCTCTTGGTATAAGGCTTTCCTGGGACAACGTATTACCGATGGTTTGGACAAAGGTATCTATGTTCTTACTTTCTATGCAAAAGCTAAAGAAGCGGGAACTCCGGTCAGTGTATACATCAAACAGACCAATGAGGAAAAGAATGATAATGGTAAGTACAATACTACTTTCTTCATGCGTAGAGACTATGACGCGGATGCTCAACCGAATGCTTCGGGTGCACAATACAATTTTAAAATTAAAGAGGCCGGTAAATGGACTAAAGTAGTGGTTTATTATGATATGGGACAAGTGGTAAATGCTATTAGCAGTAAGAAAGCAAATGCTAACTTGGAAGTGTCTGATACAGACGATGATGCTGCTATTCTGAAAGATTGTTATGTGGCTATTCTTTCCCAGAACAAAGGCGGTGTTGTAGAAATCAGCGACGTGACATTGAAAAAGAAATAAAGAGCAAAGGATTTAATATAGTAGGTTAACAAAAAAATAGGGCAGTGAAGTAGTGATACTTCGTTGCCCTATTTCTTTTGTTAATATGAATATAATGGAGAGTTCCGATTAAATAAATGTATGAAACAGTCAATCTCCTTTCGGGAGTGATTTCATGCGATTTATTGAATACCGAGTTTCTTCTTCAGTTCCTTAGGCAGAGAATCTTTGTGTACCATCACACAGATTGTTTTAGCACGTACATAGCTTTCAGACATATTCAGATAACCTCCGGATTTGTTGCTATCCGCTCCCCAGAAATTCTTGGTGATATAATATTTAGTACCATTCTGATCTTTCACAATGCCGGTGATGTGCATCAGGTGGTCGTCAGTTGTCACAAACTTCTCGTAACCATCCTGACGGATTTCCGGTGTTACGTTGATTTCCGGATAAGGATGCTCAAACTTGAACACTTCGTCCATTCGTTCGTATTTAGGCATTTTCTCAAAACGGGCACGGTCGGTAGTCGAGTAATCTTTCACATCCTCCACTTGCGGATTGATGGCGATTCCGTTCTTGAAAGAGAAACCCTGTTCGCTAACGTCACCGTCCCAACATACGGTATATCCTTTGTTCAGTGCATAGTCGATAGCCCCGATCAGTTCGTCCAACGGAAGATTGTACATCGGCTGGTTTTCCCAGTTGTCGGGAACTTCAGGTGAGAATGTCTCATAAGATGGCTTGTGAGTGAAACTAGTCAGCTCAACGTAATCATCCATATTCAATCCCAGACTTTCTGTGAAAGATTGAGGAGTATATTCTTTTCCTTTATAAGTGAACTTTTCGGGAATCTTACCTAGATAAATATCGAACAGATTATTAATAAGCGCATCAAATTGCGGAGTACGCTTTTTAGATTCAATATTTGCGTCTACCAATGCTTTGAGGTAGCGTGACAATGCTCCGTGATTGTGGTCTTTCTTATCGCCCGGCAATCCGGTGTACACTTCTTCCGGAACGATTCCCGCTTTCTTATAAGCGTTTTTGAAAGTGTGTGCCAAACTTCCTTCACCGATACTTCCTTTACCACGACGGAGATAATTGTCCTCCATCTGATTCATGTACTTTTGGCGGACGATAAACATTTCCGAGAGATCATATTCTCCTTTTCCCATTCGGAGCAGTTCCGACTCCATGAAAGAAGCGGTGGCAAAGCACCAACAGGTTCCTGTGGAACCCTGATCTTTGACAGGCGTTGCTTGGTGAGATACAACGGTTGTGAACTCATAACCAGGTGTTTGTGCAAAAGAGGTTACGACCAATATGAGGAGCGCAACCGACATAAATAGCTTTTTCATAATGTGTTTTATTATCTTTCTTCTGCAAATGTATAAAAAAAGCGAGGATACTCGAAAGTTCCTCGCTCTATTTATTATAATTAGTGTGTTTATTTACATGGCAACCTGCTGTGACAGCAGTTTTTGAAGTTTACCGTTTAATGTTTGGCACATGGCACCATTTCCCATTGCTTGATAGCGTTTAATACGGTACTGTAACATCATAATTTTTTCATTTGCATTCTTTTTCATAATTTGTTTCCTCTTTTTTTGCCCTCCACGTTTTGAAGAGCGGTTTTACATCTTGTTTTCTCTAATAACACTGCAAAGATACAAATTGTTTTCGAATTATATGCTGTAAAACATAAAAATCTTCTTTTTCTTTTGAATTTTCTTTTTTATAAGGGTTCGAACACGGTCTATATTACAAACCTGTTACAAAATTCCCGGATTTTCCCATCAATGACAATATTATTCTTATCTATCACATTTTTATGTACTTATCTAGGTATTCAGAAAATATTCTTCTATTTTTGTCAGTCAGCAACCTTATTAATAGAATAAACCAAACACTTATATGAAAACATTCACCCATCTTTTGTGCGTCCTGATTTTGTCGATTGTACTGTTTGCTTGTAACAATGCTCACTTCCTCAAAGAAGAATCCTACCGGAATCAAGTAGCTCAAGACTTTGAGCAGAAAAAACAGGCACTTCCTCATGGAGATTTATTTGCAATCTTTGCCGATTCTATTTTGTCAGTCTACGAGCGCGAAGCATTGATGTTTCTCTACGCTTATATGCCAATAGGGGATGTGACGGATTATCCGGGAGATTATTACTTGGAGAATGTCCGGCTGTCGAAGCAGACACGTGACGAGATGCCTTGGGGCAAAGAGATTCCCGATGAAGTGTTCCGTCATTTTGTTCTGCCGATCCGAGTGAATAACGAGAATCTGGATGATTCCCGTCGTGTGTTTTATGATGAACTAAAAGACAGGGTGAAGGGACTGCCGATGAAAGACGCGATATTGGAGGTGAATCATTGGTGTCATGAGAAAGTAGTCTATCGTCCGAGTGACGCGCGTACCAGCTCACCGTTGGCATCAGTCAAAACAGCGTATGGGCGTTGTGGCGAAGAGTCTACCTTTACGGTGGCTGCGCTCCGGGCGGTCGGTATTCCGGCACGGCAAGTGTATACGCCCCGCTGGGCGCATACGGATGACAATCATGCTTGGGTGGAAGCATGGGCGGATGGACATTGGTACTTCTTTGGAGCTTGTGAACCGGAACCGGTTTTGAACCTGGGATGGTTTAATTCCCCTGCCAGTCGGGGAATGTTGATGCATACTAAGGTTTTCGGACGTTACAATGGTCCGGAAGAGATTATGCTTGAGACGCCGAATTATACGGAAATCAATGTGATTGATAATTATGCCCCTACTGCCAAAGCTATCGTAACGGTGACGGATGCCGACGGTCAACCGGTAGCAGATGCCAAAATCGAATTTAAGATATACAATTATGCGGAGTTCTATACAGTAGCCACGAAATATACAGATGCAGAGGGGAAAGCCAGCCTGACTGCCGGTAAAGGAGATATGTTGGTTTGGGCATCCCGCAACGGACAATTTGGTTATGCCAAAATCTCATTTGGAAAAGATGATGTATTGCAACTCTCTTTAAATAGGAAAGAAGGTGAAGCCTATTCCTTGCCAATGGATCTTGTACCTCCGGTGGAAGGAGCGAATATTCCCGAAGTCACTCCCGAACAACGGGCGGAAAATGATCGGCGGATGGTGCAGGAAGATTCAATCCGCAATGCGTATGTAGCAACAATGATGACGGAAAAACAGGCCAAAGAGTGGATAGATAAACTATATGGAAATACCTTACAATCGGAAAAGAAAGAAAAATTAGTAAACTTCCTGGTTGCTTCGCGAGGAAACCACCAAACCTTGAAAGACTTCCTTTCGCCTATCCGAAAAGAGAAAGACGCTGTTTCATGGGAAGAAATACGGGCTATATGGATATTAGAGAGTCTTTCGGCTAAAGATCTCCGCGATGTAACTCTGGATGTATTGAATGATCATCTGCTGA
This sequence comes from Bacteroides sp. 3_1_23, assembly GCF_000162555.1. Taxonomy (NCBI): domain Bacteria; kingdom Pseudomonadati; phylum Bacteroidota; class Bacteroidia; order Bacteroidales; family Bacteroidaceae; genus Bacteroides; species Bacteroides sp. 3_1_23. The sequence continues at coordinate 903,314 of NZ_GG774955.1, forward strand.
CTAATATCTCGGATTGGGAGAAGATAGAGGCTGATTTATTTAAAAGAATGTACCTCAATCCTCCTCGTATAGCCAATGAAATGTTGACTCCTTATAAAAAGGTACTTCGTGAAGCCATTGAAAAAACAGTGTACCAGTCTGTGCCCGATAGCATGAAACGTGATCCCAAAGTATTAATAGAATGGTGCAGAAAAGAGATTAAAATCAATAATGAACTGAATTCCCAACAGATTCCTATCTCTCCGATGGGAGTATGGAAAGCACGGGTGGCTGATGAAAAGTCGCGTGATATATTTTTTGTGGCAGCTTACCGGAGCATGGGATGGGCGTCCGCTGCCTGGATTGATGAAGTGACCGGAAAGGTGCAGATTCTAAATGAAGAATTTGCAAAGGAAGATGTCAACTTCGATACGGCAGAAGCTGCACAGTCTCGAAAGGGAGTGTTACAAGCGACTTACACGCCTATCCGTTCTGTGGAAGATCCTAAATATTATTCGCATTTCACTCTTTCCAAGTTTAAAAACGGCACATTCCAGTTGCTTAATTATGACGAAGGAGAGACGGATATGGGAGATGGAACTACCTGGCGTAATTTATTAAAATATGGGAGAGAGCTTGATGAAGGCTATTATATGATGGTGACCGGAACTCGGTTGGCAAGTGGTGCGGTGCTTTCCAACAGTACATTTTTTACTATAGAACCCGGTAAGACAACCACCGTTGACCTTGTGATGCGTGAAAGCAAAGATCAGGTGCAAGTGATCGGCAATTTTAATTCGGAAGCGACCTATCGTCCGGTTGACAGCACTGAACAGCGGAGTATTCTGCAAACCTGTGGACGTGGCTATTTTGTAGTAGCTGTGCTTGGAGTAGGGCAGGAACCTACCAATCATGCGCTAAGAGATATAGCCGCTTTGGGCAATGACTTCGAACAATGGGGGCGTAAGATGGTCTTTCTTTTTCCTTCGGAAGAACAACACAAGAAATTTAATGCCGACGAATTCAAAAGACTTCCGTCTACCATCACTTACGGTATTGATATCGATGACAGCATCCGCAAAGAAATAGTGCAGGCTATGAATTTGAACAATTCCATTCTGCCGGTATTTATTATTGCAGATACATTTAATAGGGTAGTCTTTGTTTCTCAAGGATATACAATCGGTTTGGGTGAGCAATTGATGAAAGTTGTACATGGGTTATAGAAAAGAGGAGGTATACAATAATCGTTAATTCTTGCCCTTAATGCGTTTTTTCGGAAAAGAATGATTACGTTTGCAGCAAATTATGACTAAGTACATTTTTTGCATATTAGCATGTGCATTTCTGGTATTGGGATTTAGTAATGTTTCCAATAAAGAATTGCAGGGATTTCAGAAAAAAACTGAAACCTCGTCTAATGACATGCGATATGAAGCAGTGTCATGCTGTTGCGTTTCTTCTGCCGGCTTCGACAAGCCAGGTAAAGATTCTCATTCGCAGTTTGTTGACGAGACATCCACTTGTAATGTTAGTGACTGTATTTTTGACAATATCTCTTTTCCGAGAAGCATTGTTCCTTTCAAGAACCTGAAGTTCAATACCAATACTGTCATTATACAGATATTGAGTTCTCTAAATGTTATGCTTCCGGAGAATCGTTTGGGGCATACCGGCCTTGATGTCAATTACACTAAATATTCGTGTAAGTATTACGTCTATACATTGGCGCATATTCTCATTTAGACTATATTCTTATCTTTGGGTAAGGTGAGGTGCCTATTCAGATCCTCCATCTACCATCATTTCCTTTATTTATTATCTTAGTTTTATTCATGTTAACATGGAAAACAAAGAATGTATTTCCTATGACTTGGAACAAAGGACGGATATTGATGTGCCTGTCTTTAAGGATTAAAATATTGTGTTCCCGTTGTGAAACGGGAGTTACGTCGTATAAAAGCAAGGATATATACCGAAGTGGTTTCAGGCAAGTGTTATCCGCCGATTGCTTCTATATGGTGATGAGGAAGGCCCAATGGGATTAACTTTCATGTGTGTCTAAATTTTGTAATGGTTTTACCATTGGGCGCCTCTTCTTTTTTGAATAAGATTATACAACCTAATTTTTTATATTACTATGATTCATTTATTACTATCTACTCTTGCGATGATGGGGCTTACGTTCCTCATCGGTTTTTTTGTCGCTACGGTCATTAAGTTGATTGCCTATGCGGCCGATTCATTTGATTTTTATAGTTCTCACCGTTTGGAGCTACTCCGTTTGCGACGCTGGCGTCAGCATCGGCAAAAGGTGGAGAGATTAGTCCGACAGATTCCCATTGCAGATGAAGATGCTTTGGGAGATTTCCGTGAAGATTACAGTAAGGGGATCGACAGAAACTTTACTGGCTATTCCGGCTATTATCATGGCGTGAGTCCGGGAGCTTCTGAAAATAATCTGATGAATTATTATTATTCACAGGATACCCGCGAATTCTTTCTTCGGGAAGAAGAGCAGGCACATGTCAATAAGAAGAACTCAAAGAAACTTACTAACAACAAACAATAAAAGAAAACTAATTTATGGAAAATATAGATTTTGCTACCTTGTTTCAAGGTATTGGTACAATGATGGCAAGCGGATGGGTGCTTGCTTCTGCAAGAGTTTTTTTAGTACTTCTCGGTTTGTTACTGATCTATTTAGGCTGGAAAGGTATACTCGAACCGATGGTAATGATTCCGATGGGACTGGGAATGGTAGCTATCAACTGCGGAACCCTCATTATGCCCGACGGTACACTGGGTAATCTCTTTCTCGATCCGATGCTTTCAGATACGGACCAATTAATGAATACTATGCAGATAGATTTCCTGCAACCTGTTTATACCCTGACGTTTAGTAACGGGCTGATAGCTTGTTTTGTCTTTATGGGTATCGGGACGCTTCTAGATGTCGGCTTCCTGCTTCAGAAACCATTTGCAAGTATATTCCTGGCTTTGTGCGCAGAGCTGGGCACTTTCCTGACAGTACCTATTGCTTCTGCTCTTGGTCTGACTCTGAAAGAAAGTGCATCTGTGGCTATGGTGGGTGGAGCCGACGGACCAATGGTGTTGTTTACTTCGTTGGCATTGGCAAAGCATCTCTTTGTCCCTATTACGGTGGTTGCCTATCTTTATTTGGGCTTAACGTATGGAGGCTATCCATACTTGGTAAAACTGTTGGTTCCCAAACGCTTCCGCGCTATTAAGATGGTGACAAAGAAAGCTCCGAAGAATTACGATGCTAAAGTGAAACTGGCTTTCTCTGCTGTTCTTTGTGCTATTCTCTGTTTCTTGTTCCCGGTAGCTTCTCCTTTGTTCTTCTCTTTGTTTCTGGGTGTTGCTGTTCGTGAGTCGGGTATGAAACATATCTATGATTTTGTGAGTGGTCCGTTGCTTTATGGCTCCACTTTTATGTTGGGTGTCCTGCTGGGTGTACTTTGTGATGCACATCTGTTGCTCGATCCGAAGATTTTGAAACTATTAGTATTAGGTATTGTAGCATTATTACTTTCCGGTATTGGAGGAATAATCGGAGGATATATCATGTATATTATTAAACGGGGTAATTACAATCCGGTAATCGGTATTGCAGCTGTTAGCTGTGTACCCACTACCGCGAAGGTTGCACAAAAGATTGTAAGCAAAGATAATCCGGACTCATTTGTTCTGGGAGATGCCTTGGGAGCTAATATCTCGGGAGTAATTACTTCGGCTATTATTACTGGTATTTATATTACGATAATTCCATATTTATAAATAAAAGTATAACAGTTTCTTGAGATACTGTTGGTAATGATGCAAAAAAAGAAATGGTGAACAAAAGGCTTGAAGGCTGTATGTTCACCATTTCTGTCTTGTATTAGTACTATTATGAGACGATATCTCATCCCTTGCTGCCATATTTATCCATGTAAAGCGGCATCAATCGTTTCTTTTACTCTTCGTATGGAAGTTACGTTTCGTTCGTATTCGTTGATGTGTACCGTGCCTCTCATGGAGACGGCTTCATTTTTGAATATCATTTCGCTCTGAATACTTTCACGTGCCGAGAAATGAAACTCGTTGATTCCGGTTTCTGCGGCAATGCGTGCGATATTATTTTCATTTACTCCGCATCCGGCGAGTAATGTGATTCTTCCGGCAGCCTGTTTCTGTAACTCTTCTAAAAGGGGGATTCCCAGTTCAGCCGTAGGTTGTTGGCCGGAAGTCAGAATACGGTTACATCCCAGTTTGATGATCTGTTCCAATGCTCTCTGCGGGTTATGGCATACATCAAATGCCCGGTGAAAAGTCACAGATAGCCCTTGAGCCGCTTCCATTAGTTTCTGCATTACTGGCAAGTCTACTTCACCCTCTGCTGTCAGACAACCGAATACCACTCCGTCTGCCCCTAATTTTCGCGCCATTTCGATATCTTTCAGCATTGTCCGGATTTCGATATCCGAATACAGAAAATCTCCTCCACGAGGCCGGATAATAACGTGTAGTCGGGTATGAGTCAGTACTTCCCTTGCGATGGCGATCTCACCATAGGAGGGCGTTGTTCCACCTTCCGGTATTCCGGCACACAGTTCCACACGGTCTGCTCCACCTTCCTGTGCGGCCAGGCAACTTTCCACTGAATTGGTACAAATCTCAAATTGATACTTTCCCATAGTTATGATATTAAAAAAGGGCGAATTTCTTCGCCCTTATATGAATCTTCTTTTGAATCGTTACGTTATTTAGCGAAACTTACCGCACGTGTTTCACGGATGACGGTAATCTTCACTTGTCCCGGGTAAGTCATTTCATCCTGGATCTTCTTGGCGATTTCACCTGACAGGCTTTCTGTCTGCTTGTCGTCAATCTTATCTGCACCAACGATAACGCGGAGTTCGCGTCCTGCCTGGATAGCATACGTCTTTGTTACACCCGGATAAGCCATTGCTAGCTGTTCGAGATCGTTCAGACGCTTGATATAAGCCTCTACGATTTCGCGGCGTGCCCCCGGACGTGCACCGGAGATGGCATCACATACTTGTACGATAGGAGCCAGCAGACTGGTCATTTCTGTTTCGTCATGGTGAGCACCGATAGCGTTGCAGATATCCGGTTTTTCTTTGTATTTCTCGGCAAGTTTCATACCCAGCAATGCGTGTGGCAATTCTGGTTCTTCATCAGGCACTTTACCAATATCATGCAGCAAACCTGCACGTTTTGCTTTCTTCGGGTTCAGTCCCAGTTCTGATGCCATCACAGCACAAAGATTGGCTGTTTCGCGTGCATGCTGCAACAAGTTCTGACCGTATGAAGAACGATATTTCATCTTACCGATGATACGGATCAATTCAGGATGCAGACCGTGGATACCCAAGTCGATGGTCGTACGTTTACCCGTTTCGATAATTTCTTCTTCCACCTGTTTGCGTACTTTAGCTACCACCTCTTCGATACGGGCCGGATGGATACGTCCGTCAGTCACAAGCTGATGCAGGGCCAAACGGGCAATTTCACGGCGAACCGGGTCGAAGGCAGAAAGAACGATTGCTTCCGGAGTATCGTCTACAACGATTTCAACACCGGTAGCAGCTTCCAGAGCACGGATATTACGTCCTTCACGTCCGATAATACGTCCCTTGATTTCATCCGATTCGATATGGAATACTGTAACAGAGTTTTCAATGGCAGTTTCCGTAGCCACCCGTTGGATAGACTGGATAACGATACGTTTGGCTTCTTTGCTGGCAGTTAATTTAGCATCATCCATAATGTCGTTGATGAATGATTGTGCCTGCGTTTTAGCTTCTTCTTTCAGTGATTCTACCAGGCGTTCTTTGGCTTCTTCGGCAGACAATCCGGAGATTGCTTCCAATTTATCGATTTCCTGCTGTTGCAGTTTATCGAGTTCTTCTTTTTTCTTGTCAACAATCACAAGTTGCGCTTCCAGATTCTCTTTTACCGCTTCGGCTTCCATCTTTTTACGTTGGATTTCTTCCTGACGCTGGCTAAGTACCATTTCACGTTGCTTCAACTTGTTTTCCGCTTGCTGAATCTTCTGATTCCGCAATGCTACCTCCTTTTCAAGGTCTGCTTTCTTATTCAGGAATTTCTCCTTCACTTCCAGCAGCTTGTTTTTCTTAATTACTTCCGCTTCCGTCTCCGCTTCTTTCAGGACATTATCGTATTTGGATTTCAGTACATACCGGAATAGTATATATGAAAGGACTCCTCCTACGATGAAGCAAGCAATTGCTGTTGCTATTATTGCTATCATTCTACATTTAATTTAAGTATATAAATAAAAACGCACCGCCAAATATCAAAGCAATTATTTTTGCTTGGATATTGTGCAGTGCGTGGTTGTTTTATCTCTTATCAGCGAATAGCCAGTCGGGATTTATTCTTCCTTAAAATAATCCTCCAGCAATTCTGTCAGTTCTTTTACCTTCTCCACATAGGGGCTGGTATCATTACGTTGCATCAATTGCAGTCTCTCTAACGAGAACTGATAGGCTACCATGGCAATAATTTTTTCGGGTTCCAGATTTTTATAGACTTCCCGATACTTATTAAGCCTGATATTTACCTGCTTGGCGGCTTCCCGTACCATTTGTTCTTCCTCGCGGTTGATGGTTAACGGGTAGTTTGAGTCTGCTATCTGCAGGTTTATCTTTATTTTATCGTTCATACATCTTCTTCTTATTCATTCAACAAAGCGATGCATTTATCGACTTCACGCACTAATTTTGACAATCGCAGCTTCGTCTCTTTTACGTCGCTGCCGTTAAGGCTGATTGCCGTAGCTGTTTTTAGGTTTGTATAGCTGACTTCCAATTCATCGTATTGAGCTTGTACCTTCTCGTTTTTCAGCTTTTCATTTTCGAGAAGCTTCTTCAACTCGGCATTTTCACGCTTAAGTTCATCGTGCAAATAAATCAAATGCCGTAGTTGCGTTTCAAAGGAATTCAATAACTTTTTTTCTTCTTCTGTCATCACTACACCAAAATTGTACACAAAAATACGATTAACTCTGATATTACAAAAACTTTTCGGGAGAAAATGTTCTTTTTAGCCTAAATTAGCTATGAACGGAGGGGAAAGTAGAGTATTGCATAGGAAGCAAATACAGCCTGCTTATAATATTATGGTATATTTTAAATTAATGCGAATTAGTAATTGAAAATGAATTGTCATTCATTTTTGTACGATTCTGAATCATTACAAAATCTATTAAATTTTTCTACTGGGTATTTATTTTCAATCTTTCTATTTCTTCTTTCACCTTTTCTCTGTCTCTTCGATGAATAAGGAGTTTGCGGGTGAAGAGTAACAATTTCACCATCTCTTCACCTGTAGCGAGTAGTTTCAAAAATAGTTTCAAGGCTTGAAACAATCTGTTTCACACCGAGAAACACTTCGTTTCGCTACTTGAAACAAAGTGTTTCCCGCCTTGAAACTTTTAGTTTCAAACAAGGTTGAAACTAATTACGAAATAGCTTTACTAATTTTACTCAATGGTGGAATCTGGAGGCTGCAATTTGATTTGATTCACGATGAAGAGCAGGTGAAGGGGCGGCTATTCACCTACAAACTGCTTGTTTATCGGCCATACAGAAGAAAAGTGAAGGAGCTGGAAGAATTGGACGTATTATAGAGAAAGAGCATTGAATGATTCAAAACTATATAAATCTGAATTCTTCTTTTTTGTTGGTATCGTAAAAGATTACTATTCAGCAAACTTTTGTAACTTCGGTATGTTTTTCAGGAAAGTATTAAGATATAATATCTGGTAGATAAGTCATTAATATACCTCCAAACGTGGCGTCGATGCACGCATTTTGATTTCCGCATCCAACACGATTGAATGATTGGGAGATGCCGGATCTTTGATTTTCTCTAAAATAAGTTCGGCAGCTTTTTTCCCCATCTGGTACAAAGGCGGTTCTACTGTAGTCAATTTGGGATAGACTATGTTGGAAAGTTCAGTTCCTGAAAAACTGGCTACGGCGATTTCTTCGGGTATTTTTTTTCCAAGTTCCCTCAATCTGTTCATAGCTCCAATAGCCAATGTTTCCGTAAAAGCGAAAATAGCATTGAAAGGAATATTTCTTTCCACTAATATATCCGCTGCTTTTTTCCCTTCTTCAAAAGTCATACCGGTTTTTATCAGCATATTATTCTTATCAAAAGGAATCCCGAATTTAGCCAAAGCGTCTTTGTATCCTCTGACACGTTCTATGGAGTTGTAAATATCGTCCGGTCCCTGTATATGAACAATCTGTTTGCGTCCGCTTCGGATCAGACTTTCTACGAGAAAGAATGACTTCATATAATCGTCCACTATTACTTGCGGAACTTCAAGTCCATAGGGAATACGATCATAGAACACCATAGGCATTCCCGCTTGCTGCAAACGAGCATATTCCTCCTTATTCCTTTTATAACTGCAAAGACAGATGATGATGCCATCCACCATGAATCCTTCCATCAGTTGCAGGTTCTCTTTTTCTTTTTCCGGATCTCCTCCCGACTCTGCAATAATCACCTTTATATTTTTGGTGTGAAGCACTTCTTGTATGCCGTTTATTACTCGTGAAGCAAACGGCGTAACCATTTCAGGAACGATCACCCCCACGGTATTGGTATGTCCGTATTTAAGGTTGATTGCTACAGGGTTTGGTCTATATCCCAATCTTTTAGCTGCTTCTATCACCTTTTCTTTCGTTTCTTTACGGATATTCTTGTCATCTCCCAATGCACGAGATACAGTGGAGACGGATATTGACAAATGTCGAGCGATGTCTTTTATGGTTATATACTTCATGCTGAATGATTGTTTAAATCAAAGCAAAGATATTGATTTCAAACAATAAATCCTAATATTGGAGTAAAATACGAATCCCATTTGCCTTTGTGTAATGCTTTTGTAACGTTTGCAGATTTTGGGAACGTTCCCGCAATCGTTTGCAGGCAAAAGAGTTAGGAAAAAACTTTTTTTCAAGCTCTTGTTCTTTATCTTTGCTACATCAACATGATGTCGAACTAAAGAAAAAGAACTATGAAAACACACCTCTTTTCTTATAAGTGCGGTCGAAAGCACATCAAAGTTTACCATCTATTTGAATTGGTAATAATTAAAGGATAAAAAACGGTCATGGACAAGAAAGTACGAAGTATAGAAATTTCGAAACGGGTTCCAATTGTGGGCAACTATGATGTAGTTGTCTGCGGTGGCGGACCAGCTGGTTTCATTGCGGCCATTGCGGCTGCTCGCAGTGGTGCGAAAACTGCTGTTGTGGAACAATATGGTTTTTTAGGTGGAATGGCTACAATGGGGCTTGTTACTCCTTTGAGTGTTTTCACCTATAATAATGAAAAGGTGATAGGCGGTATTCCATGGGAATTTATCGAACGGCTGGAGAAGATGGGAGGCTGTATCATTGAGAAACCTCTTGGCAATGTAGCTTTTGATCCGGAGCTTTACAAACTTTTATGCCAGCAAATGATGCTGGAAGCCGGCGTGGATATGTATATGCACTCTTACTTAAGCGGTTGCCAGGCAAAAGACGGCAAAATATCCTGTATCCTCTTTGAGAATAAGAATGGGACAGAGGCCATAAGTGCCGATATGTATATCGACTGCACTGGGGATGGTGACCTTGCCGCTATGGCGGGTGTTCCGATGCAAACAGATGATTGTAAACCGCTGCAACCTCTTTCCACCTATTTTATATTAGGCGGTGTGGATACAGATTCGCCCATGATAATCGATGCCATGCACCATAATAAACAAGGGCAGAATTGTCATTGCATTGCAGTTCGTGAGAAACTTCTAGCAATGAAAGAGAAGCTTGGCATCCCCGAATTCGGAGGTCCTTGGTTTTGCACCACTCTTCGTCCGGGCGAAGTAACGGTTAATATGACCCGTACTGCAGGAAATGCCATCGATAATAGAAATTTTACCGCAGCGGAATGTCGCTTACGGGAAGACGTATTTAAAATAGCACGAATCTTTAAAGAGAACTTTGAAGAGTTTAAAAACAGTTATGTGACGACCGTCGCCGTACATGCCGGTATTCGTGAGACACGTCGTATCAAAGGTGTACATACTATTACAGCAGAAGAATATGTGAATGCTTATAAATATCCTGATAGCATATCACGCGGCGCACATCCTATAGATATCCATGTGGCAGCAGGTGCGGAACAGAGCGTGACTTTCCTTAAAAAAGCGGCGTATGTACCTTATCGCGCTCTTATAGCTGAAGATTTTCCGAATCTGCTCGTAGCAGGGCGCTGTATTAGTGCTGATAAGACTTCCTTTGCGTCACTTCGCGTTCAGGCAAGTTGTATGGGGGTAGGACAAGCCGCAGGAGTGGCAGCCGCACAATGTATAAAGGCAGGTGTGACCGTACAAAAGGCTGATATTCACAATCTCATAGAGGAATTGAAGAAACTAGGAGCAATTATATAAAGAAGAACCAGAATATGGAACAGTTAGATTATATTATTATTTTACTCTACTTTCTCGGACTGATTGCCGTGAGTGTTGTGATGTCCCGGAAAATTAAAAACTCCGAAGATATGTTTATTGCCGGGCGAAATTCTTCGTGGTGGCTGTCGGGAGTCTCTTCCTACATGACTATCTTCTCGGCAAGTACCTTTGTCGTTTGGGGAGGCGTTGCTTATAAATCGGGACTTGTTGCGGTAGTTGTTGCACTTTGTCTTGGCGTAGCATCGTTTATTGTCGGTAAATGGATCTCGGGCAAATGGCGGGAGCTACGTATCAAATCGCCGGGAGAGTTCCTTACCATCCGGTTCGGACATCGCACGGTAAGTTTTTACACGATTTCAGGAATTATAGCCCGTGCGGTACATACGGCAGTGTCTCTGTATGCGGTAGCGGTTGTGATGTGTGCATTAATCAAAGTCGATGGTGGCAGTATTTTTGCAAGTACAGGTATGATGGGCGATTCACCGATGGGTTACCTAAGTATTTGGTGGGCGCTTCTTATTCTTGGTGCCATCGCTCTTGGATACACCATTGCCGGAGGATTTCTTGCGGTACTAATGACTGATGTAATTCAGTTCGGAGTACTTCTGGCCGTGGTTGTATTTATGATACCTCTTTCATTTAACGCGGTAGGAGGCGTAAGTGCATTTATCGATAAGGCCAGTGAGATACCGGGATTCTTCTCGGGCACATCTCCGACCTATACATGGGGGTGGCTTTTACTGTGGATATTTCTCAATGTGTCTATGATTGGCGGTGACTGGCCGTTTGTACAGCGATACATAAGCGTGCCTACTACAAGAGACGCAAAAAAGAGTACTTATTTAATCGGAATTCTTTATCTCGTCACTCCTCTTATTTGGTATCTTCCTACCATGATTTATCGTGTGATGGAACCCGGACTTGCGCTTGATTTGGATGCAACCACAATGACTTTCAACGGCGAACACGCTTATGTGAATATGAGCAAACTCGTGCTCATGAAAGGAATGGTCGGTATGATGTTGGCAGCGATGCTATCGGCCACATTGAGTAATGTTTCGGGCATTTTGAATGTATATGCCAATGTATATACCTATGATATTTGGGGACACAAAGAGAAAAACCGTCAGGCAGATGAGAAAAAGCGTATCAAGGTAGGACGTCTCTTCACATTTGTCTTTGGACTTGTGATTATCGCTTTGTCAATGCTCATCCCGTTTGCCGGAGGTGCCGAAAAGGTGGTAGTAACTCTTCTTACTATGGTGATGTGTCCTTTATACATTCCGTCAATATGGGGACTGTTCTCGAAGCGGCTGACAGGCAACCAACTTATTTCTGCAATGATTCTTACTTGGCTCGTTGGTATTATGGCTCGCGTCATAATTCCCGCCTCCGTTATTAGTCCAAGCCTTATAGAGTCAGTTGCCGGTTGTGTACTTCCTGTACTTATCCTTGCGATCATGGAAGTTTGGTCGGCACGTAAAAAGTATGAAGATAATGGTTATCAAGCCATTTGTGAATATACTGATCCTGAAGCCGATCGCGAACCGACATTAAAGGAGAAAAAAGCGGTATTAATCTATTCGCATTTGGCTGTTAACTGCTTCTGTATTACTATTGGTGTCGTTGCGCTCTTACTGATAGGTCTGCTTATTGCCGGCGATCCGAAGACCCTTGCGGTCAAAGGAATTGTGATAGGAAGTATCGTACTGATGATTGCCATGATACTTGCTTATGTGATATACAGAATTATATATGCAAGACGTCTGAAAATGTCTAGCTAGTCAATTATTAATAACCCTAAATACTAATCAAATGAATCTAAAGATGTTATTGTTTGCAAGTGTGTCGCTTGTGCTTTTTGCATCTTGTCATAACTCGGATGATCCGTATATGACACTCGCGACAAAGACACTTGATGTAGAAGCAGAAGGTGGACTTTTCACTGTTGACCTTTCATCTAATGTCTATTACAGAGTCAATAACGATTGCCAGACCGATGGAAGCGATAGCCATTGGGCAGTTGTTGATTCGCATGAGACACAAGGTGAGATTACTAAGTTTACAATCAAAGTCTCTGAAAATTCATCGACTAGTTCACGTGTCGGTGCCATTCGTTTCATTGGCGATGATGTAACTCCTTTAAAGCTGGTTATTACCCAAAAGATGATTGTTCCGAAAGGTATCAGTCCTACCACAGAATCGATTGACGCAACTACAACAGAATCCTCATTCAAAGTCTTTGGCGATAAGGAGTGGAAGGCTGTGTGTACAGATGCAGATGTGACCGTTTCTCCTGCAAATGGGGTAGGCGAATGTGATATTAAACTTACTTTCCCGGAGAACAAGACATTTGCCAAACGGACAATTAAAGTAACGGTAACCATCCAGGATGATACAGACTATACCTATACTCTTGTACAAGATGCTTTCTCGGGCATTTTGGCTGATTGGGACTTGAATAGTTTAACTGCCAACACAAGTGGAACATTTGCTGATGATGAGGCACAATCGGTATTCCCGGGAACCAATGGCAAGTATATTGCTCCGAGTGCCGGAAGTGGTAAGATTGAGTATTGGGCATGTGACCGGACAGGTTATGTAGAGCAGAAAGTCGTATGCAGCCGTGCCGTGGGTGCTAATGGTGACCCGTATGTATCAGGAGCTATTCCGGGTGATTATTGGTATGTCTATGGGGATATGAAAGGTACGACCATTCCTGCCGGTACCAAGATACACTTCTATTTTGTGACCAAATTAGGAACGATGTGTTCCAACTACTGGATGATCGAGTTCAAGGATGGAGAAGAATGGAAACCGGCTCTTCCGACTTCGACTCTTCAGGAAAGTGCGACAGAGACACTGTCGGGTGCACCTATCAATTATTCGGCAACTATTACCTACAACTTTGCGGGAATGTTGCTCGATGAAAAAAACAATGGCGCATATATCCCTGCCGAAGGAATATTTACCACGACTAAGGATATGGATGAGATTGTGTTAAGATTTGGACAGGCAGGCCGTCTATGTCTTAATGGCGCCAAATTCGCTGGAAAGTATATAGACTGTACACACGCAAGCGGCCAGACACGTTTTTCAGCGCAACATCCGAGTAACCCTGAAACAGGTGAGGCAATCAGAGAATATAACGAACATGTATTGCTTGAAATCGTAGAATAAATAGTATGAAAAAAAGGGTTCTTCGTCAAATTTGGTGGTACTTCTTCTATTGTGAATAAATAATCTTCGCTCTCAGTAGTTTAATTCCTGCCCTATTGTACATCTGTCTTTTTACCGCTTTAATTTTATTCACTGTCCCCTCCAGTAATCCGTTACTGAAGGGGATATCAATAGCTGCCTGTACTGCCTCCCAGTCTTTTTCAATACCATATGCAAAGTTCGTCAGTGCCATATTCCGTGTTGCCTTCGCTTTTTCAATCCACTTTCTAATATCCTTATCATAAGTGTTCCCACTTAAATTCATATCTCTGAAATTACTTGACACACGCTTAAAAGTTACTTTAATT
>NZ_GG774955.1:918832-963566 GCF_000162555.1 Bacteroides sp. 3_1_23
AAGCCCCTTTGCCAGCCGTATGTAGAAAGACCGTCAATGAGCCAACAGCTTCAGAGATACCATCTTGTTGCAGATTATCGTAGCCAAGACTGAATCTGAAATCATGGAATAATCCCCTATTTGTAGGAGCATTTTCTTTTTTTGATGTATATTTGTACGTTGTAGATATGACTTGTTGCATTGTAACTCTTAATGATGTGGTGTCTTTAAAGTTACTAAAAAGCAAACATATCTACAACTTTTAATAGGATTAAGAAAGAAGAAGACAGTTGAAATAAAAAAGAGATTACCACCAAATTTGACGAAGAACCAAAAAAAGTATATTAAGCCTGTTATTGGCATGTTTCCTGCAAATCAATCTGGCTTTTGCACAGAATGTAATGAAGGGTGTCGTTAGCGATGCCAATGGTCCTCTTGTCGGAGTGGTGATCCACGATAAAGACAATGCAAAAGGTACTACCTCCGATATGTCGGGAAAGTATGCGCTCAATGGCGCTGAATCAGGCCATACAATAGAATTCCGTTATCTTGGTTATGTGACCGAGACTGTGGTGTGGGATGGTAAGAGTGTAGTAAATATAAAACTTAAAGAGGATGCTGTACAACTTGAAGAGACAGTTGTTATCGGCTATGGATCTGTAAAAAAGAAAGATCTTACAGGTGCGGTCGGTGTAATCAACAGTTCGCTTATCGAGAAACAGAGCACGTCTCAACTTTCACAATCTTTGCAAGGACTGATTCCGGGACTGACGGTTACCCGTTCGAGCAGTATGCCGGGAGCGAGTGCTACGGTTCAGGTGCGTGGTGTGACAACAATGTCTGATTCGAGTCCGCTTATCCTTGTCGATGGTATGATGGTCAGTAGCCTCGACAATATAGCAAGCGAAGACGTACAGCAGATTACTGTACTTAAAGATGCAGCTTCTGCATCCATCTATGGTGCCCGTGCTGCTGCCGGTGTTATCTTGATAACGACTAAGGAGGCAACCGAGGGACAGCTTTCGATCGGTTATAACGGAGAGATTTCGTTGTCTTCTCCTACCGAATTTCCGAAATTCCTGACAGACCCTTATCACTACATGACAATGTACAATGAATGGTCGTGGAACGATGCCGGTAATCCTGCGGGAGGCGAATTTGCCAACTATTCACAGGACTACATCGACAACTATGCTACCAACAACAGATATGATCCCATTCAATATCCTATCTATGATTGGAAAGACGCTATTCTTTCGAATACCGCTATGCGCCATAAGCACAACTTGACCATGACGTATGGCAACAAGGTAATCAAGAGCCACACTTCCGCTACCTACGAAAATGCCGACGCTATCTATAAAGGTTCAAACCACGAAAGAATCTCTATCCGTTCGCGTAATAATCTCAAGATTAGTGATAAGCTCTCCGGTTCTATCGATTTCTCGGTACGTTATGCCACGAAAAATGACCCGACTTCCGGTAGTCCGATTCGTGCAGCTTATATGTATCCTTCCATTTATTTGGGACTTTATCCGGATGGCCGTGTTGGTCCCGGTAAAGACGGCAGTCTTAGCAATACGCTTGCCGCCTTATTGGAAGGCGGAGAGAAGAAGACCGTATCCAACACAATGACCGGTAAATTCTCGTTGAGCTATAAGCCCATAAAAGATTTGACCCTTACTGCCAATCTGACTCCTACCGTCGGAACTGTTTCGATCAAGGAGATGAAGAAAGCCATACCTGTTTACGATGCATACGAAACCGATGTTATGCTGGGATATGTTTCTGGATATACTTCCAATTCGCTAAGTGAAGAACGCCGTAACATCAAATCATTGGAGAAACAATTCATCGCTACATACGACAAGACCTTCAGCAAGGTACATAACTTCAATGCCATGGTCGGTTATGAAGATTATAGTTATACGTATGAAACGATGTCGGGATCGACCAACGATATGTCTTTGTCTTCTTTCCCTTATCTTGATTTGGCGAACAAGAATGCCCTTGCCGTAGCCGGTAATTCTTATCAGAATGCATACCGTTCATTTTTTGGCCGTGTCATGTATAATTACGACAGCCGTTACTACCTCCAGCTCAATGCTCGTGAAGACGGATCTTCACGTTTTCACAAGGATCACCGTTGGGGATTCTTCCCGTCCGCATCGGTGGGTTGGGTCATCTCTAACGAGAAGTTCATGCAAAACATAACCCCGATAAACTATCTGAAGTTCCGTGCCTCTATCGGTACGCTCGGTAACGAGCGGATTGGAAATTATCCTTATCAGACATACATTTCGTTCAATAATGCCATTATGTATGACAGTGCAGGTTCTACGCCCCAATCTTCGATGTCTGCCGCTCAACAGGATTATGCGTATGAGAATATCCATTGGGAGAAAACACAGAGCTGGGATATAGGTGTGGATGCCGCTTTCTTTAACAATCGTCTTGACTTTAGCGCAGACTATTATTATAAGAAGACAACAGATATGCTCTTGTCAGTGGCAATCCCGTCGTTTACAGGTTATTCGGCACCTGACAGGAATGTAGGTAAAATGCATACCCGCGGTTGGGAAGTGAAACTCGGCTGGTCTGACCGTATCGGAGATGTAAATTATGCGGTAAGTTTTAATATCTCTGATTACAAGTCTATAATAGATAATCTTAATGGCAAGCAGCAGTTTAACAGCGATGGTACCATTATTACTGAAGGTGCAGAATATAACTCCTGGTACGGATATAAGACTGCAGGTTTGTTCCAGACCGCAGAGGAAGTCAGTGAAAGCGCTCTGCTTTCGGCTTCTACCAAACCGGGTGATGTGAAATATGTAGATGTCAGCGGTCCGGACGGCACTCCTGACGGAATTATCAATGAGACATACGACCGCGTAGTGCTTGGCAGCTCATTGCCACACTATCTATATGGAGGTTCTATTAGTTTGGGCTGGAAAGGTCTCTCTTTCTCCCTACTCTTCAATGGTGTCGGGAAACAACTTTCACGCCTCACCGAGAGTATGATTCGCCCCATGCAGGGACAATGGCTTCCGGCTCCGTCAGTCCTTCTGAACGACAATGGCAGCCGTAATTATTGGAGTGTATATAACACTGCAGAGCAGAACGCGGCAGCCAGCTATCCCCGTTTGAGCCATCAGGGCGGTGAATACAACAACTACAAAATGTCGGATTACTGGCTCAAGAGTAGTGCCTATATGCGTATAAAGAATATCAACGTTGGCTATACAGTTCCTAAAAAAATCGTCTCTAAAGTCGGAATCAAGGGACTTCGGGTGTACGTCAATATCGATGATCCATACTGCTTTGATAGTTATCTTTCGGGATGGGACCCTGAAGCAGGCGCTTCTACCTATATCACACGCACTTATACGTTTGGAGTGGATATCAAATTCTAATGGAGTATGAAAAAATTACATAATATGAAAAAAATACATGTATTGATTTGCATGATAGCTCTTCTATCTGTAACTTCTTGTGTGAACCTCGATCTGAATCCTCCTTCAGCCGCATCCAGTGAAAACTGGTTCTCGTCACCGGAGGAAGTTCGAATCTCGTTGAACGATTTTTATCGCAGTACTTTCTTTGTTATAGAAGAAGGTTGGACGCTGGACCGTAATACGGATGACTGGGCGCAACGAACCAACATTTATACCATTGCGGCAGGTTCACTGAATGCGTCTTCTACAAGTAATCCTAACATCAAGACTGTTTGGAGTTACACGTATAAGAACATTAGTCGTGCCAACCGGATTTTGGAGGCACTCGACAAACTTGAAGGCAAATATTCCACCACTGAACTGAATACGCTTCGTGCCGAAGCCCGTTTTTTCAGAGCGTTTGCTTATTCACGTTTGATTACTCTTTGGGGAGATGTTCCTTTCTACGTGACTTCGATTACTCCGGAGGAAGCATTTGAGATGGGGCGTACCGACAAAGCTGTCGTTCTGAAACAGATTTATGAAGATTATGACTATGCCGCAGAAAATTTGCCGGCCGCAAATAATAATAGCGGCGCCACCCGTGTGGACAAAGGAACGGCTTATGCTTACAAGGCTCGTACCGCTCTCTATCAGCACGACTATGGGACTGCCGCAAAGGCTGCGCAAGACTGTATGGATCTGGAAGTATATGACTTGGCCCCTGATTATGGAGAACTTTTCCGCGACAAGACAAGAGGAAGCAAAGAAGTTATCTTCTCTGTTGCTCACTCAAGCGATCTTGAGTTGGATGAAAACGGTAAACCTACCACACAGGCTATCGGTTCCTTTATTGCCCGTTCGGCAGGCGGTACACATAATGCACAACCTTCGTGGGAACTTCTTGCTGTCTACGAAATGACGAATGGCAAGACGATTGATGAACCGGGCAGCGGTTTTGATCCTCACGATCCATTTGCCAACCGTGATCCCCGTTGCCTGGAAACATTTGCTGCTCCCGGCAGCCGTATCTATGGTATTGAGTGGAACCCTGCGCCAAACGCACTCGAAGTAATGGACTATACGCAAAATCGTATGATTACAAACAAAGATTCCAAAGGCGGTTCGGATGCTTCCAACTGTGCTTACAATGGTTGTTGCCTGCGCAAAGGCGCGCAAGAATCATGGCGTACTACTTTGTATAACGACAACCCCGTTATTCTCATGCGTTATGCCGATGTTTTGTTGATGTATGCCGAAGCTAAGATTGAACTGGGGGAGATTGACGCTACTGTCCTTGCTTGCATCAACGATGTCCGTGCCCGTGCTTATGGCACCACCCGTACACAAACCAACGACTATCCGTCCATCACGACAACCGATCAGACGGCATTGCGCAAAGTGCTCCGCCGTGAGCGTCGTGTGGAGTTTGCATGGGAAAATCTGCGCTATTTCGACTTGCTTCGTTGGCATCAGTTTGAGAATGCTTTCGGACACAATATGTACGGATTTACCCGTACAGCCAACAGGGCAAAGGAATACTTTGCGGCAGGCAACTGGTTTTGGCCGGAGACTCCGACATTTGACAAAGACGGATTTCCTTCTTTTGAAGCGATGGCCGACGGAACCTATATCGTCCAGCATGGTGAACGTAAGTATGATGAGAAGATTTATTTATGGCCATTGCCAAGTGATGATGTATTGATAATGAATGGCAAACTTGTTCAAAATCCAGGGTACTAACTTTATTAAATAAATGATATTATGAGCATTGGAGAAATTTTATTGCGCAGTCGCTATCAACCATTGAAAAGGGTGTTGAGCTATGATGTATTCAACACCGGCTTTAACGGCTGGATGACATTGATGCCTAACTTTACGGAATATCCCGATTTTGATGTTCCCAAGACATTGGTCAATAAAGACCAGTGGCCACCGGTCATGCTTAGTTCCGCTACTTTCAGGTATCCGGGCACTCACGGAGCTATGTCCGGCACTTACTCTCTTAAACTTTCGACAAGACCTGTTGCCGCTCCTTATACGGAGATTCCGGCGGAAGGTTGTCTGGGACATGCCATTAAGCGGCTTTCGTTCTCTCGTCCGGGCTGCAAATATTTGCAGATAGAATGTTGGTTTACATACACGGCGGAACAGGATGTGGTGGATGGCGGTGACCGTCCGCAACCGGGTTTACATGAGAGTTCCATCCGCGATTTTGGTATGGGATTCGATGTACAGGAGGGTGGAAAACGTTACCATGTAGGAATTCGTTATCTCAATGCAGTAGATGGCAAATTAATGCAGAAGTGGCAGTATGAACATTCCAATGAAGACATAACCGACCGCGATTGGGCTTATGGACTTGACGGAGACTGGTGTAAGAGGGGAGTCGATCCCTGGTGGTTCGGCCGCCGTTATCCTAATGGCGACCACGATGGATTCAAGGATTTGAAAGATGGTCATCAGAAACTCATTTACAATGAGACCGACTGTAAACTCAATTGGCAATACATGCGTCTGAAACTTGACACAGAGCTTCGTGAATATGTAGAGTTCCAATGTCAGGACAGAATTTGGGATATGCGTGGCATTGCAGCTGATACCGTTGACGGATATGGACGCATCGACAATCTTATCAATCCTCTTTTCTGGGTGGGTACTGATACCAATCGTCGTGTATTCTTTTATATAGATTCTGTTGTTGTTTCACAAGAATAAAAGGAGGAATGTAATATATGAAAATGTTTAATGATTCCCATCTTGAGGTAAAGAAGTTCTTTAAAGGTACTTTCTTCACTCATCCTTACGAGGCTGGTTGGGCAGATGAGGCTATATTCTTTGTTATGGTTGAGAAAATAGAAGGAGATCCCGTATTCGAAGGTCGTGTACAACTATCGCAAGACGGTATACATTGGGCTGACGACGGTAGTGAGCCTGTAATCTTCAAAGGACTTGGCCAACATATTATAAAGGTAAATTCAAATTTTGGTAATTATATTCGTCTTGCCGTCAGCATTGAAGGCGGAGAGATGTTTTTAAATCTTCATATAGCATGCAAAGGTTAATATTTATATTTAGTCTGTTCATCCTTGCGATTGTAGGATGCAGCTCCAATGAGTCTCACTCATTTTTGATTCGTCCGGATGGAGGTGGGGAAGATGCTGCCACTGAAATAGAGGTAGGTAAAACGATTCCTGCCTGGCAGGAGGGTGTGATGGATATTCATTTCATCAATACGACTACCGGTGAAAGCATGTTTGTAATATTCCCGGATGGTACGCAAATGCTTATTGATGCCGCAAGTTCGAGTGTTACAACCAACTCTAATAGTAATACGACCAATACCGGTATCCGTAGTCGTTGGGATCCGACTCTGACTTCTACCCGTGGTTCGCAGATTATAACTGATTACATTCGTAAGTGTATGGTATGGACAGGTAACAGTACGATTGATTATGCCGTACTTACCCACTTCCATAATGACCACTTCGGCGGTTATACTTCTTCCTTGCCAAAATCAGCTAATTCCAATACTTATTCGTTGATAGGTTTTGCCGAGATTTTCGACAATTTCAAGATTGGTACGCTTCTTGATCGTGGCTATCCCGATTATAACTATCCGTTCGACATGGCGACAATGGCAGACAATGCTCCAAGTTGTAATAACTATATCAATGCAGTGAAATGGCATGTCGCCAATCAAAAGTTCGATGCTGCGATATTCAAAGCAGGGGCGAATAATCAGATCGTTCAGAAGTATAATCCTGCAAAGTATCCTACTGCAAAGGTGCAAAACGTGGCAGTGAATGGAGAGATCTGGACAGGTTCGGGCACTACCACAAAGAAGACATTCCCTGAACTCTCGGAGATTACATACGAAAACAGTAAGAACATTACCTCCAGTGACAATTGTCCGCCGGAGAATATAACCAGTTGTGTGATGAAAGTTTCGTATGGCAACTTTGATTTCTTTGCCGGTGGTGACCTTCAGTATAACGGACGTTCGAGTCATGCGTGGAAAGATGCCGAACTGCCCTGTGCAAAAGCAGTAGGTCAGGTGGAACTCTTGAAAGCTAACCATCACGGTGTAACCAACACCAATCAAGTAGATGCTCTGAAAGCACTCAATCCACAAACGATTGTTGTCAATTCGTGGGTAGATTGTCATCCCCGTACCGATATACTGAATTCGATGGAGACAACACTCCCTGCGTGTGACATGTTTATCACTAACTTCTGGCAAGGCGATCGCCCCAGCGGAGTAGACGACCGGGTTACGGCGGAAGAGGCTGCGAGAGTAAAGGGATATGATGGACATATTGTAGTTCGTGTGACCGATGGGGGAAACAAATATAGAGTTGTGACAATCACAGATTCTGACGGGGCAATGACTGTTAAGACTATTTCCGGTCCATATACAAGCAGATAATGAATACAAAATATTATGATGTAATAGTAGCAGGTGCAGGTCCTGCCGGGATATGTGCGGCTGTAGCCGCCGCCCGGCAAGGAGCACGTGTTGCTCTTATCGAAAGATACGGAGTCATCGGAGGTAACCTGACCGCCGGGTATGTCGGCCCTATTCTCGGTAGTGTAAGCAAGAACACGATTGACTGTACCGGTGATGCCATAGTATCTTTTCTTGCCGGTGCAAAAATAGAAAAAGGACGTGCTGACGGACTCATGCAGCCTGTAACCCTTGAATACACTATTGACGGCGTAGATGAATCGAAAGGAATTATCTGTATTGGAGATGTAGACAATGTCCAATTGAATGGCGAGTGTTTTCTTGATTGGTGTAAAAAGAAAGCCGATGAGGGCAAACTTCCCCGGATGCTTGCTGCCGTGCGTTTGCATCCATCGGTCAGACCGGGTTGCCGTCAGGTAAATACGACACAAGTCAATAGGGTGGATATAACTTCGGTAAGCTCTATTTTCACCGCCGATCTTGAACTTAGGCAACAGATACGCCTCCTGACTCAATTCTTGAAAGAAAATTTGCCGGGTTACGAAAATTGTAGAGTGATCGGAAGCGGTACAACAACCGGAGTGCGCGAAAGCCGCAGGGTGATGGGCGACTATGTGATCGATGCCGATGAAATGGCAGAAGGCTGCCGTTTTGCCGATGTGGTGGTACATAAAGCATTGTTCATTGTCGATATACATAATCCTGACGGAGCCGGACAGGCGGAACCGACCATACAATATTGCAAACCATACGATTTGCCGTATCGTTGTTTTCTCCCGTTGGGCTTGGAAGGGCTTTTGGTGGCGGGACGGTGCATATCGGGTACTCACAGAGCTCACGCTTCCTATCGTGTCATGAGTATTTGCATGGCGATGGGAGAGGCTGTTGGCATTGCCGCTGCCATGAGTGCGTCGCAGCATTGTACTCCGCGGGCTCTCGATGTAGGAGAGTTGCAGAAACGGCTTGAGTCGTTAGGCATAGAGCTGTTCGATTAACGTAGAACATAATCATACTTTAAATTTATAGAGCATACTTATGAAAAAGATCTATTTGTCTGTCGTGTGCTTACTGATCTCTATTCCCCTTATCGCCCAGTTGTATGTAGAGCCGGAGAAAGAGGTAGAGTGCTCTGTCTTCCTGGCAAAGGAAGGACGGGGGCGGGCACAGCAAGGACTTGAAATATGGGATGATTACATATTCTCGTGCGAGGATGGAGGACACGTGAATATCTATGATTTCAAAAGTGCCGATCCGAAACCTGTGGCAGGCTTTGAGTTGGCGTCCTCCCATCCGGACAACCATGTAAATAATGTATGCTTTGGCGTCGAGACAAAACGCGGAGCATCGTTTCCTCTCTTGTATATCACAAACGGGAAGGTAGGAAGCGAGTTGGAATGGTTGTGTTTTGTGGAGAGCATCACCCGTCGTGGAAAACGTTTTAGCAGCGAAATCGCACAGACAATTGAACTCGATGGCTCGAAGTGGGCGGAGAAAGGGTATGTCTCCATCTTTGGAGCGCCAAGCTGGCTGGTCGATCGGGAACGGGGCTTTATATGGATATTCTCGGCGCGTAAACGTACTGTGGCGAAGGTGACAAAGCATGCATGGGAAAACCAGTATGTCGCCACCAAATTCCGCATACCATCGTTGAGTGAGGGTGCAAAGGTGCGCCTCGACGAAAATGACATTCTCGATCAGGTGGTGTTCCCCTATGAGGTATGGTTCACACAAGCGGGCTGTATGCATGATGGTAAAATCTATTTTTGCTTCGGAGTTGGGAAACAGGATGACAGCCGTCCTTCCTGCATCCGGGTGTACGATACGGATAGGCGGACAATTACTGCCCGGTACAATGTGCAGGAACAGGTTATTTACGAACCGGAAGATATTGTGGTTAAAGACGGGGTTATGTATGTCAATACCAATACGAATGCGAAAAAGACGTCTGATCTTCCTTGCATATTCAAACTCTCTCTTCCGAAAGAAAAGCCGGTGCCCGAAAATCCTCTCGACGAGATACGCAGGGATCCGGAACGTGCGGGCGGCGTGTATTATGTGACCGATCTTTCACATCCGGTTACGCCGGCGCCCAAAGGATATACGCCTTTCTATATAAACGGCTATTTCCGGCACGGAGCGCGTCAGATAGACGATGAGGTGACTTATCCTACCATATACGGCGTATTGGAGAAAGCTCATGCCACAAACAATCTTACCGATTTTGGGAAAGCCCTGTACGAACGTCTTGAACCGTTCAAGAAAAATGTGTTTTACAAAGAAGGCGATCTGACACAAATCGGTTATCGTCAGACAAGGGAGATAGGCGGGAGGATGGTACAAAACTATCCGGAAGTATTTGAAGGCCATCCCTATTTGAAGACTAACGCAACGAATGTGCTTCGGGTGGCGGCCACCATGCAATCTGTAAATTCGGGTATTTTGTCGCTACGTCCCGGGCTTGAGTGGGCGGAGATAGACAATTCCCGTTCGTTCCTTACCACACTGAATCCATACGGTAACGTATGTCCCGACAGAAGTCCGCTTGATAAATATATACTTGGTAAGGAAAACAGTTGGTATAAAAAATATCGTTCATATATAGATGAAAAGTTGGATGTGGATGCTTTTTTTACAAGGCTGTTTATAGATGTTACACAAGTAGAAAGTGAGTATGACAAGTACGACCTGATCCATCGTTTCTGGTTAATGGCATCGCTGATGCAATGCCTCGACCGCCAAGTGCCTATATGGGATATTTTTACAGAAGAGGAAATATTGGCTTGGGCAGAAATCGAGAACTATAAGTATTTTGCGCAGAAAGGTCCTGAACCGGTATCTCACGGGCGTAGTTGGGGACTTGCATCCCGCACGTTACGCCATTTGTTAGACGAATCTGCTGAAGATCTGGTTCGTAAGCGTCATGGTATCAATCTCAACTTCGGACACGATGGCGTTCTGATGGCTATCTTGACAAATCTGCAAGCCGGAACGTGGGCGCGGGAGGCTAGTAATTCCAAAGAAGCGTTGCAGAGTTGGAAGTATTGGGATATTCCGATGGGGGCGAACCTTCAGATGATCTTTTACCAATCAAAAGACAATCCGGACGTTTTAGTTAAGTTTATGCTGAATGAAAAAGACCTCCGGTTGCCGTTGGAAGTGGTTGAAGCATCTTATTACAAATGGAATGAGGTTTATAAATTCTATATAGAACATTGCGACAAGGTGGAAAAATCACTTGCCGAAACATTGAAATTATCGTATGAAGACTTTTAATTATAATCGTGCTGAAATAAAGGCCGGAATAGTACATTTCGGTGTTGGAAACTTCCATCGTGCACATCTCGAAGCTTACACAAATTTATTACTTGAAGATCCGTCACAAAGATGCTGGGGGGTATTCGGAGCCATGATTATGCCTACGGACGGGGTCTTGTTCAACGCCCTCAAGAAAGACGACGGCATATATCAGTTGACGACATGCAGCCCTTCCGGCGAACAGGATAGTATGCTGATTGGTTCGCTTGTAGAACTGGCATGGGGGGAAATAGACAGTGAGCCTATCATCGCTAAAATAGCATCGGAGGAGATAAAAATCATCTCTCTCACCATTACCGAAGGGGGATATAAGGTTGATTTTAACCAATCGCGCAGTGTGTTCTGGTATGTAGCCGAAGGACTTAAACGCCGGATGGAGAAAGATTTGCCGATTACGATTCTTTCGTGTGACAACATGCAGATGAACGGCAATGTCGCCAAATGTGCGTTTATGTCATACTTCGAAGCGAAATATCCCGAGGTGGCAGCGTGGGCGAAAAAGAAAGTGACGTTCCCGAATTCGATGGTGGATCGAATCACTCCCGTAACAAAACCGGGTAAGGTTACAGATGTGTGTTGTGAAGACTTTATACAATGGGTGATTGAAGATAATTTCATTGCAGGCCGTCCTGTATGGGAGAAGGTGGGAGTTACATTCACCCATGATGTGACCCCGTATGAAATCATGAAATTAAGTCTTCTCAATGCGTCACATACTCTTCTTTCTTATCCTGCCTATATGGAAGGATTCAGGAAGGTCGATGCTGTAATGGCAGACGAGAGGTATCGTGCGATGATAAAGCTGTTTATGAACAGGGACGTTACTCCTTATGTTCCGGTTCCCGAGGGCGTTGACCTTGAAGCGTATAAAGACCAGCTTATCGAACGATTTTCAAACAAGGCGATCAGCGATCAGGTATCACGGCTTTGCGGCGATGGTATTGCTAAGTTTGCGGTTTATGTGGTACCCATACTCAAACAGATGTTGCAGGATGGAAAGGATATTTCGATAGAGGCTTTCCTGATAGCTGTTTATTGCAAATACCTGATAGGTGCGCGCACCGAGTCCGGTGAAAATATAGCTATCTCCGAACCTCACATCACCCCGGCGGACAGGAAGTTGATTTCGGGAGGATCGCCGGCCGAGTTCTTGAAAATATCACCTTTTGTGTCATTGGGACTGGACAAATATCCTGTGTTTATGGAAAAGTATGAGCAGTTTTATGCTATGCAGGTAGCGGAAGGGTTGAAGGTCTTATTACAGTAAACAACTAAAAAATACAAGGCAATGAAGAAGTTTTTCATAACGGTTGTTCTGTCGCTTTCGTGCGTATTGTCGGTTTCGGCACAAAAACAGACGGAGGCGTCAACGCTTAACCTGATAGGTAAGCCGTTTGAATCGACTCCCAATCCGTATCATAGAGTCGATACATTGGTTTATAAAGGTTTTAACAGGACGGAGAACCGACAACTCCGTTGCTCTGCCGGTATGGCTGTGTTGTTTAAAACGAACACGCGTAATATACAGATTACGACAAAGTGGGGATATGTATATTCGAGCCATTCAACCATGCCGATCTCTTATAAAGGATATGATCTTTATATCAAAAATGCAAACGGTCAATGGCAGTATGCGGCAAGCGGTTCATTGAAAGCGTATAAGGGCGAGAAAACCGAGACATTCACGCTCATTGAGAATATGGATGGTACGATGCACGAATGTATGATGTATATGCCGATGTATTCGGAGGTCATTTCTTGTAAGATAGGGATAGATGACGATGCTGTTATCGAACCGTTGAAGTCCGATTTTCGTCACAGGATAGCGGTATATGGCTCTTCGTTTACGCAGGGAGTGAGCACGGATCGATCCGGTATGAGTTATCCCATGCAATTTATGCGTAATACGGGTCTTCAAGTCGTGTCGCTCGCAACAAGCGGACGTTGTCTGATGCAGCCTTACATGCTCGACGTTCTTGCGGAAGTCAAGGCTGATGCCTTTATATTCGATACTTTTTCAAATCCTGACGCAGAACTGATAAGAGAGCGCCTGATGCCGTTTATCGATCGGCTTATAGCGGCACATCCGGCTACTCCGTTGATATTTCAGCGTACTATCTATCGTGAACGACGTTCATTCGATACAGTTCTTGATGCGAAAGAACGGGCTAAGGCGGCAACCGTAGAGGAGTTGTTTGCGAAAATCCTCACGACCCCGAAATATAAAGACGTTTATCTGATTACGCCTGATGCTTCCGATGCCCATGAGACATCGGTCGACGGAACTCATCCAAGTAGTTATGGATATGCACTTTGGGCGAAGTCAATAGAGACTCCGGTAATAGAAATTTTAAGTAAATATGGTATAAAATGAGACAAGCGGTATTAGTAGAACCAAAACATATTGAATTTCGTGAAGTTGAGGCGCCTAAGGCGTCGGACCTGAAAGAACATCAGGTGCTTCTGAATATTAAGAGAATTGGTATTTGTGGAAGTGAGATACATTCTTATCACGGATGTCATCCGGCAACTTTCTATCCGGTAGTTCAGGGGCATGAATATTCGGCAGTGGTGGTTGCTACGGGGGCGGCGGTTACGATCTGTAAGGCGGGTGACGTTGTCACCGCACGTCCGCAACTCGCGTGTGGGAAGTGCAAGCCTTGTCAGCGGGGAGAGTATAATATTTGTGAAGAGCTAAGAGTGCAAGCTTTTCAGGCAAATGGAGCTGCGCAAGACTTTTTTGTGGTTGATGATGACAGGGTTGCGTTGTTGCCTGAAGGTATGTCACTTGATTATGGGGCTATGATAGAACCGGTGGCAGTAGCTGCGCATGCAACCATGCGTGGCGGGGACTTGAAAGGTAAGAATGTGGTTGTATCGGGTGCCGGAACAATCGGTAACCTCGTGGCGCAGTTCGCTAAGGCAAGAGGAGCCAAACGGGTTCTTATTACCGATGTGAGTGATTTCAGACTTGAAATCGCTCGTAAATGTGGTATAGTAGATACGCTCAATGTAGCTAAGACGCCGCTCAAAGAAGGAGCGAAGAGGCTTTTCGGGGATGAAGATTTTCAAGCTGCGTTTGAGGTTGCCGGAGTTGAGTCGAGTATTCGTTCGCTTATGGAGTGTATCGAAAAAGGGAGTACCATCGTTGTAGTGGCGGTATTTGGCAAGGATCCGTCGCTTGATATGTTCTATTTGGGAGAGCACGAACTGAAGGTGAACGGAACGATGATGTATCGCCATGAAGATTATCTTACGGCTATCGATCAGGTATGTTCGGGAGCCATCCGTCTCGAACCGCTTATTTCGAATCATTTTCCGTTCGAACAGTATGACAAGGCATATAAATTTATAGACGAGAATAGTGCAACATCCATGAAAATAATTATTAAACTATAAAACCATGAAAATAATAGGTATAGGAGAAGTTGTTTGGGATTGCTTCCCGGAAGGTAAGAGACTTGGCGGAGCGCCTATCAATTTCTGTTTTTTTGCGAAGGAATTGGGAGCAGAATCATATCCCGTTACGGCAATAGGTGGCGACGAACTCGGTGATGAAACATTTACGGTGCTTAAAGAGACCGGACTTGATTTAGGATATATTTCCCGTAATATTTTGCCGACAGGTAAAGTGCTTGTGTCGTTGAATGAGGCCGGTGTACCGCAATATGAGATTGTTGAGAATGTTGCTTGGGATGCTATCGAGTGTAGTCCTGCGACCATGAAACTTGTCAGCGATGCAGATGCTGTTTGTTGGGGCTCTTTGGCACAACGAAGTGAAAAGTCACGTGCTGCAATCTTGAGACTCATAGATGCCGTGCCGGATACCTCTTTGAAGGTGTTTGATATTAATATCAGGCAACATTTTTATTCGACAGACTTGATTGTGGAATCCTTGCAAAAAGCAAATGTGCTCAAATTGAATGAAGACGAATTGCCGTTATTGATTTCTCTTCTTTCCCTTTCTACTGATTTTGTGGAAGCTATCGCAGAACTCATTGCTCGTTTCTCGCTCAAATATGTTATATTCACACAGGGGGCAGTACGTAGTGGCATATATGATGCAAGTGGGGAAATTTCATCCATAGATACACCTAAAGTCGAGGTGGCTGATACTGTAGGTGCAGGCGACTCGTTTACTGCTACCTTTGTTGTGAACATACTTAGAGGGGTGTCGGTTGCTGAATCACACCGCAAAGCGGTAGATGTATCGGCATATACTTGTACACAAAGGGGGGCTATTAATCCGTTGCCGGATAGTAAAAAGTAATATTGGGTACTCCACATAAGGAAGTTTCGTACTTGGTTTGAATGATTCTTCAAACCAAGCGTGATGAATATGTCTTGTTTTTATTAAATGCGGTTTAATCTCATTAATTAACCGCAAAATTTGCGGCTTATCATACCTCTTTTAACCGCATTTTTATAGATAACTCCAATTTAATAGTTATTTTTGCAGAAATAACTGATGGTATGTTTATCCATGAAATAGAAAATTGGAGTTCATTCAGATGGAACGCTGAAAGATTGTCAGATGCGATAGCCCTGACAAACAGGGCTATCGGATATCTTGTTGGAAGGTTAAGTACAATTGGATTTGATAGTCAGATGATCGCTACGGTGGAAGCTGTGACGCATGATGTTGTTGCATCTTCAGAAATTGAAGGAGTAACTTTGAATACAGCAGAGGTACGTTCTTCCGTTGCCCGAAAATTAGGTGTGACTGTACCCGATGTGAAAGAACCGACGCATTATATTGATGGAATGGTCGAGATGATGCTTGATGCTATAATGAATTACGAAACTCCGTTAACACATGATAGATTATTCGGATGGCATTCCGCACTTTTCCCAACAGGTAAAAGTGGCTTTTCTGATATTTTAGTGGGAAGTTATCGTACTGAAGCTATGGAGGTTGTTTCCGGTACATTTGGGCGGGAAAGAATACATTATCGTGCTCCCGGGCCGGAACGTGTATATGACGAAATGGATAAATTTCTTTTATGGTTGAATGCCCCCAATATAGCTCCGTCATTATTAAAGTCTGCAATTGCTCATTTCTGGTTTGTATGTATCCATCCGTTTGACGATGGGAATGGTCGTATTGCGAGAGCTATATCAGATATGGTATTATCCCAGACAGATCGCAGTAAATTGCGATTCTTTAGTATGTCTATGCAGATTAATAAGGAAAAGAAGGCTTATTATCGTATGCTGGAACAGGCTCAACGTGGAAATGGTGATATTACAGAATGGTTAGAATGGTATCTGGCTTGTCTTAAACGGGCTATTGATGAATCCAATGGCTTGTTAAGCGGCATATTGAATAAAGCGATTTTTTGGAAAACTCATTCGGGGGGCATTATAACTGAAAGACAACGAATGATCCTCAATATATATCTGAATGGCTATGAAGGAAAACTTACTGCAAAAAATTGGAGCAAGTTGGCCGAAGTTTCATTAGATACAGCTACCAGGGATGTGAAGGATTTAGTGGCAAAGGGAATTCTTTCGCCTATACAGGGGCGTGTCAGGGATGTATCATACACATTAAATTATGTAGAATCAGATACCCGAGTAGCTGACTTTACTGATTCTGTACTGATAAATCGTGATGGAAATGATTATATATCTTCTATGTATAAGAAGCAAAAAACTGTAGAGGAAAGAATTTCTCCATTGGATAAAATGCGTTTTGAACAAAAGGAGATGTCAATCGACGATTTGGTATATAAGTATTTTGCATATCTCATTGGATAATAATTTGTGAAATAAAGAAACCCATGTTGAAAATATTAGTAACCTACGCCGTACAAGGCGAATTTGTAGAACTTAAATGGCCGGATATAGAACCTTACTACGTTCGTACAGGTATTGGTAAAGTTAAATCAGCCTTTCATTTGGCAGAGGCAATCCGTCAGGTACAACCGGACTTGGTGCTCAATATCGGAAGTGCTGGAACAGTCAATCATCAGGTAGGAGATATTTTTGTATGTCGCAAGTTCATAGACCGTGATATGCAGAAAATGAAAGAGTTCGGATTGGAGTGTGAGATCGATTCATCAGCTCTGCTCGAAGAAAAAGGTTATTGCACGCATTGGACGGAACATGGAATCTGCAATACAGGAGATGGCTTCCTTACCGAGTTGACTCACGTTAGCGGAGATGTTGTAGATATGGAAGCATACGCACAAGCATTTGTCTGCCGTTCAAAAGAAATACTGTTTATTTCTGTGAAATACGTGACTGACATAATTGGCCAAAACTCCGTGAAACATTGGGAAGATAAACTTGCCGATGCACGGCAGGGACTATCGTATTACCTTAATGTCTTGAAAGAAAGAATATGATAAGTGACTCCTGCGGCTATCAATCCCAGGAGAATCTTTACCCATATAAAAGGAATCAGGAAGAAAATGCAATAAAGCATCGTTCCCCACATTAATACGAGAGAAATTATTTTGGCACGGAGAGGAATCGCCTTGTTTTCGCGGAAATTGCGGATATAAGGACCGAAGTGCCGATGGTTGAGCAGCCAGTTATATAATCGGGGCGACCCTTTGAAATAAAGGGCAGCGGTGAGCAATAGAAAAGGGGTAGTGGGCAGTAGCGGCAGAAAGATGCCGAGAATGCCGAGCGCAAGGGAAATACTACCTAAAACAATATATAGAGTTTTCATGCGGCAAAGATAGTGCAAAAAAAGGGAAAAATAACACTCTTTGCTGGATGAAAACTCTATTTTATATTACCTTTGCCGTTGCATCGAGGTGACATTAGATGCGTGTAACTATTAAAATACATACACTCATGTTTACAGTAATCAAACGCATGGAGATCTCGGCTTCTCATAAGCTGGTACTCCCGTATCGCAGTAAATGCGCCAGTTTACACGGTCACAACTGGATTATCACCGTCTATTGCCGTTCCGCGCGGCTCAACTCCGAAGGAATGGTGGTAGATTTCACCCGCATCAAAGAAGTGGTCACGGAGAAACTCGACCATCAAAATCTGAACGAAGTACTCCCATTTAATCCCACAGCGGAGAATATCGCCCGGTGGGTATGCAAACAGATTCCTCAATGCTATAAAGTAGAAGTGCAGGAATCGGAAGGAAACATAGTCATCTACGAGAAAGATTCCGGCAGCACAGAAGGACAAGAATAGCAAACCAAACAAATTTTGATGATGAGAAAGATTAATGAAATCTTTTACAGCTTGCAGGGCGAAGGCTACCATACCGGAACTCCGGCCATCTTCGTCCGTTTTTCCGGCTGCAACCTGAAATGTGACTTTTGCGACACACAACACGAAGAAGGAAAAATGATGACCGACGATGAAATAATCGCCGAAGTGAAAAAATATCCTGCCGTCACCGTTGTCCTTACGGGCGGCGAACCTTCCTTATGGGTAGACGATGAATTGATCGACCGTTTGCACCAAGCAGGCAAATATGTGACCATCGAAACCAACGGTACACGCCCCCTGCCGGTAGCTATCGACTGGGTGACCTGCTCCCCCAAACAAGGGGTGAAACTTGCCATCGACCGGATGGATGAAGTGAAAGTGGTCTATGAAGGACAAGATATAAGTATTTTTGAACTCCTTCCGGCCGAACATTTTTTCCTCCAGCCTTGTTCTTGTAATAACACTGCTTCAACAGTGGACTGTGTAATGCGACATCCCAAATGGAGACTCAGCCTGCAAACACACAAATTAATCGACATCCGTTGAACAAAATAGACGGGTGATGCGGAAGAAGCTTAAATTATTACAAAATATAGTATGAAAGTAGGTTTGTTTATTCCTTGTTATATCAATGCTATTTACCCCAATGTGGGAGTGGCATCGTATAAACTATTGAAAAGTTTGGGAGTAGACGTCGATTATCCGTTGGATCAGACTTGTTGCGGACAACCGATGGCAAATGCCGGTTTTGAAGATGAATCTATGAAATTGGCACTCCGTTTTGACGATCTGTTCCGTGAATACGATTACATCGTCGGCCCTTCCGCCAGTTGTGTGGCATTTGTGAAAGAGAATCATCCGGGCATTCTGGAGAAAGAAGGACATGTTTGTCAGAGTGCGGGAAAGATTTATGATATTTGTGAGTTCATTCACGATGTCTTGAAACCTTCCAAAATTCCTGCACGCTTTCCTCATAAAGTCAGTATTCACAATAGCTGTCATGGGGTGCGCGAACTGTTGATTTCCGCTCCCACCGAACTGAATATCCCTTATTACAATAAATTGCGTGACCTGCTCAATCTGGTAGAAGGCATCGAAGTATTCGAGCCCAGCCATATTGACGAGTGTTGCGGCTTTGGCGGAATGTTTGCGGTGGAAGAGCAGGCAGTCTCCGTCTGCATGGGGCGTGATAAGGTAAAAGATCATATCGCTACCGGAGCCGAGTATATTGTCGGAGCGGACAGTTCCTGCCTGATGCACATGCAAGGTGTCATCAAACGGGAGCATCTGCCTATTCAGATTATCCATATTGTAGAAATTCTAGCGTCGCAATCATGAGTACAAAACATTCAAAGGCTGCCGAAAAGTTCTTGCAGGACAGCAAGATGGCAGCATGGCATAACGAAACCCTTTGGATGGTCCGTGCCAAAAGGGACAAGATGAGCAAGGAAGTTCCCGAATGGGAAGAGTTGCGCAACAAGGCTTGCGAGTTGAAACTATACTCCAACAGCCACCTCGAAGAACTTCTGCTGGAGTTTGAGAAGAATGCTACCGCCAACGGCGCCATCGTACATTGGGCAAAAGATGCCGATGAATACTGCGCCATCGTCTACGAGATACTGAATGAGCATAACGTCCACCATTTCATCAAGAGCAAATCCATGCTCGCCGAAGAGTGTGGCTTGAATCCTTTCCTGATGGAGCGTGGCATCGATGTCGTAGAGTCCGATTTGGGCGAACGCATCCTGCAATTGATGCATCTCGAACCGAGCCACATCGTACTGCCCGCCATTCACATCAAACGGGAACAGGTAGGCGAACTATTCGAAAAGGAGATGGGCACGGAAAAGGGAAACTTTGATCCTACCTACCTGACTCATGCCGCACGTAAGAACCTGCGTCATCTCTTCCTCAATGCCGAAGCCGCCATGACAGGCGCCAACTTTGCCGTCGCTTCAACCGGTGACATTGTGGTCTGTACCAATGAAGGAAATGCCGATATGGGTACTTCCTACCCGAAACTGAACATTGCCGCTTTCGGTATGGAAAAGATCGTCCCGGATCTGGACGCATTGGGTGTGTTCACCCGATTACTCGCCCGTTCGGCCACCGGACAACCGGTGACAACATATACCTCTCATTACCGCCGTCCCCGTGAAGGCGGTGAATATCATATTATCATCGTAGACAACGGCCGGAGTGCCTTACTGTCCAAGCCCGATCATATCAAGACATTGAACTGTATTCGTTGCGGTGCGTGCATGAATACCTGCCCGGTGTACCGCCGGAGTGGAGGTTACTCTTATACATACTTCATCCCCGGACCTATTGGCATCAACTTGGGTATGGCCCATGCTCCGGAGAAGTATTATGATAATCTTTCAGCCTGTTCTCTGTGTATGTCCTGTTCCGATGTCTGTCCGGTGAAAGTAGATTTGGCAGAACAGATTTACAAATGGCGTCAGGATTTGGACGGATTGGGGAAAGCCAATACGGGAAAGAAGATCATGTCCGGCGGTATGAAGTTCCTGATGGAGCGTCCGGCATTGTTCAACGCAGCCTTGTGGGCAGCCCCGGTGGTAAATGGCCTGCCCCGTTTCATGAAATACAACGATCTCGACGATTGGGGAAAGGGGCGTGAACTGCCGGAATTTGCCAGCGAGTCGTTCAATGAAATGTGGAAGAAAAACAAAGTACAAGGAAAGGAGGAATCCAAATGAGCAGCAGAGAAGATATATTAGCCAGCATCCGCCAGCATACGCAGACCCGTTATGATAAACCGGATATTGCGGATATGAAACGATTGTCATATCCTGATAAGATAGAACAGTTCTGTGCAATCAGCCGTGCAGTGGGTGGTACAGCAGTTGTATTGGGTGAAGGGGAAGATGTGAATACAGTCATAAGACGGACTTACCCGGATGCTATGCGCATTGCTTCCGTATTGCCGGATATTTCCTGTGCTACGTTCAATCCCGATAATTTGGATGATCCGAAAGAGTTGGACGGCACAGATGTTGCCGTAGTGAAAGGAGAAATCGGAGTAGCCGAAAACGGAGCCATCTGGATACCGCAGACGGTAAAATATAAAGCGATCTATTTTATCTCGGAGAAGTTGGTCATTCTGCTCGACCGGAATAAAATTGTAGATACCATGTATGACGCCTACCGCGAACTGGACGGACAGGAATATCAGTTCGGAACGTTCATCTCCGGTCCGTCAAAGACTGCTGATATTGAGCAGGCTTTAGTGATGGGAGCGCATGGGGCACGGGACGTGTTAGTGATATTAACCTAATGTTTCCGTGTTGATTATTCTAAAATAAATTTGGTTTCAAAACAATGGAGTTTTATATTTGTTAGTACAAACGAAATGGAGACTCCGTTGACGCTGTAAAAACAGAGGCTCTATTGATAAGAAATAGAGCCTTTGTTTCATATAAACAGAGCTTCCGTTTGATGTAAATAGAGGCTCTGTTTGGATAAAGTCCGGCTTCCATCGGATGTAATAGAGTCTTTGGGAGAATATAGTCGAATCTCCTTTGATGTAAATAGGATATCTGTTTCTGTTTGTCCATAGTAGATAAATGAATTTGTAGGATAAAAGTAGTAAAACGTTTAATTATAAATTATATGTATGCCAATAAAGTAAAGAAAATAGCCGCCGTCCATGACCTTTCGGGAATGGGGCGCGTATCTCTGACCGTCGTCATTCCTATTCTTTCATCCATGGGTTTTCAGGTCTGTCCGCTTCCTACGGCTGTATTATCCAATCATACGCAATATCCCGGTTTCTCCTTCCTCGACCTGACGGACGAAATGCCGAAGATTATTGCCCAATGGAAGAAACTGGAGGTAGAGTTCGACGCTATCTATACCGGATACTTGGGTTCTCCGAGACAAATTCAGATTGTTTCTGATTTTATCAGGGATTTTCGCCGACCGGACAGTTTGATCGTTGCCGATCCGGTGTTGGGAGATAACGGACGGTTGTACACCAACTTTGATGGAGAGATGATAAAAGAGATGCGCCACCTGATTACTAAAGCAGATGTGATTACCCCCAATCTGACGGAACTGTTTTATTTGTTGGATAAACCCTATAAAGCAGATAACACGGATGAAGAGCTGAAAGAATATCTTCGTCTTTTGTCCGACAAAGGTCCGCAAGTGGTTATCATCACCAGTGTTCCTGTACATGATGAGCCTCATAAAACGTCTGTCTATGCTTATAACCGTCAGGGAAACCGCTACTGGAAAGTGACCTGCCCTTATCTGCCTGCACATTATCCCGGCACGGGAGATACTTTCACCAGTGTCATCACCGGCTCTTTGATGCAGGGAGACAGTCTGCCGATGGCGTTGGACCGTGCCACACAGTTTATCCTGCAAGGTATTCGTGCCACTTTCGGGTATGAATATGACAACCGCGAGGGTATCCTGTTGGAGAAAGTGCTTCATAATTTGGATATGCCAATACAGATGGCTAGTTATGAATTAATATAAAAGATAAAGAGTCTCCACAGCTAAGAAAAAAAGTCACACTGTAAAGATAAAGAATAAGGGCTGACTAAAAAGGACGGAATTGGTATAACCATCCCATCTGCGCATGTACGTAAGTAGGGATGAAAAACAATTTCCCAGTCTTTTTAGTCAGTCCTTTTTAACGTTTACAAGCTTTTGTGTTTCAAATATTTCCATTAATTTTACCGGCATTTAGAAAATGGAATAATTATATCTAACTAATGACTCAAACACTGAAAACATCCGAACGTCTGGGAGTAGTGGATGCTCTGCGCGGATTTGCCCTTTTGGCAATTGTATTATTACATAATCTGGAGCATTATAATCTGTTCTTAGTACCGGAGAATGTGCCTGCATGGTTACAGACAATTGATAAATATGCATGGGACATCCTGTTTTTCCTGTTTGCGGGAAAGGCGTATGCTACTTTCTCTTTGTTGTTTGGTTTTAGTTTTTACATTCAGTTTCACAATGCAGAGAAACGTGGTATAGACTTCCGCGGACGATTTGCCTGGCGGATGTGTTTGCTTTTCCTGTTTGCGCAGTTGCATGCCCTGTTCTATAACGGGGATATTCTTTTACTCTATGCGGTAGTGGGTTTTGCATTGATACCCGTGTGTAAGTTAAAGGACAAAACGGTCTTTTGGATTGCCCTGATTCTGCTTCTTCAGCCTTATGAGTGGGGACGTGCCATTTATGCGATGATAAATCCCGACTACGTAGTAGCAACCGGTCATTTTATGCCTTATGCTATGCGTGCACAGGAGGCAACTGCCAATGGTAACTTCTTCGAAGTACTCTGTTCCAACATCTCCGACGGACAATTATACAGCAATATCTGGCAAGTGGAAAATGGTCGTTTGTTTCAGACGGCTGCCCTGTTCATGTTCGGAATGTTACTGGGGCGCCGGAAATATTTAATAAAGAGCGAAGAATCCGTACGCTTTTGGAAGAAGATGTTGAAAGGTGCTGTCCTTGCATTCATTCCTCTCTATTGCCTCAAAACCTTTGTGCCGGACTTGCTCACCAATCCGTCCGTACAAATTCCTTATAAGATTGCCGTTCCGTCTTATGCCAATTTTGCGTTTATGATTATCCTAGTTTCTATCTTCACCTTGCTTTGGTTTAAGAAAGAAAAAGGATATGGCTGGCAAAGTCTGTTGATTCCTTACGGGCGTATGAGCCTGACAAACTACATCTCTCAATCTATCATGGGAGTTATTATCTATTATGGATTCGGATTAGCCATGTACAAATACGCCGGAGCAACGGCAAGCCTGCTTATCGCACTGCTTATCTTCACTGTTCAGCTGATATTCAGCCGTTGGTGGCTTGCCCGTCATAAACAGGGACCACTCGAATTCTTATGGCGTAAGGGTACTTGGATTTAGTGACTTCCCACTATTCGAATTTGACAGTTACTTCTGCAAGTTTGTTGCCGTAAATCCAGTCCGGTCCCTCCTGGATCAGGCGGATTGCTTCCTTATCAGCAGACTCGCAAAGGCTCTCTTTTACTTTGATGTAGAAGGGACGCCCTTCTTTATTAACAAGGAAAGTTAATACAACTTTTCCTTTCACTTGTGCGCACTTTTCATCCGCCGGACGAACGAGATTCTCCTTCAGGTATTTCTGATAGCTACGTTTACCGATGACAGGTTGTGGAGTGATCTCTTTCTCTGCCTGTTCCTCAACCTTCACAACACTTCCGAGGGTTGTTGACTTCTTATTTTTCTTAGCGCCATATCCCACTACCACCACTTCATTGAGTGTCTGTTTGTTTTCGTTCATGGCAATGAGCATCGTCCGGCTGGTATCTACCCGGATTTCTACCGGATCATATCCGATATATTCCGCTGTCAATCGTTTCTTATCATCCTTTTTGACTAACGAAAATTCTCCATTCATATTTGTGATGGTTCCGATATTCGTTCCTTTATATGTCACACTGGCTCCGATAAGCGGTTCCCCTTTTTTGTCGGTCACTATTCCTTTAATCATGTTATTTTGGGGAAGGATAGTCGCTACCTTAGCCATCTTCATTTTCTTATCTGATTCAGATTCGAAAGTATCTATCGTTGCTACTACTTCTTGCAATGCAGCAGTCTCTTCCGAGACTTCTTCCATCATCGGCACAGCTGCCACAGGCGCACCTTGTGGTTGCGAAGTCGTTTGGATTTTGGCAATCATATCTTTCTTATCCGCTTGTCTCGCAGTAATTTCGGAAATAGGAGTGGAATCCGTTTTTACCTTTGTAGTAGCTAATGCGATTTCCTTTTGCGGAGTTGCGGGAACTGTTGGAGTGGCAGGAATTGCCGGAGTTGGTGGAGCTGCGGGTTCAGCCAACTTTGTGGAAACACTCTCTTCCGCAATGAACACTTCATCTGTCATGCTCTTTTTCAGGAACAGGAAATAACTGCTGATACCGAATCCGATAATCAGACACGCAGCGATGCTCCAGGTGATAGCATAAGTGTTCTTTTTCTTTGCCGAATGAGCAGAAACCTGCATCCGCAGTTTCTCGATCCGTTGTTCGTGATTTCCCTCCACCTGGTTGTATCCATCCATAGCATCGGCCAGGAAAGGGTCTTGCATCGACTCTTTTTCCAGCCGGTGTGCCTCTTTTCCTTTGCGGAGTCCTCGTATGTAGTCCAATAGTTTCATAGGGCTTGTTTCTTAATACAAATTTTTAAGTTTCGCTTTCCGTTTTGGATATAGCTTTTCACATTGTTCAGAGTAAATCCGGTCTGTTCCACAATGTCGGCATACGACATTTCCTCTAAAAAGAAACGCGTAATGCTGGTCCGTTGTTCTTCGGGCAACTTTTCGAGACAGTGATGTAATGCCTTTAGTTGTTCCTCTGAACTTTCCTCCTCACTTAATAGATGCAGAAATTCGTCGGATTCCATAACATTAACGGTATAATCTAACGTAATTTCTTTATTTTCCTTTCGTAAAAGTTGCAAGCAATGATTCTTTGCCACCCGGTAGAGCCATGGCTTGAACACTTTTATCTCATAATTTCCCAGTTTAGGCAATAAATCTTCAAACAACTGCATGACCGCCTCCTGTGCCCGGTCTTCATCATGCAGGTATTTCAGGCAAAGTCCGTATAGTAACGGGATATATCGGTTATATAATTCGCCGAAATATTCCGTATCGCCGGACTTCGTGTAATGTATTAGTAATTCCTCGTCCGATAGTTTTGATATTTTTCTTTTGAAAAACAACATCTATTCCTCTTCTTCGTCAATAATGACTTGATATTTTTCTTTCATTTCTTCAAAATCGCCTGTAATCTGATCTAATATTTCATGTGTATCCGTACTCTTTACCAATGCGGGCATACCGTAATAGATAGATGCCTTATATGGCAACAGTATCATTTTTCCTTTGGGCAGAGAACGTCCCATACCGGTCATGAATACGGGAATATATTTCACTTCAGGCCGCAGAGACAGGATGCGTGCTATGCCGGATTTAATTTTTCCCATCTGTTCCGGCTTTCCTCTGGTTCCTTCCGGAAAAAGAATCAGTGAATATCCGGCGTCGATGGCTTCAAGCATCTTACGGATCGGATCATGTTCCGAATCTTTTTCTCCTTTTCTTCTGATTAGCAGTGTGTTGATGAAAAAGTTGCTGATGGAAGCCTGAAAGCGGGTTTTCCCGAAATAATCTTCTGCTGCTACGGGTTTGACTTTCCATAAAAGTCCTCCGGGCAGGGAAGATAACAAGCTTAGGGTGTCCAGATGGCTGTTGTGGTTGGCAAGGATGATGAATTGCTTTTCCTTTTTGAGGAACTGGCAATCGGTGAACTGAACTCCTACAACCAATTTCAGGAACCATTGGAATACACCTTTATATATAATCTGCATGGCAGCAGCTTGCATGAATCTTTTTTCCATTCTCTCCGTTTAATATGCAATGTAATAAACTAAATGAAAAAATACAGGAGCTGTGTAGGCCAGAGAATCTATCCGGTCGAATACTCCTCCATGACCGGGAATACTGTTCCCCATGTCCTTAATTCCTTTATCTCTCTTGATGGCGGAGATGACTACGTCTCCCGAGAATCCGGCAATCGCAACGAGAGCACTTACCAGGATAACGTTGGGAGCGGAGAGGGGAGTCAGGAAACCGAGGAAGTAACCAATGACGGTAGTACTGATTACACCGCCCAGAAATCCTTCCCACGTTTTGTTCGGACTTACTTTCGGGAGTATCTTATGTCGTCCGAGAAGTTTGCCCCAGATAAATTGCATAACATCGTTGATTTCCGTAAGGAATACAAGGAATAATAGCAGACCTCGTCCTCCTGCATTGAATCCCGGAAGTTCAGGAAGCGACAGGAGATAAGCGAGGTGACTGATACCGAATACTGAAAGCATCAGAATCCACTGCAACAGAGCCATCGACTTGGTAATTCCGTGGGTGTCTCCCTTTAAAACAAGTCGTAAGGGCAATACGAGAAACATAACTACCGGAATGAAGATGATGAATGCTCCATACCAGGCAAGGTAAGCAAGGTAATATTGAATGGGAATGGCCAATATCCCCCAAAACAATGCTCCGCGATCTGCCTCTCTGAATCCCAACACCGAATACAGTTCTCTGAAAGCGATGAAAGAGAGAAAGGCAAGGAAGAAGTAAGAAATGTTATAGCTGATAAATACAGCGCCGATAAACATGCCCGCCATGATCCACCATGAACGCGTGCGGGCGGAGAGTTCGCTGATATTTGTTTTTGGAGAGATCTTCTTTACGAGAAAAAGAATAAGGCTTGCCGTAACAAGCAGTCCGATGATGAGCGAAATGACGATAATCAATTCATCGCTTAGCGTAGGAAATATGATATCCAGTAGTTCTTTCATTTTATTTCATTGTTTGTTGTGTGTGACATGAGGTACAGACGGTGTATCAGTGTTGCGACAAGGCCGACGTTGATTATTATCAGAGCTATGAGACATACCATCCGGTCGTATCCTGCGTGAATGGTGCAGGTGGCTACTACAAAGGCAAGCGTGAGCAATGCCATGCGGTGTTGCTTGGCCATCGGACCGTTAAAGAAATGCTGGTGCGTTTTGTAGGCTCCTATCCAGCGGAAATAAGCTGTCATAACGGCAAGAAGGGCCGCTAGCCATCCCAGTTCAATACCGAATCCACCTGCTATATATCCGATGGGAATGATGAACAAAGCATCAGCAAAGCGGTCGGGCATATCATTGTAGAGATCTCCGTTGGCACTTTTCTTCCCTCCTTCAATAGCTACCATCCCATCGAACAGGTTGCAGAGTAACCGCGACTGCATGCAAACGATGAACAGAATGTAGGCTACATACTTGTTAAAACCGGGATCAATGACTGTGCCGATCAACAGAAGGCACCCCACCATAGCGAAGAATACGCTCATCATGGAAATTTGATTGGGAGTGACACCCCAACGAGTTAGTTTGCGGGCAATAATAGTAGCCCAGGCCGTGTTTCGTGAGGCTATTTCCCGCCTTCCGTCGACTTCGTTTTTCATATTTATAATATGTTTATGATCGGCAAATATACACATCATCTTAAGAGTTGCAAAGGAATGAGTGAGAATTTTGAAATGACTCTTTTTTCTGCCGGATAAAAAAAAGTTCAGGCAATTTATGGAATCTGTGTGAAATGTGCATCTCTATAATAAAAGCGAACTAATAGTAACATTTTAAAATAAGAAGTTATGAAAACAAATCAATTCAGAGCGATGATGCTCGTACTGCTAATGGCGGTTATTTCTTTAGGTAGGATGAATGCGCAAGTTATTACTGTGTCGGGTACGGTGACGGATGCAAAGGATGGAAATCCGCTTGTAGGTTGTTCGGTACAGATCAAGGGTACTTCGAAGGGTGCAATAACGAATATGAAGGGCCAGTACACCATTCAGGCCAAGAAGGGGGAGACGTTGTTGTTCCAGTATATCGGGTATAAGCAAGAGAGAAGGGTGGTGAAATCGGCTACGCTGGATGTGAAGATGAAAGCTGATGATGTGGTATTGGAAGAATGTGTAGTGGTAGGATACGGGCATGAGCTAAAGGCTACTAAATCGGTGTCTGCTGCTTATATGGCGGTATGTCCGACACCGGGAATCATGTATGATGCTGTAAATGCGGAAGAATACGGGCAGATTCAGGAGAATGGATTTAAGAGTGTGTCGGATGCTCCGCTTTCTACTTTCTCTATTGATGTAGATGCTGCTTCTTATAGTAATATGCGTCGTTTTATCAATAAAGGTGAATTGCCTCCTGTAGATGCTATCCGTACGGAAGAATTAGTGAACTACTTTTCCTATGATTATCCGAAACCGACAGGAAGTGATCCTGTGAAAATCACGATGGAAGCCGGAGCATGTCCCTGGAATGCGGATCACCGTCTTGTGCGTATCGGCTTGAAAGCTAGAGAAATTCCGACGGATAATTTGCCTGCATCTAACCTGGTGTTTCTGATTGACGTCTCCGGCTCTATGTGGGGAGCCAACCGGTTGGATTTGGTGAAATCATCTCTCAAATTGTTGGTAAACAACTTACGGGATAAAGATAAAGTAGCTATCGTGACTTATGCAGGCAGTGCCGGTGTGAAACTGGAGGCCACTCCGGGTAGTGACAAACAGAAGATTCGTGAAGCGATAGATGAATTGACGGCAGGTGGTTCTACGGCAGGTGGTGCGGGTATCCTGTTGGCGTATAAAATAGCCAAGAAGAATTTTATCTCTAATGGTAACAACCGTATCATACTTTGCTCCGACGGTGATTTTAATGTGGGTGTTTCTTCCGCCGAAGGATTGGAACAATTGATTGAAAAAGAACGTAAGAGTGGAGTGTTCCTTACCGTATTAGGTTATGGCATGGGTAATTATAAAGATAAGAAGATTCAGGTGTTGGCAGAAAAGGGAAACGGTAATCATGCTTATATAGATAACTTGCAGGAAGCCAATCGTGTTTTAGTAGGCGAATTCGGCGCTACATTGCATACAGTGGCGAAAGACGTCAAACTGCAAGTGGAATTTA
The DNA here is from genome assembly GCF_000162555.1 of Bacteroides sp. 3_1_23. Lineage (NCBI taxonomy): Bacteria > Pseudomonadati > Bacteroidota > Bacteroidia > Bacteroidales > Bacteroidaceae > Bacteroides > Bacteroides sp. 3_1_23. Next base: position 948,775 of record NZ_GG774955.1, read on the forward strand.
ATCCTTCCCAAGTGCAGGCGTATCGTTTGATTGGTTACGAAAGCCGTCTGTTGAAAGACGAAGACTTTAATAATGATGCTAAAGATGCCGGAGATATGGGTGCGGGACATACGGTAACTGCTTTTTACGAAGTGATTCCTACAGGTATAAAGAATGAATATGTGGGTAAAATAGACGATCTGAAATATCAGAAGAAAGAGAAAGTGACAGTGAAACCGACAGGCTCTAATGATCTCCTGACTGTGAAACTGCGTTATAAAGCTCCGGATAAAGATGTCAGCAAGAAAATGGAACTTCCTTTCGTTGATAATAAAGGTAATAATGTTTCTTCTGATTTCCGCTTTGCTTCTGCAGTGGCTATGTTCGGACAGTTGCTTCGGGACTCTGACTTCAAAGGAAATGCCAGTTACGATAAAGTGATTAATCTGGCCAAACAGGGACTGAATAATGATGATAAAGGATATAGAAGAGAATTCATCCGTTTGGTTGAGGCTGCCAAAGGATTGGAAAGAACGAATAAGAACTAGGAAATCGGGCGGGAGTCATTGTGAGTGTACGCTATATGACTATGCGTAAGATTCGCAGATATGAATGAACGTAGAATTCCAGATGGATAATCGTAGAAAATGATAGTGACGGTATATGTTCGGGATAGTGACGCTATACAACAGCGATAGCGTCACTATCATTTATTTCGTCCGAATTTCGTCCGACCTGAAACGAAAAATAGCCGTAAACTTATCGTTTACAGCTATTTAACTCTGCACGGGAGGAGAGGCTCGAACTCCCGACACCCGGTTTTGGAGACCGGTGCTCTACCAACTGAGCTACTCCCGTGTTTGCGGCTGCAAAGGTAGTAGAAACTTCTGAATCTCCAAACATTCGGGTAAATAAGTTTTGAATTATTTTAATTTTTCCCACTCATCGGGCTTAAAACCGACTAGAACGAAGCTGTCTGTCACTACCAATGGGCGTTTCACCAATTTACCGTTGGTTGCCAATAGTGCTATCTGTTCTTCCTCACTCATTGCAGGTAGCTTCTCGCTTAGTTTCAGCTCTTTATATACTAATCCGCTCGTGTTGAAGAATTTCTTCACCGGCAGACCGCTGCGCGGAATCCATGCCTTTAATTCTTCCACCGTAGGATTTTCTTCTACGATTAAGCGGTTGGTAAACTCAATGTTATTTTCTGTTAACCATTTCTTGGCTTTTTGGCATGTGCTGCATGCCGGGTACTGCAAAAATAATGTTGCCATATTCATTTATAATTTAATACTTGATATTTAATACTTAATATTTAATACTTAATACTTAATACTTAATACTTAATACTTAATACTTGAACTTCACTTCAATATCTGTAAATCCTGAAACATAATCCGGTAAGCGGCCGCTTTCTTGTCCAATGCTAATGGATACGCCCTTGATGATGAGGGCATCCGGTAAAGCCGCATGGCACGTCCTTCGAAAACAAATTCGGAGTAATCACCTACTTTGGGTTCTTCTATGTCGAATTGCTGTCGGAGAGTGTCCGTTGCTTTTTGGCCCGTAGTGACGATTGCTTTGCATTCGGGAAGCTGCCGCAGTAATGCTGCAACATCGGTGGCTTCCACTACTTCAAGAAACTTGTCCGATGCATTATCCTGCAACCGGCGAATGGATGAAGCAGTATCAAATAGGGCAATCCCCTTTTCGTTTAAAAAGTCTATGATTTGCTCGCGGCAGAACGATTTTAGTGTCGAATTCAGAAAGTGATTCTTATCATTAAAGAATAAGATTCCATATATACGCCACATGTCGTTGTTTAGGTTCGGGTAGTAAAACTCCATAGACCAACGTTTTTTCTGTGGCGGAAAACTTCCCAGCATAAGTAATTTTGATTTCGCTGGGAGAAACGGTTCTAACGGATGTATTTCGATTTCCATAATTTCTTTCATTTTAATTTCGTACAAAAATAGTGATAATGTTTATTTCCTTCAAAATCAATGAGAAAAAATGCTAGATTTAAAATAATTAGTTATTTTTGCGGCGTGATGAACAAACAATATTTTATTATATCATTGAAAAAAGAAGTTTTTGTGAGTTGCTTCTTAATAGGCCTGTTTTTTCTGGAGGGAGGAAATTGTTATGCTTCGGAGCAACAAGTGTTAAGAGGGACGATAGAAGTTCCTTCTGATCATAATACCGTGAGAGGGCGTGTAATTGATATCTATGGTGAACCACTGATCGGTGCTACAATACGCGAAAAGGGGGGAGCCAATGGTACTGTGACCGATATTGATGGAAAATTCTTTTTGTCTGTGCCGGATAGTGCTGTCTTACAAGTTTCTTTTGTGGGTTATAAGACTGTAGAAGTCAATGTGGCAGGTCGGAATGTGCTTGAAATACGTCTTCAGGAAGATGCGGTGATGCTTGAACATGTCATCGTAACGGCCTTGGGACTTGAAAAGGATGAAGCTACATTGGCCTATTCTGTGCAAAAAATCAAGGGAGAAGAACTGAACCGTGTCAAAGAAGTAAATATGATTGCTGCCCTGGCAGGAAAAGCTGCCGGTGTGCAAATCAACAAAAACTCTTCCGGTATGGGCGGTTCCGCAAAAGTCAGTCTCCGGGGAATCCGTTCGGTATCCGGTGATAATCAACCGCTTTATGTAATAGATGGAGTGCCGATGTCGAACACCTCTTCCGAACAGGCTTATTCGGCTATTGGTGGTACGGCGAATGCAGGGAATCGTGATGGAGGAGACGGAATCTCTAATCTGAATCCGGAAGATGTAGAAAGCATCAGTATTCTGAAAGGTGCTCCTGCTGCCGCTTTATATGGTAGCATGGCTGCTAACGGAGTGATTCTTATTACGACTAAAAAAGGCAACTCTGTCGGACAAAGGAATATTAATTTCTCTACAGGACTCACTTTCGAGAAAGCATTCAGTATGCCTAAAATGCAGAATCGTTATGGTGTCAGTGATGTGGTAGACAGTTGGGGAGAGAAAGAGAATCTGATGGCTTATGATAATCTGGATGATTTTTTCCGTACCGGATTGACATCGATGACTTCCGTATCTATCAGTTATGGAAATGAAAACCTGCAAACTTATTTCTCCTATGCCAATACTACCGGAAAGGGGATTATCGACAAGAATAAACTGAAAAAGCATAATATAAACTTGCGTGAGACGGCTACCATGTTCGACAAACGTCTGAAACTGGACGGTAGTGTGAATGTGATGAAACAGACCGTCGAGAATAAGCCGGTGTCGGGAGGTTTCTATATGAATCCGTTGGTAGGGCTCTATCGTTTTCCTCGTGGGGAGGATTTGTCTTATTATAAAGATCATTTTGAAACCTATGACGAAGAACGGAAACTGGGTGTGCAGAATTGGCATACGTTTACCGAAGACTTCGAACAGAATCCATACTGGATAACGAACCGCATACAAAGTAAAGAAACACGTACACGCATTACCCTTTCTCTTTCAGCAAACTTTAAGGTAAATGATTGGCTGACGATTCAAGCCCGTGGAAACATGGATTATTGGGCGGACAAGTTACGCCAGAAATTCTATGCGTCTACTGCCACCGCCCTGTGTGGAGCGAACGGACGATATATCGAGATGGATTATCAGGAAACCCAGATGTATGGTGATGTCATGGCGATGGTGAAGAAAACCTGGGGGGATTTTACACTGGATGCGGCGATTGGTGGTAGTATAAATGATAAAGTCGTTAATTCTACCCGATATGATTCGAAAAATGCATCTTTGAAGTTTGCTAATGTGTTTAATATTGCCAATATCGTCATGAACAGTTCTGCCAGTATTGACCAGCGAATAGATCAACGCCGTCAGTTGCAATCTATATTCGGTACGGCACAGATCGGTTATAAGGAAAAATTGTTTCTTGATTTGACGGCCCGTAATGACTGGGCGTCAACCTTGTCTTATACCAGCCATGAAAAATCCGGATTCGCTTATCCTTCTGTAGGGCTTTCCATGCTACTTGATAAATGGGTGAAGTTACCCGAATGGGTTTCTTTCGCAAAATTGCGTGGCGCTTATAGTAAAGTAGGGAATGATATTCCTCCATTTATCACTAATCCCTCTTCGCAGATCAATGCCGGTGGCGAGATACAGGCGAATGACGCCGCACCTTTCAAGGAAATGGAGCCGGAAATGACTCATGCCATCGAATTTGGAACTGAATGGCGATTCTTTCAACACCGTTTAGGGGTTAATCTGACTTATTATCGTACCAATACTTATAATCAATTCTTCAAACTTCCCGCACTTGCAGGTGATAAGTATGCTTACCGATATGTAAATGCCGGAAATATCCAGAATCGGGGATGGGAATTGACACTGAATGGAACTCCCGTATTAACTCCTGATTTCAACTGGAAAACTTCTGTAAACTTCTCTACCAATAAGAATAAGATAGTGAAGTTGCACGAAGATCTGAAAGAAATGATTTACGGGCCTACCAGTTTTTCTTCCAGCTATGCCATGAAACTTATTAAAGGCGGTTCTATCGGTGATATATATGGTAAGGCTTTTGTGCGCGATGATGCAGGCAATATCGTTTACGAAACAGAGGGTGATAATAAAGGACTTCCATTGGTGGAGGGCGATGGGAATACGGTGAAAGTAGGAAATGCCAACCCTGTCTTTATGATGGGATGGGATCATACATTCTCTTACAAAGGCTTCACCCTTTATTTTCTGCTTGATTGGCGCTACGGAGGCGAAGTCCTTTCGCAGACACAGGCGGAAATGGATCTTTATGGAGTATCTGAAATAACGGCCGATGCGCGTGATAGGGGATATGTAATGCTCGACGGTCAGCGTATAGACAATGTGAAAGGATTCTATAAAATAGTAGGCGGGCGTGCCGGGGTGACGGAATATTATATGTATGATGCTACGAATTTACGGTTGCGTGAAGTATCATTGAGCTATAATTTCTCCAAGAAGTGGATACAGAAAACGAAGGTACTGAAAGATGTTCAGCTTTCGTTTGTAGCTCGCAATCTATGTTTCTTGTATAAGAAAGCTCCTTTTGATCCGGATTTGGTACTTTCTACCGGAAATGATAATCAAGGAATTGAAGTGTTCGGAATGCCTACGACCCGTAGTTTGGGCTTTACTCTGAAATGTGAATTTTAAAGGCAGGAGAGAGAAATGAAGAGAAAATATGTATATCTATATTTGTTGGGTTTATTGCTGTTCTCTGTAGCTTGTACCGGTAATTTCCGTGATTACAATACCGATTTGTCCGGTATCACGGATGATGACTTGATTATTGATGACAATGGCTATGGAATCCGTTTGGGAATTATTCAGCAAGGTATTTATTTTAATTACGACTACGGAAAAGGAAAGAACTGGCCTTTCCAACTGATACAGAATCTGAACGCGGACATGTTCAGTGGGTATATGCATGACGGCAAACCTCTGAACGGGGGCTCGCATAATTCCGATTATAATATGCAGGACGGCTGGAATAGCGCTATGTGGACACACATGTATTCTTATATTTTCCCACAGATATATCAGTCGGAGAATGCTACCCGGAATACACATCCTGCTCTGTTCGGGATAACGAAAATATTAAAGGTGGAAGCGATGCATCGTGTGACGGATTATTATGGTCCTATCATTTATAAGAATTTTGCTAATGCCGAAAAACATTACCGTCCGGATAAACAGGAGGATGTCTATTATGAGTTTTTCAATGAACTCGATTCTGCTGTAGTTGCTCTCACCAACTATATAGATGAGAAACCGGAATCCAATGGATTTGCACGTTTTGATATTTTGTTGGACGGGAAATATCCTTCCTAGGTAAAGTTTGCCAATTCCCTGCGTCTGCGTCTGGCAATGCGCCTTGCTTCTGTTGCTCCAGATAAAGCGCATGCTGAAATACAGAAAATAAAGGAAAATGGTTACGGCTTCTTTGAAGCGGAAACAGGAGGAGTGTTTGTTTCTACCAAATCCGGGTATACCAATCCATTGGGAGAACTTAACCGTGTCTGGAATGAAACTTACATGAGTGCTAACATGGAATCAATTTTGACCGGATATAACGATCCCCGTTTGGAAATTTATTTTGAACCCTGTACGGATGAGGCTCTTAAAGGACAGTATCGTGGAATTCGCCAGGGAACCTGCTTTGCTCATAGTCATTATTCGGGATTGTCAAAGCTGTTTGTCAAGCAGGATACTGATACACCTCTGATGACTGCTTCGGAAGTCTGGTTTCTGCGTGCCGAAGCCGCTTTGCGCGGATGGACGGATGAAGATGAAGAAGCTTGTTACCGAAACGGTGTAACTACCTCTTTTCATCAATGGGGAATTTATGGGGTGGAGGATTACCTGAAAAGTGAGCTGACAGCTTCCGACTTTATAGATACTTATGATGAAGAAAATAATATAGAAGCGCGTTGTAAAGTCACTCCCAAATGGAATCCGCAGGATGATAAGGAGACAAAACTGGAGAAGATTATCACGCAGAAATGGATTGCCATGTTCCCGGAAGGTTGCGAAGCCTGGACCGAACAAAGACGGACGGGATATCCCCGTTTATTTCCCGTTCGATTCAATCATAGTAGGAGCGGATGCATCGACACGGAGATCATGGTGCGCCGTCTTAATTTCCCAGGTACATTGCAGACAGAAGACTCGGAGCAATATTCTGCTCTTGTCGAGGCTTTAGGCGGAGATGACCATGGAGGTACAAGACTCTGGTGGGATACGGGAAATAATAACCTGGAATAAAAAAAGACAGAAGTAATGTGTTTATATGTGTAGCTTTAACTATTTTTGCATCTTCATTTAAACACATTTACTTATGAAACAAATTATCTCTGCTCTTTTCCTCTGTATGTTGCTCTCTGCCGTACCGGGATTGCAGGCGCAAAACATTCAGCTGCATTATGATTTCGGACGTTCTTTGTACGATAAAGATTTGCAAGGTCGCCCGCTGTTCACCTCCACTGTGGAGAAGTTTCAGCCTGATACTTGGGGAAGCACTTATTTCTTTGTCGATATGGATTACACTTCCGAAGGTGTCGCTTCCGCTTATTGGGAAATAGCGCGTGAACTGAAATTCTGGAAAGGTCCTTTTTCTGCACATCTTGAATATAACGGTGGATTATCGAAAGGCATGTCTTATAAAAATGCTTATCTGGCAGGAGCTACCTACACTTTTAATAATGCTTCCTTTTCCAAAGGCTTTACGCTGACTGCTATGTATAAGTATATTCAGAAACACCAATCGCCCAACAACTTCCAGCTGACAGGTACGTGGTACGTGAATTTCTGCCGCAATCTGCTCACTTTCTCCGGCTTTGCCGACTGGTGGCGCGAAGAAACCAACTATGGAAAGACTATCTTTCTCTCCGAACCACAATTCTGGGTAAACCTAAACAAAATCAAAGGAGTAAATAAAAATTTCAATCTTAGTGTTGGCTCCGAAGTCGAATTGAGTAATAACTTCGGCGGTCGTGATGGCTTTTATGTTATCCCGACACTCGCTCTGAAATGGACGCTGAACTAAAAAACGGATTATAAGAAATAGAATTAAAAAAAGTCGGACTAAAAGAAGCTGGACTTCAGAATAATCTCTGTTTATCCCTCTGCGAAACTTAAAAAAATATATAGAAACCCTGTTAAATGAAAACTGATTTAATCTACGGCGTAGAAGACCGTCCCCCTTTTAAAGACGCCTTGTTTGCGGCTTTACAACATCTTTTGGCTATTTTCGTAGCGATCATTACACCTCCGCTTATCATCGCAAGTGCCTTGAAACTTGATGTAGAAAAGACAAGCTTTCTGGTTTCCATGTCTCTTTTTGCTTCGGGAGTATCTACCTTTATACAATGCCGCCGCTTTGGTGTGATAGGAGCAAGACTGCTCTGCATCCAGGGAACCAGTTTTTCTTTTATCGGCCCTATCATTGCCACAGGAATGGTAGGCGGATTACCGTTAATTTTCGGTTCCTGTATGGCTGCTGCGCCTATCGAAATGATTGTCAGCCGCACATTCAAATATCTGCGTAATATTATCACTCCGCTGGTTTCCGGTATTGTCGTGCTGCTTATCGGATTGAGTCTGATAAAGGTAGGTATCGTATCTTGCGGAGGCGGATATGCAGCTATGGATAATGGTACGTTTGCTACGTGGGAAAACCTGTCTATTGCAGCACTGGTACTTCTTAGCGTCTTGTTTTTCAACCGTTGCGGGAACAAATACCTGCGTATGAGTTCCATTGTACTCGGACTTTGCCTTGGCTATGGTTTGGCATTTGCTCTGGGAAAAGTGGATATGAGTGCGTTGAATGTGGAAATGCTGATGAGTTTTAATATTCCCCAGCCTTTTAAATATGGTGTTGATTTCAATGTGTCTTCTTTTATAGCCATTGGTCTGGTTTACTTGATAACTGCCATTGAAGCAACAGGTGATGTAACTGCCAACTCTATGATTTCCGGACTTCCCATTGAAGGAGATTCCTATTTGAAACGGGTTTCCGGTGGAGTAATGGCAGATGGATTCAACTCCTTTCTCGCCGGTGTATTCAACTCTTTTCCAAACTCCATCTTTGCACAAAACAACGGTATTATCCAACTGACCGGAGTAGCCAGCCGTTATGTTGGTTATTATATCGCAGCAATGCTCGTCCTTTTGGGTTTATTTCCCATCGTAGGTGCCGTATTTTCCTTAATGCCCGATCCTGTACTGGGCGGTGCAACCTTACTAATGTTCGGCACAGTAGCAGCGGCGGGAATCCGTATTGTCTCCTCACAAGAAATAGGCCGTAAAGAAACTTTGGTATTAGCAGTCAGCCTCTCCTTAGGCTTAGGGGTAGAACTAATGCCGGACGTATTACAACAAGCCCCGGAAGCAATTCGAAGTATCTTCTCTTCAGGGATTACCACCGGAGGCCTAACTGCAATTATTGCAAATATAGTAATACGGGTAAAAGAGTAGGAAACAAGTAGTAGAAACAAGTATTAAGTAATAAGTATTACCGAAGCCGCTGGTTTATACTTGATAGGCGTTGATTAATACTTGTTAGTTGATGCTTGTCGATTAATACTTAATACCTAATTCTTAATACTTAAATTACTCATTTTATCTGTTGTGCGGAAGGGGAAATCAGGATACTCGTAAAGACTGAAACGAGGTTCGGTTTCTCCTTTCGTATAATTCCAGATAGAAGCATAGTCTTCCGGATCTTCTCCCATCTTGGCTAACTGGCGCAGGTAAGCAGCTAGCGATTTATTCTCTACAATATAAATCTGCCCCATCTGATCGATAATCGGGCTATGATGACGAGTACCGTCATGTTCGAAGCGTAGAATTCGTTTTCCTTCTTCAGTTAGTCCCACCAATTGGAAAGTCATGCTTTTACCGATAGCCGGTAAATTCAATACGCTGCGATCAGTGGCAAGGAAAGGTAAATGATGCTTTCTCATGAAGCGTCTTAATTGCTTGGCAACATCCTCTTTAGGCTCCTCTTCTGTTCCTACTTTCGTCTCTAATATCTTATATAACTCCTCCGCCTGTTCCGGTGTCATACGGCCATAAATCTTTTCCTCCTGTTGTTCCTGCATTGAACGACTGTTGGGTGCAAATACCGCATAATTCTCATTGAATCCCTTAACCGAGAAAGTGTAATAACATACCACCCCCAACGAATTGAGCACCTGACGAAGCCGGGTCGTATGCCCTCTACGTGAAGCAGCCACCGTATATACCAACTGATTCGTAATAATCCATCCCGCAGAAAGAATCTTCCGGATCGCTTCTTTAGCTTCAGGAGTAACCTCCAGCGGTGTCTGGAAATGAGTCTGTATAATAAACTGTTTCACACCGATAGCCGATGCTTTCTCCTTGAATTCCCGCAGAACATCAACCAGCCCGTCGTTGATACGCATCGGCAAATAAGCCAACAGACGTGACCCCAACCGTACCCGTTGCAATTCCGCATATTTCTCTCCATCCTTGCGTTCAAGATTCGCCCTTTGTTTGCGTGCCGCCATCCGATACACCGCATCCAGAATATTCTGAAGCGTTTTATTTTGACTCATCAGCGCATCGCCTCCTGTAATAAGAATATCCCGCAATTGCGTATCCTCTTCAAAATAAGCCATTAACCGACGCAACTTACGATCCCATGATTCCTTCGGGCGTAAAGACTCAAATTCGAAATTCAACCGCTCGCTCTGAAAATCATACATACGCTGACAGGAAGCACAAAGTCCTCCGCAAGCCCGTCCCATAGTGTCAGGAATGAGAATAGCCACCTCCGGATACCGCCGATGAATGTTATGCCCGTCCGGCAAAAGCCATCCCGCAGCATTAGGCTTCCCGGCTTCTACAATATCCTCTTTCTCCCACGCGCGAATATTTCCATACGTCTCCACCAAACGTGGAGAATACAGAATATAACTCCGAATAGCCTCGTCATTATACCCATATCCCGTTACATTAAGCAACGATAAATAATAAGGAGTTGCAAAGAACGGCATACCCTTCTTCCGGGCACGATAAAGCAAATACATAGTCTCTGACGAAAGTGAATTTCCCAGGAATCGATTCAACTCGCCCGGACTTTTTATAGCCATTGCCAAATGAAAACGGAAATCGTTCCACCACTCACTTACCAACCTGTATTTTTCTTCATAACTCATTCCCTCCTCAAAGTGAAAACGCACCGAAGGTTTCGACTTCCTGTTCTCAATCTTCTGAATCAGCAAGTGCAACATCCGCTCCTTATTCTCATCCCGCACTTCACGTACCTCTTCATCCAATCCCGTTTCCCACCGGTCATTCCTGCTTTTGATACGCTGTGGCGATGGTAAAGGCACAACCTCTCCCTTCAACCGTTTAAACATCTGGAAAATTTCAATAAACAAATCCGTCGGTATCTCCATATTTTCCAACGTTCCCGTCAGAAACTCATAAAGCAACCGAATCGTCTGTACTGACATATCCTGTCCAGTAGACAGTTCATGGACATTCTGTCCATCATAATCGAGTAAGAGTCGAATTTGCTCCCTCGCCTCCTCCGCAGCCTCATTTTCTATCCTGCAAATTTCCAAAAAACGCAGCATCCCAGCCTTGAACTCTTCCACAGAAGAGCTCTTATCAGCTATCTCCACCACTTCCGGAATTTCTTGATTATAGATTTGTTTCAACTGTGAAAAAGTAAGCGCAAGCATTTTCTTTTGTTTCATAAGCAATCTCTCTATTTTTTAATAATTATAATATACTACCACACCGCATAGTCCCCCTCCGGCCTCGTCTGCACGGCGTCAAGCGAAGGTTTTATTACCGGCGTTAAGAAGGGCAGACTGTTTGAGCGAAGCGAGTTTCTACCCTTTAGACGGGAATGAAACCGGAGTAGCCGGGCAGGCGCAGCCTTGATTTTTTCTTTTGTATCAAGACAAAAGAAAAAAGTACATAAAGATAACAAAAAAAGCGGAGGTACAAAACCCCCGCTTTTTCTATCCTATTAATCTTTACGATTTTCTAACATTTAAAGCGACTTATTTTTTCGTTTCCGTGTCGTCGTTCTTCCGTTTCGGCTCCTTCTTGGCAAGAAGAACAATATTATACACATAATCCGTCATCCACTGTTCAGAGTATCCCAAACGCTCTTTGTACTGGCGAACAGTCGCAGCCGTTTTATGCACATCATCAGCCTTCCACACTGTCTTGGTACAAACATCGTGTACCGTTTTCTGTGTCATACCATACAAAGCCTTCTTAAAGATCGACGGCATACGAAACTTCCACTGCATCAGATTTCCCATCAACATCATCAGATCATTGGAAAATCCCTGATACATGAACAAATAAGATTGAATATCATTTTGAGTGCGGCAGTTACGTTTCACGGAAGAGTCGATTTCCTTAAAGAAGTTCTCGTTCAACCCATAATCCTGCATCAGCATTTTGCGCGCAGCAGATTTTTCGGCCAATCCCAGTTTACCGTTTTGAGTAGGAACTTTAAACAAACGTTTGAAGTTAGCTACGTCCGGCAAGAAGCGGATATTAGTGATACCGAGGTTTGTGGCGATAACTGACTGGAAATACACCCGTGTCAGTGATATGAAATCTTCTACATTGCCGACTTTCGTTTCATCGGATTTTTTCTTGAATAAACCAAATAAGCCCATTGTTATCTCTACAATTTTATTATTTACAATTTACTATTTGAGCGTGTGGAAGGTATATAACATAACTACCATCTGTCAATTTGCGTGCAAAGGTACAAAAACAGTTGGTTTTCACCAACATTCCAAGTCCTTTTCGATGTCCGGCATTGTCTCTTTCTTAAAAACAGGGCTTTGGATGCCAGCTTTCTTTTGCGCGCGGTAATCATTTAGCAGACGGATAGCATATTTTCCGAGGAAAAGGATAGCGATCAGATTACAGATAGCCATTAACGCCATCGTGACATCTGCCAGGCTCCATACCATATCCAATGTGGCAAGTGAACCGAAGAGTACCATACCACCCACCAATATCCTGTAACCATGAAGTACCCATTTCCGGTGAGTGATAAAACGGATATTAGCCTCACCATAATAATAATTCCCCAGAATACTGCTGAAAGCAAAAAAGAAAAGAGCTACGGCAACGAAGATACTGCCCGAAGAACCTATTTCGTTTGTCAACGCCTGTTGAGTCAGCTGCACTCCATTAGCCGAACCATCCAGAGGAGCCCCACTAAAGAGGATGATAAAAGCCGTACAGGTACATATCAATAATGTATCTGTAAATACCGCCAAAGTCTGTATCAACCCTTGTTTTACGGGATGGCTGACATGAGCCGTGGCAGCCGCATTCGGGGCCGAACCCATACCGGCCTCATTGCTGAAAAGTCCTCTCTTGATGCCCTGCATTAATGCCATACCAACTCCTCCTGCCAATGCCTGCTCCCAACCGAAAGCATGGCTGACAATCAGTGCGATAACACCCGGTAAATGAGTGATATTGAGTGCAACAATAACCAGTGCCAGCCCTACATATCCCAAAGCCATAACAGGCACGATAATACTACTGACGCGGGCAATGCGTTGAATACCTCCAAAGATGATAAGCAATGTCAGCAAAGTCAGCACACCTCCCAATATAATATGATTGAACCCAAAAGCATGCTCTGCCGCAGCACAGATCGTATTACTCTGTACAGAATTGAAAGCAAACCCGAAAGTAATGCTTATTAATACGGCAAAAAGCATTCCCATCCACGGTTGTTTCAACCCTTTCTTCATATAATAAGCAGGTCCTCCGATGAACGAATCCTTTCCGCGTATTTTGTATAATTGTCCCAAAGTAGACTCTATGAAAGCACTCGAAGCCCCTAACAGTGCGATGACCCACATCCAGAAAATAGCCCCGGGACCTCCGATGGCAATGGCAGTAGCCACTCCCGCAAGATTCCCCGTACCCACACGGCTGGCGATAGAAATAGCGAATGCCTGAAAAGAAGATACATGTTTCTCTCCCTGTTTTCCTTTGCCGGCGGATTCGCTTAACAGCACGATCATTTCCCGGATCATGCGAAATTGTACAAAGCGTGTCCGTATGCTGAACCAGACAGCACATCCTAATAACATAATAATTAGAATATACGTCCAAAGTATGTCATTAATCTCGTTGATAAAAGTCATAGTTAAGTATTAAGTATAAAGCATTGTTTGTGGTTATTCGTCTTTTATTCGGAAGTAAAATTTATGATTTTCGAATACAGGTTCCACAATATCATAACGAACAAATTTGGCGAGCAGATGTTCAGCGGCACGTCGTGAAAGTCCGGTTTGTCGACAGTAACGGTTGAGTGAGAGTAAAGTTCCGTGCTCCAGTTGATCGAGCAGGAGCTGTTCACGTTCGGTGTAGCGGATGAGTTCTCCACGGGGGCTATCGCTCTGTTGCCATACACGGAGATGTATGGGAGTTGCCAGAATATTTTCGTCCTTGATGCGGAGATAGGCTAGGGGCTTTCCGGTTTCGTCCTTGGCGTAAACCGGTTTATGTGGAGTTTCTTCGATGGTTGCCACTAACACTTGTCGTCCTTCCACTATGTATGTTTGCAGAGAATATTCCACTTCCGGCACGCAATAAAGTTGTGCGGCGGCTTCAATCATATATTTTTCTTCTTCGGAGCGTACTCCTGCGATTTTACCATTGTCTTTAACGCCAATAAGTAATCGTCCTCCGTCCGTGTTGGCAAAGGCCGAAAGTGTTTTGGCTATTTTGCGTGCGTCGGAAATTTCGAATTTAAAGTCTTGTTGCTGGTGCTCTCCTTCAGCAATCAGTGCATGTATATAATCGGTATCTGTAAGCAGTTTCATGGCTACAAAGGTAGGTAAAAAAGGTGAAAAGCCCCTTTTTTAGATATTTTTCGAAGATTATTTCAAAAAAAATATTGATTTTATGCTTTTATTTCGGGAAACAGTGTATTTTTGCGGCACATTATTAACGAAAAAAATAAAAGGATTATGAAAGAATTGGTAGAAAAGGTAGCAGCTCTTTATGCTGACTTCTCAAAAGATGCTAACGCACAGATCGAAAACGGTAACAAAGCAGCAGGAACTCGCGCTCGTAAAGCTTCTTTGGAAATCGAAAAAGCAATGAAAGAATTCCGTAAAGCATCTTTGGAAGCTTCTAAAAAAATAATTTAGAAGACTACTAGGATATTGAAAAAGAGGGCATATCGTGAAGCGATATGCCCTCTTTTTGTTTTAATGTGGAATGACTTTTTATTGTTTTAGTACGGATAGT
>NZ_GG774955.1:964113-1009908 GCF_000162555.1 Bacteroides sp. 3_1_23
TTTTTGTGGTTCTTTTAAATGATTTATTTGCAATTTGTAGGGGGGCAAACTTTTTTCTTCTATACGCATCTCAAATTAAATCGTATATTTGCGAAAAGAATCAAGATCGGGAATGATGAACGAAAACGTCTTAGCTAAACTGAAGATACTTGCAGAATCTGCCAAGTACGATGTTTCCTGTTCTTCCAGTGGTACGGTGCGTTCCAATAAGCCGGGAACGCTGGGAAACACTGTGGGAGGATGGGGGATATGCCACAGTTTTGCCGAGGACGGTCGATGTATCTCGCTATTGAAAATCATGCTTACCAATTATTGCATTTACGATTGTGCCTATTGCGTCAACCGTCGTAGCAACGATCTTCCCCGCGCTACCTTTTCCGTTTCGGAATTGGTGGAGCTGACGATGGAATTCTACCGTCGTAACTATATCGAAGGGCTGTTTCTTAGCTCCGGAGTGGTCCGTAATCCGGACTATACAATGGAGAGACTTGTGCGTGTAGCCAAAGATTTGCGGCAAGTGTACCGTTTTAACGGTTATATCCATCTCAAGAGTATTCCCGGAGCCAGTCGCGAATTAGTGAATGAAGCCGGATTGTATGCCGATCGTCTTAGCGTCAACGTCGAAATTCCCAAAGAAGAAAATTTGAAACTGCTTGCACCGGAAAAAGACCATAAAAGCGTATTTGCTCCGATGAAATACATTCAACAAGGCGTGTTGGAGAGTAAAGAAGAACGGCAGAAGTTTCGCCACGCACCGCGTTTCGCACCTGCGGGACAAAGTACCCAGGTGATTGTGGGAGCTACCTCCGAATCGGATAAAGATATTCTTTTTCTTTCGTCGGCACTTTATGGGCGCCCCACCATGAAACGTGTCTATTACTCGGGCTACGTTTCCGTGAATACGTATGATAAGCGCCTTCCGGCATTGAAACAGCCGCCTCTGGTACGTGAAAACCGGCTCTATCAGGCTGACTGGTTATTGCGTTTTTATCAATTCAAGGTAGATGAAATTGTGGATGATTCCTATCCGGATCTCGATCTCGAGATAGACCCGAAACTCTCGTGGGCTTTGCGCCATCCCGAACAGTTCCCTGTCGACATTAATAAGGCGGACTACGAAATGTTGCTCCGTGTGCCGGGAGTAGGGGTGAAGTCTGCGAAACTAATTGTTGCTTCCCGTCGTTTTTCGCGGCTGGGATTTTATGAACTGAAGAAGATAGGAGTAGTAATGAAGAAAGCGCAATATTTCATCACTTGCAAAGAACTGCCTCTCCAGATGCAGACGGTGAACGAACTTTCTCCGCAACGGGTACGCAGTCTGTTGTTGCCGAAACCGAAAAAGAAAGTGGATGAGCGGCAGTTGTTGCTTGATTTTGGTGAGTAATAATAATTTACTATTAGACGATTTACTATTTACTATTTAAGTTAGCATTGTAAAATATCATGTATGCATCGGACGTTAATGATTTCAAAAGTGATACCAAGCGTAGATCGTCTAATAGTAACTTAAATAGTAAATTGTGAATTGTCCAATAGTAAATATGTTTAGTGTTTATATTTATGATAAAACCTTTGATGGGCTGCTGACGGCCGTATTCGACGCCTATTTCCGCAAGACCTTTCCCGATGCTTTGCTGTCGGAAGGAGATGCTTTGCCTTTATTTTGTGATGAGCTGCATACGGTAGTGACCGATGAAGAAAAGGCCGGGTGTGTGTGGCGGGGATTGCAGAAGAAAGTTTCCTCTTCTGCTTTGGGTTGCCTCACGCAAAGTTGGCTGTCGGAACTTCCGGAAATAGGAATACTTATTTTTCGATATATCCGTAAAGCAATTGATGCACCCCGCTCTATTGAAACCAACTTTGGTGATCCGGATGTTTTGCAATTAGCGCAAATATGGAAAAAAGTGGATGGCGAACGTGTGCACCTGATGCAGTTTGTCCGTTTCCAGAAAGCTGCCGACGGTACATTCTTTGCCGCTTTCGAACCGCAGTATAATGCGCTCCCGTTGACGGTTCACCATTTCAAAGACCGTTTTGCCGATCAGAAGTGGATTATTTACGACATGAAACGCCGTTACGGATTTTATTATGACTTGCAGGAGGTGACGACTATCTCGTTTGATGATGACAGCCGTGAATCCCATTTGATTACGGGGATGCTGGACGAAAGTCTGATGGACAAGGATGAGAAGCTTTTCCAACAACTTTGGAAGACATATTTCAAGGCCATTTGTATCAAAGAACGCATGAATCCGAGGAAGCACAGGCAGGATATGCCTGTACGTTATTGGAAGTATCTGACGGAAAAGCAAAAGTAGATTTCCATTTTGGGAGAGGAGCGAAAGTCTGACTATTCAATTCGCTGCACCGTTACATCCGGAAATTCCTGTATCAGCGAAAGCAGATGCCCTTCATCATTATTCCGTTTCGACTTGATAACCATCGTAACCTGATAATATTCTGTTTCACCCGTGTGTTGCGTTTCCATCTCGTAAGAGACTATCAGGTAGTCTTTAGAGTTGAATCTGTCCGCTATCTGTTTCAGTATGTCTTTGTTGGGAGTTGAGAAAGAAACCATCGAGCTTTTCATTCCGATGCTTTTAAATAGATAGCTAAGTAGTTCCAGTCCGACGAGGGTCAACACCGTGGCGGCAATACCGATGGTGTACATTCCTGCACCTACCGCCAAGCCGATACCTGCTGTTGCCCAGATTCCTGCGGCGGTAGTCAATCCGCGTACAATCTGTTTTTGAAAGATGATGGTTCCTGCACCGATAAATCCGATACCGCTGACAACCTGTGCCGCCACCCGACTGGGATCGAGTGTGACACTACTTTCTTTTATAATTTCCTGAAATCCGTATTGGGAAACAATCATAATCAAAGCACTACCTAGCGACACGAGAAAATGAGTGCGGTATCCGGCTTCTTTGGCACGGTATTCACGATCCAGTCCAATGATGGTTCCCAGTATTCCGGCGACCAATAAACGGATTATAAAATCCATATTCAACATCATGTGTTCAATCTCCTTTCTGTTTTTTATTGTTTGTGGAAAAATGCTTAGGACCATAAATATACAATTATTTCCCCTTTTTGTATCAATCATTTAGTAATATTTGAACGTATCCAATTCATTTTATCGTATATTCGCAGATTCAAATAAATGTTTAATCCCGCGACCGAGCAAATAATGAAGAAAAGAATTTTTTATATAATCAGCTTTCTGGTGATCTTCTGTATTGAGGTGTTGATAGCTTTGTATGTGCGCGACCGTTTCATACGTCCCTATGTCGGAGATATGCTGGTTGTAGTGCTGGTATATAGCTTTGTACGTATCTTTCTACCGACGGGGATTCCGCGGATGCCGTTTTATGTCTTTCTTTTTGCCTGTTTTGTAGAAGTCTTGCAATACTTCCAGCTGGTGGAAACATTGGGTGTCACGAACCGCGTAGCCCGAATTGTGCTGGGTTCTACGTTCGATTGGGGAGATATTGCCTGCTATGCTGTGGGATGCGTTTTCATTGTCTTATTCGAGCGTATTTGCAAACACTCATAACAGTGAGGCGCACATTTTACGTATTTCGTTGAGTCGGTTTGAAAGGGCTTTCTTTTCACGGGCCAAAGCCATGTTATATCGTGATTGCATATTGATAAGTAACTCTGGATTAATGTCTAGAGCTGCTTCCACCATCAATGCAAAATCACTGGTAATAGGTCTTTTTCCATTCAATATTTCATTAAGCATTGTATAAGGAACCCCAAGAATTTCCGAGAATTTCTTTTGAGAGATTTTGCGGCATTCCAATTCTTCTTTTAACACATCACCTGGGTGTGTAGGTAATCTTTTTATTGTATTCATACTTGATTTTTTATTGGTAATGATTGGTTATGTCAGTTACTATACAAATGGTTAATATAGTTTCAGTACCTTCGGTGCGGGTTCTAAACTCCAGCCGGTAGTGATAGTCTATACGGATGGAAAAATAGTCTGCACGGCCTTGAAGAGCTTCGAAGTTTAGAGAATTAAAGACGAATAAATCTTCTATCCGCGTAGCGGCAATTAAAGTATCGATACGTTTCTGGTACTTTTTGATAACAGCTGCGTCAAAACGATATTTTTTGCTTTTACACTTACCATCCTCATACAACTCCTTTAGATACTCTTTTTCGTACTCTATAATCATATTCCATTTGTTTCTGCAAATATAGTGTTTTATTTATAATTCACGAAAATAGTGAATGTCTTTTTCTTTGCAGAAAAGGGAATAGAGCTTATTCAGTCACTATTTAACGGATGGCCGCAATATTTGCAAAACTCTTCATTATCTTCGTGTCCGGAGCGATGGCAGTTGGGACATTCTTTGTCTCTCCTGCGTTTATACTCTTTCATCATGGAGGCAGATACGATACCTGTGGGTACGGCAATAATCGTGTAACCGATCAGCATGACACAGGCGGAAAGGAATTTTCCGAGGCCGGTGGCGGGAGTAATATCTCCATAACCTACGGTAGTCATGGTGACGATAGCCCAATAGATGCTGTTCGGGATATTGTTGAACTGGGAGTTGGGCTGCGTTCCTTCAATCATATACATTAGCGTTCCGATGGAAGTCACCAGAATGACGACAAACAAGAAGAACACTGCAATCTTCTTACTACTTTCACGCAAGGCAGTGAGCAGCCGTTCCCCCTCATTCAGAAAGTTGAAAAGCTTGAAGACGCGGAACACACGTATCAGGCGGAAGGCACGGATGATGAGTAGATAGCGGGCGCCCGGAAAGAGCAGACCGATGTAAAGAGGCAACGTGGCCAGTAAGTCTACGATACCGAAAAAGCTGAATATGTATTTCCGGGGACGGGGTGAACAGTAGATTCTCGTCAGGTATTCGAAAGTAAAGAAGCCGGTGAAAAGGAATTCCATAATGACGAACGGAGTCGTCAGATAGGTGGGAAGTCCTTTCAGGCTTTCGATGATGACGAGCAATACGCTGACCAGAATACAGGCGATAAGAATCACGTCGAACAATTTCCCGGCAGGGGTGTCCGATTCGAAGATGATGACGTATAACTTTCGTTTCAGTTTCTCGTCATGCAAAAAACGATGGATTCTTTCTTTCAGTTTCATATCAATAGTGTTTGGCCGGAATTAAAGAAAAAGCCTTTTTAGTCGATGACCCACTGTTTATTGTAGGCAACGGTCTTTTGCGGGTTGTAATACATTCCCTCTTGTGTAGGAATATAGAGAATGTATGTCTTTCCGGTCTTGTTTTTCAATGAAGTGTCGCGCAGCCAGGGGTTGGCATCACGAAGTTGGGCATAGGTGATTCCCTGTGATTTTGCGTAGTCGTTCAGATCGTCGATAGAAGTGTTGACGGTTACCTCTTTATAAGGAATAGGCGGATACAGATGTTCCCGTTTCAAGAGGAATCCGTAACGTTGCGGGTTATTGAATATCTCTTTGGCTGCCAGCAGGCGGAACATGTAGCGGGAAGTTTCCTCTACCAGCCATAAGTCCATGGCATGACTTGCCAACTGCTTTTCAAGTTGGGAGGAGATACGTCCCTGTCCGGCGTTATAGGCGGCGGAGACAGCCATCCAGTCGCCATATTTGGCATACGCCTGTTTGAAGTATTTGCAGGCGGCAACGGTTGCTTTTTCAATATGATAGCGTTCGTCTACGTTATCGTTCACTTCCAGCCCGAATTCCCGTCCGGTGGCAGGCATAAATTGCCATAGACCTGCTGCTCCTGCCGGAGAGCGTGCGATGTTATTCAGATTGCTCTCGATGACCATCAGGTATTTGAAGTCATCAGGAATACCGTTTGCTTTCAGTATCGGTTCGATGATGGGGAAGTAACGGTTGGCACGCTTGATTAATAACATGGTGGTGGAGTGCATATAGGTGAAGGCCATCATCTCGCGGTCCATCCGTTCGCGGCGGTCATAGCGCCGGAGGTCGATCGTTTCCCCGTCGAAGGTGACCTGTGTGGGAACAGTAGGCGGAGTGACACAATAAGGCACTTCCGATTTGGCGGAATGTTGTTCGTTCACTTGGCTGCTGCCTGTCAATATTGGGATGGAAGCACCGATGCAAAATACTAATATAAGTGTAAGAATATAGTTGATTTTCATTTGTCTTTTCATTTTATAACCTTTTTGGATGCTTCAATGTTTACGTCTATCTTGCAAAGATAACCTCATTTTGCTTTTTTCAAAGAACTTTTCTTGCATTTTATACGTTTTTCTAATAGAGTTAAAATAAACAACGAATCAAGATGAATATAGCAATGACCGGAGCTACCGGATATATAGGTAAACATCTTTCTAATTATCTTACAGAAAAGGGCGGACATCGGATCATTCCTCTGGGAAGGTCGATGTTTCGCGAAGGTATGTCCGGTTATTTGATTCAGACACTGACCCATTGTGATGTTGTCATCAATCTGGCAGGTGCACCTATCAATAAACGTTGGACACCGGAATATAAACAGGAGCTTTTCAACAGTCGTATTGTTGTAACCAATCGTATTATCCGCGCTTTGAACGCAGTCAAAACGAAACCGAAACTGATGATTTCGGCTTCTGCTGTAGGTTATTATCCTTCGGAAGCGGAGGTGGACGAATATACCCGTACCCGTGGAGAAGGTTTTCTGTCCGATCTTTGCTATGCGTGGGAAAAAGAGGCGAAACACTGTCCCGAACCTACAAGGCTCGTTATTACACGCTTCGGCGTAGTGCTTTCTCCGGACGGGGGAGCGATGCAGCAGATGCTTCGCCCTTTGCAAGCTACCAAGATAGCTACCGCCATCGGTCCCGGTACGCAGGCTTTTCCGTGGATATCGATACGGGATCTTTGCCGTGCAATGGAGTTCTTTATCACTCACGAAGAGACACATGGGGTATATAATCTGGTTGCTCCGCAGCAAATCTCGCAATATGCTTTCACCCATGCGATGGGAAAGGCTTATCGGGCATGGACAACGATGGTAGCTCCGCAACGAATTTTCCGTATCTTATATGGTGAAGCGGCATCTTTCCTGACTGCTGGCCAGAGAGTTCGCCCAACGCGTCTGACGGAGGCGGGATTTCATTTCTCCATTCCCAATGTCGAACGTTTTTTCAGAGGTACAAACCATAGTACGGTTACCTCTCTCGATTTGCACCGGTATATGGGACTTTGGTATGAAATAGCCCGCTACGAGAATCGTTTTGAATACGGACTTGTAGACGTCACGGCTACTTACACGCTCCGTCCCGACGGCATGATTCGTGTGGAGAACCGGGGATGCAAACGTAATTCTCCTTACGACATCTGCAAGACTGCCAACGGACATGCCAAAATACCCGATCCCACACAGCCGGGCAAACTGAAAGTGTCTTTCTTCCTTAGTTTCTATTCTGATTATTATGTCTTGGAACTGGATGAAGAGAATTATAATTATGCCCTGGTAGGCAGCAGTACTGATAAATATCTCTGGATACTAAGCCGTACACCCCAACTGCCGGAAGAAATCAAGAAGAAACTTGTCACCGCTGCCGAGCGTCGTGGATACGATACGAGCCAGTTGAAGTGGATTGAGCAACTCTGATCGCAGGCATATACATATATCAGTTTATGCAATCCGCACCTAATAAATAATATAAGATTGTTTAGCGAAAGTATTTAACGGACGATAAACCAACTTTAAAACAATAGAAATTATGGATTACGAAATTATTCATCAGCCCGAACAAAAATTGTTCAAGACAGAAGTAGACGGTCGCACCGCCTTTGTACAATATCGCCTGATAGGTGATTCTCTTGATATTATCCACACAATTGTGCCACAACCCATTGAAGGGCGGGGGATTGCCGCTGCTTTGGTAAAAGCTGCTTACGCCTATGCATTAGCTAACGGGATGAAGCCGAAAGCAACGTGCTCTTATGCAGTGAAGTGGTTGGAAAGACACCCGGAAATAAATGGTTAAATACTCGCTTTTGATTCGTCGGAAAAGGAAATAATATTATCTTTGTAATTGGAAATCAATGAAGAAAAATAGTGTTATGATAAAAGAAGGTGAAAAGGTAAAAGTGGATCCTAGATTAACGGGACTCGATGAATGGATAGAGGGTACAGTAATTGATATTGAACATAATCCGTTCAAAGGCTTAGTTATAGCGATTCGTGATAAATTTAACCGTATTTTCTTTGGTGAGCAGAAATATTTTATTCCTGTAAATGAGGATAATGTATGTATGCAATAGCCTTTGATATGGTCATTACAGACCTACGTGCCAATTATGGAGAGCCTTATAACAATGCCTATTTTGAAATAAATAAAGTGTTGCGTCAGTATGAGTTTTATAATACGCAGGGTAGTGTATATCTAACAGAGAAAACTGATATGGCAAATCTTTTTCGTGCAATTGACGCATTGAAACGTATTCCTTGGTTTCAGGCGTCAGTTCGTGATCTTCGTGCGTTTCGTGTAGAAGACTGGTCGAACTTTACGGATTTTATAAAAGAAAATAAGTAGATAAGCTTTCAGGTCTGAATATGTATTCATGCCTGAAAGCTCCTTTTATTTCTCAATTACTGTTTCCACCTCTTCAACTGTGGAAAGTACTCCTTCATCGTTTTCCGTGCTTCCTCCACTGTGTATTTCACTTCCGAGTCTTTATTGAACTCATCCAGATAATTCAGATTAAGCTCGATCATCTCGTCCATGGTACACTCTTTCGTGAAATGTCCGTCCGCATAGCAATAGTGGCAATAATCTTCGTTCTTGCTACCGTCCGTTTCTTTTCCAAAAGTTGAGTCGTCTATCGGCATACCGCAACTTTGACAAAATTTTTGTTCCATCTTTTTTTGTTAGATTATAAGTTTATGTTACAAGACAAATGTAAGTAGAAATATTGGAAAAGAAGTAATCCGGTCTTGCTATTTATTCATTTATTTCTTTCCTGGTTTGCTTTTGGTGTTAATTGGTTTTCACGGGCAGCCGTTTCCACATCCAACGGGGAATCATTTTCCAGAAAAAGACCAGTATCCGGTAGCGCCAGTCGATCACTACTATCCGTTGTTTCCGCTCCAGTGACCAGGCGATGTGACGTCCCACTTTCGTTGCATCCATCAATAGCGGATAATGTTTCCCGTCGTTGAGCAAGTCGGTGGCAACAAATCCGGGACGGATATCGGTAAAACGGATATTCAGTTTTTGTAAATATGAAAGTTGTTCGAGAGCATCTATGTAAGTGTTCTGGAAGCGTTTGGTGGCAGAGTAGGCAGGAGCCACTCCAAGTCCTTTCGTTCCCGCGATGGAACTGATGACTGCCAGGTGGCCGCCTCCGCTTTTCCTGAAATAGATGAAAGCGGTATCCACCATGCGGATAAATCCCTCTACATTCGTGTATGCTGTGTTCAGCTCCACCTCCATGTTCAGATTCGTGTTCTGGAAACCGATGCCCGAACTAAGAAGAAACAAATCCATGCCGCCCACCTTGTCGATGAGCATATTCAATTTCTCGCCTGCATCTTCCTGGGTTACGTCCAACGTTTGAATTTGAATCTGATCCGGTGCTGCCCGTTGTAGGTTTTCGAGAGCAGATTGCCGTCTGCCGGCTACTCCGATTTGCCATCCATCCAGTAACAGACATTTTGCAACTTCTTGTCCGATGCCGGAGGTAGCGCCAATGATAATGGCTTTTTTCATTACTGATTTTTTTAGTAAGTTATAGGTTCAATAAATGTCGTATGGCCTGCCAGGGTGCATAAAGCAACATCCTCGGTCCGGAGAAACGCATCACCTGTCGCATTCGTTCGCGCATGACGGGTTTGTAACAATGTACGGTGCATTCTTTGCATGCACTCTTCTTCTCTCCAAACGGACAATGGTCGAGACGTGCGTGGGCATAGCGGAGCAACTCTTCACAGTCGGCACAAAGAATTGTATTTTTTCTTTTTTCCGGCAATAGAGGCGGATCATCAACTCTACCGTTTTCTTTTCGTGCGCAATGCGTGATGCTTTCATCTCTTTCTTTTTTACACTTTGGAATGACAAAGATAGCGAAGATTATGCAGAAATGCAGGCGTATTCTGTTAAAATACACCTTCTTCTTTTTTCTATTTTGAAAAGCACCCTTTCATTTTGGTAGGGTGTTTAGAGATTACTTTTTCAAAATGAAAAAAATATTGCATTGATTACAAGCTAATTATCAGAATCCTTTTCATTTTGGCATACTCTTGGCTGTGAGGGGAACATACAAAATAATTCATGAGTTATGGAAGAGTACATTTCAGATAACAGTCTGTATATTCGGAGTAAGAATAATAGCATGATTAACCGGAAGATGATAGGGCGCGTGCTGGGTATGTTGCTATTCATCGAATTGGGGATGTTCTTACTTTGTGCCGGAGTGTCGGCTGGTTACGGGGAAAGTGATTATAAATACTTTCTTTACACCTGTATCATCAATGCTGTGGTAGGCGGATTGTTACTGCTCTACGGACGGGGAGCGGAGAATAAGATGAGCCGGAGAGACGGATATTGTGTGGTCACTCTTTCATGGGTGTTTTTTACCTTTTTCGGCATGCTTCCTTTTTATTTTAGCGGAAGCATTGATACGATAACCAATGCCTTTTTCGAAACCATGTCCGGGTTTACCACTACAGGAGCTACTATTCTCGATGATATTGAATCCCTTTCCCACGGTATGCTTTTCTGGCGAAGCCTGACGCAGTGGATCGGTGGTTTGGGGATTGTGTTTTTCACGATTGCCATTCTTCCTATCTTTACCACGGGAGGAGTGCAACTCTTCTCTGCTGAATCTACGGGAGTGACGCACGACCGTACCCATCCGAAAATCAATGTCATGGCCAAGTGGTTGTGGACAATTTATCTGGTATTGACAGTTTCGGAAACTGTCTTATTGATGTTTGGGGGCATGAGCTTGTTTGATGCCATTTGCCAGTCGTTTGCCACTACTGCTACGGGCGGATATTCTACCAAGCAGAACAGTATATCTTACTGGAATTCTCCGTATATAGAATATGTGGTGGCTATCTTTATGATTGTTTCCAGTATCAACTTCTCTTTGTTTCTGATGTGTTTGAAAGGAAAAGTCGGTCGTTTATTCAAAGATGAAGAGTTACACTGGTTTCTGGCGTCAGTGGGTATCTTGACTTTTCTTATCACGTTGGCGCTCGTCTTTCAAAATCATTATGACTGGGAACTGGCTTTCCGGAAAGCATTGTTCCAGGTGTCTACGGTGCATACTTCCTGCGGTTTTGCTACGGATGATTATAATATGTGGCCTCCTTTCACGTGGTTACTGTTGTTTATTGCGATGCTTTCGGGAGGGTGTACGGGTTCTACCAGTGGAGGTATCAAGAATATGCGGTTGCTGATTGTGGCGCGTGCCATCCGGAATGAGTTCAAACATCTGCTCCACCCGAATGCCGTGCTTCCCGTACGTATCAATAAGCAGACGGTGTCTTCTTCTATCGTAACTACCGTATTGATTTTCTTTGCTTTTTATCTGGTTCTGATCCTGATTGGGTGGACGGCTCTTTTGTTTTTGGGAGTTGGCTTTTCCGAGTCCGTCAGTACGGTTATTTCGAGTATAGGCAATGTCGGTCCGGGATTGGGAACTTGCGGGCCTGCATATTCGTGGAATTCTTTACCTGATCTGGCAAAGTGGATACTTTCTTTTCTGATGCTGGTGGGACGTCTGGAATTGTTTAGTGTACTCCTGTTGTTTTATCCGGGATTCTGGAAGAATAGATAAACTGTAAATCATGAACGGGCTTCTGAAACATCGTTGGAAGAGTTTGTGGTTGACGGAAACAATCTGTATCTTTGCAGCATGAAAAAGTTATTGTGTCCGCAATGCAAGATTGCAGCTATGTATGTGAAGAATGAACAGGGTGACAGGCTGCTGGTTTATGTGCTCGAAGATGGTGAAGTTGTTCCCAAATATCCGGAAGATTCGATGGAGGGGTTCGATTTGACAGAAGTCTTCTGCCTGGGATGCTCGTGGCATGGTTCACCTAAACGGTTGGTGAAACGATAGACCGGGAGACTCATGCTCTCATACTGATTTTTTTGATTTATGTCAACTAAAAGAGGAACGCAAATCAAGAACTAATTCATTGAATTTTCCGTATCTTTGCATCCGATTTTAGAACATAGACGTATGGCAACTTCTAAAGAAATGACGGCAGGGCCGGCATTACCTCTCATTTTAAAGTTTACGCTGCCGCTTTTACTCGGCAATCTGTTGCAACAAACGTATTCGCTTGTTGATGCTGCAATTGTAGGAAAGTTTTTAGGAATTAACGCGTTAGCTTCTGTTGGAGCCAGCACATCGGTGGTGTTTCTTATTCTCGGGTTCTGCAATGGATGTTGCGGAGGTTTCGGAATACCCGTTGCGCAGAAGTTTGGGGCGCGGGATTACAGTACGATGCGCAGTTATGTGGCCGTTAGTCTGAAACTGGCTGCGGGAATGTCTGTGGTGATTGCTCTTCTCACCTGTATTTTATGTGAGGATATTCTTCGGATCATGCGTACGCCGGAGAATATTTTCGAAGGGGCGTATGCTTATTTGCTTGTCACGTTTATTGGTGTGCCGTGTACTTTCTTCTATAATCTTCTTTCGAGCATTATCCGTGCGTTGGGAGACAGTAAGACGCCTTTTTGGTTTCTGCTGTTTGCGGCTGTTCTGAATATCATTCTTGATTTGTTCTGTATTTTGGTACTTGGCTGGGGAGTGGCGGGAGCTGCTATTGCTACTGTCTTTTCGCAAGGATTGTCGGCTGTTCTTTGCTACATTTATATGTACCGGAAGTTTGAAATATTGCAAGGTACTCCGAAAGAACGCCGGTTCCAGTCGAAACTGGCTAAGACACTGCTTTACATTGGTGTGCCTATGGGATTGCAGTTTTCTATCACGGCTATCGGCAGCATCATGCTTCAGAGTGCGAATAATGCATTGGGAACGGCGTGTGTGGCAGCTTTTACGTCTGCTATGCGCATCAAGATGTTCTTTATCTGCACGTTCGAGAGTCTGGGAATTGCGATGGCTACGTATAGCGGACAGAATTATGGGGCAGGAAAACCGGAGCGTGTCTGGTTGGGAATTAAGGCGAGTGCTTTGATGATGATCGTTTATGCGGCATTTACATTCGTTCTTCTGATGGTGGGAGCCAAATATTTTGCATTGATCTTTGTAGATCCGTCGGAAACGGAAATACTGTTGGATACCGAGTTATTCCTGCATATCTCCTGTATGTTCTTCCCGATGCTTGGTTTGTTGTGCATCTTGCGTTATACCATTCAGGGAGTAGGCTTTACCAATCTTGCCATGTTCTCCGGAGTGGCGGAGATGATTGCTCGTATTCTTGTCAGTCTCTATGCCGTACCGGTATTCGGTTTTATTGCTGTCTGCTACGGTGATCCGATGGCTTGGATAGCGGCAGACTTATTCCTCGTGCCGGCCTTTATCTATGTTTATCGCAGGTTGAAGAAGCAGGTATTTACGAATAGTCAGGTTACGCAAACGGTGGCATGATTGCCGGTTGGTGGTTTGCGTAACCCGACTTGCAGTTTGCATAACCCGGTTTGTGGCTTGCGTAACCTGGTTTGCTTTGATTTTATTTCGGATATTTTAATCTTGTACAGGGTATAGCGGGTTTCCGCTTTCGTCTACCTCTGTCCATTCTTTCACACTGACATTGGCGAATGAGATGGAGTTTTCATTGATAACTGCCCGGAAAAGGTATGAATTTCCGGCTGACAGGAGGTTGTTGGGTGGAGTGAGCGGAGTGGTGTAGGTACGTGAAAAGCTTTCTCCGTTTACCATCAGCTCCAGTGTCAAAGTCATGGGAGAGGAGCTCTTTACGGGTAACATGATATATTGTACGGTGAAGTCGTTGATTCCCATATCGGCTGCTTTGTCATAGCTGACTTCCGAAGTGATGATACCTGTTGACAAATCCATGATTGCGCCCGGTTTCGGTGGGGTGATGGTAGCGGAAAGTATCTTGTTTAAAGTGATATTTTCTCCTCCGGCGATCGCTACAACTACTTGCGTGGCTGCGTGTTGGTAGGTTATGGGGATATTTATCTGTGAACTGGCGATGTCCTGATGAACTGCGTGCCACCAAAGATAATCTACTCCGTTGGATAAAGGTTCGGATAGTCCGTTGGTGAAAGTAGGCGCCGGGCTGGTGGAATTGCATGATACGGCATAAAAGCTATAGATAGCATTGCTCAAATACATTTTATATCCTAGATTTCCTGTCAGTACACCGGGGGAGGAGGTGACATAGTTGCCTTGAGCAACGGGAGCGCCTGTGATATTGTTCGATGTGTTGGCTGTATAGGCACACAACCAGCTTTGAAGTCCTTTTCCCATGGGGGACATGGCTCGTGTGATGTTTCGTCCTTCTACGGAAGCACTGAAAGTAATCAGCGCATTCTCTTTGGCCGGATTACCATTGTTGTCATCATTGCCGGAGCCGGATGAGCCTCCGTTGTTTTCTTCGTCAGGATAGTTGATGTAGATATTGTTTTTGGAGCAGGCTCCCAGTAGCAGCATTGCTAAAGCAGATACGGCTAAATACTTTGTAATGCGGAATTTGATGTCCATAGTCAGGTTCTTTTTGAAAATTAGTAATTACCCCTATATACATTTCAAAAAGAATTTGGTTCATGGCTTAATCATATTTTTTTATGGAAATCGGCCTCTTTCTGTATGCAGAGAATGTCTCCGTATATGGGATGGCGGAACTCTATATATTCGGCATGGAGGTATAGTCTGTCTGCTTTCTTTCCGTAGAGTTCGTCTCCAAGTATGGGGCATCCCAAGCCTTCCGGATGGGCGGCGTGTACTCTTAACTGATGTGTGCGTCCGGTCAATGGATAGAAGACAATCCGGGTGTATTTTCTTGACTCATTGATATTCCTTTCTGATTCATCAATCCTGTTTGATTCGTTGAAAGTGTTTTCAGATTCACTGGTAATTCTTTCAGACTCACTGATGATCTGATATTCTGTAATCGCTTCTTTCCCGTGTTCGCTACTAACCATTTGCCGAGGACGGTCGAGAGGATTCAGACAAAGAGGGAGTTCGATTCTTCCTGTATTTCCTGTTCTTTCTGCTTTTGCTGTTTTTTTCGTTAATACAGTTTCCTTTGCTATTAATATAGCTTTCTCTGCTATTGGCTTTATCTCTTTCTCTGTTTTTATTATCACCCCATCCAACACCGCCACATAGCGTTTCTTAATACTTCTGTTTGCAAATTGTGCCTGTAAATCCCGATGTACCTCTTTTGTTTTGGCAACGAGCAATAATCCTGAAGTAGCCATATCGAGCCGGTGTACAATCATGGGGCCGGTAGCTTCGGGATATTTTTTCTTCAAACGATGATAGACTGAATCTCTGTCCTCTGCTTTTCCCGGAACGGACAACATCCCTGCCGGTTTATTGACTACCAGCAACCATTCATCTTCAAACACGATTTCCAGTTCTTCCTCTTCATGAACAGGATTCAGCAGTGGATTTTCGTCTACCTCCAATCCTTGCAACATGTGTTGCAGGATCGGTTCGCACTTTCCTTTGCAGGAAGGATAATAATATCCGTGATGCCGGATTTCGTTTTTAGGAGAGTCGCCCCACCAGAATTCAGCCATAGCCAATGGCTTTAATTGATGAAGATACGCATATTGCAATAACTTAGGCAAAGCACATTCACCCGCACCGGCAGGAGGAACTTTCTGAACCGTTTGCTCAAAAATAGTATATAAGTCTTTCACCTCTCCTTGGGCGTTTAGCATCCGGAACTGCTCGAATAATTTTCTTTGTAAAGCTGCCGAACGTTCTTTTCGTTCGGTTTTCAGTCGTTCTATTTCAATATCGAAGTGCCTGACTTCCGTTTCGAGCTCTTCCAATCGTTTCTTCCATTCCTTTTCCAGTCGTTTGTATTCCGCCTTTTGGTATTGGCTTTCCCGAATCAGGGAGGCTTGTTCTTCTTCGGAAAGCTCCGGAGATGACTGGCGGCGAATCTCTCTCGCCTCCTTTGCCATTTTAAGCTCCGCTTTTGCTTGATTCAAAACAGCTTTAGCCTGTTCCGTTTCTATCTTCCATTTCTCTTTTGAATTGAGATAAGAACTACTGTTTTCCAATTCACGAATACGGATATTAATGGCAGAAATCTGTTCTTCTTCAATTTTGAAGAATCCCTCCGGTTGTAATAGGTCATAAACAGGAGGAACGAAATAAGGATGCAGATTCTTTCCGCCCAGATTGCCGGAGAAAGCTGCAAGATAACCAATCTGATTTTCTTCGTTGTTTGTTATTCTGTTGTCCGTTTGCACAATCAACACTCCAAACATCTTTCCGGAAGCCAATTCCTCTTGCCATTCTTTCCGGCTTGCAATATATGCTTTCACTTCTTCCGCAGCCAACACACACAATGGATGAGGTGTATAATGGAAAGGATAAGTGAATTTCTCCGGCAACGCAAGGTGAGAAACGGGTTTCTTGAAAAAATGTATCATCGGTTTATATATATGAATGAATGTGATTACCTTTGCAAAAGTAACGTAAATCCGCGAATTTTATTCTATATTTGTTTGAGAGTTTGAGTGAGATAACGTGGACGTTTGAATGAAATTGTATGGATAGGATAGAAGAAAAACCAAAATTTGCCTTTCTTGGCAACAGTCACATGGCTTTTTGGGCACTGGATATCTATTTCCCGCAATGGGAATGTCTGAACTATGGTGCTCCCGGTGAAGGGCTGGCCTATGTGGAGTCTTTTGCGGTAGACACTTCCGATTGCCAGGTCGTTGTTCAATTCGGAACCAATGATATTTATCAGTTGAACGATGAAAATATAGATGAATATGTAGAGCGTTATGTAAAAGCGGTTCTTGCCGTTCCTTCACTGAAAACATATCTTTTCTGTATTTTTCCGCGTAATGATTACGATGATTACAGTACGGCTGTGAATAAATTTATCCAGATCCTTAACCGGAAGATACACGAAAAATTGCAGGGAACAGATATTGTCTATCTGGACGTATTCAATCGTTTATTGCAGGATGGCAGGCTGAATCCGGAGTTGACTCTCGACGATTTACATTTGAATGGTAAGGGGTACAGTATTCTGACAGAAGCACTGAAACAGGCTTCCGGTTTGTAAAACATACCTAAATACTTCATTCCTTGCTTTTATTTATAAATTTGGTGGCATATCAGTTTATTTTTCCTATTTTTGTCCCCAATTTAATAGTAAATAACCCCCATAAAAACGATAAGACTTATGGAAAAAGTAATTATCAATTCGTACGAAGAATTCGAAAAACTAGTAGGCCAACAGATAGGTGTTTCCGATTATGTGGAACTCTCGCAGGAACGTATCAATCTTTTTGCTGATGCAACGCTGGATCATCAATGGATTCATGTAGATACGGAACGTGCTAAAGTAGACAGCCCTTATCATAGCACGATTGCTCACGGCTACCTGACATTGTCTATGCTTCCTTATTTGTGGAATCAGATTATCCAGGTGAATAACCTAAAAATGATGATTAACTACGGTATGGACAAAATGAAATTCGGTCAGGCTGTATTGTCAGGGCAGAGCATCCGTCTGGTGACTACTTTGCACTCGCTGACTAATCTGCGTGGTGTGGCAAAAGCGGAAATCAAGTTTGCTATCGAAATAAAAGACCAACCGAAAAAAGCACTTGAAGGAATTGCTGTGTTCCTTTATTATTTCAATTAATGGCAAGCTGTTAAAGAAACAGATTTTATCCCCGGAAATGATCGAAATACGTCTCAAAAGTTAGATACAAAAACTTTTGGGATGTGCTTCAGATGGATCGTTTCCGGGGATAATTTTATCCTTTTACTCCCATAAATCTGAACGGCTGTGCCGGTTTAAACTCTTTCGTTGCATTTCCATGATAAGTTTCACCGTTGGCGATAGATAATTTGAGTACCGGAGCTCCTTCCGACAAGTCTGTTTCCCGTAAGTTTACCCAGAATGTATTAGGTGTCAGACTTGATTCGAAGAAGTAGAGCAAATTCTTACTATCCGATACCGTTCTCCATTGTGTGGTGGAAATTTCCGGAAATTCGGGAGTGGATATGCCATAAGGAACAGAAGTATTACGGATAACGCTGAATACGCTTGCTATGGCTATTCTCACATCATCTGTTTGGGGCAGGGCATTGATATAAAAACTGGCTCTTGCAAAACGGTCGGACGGACGGTTGGTTCCGGGCAGGAAGCTCAATCCTCCTATTGATTTCCAGTATTCGTTTAGTGCCAGTTGCTTGTTGTAGGTAGGGGAGTTGGTCATTACTTTGTACTCCTTGCTGTGGTAAACAGTCAGCTTTCCACCCGTATATTCGAATATCGCACAATCGCCCGTTGCGTCGGAAATAGATAAATGCAAGGTTGCCAGGCGGGAACCATCCGGCATCAGGTCCGATACCACTTGGAAAGTGTTTTCATCAATGAAAGCGACAGCCTCGTCTACGGTGGCGAAGTTATCCAGCATATATTGCACCCATGCAGTAATGGCAAGTCCCGGTTTACTTTGATCTCTGACCGGATACTCCGTTTCGGGCAACCATAACAGATTGGCAACCAACCCTTTTTCATTCATCCCGTCTGTACTGGCAATCTCGAAAGCTGAAGTCACCACGCTGCCATACTTGGACGTCCATTGCAGGGAGTTAGCTCCCGTTTCTCCATTTCTTTCCATACCTTTGGGAAATACCCAAAGATTGCTGTGCATTTCTGTTTTCCAGTCCATAGACCGGCCGGTTACCACCATTCCATTTTTTCCCGAATAAACGACTCTTGTACACATAATTTTAATTTCTAGTTAAAGGTTTATTATAAGCTGCTTTCACAAGGTATTCAACCGATGCGGATTCCTCTCGCAAAAGCATATTCTCAAAACAATAACGTTTCATTTATGTTTTAGATACATATCAGATATTAATAAAGTATCAAAAAACAGGTATTATGTCATTAAGTAATCTTCTCATTATATTTTCGTCATCGTTTATGGCGCTGTTTCCGGTGATAAACCCTTTGGGGAATGGTTTTGTCGTCAATGGATTCTTTACAGACCTCGATCCTCAACAACGGAAAGCAGCCATTCAGAAGCTGACGCTCAATTTTATAATGATCGGTGTAGGGACATTGGTGATAGGACATCTGTTTCTATTGATTTTCGGTTTGGCTATTCCTGTTATTCAGTTAGGAGGTGGAATACTGATTTGTAAGACGGCAATGGAGCTGTTGGGCGATTCAGGTTCGTCTGATAAAGAAGAAGCCAGCAAGAATGTAGACGGCTTCAGATGGAAAAACATCGAGCAGAAGATATTTTATCCTATCACGTTTCCTATCAGTATCGGACCGGGCAGTATATCGGTTATCTTTACTTTGATGGCGTCTGCCAGTGTTAAAGGTAAATTGTTGCAAACTGGGATTAATTATTTAGTCATTGCGCTTGTTATTATTTGTATGGCGGCCATCTTTTATGTATTCCTTTCACAAGGGCAGAGGTTTATTCAGAGGTTGGGACCGGTGGGAAATCAAATTATTAATAAGCTCGTTGCTTTTTTCACTTTCTGCATCGGTATTCAGATTTCAGTGACGGGTATATCCCAAATATTCCATCTGAATATACTCTGATTGATAGGTATATTCTTATTTGACAGCTAAATACGTATTTGTACTTATTGAAATGAAAGTGATAAAAACAATCAATTTTTCTTTGCTTTCATAGCTTTCAGGGTGTTTTTTCGTACGGAACGGATAGCGGGAACCAGTAAGTCGGGCTCCATGATTTCCAGTATTGTGCGTAGTTCCTGTTGCAGTTCCGGGATGGAGCGCGTCAGTTGATAAGCCAGTTTCATGCAGAGAGATTGCACACCGGCTGGTTCTTCACGTGATATCATGTGTTCCATGCAGAAATCGAGGAAATCCACTCGTGGCGGATCGGAGGCAGGTTGCTGGCATATCAGGTTTAGGATCATTCTCCGTTTTCCCGAGTGTGGGCAGGTCATGGCAGCGTCAATCAAATCTTCTTGTTTCCGGCTCAACCATTCTACATCTGCCTTTGAGAAATGAGTACATACCCACAATGCCTGATAGGAGACGATAGCGTCTTCGTCGAATATCAGTTGGTAGATTTCTTCTCTAAGCCGTTCATCATCCTGTATAAAGTGGAGTACCTCTCTGATATCTTCAATGTGTACTCGTTCGGATAATCTTGCACGTAGGTTCATGTAGCTTTCGTTTTTGGGGAATTAATCTCTATTAGCGGAATCAGCTTCCGGCAGTTGCAAATGGAGAATGGGGAAAGGTTTACCCATGCTGTCCGTTTCATCTCTGCCGATGACTTGGAATCCCAAATGGAGATAGAACTGGAGTGCTTTTTCATTCTGTTCGTTTACGTCCACCTTATCCATATGTTTTTTGTCTCTTGCATATTCCATTAATCGTTTGCCATATCCTTTTCCCTGTTCGTCGGGGTGTACGAATAACATTTCGATCAGTTCGTCGCTCAATCCCATGAAGGCGGCAATCTTTCCGTTGGCATTCCGGATGACAAAAAGTTCAACAGCGGGTAGATAATGCTTCCGCACCAGTGGTTTATAAAATTGGATATGCTCTTCCGTCAGGAAATCATGCGTGTGGCGAACGGACATTTCCCATACATGGAGGATTTCATCATAGTCTTCCGGAGTAGGTTGGGAGATGCCGGGCAGGTAGTAGCACTGGTGGTCGTAGATGTTTCCGTTGTAAGTCAGTTCTGCCTGATGAAGTGTACCTTCGTAGATGAAACCGTTCTTTTTCAGTACTTTCTGCGAACGTTTATTGTGCGGATAACAGGTAGATGTGATGAGGCTAAGCCGCAATTCTTCAAAGCCATAGTTGAGGACACCCTGCACTGCTTCGGTCATGTATCCTTTGCCCCAATATGATTCGTTGAGCCAGTAACCCAACATTCTCACTTGTAGATTTTCGCGTTTAGGGTCGGGGATAATTCCTACCGAACCGATTAGCTGTTTTGTATCTTTTAGTATCACTGCCCATATTCCCTCTTGGTTGATAAATGTGGAATGAAGTATCCGGCGGGATTCATCCAATGTACGATGGGGTGGCCATCCGGCATTGTTTCCCAAATTCGGGTTCTGGCAACAAGCAAAGAACGCTTCAGCATCTCTTTCTTCGAAAGGGCGGAGAAATAAACGTTCTGTATGGAGCGTCACGGGGGGAATACTTTCTGTTTCAGTTTCCTGTCTTGCTTTGTTTTTCGATTCGTTTGC
This sequence comes from Bacteroides sp. 3_1_23, assembly GCF_000162555.1. Taxonomy (NCBI): domain Bacteria; kingdom Pseudomonadati; phylum Bacteroidota; class Bacteroidia; order Bacteroidales; family Bacteroidaceae; genus Bacteroides; species Bacteroides sp. 3_1_23. The sequence continues at coordinate 985,457 of NZ_GG774955.1, forward strand.
AGTTCTCCGATATACGCACTCAATCCGGTTTCCGTCAGGATCGAGGACTACACTTTCAAAGTATCCGTCTCCCGAAGTACGCGGTTCGCCGGCGATGGTATATCCTTCCGAACGCATTTGTTCGGTGAAGCGTAATACTTCTTCCTGGCTGGGAAAGGTGAAAGCAAAGTGTGTCAGTCCAACCCTGTTTTCTTCAATGGGAGTGTTCTGTACATCTGTACGACTCATCAGTTCCAAGTCTGTTCCCTCTCCAAAAGAGATAAAATAGGACTCGAATCCTTTCTTGGGATTGATATATTTTTCGTTGCTTTTTCCTCCGAAGAAGCGGACATAGAACTCTTTTAGTTCTTCCAGACGAAAAGTCCAGATAGCGATATGATGTAGTTTCATATAAATGAATTTTCTAATTTCTATTACTTTGTTTCTATCTTCATTTGTACCGAACGTACTTTGTCTCCATCTTAATGCTGCATTATATATTCGTAAACGATACGGGAAATATTAGCGATAATCTTACTGTTCGCCTGATTATTTTCTTCAGAATCCTTCACGAAGACAGCTATACTATAAGTACGTCCACCGGGCAAAAGAACGAAACCGATGTCATTACAACCGATTTGTTGTCCTTTCGCATTAAGATCTCCAGTTCCGGTTTTATGACCTACGGTTACTTTTTTGTCGAGCAACGGAGCAACCAGACGGTCTTGTCCGGTTTGACATTCTACCATTGTTTGAAATATGAAGTCTTTGTACACTTTGGGAAACAATGGCTTCTTACGGAATATTTCCACTAATTCGGCTGCGGCTAACGGAGTAGTCCAGTTTTCATAACATAGGTTCAAGTCTTGGTGCATGGCAGTTTCCGTACCGGCAATGGCACATTCCCGAATTCCTAGTGAATGGATATACTTGTTTACGGCATTCGGACCTCCCTGATAATCAAAAAGAATATCGCAGGCATTGTTGTCACTCTGTTGGAGTGTATATTTTAGCAGGTCGGCAATACTCATTTCAATTCCGCCCTGCGGATATTTATCTCGTAGCGGACTGTAAGTATCCGGCTTTAAATCCGATTTTTTAATGGGTAACCGGGTTTCCAGCGATTGCTTCTGTTTTCCCATATAATCTGCCAATGCTAATGCCTGATGAAACTTGAATACGCTCATCAGTGGATAGTGAATATCATTATTGACAGTTATCGTATCTTTCCCATCAATGATGACGGCTATTCCTATTTCGGCCTTCTTTCCCTTGATGGCTTCTTTCAACTGTGTCTCAAGTTGAGTTTGTCGGGCAAACAGGAGGGTGGGGACTAAACAAAGAAATACTATGAATGAACGCATAATCAATTTCTCTTTTAACGGGTTACTAATTCTCTATTGAAATCATATTCTCTGTTGAAGTCACAAAGGTATAAATAGTAATTGCCTTTGCAAATTCTTACTTGAAATTTATAGTTGTATAATGAATATGTAGAGTTAGTTTCTTAATTTTTGTAGTAATAAAAATATTGATACAGAAATTAGGTTTACTATTTCATTTATGTTATTTTTGTGATATCTTATTACTGAAATATATACTATGTAAATATTTGGAAGTAGTAACACACCATTAAAAGACAAAACTAATATGAGCACTTTTCGTTCTATAGAAGAACTTGTCAAAAGTCTCGACCGGGAGAAAGAACTCTTGAAAGAAATGTTTGCTAAACGGAAATCTCTTTCGTTCCGTTATGATTATGCGCTTGAAATGACGGAGTACAAAGAAGAGCGTATCCGCTATCTGATAGACTATGGAGTCATCCGGGACACTGGCGACTTCCTTGAAATGGAGGATATTTATCTGAAATTCTTTGAAGATGTACTCGAAGTAAATGAAGAAATCAATGTATCTTTCGTGCAGGATTACCTGACACGACTGAATGAAAACATTGACTATTACTTGAAAGAGAATAACGAACAACGTAAATACAACTACCAGCGTGAAGTGAAACGCTGCCTGAAAAACATCGCTCTGACTACAGTCCGCAATGTGATGGACTTGAAAAGGAACATGGATAATACTTATAAGAACGAACCGAATTATAAGATAAAGAAAACCAAACTCGTCCGGCTTGATGAGAAACGGAATAATATTGCTCTGCTGATCCGTAAAAGTGAGGAATTGATAGACTACGGACAGCCTGTTTTCTTCCGGGTGGCGATGGACGTACAAATGCGGAATGTAGTTAGTGACGTGAAACTTCAGCTAAATGATTCGTACCATAACCTAATTGAAATCCAGAAACAAATCATCCATTATCTGAATCTGATAGATTATCAGAACCGTATCTTTGAGAAAGTAAAGAAGTTGAAGTACTTGAAAGACCAGTTCTTGTTGGAAGAACATACAAGTATCCGTTCTGTTGCCGCACAAAAAAATCCTGTCTGGATGGAGCCGCAGGTCGGTTATCGCATCAAGCTTTCCATTGATAATCTACGGACTTCCGATGAGGCTTTTCAGATTTTGAAGAAACTTGTCGCGCGGCAGAGAAATTCTCCGAAAGGAATGAAACAACTGGCAGATGCCATTCCGGAAGGATATCTGGATGGGCAGTCGCAAATGATAGATACCGTAAACTTGCAGGAGGTGCATAATTCATTTATGGCGTCCAGCACCCATCTGTTCTCTTTTGTGATGAACTATCGCTACCGGAAAGAGGTGACACGTGGAGAGAAATTAATCTTTTTCTGCCAATTGGCGTCACAGTATGCCGACGAACTTCGCTTTACGGATACTTATGAAATCTCCGATGAGGTGGAATACCCTTTAATATATGCCAAATGATGTATGCTGAATGCTAAAAACAGATGACTATGAAATATACTGAAGAGATATTTAATATACTTAGCAAAGGGGGATTCATTTCTTCCAATAGTGTCTCTACCCAAGTGAAACGCTTGTATGATGCCGTTGAGGAAGATTTGCCCGATTATTATGATTACTACAAAGGCATCGGTTTTTATCTGGAAGGTGGTGACGGTTATTACTACTTTACCCGCAAGGAATCGAAAGTCGATTTGGAACGTAAACTGGAAGCAATTCAGAAGTGGATTGATTACTTGAGTTTCCTGAAAACCTATCATTCGGCATTCGGCCCGGGCTTTCTGTTTCGTGCCGCTGATATTGAGATTCAGATAGGATGCGATATCGAACTGAAAGAAAAGGCAACCAAACTGTTTTCGGATAAGAAGAAATATGATGAAGTAGTCGGCAAACTACTGAAAGAACTGGAGAGTATAGGACTGATAGAGAAAGAAAACGAACTTGACGGGACGTATAAAGTATTGTCAGCTTTCCATTATATGGAGGACTTGGTTGATTGTATCACAATTTTAGAGGAGGTGCAAGATGAGATACCTGAATAAAATTATTTTTCTGAACAGTGCCCATATTCCGTATGCGGAAGTGAAGTTGGATGGGAACGTACATTTTATAGGTACGCAAGGTGTCGGTAAGAGTACGCTGCTCCGTGCCATCCTATTCTTTTATAATGCTGACAAACTAAGACTAGGCATTCCGAAGGAGAAGAAAAGCTTCGATGCTTTTTACTTTCCATACGCCAATTCTTACATTATCTATGAAGTGATGCGGGAAAATGGGGCGTATTGTGTGGTAGCTGCCAAATCCCAGGGACGGGTGTTTTTCCGTTTTATTGATGCGCCATTCCAACAGGACTGGTTCATTGACGAACACAATGTGGTACATTCCGAGTGGGGACGCATCCGCGAACATATCGGTTCGAAGATTCAGATTACTGCACAAGTGACTAGCTATGAAATGTATCGGGACATTATTTTCGGTAATAACCGCAAGCATGAAATGATACCTTACCGCAAGTTTGCCATTGTGGAAAGTGCAAAATATCAGAATATTCCCCGTACGATACAGAACGTCTTTTTAAATTCCAAACTGGATGCTGACTTTATAAAAGATACCATTATCCGTTCGATGAGTGATGAGGATATCTCTGTCGATTTGGACTTCTATCGTAGCCAGATAAAGGAATTCGAGCAGGAATACAGGGACGTGATGCTTTGGTTTAAGAACAAGAATGGAGAAGTGCCTGTCCGGAAGATGGCGGAGAAAGTAATGAACGCCTATCGTGACTTGATTTATACCCAAAAGCAGATTGGTGAAGGGCGTGCGGAGCTTAACTTTGCGGAGAAACAGGCTTTGCATGAGATTCCGTTAGTGAAGGAAGAACAGGCTAAAGCGGAGACGGAACGTGAACGGTTGCTGCGGCTTATGGGTGAACTGCAACAAAAGTACACCAATGAGCGTGATGGCTTGATTAGGGATATAGGTATAATAAGCGATTTGCTCAAAAAGATACGTGAGAAACGTCTGCATTACGAGCAGATGCAGATTGAAGAAATCATCAAACGGGTATCTTGCGAAGAACTACTGATTCAGGAACTTGAACAAGTCCGGAATATGAAATCGGAACTGACAAGGGCTTATGAGGATGTATTGAGTAAGTACCGATTGCTGTTTGAGAAACTGGAAGCTGATTTCCGTACTTTTGAGAATAGCCAGCAAGCACGGATAAATGCTCGGAATGCGGAGATTGCCGGCAAGCAGGAGGAATTGATGCAACAGCTTCGTGTGGAAGAAGAAAAAATAAGGGCAACGCAAGAAGAGAAAGTGCAGACTGTGGATAATCGTATCCGGCAGTTGCGCGATGAACAGGCAAAGTGTAACCTGAAACTTCAAAAGGTGAAATACGAACATCCCCATCAAAAGGAAATGTCCGATTGTGAAGACGGGATTAACGAACTGCGCAAAAAGGACAAGGAGTTGGAGCTTAATATTCGTCAGCAACAAGGAGAAATAAAGCAGTTGAGACAGGAGTGTGAATGGAAAGTGAAAGAATTGAAATGGAAATTTCAGGCAAAGATGGAGATCGTTCGCAAAGAGCGGAGTGCGATTGAAGAACAGTTACAAACATTGGACGCCTTGATTGAGAAACGAAAAGGTTCTTTGTGTGAATGGTTGGAGAAGAACAAACCGGATTGGCAGGAGACGATAGGCAAGGTGGCGGATGAGGAACTGGTGTTGTACAACAATGAACTGCAACCTCAATTAGTGAATAAGGAAGCGACTTTGTTCGGCGTTTCACTCAATCTGGCAGCAATCGAGCGTTCTGTCCGCACTCCCGAGGAAATGAAGCAGGAGCGCGGCAGGCAACAAGCAGCCCGGCAACTCTGTACCGACCGTCTCACCCGACTGGCAGAAGAAGAGGGGGAAGTTGTTTCTTCTTTGGAGAAGAAGTATTCGAAGCAAATACATAGTATTTTGGAAGAACAACATCTGATGGAAGCTGAGCGAATGCAGATTCCAGCAAAATTGAAGAATTTGCAGGCCGATTACGCCTCATGGAAGACGAAGGAAGAGGAATGGAAAAGAGGATGTACAGAAGAATTGCAGGCGCAACTGAATGAAATCGGCCATCGTCTTTATGTGGCGGAAGGAGAGAAGGAGAAGCATTTGGCGGAACGGGAAAAACTGTTGAAAGCCTGCCGGAAAGTGTATAATGACGGCAGGACTGAATTCCGGAAGGAACTGGAGGAGTGTGTTGCCGGCATTCAGCAAGAGATAGAGCGGATGAAACAGCAAATTGTAGAGCGGAAAAAGGAATTGAAGCAGGCGCAGGAGAATGAATTGAATGGGAAGGGTGCTGATACGGTCACTATCCGCAAGTATGATGACAGGCTTGCCGAAATAAATAAAGAATTGGATTATATAGGTAGATCCCGCCCGCAAGTTCTTTATTATGAAAGAGACAAGGAGGAACTGTTTGATAAAGAACCTGCTACGCGAAGTCGGAAGAAAGAACAGGATGCGAAGCTAGTTGCATTGGACGAACGTTTCGCTCTGAAAAAGGAGAAGTTGCAGATTCAGAAAAAAGGGGCGGACGAGCATCTTGAGCGGATTAGCAAAGAATTGCACTTATTGGAGGACGGGTTGAATAAAGTGGATATGTTCCGGAAAGATGAAACTTTTTGTCCGCCTTCTGTGACAGAAATAGGAGAGAAGCCTACCCGGAAAAATTGCGATGTTATTGTGGAAGAGTTGAAGTCGCTCATCGTATCCACTATCAGAAAAACAGAAGAATTCAAGAAAGCGGTGACGCAGTTCAATGGAAACTTCTCGTCAAAAAACACGTTTCATTTCCGTACGGAACTGGTTGGAGAACAGGATTACTACGATTTCGCTTCCAATCTGTGCGAGTTTGTGGATAATGATAAGATTTCCGACTATCAGAAACATATCAGTGAACGGTATACGGATATAATCCGCCGGATTTCGCAGGAAGTGGGAGGACTGACCCGTAATGAAAGCGAGATACACAGAACAATAAAGGATATCAACGACGATTTTGTCAAGCGGAATTTTGCCGGAGTAATAAAGGAAATAGCTCTTCGCCCGCTTCAGAGCAGCGATAAACTGATGCAGCTATTGCTGGAGATTAAACGGTTTAGTGATGAGAACCAATATAATATGGGAAAGGTTGACTTGTTCTCGCAGGATTCCCGTGAAGATGTCAATGCGGTGGTTGTCCAGCATTTGTTGTCGTTTATGAAATTCCTGCTTGACGAGCCGGGACGCAGACGGTTGGCGCTTGCCGATACATTCAAACTGGAGTTCCGCGTGAAAGAGAATGATAACGATACGGGATGGGTGGAGAAGATTGCCAATGTAGGTTCTGACGGCACGGACATTTTGGTAAAAGCAATGGTCAATATCATGCTGATTAATGTGTTCAAAGAAAAGGCGTCACGTAAGTTTGGTGACTTTAAAATCCATTGTATGATGGATGAAATAGGCAAGTTACACCCCAACAATGTGAAAGGTATTTTGGACTTTGCCAATTGCCGGAATATTTTGTTGGTAAACAGTTCTCCCACTACTTACAATGTGGAAGACTATCGTTATACCTATTTATTGAGTAAAGACGGGCGGTCAAATACCCAGGTTGTCCCATTGTTAACCTATAATAAGATAGAAAAATGAGTGGCAGTTTATTTACATTGGCGATGGCGAGGCTGGTTCTGAAAATGCTGGGCGGCGAGCTCATACCTTACACAAAGTTTGATGGACTGATAGCAAATAGATTAATGGATGAGGGAATCATCACTATTGTTCCCCGAGGGAGTAAGCGTAGTTTTCGTATGATTGACCCGGAAGGATGCCGTATCTACATCTCCCAGAATTATACTTCCGGCATGGAGCTGGAAGATTGGATTGAGATGAAGAACTATCCGGATGAAGTGTCGCGTTCGGAGCAAGTGGCGAAGGCGGGGGACTCTAAATTGAGATATACCCGTACGTTCAAAGGTTTTCTCCTTAATTGTTATACGCCTATAGAAGCTACGTTTCATGGCGAACCATGTGTGCTTTCTCCCTTGCAAGGCACTTCTATTTTCATGCAGGATTACGAATATTTCCGTATTCCTGAAGATGTTGTAGTAGTGGGTATAGAGAATGGAGAGAATTTCCAGCATATCCGTGCCCAAAAGTACTTGTTTGAAGGAATGAAAGTTCTTTTCGTGTCCCGTTATCCGCAATCAAGGGATTTGTGTAACTGGCTGAAGATGATTCCCAATCGTTATATTCATTTCGGAGACATAGATTTGGCTGGCATTTCTATCTTTTTAAATGAATTCTATGTCAAATTGGGCAACCGTGCGGAATTTTTCATTCCAGCAGATGTGGAGAAACGACTCAAGGACGGAAACCGGCAACTTTATGATAATCAGTATTTGCGTTATAGGGCTATGTTGGTTTCTGACGCACGTTTAAGGCCGTTGGTGGCAATGATTCATAAATATGGGAAAGCGTATGAACAAGAAGGATATATAAAGTATTAAATTAGTCAGCATCTCTATGAAATAAAAAACAAAATATATCTGTCATCTGTCACAGATTATAATCTAACTTGCAGAGTATAAGTACTTAATAGTGTGACAGCACAGTGTGACAGCAGTGTGATGGCAATAATGCTGTCACCTAGAAAACAAAGACAAAATAAAGACGCTGCTCGAAAATAAATAGTATCAGCCATCAATGGATTAGTAGTTCAATTTATTATCCTCGTACTTATGAGTTGTGTCCTGCCTTGAAACCAACAGTTTCAAGGTGCGAAACTTTAGTTTCATACGCTTGAAACTCTAGTTCCAATTACTTGAAACCATTGGTTTCTCACCGATGAAACTATAGTTTCCCTTAGCTGGAACTGTAGTTTCAAGCAGAGAAAACAAATTTGCCCCGTAATTAGGTGGTGACAATCCCGTTTCTTTTAGCTAAAGAGATGCTTGATATATCAATAATTTTCTGTATTAAAAACTTGTTTTCTTTGCTGGTTTCGGATATTATGACTAATTTAGTAGTCTCAACGATCATAAAGACGCTGACAAAACAAATTATTATCAAATTAATGAAAATTACTCAATTTCGTAAGAATGAAGATACGATAGCGCTCAGCGTAATGGATCTTGATATACTGGTAAATAAGATAAAGACAGAAATAAAATCCCGTCCTGTTTCTACATTCAGAGAGCATTTGCGATATACCCTTCCCGATGAACGGTGTATGTTTGCCAATAAACTTCCTCAAATAATTCCTGCTGCCGAATTCCGAAAAGTAAACGGTCAGAAACAGATGAAAAACTACAACGGTATTGTAGAACTGACCATCGGTCCCTTGTCCAATAAGTCGGAAATCGCTTTAGTGAAACAAAAAGCCTGTGAGCAACCACAAACCCGTTGTGTTTTTATGGGTTCAAGTGGTAAAACGGTGAAAATATGGACTACCTTCACCCGACCGGACAACTCGCTTCCCAAAACACGGGAAGAAGCGGAACTATTCCACGCCCATGCTTATCGACTGGCTGTGAAATGTTATCAGCCCCAAATCCCATTCGATATACTTCCCAAAGAACCGACTCTGGAACAATATTCGCGATTATCCCACGATCCGGACATCATATATCGTCCGAATTCAGTCCAATTTTATCTCTCTCAACCATCATCAATGCCCGAAGAAACCACTTTCCGGGAAGCGGTTCAGGCGGAGAAATCTCCATTGACTCGTGCCGTACCGGGATATGATGCGGAAAATGCCTTCCTGATGCTTTTCGAAGCCGCTTTTCGGAAAGCGTATGCCGATCTTCGGGAAGCGGGACTTGAATTGCGTGAAGGCACATGGCATCCTTTAGTCGTCCAACTGGCTAAAAACTGTTTTGCTTCGGGACTTCCGCAAGAAGAAGTCGTGAAACGTACCGTTTTCCACTTCTATATGTATAAACAGGAAGAACTTATCCGACAAATGATTGGTAATATATATACCGAGTGCAAAGGTTTCGGCAAGAATATCAGCCTAAGCAAAGAGCAGCAACTCGCCTTGCAGACAGAAGAATTCATGAAACGCCGCTATGAATTCCGCCATAATACCCAAATTGGCGAGGTAGAATATCGTGAAAGGCTTTCTTTCCGTTTCCGCTTCAATCCTCTCGACAAACGTGCGTTGAACAGCATTGCTTTGGATGCACAAATGGAAGGCATCCCCTTGTGGGACAGGGATATTAGCCGTTATATTTACTCCAACCGCGTCCCTGTATTCAACCCGTTGGAAGATTTTCTCTACCGGCTTCCTGCGTGGGACGGCAAAGACCGTATTCGTGCATTGGCAGCCACCGTCCCTTGTAAGAATCCGTATTGGATGGATTTGTTCCACCGTTGGTTCCTCAATATGGTTTCTCATTGGAAAGGAAGCAATAAAAAGTATGCAAACAGTGTTTCTCCCTTACTCGTCGGACCGCAAGGAACACGTAAATCCACCTTTTGCCGGAGCATAATGCCCCCTTCCGAGCGTTCCTACTATACTGACAGCATTGATTTCTCCCGAAAGAAAGATGCCGAACTTTACCTCAATCGTTTTGCGCTTATCAATATCGATGAATTTGACCAGGTGAGTTCGACACAACAAGGCTTTCTGAAACATATTCTGCAAAAGCCTGTACTGAATGTGAAGAAACCTCATGGCAGTGCCGTGCTTGAAATGCGTCGGTACGCCTCATTCATAGCTACAAGTAACCAGAAAGACTTGTTGACTGACCCTTCCGGCAGCCGTCGTTTTATTTGCATCGAAGTGACCGGAGTGATTGACACCAACCGTCCGATAGACTATGAGCAGCTTTACGCACAAGCTATGTACGAATTGGAACATGGCGAACGTTACTGGTTCGACCAGGAGGAAGAAAAGATCATGGTGGAAAACAACCGTGAATTTGAACAAGTCCCACCGGAAGAGCAACTTTTCTTCCGTTATTTCCGTGCCGCACAGCCTGAAGAAGGGGAGTGGTTGTCTCCAGCGGAGATTATGGAGGATATTCAAAAAGGCAGTTCAATCCCGATGTCTGTCAAGAGGGTTAATTCCTTCGGAAGAATACTGAAAAAGCAAGAAATACCTTCCAAACATACGCGTAGCGGTACTCTTTATCATGTCGTAAGACTAATAACCAGGTGACGGCAAAAATGCCATCACCCTGCTGTCACCTCTTGCTGTCACGGGCTTATCGGTTCATTACTAAACTATTAACTCCTAAACTGTGACAGATGACAGCAACTTACCAAATATATTCTTCTGTGTAACGTTGGTAAGTTGGTTCTTCTTTTATCCCTTTATTACGGAACAGTTGTTTTATATAGGCTTGGTCTTTAGGCATAAGCCCCCGTTCTCCACGATAGAACCGATAATATCCCGTTTTCCCGTAGTGTCCCACTAATTGTATTCTGATACTGACTGCATCCTCATAAGGGATTCTGTCGAGCAACCGTTTTAGTCCCCACGCCACATGAACTTTGACAGCAGTCTTGAAACATTCGCATTGGTTTCCATCCGCAGGATAACGTGCCGGATTAACGATGGAGATATAAAGATAGTCGGCTATTTTATCTTGCGTAACTACGTGGCGCAAGCATTTCGAGGCTTGTGGACATTGGTCGTTGAAACACCGGGAGAAATTGTAGGGGACAGACGGGCTGTCGGATTCTTCTTTCATCTTGTAGGGTTTATTTTATTTGTGAGATACTGTTGTTTATATGTTAATATACGGGAAAATATTCTTCGCAAAAGTAGGGCTTTATTTTGGGAATGGGAAGTGTTTGGGCAAATATTACTAATATGCAAAGAATCTTTTATAGAGAAATTGTGTTGTGATGTATCAAAAAATCTCTATTTCTTTCTCATATTCTATATTTTTACCTATTTTTGTAACTTCCGATAATATAGCCTTATCGGAAGTTACAAAAAAGACACACACATGAAACCGGAAGAAAAGGCTCGAATAATAATTGACCGTATGCTTAATGATGCGGGTTGGGAAGTAGTTGATAGAAATCATTATTCTCCTGAAGTATCTGCTATAGCAGTCGAAGAAGGCTTGCTGAAAGGTAATCGTGAAGCTGACTATTTACTTTTTTTAAATGGTAAAGCTGTTGGCGTATTGGAAGCAAAGAAAGAATCTGTGTCAATTTATTCTGAAATTGTGGCAGACCAGGCTGAAAAATATACTAGAGGTGTACCTCATTGGTGTCAGGCTTGGATGAATCCTTTACCTTTAGTTTATTTGTCAAATGGAAGGGAACTGTTATTCAGAGATACCCGTGAAGTTGATTCTGAATATATTTCTTTGAATAAAATTCATTCTCCTAAAGAAATAGTAAAACTATTAGGACTTAAAGATGATTTTGCAGGACTTCCAACTTTAAAAAGGAAAGGATTAAGGGATTGCCAGTATGAAGCAATAACAAAATTAGAAAATAGTTTTCGTAGCGGGCATGATCGTGCATTGATGGTTTTGGCTACGGGAGCGGGAAAGACTTATACCGCATGTTTGGCTGCCTATCGTTTGTTGGCTTTCACTTCAATGAAGAGGGTTTTGTTTCTTGTTGACCGTAATAATCTTGGAAAACAGGCAGAAGGAGAATTTGGAACATTCCGTTTGACAGAAAATGGTGATCCGTTTAATACCATATTTGGGGTAGAAAGATTGAAAACCGCGAAAATCCCAAATGATGCCAATGTTGTTATCGCTACTATACAGCGTTTATTTTCTTTATTGTCCGGAGACGATTTTATAGATGATGATAATGAAGCGGATTATGTTGTCGACGGCACTAGAAATATGAATTTGCCAGTTCATCCTAACTTGCCCCCGGATTACTTTGATTTGATAATTATTGATGAGTGCCATCGCTCTATTTATGGTAGTTGGCGAAGTGTGCTTGAATATTTTAGTTCTGCAAAAATGATTGGGTTAACAGCTACTCCTGCTGTTGAAACATTAGCCTTCTTTAATAACAACTTAATAGTGAACTACACTCTTGAAAAGTCAATAGTTGATGGTGTCAATGTTGATTATAGGGTGTTCCGTATTAAAACACAAGTAACCGAAGATGGCGGTGCAATTCGCGAGGGGGATAAAGTACGTAAAATAACCCGCTATACAGGTAAAACTGAAAATATCGAAACACAGGAAACGACTACTTATACAAGACAAGAACTGAATAGGAGTATTATTAATCCTGCTCAAATAAAGTTGATTTTAGAGACATATAGAGATGCGGTTTATACAGAAATGTTTAATGATCCCCAAAGAGAACCTAATTTTGACTATTTACCTAAGACATTAATATTTGCTTTGAATGATGCTCATGCAAGTAATATTGTTAAAATAGCGAAGGAAGTCTTTGGACGTGAAGATGATACGTTTGTGCAGAAAATCACTTATTCGGCTGGAGATAGTAATGAATTGATACGTCATTTTCGTAATGATAAGGAGTTCCGCATTGCTGTAACTGTGACTTTGGTTGCTACTGGAACAGACGTGAAGCCTTTGGAAGTGGTGATGTTTATGCGTGATGTCGAGTCTGACTCTCTTTATACTCAGATGAAAGGTAGGGGAGTACGTACAATTGGTGATGAGCAACTGCGTAATGTTACTCCAAATGCTCATAGTAAAGATTTGTTTTTCTTAGTCGATGCGGTGGGAGTAACAGAACATGAGCATTATGTAACAACTTCTGGAGCGGGAAGCAATGCTGAAACATTATTGTCTTTAAGGCAACTTTTAGAGCGTATCTCTCATGGTGAACTGCCGGATGAACATCTGCGATTGTTGGCTAGCCGTCTGTCAAGAATACATAATAAGGCAAATGAAGAACAGAGGAATGAGTTTATAAGATTGGCTGGTACAGATATGCGGGATATGGCATCTCGTATATATGAAGCTTTGGATAATAATCTGTTGCCGGAATATGTGAATATAAACGAACCGAATAACGAACGGAAAGGCTTGGTGCGTCCTCTCGCTATTCATCCCGATGCCCGTGAATATCTGTGTATTCTGAACGCCGGATTTGTCACAATTTTAATGCCCGGTGAAGATACATTGATTGAGAAAGGATTTTCCATAGAGGAAGCTCACGACACGACTCAGGCGTTTGAACAATATGTAAATGAACATAGAGATGAGATAGAGGCTTTACGCATTATTTATAACAATAACGGAGAATCTATCACTTATGCAATGCTTAAGGATTTGGAGAATCGGATGAAAATGGAGAATTACAAGTTTACTCCTTCTCAATTATGGAATACATACTCTATTGTTAACCCTTCCAATGTAGTACATTTTGGGACGAAAGAAGAAAAAGAAGCTTTGACTAATATTATTCAGTTAGTCAGATATGCTTATCATCAGGTGACAGAACTTCGTAGCCTGTCATCAATGGCTGCCCAACGTTTTGAATTGTGGTGTGGGCAGATACAGCGTACAATGACTGAGGCTCAAAAGAATACTATCCGTCAGATTGTGAACTATATTGTAGCGAATGGTTCTTGTACAATAAAAGAAATAAAGGAAGATGATAAAACAATAGCGCTTCAGATGATACGTAAGTTTGGTACTATAGCAGCGGTGAATGAGGCTATTGTTTCATTATCTCAGTTTTTAATTTATAATAGAAAAGTAGCATAAAATTAATATGGCAAAATCAAATTCGAATGAGCAAGGTCTGACTAAAAAGGTCTGGACACTTGCCACTACGTTAGCGGGTCAAGGTATTGGATTTACCGATTATATAACCCAACTGACTTATTTGTTATTTCTGAAAATGGATGATGAAAACGTTAAATTGCTTGACGAAGAATCAGCCATACCTGAAGGATATCGTTGGGAAAACTTGATAGAATTAGATGGTCTTGATTTGATAGGTCAGTATGAAAATACATTGAAAATACTGAGTGAGCAGGATAATCTAATTGGTACTATCTATACGAAAGCTCAAAATAAAATAGATAAGCCTGTATATTTGAAGAAGGTCATAACTATGATTAATGAGGAGCAATGGCTTATAATGGATGGTGATGTTAAGGGGGCTATTTATGAAAGTATTTTAGAGAAGAATGGGCAAGATAAAAAGAGTGGTGCAGGTCAGTATTTTACTCCTCGTTCTCTTATATCGGCAATGGTTGATGTAACGCGTCCTCAGATTGGGGAAACGGTTTGTGACCCGGCTTGTGGAACTGGTGGCTTTCTTTTGGCAGCTTATGACTACATGAAAAAACAATCACAAGACAAAGGCAAACGGGATTTTTTGCGGAATAAAGCTCTGCATGGTTCGGATAATACTCCTTTGGTTGTTACATTAGCTTCGATGAACTTGTATCTTCATGGTGTTGGTACTGACCGAAGTCCTATTATATGTCAGGATTCATTAGAAAAGGAACCTGATATACTAGTGAATGTCATTCTTGCTAATCCGCCTTTTGGAACCCGCCCTTCTGGCTCTGTCGACATTAATCGAAGTGATTTTTATGTTGAGACGAAAAATAACCAATTGAATTTCTTACAACATATAATGCTTTCGCTCAAAACAGGCGGACGTGCAGCGGTTGTTTTGCCTGATAACGTACTGTTTGAAGGGGGCGCTGGAGAAGTGATTCGTAAGAAACTACTTTCAGAATTTAATTTACATACTATTTTGCGTTTGCCGACTGGTATATTTTATGCTCAAGGTGTAAAAGCTAATGTGTTATTCTTTACAAAAGGTAGTAGAACGAAGGATATTTGGTTTTATGATTATCGTACAGATGTAAAGCATACATTGGCTACTAATCCAATGCAAAGGCATCATCTTGATGATTTCGTTTCGTGTTATCATGCGGAGGATATAAATGCTCGTGTAGAAACATATAATGCTGAGGATAATCCGAATGGGCGTTGGCGTAAATATACTTGTGATGAAATAATAACTCGTGACAAGACTAGTCTTGATGTATCTTGGATAAAACAGGGCGGAGATGAAGTAGACTATTCATTATCAGAATTAATTGATATTCTCAAAGAGAAAAGTGATAACATAAGTAAAGCGGTGGCTGAACTTCAAAAATTAATGGCAAATATCGAGGACTAATGGACACAAAGAAACTACGACAGAAAATATTAGACCTCGCTATTAGAGGAAAACTTGTCCCACAAGATCCAAATGATGAACCTGCATCTGTTTTACTTGAACGTATTAAGGAAGAGAAAGAACGTTTGATAAAGGAGGGGAAGATAAGGAAAAGTAAGAGAATGGCTTCTTCTGATATGCCACATTATGAGAATGTGCCGTTTGAGGTGCCGAAAGGATGGGTGTGGACGACATTTGGTAATGTCTGCAAAAAACTCACAGATGGTTCACACAATCCTCCTCCAAAATGCTCTAATGGGTATACCGTCATAAGTGCTCAGAATATAAAAAATGGTAAGATTGTTTTTACGGACAAAGATAGATATACTGATGAACTTGGATTCCAAAAGGAAAACCCGAGAACTCAAATAACTAATGGGGATATAATATTAGGTATTATAGGAGGGTCTATTGGTAATGTTGCCATTTATGATTTATCTGTTCCTGTAATAGCTCAAAGAAGTATATCTATAATAGATACATACGTATCAAATATATATTGTTTCTATTTACTGCAATCTACAATTTTTCAATCTCTCTTTTTAGAAAAAAGTATTGGTAATGCACAAGCAGGTGTTTATCTTGGAGAACTTGATAAATTGTATATACCACTTCCACCCCTTTCCGAACAACAACGTATTGTGACAGAAATCAAGAGATGGTTTGCGTTAATTGAGCAAATAGAATTTGACAAAGCAGATTTACAAACAACCATCAAACAAACCAAGAGTAAAATACTTGATCTTGCCATTCACGGTAAACTCGTTCCGCAAGACCCGAATGACGAGCCAGCCATTGAACTCTTGAAACGCATAAATCCCGACTTCACACCTTGTGATAACGGACATTATACGCAGTTGCCTAAAGGATGGACAACAATCAAAGTTGGTGATGTTGCTATTTATACAAATGGCCGAGCTTTCAAACCTGAAGATTGGATGCATGAGGGGTTGCCCATTATTCGTATTCAGAACTTGAACGATAATAGTGCAAGTTATAACCGAACTCCAAAAACTTACGAATCTAAATATTTAATTCATAATGGTGACTTGCTGTTCGCATGGGCTGCTTCATTAGGAACATATATCTGGAACGGTGGTAAAGCTTGGCTTAATCAACATATATTTAAAGTAGATCCATATCCTTTTATTGAAAAACAATATCTTTACCATGTGTTCAAAGCAATGATTACAGAGTTTTATACTCAAAGTCATGGCTCTGGCATGGTACATATAACCAAAAAACAATTTGAAAATATTAAATTACTACTGCCTCCTTTAGAGGAGCAGAAACGAATAGTTCAAACCTTAGAGCAAATCTCAACTAAATTAGATGTGATAATGGGGAGTTTATAAACTCCCCATTATCACATCTAAAGACATAAATACTTTATTTGCAGCTTCTACAATTCTCTGTTGCTCCTTATAAGGTGGAATTGGTACTTCAATCGCTTTGAATAGTTTCTTGTTCAAGTGAGGAATGGCAGAACCTACCTTATTCTCTCGCAATATTGTCCTATGCAAGTTGATGACTTGTAATACATATTCGGTATTCATATCATAATTGATAGACAACAGCTTAAAAGTGCTACCTTGATAGCCATCAATTGGAGTTCTGAATACTTCACCGGAATTCTCCCCATCTACTAAAATCAAAAGAGAGTTTGCAGCTACATATTTGCCGGAAGTCAAAGTCTTGGCATCACGCTCACCACGCAAATATTTGACATCAAGATTTATTCTTTCTATACCATTTTGCTTTTCACCATCAATCAACGAACATAGCATTTGCATAGGCGCAACAGCCCATCCATCAGGCAACTGCGTATAATGTCCGATACGTTTTGCTATATTGTTACTGTATTCATTATAAATCAATGCAATATGGTAACAAAATTCAAAAATCATTTGGTAAAGACGAATCTTGCCAAGAACACCGTCACATCATATGTGTGGACGGTACAGTATTTCCTTAATCATTATGGAGAGGTGAACAAGAAGAACCTTTTGGCGTACAAAGGGTATTTGGTAGAGAATTTCAAACCTCAGACAGTCAATCTACGGTTACAGGGTATCAACAAGTATCTGGAGTTTACAAAACAAGAAAAGCTCAAAGTAAAGTTCGTAAAAGTACAGCAAAAGAACTTCTTGGAAAATGTTATTAGCGATGCAGATTACAAATTTCTCAAAGCCCAGCTTAAAGCTGATGGTTACGAGGAGTGGTATTTTATCGTGTGGTTTATGACCGCTACGGGAGCACGTGTCAGCGAATTACTCCACATCAAAGCAGAACATATCAATGTGGGCTATCTTGACCTGTACAGCAAAGGTGGAAAGGTTCGACGGCTATACATTCCCAAGAATCTACGAACAGAAGCAGAAAAATGGTTGAAGAATCAAGGCTTAACATCCGGCTATATCTTCCTGAACCGTTTCGGACAGCGCATTACCACTCGTGGAATTGCATCTCAACTCAAACATTTTGCCGAAAAATACGGAATGAACAAGGAGGTAGTTTATCCCCATTCATTCCGTCACCGTTTTGCCAAGAACTTCCTTGACCGCTTTAACGACCTTGCTCTACTTGCCGACCTTATGGGGCATGAAAGCATAGAGACCACTCGTATCTATCTTCGTCGCACTGCCAGCGAACAGCAGAAGATTGTGGATAAAGTGGTGAACTGGTAAAGTCACATCAGCCTTTAGAAGTGTATTCGTTTACACTTCTAAGGCATTTTGAATATTATCAAGAACTGAGAATAGTTCTTCTATCTTTTGAACAATGCGTTGTTGTTCGGTAAGTGGAGGTAACGGCATTTCAATTTTATGCAAAGCATTAGAAGATAGTCCAAGTAATCCTATACCTTTCCCTCCTATCAAATTGTTCTCTTTCAAATACGCCAATGTATAGTAATAAAATGGTACACATAAATCAATCTTTGGACGAAGTCTATGAATATGATTTTGAATACAAATATCGTAATCATAGTTCCAAATTGCAGAGCGTCCAATATCTCCACCTTCACACACAAGTAAATCTCCCTTTGTTACAGTACATTTATCCAATTCAATTTCTTTGAATGGCATTTGCTTTATTACTGTAAAATCAAACTTATTCCAATACACATTTGAAGTAGTCAAATAATCTTTCATTACACCTTCCTTGTTGGACGAATTAAGAGCTTTACCTGTATTATGATTAAAAAGTTCCCCTAAAATAGTTTCTAGCCATCCAATGGGATAATGTCCGTTATCACAAGGTGTGAAGTCGGGATTTATGCGTTTTAACAACTCGAATGCTGGCTCGTCATTTGGATCTTGCGGTACAAGCTTACCGTGAATAGCAAGGTCAAGGATTTTGCTCTTGGTTTGCATAACGATTGTCTGTAAGCCTGTTTTGCCTTGTTCTATTTGGTCTATCAGAGCAAACCATTTCTCTATTTCTGCTACTATACGATATTGTTCAGCCAAAGGAGGTAATGGAATTTGTAAATCGGTAAAAATTCCTTTATGAACTCTTTGCTGCCCAACAACTCCTTTGAAATATTTTGTGCCCTCACTTATATACCATTGTGACTTAAAGAGATATAGATAGAATTTCGCATGAATGTTTAATGGACGCAGGATAACTAACTCAGTAGTTCCTGCGCCATAATTATTAGGGAGATTTTGAAATATCGTTGATTTGAGATTTTCAAAGCAAGGAGATATTTTTGCAATACCGATGTCTCCATTTTGAAAGTGGCAATATCCTTTTTTTACTTCCTTCCAAATGCGTTCCTCAAATTGATGATTCCCAGAAAATCCATCATTGACACAAGCCATAGGAATAAATCCGACACTTGTAGCATCTGTTATTTCAGATTTTGGATTAAGACAGAATAATTCTGAAACAGGTACAGACTGCCATCCCTCCGGCACCTCAAACGGCACATTCTCATAATGTGGCGTATGTGGTTTTAAAGTAATAAACAAAAGTGGTTTATTGCATGAGTATTATTAATAGCGACAATATTATTCTGTGTAATATAGATAGTAGGTATATTTCAATAAAAAAACAGAGGTGTTTACTATATTAAAATAACTATTCTGTATCTTTGTGACTTAAAAAGTAATTCACGGGCAGGTGATTTTGTTTTTATAAAGGTGTTTGTTCTGTTGTAGGGTGATTTTGATATATTGTTGAAAGAATTGGACATGATAAAATAAGATATTGGAAGGTGAATTAATGAAGAAAAGTTCTAATACTATTTGAGTATGATTGACAGAAGACAGATATATCAAGATTTTCAAGCTGCTTTTCCGAAAGAGCGTCTTGTAAAAATGACACTTACACAATATACAAATCTCGAAAGACAGAATTCGTTTTGCTATTGGGTTGAATCTAAAACATATGATTTAGGTTCTATTTGGGGTGGCTCTTCTTATAAGTTTGGTATTTATGAATATAGAAACAAACCCAATAAGAATGATTCTCGTATTGTTAGCAATGATAAATATGCTTGGTATAACAAATATGATAAACAGACTGCTGATGAAGCTTTTGCTATTGTCAGAAGCACTATATTTAAAACAGCAGAACATGCAGGCAAAGGTGAATTGGAAGCAATAGAGAAAATAGATGAGTTAGGCGATGCTTACAAATGGAAAATAGCATTTTTATATTCAGATGAGACTTTAATACCAGTATATAAGCGTGATATGTTGGTTAAGTTGGCTAGTTATTTTGGTATGTCTGTCACAAATAAAACTAAAATTTCTGATTTGCAAAGGTTCCTGATAGAACAGAAAGGCGAAAAAGACCTTTTCGAATTTTATGAGGAGTTACTAAATATTGTAAATGAATTAGATAGTTCAAATATGGAACATAAGATTTGGTTATACGCTCCGGGAGAAAATGCATCTAAGTGGGATGTGTGTTTATCTCAAAACATAATGTGTATTGGTTGGGATGATATGGGTAACCTTTTGGAATACTCTTCTAAGAAAGAAATGGCAACTAAATTGCAGGATATATATGGCAAGCCGGGATCCTCGTTTAAAAATGATAGTTTGGCATTATGGGAGTTTGCTTATGAGATGCAAGTGGGTGATATTGTTATAGTCAAAAAGGGACAGAATCAAATAATAGGGCGTGGTATTGTGAAAAGTGACTATACTTTTGATGATTCTTTCTCTGATTTTAAGCATGTTCGTAAAATGCAATGGACGAATGTCGGAGAATGGGAGACAGTAGGTAAGAATGTCCAAAAGACTTTGACCGATATAACCAAGCAGCCGGATTCTGTGAAATCTTTGGAGAAGCTATTTGAAAATAAATCTCAAAAACAATATTGGTGGCTTGTGGCAAGTCCTAAAATATGGAGCTTTTCGAAAACTCCGGTTGGCGAAATACAAGACTATACTCTTTATAATGATAGTGGAAATCAACGAAGGGTATTCCAAAATTTTATTGATGCAAAAGAAGGAGATGTTGTTATTGGCTATGAAGCTACTCCTGTTAAACAGGTGGTAGCTATTGCAGAAATAGCCAAATCTGCCGATGGACAAAAAATATATTTCAAAAAGATTGAGAGCTTATTGAATCCTGTTGATTATTCAGTTATAAAGGATATACCGGGATTAAGTGGCATGGAATTCCTGAAGAATAAGAACGGCTCGTTTTTCAAACTGACAAAAGACGAGTATAACATATTGATGAAATTAATACGTGGCGGAAATCCTATGCATAATCCTCAATATTCCGAAACAAATTTTTTGGATAATGTATTTATAAAATCAGACGAGTATAACAAATTGAGAAACCTGTTGTTGGCAAAGAAAAATGTCATATTACAAGGCGCTCCGGGTGTTGGTAAAACGTATTCGGCTAGGCGTCTGGCTTATTCTATTATAGGGGAAGAAGATAGAACTAAAATAGAGTTCATTCAATTTCATCAGAATTATTCCTACGAGGATTTTGTGATGGGATATAAGCCAAAAGAAGATGGTGGTTTTGAACTTAGACGAGGGGTATTCTATAATTTCTGCCGGAAAGCCCAAAGTGATCCGGATAAGAAGTATTTCTTTATTATTGATGAAATTAATAGAGGAAATATGAGTAAGATTTTTGGTGAGTTACTGATGCTTATTGAAAAAGATTATCGGGGCGAAAAACATCAAATCCGTCTTGCATACAATGATGAGTATTTTTTTGTACCGGAGAATCTTTACATCATAGGTATGATGAATACGGCAGACCGTAGCCTGGCTATGATTGATTACGCTTTACGTCGTCGGTTCAGTTTCTTTGATATGGTGCCGGGATTTGATTCGGATGGTTTCAAAAAGTATCAGGAGAATCTTGATTGTGACGCCTTTAATAGGGTGATTGATGCCATCAAAGCTCTGAATGTTGAGATTGCTAAAGATGATTCACTCGGAAAAGGCTTTTGTATCGGTCATAGTTACTTCTGTAATCAGGAATCTATTGATGATATGTGGCTTGGAAATGTGATTGAATATGATATTGCTCCTATGTTACGCGAATATTGGTTTGACAATGATAAGAAATTCAAAGAAGAAACAGACAAATTATTGAGCCTGATAAAATGACAATAGACAAAGGTATATTCATTCGCAATATCTATTATATGTTGACTTATGCTTTTCAAGAGCTTAAGCAGAATAACTATGAAGAAATAGCAGGTGAAGAATTTGACGAGATTCATGATTTATTTGCCGAAATTCTAGTTCGTGGCATTTCGTATCAACTTAAGCAAGGGTTACATAAAGAATATATTTCCTGTCATGGTTCATTATCTACGTTAAAGGGCAAGCTTGATATAAATGGTACTATCAATAATTTGATGCGAAAACAACAGAAAATAGATTGTGAGTATGATGAATTATCAGAGAATAACAAATTTAATCAGATATTAAAGACGACTGTTCAATTCTTGCTGAAACATCCGAATGTCAAATCGGACAGGAAAGCTTCGTTGAAGCGTCTTATGCTTTTCTTTAGCAATGTAGAAGTTATTGATATTCCGACGATAAACTGGACTACTATGCGCTTTGATAGAAATTGTAAGACTTATCAGATGCTTCTATATATTTGTTATTTCATTCTCGACGGGATGTTAATGACTACGGAAAAGGGTACGTATAAAATGAGGGATTTCTCCGATGAACATATGTGCAGGCTTTACGAGAAGTTTGTTTTGGAATATTACCGAAAGCATTATCCGGAATTAAAAGCAAAGGCTACTCAAATAGACTGGAATATTGATAAAGAACAGTCTACTTCCAGCATTCTTCCTATAATGCGGACGGATATAACGTTGACATTTAAAGAGAGAACATTGATTATTGATACCAAATATTATAGTAAATCAATGCAATGTCAATTTGACAAGAGAACTATTCATTCTAATAACCTGTATCAAATTCATTCTTATGTAATGAATTATGATGTTAATCATGCTGGGAACGTGGATGGAATGTTGCTGTATGCCAAGACAGAAGAAGATATAACACCTGATGGACAGACGACATTTAGGGATGGGAATATCATATATTACCGGACACTTGATCTGAATCAGGATTTTGAGAATATCAAGAAACAATTGGATGGATTTCTAGTACATGGTCTATAACTATTATTGGTGTAATACTTCGCTTACCATGATATAACAGAGAAATCATCCCCTATCTAATTTATAGTAATATTTTATTAAAAATAAAACCATTATTACTTTCGATTCTAGATAAGTTACTCTATCTTTGTAAGGTAACACAAACAAAAGTGTAACCTTATATGAATCAAGACCATTGTTTAGTAGAACAGTTTGAAATGATATTTAGAGCTCATTTCTCTTCAGTGAAGTTTTTTATCAATATGTTTCTTAAATCGGAAGCAGATGCGGAAGATTTGGCTCAAGATGTATTTACCAAATTATGGACTAATTTTGAGACGTGGCAAAATAATGATGGAAAAGAAGGGTATATATACGCTATGGCAAAAAATGTTGCATTTGATTTTATCAAGCACAAAAGACTGGAAAATGATTATCGGGAGGAACAAATAAAGAAAAGTACAATTAAGGATTTGTTAGGCTTCTCAGATCCGTTAAATTCGCTTTATTATAAAGAAATGCAACTAATAATAAGAATGGCTCTTGAAAACTTTCCTGAACGTCGCAGAAGGATTTTTGAGATGAGCCGTTTCAATAATATGAGCAATCAGGAGATTGCATTATCCTTACATCTTTCTGTTCGTACAATAGAGCATCAGATATATTTGTCGCTTCAAGTTTTAAAGAGAATCATTTTAATTTTATTTTTCCTGTATTTTCTTTAAGTAGCTGGAATGTTTCAATCGTTATATATGAAATTTCAAAATCTAATATAACGATAACATGAAGAATTATTTTCAGAAAATATTCTGGTTCTTCGTCAAATTTGGTGGTACTTCTTCTATTGTGAATAAATAATCTTCGCTCTCAGTAGTTTAATTCCTGCCCTATTGTACATCTGTCTTTTTACCGCTTTAATTTTATTCACTGTCCCCTCCAGTAATCCGTTACTGAAGGGGATATCAATAGCTGCCTGTACTGCCTCCCAGTCTTTTTCAATACCATATGCAAAGTTCGTCAGTGCCATATTCCGTGTTGCCTTCGCTTTTTCAATCCACTTTCTAATATCCTTATCATAAGTGTTCCCATTAATCATATCTCTGAAATTCTGACACACGCTTAAAAGTTCTTTAATCTGCGGTGAGGACTTATACAGTTCCGCTAGTTTAGGATTATCCGATTCTCCCTTTAGAATGTATTTGCGTATCTGATTCTGTGAAACTCTCTGTATTTTACTTCTGTTTTCAATGCTCTCATTATGCTCCTTGACTTCCTT
>NZ_GG774955.1:1010559-1020455 GCF_000162555.1 Bacteroides sp. 3_1_23
ACTGAATCTGAAATCATGGAATAATCCCCTATTTGTAGGAGCATTTTCTTTTTTTGATGTATATTTGTACGTTGTAGATATGACTTGTTGCATTGTAACTCTTAATGATGTGGTGTCTTTAAAGTTACTAAAAAGCAAACATATCTACAACTTTTAATAGGATTAAGAAAGAAGAAGACAGTTGAAATAAAAAAGAGATTACCACCAAATTTGACGAAGAACCAATATTATCCCTTTTTGCCCGACATAATTATTCGGAACAAACAAATCAAATGTTTTACAGGTGGTTGGTTGATAATGAATATGAAAAAGAAAAGGATGAAGCATTACAGGAGCTTTATCTAGAAGCAAGAAAAAAAGGAAAAGTATTCGACTTGGAGAAATCATTGGAACGTTGGAAGTTAGATAACAATCTTACACATGTTCAACCTCAACAAAAGTCCGATAAAAAACTGTTTATGCGATTGTGGCAATCGGTAGCTGTTATATTATTAATAGTATCTATATCTTTAGGATATCTGCTTTGTAAGGCAGAAAAAGACGATTCAGGAATAACTCAGCAATGCATATCGGGCACTCAGATGAAGACATTTTTTTTGCCTGACGGAAGTCGGGTAAGCATGAATTCGAGGAGTATGTTATTATATCCCGAACAATTTACAGGAAAGTACCGTAGTGTTTTTCTAATTGGCGAAGCTAATTTTAAAGTAAAAGCTAATAAAAACAAACCGTTTATTGTCAAAACCAATGATTTTCAAATAACAGCTTTGGGAACCGAGTTTAATGTATCCGCATATACTGAAGATAATAATGTTTTTACAACTCTAATAACAGGGAGTGTTCTTGTGGAATTTGACGACTTGGGCAAAAAGAAGTTGCTTAAGCCAAATGAACAATTGGTGTATAATAGGAAGAGCCGTCAAGATACTCTGACTTATCCTGATATGAAAGATGTGACAGCATGGCAAAAAGGTGAGTTGGTATTTAATCGAAAGACTATAACGGAGATTATAACGATATTGGAACGTAAGTACGATTGTAAGTTCTTTTATAATCAGCATAGCTTAAAGAATGATCGTTATAGTTTCAGGTTTAAAGATAATCCACTTTTGTCTGAAGTTATGGATGTTATTGTTGATGTAGCAGGAGATTTATGTTTTAAGATAGAACATGATAAATGCTATATTATGCAGAAATAATTTTGATATTAGAAAGTTAAAGCGGTGGAAGGTATGTCGAATAACTAAAACGGAGAAAGGAGGAATTATTAAGCTTTTAGAACGCATTACCTAAGCGAAATAGTAACCATATAAAAAGTAATACTATATGAAAAATTTGAAATACTTCTTGTTACTCGTTGTAGCAATGGTGGCAGGAACTTTGATCATAGGTTGCAGTAGTGATGACTACATGGGAGAGGCACAACAACAAGGTACTTCGCCAACTACTCGCGGCGTCAGCGACAAGATGCCGAAGTTGACTACTTATATTGAAACTAATGATGTAAATCCTCTAAATGCAGGAGAGTACTATTTTACAGGTACGGATCCGCAAGAGCAGGTGATTGATAATGTGATTCTGTTTGCTTCTAATATTCGGGGTGCGGCTAGTACTGTTCAATTGTATCATAACAATAATCAGTCTCATATATTGACCAATGCCGGTACGCTTATCGCTCCTTTACAACAGAAAGGTATCAGAGTCTCTTTAGGGCTGTTGGGTGATCACACCGGAGTGGGGTTCTGTAACTTGACACCGGCCATGATTGAAAGTTTTGCACAACAGATTGCCGCTTGTGTTAAGCAATACAATTTAGATGGTGTGGATTTTGATGATGAATATGCAGACTATTGGAAGGCACCTTCTAATTTACCTTCACCAAGTACTACGATTTTTGGAAATCTTGTAAAAAGAGTGCGTCAGTTGTTGCCTGATAAACTGATTACAGTATTCAGTTTTGGTGGTTATACAAATTTTGATGCGACTACAATGAATGCCATTAGTTACATGTGGCCTGATTTCGGGGCGGATTGGAGTACTCCGGCCGGATTAGGGAATAGCAAATGGGCAAAGATGTCAATACACTGTACGGATGGTAGGCCAAGTGCAGGTGTGATACAAAGTAGCGCTGCAAATTATAGTGGCTATGGCGCCATTATGATGTTCAATCTACGCGAGTCCGGTCAAACAAGCTTAATGAATAACTTTGCTTCAAGAGTTTGGGGAGGCAAGACCGTATCTCGTACGACGACTATCTATGCGAAGAATTATTAAGATATCAGGACGCTCCATGTGAATGAATTGAAGACTGGAAGTGATAGACTTTCAGAGAAGGACACTTCCGGTCTTTTATAAATTAACCTGAATATACAAACTGCAGATGCCTTTCATTTGTTGATAGGCACTGCTTAATAATAAAGATATATGTGAAAAAGTATCTATGCCAGAAATCTTTCTGCCTTGGATATGAAATCGAAAATTAAAACAGATAGACATGTGTTGCGAATAAAAAAGTTAGCAAACTAATACTTAAAATTCATGTTACACAGTTATACATTGAAAAATGATAAGAAGGCAAAAGGGATAAGATTTGTGTTGTTTTTATTTATGGTTGTAATACAAGCTACAGCTTTTGCCCAAAGTGGTATGAAAATTACTATTCAAAAAGAAAATATAACTGTTATTGAAGCACTGAAAGAAGTGGAGAAGCAATCAAAGCTTTCAGTAGGATATAACGATTCGCAATTAATTGATAAACCGGCTATCAATCTCAATTTGAAAAATATTGATTTGGAAAAAGCCCTCTCGATTATCCTTAAAGGAACAGGATTTACTTATGGAATTAAAAGAAATTATATTAATATTATTCCTCAACCCAAAACAGGAGCTGTGGTTATTAAACAGGTAACAGGCAGGGTTGTTGATGAGAAAAATGAACCTCTGATAGGAGTAAATATACGGGTAGAAGGGACTGATGATGGAACTGTTACTGATTTGGAGGGTAAGTACGTCATAAAAGCTTCTATAGGTAGTATATTAAGCTTTACTTATATTGGCTATATTTCGTCTTATGTAAAAATAGCAGATAAGAATGTATACAATATACAAATGTCTGCTAACGTAGAGGCGCTAAATGAAGTCGTTGTAACTGCCTTGGGTATCAAGAGGGAACAAAAGGCTCTGAGTTACAATGTACAACAGGTAAAATCCGACCAGTTGACAAATGTCAAGGATGTAAACTTTATTAATAGCCTGAATGGCAAAGTCGCAGGAGTTAATATCAACAGTAGTTCTTCAGGAGTAGGTGGAGCTAGCAAGGTGGTGATGCGTGGTACAAAGTCGATAGAACAAAGCAGTAATGCATTGTATGTTATTGACGGTATTCCCATGTTTAATTTCGGAGGTGGCGGTAGTATGGAGAATGGTTCACAGGGAGTGACTGAGAGCATTGCCGACATCAATCCGGATGACATTGAAAGTATCTCAGTGCTGACTGGAGCAGCAGCTGCCGCCCTTTACGGAAGTAATGCGGCAAATGGAGCCATCGTTATTAATACGAAACGTGGCAAAGTTGGTAAATTGCAGGTTTCTGTGTCTAGTAATACCGAATTCGCTAAACCATTCGTACTTCCACATTTTCAAAATCGCTATGGTACAGGCAGTTCGGGAAAAGCAGGTAATTCTACTACGTTGAGTTGGGGGACTTTATTAAATGACGCATCTCGTAGAAACTATGAACCACGTGATTTCTTTGATACGGGGATAACTTATACCAATTCCGTTACATTATCAACGGGAACAGATAAGAATCAGACCTTCTTTTCTGCTGCTGCGGTTAATTCGGAAGGGATTGTACCGAACAACCGTTACAACCGTTTTAATTTCACCTTCCGTAACACTACAAACTTTCTGAATGACAGGATGAAGCTTGATGTAGGTGCAAGTTATATTATTCAGAATGACCGCAATATGACTAATCAAGGTGCTTACTCAAATCCGATAGTTCCTGTTTATTTGTTTCCACGTGGCGACGACTTTAATTTGATAAAAGTGTTCGAACGTTGGGATCCGGCCCGTAAGATTAAAACCATGTTTTGGCCTCAAGGGGAAGGAGACTTGCGGATGCAGAATCCTTATTGGATCGCTTATCGCAATTTACGGACGAATGACAAGAAGCGTTATATGCTGTCTGCCTCTTTAAGTTATGATATTACAGACTGGCTGAATATTTCAGGGCGTGTTCGGGTTGATAATTCCAGTACCAAATATGAACAAAAATTATATGCAAGTTCCAATACTACTCTTACTGAAGGTAGTGCGCAGGGATTTTATGCTATATCTAAACCTGACGAAACACAAGTGTATGCTGATGCGTTGGCAAATATAAATAAACGTTTGGGGGATTATTCTATTGTGGTCAATATCGGGGCGAGCATCGTAGATAATAAGTATGACGAATTGAGTTATCGTGGGCCGATACGTGCCAATGGTATTCCCAATGTTTTTAATGTGTTTGATCTTGACAATACGCAGAAAAAAGCACGTCAGGATGAATGGGAAGAACAGACGCAGTCTATATTTGCCAGTGCTGAAGTAGGGTGGAAGAGTATGCTTTATCTTACGCTGACCGGACGTAATGACTGGGCGTCACAGTTGGCAAACTCATCTTCTACTTGTTTCTTTTACCCGTCAATTGGACTTTCGGCTGTCGTCTCTGAGATGGTGAAACTACCTTCTTTCGTTGATTATCTGAAAGTGCGCAGTTCGTTTAGTTCGGTGGGTATGCCTTATCCTCGTAACTTGACATCGCCTACTTTTGAGTATGACGAAACTACTCAAACGTGGAAGCCGAAAACACATTATCCCATTGGTGACCTTAAACCTGAACGGACCGATTCATGGGAATTTGGCTTGGATATGCGGCTTTTCAAGGACTTTAATCTCAGTTTGTCATGGTATTTGGCTAATACGTTTAATCAGACGTTCGATCCGAAAATTTCCGTGTCATCCGGATATACCACCATCTACCTTCAAACAGGATATGTACGTAACCAAGGAGTAGAGCTTTCATTTGGTTACGGACATACATGGAAGAAAGATTTTCGCTGGCAAAGTAATTTTACATTAAGCCATAACAAGAACAAAATTATAGAATTGGTAAAGGACTATATACATCCGGAGACTGGTGAGCCTATAAATAAAGATCGGCTGGATGTAGGCGGACTCGGAAAGGCCAGATTCATATTGAAAACAGGAGGTTCGCTGGGTGACCTTTACACACAGTCTGATTTGAAGCGGGACGACAATGGAATGGTAGAAATTTCTCCTGCGGGTACATTAGTAACAGTGAATAATCGACCTGATATTAAATTAGGAAGTGTTTTCCCTAAATGTAATTTGGCATGGAACAATCAGTTTTCATGGAAAGGGTTTAATATCAGTGCTTTAGTTACTGCACGTATAGGTGGTATTGTTTATTCGGCTACTGCAGCGGCCATGGATCAATATGGGGTATCTGAAAGTTCGGCGGTTGCCCGTGATAATGGTGGGGTATTAGTGAATGGACGTAATAGGGTGGATGCGCAGACATGGTTCACGGCTATTGGTTCACAAAGTGGTCTGCCACAGTATTATACTTATAGTGCTACCAATATTCGATTGCAGGAGGCGGCTATCGGTTACACGCTTCCACGTAAATGGTTGCATGATGTGTGCGATATTCAGTTGTCTGTTGTGGGACGCAATCTCTGTATGATTTATAATAAAGCTCCTTTTGATCCGGAAGCCGTTGCAACGACTGGTAACTATTATCAAGGGATCGACTTTTTCATGTTGCCGAGTACCCGTAATGTCGGTTTGAATGTGAAAATCAACTTTTAACAGATAAAAAGTAGTTACTATGAAATATATAACATCTATCATAAAATTGCTTTCGCTAGCGCTATTGCTTATTGTTGGTTACGCTTGTACGGATAATTTCGATAAAATCAACCGGAAGGATTATCAGGTTGACAAAGAAGAGTTGGGGCGTGAAAGTTATAACGTAGGCGCCAGTCTTAAAGGATTACAAGGGTTGGTGATTCCTACGGAAGAACATCTCTATCAGTTTGTTGAAGCACTTGGCGCAGGTGCATTTGCCGGTTACATTGGTTGTACTGTAGAATGGACGGCTAAGTTTGAAACGTATAATCCGCCAATAGATTGGCAAGAAGCTCCTTTTTCAGATTTAGTCACCCGTACTTATCCGTTTTATCGGGACTTGTTGGATAAAACAGACGATCCTGTGGCGTTGGCACTGGGGAAACTGTTTCGTGTGGTCATCATGCAGCGTGTGACAGATATGTATGGTCCGATTCCTTATTCAAAAATCATTTCTAAAACAGGTAAGGTTTCTCTTACCGTACCTTATGATTCGCAGGAAGAGGTATATAAGCAAATGTTCAGTGAATTGGACGAAGTGAGTGATGTCCTTAGGGATAATCTCAATTTGAGTGCGGAAGCTTTTCGTAAATTTGATGATGTATATCAAGGCGATCTTTCCAAATGGCTCAAATTTACTAATTCACTCAAATTGCGTATGGCCATGCGCTTGACTTATGTACCGGAAATGCAGGCGGAAATACAACGAATAGCCGAAGAAGCTGTAACGGCAGGCGTAATGACGGAAATAAATGATAACGCTTTCTTGAAAGTGGAAGAAAATAGGGTTGCTATGATTTTTAATGACTGGAATGACCAGCGTGCGGGGGCTGATATTATCTCATATATGAATGGTTATAAAGATCCGCGTCGGGAAAAGATGTTCACTACAGTGAAAATGACTGTATATGATGAAAACTTCCAACCGCAAGAGGTTGATGGATACGCGGGTATTCGTATTGGCATTGATGTGACTACCAAGGATGAGATGGTAAATGCATACAGCATACCGATTATCAGCAGTACCAGTCCTTTTTTATGGATGAATGCCGCAGAAATCACTTTCTTACGTGCCGAAGGTGCCTTGCGAGGCTGGAATATGGGTGGGGAAGCTAAAGATTTATATAATATGGCGATAGCCCTTTCTTTTGAACAATATGGTCTGTCGGGCTCTGAAACCTATGCGGAGAATTCGACTGACACTCCGGAAGCGTACAATGATCCGACATTTGCCTATACTGATTGGGAAGGTCCGAGAAGTACTATTACTATTGCTTGGGAAGATGGTGCGGATAATTTTGAACGTAATCTTGAACGTATCATCACTCAAAAATGGATTGCTAATTTCCCTTTAGGTGTTGAGTCATGGAGTGAACTCCGCCGTACAGGATATCCTCATCTTATGCCGGTTATAGAAAACAAAAGTGGTGGTAGCATCAGTTCCGAGCATATGATCCGTCGTTTGTGGTATCCGCCTACAGAATATACTGAAAATCTTTCGAATATCAATTTGGCGATAGGTATGTTAGGAGGTCCTGACAATGGGGGAACGAGATTGTGGTGGGATAAGAAATCTTATCTCAATTGACGAGAGAGTTTGAATACGAATAAAAGAATGAAAAAGAATTTATATGAAAACAATAATATATAAACAATTCATTTATAGTCTTCTGTTTTTAACGGCTTTTTTATTGCCTGTTGCTTGTGATGACTGGAATGAACCTGAAATTGTAGATATTGATATTAATAGTGCGAAAGAACAGAATCCGGAACTATGGGCGCGTTATATGCAGGCATTACGTACCTACAAACAAAGTGAACATTACTTGTCATATGCGCACTTTGATAATTCTCCGGAAAAATCGCTAAATGAAGGTAGTTATCTTCGGGCATTGCCGGATTCGTTGGATATTGTGACCTTGGGTAATTCTCACCAAATCTCTGATTATGATCGGGAGGATATCCCTCTATTGCAGGAAAAGAGTATCCGGGTGCTTTATTTGATAGATTATGTAGCTCACGCCTCTTCCTTAACAGATATCACGGCATTAAATAGTTGGTTGGATAAAGAAATTGCTACGTCGGCCGAACTCAATCTGGACGGATTTGCTTTTACCGGTCTTCCGCTCTATAATGGAACTGATGCTGAATTGGCATCGTATAAAGAGAAATCACGGCTGATTGTTTCTAAATTATCTACTGCTACGGGACAGGATAAATTATTGGTATTGGAAGGAAATCCGGCTTTCGTTGATGAAGCAGACTTTGACAAATTGAATTATATTGTGTTGAATACTGCAGAGTTGACTAATGTTACCGATTTGAAATTGCAGGTGACGGGGATTCTTGCCAATAGTTTATTGTCTAAAGATAAATTATTGTTATCTGTTCAAATGGGCGGACAAGTAATTGATGAGACTGGTGTAAAACAAGAGGCTGTAACTTTAATGACTGACCGTGTGGTTGCTCTTGGTCCATTAGCTGGATTGGGAATTTATGCTATAGGCAATGATTATTATAGCCCGATAAGGAATTACGAGATTACACGAACGGCTATTCAACTAATGAACCCATCGAAATAAAAAAGAATTAATATGAAAAAGAATCTTATCATACATTTTATATTAGTATTGTTACTGAAAATAGGAGTAACAGGGTGTACCGAAGAGACTATCTCAATGAATGCGGACAGAATGCCTGACGAGACGGCTATGGATAATATTGCAGGTGCCCTGCGTAACACAACTACATTGACTAATAAAGCATTTATTGAGTTGACGGAAGGGGACGAATCTGCCACAGAGGAAATATTCTATTCACTGTCACAATCAGCCGGAAGCAGGTTGACTGTCACAGCCGTTGTAAACGAGAAGCTTGTAGAAGATTATAATGAGGAAAACAATTCCAAATTGAATACATTGCCGGCTGGGAATGTGCAGTTCGAAAATGGCGGAGTTCTTTCAATAGATACTGGAGAACAAAAATCTGCCAAAATCAAATTTACTATATCCACAGCCGGACTGAATACTGATACTTCATATCTTTTGCCATTAACTATGGAAGAAATACCTGCTGGAGTAAAAGTGGATACTAAGAAACAGGTGCTTTATTATATTGTGAATATTCGGAAAAGAATAACGACTTGTTATCCTAATAACCAGTATGAACAAATAGATATGCCGCCAATGCTACCTGATGCATTTGTTGTTTTCTATGTGAATACTTCAACTTATCAACCGTTGATAGCTGATGTTTATGGAATTCAAAAAATTAATCAGATAGATTATACTCAAACTTTACATAATATAGGTAGTATCGTGAATCTACGAATTGTGACAATGGACTATGAGTCTGCAACAGGACGTGCACTGCTCAATTTGAGTAGTGACATACGTGATGTGTTGGAAAAGGCGGATAAGTTTATTCGTCCGCTTCAGGAACACGGACGTAAAGTATGTCTTAGCATTGAAAATGGTAATAAAGGGTTTGGCTTTTGTAATTTAAACGATATGCAGCTTGCAGATTTTGTTCAACAGGTGAAAAATGTGGTAGAACTTTATCGTTTGGATGGAATAAATCTCTGGGACAAAGTGAGTACTTATAACAAGGAAGGTATGTTTGCTATGAATACAGTCTCTTATCCTAAACTAATAAAAGCATTGCGGGATGCACTTCCTGAAAAGTTGCTGACAGTTGTTGATAAAGGAGAAGCTACTGAATATTTTTATGATGTAAATCGATGTGGCGGCATTGAGGTAGGTAAGTATATAGACTATGCGTGGCATGCGTATGATAGTGGAAAAGAAGTGGTACAGATTATAGAACCATGGGACGCAGAGCATCCTTATAGTGAATATACTCGTAAACCTATTATAGGGCTGGCACCGGAATGTTATGGAAGTCTGGTTATTCCATTATATGAAAAAGGAGAAAATCCTTTGAGAGATAAATCGCAATATAGGATGGTGGATTGGAAA
>NZ_GG774955.1:1020746-1130432 GCF_000162555.1 Bacteroides sp. 3_1_23
CGTAAAAAAAATAATATTGTTGTATATGCGTTTGATCTTACAGCTAATGAGCAAAATATGTATGAAGGAATGGTGAACGATATCGCGATAGGAGATGGCATTAACGCTATGATGGATGATGGTGCTTATTGGGGGCAATCCATCTATCCTCCTTATGATTGGGGATTTATTTCCGGTGAGTATTCTTATACTTATAAACCGTTGGACTGGCTTTTGCGCCAGATGTATAATGTGTATTCAAAAGGATGGGTACGTCCGTCCGGAATGTGAGAAATAAAATGAATCTTAAAACTAAAGATATAATGAGTCTGATAATTCAAAACAAGAATATAATGAAAATAAGTAATAATTGTTTGGTCATGGTTTTCCTGTTATTAATAACAGGTTGTGACAACAAAGATTATACTAAGGAATCTCCTTTTGGTAATAGTGTATATATTGATGCGGCGAAAGTGAAGGATATAGCTAATTTTACATTTAATAATCTTAAACAGGATGGACAGCAACAGATTTCTGCTGTACTGGCATATCCTGCTGAGCAGGATATAGATGTCAGCTTTCGGACAGATCCTTCATTGATAAGTTATTATAATGCACGTTTAGGGAATAATTATGCAATGTTGGATGCTAAGTATTATAAGTTCTCCACCCAGCATGTTGTCATTCCTAAGGGAAGTGTAGATTCGGAAATGGTAACTATTGAATTTTCCAACCTGATAGACTTGGATATTGACACTAGCTTTCTATTACCTGTTACTATTGGAGAAGCATCAGGAGGGATGAGCATATTGGGCGGATCTAAAAATATCTGTTACATAGTGCGTCGTTCCAGTGCTATAACTACTGCTGTCAGTCTTGCTAACAATTATTTTGAGATACCGGGATTTGTTGCCGGTAGTCCTACTGCTAATGTAGTAAACGGATTGAAGCAACTTACTTTCGAAGCTGTTGTTCGAGTGAATAGATTTGATCCTCTTACTGAAATCTCATCCATTATGGGTATTGAGCAATATTGTTTGTTACGTTTTGGTGATTCTGGCTTTCCTAGACAGCAATTGCAATTTGCGGTTAATGAAATGAAATTTCCAAATGCCAATGATGGTAAACTGTTGCAACCTGGTGAGTGGTATCATGTTGCCGTTACTTATGACACGGAGACAAAGGCTGCTATTATGTATGTAGATGGTAAAGAGCAGAGCCGCATTGACGATTACGGAAATGGGGAAGCCATAAACCTTGGAAAACAGAAGAAAGGAGACTTTATGTTTAAGATAGGACACTCTTATGGAGACCCCGACGATATGAGTCGGCAATTAAATGGAGAGATTTGTGAAGTACGTATATGGAATGTGCTCCGTTCACAAGAAGAAATTTACAGGAATATGTATGATGTTGATCCCCAAACTACTGGTTTGAAAGCTTACTGGAAGTTCAACGAAGGTAAAGGAAATAACATTGCAAAAGACTTGACCGGTAATGGAAATGATGCTGTGGCTTATACAACTGCTATATGGCCGGAGGGGATTGAAGTACCGCAGAAAAATAAAGAGTAGCTTTCGGGAATAATATCTTGAAATGAAATTAGTGCAAATAAATCACCTTTGTTACATTGTGTTTCAAAGGTGATTTTTCTGTTTAGATTCAATTCTTTAAAATATCAGTCATTTTATCTTAGGCGATATATAATGTGCATTTGCTATAAGAATAATGCTTGGTGCTTTGGTTTTCTCGGATTTTATGTTCACCTTTGTATTGCATTACAATATTTAAGTCGTTTATATGTCTTAGGAGATCCTTAGTTGTCGTCAGTTGCAGGTATATATATACTTTGCAGTTAATGATAGTACGGCTCTGTGTTCCTCGTGTGGTAGGTTAATTACCCCACTCATATCCTAGGCTGCGGCTAATAGATTTGTAATGCAGCGGGGGATCAGGGTCGTATCTTTTTATTGAGATTTTTATATATCATTCTGTATTATTTTATAATAAAACATTGATTTTATTGGCTTTATAAGGAAATAGTCTTATCTTTGTAGGGCATTACATGTCTATTTTGCCGACTGGAAGCCAAGGAGCCTTTAGTCGTAAACGACTACGAACATATTTTTAATATGTTCGTAGTTTCGCGATATTACGGTTCTGTCCCCGTGTGGAGGGTTAATGCCCCCACTGTATCCTAGGCTTCGGCATAGATATGTAATGCAATGGGTCGGCAGGACCGTATTTTCTTATAATTGATTTAGAAAACTTGACTCTGTAAAGACTCTGTAAATGGCCCTGTAAACGGGAAAATTTAGCAATATAAATATTATTTTATGTATCGCTTATCGTATTGATTGAGTAATGAAACGTGCGATATAGTTTAGTGATTATGCAGAGTACAATTCTCAAAGTTATGGTTTAACGTTCGGGATAAAACTCTTTTTCTTCTTACTGAACTATCTGAATTTTTCAGATAGTTGCGTCTTCTTGTACTTCTTCTGATTCGTAATAATGGAAGTCTTTTTATCTTTTTGTATATTAATCTGAATATTGATTTGGGTAAGTGAGTGTACGTTAAATATAATTATGGTTTGAGATGGTTATTCTAATATTTTTCTTTTAGAATATCTTCGACTAAGGCAAATGTAAGATTCTCGGAATCGTATTCGGATATTTTTTTGTGCTTCTTCAAATAGGCAATTCGAGCATCTGTATATTGCTCATATAGATAATCGAATATAGAATGAATCTTACTGGTGGAAACAGTGCCATTGTTATATTCGATATAAGCGATCAAATCGCTGATATTGCAGTCTTTGGGTTGTTCGTTTCCCGATGCGACTAAATAGAATTGTGATTTAGCCCTCGAAACAGCAACATTGAGCAGGTTGGGATCGTCGGAAAAGGAAGTGATGACATCGTCGACGGTGGTCATAATGATAGCATCCTTTTCTCTTCCCTGAAATTTATGGACTGTTGCGACATCAATATCCTCTTCAAGTGCGGATTTTACTGCATCTACTTGTTTGTTATATGGAGCTATGACGCCAATTTCATCTGTTTCATAAGATAGATTCGGTAGTACTTCCTCTTTGATAACATCTATTTCCCGTTGATTCATGTGGCTGCGGGAGTGGTTACCTTTGGCTGTCCGTACGGCACAAATGACATCCTCTTCTCCTTTATCACGTGTCATGATGACAAGATCTCCACCATAAAATTTCTGATTACAGAAGTTGATGATTCGAGGATGGCATCGATAATGTTCCCGTAACAAGGTCTGCGGTACAAATGACCAATCGGGGATAAAGTTTAGATGACTTCGATGGATGGCTCTTTCTCGTCCAAAATTGGCATATGTTTTTTAAGCGCTTCTATAATTCTTTCTTTTTTATCCGTTTTCATCATTCTCAGAATCAATTTAGGATATTCATTTGATGATAACTTTAGAATACCTGAAATTTGGAGGTGTAAGCTTTTCCGATTATAGATTTTCAGTAGGTTATCATAATCTTGCGATGTAACTATGGCATCAATTTTCTGTTTAGATTGGTTATATATTTGCGGAATATCAATAGAATTCACAATCTTTTGTGCTTGCGCCTCTAAAGCTTCCATTGTATTTTCACTAGGTTTTGTGTAACATTGAAGTTTATGGCGGATTTCTCTAGAACAAATTGAACATAGTTGTAAATCATATTCTCTTTTAAACTTGTTGAATAAAAACTGTTTTACCTGATTAAATGTTTCATTAGGTTCTAATGCTTGGTTCTCT
The DNA here is from genome assembly GCF_000162555.1 of Bacteroides sp. 3_1_23. NCBI lineage: Bacteria > Pseudomonadati > Bacteroidota > Bacteroidia > Bacteroidales > Bacteroidaceae > Bacteroides > Bacteroides sp. 3_1_23. The sequence goes on from NZ_GG774955.1 coordinate 1,024,504, forward strand.
GCCACTAGTTTTATTATATCCTCGATTAGGTATAAATTTTCGACTTCAGCCACATCTAGCGTGTAAATATTCGATTCCTTATAGCATGAAATCTCCGCTTCCGTCATATAATCACGATCTATTAGCCCTTTTATGCTATAATTATGCATGTTTTTTATTCGCTCATTATTGAATGATTTTGTCATTTCTATGACTTTAGAGCAATCATGGCATGGAATTATGTTATAGTTACTGTAAACGAAAGGGTATAATTGATTATCGTAACTTCCTCTTTCTCCTTCGACAAATAGAACAGGTTTTCTATTGCCTAATACCTCAAACATTAAACTATCAGGAATATTTTCATCGGGATCTAATATTTTAATATCCCATCGGTTATTGCCAAAATATGACTTAACCCATATTTTAGTTGCTTCTTTTCTTGAAGCAGCAAAGTCTAAATCATGAGTTATATATATGAATGTTTTGTTTGGACAGAATTCTTCAATTTTATCCCATAAACGATACATAATAGATTTGTGCAAATGTATTTCAGGTTCATCTATTATGATTGTCATATCATTCGGCGCAATAAGGCATTGACCTAATAGATAAATTGTTACTCTTTCTCCATCAGACATTTCTTTGGCATGATATTCCTCTGATGAAGTGGTTTTGGCTTTTATCTTTGCATCCTCAAGAATAATTTGTCTATGAGGATATATAGCATTCCATATAGAAGTAATTTTGTCTATAATCATTTGTGGAACATCGGCTTTCGTTTCACCTCTTTTTTCTTTATCCTTACAGTCTATAACATAAGCTCTATCTTCTTTATTTAAACGGGCAAAGATAGCAGATAAAACGCTGTCATAATCATCTATTAGTTTAGTAGTTAATCCATTCCCCCAATTCCATTTGTAATTTTTATCATGGTGAAGTTCTTCACCATAATATATTTTATTCCATGCCGCTTCTTCGCTTTTGATAGTGATATTATCCGGGATTGACAATGCTCTTTGAGCTGAAATTCTAAGGACTTCTCCATTTGCTGATTGCTGTTCAATCCAAGCACCTAGATGGCTTTTTCCACTTCCATTTGCGCCTACAATAACAAAATTTTGTACACTCTCAATTTTTGTAGGTTTATTGTTCACAGGTATGATTATAGACTTGTTACTCATTGTTTTTTTCTGATAAATTATTGTATTTGATGTTTGGTTCAGCAGTTATGGTGTATGAACTGCTTTCAGGAAACTCATATTTCTTCGGGGCTTTTTGATAAAGAGGTTCTGAATCATCATTATCCGTTCATTGTTTGCATTGACGAATGACTGTTTCCAATGCATTAGCAGCTTCCTCGGGCGGATATTTATATTTCTTCAGCAACCGCTTTATCATTTTGCGCATTCCGGCTCTGGCAGATTCTTTTTTCTGCCAGTCAATGTTAGTTATCTCTTAATTTAGCTTCTATCTCTTCAATGGTAGGCATGGTACCTTCCACTTTTTCGGGATAGAACTTCTCCAGATCATATTCGGAAATACCCAAAGGTTGGCTGCTCGACTCCAAAGCATACTGAGCTTGTATGCGGTCTTTCTCTTTGCAAATCAGTAAGCCGATGGTTGGGTTATCCCGTCCTTCCTTACGCAGCAAATGATTGCAAGCTACCACATATCCACCTAATTGACCGATGTCGGCAAAAGCAAATTTACCGATCTTTACCTCTACCACTACATAGCAGGAAAGCGAAAGATTATAAAAGAGTAAGTCGATAAAGTTTTCCGTTTCGCCTATTTCCAAACGATATTCTTTGCCCACATAAGCGAAACCTGTACCCAGTTCAATCAGGAATCGGGTAATGTTATTCAGTAGAGCATTTTTGAGCAATCGTTCATTGTAACGCCCAGTTATACCCGTGAAAGCAAAATTGTAGGGGTCTTTGGTCAACTCCTGTGCAAGGTCGCTCATCGCATCGGGCAATGTTTTTGTAAAGTTAGTCAGTGCCTTGCCCTGCCGCTCATAAAGGTCGGTGCTAATGAAATTGAGCAGCATACTACGACTCCAGCCGTTCTCCACCGTCTGGTGAACATAGAACAGAGCTTTGTCTATATCGTCTTTCACTTTATCCATTATCAAGCAATGGTGTCTCCATGGGACTTCAAATATTCCACCAACTTGGTGGAAAGTTTTCAGAGCATCCTTATATAACAAATAAAACTTCCTACAATAGTAGATATTGCTCTTTGACAAACCAGCCGCATTGGGTATAGCTTCACGTAAATCTTTGCTCAATTGAGTGATAACACTTTCGCCCCAGCGTTCTTCTACGTGCAATTCAACAATGTCACGACCTAAAAGCCAGTTGAATTTCAACTGTTCCACATTTACTTTCACCGCTGCCTTTATTTGGCTTTGACGATAGCGACCGCAAAGGTCTTTCACCCATTGCAGATATTCTTTATCAAGTATGTTTATTGACTGGTTCATCGTAATCTATAATACTTCAGTTGCGTTAATTTTTAGTTCTCCTGACATCAGCTTCGGGAGAAGAGTGTCGCGTAGAATTGTTAACCTAATACTTTCCTGTTCATTTCTTAGTATTTGGTCGAAATACGGTTTATTTATCTGCCTATTTTGGTAAAACAGATGATTCTTATTGTTATGTGTATTGTATCTTATCCGCATTTTAATTAATGTATTAAAAGTAGAAAATAATTTCCATTGTGCTGTCGTACTTTAAATGAGAAGTAAATGTAGGTATTATTATTGATGTAATTGTTATAGTTGGAGTAAAATTTATTCTTTTGGTTGTTAGAATATGCAGAAACTTCTATTCTAACAAAAAAAATGATTTGCAATGAGCATTCTAATGCAAGTTTAATACTTCGCTTAACTTATCTCCAATAATTTTTTTCTCATTACTACCTATAGTAGACAATCTCACCAATGGAATTCCGTACAACTCTAAGATACGATCCTTTTTAATATCACGTTCTGACTGACTCGTCCCCGATTTGTGGAATGTATAACCATCTGTTTCAATAGCCAATATCGGTTGTTTACTCACACGATTATAAATTAGAAAATCGATATGAGTATTTATATTTGCAGCATATTTGCTTTCCTCTTCATTCAATAGAGAATAATCCTGAATCAACATATAGAGTGGTAAATGGCAAATGATATTCAAATGACGCATATTGATATTTTCTTTCAGGATATCTTCAAGTAATGCAAATGTAAGATTCTCGGAATCGTATTCGGATATTTTTTGTGCTTCTTCAAATAGGCAATTCGAGCATCTGTATATTGCTCATATAGATAATCGAATATAGAATGAATCTTACTGGTGGAAACAGTACCATTGTTATATTCGATATAAGCAATCAAATCGCTGATATTGCAGTCTTTGGGTTGTTCGTTTCCCGATACGACTAAATAGAATTGTGACTTAGCCCGCGAAACAGCAACATTGAGCAGGTTTGGATCGTCGGAAAAGGAAGTGATGACATCGTCGACAGTGGTCATAATGATAGCATCCTTTTCTCTTCCCTGAAACTTATGGACTGTTGCGACATCAATATCCTCTTCAAGTGCGGATTTTACTGCATCTACTTGTTTGTTATATGGAGCTATGACGCCAATTTCATCTGTTTCATAAGATAGATTCGGTAGTACTTCCTCTTTGATAACATCTATTTCCCGTTGATTCATGTGACTGCGGGAGTGATTACCTTTGGCTGTCCGTATGGCACAAATGACATCCTCTTCTCCTTTATCACGTGTCATGATGACAAGATCTCCACCATAAAATTTCTGATTACAGAAGTTGATAATTCGGGGATGGCATCGATAATGTTCCCGTAACAAGGTCTGCGGTATATTCGGAATAACTTTGCAGATGGATTGCAAAAAACTCATATTGGCACAATCATATTCCGGCTTAATCAGGCACGCATTAGCGATAAAGTTTAGCTTTTCCTTATTTTCTTCCGTGACCACATTGGGAAGTTGCATGGTGTCACCGACAATGATTGCATTTTTAGCACATGACAAGGCTAAAGCTCCGGTCTCAACGGAAACCTGTGATGCTTCGTCCATAATGATATAATCATATACGGCATCTCGTTGCAGACTGCTTAATGATGAAAAGGTCGTACTTAAGATAATAGGGTATTCTTTCTGTACCTCTCGCCAATTATTTTTTAGATCAGGGAGCGTAAAGATGGGCTTGTCATGATTATTGCCATAGGTATGAAATAACTGATTCTTTAGATATTTCATTGATGTATCGGCCATTTGTCTAGCCATTTCTGCTGCATCTTTGTTGGCAAGTTCCTTTTCTAATGTGTCTATTTCAACTTCCAGTTCTGCATACTTTGTTTGGTAGAATAAGATTTGGAAGTCGGCGATAATCAAACTCATCTCCCGTTTATAAAAACCTTTATTGGGGATTTTACAAATCGCTTTGCTTCTGAATTTAAAGAATAACCATTTCAACCGTTGAATAAAAGCTGCTATTCCCCGAGGACTTGATGATTGTTCTTTTTCTGCAAATTGCTGACATTCATTCCATAAATTCAGAAGGTCTGCCGAACTGGAATTTTTCCGTTGTTGGAGAGTAAATTCTTTTGTTCCGAACTCTTGCAGATAATGTTGCCACTCTATTTTTAAAGCTTGTATTTCCTGTCTTGCCATGGCAAGGCGTTCCTGTTTGTAAAATATGCTTTTTAGTTCTTCTGTCTGATGATGTATCTGATTGAGAAATTGAGGTTGGTCGACATCCGTATTATGCCATGACTCAAAGTGCTCCGGATATTGTTTTTCCTCTTCTTGAGTCTCGATGAATTTCTCTTTGTTAGCTGTGCTGCCAAGCAATGCAACAATGAATCCCATATCGTATTTGGATAACTTCTCAAGTACATTGACAATGGCGGAGTTATTATTAGATACTACCTGAACAGTCTTACCACGCACAAGGATATTGGCAATGATGTTCAGAATCGTTTGGGTCTTTCCAGTTCCCGGAGGTCCTTGTATAACACTGATTTGATTCTCAAAAGCTGCCTGGACTGCTTTTTGCTGGCTTGCATTACAACCGAAAGGAAAAATCAAGGTTGAGGCAGGCTGGGTCTGCATTTTATATTTTTGAGGATTCAGATATACAGCAATAGCTCTGTTGTTTGCGATGAAATGAATCTTTTCATATTGTTTTGCCAATAGCTTCGTTCCGTCATCAGCTTTCAATTCGTTCGCATCGGCAACTTTCTTCAAATATTCGAATATACTTTTCGAACGACTCTCTCCCAAGCATGATTCGATAATTTCTAAGTCCTTTTCTCTGTAATCATACTCTTTACCATTCAGAAAACGAATGTGCCAATAGTTGTGTGATCCGGCCTTAAAAATAGATAAGGCTTTGATGTTTGATAAAGTTCTCCCTTTACTGATTATTTGATAATTATTGGGGTCCGGTTTGTCCGGATCAGTCAGCCAAAGGACATTTTCTTCTTTGTAAGTATACGCACTGGGAACATTCCGGAATACTACCTTATAGTTGCCATTATGATTTTGGCAACTTTCTATTTCAGGAGTCTTGATTTGACCTTTTATAATAATCAGATTTTCGGAAGTATCTATCATAGGCTTGTGTGTAAATATAATAAGTCATGCTGCTGTTTTTATTTATTATTTAGGATATAAAAGTAAGAATATTTTCCAGAATATCAAAGCTGAAGTAGAAAAAACAGTGAATGACTTTATTCAGCTTTGTATTGTTATAAATATAGAGTGAGATTCGGTTTGGGAGTATTGAACGTGATAAAAGAGATTTGTTTTGCCAATGAAATCATTATCTTTGCAAGGTATATATTAATGAACGAGGAGGATATTATGCTTGCATACACATATATTGAACACGGAAAGTTTGAATTGCAGGAGAAAGCAAGACCGGAAATAAAGGATTCACGGGATGCAGTCGTGCGTGTAACACTTGGTAGCATCTGCACCAGTGATCTTCATATTAAACATGGCAGTGTGCCGCGTGCTGTGCCCGGAATAACTGTCGGGCATGAGATGGTAGGTGTGGTAGAACAAGTAGGGGCTGATGTCACTTCGGTGAAGCCTGGTGACAGGGTGACTGTGAATGTCGAAACTTTCTGCGGTGAGTGTTTTTTCTGTAAGCATGGATATGTGAATAACTGTACTGATCCTAATGGCGGTTGGGCTTTAGGTTGTCGAATTGATGGCGGTCAGGCGGAATATGTCAGAGTTCCTTATGCGGATCAAGGTTTGAATCGTATTCCGGATACAGTGAGTGATGAACAAGCTTTGTTTGTCGGTGATGTGCTTGCAACAGGCTTTTGGGCAACACGCATCTCGGAAATAACCGCGGAAGATACTGTTCTTATCATCGGTGCCGGACCTACTGGGATTTGTACTTTATTGTGTGTGATGCTGAAGAAGCCCAAACGCATTATTGTCTGTGAAAAGTCTCCTGAAAGAATTCGGTTTGTCTGCGAGCATTATCCTGATGTGTTGGTGACTGAACCGGAAAACTGCAAGGATTTTGTTCTCAAGAACAGTGACCATGGTGGTGCAGATGTCGTTTTGGAAGTGGCAGGGAGTGACGATTCCTTCCATTTGGCTTGGAATTGTGCCCGTCCTAATGCTATTGTCACGATTGTAGCCCTCTATGATAAACCACAACTTCTTCCTTTACCTGATATGTATGGCAAGAATTTGGTTTTTAAAACAGGTGGAGTGGATGGCTGCGATTGTAACGAGATTCTCATGCTGATTGAGGAAGGTAAAATTGATACAACTCCTCTTATTACACATCGATTTCCATTAAATGAGATTGAGGAAGCTTACCGTATTTTCGAGAACAAGTTGGATGGGGTTATTAAAGTAGCTATATCAGGAAATAAATAAAAATAGAATTTTTGTATGAAGAATATACTGATAGTAAGTAATAATGATATGTGCCGCAGTCGTATGGCACAGGAAATTTTGAACTCCTTCGGTAGAGGGATGAAGATTAGTACTGCCGGTATTTTGGCTGGAAATTCTGTTCCTGACGTTGTTTGCCAAGTGATGGAACAAAATGGATATGACTTTTCGCGTAGAAAGCCCTGTGACGTTGCGACGTATGCCCAACAGACATGGGATTATGTCATTACCCTTTGTCCGGAAGCGGAGGAAGTGCAAAAGGAAATGCAGAGTGTAGTGAGAAAATACGTTTCTTTCAACTTTACAGATCCCTTTCAGGGAGGAATTCATGTAGAAGATGAGCAGGAAGAACGGGTTAGGGCACTATATGACATCATGCATAAAGAACTGTATGAGTTCTTTCGGAGTGAATTGATGGAAAAGTTGTTGCCTCGCTGTTCCTGTGGCGCAAATACGTATTGTAGGTGTGAGTAGGAATTAAGTAATCATATATGTACATCATCCGGTAATGGTGGCAGAATTGCGTCATTTTGAACGCGAAGTTGCCAGAAAGCAATAGCGGATGCGGCGGCTACATTGAGAGAATCGACACCGTTTGCCATAGGAATGCGGACTACATAGTCCGCCTCATTAATTGTTTCGTTTTGAAGACCATCCCCCTCTGTTCCCATTACGATGGCTAACTTGGGTTCGGTTGCTAAGATAGGATTATCGATAGAGATTGATTTCTCCGTGAGTGCCATAGCGACTGTACGGAAACCCAGTTTGCGCAACTCATTGGGAGAACCGTCCAACCAAGTCCATGGTATCAGGAAGACAGAACCCATCGAAACCCTGACTGCACGTCGGTTTAACGGATCACAAGAATTGCGTGTTAATAATATAGCATCTATCCCCAAGGCGGCTGCGGAACGGAAGATGGCTCCGATATTAGTAGCGTCTACCACGCCCTCAATGACTACGATCCGCCGGGCTTTCCGACACACCTCCTCTACACTTGGTAGTGCCCGACGACGCATGGCACAGAGGACACCGCGCGTCAGTGTATATCCGGTCAATGTGGCAAGTAACTTTCTTTCACCGGTATAGACAGGTATATCACCACAACGTTCAATGATGCCAGCGGCATCACCAGTGATATGCTTCTGTTCACACAAGAGGGCTAAAGGCTCATAACCAGCATTCAGAGCTACATGGATAACTTTGGGGCTTTCTGCAATAAGCAATCCCTTATCAGGCTCGATACGATTCCGTAATTGAGCTTCGGTGAGGGTACTGAATATTTCTACTCCGGAGTCTGTTAAGGATGATATTTCTATAATGGGCATAGTGATTTCTTTAAACGATCTATTTTATTGCAGCAATGATAGTATGCGCTTCTTACTTACCAATACAAAAATGTTGAAAGATATTTTGAAGCACCATATCATTCGTAACCTCCCCCGCTATGTCCGAAATAAAGAAGATACACTCTCGTATGTCTTGCGAAAGAAAATCCCCGGAAATCTGCGAATCAAGTCCGTTTTGTACTCTATGAATAGCTTCCAAAGCTTTGTTTAAAGCTTCGTAATGTCTTACGTTTGTCACAATAATATCATTCTGTGTCACTGTAGGCAAGTGTGCAGCATCAATAAGCATTTTTTGTAGCTCACTTGTATTCTTCCGTTGTTTGGCCGAGATGAAAATAGATTCCGTAGATTCTTTGGGGAAGTCTTTTAATAAAGATAATACATTCTCTTTCTGTTTATCTTCAATCAAATCAGTCTTATTGAATACAACAATCAAATGTTTTCCTTCACAACGTGGAATTATTTTCTCCGATAACTGTTCAATTTGAGAAGCGGCATTCACAGCATCTACCATCCAAAGAACAATCTCCGCCTGATCCAACTTCTGAAAAGTACGTTCAATACCCAAACTTTCAATCGTGTCATTGGTTTCCCGGATTCCGGCGGTATCAATGAACCGGAAAGTGATTCCTCCGATATTGACAGTATCTTCGATTACATCACGTGTTGTCCCGTGAATATCACTGACAATGGCTTTATCCTCATTCAATAATACATTCAGTAAAGTCGATTTTCCGGCATTTGTTTCACCGATGATAGCTACGGGAACACCATTCTTAATGGCGTTGCCGACACTAAATGAATGAGCCAACCGCGAAATGACCTGTTCAATTTCATCTGCCAGTTTCCTTAATGCCGAACGATCGGCAAATTCCACATCCTCTTCGCTGAAATCCAACTCCAATTCAATCATGGAAGTGAAATTCAACAACTTGTTGCGTAGATCTGTCAGCTCTTTACTGAATCCACCCCGCATCTGGCTCATTGCCAATCGGTGAGTGGCAGCAGATGAAGAAGCAATCAAGTCCGCCACAGCTTCTGCCTGACTTAAATCCATTTTTCCATTGAGGAAAGCACGTTGCGTATATTCTCCCGGCTGGGCCATGCGGCAACCGTTTTTAATAAGCAACTGCATTACCTGTTGAAGAATATAAGTGGAACCATGACACGTGATTTCCGTACTGTCTTCTCCCGTATACGAATGAGGAGCACGGAAAAGGCTGACGAGCACTTCATCAATCATCTCGTCTCCGTCATAAATACGCCCGAATGTCAAAGTATATGGTTTTTGTTCGCTCAATAATTTGCCAGCTTTGGCTGGCTTGAAGATGCTGCCGGTAATAGAAATAGCTTCCGGACCGGAAACGCGGATGCTTCCGATAGCACCGCCTTGAGCGGTAGCGATGGCACAGATAGTATCTTGAATCATTGTTTTTTCTTTTTGGATGAGCAAAGATAATTGTTTCTAAGTAAAAAACAGAAAATTGAGCACAACTTGTGCTTTATTTGTTTATATTTGCTGCCATGCAGTGGTACACCAAACAAAATAAAACAATAATGCTTATGGAACCAGCGATTAATTTATATTCTTCCAATGAAAAGAGTGAACTCATACGGGAGAACTCACAAGAAATACTTTCTGTCCTTGCAGCTCATCAAATAGCTTTGTGGGAATATGATATCATTACGGGCAAATGCTCCTTTTCAAACGATTATTTTTTTACACTGGGATTAAAGGATGCCGGGATCATTTTTGAAGATATAGATGATTTCTATCGGTTTATTCATCCGGAAGATATTGAATTCTATAAACAAGCCTTTGCAGAAATGCTTTCATCAGACTCTAAGACCTCACAAATTAGAGTTCGTTGTATAAGTGAACAAGGGAAAGTAATTTGGCTGGAAGATCATTTTCTGTCTTACAAAGAGAGTTGCGAAAGTCATCCGGGTAAACTGCTGGCATATACGGTGAACGTCACTTCACAATGCGAAAAGGAGCAACATATCAAATATCTGGAAGAGTATAATCGCAAAATAATTGAAGCATTGCCGGAATTCATTTTTATTTTTGATGATAATTTCTTTATTACCGATGTCCTGATGGCACCGGGAACGATATTGCTTCACCCTGTGGAAGTGCTACGCGGAGCAGATGGACGATCTATTTATTCACCGGAGGTTAGCGACTTGTTCATTTGTAACATTAGGGAATGTTTGCGTGATGGTAAGTTGAAGGAAATAGAATATCCGCTTGAAGTGGATGGAAGTCTGCATTATTTTCAGGCACGTATCGCCCCCTTTGAAGGAAACAGGGTACTTGCGTTGATACATGATATCGGAGACCGGATTCAGCGTTCGCAGGAATTGATCGAAGCTAAACGTCGTGCGGAAGATGCTGATAAAATGAAGTCGGTCTTTTTAGCTAATATGAGCCATGAAATTCGTACTCCGTTGAATGCTATTGTCGGTTTTTCGGAGATTATCGCAGTGACAGAAAGTGAAGAAGAGAAAATGGAGTATCTGGAAATTATTCAGAGAAATAGCAACCTGTTACTGCAGTTGATTAATGATATTTTAGACCTTTCCCGTATTGAATCCGGCAAATCGGAAATGCATTTCCAGCAGGTTGAGATCGCAGGACTAGTGGAAGAAGTGGAAAAAGTGCACCAGCTGAAGATGAAGTCGAATGTAGAATTGAAAGTGATTCGTCCCGAAGGAGAATACTGGACTTCTACTGATCGTAACCGTGTGATGCAGGTATTGTTCAATTTCTTGTCGAACGCAATTAAAAATACGGAAAAGGGAAGTATAACTTTAGGCTTGAAACATGAAGGCTCCTGGCTGAAACTGTATGTCAGCGATACGGGTTGCGGTATATCCAAAGAGAAACTCCCTCAAATTTTCACCCGGTTTGAGAAACTGAATGATTTTGTGCAAGGCACCGGATTAGGGCTTTCAATTTGTAAAAGCATTGTAGAACGACTGGGCGGCCGTATCGAGGTAACTTCAGAATTGGGGCAGGGGAGTACGTTTGCACTCTATTTGCCTTATCAGGAAGTACCGAAAGAAGTTGCTGAAAGAAGCCTCTCACATAAGAAGAACGTCGATGAGGATAAACGTAAAAAGATATTAGTGGTAGAAGACATTGAGTCGAACTTTGTCCAACTTAATATTCTTCTGAATAAGGAATATATTATTTCATGGGTACGCAACGGACAGGAAGCCATCAATAGTTTTATCCGCGAAAAGCCGGATTTGATTCTGATGGATATTCGTATGCCGATCATGGACGGTATTCAAGCCACTGAAAAGATCCGTACTATTTCTCTGACTGTGCCTATTATTGCAGTGACCGCGTATGCTTTCTATACTGAACAGCAACAGGCTATTCAGGCAGGATGCAACGCTGTTATCTCAAAGCCCTATTCTTTGGAAAGGTTGAAAGAGACAATAGAATCTTATATCGGATAATTAATTTTCTAAAAGAGAACTAACATTCTGAATGTTGTAGTGTTATTTATTATATAGTAGTAACATTATAATATATTAGAATATGGAGAAAGTGAAAAAGATAGTCCTTATCGGGGCAAGCGGCTTTGTGGGCTCTGCCCTTCTGAATGAAGCATTGAATCGTGGTTTCGAGGTTACGGCAGTGGTTCGTCATCCGGAAAAGATAAAGATAGAGAATGAAAATCTGAAAGTGGTGAAAGCCGATGTCTCCGCGCTTGATGAAGTGGCTGCCGTTTGTAAGGGTGCAGATGCTGTTATTAGTGCATTCAATCCGGGATGGAATAATCCTGATATATACGATGAAACAATCAAAGTTTATCTGACCATTATTGATGGAGTGAAGAAAGCGGGTGTTAATCGCTTTTTGATGGTAGGCGGTGCCGGTTCTTTGTTTATCGCTCCGGGCTTGCGTCTGATGGATTCCGGTGAAGTACCTGAAAATATATTGCCGGGAGTGAAAGCTCTAGGAGAGTTCTATCTGAACTTTTTAAAGAAAGAAAAGGAAATAGACTGGGTATTTTTCTCTCCGGCAGCGGATATGCGTCCGGGAGTACGTACAGGACGTTATCGGTTGGGAAAAGATGATATGATTGTAGATATTGTAGGAAACAGCCATATCTCTGTTGAAGATTATGCCGCCGCCATGATTGATGAACTGGAATATCCGAAACATCATCAGGAGAGATTTACAATTGGTTATTAATAAAAAAACAATGGCTTGAATCTACACATATTATCAGTGAAAGATTCAAGCCGTTATACATTCTTTTAATTGCAATTTTATTCTTTCGATTACAATTTAACTCTCCTGAATATAGATTTATATCCTGTCAAGTACTGTCTTAATTAGCGTATCGATTGTATTCTTATATCCGGTGTTGGCCTCTTTGATAAGTCGGTTGGCTATCACCATGCAGACGGTCATAGCCTTGTGTCCCATCAATCGGCTAAGTCCTGCCAAAGCTGAACTTTCCATTTCGAAGTTGGTAATTTTGTAACCTTTATATTCGAACGCTTCAATCTTATCATTCTGTTTCGGGTCTGCTAACGGGATACGAAGTTCACGTCCTTGAGGACCGAAGAAACCTCCGGCAGCGATTGTCACTCCACGTACCATGTCGTCTTTGGCGATCCGGTCAATCAATTCTTCATTGGCATCAATGACGTAAGGAGCAGGAGCGCACATATTTCCCGACCAACCCATGTGATTGAGGAAAGCACGTTCGAAAGGCAAATCGCATACGGCATTACGTCCGGCATAGAAATTCAGTAACCCGTCGAAACCGATGGACTTTTGTGAACAGACAAAAGTTCCGACAGGCGTATTGGGTTGCAGACCGCCACATGTGCCGATACGCACTAATTCCAGTTGGCGGAACTGATCCTTTTCTTCACGGGTGACAAAGTCGATATTGGCGAGTGCATCTAATTCATTCATTACGATGTCGATGTTATCGCAACCGATTCCTGTAGAGACTACCGTAATCCGTTTACCTTTGTAAGTACCCGTGATGGTTTTGAATTCGCGGCTTTCCACTTCACATTCTTTGTTTTCGAAATGAGAAGCTACGAGTGCTACACGTCCGGGGTCACCTACCAGGATTACTTTATCTGCCAACCATTCGGGTTTTACGTGAAGATGGAATACTGAACCGTCTTCATTGATTATCAATTCAGAGGATGGAAAGTACTTTTTCATGTCATTGAAAGGTTTTAGTTTTATAATAGGATTGTATCTATAAATAGAAACGCCGGAACCGGATTTAAGTTCAGAAGAAGTCTCTTTCTTTTTCCATAGGAAAGGGGAGAACGTCTTACGACTGAAATAAAATCGGATTCCGGCGTTTGTGAACGATTATTTGCTCAATGGCTGATTGCCAGCATTGCCTGTTGTCGGCTTGGCGATATTCTCACGCATGGAAGTATCAGCTTCGATATTCTTCATGCGATAATAATCCATGATGCCTAAGTTTCCACTGCGGAAAGCTTCAGCCATTGCTTTAGGAACTTCAGCTTCTGCTTCGATCACTTTGGCACGAGCTTCCTGTGCTTTTGCTTTCATTTCCTGTTCGGAAGCTACTGCCATAGCACGGCGCTCTTCAGCTTTTGCCTGTGCAATATTCTTATCTGCATTAGCCTGATCGATTTGCAGAGCCGCACCGATGTTCTTACCTATGTCGATGTCCGCAATATCAATAGACAGAATCTCGAAAGCAGTTCCTGCGTCCAGACCTTTACGAAGTACAAGTTTAGAGATAGAATCCGGATTCTCCAATACCGATTTATGGTTTTCAGAAGAACCGATAGACGAAACGATACCTTCACCTACACGGGCAAGGATCGTATCTTCACCTGCACCACCGACCAGCTGGCGGATATTGGCACGTACTGTAACACGAGCCTTAGCTATCAACTGGATACCGTCTTTCGCAACAGCCGTTACAGGAGGAGTATCAATCACTTTCGGGTTTACAGACATCTGTACAGCTTCGAATACGTCACGTCCTGCCAGGTCGATAGCAGTAGCCATCTGGAAAGGCAATTCGATGTTGGCTTTCGATGCCGATACTAAGGCGTGAACTACCTTTTCTACGTGTCCGCCAGCCAGATAATGGGCTTCCAGTTCGTCGCGGGTGATATTTTTCAGACCGGCTTTGTGGGCTTCGATCATTCCCGGAACGATGATATACGGCGGAACGTTACGTATACGCATTAAGAATAGTTGTATCAGCGAGATGTTAACTCCCGAAACTTTAGCCGACAACCAAAGGAAGAACGGCACGTAATGGAAAAATATTATCAAGAAGATAATACCTCCGGCTATCAGAAAGATAGGCAAGTAGAAAGATGATTCCATTGATGTTTTTATTAAGTGAATATTATTCTTTGTGTTTCTCAACCATGATTGTACCGTCGGTGATCCGGCTTACGATTATCGGAGTCTTCTCATTGAGGAACCCGTCTATTGACTTTACCTCTACAATTTTTCCGTTAATCTCGGCATAACCGATTTGTGCCAGGCGGGTAGTACTGATTCCTATATCACCCACTTTGACGCTATCTTCTGCGCTACGGTCTACTTTTGAATCGATATCTTTTTTCAACGCCAGTTTGTCCAGCATTTTCGATCGCATAAACCAAATCAGGGATCCGATACAGGCAACCGTTGATATGCCAAGAGTGACAAATCCTCCTGCCATACCTAAATTGGTGAATGCATAGTAGTTGGCATACAGGATGCAAACCAATGCAGAAATTCCGGCCAGACTAATGCCCGGGATGACGAACAGTTCTACCAGAAACAGTATGACTGCGGCAATAATGAGAACGGCGATAATGAGTATATCCATAGTTCAGAGTTATTATTTATTTTGTTTTTTCTGCATTACGTACATTCACTTCGAGAGCATCGAGTTCTTCGGACATTTGCAGTATCCGCTTTTCGAGGTCGAGAATGGCAGGAGCCATTTTGGCTTTTCCCTGTTGGTTGGCACCGGCATATTGTTGACGAAGGCCGTTCAGCTTTTCTTCTTGTTGATAATAGTCTTTTTCCATCTGCTGATAGCGTCGGAAAAGTGTCTTGGCTTTTGCGGATTTAAAGTCGCTCATCAGATAGTAAGTCGTATGGTCGTCAATGACAAACTCAAAGTCCATGGCACGGCGTTCTTTGGGCTTATGACTGATAGCAGCTTTCAATCGTTGCAGTGCTTCGGTAACCGCTTGTTTATCCTTCCAGGTTTCTTTCAGCGAATGAATCTGTGCCAGACGAATGATCTCTTGCTGCTCCATTGCTTCATAATTATAAGTCTGTTTGGAAGTGTTAGGGATGAATACATAAATACATACCTTTCCTTCCGGTTGGAAACGGTCGGAAGCAAACCATCCGAGGTTGTTGTATTCATCGATGACGTACATATAATCGTTGTACGGCGAGTTGAACGGCATACCCACATTTTCCGGAACAAGATAAGTGTCGGTATTCGTGTTGTAGCGAGTGACAAAAATATCATAGCCACCCAATCCCTCGCCATCGCTGGCGTAATAAACGGTGACTCCATCCGATAGAACAAACGGATAATTCGCATTCCCGGAAGCATTGATACTACCCGGTAACGGACGTCCGTCACTCCATTCATTCAACAACTTGTTCTTTGAAAAGATATCAAGATTACCTTTCTCGCCCTTTTCGCTATAATAAATTTTATTTCCGATTTCTGTTTCATAAACAGTTCCCGG
Source organism: Bacteroides sp. 3_1_23 (assembly GCF_000162555.1). Lineage (NCBI taxonomy): Bacteria > Pseudomonadati > Bacteroidota > Bacteroidia > Bacteroidales > Bacteroidaceae > Bacteroides > Bacteroides sp. 3_1_23. The sequence goes on from NZ_GG774955.1 coordinate 1,040,530, forward strand.
ATGATCTCCTTCTGTCTTGAAGAATTCATTGAAAGTAAACAGTTTGCCCGATTCTTCGCTGATCTTGTAAGCGTTCAGGAAAGTTGCTTTGTCCACAACGAAACTGTCGATGATACATACTTCCTCAACCCCCTTCAACATACGAAGGTCAGATTTGCTTTTCTCTAGAAGTTTCTCCGCTTCTTCCGTCGGTTTCTTGCGTTTACTTAAGTCTGCGATGTATTCTTCAAAGCAGTTCACGGCATCTTCGAAGCGGTACGTCTCATTATATGCTTGTCCCAAATAGAGTTGTCCACCGGTGATACGTTTCTTTACCGCTATTTCAAGAGGTTTCACCGCCTCTTCCGCCTCTCCGGTTTTCAGGCAACATACGCCATACCAATAATTATAATTCCCGTTCGACGGTTGTGATTTAGTATACTTCTTAAAAACTGGTTTGGCTTGTTCGTACTCACCTTTGGTAAATAAGGTGCGTGCCTGTTCCAACGTTTGTGCAGAGACTTCGCAAAGGAAGAGGCTGCAAATTAAAAATAGAATATATTTTCCTTTCATCGTTTTGAGCGTTTATGAGTGACGGGTAGATTGAAAACATCGCTGCTTTCGGGCACCGGTCCATTTATCAATTGTTCAAAAGTACAAATTTATTAGAAATAAACCCTTTTTCAGTGATTCTATTATGTTAATTCTTCTTTAAATCATTCTTTTCGCTTACTTTTGCAGCCGATTTTTAAAGATATGACACAATTTACGGAAGAAGAGAAAACCATTCGCCGCATTGAACGGCGGTTTAGCAAAGGAGTGGTGCAATATGGATTGATAGAAGAAGGAGACAAAATCCTTATCGGACTATCGGGAGGAAAAGATTCGTTGGCGCTTGTGGAACTGTTGGGGAGACGCGCACGTATCTATAAACCTCGCTTTTCTGTCGTTGCCGTCCATGTAGTGATGAAGAATATTCCTTATCAGAGTGATACGGAATATTTGAAAGCGCACTGTGAGACGTATGGAGTTCCCTTTGTGCAGTATGAGACAGCTTTTGATCCTGCTACCGACACACGTAAATCTCCCTGCTTCCTCTGTTCATGGAACCGTCGGAAAGCCCTGTTCACAGTTGCCAAGGAACACGGATGCAATAAAATCGCTCTCGGTCACCATATGGATGATATTTTGGAAACTTTATTGATGAATATCACTTATCAGGGAGCTTTCAGTACAATGCCGCCCCGGTTGATGATGAAGAAGTTTGATATGACAATTATTCGTCCGATGTGTCTGGTCCATGAAGCTGATTTGGTAGAATTGGCAGCTTTGCGTCATTATCAGAAGCAAGTGAAGAATTGTCCTTATGAATCGCAGTCCAGCCGGAGTGATATGAAAGGAATTTTACGGCAGTTGGAAGCGATGAACCCGGAAGCTCGTTATAGCCTTTGGAGCAGTATGACTAATGTACAGGAGGAATTATTACCAGATAAAATAGATTAATTTGAATAGATTGTTATGAAAGGATTCTATACCATTTTGTTACTGATTGTATCTAATGTCTTTATGACATTTGCTTGGTACGGACATTTAAAGATGAAACAGGAGTACAGTTGGTTCGCAGCTCTTCCGCTGATCGGTGTGATTGCGTTCAGCTGGGCGATCGCCTTTTTTGAATATTCCTGTCAGATACCGGCCAATCGCATTGGCTTTATAGGCAATGGAGGCCCGTTTTCATTGATGCAACTAAAAGTCATTCAAGAGGTAATAACACTTGTTATTTTTACAGTGTTCACTACCATCTTCTTTAAAGGTGAGGCTTTACATTGGAATCATCTGGCTGCATTTATTTGTCTGATTGCAGCAGTGTATTTCGTGTTTATGAAATAGATATTTGCCAATTGAATAGAGGTTCTGTTTTACTCAAGTAGAACCTCTGTTTGTATAATATATATATATATATATATTACGGAGTAGTTATGTATTTTTTCATTCCCTCCGTATAATAAGTCTTGAACTCTCCATTTTCTCCACTATAAATAAAGTAGGCGTCAATCGTTGTATCCGCTTTGCAGAAAGCTTCCGCTTCTTCCAGTCCCATCACCATGAAGGCGGTGGCAAGGGCGTCGGCAGTCATACAGTCTTTGGCGATTACCGTAGAGGACAAGATATTGTGTTGTACCGGATAGCCAGTTCTAGGGTCAATCGTATGGGCGTATTTCTTCCCATCCTTATAATAATAATTGCGATAGTTTCCGGAAGTAGCCAAGCCTAAATCTGTTATCTCAAGAATTGTCTGTAAGTCTTGGTTTACGGCCAGTGAATCGTCGATGGGCTTATTGATTCCAATGCGCCATAAGCCTTTGGAAGGATTTTTCCCTTTCACTACCACCTCGCCTCCTATATCTACCATATAGTTTTTTATTCCCTTACGGTCGAGCAGTTGTGCAATTACGTCTACCGAATACCCTTTGGCAACGGCACTACAACTTAACATGGTACGAGGATCCTGTTTGATAACTTTGCCGTTATCCATTTTCACTTTTTTATATCCGGTGATTTGTAACAGACTGTCTATCATTAATGAATCAGGAAAAGCACCTTTTTTGAAACCGAATCCCCAAGCATTGGCAAGAGGGGCTACTGTAATGTCGAAAGCACCCTTTGTCTCGCGGGAAATTTCCATCGAGCGATGGAAGCATTTCTGGAAAAAACTATCAGTCACCAGCTCTTCATTGCGGTTGACGCGACTGATAACAGAACTGTCATTGAATGGCGATAAAGATTGGTCGAAGCGTTTTAGTTCAGCTTCTATTTCCGGTTTTAAGTCACCGTCATGCTGATAAGTAATTTTATATACTGTCCCAAACACCAAACCTTTGACACTGTAATAGCCACCTTGTTGATTATGTCTGACTAATATCCAGATAGTTGCCAAAATCAGGAAAGCCAGCCAAAGGAAACTTTTTTTTGTTTTCATACGCTCTTCTATTTGATGAGAAAACTCGTTTTATTGAAGAAATAAATGTTCAATTAATATCTTTAGTCCGATAATGACTAGAATGATACCTCCCCATAACTCTGCTTTCAGTTTCCGGGCGATGCCGCAGCCACATTGGATACCAAAGATCAGACCGATGAGTGACATGACAAATGAAACAAATCCGATAATGCTGATAGGAGGGAGGATTTCGGTATAATCCTGAACTCCCAGAAAGGCAAAGGAAATGCCGATTGCCAATGCATCAATACTCGTGGCTATTGCCATGGTTAATACCACTTTCGGATTTGCCGGATTGAACAGTTTACAACATTCTTCTTCTTTGAAAGATTCTAAAATCATTCGTCCGCCTAAGAAGGCAAGGATCGCGAAAGCAATCCAATGGTCTACACTTTCTATAAGATGACTGAATGTCTTTGCACACATCCATCCGATAAATGGCATGATTGCCTGAAAAAAGCCGAAAGCAAAAGCCATGACTAGCATGGGTTTCCATCGGGTACGTTTCAAAATAATACCGCTTGCAATTGAGACAGCGAAACAATCCATCGCCAGACCTATTGCAAGCAGCCAAATCTCTAGTCCTGTCATTGTATTCTAAAGAGGCAATTTATAAATAAGGGAATAAGTGATTCCCATGTTATTTGATTTAAACTTTCCGTAACCGGGCACGTACCATGGGTCTCCATATTCTCCGGTAGATGCTTTGGTTTTGTATTTCATACGTACCGACCACCCCATGTTGAAGTTTTTGTAAATACGTACTTTGACGCCTAAAACGATTTCCAGCCATTGCACCGATCCTTTCATACCCAGATGGCTGAATGGCACACTTCCTCCCCAATAACCGTCTTCCAAACTGGGGTTACCTATTACATCTCCCCAGATAGGATCATCTGCCGGCATTGTGGAAACATCATATTTAAATGAACTGAATGCATAGCGAAGTCCTGCATACAAGTAGCTATTCTTCTCTTTTTTCTTTGCCATGGTGTTGTAGTCCACACCGATTCGGAAGAATGGGGCCATTTTGCTCTTATAGTGTATGCCTGTTTCGCTCCAGGTATCTGTTCCTCCCATACCAAACTCAATAGTAGGGATGAATTTATTCTTGAGGTTAACGGCTACGCTGACTTCAGAACTCATAAAGTCGCCTCCCAGCAGCTTGCTTCCAATGCCATATAAATCCACACCGACATACGTACCATTGTAGAGCGGAATGGTATCTATCTCGGCAACCTCTTTTTTCTTCTGATCTCTTTTGGGCGTTTGCGCCGGACGTTGCTGTTGTGCCAGCAACGGAAGCCCAATGCAAAAGAGCAGAAGCAGACTAATTAGTCGTTTCATCAGGTGTGCGTTCTGGCCGATAATTATAGAATATCTGCAAGTTCTCGATTTCATTTGTATTGGCTTCTTTATTTTTTATATGAAGAGAATCTATCTGGTCCGGCTGCCCGTTGCCATAGGGAGGAGGGTTACCCGGTCTTCCCGGTTTTCCAAATTTAGCGCTGATTATATTTTGTTTCATCATATAACCACATTCCATGGACTGGAAATAAGGAGTATTTTGTTGTACAATGTATAATGTGTCAAAATCTTTTTCTCTACGTTTGGGATCGTATCTGAATATGAACACAGTAGTGTCACTTGTGTATCGTAGTGGCAACATCAGGGTATGCACATTCTTTTCATTGTTCAGAATGATAGAGTCGGTGCCTAATGCTGTGATTGTTAATGAATCAAGCGTGTCTTTTAATGCAATAGTAGGATTATCCGGATTAATGGTATATATTGTGCAGTACATCATCGGACGTCCTGCCAATGAGCAATCGTTCTCATCCGAGCAGGCACTGTGTAAGCTGACTGCACCGCCAATGATAGTCAATATGAGAAAGATACGAATTAAATTCTTCATAGTCAGTTTATTGAATGTGAATCAAATTTTCTTTTCTATCTGATAGTTATTCCGTTCCGGTGCATTGCGCGAGATGAGTTCGCCAAGGAATCCGGCTAAGAATAATTGCGTACCTATAATCATTGCCGTAAGTGACAAATAGAAATAGGGAGAGTCGGTCACCAGTCGGTAGGGGAGACCGTTGTACATGGCATATAGTTTGCTGGCACCTACGATGATGACAGAAATCATTCCGATCAGAAACATCAATGATCCCAACAGTCCGAAGAAATGCATCGGCTTGATGCCGAATCTGGAGAGGAACCAAAGAGAGAGTAAATCCAGATACCCGTTTACGAAACGGTTCAGTCCGAATTTTGTTGTGCCGTATTTACGCGCCTGGTGGTGTACCACCTTTTCACCGATTTTCTTGAATCCGGCGTTCTTTGCCAAATAAGGTATATAACGATGCATCTCACCGTACACTTCGATATGTTTTACGACCTCTTTGCGATAGGCTTTCAATCCGCAGTTGAAGTCGTGCAGGTTTTTGATGCCTGATACTTTGCGGGCAGTAGCATTAAACAACTTGGTGGGCAGTGTCTTTGAAATTGGATCATATCTCTTTTGCTTCCAGCCGGATACCAGGTCGTAGCCATCCTTTGTAATCATCCGGTAAAGTTCGGGGATTTCGTCCGGGCTATCTTGTAGGTCCGCATCCATCGTTATGACTACGTTTCCTTCCGCTTCAGCGAATCCACAGTAGAGTGCAGGTGATTTACCGTAGTTACGGCGGAATTTGATACCTTTTACATGTTCCGATTGAGCTTTAAGCTTTTCGATCACTTCCCATGAATGGTCGGTACTTCCATCGTTAACGAAAATCACTTCGAATGAGAATCCGTTGGCTTGCATTACCCGTTCTATCCAAGCATAGAGTTCGGGTAGTGACTCTTCTTCATTGAATAATGGGATTACAACTGATATATCCATTTTTTTATTACTAATTACTTACGAATTACAAATTACGATTGAGACACTCCGTCATTTTCCGATTTGGCCTTTTTCATTACCATCAATGCGGTAGGAATGGCCAGGATGCTTCCCCAAAATACATCCCATGACAATAGTTGCATGGTGATATTGATGGAAGTAAGTGAACGGGCGGTATCTATCGTTTCTTTTATAACTTCTTTGTTTTCTATCAGAGCCGGGGTGTTGGTCATCAGTTCGTCCCACAACTGGATGTAAGAGTTGATGATAAATCCATGATCGATGAATTGGAAATAGGCGTAGTGAGCCACAGCTACCAGCAGAGAAGCAAACATATACATAAATATGGTAAAGAGCATGGCATGTGAAAATTGGATACTTCCTCCGCAAATCTTATCCCGGTACATTTTCGCATAGTGATATCCGATGAAAGGTACGGACAATGTCAGGATTACAAATAAAAGCGAAAGGAAAGGTATGTGGAATCCCAGCGGAAATAATATGAACTTCAATATCCAGTAGATTCCCATATACGTGCCAAAATGCATGGCATATTTTTGTAAATAGCTTCTGTTCTCTGTCATCTTCATTTATAAATTGCGCACAAAGGTACAAATAATATCGGTTGGTAGGGGAAATCTGGTTGTTAAAGTTAATAAAGCAGAGGAAGTTGCTGTCTGAATATTTTTTTGCAATTTTAATTGCCTGAAATGTAGTCTGTTAGTCTTTTGTTAGTAAAAAAGTTGTCTGCAGCTATTGCAGAATACATAAAAATGTCTACCTTTGCAACCGCAAAACGGGTAAGTCCTATACGGCCAGCTCCCTTCGAATCCTCCAGGGCTTGATCGCAGCAAAGGTAGTTGGTTGTAGCGGCGCGATATAGATAGCTTACCCACCCGCCTCTTTAGCTCAGTTGGCCAGAGCACGTGATTTGTAATCTCGGGGTCGTTGGTTCGAATCCGACAAGAGGCTCAAAAAAGGATATATAACAAATCCAAGAAAAAAGCATTCAGGTATTAGTCTGGATGCTTTTTTTATATATTTGCATATTATCGAAATACACAGTTCTGAAATGACCAGTTCGGAACTGTGTATTTCGGAAACTGATAAAGTGTTGATAATATGAAGCTTGATAAGCTTTCTGTTCTTCTTGAAGCTTTGATGAATTTTGGTTTTTCCCTAATTGTTGTAATATTCCATTTTTAAGAAAAGCAAATATTTATAGTTTCTTTTTGATTCATTATTGTTATTCATTCTTGTATATTATGCTCAGGATAGGATCTGAGTAAAAGCATCACATTGGATAAATGGCGTTGCAATATTCCATGAAGTTGCTTGATGATATTTATATTCCCGGAGAGAAAAACGATGAATTGCAGTTGAGAGGCAATTTCTTGGTTCGTTTGTTTGCGTTCTTTACTTTCGATGTTATTTTGCATTAGATAAATGCCTAATGCTTTCTGAATATCGGCTATTCCCTTGTCCCATTCATGTTCGCCAAGTGTTTGAATGAAAGTACAATATTGCTTGAGCTTTTTGCTTAGCTTTTTTAAACTGTTGTATTCGGTGTCAATGGGAGGATTAATGTGCGCAGAGCGTATTATGTTTGACATCAGCAAATAATACGTTTTCATTCCATTTTCAGAATTGAATGTAGTCAGGATATACTGTTTCGTAGCTTCTGAAACCTCTTCCTGTAAGTCTTTTAATTGACTGTTTTCCATAATCATTAGAATTTAAAAGATGAATAATAGATTGATGGGAGAGGAAGAAGTGCTAATAAAAAAGCGGTTTCGCCTGTCCCATTGTCTAACATACCGACGGCAGGTTTAGAGGTGCATTAACACTCTCTATGGGGGTACGAAACCGCCCATATAAGAGTTCACATACGAACATAAAAATGCTCGCTGCGATAGTAGGCAGGTTTCCCCACCGTCTGTTAATATGTTAGACGTTGCAAATGTAGCCTTATTAATTCAATTCGCAAAATATTGGAGATATTTATTGATGCTTAGTGAAGCTAGTTTTCTTACAATGCAAAAAGATTTAGTGAATGGTTAATATGTAAAAATCCCCGGATAATCTAATTGTCCGGGGATGAATTATTCAAGTAAGAGAATATTGAATTATTTAATTCTCTTGTAACCATATACAGCCAAATCTCCCAGTTCCTCTTCAATGCGGAGTAACTGATTGTATTTAGCCATACGGTCTGAGCGGCTTAAAGAACCTGTCTTGATCTGTCCGCTGTTAGTAGCTACTGCGATATCGGCGATAGTAGCATCTTCTGTTTCACCCGAACGGTGAGAAGTAACAGTAGTGTATCCATGACGGTGAGCCATTTCGATAGCGTTCAGTGTTTCTGTCAGCGAACCGATTTGGTTTACTTTAATCAGGATAGAGTTGGCACAGCCTTTTTCGATACCCATTGCAAGGAAATCTACGTTGGTTACGAACAGGTCGTCACCTACCAACTGGCAACGGTTGCCGATGCGTTCGGTCAGCTTTTTCCAGCCTTCCCAGTCGTTTTCGTTCATACCGTCTTCGATAGAGTCGATAGGGAATTTGTTGATTAGTTCTTCCAGGTAGTCAACTTGTTCTGCGGAAGTGCGTTTCTTACCTTTTTCACCTTCAAACTTGGTATAATCGTAAATACCATCGTGGTAGAATTCGGAAGAAGCACAGTCCATACCGATCATAACGTCTTTGCCCGGTTCGTATCCTGCAGCTTTGATAGCGGCCAGAATAGAGTTCAAAGCATCTTCCGTACCCTCGAGGTTAGGTGCGAAACCACCTTCATCACCTACAGCAGTGCTAAGGCCACGGTCTTTCAAAACTTTCTTTAAAGCGTGGAATACTTCAGCACCCATGCGCAGACCTTCTCTGAAAGAAGGAGCACCTACGGGACGGATCATAAATTCCTGGAATGCGATCGGAGCATCGCTATGTGAACCACCGTTGATGATGTTCATCATCGGTACAGGCATTACATACGTATTTGTTCCACCGATATAGCGGTATAGAGGAAGATCCAGATAGTTGGCAGCAGCTTTAGCTACGGCAAGAGATACACCGAGAATAGCGTTAGCACCTAAATTCGATTTAGTCTTAGTGCCGTCCAATGCCAGCATTGTGTAGTCGATACCTCTCTGATTGAGTGAAGACATACCAATCAGTTTCGGAGCGATGATTTTATTTACATTATCAACCGCTTTTTGTACTCCTTTTCCACCATAGCGCTGTTTGTCACCATCGCGAAGTTCCAATGCTTCGTGTTCACCTGTGGAAGCACCTGACGGCACAGATGCACGTCCCATAATGCCGGATTCCAATACTACGTCAACTTCTACTGTGGGGTTACCTCTTGAATCGAGAATTTCTCGAGCTACAATTTTTTCAATTTTCATCGTTTCTATTGTTTTTGAATAAGATTTCTGCAAAAGTACGGACTTGACGGGGAGTGAGAAATCACTATAAATAGGTATTCTTTTTGTGCCTATTCCCTATATGTCGTTAGTCCGACCTTATACTATAACAACGGGACGATGCTTTTTGTTTGAGTGCGGCGGGGTGAATTTGCAGGATTTTAATCTTCGATAATAACCCCTAACAGTGGAAGCAAATCCATTGCTTGCAGGGAAGTGATGACAGCCCCTTTCAGATCGCTGATGTTAAGCGTGATTCCGCTGATACGGGAAGTGCGCAAATCTATTCCGCGAAGCGGAGCGTGTGAAAAATCGGCTTCTACGAGATCGCAACTCTCAAATGCGACGGATGAAAAACGGCAGTCGTTCAGACTTCCGTTGCGGAGCTGGCTGTGTGCAAAACGTACCTGGTTCATTTTACTCATAGCCAGATTGATATAACCTGCGTTGCAGTCATGCAGCAAGACGTGATTCATTGTTGTTTCCGATAAATTGGTACCCAATAGCTTGCAGGAAATGAATTCTACCCGGTAGAGCGAACTTTCAGCGAAAGAAATGTTGGATAAGTCGCAGTTCTCGAACCTGACATCGGTCAGTTGGGAGGAACGGAATTTACATTCGCTGAATGTCTGATGCTGAAAGGTGCAGTTTTTGAAACTTTTATAAGATTTGTCGATGCCTTCTTCTTTTCCTTTGCAGAATAAAAGATGAGAGACGGTTTCTTCTCTGTCGAGCCATTTCTGTAGGGTAATAGTACTGACTTCCTGTTCTTCCATCATGGGAGGAACAACGCGGACGGGTTTGGTTGGGCTTCTTTTAATCATGGCGTAAAGGTAGGATTTATATTCGAATTATTAAATCTGTTTTCCCACATATCCGCCGGCTAACGTTGCGGCTAATCCTATTCCTATACTTAATAATGTATATAGAACAAATGCTCCGTAAAATTCTCCTTTCAGCAGACCTACGCCGTCACTGGAGAAAGTAGAGAACGTTGTGAAACCTCCACATAAACCCGTTGTCAGAAACAAACGGAACTCGAACGGAAGGTGGAATCGCTCTGAAAGGGCATAGAACAGGCCGATGAGAAAACTGCCGAGAAGATTGACCGTGAAAGTGGCCCATGGAAAATGATAAGGGACGATTCGTTCGTGCATTAACAACTGGATGAAATAACGCAGTGCACTACCGGTTCCTCCACCGATAAAGATATAGATAACTTCTTTACTCATTTGATTGAAAGATTGATATTATTTGTAGGCGGCTTCAAAATCTTTTTCGAATTGCTGGAAGCCTCCGGGATAAACAAGATTGATTTGTTCTGAAACGGTTGACGGATCATTTTTGTTTTGCAGAACGGATATGAACTTTTTGAATATCTCGCGAGGAACGCTCTCTATCCAGAAAGTGACAAGCGCATGCGAAAGGATATAAGAGTATTGCTCGTCCGTCATTTGCTGTTTCATAAATTTGCTCTGGCTGCTATTTAAAAATGTAGGAAGGTTTACTTCTCCCAGCATATACATCGTCCGAACTCTCCCTTGTTCGTATTCGGTAAATGTGTGGCGGACTGCTTTTTTGTGAATGGTGCAATGTTCGAAGTACTCCGACAGTCCTTCGTTAAGCCAGCTTGGAGGACGCTTGCCGAGAATCTGCGAAACGAAATGATGACTCAGTTCGTGATAGATAATGGCAAGACTTCTCTCCCGTCCATTCTCCCGTCCTAAGATGACTGCCTTTTGTAGCTTAGGTGAGTATGCACCACTTGCCTTGATAGGCAGAGACACATTGATACTTTCTAAGTAATCGATTGCTTCTCTTCTATTTTCAAATACATATAGTTGGAGGCTCAGCGTATCGGGCAGTCCGAATTGTGAATAGAAATCAACCTCATGTTGAAGAAACTGTTCTATCTTCTTCCGGTCTTTGTCGGGAAGCGGGTCACCGCCATATTCCACTTTTACGGTTTGGGCATGAAGCAAACCGCAGAAAAAGAAGACCGGGAAGAAAAGTAAAAATATGCGCATGATACATCTATTATTTCAGGTTGTGTAGCTTCATATATTTCTTTTTATCACGTTTACTCATGTCCTGCATGATAAGGTCATGGTCGGTCACAGCCTGATAGATGGTTTTCTCTTCCGGTTTCACATCTCCTTCAGTTGTGCGGAATACAGGAATAAAGTGGGAGTAAGGGTATCCGGATGATAATCCTCCTTTGAACTTATTTTCATCCAGAAAAAAGAAAGAGATGGCAGCACCTGTGGGGCCTGCCTTTCCTATGGCTTGTCCAACTTGTACTTCTTCGCCCGGTTCGATAAAATTCTCGTTCATCACCAGATAGGCTGCAAAAGTCTGATCGGGATGATAGATGAGCAGCTGTTGCGGGTTGGTGGTTTTACAGGCTATTCCGCTGCGGGTGGCGTAGATTGTATCACCTTGTTTGATGTGAAAATTCAAGGTCTTGAATGGTTCACGCGGATCGGTTTTCCAGGCTGTCTTTTGATTGTTCTTTACGGGTAAGGCATAAGGAGTCTGAATATTGAAATCTTTAGGAAATTTGCCCCGGCAGAACGTATAAGAAGAGGCACTTTTAAACGGATTGTCTACCTGTGCGTTCTTTTCTATTTTAAATATAGTGTTTTTTCCGTTACTTAAATTGTAGGAACGGTCGTTGGCACGATACAGATAATAGTCGCAATAGTCTTCATTGTAGTAATTGAGTTCGGTAGTTCCCTGAGCATCTTTTTCCCATTTTGACTCGATGATACCGTATGGACGTTCCAGCAGTTTACGTAAAGACTGCGCGGAAGTGTAGCTGGCGGACAATGTGAAAATCAATAGAGCGATCAATTTAAGGTGCTGTGCCATATTCTAAATAGTAAAGTGTTTATTGATATAGTTGGGATAATACGTTGCAAATATAGAAAGATTATGTAATATGCGTTTTTAATCCTTTTAATTTCTTCACCATAGACACTATATTTTTTCTAGCTTCTGGATTTGTTATCTGCTTTATATTTAAATGTTTATCCCGTTTCAACTTCTATATCCTTCTATATTTTCTTTATAAAGAAAAACACCTCTATTGTTTCCTGTCTATCTTTGCCATACGATTATTAACTAACTCATTTATATCATGAAGAACATGAAAATAGGAACTGCAATATGGGTCTGCCTGTTGCTCTCTTTTTTCTTCGGCACATCAGCAAAGGCCGAAAGTATCACTTCTCCTGACGGACAATTAAAACTTAATTTCTCTGTCAACATGCAAGGAGAACCGGTGTATGAACTCTCTTATAAAGGAAAAGAGGTGATTAAACCTTCGAAACTGGGACTGGAATTGAAAAATGATCCCGGACTGATGAAAGGATTCACTCTGGCCGATATTAAAACTTCTGCTTTTGATGAAACATGGGAACCGGTGTGGGGAGAGGTGAAATCGATCCGCAACCATTATAATGAAATGGCTGTTACCCTGAATCAAAAGGCGCAAGATCGTAATCTGATTATTTGTTTTCGTCTTTATAATGATGGCTTGGGGTTCCGCTATGAGTTCCCGCAGCAAAAGAATCTGAATTACTTCGTTATAAAAGAAGAACATTCGCAGTTTGCTATGGCCGGCGATCATACGGCATTCTGGATTCCAGGCGATTATGATACGCAGGAATATGACTATACCGAATCCAAGCTTTCAGAGATTCGCGGATTGTTGCAAGGGGCAATTACTCCAAATGCTTCTCAAACTCCTTTTTCACCAACAGGTGTGCAGACATCTTTGCAAATGAAGACAGCCGACGGGTTGTATATCAATCTGCATGAAGCGGCTTTGGTTGATTATTCTTGTATGCATCTGAACCTTGACGATCAGAACCTGATTTTTGAATCATGGCTGACTCCTGATGCAAAAGGGGATAAAGGTTATATGCAAACGCCTTGCCGTTCACCCTGGCGCACGGTGATTGTCAGTGATGATGCTCGTGATATTCTGGCTTCCAAATTGACTTTGAACTTGAATGAACCTTGTGCCTACGAAGATGTTTCCTGGATTAAGCCGATGAAATACATCGGTGTGTGGTGGGAAATGATTACCGGAAAAAGTTCCTGGTCGTACACGGATGATGTTTATTCTGTGAAACTGGGACAGACGGATTATTCCCAAACAAAACCGAGCGGGCGTCATGCAGCCAATAATGACAAAGTGAAGCGTTACATTGACTTTGCTTCAGAGCATGGATTCGACCAGATCTTAGTGGAAGGCTGGAATGAAGGATGGGAAGACTGGTTCGGAAATTCGAAGGATTATGTCTTTGATTTCGTAACTCCGTATCCTGATTTTGACGTGAAGATGCTCAATGCGTATGCAAAGGAAAAAGGAGTGAAGCTGATGATGCATCACGAGACTTCCGCTTCTGTACGTAACTACGAGCGTCATCTTGATAAAGCCTATCAGTTTATGATAGATAACGGATACAATGCTGTGAAGAGCGGGTATGTAGGTAATATTATTCCGCGTGGAGAACATCATTACGGACAGTGGATGAACAATCATTATTTATATGCGGTGGAAAAAGCGGCCGAATATAAGATCTGTGTAAATGCTCACGAAGCAACCCGTCCGACAGGATTATGTCGCACATATCCGAATCTGATCGGTAATGAATCGGCTCGTGGCACGGAATATGAAGCCTTTGCAGGGAATAAGCCGTTCCATACCACTTTGCTTCCTTTCACCCGTCAGATTGGTGGACCGATGGATTATACACCGGGTATCTTTGATACAAAACTTTCTTTCCTGTCAGGCGACCACAGTTTTGTACGTACAACTTTGGCAAAACAGTTGGCACTTTATGTAACGATGTACAGTCCTTTGCAAATGGCAGCCGACCTTCCGGAGGGTTACGAACGTCACATGGATGCATTTCAATTTATCAAGGATGTAGCCGTTGATTGGGATGACAGCAAGTATCTGGAAGCGGAACCGGGAGATTATATTACCGTAGCACGTAAGGCAAAAGGTACTGATAACTGGTTTGTAGGTGGTATCACCGATGAGAATCCCCGTACTTCTGCTTTTACACTTGATTTTCTCGAACCGGGAAAACAATATGTAGCTACTCTTTATGCTGACGGAAAGGAGGCGGATTTTGAAAAGAATCCTACTTCTTACCAGATAAAAAAAGGACTTGTTACAAACAAGAATAAGATGTCTGTGAAGCTGGCACGTAGCGGAGGATTTGCAGTAAGTTTGATTGAAGCAACTTCCGCTGACTTGAAAACGATCAAGAAATGGAAATAAGATTCCGGTAAAAAGATTGTTTCCGGATTCCCCGCTTTTTAATAAATATTAGTTGTGCTTCGCAAAGAAAACTAAAACTTTGCGGAGCGCTTTTTTTATAGGACGAATTCTTTTTTGTACTTTTGCGCCATCTTTTTTAAAACATCATCAATAAAGAGAACAACATGGGAGGTTTTTTCGGAACAGTCTCGAAAACTAGCTGCGTGACTGATTTATTCTACGGCACAGATTATAACTCACATCTGGGTACCAAGCGAGGAGGACTCGCAACATACAGTGAGGAAAAAGGTTTTATACGCTCCATTCACAATTTGGAAAGTACTTATTTCCGAACCAAGTTTGAAGGAGAACTGGACAAATTCAAAGGAAACGCCGGCATCGGCATCATTAGCGACACAGACGCACAACCTATCATCATCAATTCTCACCTCGGGCGCTTCGCCATTGTCACAGTCGCTAAAATAGTCAATATCCAGGAATTGGAAGAAGAACTTCTCAGTCAAAACATGCACTTCGCCGAACTTAGTTCGAGCAACACCAACCAGACGGAACTTATCGCATTACTTATTATACAAGGCAGAACTTTTGTGGAAGGTATCGAAAATGTGTTTAAGCACATTAAGGGTTCTTGTTCGATGTTGCTTCTGACGGAAGATGGTAGTATCATCGCTGCCCGTGACCGATGGGGACGTACTCCGGTGGTGATTGGAAGGAAAGACGGTGCTTATGCTGCAACGAGCGAATCGTCCAGTTTTCCGAATCTGGATTATGAGATTGAGAGATATTTAGGTCCCGGTGAGATTGTCCGTATGTATGACGATCATGTTGACCAGCTTCGCAAGCCCAATGAGGATATGCAGATTTGCTCGTTTTTGTGGGTGTACTACGGTTTCCCGACTTCTTGTTATGAAGGAAAGAATGTAGAGGAAGTGCGTTTCACCAGCGGATTGAAAATGGGACAGACAGATGAATCGGAAGTGGATTGTGCTTGCGGTATTCCTGATTCGGGAGTGGGTATGGCTTTAGGATATGCTGAAGGAAAGGGGGTTCCTTACCATCGTGCTATTTCAAAATATACACCGACATGGCCTCGTAGCTTCACTCCGAGCAATCAGGAGATGCGTTCGCTTGTTGCTAAGATGAAGTTGATTCCCAACCGTGCCATGCTGCAAAATAAACGTTTGTTGTTCTGTGACGATTCAATCGTGCGGGGAACTCAATTACGTGACAATGTGAAGATTCTGTATGATTACGGAGCAAAGGAGGTGCACATGCGTATCGCTTGTCCGCCATTGATTTATGCTTGTCCGTTTGTTGGTTTTTCGGCTTCTAAAAATGCATTGGAGTTGATTACCCGTCGTATTATCAAGGAACTGGAAGGGGATGAGAATAAGAACCTGGAGAAATATGCTACTACCGGTTCTCCGGAATACGATAAGATGGTTAGTATTATTGCAGAGCGTTTCGGTCTCAGTTCATTGAAGTTTAATACACTGGAAACGCTGATTGAGGCTATCGGATTACCTAAATGCAAGGTTTGTACACATTGCTTTGATGGTAGCAGCCATTTTTAAAGTAGTCAAATAGGATATTTAAGTATCCGGATAAAAGTATACAATAAAAAGAGCCGTGAATTGCTTTGTAATTCACGGCTCTTTTTTTACCTTTACGGCACTATAAACTATCAATTTGTAAATTGTAATTAGTAACTTGTAATTAAAACAATATGACTTTAGTAGACAGATTTTTAAAGTATGTAAGCTTCGATACACAATCTGATGAATCGACAGGGCTTACTCCAAGTACTCCGAAGCAGATGATTTTTGCTGAATACTTGAAAAAAGAGTTGGAATCTTTGGGATTGGAAGATATTACTTTGGATGAGCATGGCTATCTTTTTGCTACACTTCCTGCCAATATAAATAAAGAAGTACCCACTATCGGGTTTATTGCCCACATGGATACAAGTCCTGATATGACGGGTAAAGATGTCACTCCGCGCATTGTGGAAAAGTATGACGGTTCGGATATTGTGCTTTGTGCTGAAGAGAATGTAGTCCTTTCTCCATCACAATTCCCGGAATTGCTGGATCATAAGGGAGAAGACTTGATTGTGACCAATGGAAAGACGTTGCTTGGTGCTGACGATAAAGCCGGGATTGCGGAAATTGTATCTGCAATGGTGTATCTGAAGGAACATCCTGAAATCAAGCACGGAAAAATCCGTATCGGCTTCAATCCGGACGAAGAAATTGGTGAAGGTGCTCATAAATTTGATGTAGAGAAATTCGGTTGCGAATGGGGATATACGATGGATGGAGGTGAAGTAGGGGAGTTGGAGTTTGAGAACTTTAATGCTGCTGCCGCAAAAATAACCTTTAAAGGACGTAATGTGCATCCGGGATATGCCAAGGATAAGATGATTAACTCTATCTATCTTGCCAATCAGTTTATTACGATGCTTCCCTCACAGGAAAGACCGGAACATACGACCGGCTATGAAGGATTCTATCATTTGATCGGTATTCAGGGGGATGTGGAGCAAAGCACTGTGTCTTATATCATCCGCGATCATGACCGTGCAAAATTTGAGAACCGTAAAAAAGAGATAGAACGTCTGGTAGCTCAAATGAACGCTGAATATGGAGCTGGTACTGCGACACTCGAACTGCGCGATCAGTATTATAATATGCGTGAGAAAATAGAACCGGTAATGCACATCATCGATACTGCTTTTGCAGCTATGGAAGCCGTGGGTGTGAAACCGAATGTAAAACCGATTCGTGGAGGTACGGATGGTGCGCAGCTTTCTTTTAAGGGATTGCCTTGTCCGAATATCTTTGCCGGTGGTCTGAATTTCCACGGTCGTTACGAATTTGTGCCTATCCAGAATATGGAGAAAGCAATGAAAGTGATCGTAAAAATAGCAGAACTGGTGGCTTCCAAATAAAAAGACGGTAAGCTCCGGTAATACTTAATACCTGATACTTAAAACTTAATACTTTAAAATAATGAAAACCACTCCGTTTACAGAGAAACATATAGCACTTGGTGCTAAAATGCACGAGTTTGCAGGTTATAATATGCCTATTGAATACTCCGGCATCATTGATGAACACATAACTGTTTGTCAAGGTGTCGGTGTATTTGATGTATCGCACATGGGAGAATTTTGGGTGAAAGGACCGCAAGCGTTGGCCTTTCTGCAGAAAATAACATCTAACAATGTGGCGGCACTGGCTCCGGGTAAAATACAATATACTTGTTTTCCGAATGAGGATGGGGGGATTGTAGATGATTTGCTGGTTTATCAGTATGAACCGGAAAAATACATGTTGGTGGTGAATGCTTCCAATATGGAAAAAGACTGGAACTGGTGTGTTTCTCACAATACGGAGGGAGCCGAGTTGGAAAATTCGTCGGATAACATAGCTCAACTTGCTATACAGGGTCCGAAGGCTATTTCGGTTCTGCAAAAGTTGACGGATATTGATCTTGCTACTATTCCTTATTATACATTTAAGGTTGGAACGTTTGCAAGTGAAGAGAATGTGATTATCTCCAATACGGGTTATACCGGTGCGGGAGGTTTTGAGCTTTATTTCTATCCGTCTGCGGCTGATTCTATATGGAAGGCTATTTTTGAAGCTGGTGAAGAGTATGGCATTAAACCTATCGGTTTGGGTGCCCGTGATACGCTCCGGTTGGAAATGGGCTTCTGTCTGTATGGCAATGATCTGGATGATACGACTTCTCCGATAGAAGCCGGATTGGGATGGATCACTAAGTTTGTGGAGGGCAAGGATTTTGTCAACCGTCCGATGCTGGAAAAACAGAAAGCGGAAGGTGTTACCCGTAAACTGGTTGGCTTTGAAATGGTTGATCGCGGAATTCCCCGTCATGGCTATGAACTGGTGAATGATGAAGGCGAGAAAGTGGGAGTGGTGACCTCCGGTACGATGTCGCCTACCCGTAAGATTGGTATCGGTATGGGATATGTGAAACCGGAATATAGTAAGGTGGGTACGGAAATCTGTATCGATATGCGTGGTCGGAAATTGAAAGCTGTGGTAGTGAAACCGCCTTTTAGAAAGTAAAAAATAAGCTTGTTATTGTGTATAGCCCCGGATAAGTTACGACTCTATCCGGGGCTAACTTATTTTATGATGGTTATTGCAAAACATATCCGTAAATATGTTGTTTATCCCATAGAAATAATATAATTTTGTCATCAAATACGATAAAATAATGTCTCAATTACCTACTCTTATAGCTGACCTCGCACTTATATTGATTTGTGCCGGTGTTATGACTTTGTTGTTTAAGAAGTTGAAACAACCTCTGGTCTTGGGATATGTAGTTGCCGGATTTCTGGCAAGTCCGCATATGCCGTATACTCCTTCAGTGATGGATACTGCCAATATTAAGACTTGGGCGGATATTGGTGTTATTTTCTTGCTGTTTGCTCTTGGTTTGGAATTTAGTTTTAAGAAGATTGTCAAGGTGGGTGGTTCTGCCATCATTGCTGCCTGTACCATCATCTTTTGTATGATTTTGTTGGGAATAGGAGTCGGCATGGGTTTCGGCTGGCACAGGATGGACAGTCTGTTCTTGGGCGGTATGATTGCGATGTCGTCTACTACTATTATTTATAAAGCTTTTGATGATTTAGGATTAAGGAAGAAGCAGTTCACCGGACTTGTGTTGAGTATCTTGATTTTGGAAGATATTTTGGCTATTGTATTAATGGTGATGCTTTCCACTATGGCGGTAAGCCAACATTTTGAAGGTACCGAGATGTTGGAGAGTATCGGGAAATTATTGTTTTTCCTTATTCTGTGGTTTGTTGTCGGTATCTATCTGATTCCTGAATTCTTGAAACGCTGCCGGAAATTGATGGGAGAGGAGACTCTGCTTATTGTGTCGTTGGCACTTTGTTTCGGTATGGTAGTGATGGCGGCTCATACAGGATTTTCTGCTGCATTTGGTGCATTTATAATGGGATCTATTCTGGCGGAAACAATCGAGGCGGAATCCATAGACCGGCTGGTGAAACCGGTAAAGGATCTTTTTGGAGCTATCTTTTTCGTATCGGTCGGTATGATGGTGGATCCTGCAATGATTGTAGAATATGCCGTACCTATTATAGTTATTACTTTGGCTGTTATCTTGGGACAGGCCGTTTTTGGTACATTCGGTGTTATTCTCTCCGGAAAGCCTTTAAAGACGGCTATGCAATGCGGCTTTAGTTTAACGCAGATCGGCGAATTTGCGTTTATTATTGCTTCTTTGGGAGTCTCTTTGCATGTAACGAGTGATTTTCTGTATCCGATAGTGGTAGCGGTTTCTGTGATTACTACTTTCCTGACTCCTTATATGATTCGTTTTGCCGAGCCGGCTTCTACTTTTGTGGATGCTCATCTTCCGGAATCATGGAAAAAAATAATGATGCGTTATTCTTCCGGTTCGCAAACAGCTCTGAATCACGAGAATTTGTGGAAGAAGCTAATCTTGTCAATGGTACGTATAACAGTTGTTTATTCAATTGTCAGTATGTCGATTATTGCACTTTCTTTTCGTTTTGTTGTGCCATTCTTTAAAGAGAATCTGCCTCATTTCTGGGCATCGTTGTTGGGAGCGGTATTTATGATTCTGTGTATTGCTCCTTTCTTGCGTGCCATTATGGTGAAGAAAAATCATTCGGTTGAGTTTATGACCTTATGGCATGATAGCCGTGCCAACCGCGCGCCGCTGGTATCGACAATCGTGATTCGTATTATGATAGCGGCACTTTTTGTCATCTTTGTTATTTCCGGATTATTTAAGGCGTCTATCGGATTGATTATTGGAGTGGCTGTACTTATTGTATTGTTGATGGTATGGTCTCGCCGTTTGAAAAAGCAATCGATATTGATTGAACGTCGTTTCTTCCAGAATCTCCGTTCCAGAGATGTACGTGCAGAGTATCTGGGAGAGAAAAAGCCGGAGTATGCCGGTCGTTTGTTGTCGCATGATTTGCATCTTGCCGATATGGAAATTCCGGGTGAATCCAGTTGGGCGGGAAAGACATTGATGGAGCTGAACTTGGGGAAGAAGTTTGGAGTTCATGTTGCTTCTATTCTTCGTGGAAAGAGGAGGATTAATATCCCCGGTGGTTCTGTTCGTCTGTTTCCAATGGATAAGATACAGGTGATAGGGACGGATGAACAATTAAGTGTGTTTAATGAGGCGATGCAAAACGGAGCGAAGATAGACTGGGAGGTTTATGAAAAGAGCGAGATGGCTTTGAAGCAGTTTATCATTGACAGTGATTCTGTTTTTCTGGGTAAAACGATTCGTGAATCGGGTATCCGCGACAAATATCATTGTATGATAGCCGGTGTTGAAAGTGAAGACGGTACACTGATGGTTCCTGATGTAAATGCTCCACTCGAAGAAGGCGATGTTGTTTGGGTGGTAGGCGAAAAAGAGGATGTGTACCAATTAGTCGATCAAAAAAACGAAAAAGTACAAGCCGGATAAGAATGGAATACTTATTTTTGCAACGATAAAAACTTAAAATAATAATATCATGAAGAGTGATCCGAAAGAATGTCTGTATTGCCAGAACAATGAAACGCTGCATAATCTGATGATTGAGATTGCGCAATTGAGTGTGTCACGTGTGTTTTTGTTTAAGGAACAAACCTACCGTGGACGTTGTCTTGTTTCTTATAAAGACCATGTGAACGATTTGAATGAATTGAGTGATGAAGACCGTAATGCTTTTATGGCAGATGTAGCGCGTGTCACTCGTGCCATGCAAAAAGCTTTCCAGCCGGAAAAGATTAATTATGGTGCTTACTCGGATAAATTGTCTCATTTGCATTTTCATTTAGCACCTAAATATGTGGATGGACCTGATTATGGAGGTATATTC
The DNA here is from genome assembly GCF_000162555.1 of Bacteroides sp. 3_1_23. NCBI lineage: Bacteria > Pseudomonadati > Bacteroidota > Bacteroidia > Bacteroidales > Bacteroidaceae > Bacteroides > Bacteroides sp. 3_1_23. The sequence goes on from NZ_GG774955.1 coordinate 1,062,040, forward strand.
CAAATGAACCCGGGAAAGGTTTATCTGACTGACGCAGAATATCAGGAACTGATTGATGCTGTTAAAGCGAATCTGTAAAAAGAAAGGGCGAACTGCAACTCTATAAGTGGTAAGCTATACAAATCGTAAACAATGAACGGTGAGCAAGCCTGTGGATATAACGCAGTCTGTTTACCGTTCATTGTTTACGATTCATCGTTTTTCTATTTATCCTATTCTTCAAAATCGAAATCAAAGTCAAAATCATCCATAAACTCTGGAGTTGTAAATTCTTCCAGTTCCCGGCGATCTTTCTTGGTCGGGCGTCCGGTTCCACGTGCCCGGTCTACGAATCCGCTGATTTTGCTCATTTCAAGTAATTCATATTGATCGGGAGTCGTTACATTTTCCATCATTTCCGATACCAGTTTGGCTCCTACACGTTTCTCAATCGGTTGTAATACTTTGAATGAGTATGTGATAGGTGGTTTCTTCACTTGAATAACATCACCCGGTTTTATCATACGGGCAGCTTTGACCAGCGAACCGTTGATGGTAATACGTCCTTTTTTGCAGGCTTCTGCTGCAATCGTACGTGTCTTGAAGATGCGGACAGCCCACATCCATTTATCTATTCTTGCTTCAGCCATTTTAGTTAGTTATTTAGTGATAAATAATTAGTCGGTTAGTGGACGTTATCATTGATCGCTAACCGTTCATTGTTATCTTTATTTTTTATAGAACAGGTTCATTATTTCTTGTTGAACTGGTTCATTGTGATATCGATACCGGCAAGACAGAAACTTTTGATAATTTCCCCTGCCATCTCCAGTCTTTCATCCATTGTCTTCCAGTCTTCATCAGTGAAGTGACCGAGTACGTAATCGATTTGTCCGCCACGTGGAAAATCACTCCCGATTCCAAAACGCAGACGGGCATAGTTTTGAGTGCCCAGAGTGGCGGCAATATGCTTTAATCCGTTATGGCCTGCATCACTTCCTTTTCCTTTTAGGCGTAACGTTCCGAAAGGAAGAGCCAGATCATCTACTACGATCAGCACATTTTCCAATGGAATATTTTCTTTCTGCATCCAATAGCGAACGGCCAATCCACTCAGGTTCATAAAAGTCGATGGCTTGAGCAGGATCAACTGACGTCCTTTGATGGAAAAGCTGGTGGTGAATCCATAGCGTCCATCCATAAAAGGAGGAGCATTGTTAATTCTGGCCAATGCTTCTACTGTCATGAATCCGATATTATGTCGGGTTTCATGATACTCGGGACCAATGTTTCCCAGTCCGACAACTAAATATTTTATCATCGTTTTTCCGTAAAACAGTTCATTAATATAGAAAGAGAAACGCAGATTAATACAAATTAATGCAGACTGAACATCTGCTTTAATCTGCATTAATCTGCGTTTGAAGTATATCTCTTTACAGGGATAATCTCAATTACTTGCCAGCGGCTGCTGCTGCACCTCTTGCTGCACGAGTCAACTTAACAGCACATACAACGGCTTCTTTAGCACTAATCAGTTCAAGGCCTTCGAAGCTCAATTCGCCAACTTTAACAGTCTTGCCCAATCCCAGGTGAGAAACGTTAACGATCAGTTTCTCAGGAATTACATTGTACAAAGCTTTCACTTTGATCTTACGCATCTGCAGTGCAAGTTTACCACCGGCTTTCACACCTTCTGCAAGACCTTCCAACTGTACAGGTACTTCCATTACGATAGGTTTAGCTTCGTCAATCTGATAGAAGTCAACGTGCAGGATAGTATCTTTTACCGGATGGAACTGAATATCTTTCAGGATAGCGTTTACTTTTTTGCCATCGATAACCAAGTCTACAACGTAGATGTGCGGAGTATAAACTAAGTTACGAAGTCCTTCGTTAGTCACTGTGAAGTGAACTACTTCATTACCTCCGTAAAGTACACAAGGTACACCACCGTTTTTACGAATTTCTTTCAAAGCTCTAGCTTGTTCAGAAGAGCGTTCTGCAATTGTTCTTGCAGTTCCTTTTACTTCAATTGATTTCATTTCTTTAAAAATTTGTGTTACTCTAAATTAAGTTAGCTTGCTTAATTCACCATCACACGATGTGGATTATCACACGATGTTGCAAAAAAGCGGTGCAAAAGTACGTCTTTTTTTTGAAATATCAAAGAGTTACTTTCTTAAAAGTCAATATCGATCTTAATTTCGTTCTCTAACTTGTTTTCCCGGGCTTCTTCGATTGCTTTCTGTTCACTTTCTTCATCCGCTTCGGTGTTCAGGCGGGCGATGTATTCGTTCGCATCACTGCACTCAATGAAGTTGACTGCTTCTTCGAGTCCTGCCATAAACTTCTGAAAGTCCTCCCTATATAGGAAGATTTTGTGTTTTTCGAAACTAACCTGAGAATCGTCACCTTCTCCCGTTATCACTTTCTTACTCTCTGTAATAGCCAGGAACATTTCATCTTTACGATTCTTCTTTACGTCAAGGTAATAGATGCGTTTACCTGCTTTAATGGACTTGGAGAATACAATCTCCTTATCATTCATGTCTGCGCTCATTTTCTTTTTTAAATCTTCCATATCTTTCGGTCCGTTTATAATCGGCCTCAAAATTGGATATTTTTTTTAAACTGTCAAAAGAAAAAGCGCAGAGAATCAAATACTGCATTAAAAAATGTGATTTATTAGTGGAAACTCATTAAAAATATCTACTTTTGCAGTTCGATAACAACAGTATTAATTTGAATTATGATCAACAGAGTTCTTATTCGTCTTAAGATTATACAGATAGTATATGCCTATTATCAAAATGGCAGCAAAAATCTAGACTCAGCGGAGAAAGAGTTATTCTTTAGTCTTTCAAAGGCGTATGACCTTTATAATTATTTGCTAATGCTGATGATAGCATTGACAGAGTATGCACAAAAACGTATTGATGCGGCAAAAGCTAAATTGGCACCTACGAAAGAGGAGTTGTATCCCAACAGGAAGTTCGTAGATAACAAGTTTATTGCTCAATTGGAAGTCAATAAGCAATTGGTAGAGTTTATAGCCAATCAAAAAAGAACCTGGGCAAACGACCAGGACTTCATCAAGGAACTTTATGAGAAAATTGTAGAAACCGATATCTATAAAGATTATATGGCTTCTGACGACCACTCATACGAGGCCGATCGTGAATTATGGAGAAAACTCTATAAAACATACATCTTTAATAATGATTCTCTCGATCAGGTATTGGAAGATCAGAGTCTGTATTGGAATGATGACAAAGAAATTGTAGATACATTCGTCCTGAAAACGATCAAACGTTTTGATGAAAAGAAGGGTGCCAACCAGGAACTGCTTCCGGAATTTAAGGATGACGAAGATCAAGAGTTTGCACGTCGTCTGTTCCGTCGTACTATTTTGAATTCCGACTATTACCGTCATTTGGTTAGTGAGAATACAAAAAATTGGGATCTGGACCGTATTGCATTTATGGATGTTATCATTATGCAGACTGCATTAGCAGAAATTCTTAGTTTCCCGAACATTCCGGTCAGTGTTTCGTTAAATGAATATGTAGAGATAGCGAAGTTGTATAGCACAGCTAAAAGCGGTAGCTTTATCAACGGTACACTGGATGGAATAGTTAATCAATTAAAAAAAGAAGGTAAGTTGACTAAAAACTGATACCTTTGTCCATATAGTAGAAACTAAAACAGATTATTTATGAACGTATTGACTGTATTATTGCAAGCTCCTGCCGGTGCTGCCGGAGGTGGAAGTATGATGTGGATCATGCTGATAGCTATGTTTGTTATCATGTATTTCTTTATGATCCGTCCTCAGAATAAGAAGCAAAAAGAAATAGCAAATTTCCGTAAATCTCTTCAGGTAAATCAGAATGTGATTACTGCAGGTGGTATCCACGGAACAATCAAGGAAATTACTGACGATTACATAGTACTTGAGATTGCTTCTAATGTAAAGATTAAAATAGACAAGAATTCTATTTTCGCTGATGCTTCAGCTGCTAGCAATCAATCTAAATAATAGTTGATAAATAAGTGCCTATGTTTGATCGTAGGAAAATAGAATATACATATTTAAAACTATCAAAGAAAATTAAGGATTTTCTGCTCAGTGATAAGAGCAGAGAGTTCTTAATTTTTTTATTTTTCTTCTTGATAGCCGGTGGATTTTGGCTGCTTCAGACTTTGAATAGTGACTATGAAGCGGAGTTTTCCATTCCGGTGCGAATGAAAGATGTTCCCAATAATGTAGTGCTGACTTCGGAACCGCCTTCCGAACTTCGCGTCAGAGTGAAAGATAAAGGTACGGTGCTGCTCAATTATATGCTGGGGAAAAGTTTTTTCCCGGTAAATCTAGGTTTTCTTGATTATAAAGGAAAAGATAATCATGTGAAGATTTACGCATCTGATTTTGAGAAAAAGATATTGAGTCAATTGAATGTGTCTTCCAAAATTCTTTCAATCAAGCCGGATACATTAGAGTATATCTATTCTGAAGGAAAGTCTAAGTTAGTACCTGTCCGCTTTCAGGGAAAAGTGACAGCCGGACTTCAATATTATGTATCAGATACGATTTGTAATCCGGACTCTGTATTAGTTTATGCTCCGGAAGGAATTCTGGATACTATTACCACCGCATATACTCAAAAGATAAACCTGGAGAATATTTCAGATACAACCCGGCGACGAATTCCGCTGAATTCTGAAAGAGGAGTGAAGTTTGTTCCGGCTTCGGTAGAAATGACCTTTCCGGTAGATATTTATACGGAGAAAACAGTAGAGGTGCCATTGCACGGAGTTAATTTCCCAGCCGATAAGGCATTACGTACCTTCCCTTCCAAAGTTCAGATAACTTTCCAGGTGGGGTTAAAGCGGTTCCGCAGCATAAAAGCAAGCGATTTTATCATCAATATTTCTTACGAAGAGTTGTTGAAGCTCGGTTCTGATAAATATACGGTTAAATTGAAGTCGTTTCCGAGCGGAATCAATCAAATCCGTATTGTTCCTGAGCAAGTAGACTTCTTGATAGAACAAATTACTTCTAATGTCGATTAAGATTGGTATAACCGGTGGTATCGGTAGCGGGAAAAGTGTGGTTTCCAGATTATTTGGAATAATGGGAATTCCTGTTTATATTTCAGATATAGAAGCAAAGCGTATCACGCAGACAGATCCGGTGATTTGTCAGGAACTTTGTGCGCTGGTCGGTCAGGATGTGTTTCAAAATGGTGTGTTGAATCGTTCTTTGCTGGCATCCTATATGTTCGGTCATCCGAATCGTGTGCAGAAAGTGAATGAAATTATTCATCCACAGGTGAAAGAAGATTTTCGTCGGTGGGCTGCCCGGTTTGGTGGTGAACAATTGGTAGGTATGGAGTCTGCCATACTTGTGGAAGCCGGTTTTAGGAGTGAAGTTGATTTTCTGGTTATGGTGTATGCGCCGCTGGAAGTGAGAGTGGAGCGCGCCATAAAACGGGATTGTTCATCGAGAGAACAGGTGATGAAGCGTATTGAGGCACAAATGAGTGATGAAGTTAAGAGAAGTCATGCTGATTTCGTGATAGTCAATGATGATGAAACACCGTTAATTCCGCAGGTTTTGGAGCTTATTTCTTTGCTATCTAAAAATAATCATTACCTTTGCTCCGCAAAAAATAATTAATAAATAAAAGGATATATACTATGTTGAAGACTATCTTGTCTATCTCAGGTAAACCGGGATTATACAAACTTATTTCGCAAGGAAAAAATATGTTGATTGTTGAATCAGTCAATGCTGAGAAGAAACGTTTCCCCGCTTATGGTAATGAAAAAATTATTTCTTTGGCCGATATAGCAATGTATACGGACGATGCAGAAGTGCCTTTGTATGATGTGCTGGAAGCTATAAAAGAGAAAGAGAAATCAGCGCAGGCTTCTATCGACCCGAAAAAGGCTACTCCTGAACAATTGCGTGAATACTTGGCTGAAGTATTACCAAACTTTGATCGTGAACGCGTATATGTAGCAGATATCAAGAAATTGGTAGCTTGGTATAACATCTTGATTTCTAATGGAATCACAGAATTTAAACCGGAAGGTGAAGTTAAGGAAGAAGCAGCTGCAGAATAATCTGTACCGTTTATTTAATCAAAAATAGAGAACATGATAAGCATTTTAAATGCTTATCATGTTTTTTCGTATAAACACTTGTATGTTCAGAAAAAAATTAGTATTATTTGGGTAATCTTTTACTAAAATAAATATCTTCTACTTATATTGTAAATAATGATGCTTTTTTATGTATCTTTGTCGCTGTTCACTATTCTTGGGAATAGCAGTAGTGAACGGTGAATAACAATAGAGAACAAAAGCGTTATAAAGATATTATTCAAGACTTGAGATCTGGACAATATTGAACTACTTAGGAATAATGTTTAAACGCTCGTGTTCTGCCATGTATGTAAATATGTGGTTGAACATTAGTTGTTTTGCATGATTTGGCTAGTAGATGTCTAAAACGTCAAGGGGGGATAATTGTAGTAAGTTCCCACGCTTTTTATTTTTAATAGCCTTCTAGGGGAGCAGACGGTTTTTGATATAGGGTATGGAGACAATAACAAATAAAGAAGTAAACGTCCGTTTGGACAATGAAAAAGGGACATTATGCCTGACAGGTTTGTTGGCAGGTACAATGGTATTCCTTTACGATTCACAGGGAGAATTAAAAGGCAAACATAAATTTGCTTTGCCTTCATTGACTATGGAAATCCCTCAACAGGGTACCTATGTTTTGGTAATGAGCCATCCGAATTGCCAACCGGAAGTCCGGAGATTTACATATTCAGGGATATAAATAATACCGGTATGCTTCTTATCAAGCATACCGGCATTCTATTTAAATGGAAACTCTTAATTTCTGAATACCAATCCGTCTCCACCAGCGTCAACGGTAATTGCTTTGCTGCGGTCGACTTCTTGGGAAAGTAACTTTTTGGATAGATCGTTCAACAGATAACGTTGAATAGCCCTCTTTACCGGACGAGCTCCAAATTCTGGATCATATCCCACTTGAGATAAGAAGTCCAATGCTCCTTCCGTTAGTTTCAGTTCCACTCCGTTTTCGGCAAGCATTTTCTGAACTCCCTTGATTTGTAAGAGTACAATCTGCTTGATTTCCTTCTCATTCAATGGTAAGAACATGATCGTTTCATCAATACGGTTCAGGAATTCCGGGCGAATCGTCTTTTTCAACATATTCATGACTTCCTTTTTCGTTTCTTCAATCACTTCTTCTTTATTGGAACCGTGCAACTTCTCCATCTGACTTTGTATATAAGAACTGCCCATATTCGAAGTCATGATGATGATTGTATTTTTGAAGTTGACCACCCTTCCTTTATTGTCAGTCAGTCGTCCGTCATCCAATACCTGTAACAGGATATTGAAAACATCCGGATGAGCTTTTTCTATCTCGTCAAACAGGACAACAGAGTAAGGTTTTCGACGTATAGCTTCTGTCAGCTGACCGCCTTCATCATATCCTACGTATCCCGGAGGCGCTCCGACTAAACGGGAAACACTGTGCTTTTCCTGATACTCGCTCATGTCGATACGAGTCATCATCGTTTCGTCATCGAACAGGAATTCCGCCAATGCCTTCGCCAGTTCGGTCTTACCTACACCGGTGGTTCCGAGGAAAATGAACGAGCCAATCGGACGTTTCGGATCCTGTAATCCGGCACGACTACGGCGCACGGCATCTGCCACGGCTTCAATCGCTTCATCCTGACCGATTACACGTTGATGGAGTTCTTCTTCCAGGTGCAATAGTTTGTCTTTCTCACTTTGCAGCATCTTGCTGACAGGAATACCTGTCCAACGGGAAACAACATCGGCAATGTCCTCCGCATCTACCTCTTCCTTAATCATGGCCTTATCGCCTTGCATATCACGTAGCTGCTTTTGAGTATCTTCTATCTCTTTGTCCAAAGCCTGAAGTTTACCGTAACGGATTTCGGCTACTTTACCATAGTCACCTTCACGTTCAGCTTTTTCTGCTTCAAATTTAAGATTCTCTATCTCAACCTTATTCTGCTGGATTTTATCCATCAGCGTTTTTTCACTCTGCCATTTGGCTTTAAAGGACTTTTCCTGTTCTTTAAGTTCGGCAAGCTCCTTACCGATGATTTCCAGTTTCGGTTTATCGTTTTCACGTTTGATAGCTTCCCGTTCGATTTCCAACTGCTTGATTTTGCGGGAGATTTCATCCAGTTCTTCAGGAACAGAATCTACCTCCATACGCAGTTTAGCTGCGGCTTCATCCATCAGGTCAATGGCTTTGTCCGGCAGGAAACGGTCGGTGATATAACGGCTGCTCAATTCGACGGCTGCAATGATTGCATCATCTTTGATACGTACATGGTGATGGTTCTCGTAACGCTCTTTTAGTCCACGAAGGATAGAAATGGTACTCAAGTTGTCCGGTTCATCCACTTGTACGATTTGGAAACGACGCTCCAAAGCTTTGTCCTTTTCGAAGTATTTTTGATATTCGTCGAGGGTTGTTGCTCCGATGGAACGTAATTCTCCACGAGCTAAGGCAGGTTTTAGAATGTTTGCGGCATCCATGGCGCCCTCACCCTTGCCGGCTCCTACCAGTGTATGAATCTCATCAATGAACAGAATAATATCACCTTCTGATTTCTTCACTTCATTGACAACTGATTTCAGCCGTTCTTCAAACTCACCTTTATACTTTGCACCGGCAACCAGTGCCCCCATATCCAGTGAATAGACCTGTTTGTTTTTCAGGTTTTCAGGTACATCTCCTCGAAGAATACGATGTGCCAAGCCTTCTACGATCGCTGTCTTACCAGTTCCCGGTTCACCGATTAGAATCGGGTTGTTTTTTGTACGGCGGCTCAATATCTGGAGTACCCGGCGGATTTCTTCATCACGTCCGATTACAGGATCCAGTTTTCCGCTACGGGCAGCTTCATTCAGGTTGATAGCGTACTTTTCCAATGATTGATAAGTGTCTTCACTGGATTGTGATGTTACTTTTTCTCCTTTCCTCAACTCGCTGATGGCATTGCGTAATTCTTTTTCCGTCATACCGGCATCTTTCAAGATAGTGGAGACGGTACTTTTCACAGTCAGCAATGCTAGTATGATATGCTCTAATGAAACAAACTCATCGCCCATTTCTTTAGAATACTGTGTTGCTTTCTGCAATACTTCGTTAGATTCACGACTCAGATACGGTTCTCCGCCGGATACTTTTGGCAGGGAGTCGATCTGTTTGTCGACAACAAGAGCTACCTGCTGTCCGTTCATGCCAAGTTTCTGGAAGATGAAGTTAGTGACATTTTCACCCACCTTCATTACTCCCTGCATGATGTGGACAGGTTCAATGGCTTGTTGTCCCCGGCTTTGTACCAGGTTCACGGCCTCCTGTACCGCTTCTTGAGATTTGATGGTAAAATTGTTAAAGTTCATATCTTTGTTCTCCTTTCTTATTTCACGTTTTTAATAACACCTAAGAGGGCGCAAAAGATTTGCCAAGTATAAAAATATGACAAAATAGCATGAGTATTAAGGAGTTAAAGGACAAAATGACCTTTTTATCTGGGAGTAACTGACGAATTTGCTATAAAATATCATTTGTTACCTGATACGCTTGTTTGTGTAATCTTAGCCTGTGATGAAAGAAAATAAATATTGAAAAGTGGATAAATAAAAGTATTGTAGTATCTTTATCCGCTGTAATAATATAGATGGTATATGAGTGATAAGCCCCAAATAAAACTTGCTGAAACAGTGGTGTTGATTGACGCTGCTTTTTTGAATTTTGTAATAACGGATATAAAAGGATATTTTGAAGAAACTTTGCATCGTTCTTTACAAGAGATAGACCTTTCGATGTTGACCACCTATATAACCTTGGATGCAGGGATTACAGAAGGGAAGAACGAGGTGCAATTTCTTTTTGTGTATGATAAAGAATCCAGTCGATTGCAATATTGCCAACCTTCCGATTTGCAGGAAGAATTGAATGGAGTTGCGTTTCAGAGCCCTTATGGTGAATATTCTTTTGCTAGCGTTCCGTCGGAAGGAATGGTGTCAAGAGAAGATTTGTTTTTGGATTTACTCTCTATCGTTTCCGATTCGGCAGACGTGAAAAGGATGATCGTTATTTCTTTCAATGAGGAGTATGGAAAGAAAGTGACTGATGCTTTGCATGAAGTGAAAGGTAAAGAGGTCATTCAATTCCGTATGAATGAGCCGGAACTTCCGGTGGATTATAAATGGGATATGCTGGCTTTCCCTGTCATGCAGGCGTTGGGGATAAAAGCGGAAGAATTGCAATAACTATTGTGCTTTTATTCTTTCTGTAATTCATTATTCGTCATTGATTTCTTAACTGTTAATCATAATTGCCGTGTCCGATTTTCGTTTAAAAGTATTTCAGAGCGTAGCGAAGAATCTAAGCTTTACGAAGGCTTCGCAAGAATTGTTTGTCAGCCAACCTGCTATCACCAAACATATTCAGGAACTGGAGACTTACTATCAAGCTCGTTTGTTCGACCGTCAAGGGAGCAAAATCTCACTGACTAAGGCCGGAGAATTGCTGCTGAAACATAGCGAGAAAATCCTGGACGATTATAAACAGTTGGAATATGAGATGCATCTGTTGCATAATGAATATATCGGTGAACTGAAATTGGGAGCCAGTACTACGATTGCACAATATGTACTTCCTCCTTTGTTGGCGAACTTTATAGCCAAGTTTCCGCAAATTAATCTTTCTTTGATTAATGGAAATTCCCGTGGAGTGGAAGCTGCCTTGCAAGAGCATCGGATTGATTTGGGACTGGTCGAAGGGATCTTCCGCTTACCTAATCTGAAATATACTCCATTTTTGCAAGATGAACTGGTTGCCGTGGTGCATACACAGAGTAAGTTAGCTGTCTCGGATGAGATTACTCCGGAAGATTTGCTGAATATTCCTTTGGTTTTGCGGGAGAGGGGTTCCGGTACATTAGATGTATTTGAACGTGCCTTATTGCAACATAATCTCAAACTTTCTTCTTTAAATGTATTGATGTATCTCGGTAGTACAGAGAGTATCAAACTTTTTTTGGAACATACGGACTGTATGGGAATTGTTTCTATCCGTTCGGTGCATAAAGAGCTTGTAGCTGGTAATCTCCGTGTAGTCGAAATAAAAGGAATGCCGATGCTGCGCGAATTTAACTTTGTACAACTGCAAGGGCAGGAGGGAGGATTGTCACAGGTATTTATGCGTTTCGCCGGACATCATAGTAAAAGCCTGTAAGTTTGTCTTTTTCTCTCGTGCAGGCTTAGGGTCTCCAGAATCAGAAAAATGATTTTCATTTCTCATATTCTCATAATCACTATATAATAATTTTATAACCAGTTGATTACCGAATGAGAAACGTTTTGAGAAAGCCTATTTCTCATAGTTTCTTTAGTGAAATAGGCCTCAAAACAGTTATTTCTCATCTATTTCCGGGGTATTTCTCATACTGTTATTCACTTTGTTCAGCTATTTTTTTCTTTATATATACCCTGTGTGCTCCTCTTCCAGTGATTTCTATTCCAGAATCCGGTTGATGGCCCCACTGTCTTAGTTCGTTGGTTGCTGCTGTTTGCAACAATCCTGTTAGTTTGCGATATTCCCAAACAGTCAGGAAGGGATGTTCGTCCAGATACTTTAAAGCTAATGCCAGTCGTTGTTCCGGTGTGAATTTTTTAGAGGAGCGTTGTTTTTTCCAGGGTGCTCTTTCCAGTTGGCATCTTTCGCTGATATTTCTCACCATTTCTCGGTCTACCCGAAAGTTTACACCTCCTATAAAGATACTTTGTGCGTTGCGATGAGTTCCACCTTCTTCCGGATCTTCCCGCTCCTTGTCTCTGCCTAAGGTAAGAGAGGGAGTAAACGTTCCTATTCCGTCTATTTTTACTGAACGTCCTTCTGCCATCAAATGCGCCATTTCAATGGCGGTTTGAAGTAGTACGCCTTCTATGTCTCCTGCACTGAATCCACTGACGTCACCAACTCGTTGCGCTAACTCTTTTATGCTTGCATTATCTATCCGCGCAAATTTAGGATAAGTAATTCTTTTGCCTGTTTTCTGAAGATCGGGCATCTCCTCTATGATATATCTTGCCATATCATCTATTGTTTAAAGTGTTAATAGATAAGTTCTTTTGTATTAGAGGCAAACTTCCTTTCTTCTAATAGTAAAGTTCTTGTTGATTAATTATAAACTATAAATGCAACTTTTGTTTTTATAATTGAAGCTTGCATTTATAAAAACAAAGCTTTCATTTTTATAATCAAAGCTTGCATTTATAGTTTGTTCCTATGCAAAGATAAGTTTTCTATTTGACAAAAAGAAGTTTATCCTTAATAAAGAAGAAGTTTTCTATTAATAGTTTGAGAGGGAATGAAGATGATTAACGAGAAAGGATATAGCGGGATTTTATGCTTAATATATTATTTCCTAAAAAGTGGATGCAATGCTTCTGTTAGTTTTTAGAAAAGTGTATATTTGTAATATTATGAGTCATACTAATATCATGCAAGCTGAAGAAAATGATTTGGTAAACATTTTATCTTTGCAAAAGAAATCTTTTATGGTGGTGGCCGAACGAATGAATAAATTCGATTTTCCCCCTTTGTTGCAAAATCAGGATGAGATTTGTGATGAGTATCAGACAGGCATTATTCTAAAATACGTATCAGATGATGGACAGATTGTAGGTTCTGTCAGGGGATGTATGGATGAAAATAGAGTATGTCATATTGGTAAATTGATAGTGCATCCCGATTTTCAGAATAAAGGCATAGGTAGAGAACTTATGACTGAAATAGAACGATTATTTCCTCACTGTCATAAGTTCTCTCTTTTTACGGGCGAAGAGACACCCAATACTTTGCATCTATATAGCAAAGTCGGTTATAATATTGTATGTAGAAAAGAAATGGAGGGTATCAGCATGATTATTATGGAAAAAGAAAAACTTACTTATAGAGATTTTACGTCTGACGATTTAGAAACTGTTTGTAAATTACCTCGAAACAAGCAGGAACTGTTTTTTATGTTTCCTAAAGCTGATTTTCCTTTAACAATCGATCAATTAAAGAATACAATAAAAGATAGATTTGATTCGACTGTTGTTTTATTTAATAATGAAGTAGTAGGGTTTGCAAACTTCTATGAGGTAAGAGAATCTCAATATTGTGCTATTGGAAATGTAATAGTAAGTCCTTGTTTTCGTAATCGTGGTGTTGGCACATTTCTGATAAATACTATGGAATATATTGGGAAAAAGCAATATAATGTATCGGAGCTTCATTTGTCTTGCTTTGATACTAATACGAATGGGCTTCTGTTATATACTAAATTAGGATATAAACCCTATGAAATAGAGAAGTATATTAATAAGGAAAACGAAGTCTCGGCTTTAATAGAATTGAAAAAAGTGCTGTGATTCGAAATAAATCACTTATTTGATTCTATTATCTCCTGAAAGTATGATAACTTAAAAAAAATGCGAGAAGTATCTATGACTGACTATAACTTACAACGATTTTTAGATGCTCAGCGAGGGGATTATGAACAAGCCCTTGCAGAAGTTAGAAACGGGCGGAAATATTCCCATTGGATTTGGTATATATTTCCTCAACTGAAAGGATTGGGCGTGAGTTATAATTCACAGTATTATGGTCTTAGCGGCAAAGAAGAGGCTGAAGCATATCTTGCCCATCCAATTTTGGGAGAAAGACTGCGTGAAATAACGTCTGTTTTTCTTCAATTGAAGAATAAAACGGCGCAGGAAGTTTTCGGTCCGTTAGATGCGGTGAAAGTATTGTCATGCATGACGCTTTTTAATGAAGTTGCTTCGGATGATTTGTTTCAGCAAGTGATCGACCGTTATTATCAGGGTAAAGTGGATGAGACAACAAAAAGAAAATTGGAATAATAACTAATACTAATTTATATGGGCTGTTTAATGAATTTATTATGGCTGTTGCTTGGTGGTATCTTTACCGCTGTCGAATACCTCATTTCGAGTTTATTGATGATGCTGACCATTATCGGCATTCCTTTTGGAATGCAAACATTGAAGTTGGCCGGACTTGCTTTATGGCCTTTCGGTAAAGAAGTCAGAAGTGGGAACCGTTCCGGTGGCTGCCTCTATATATTGATGAATATCCTGTGGATATTTCTGGGTGGCATTTGGATTTGTCTGTCACATTTGGTTTTCGGGGCTATATTGTGCATTACCATTATCGGAATCCCTTTTGGATTGCAACACTTCAAGTTGGCATCTTTGGCATTATCGCCTTTTGGGAAAGACATTGTAACAGTGTAAGAGTAGTTGGGAGAGAGTATGCCTATAATTAAAAGTTATAATGCATAATTAGAAACTATTGGTGGGGCTTGATTGTTTACCGTACCTTTGCACCCGGAAAACGATTAAAGACAAAAAGATATGATTTCAACAGCTACAAAAACTTTGCAGGCAAATAATAAGATGATTTATATTGCGCTGCTTTCCACTCTGACTTTCTTCCTGTTTTTAGACTATATTCCGGGATTGGAAGCATGGTCGGCTTGGGTAACTCCTCCCGTTGCTTTGTTCCTCGGACTTATTTTTGCATTAACTTGCGGACAAGCACATCCAAAGTTTAATAAGAAAACATCGAAATATCTGTTGCAATATTCAGTAGTAGGACTGGGATTCGGTATGAACCTTCATTCTGCTTTAGCTTCCGGTAAGGAAGGTATGGAATTTACGGTCATTTCAGTAATCGGAACATTGGTAATTGGCTGGTTCATCGGACGTAAATTGTTTAAAATAGATCGGAATACAGCTTATCTTATCAGTTCGGGAACCGCTATCTGTGGTGGTAGTGCTATCGCAGCAGTGGGACCGGTGTTGAAAGCGAAGGACAGTGAAATGTCTGTGGCATTAGGTACAATCTTTATCTTGAACGCTATTGCACTTTTCATTTTCCCTGCCATTGGTCATGCATTGAATATGGATCAACAACAGTTTGGAACATGGGCAGCTATTGCCATTCATGATACCAGTTCTGTAGTAGGCGCGGGAGCTGCCTATGGTGAAGAAGCATTGAAAGTGGCTACTACTATCAAATTGACCCGTGCTCTTTGGATTATCCCGATGGCTTTTGCTACTTCCTTTATTTTCAAGAGTAAAGGACAAAAGATAAGTATTCCATGGTTTATCCTCTTCTTCGTATTGGCATTGGTGGTAAATACTTATTTACTGGATGGAGTGCCACAATTAGGAGCAGCTATCAACGGTATTGCCCGTAAGACTTTGACGATAACTATGTTCTTCATCGGTGCTTCTCTTTCTATTGATGTTTTGAAAGCCGTTGGAATTAAACCTCTGATTCAAGGAATATTGCTTTGGATAATTATCAGCTTGAGTACATTGGCATACATTTATTTTGTATAAGGGATAAAAGAGAGAATGATATAAAAAAGAAAAAGGTGGGAGAATGATCGTAAACGACTTTCTCCCACCTTTGTTTACTTAGCTTTCAGCCTACGGATAAACAGATCTAAAGCTATTTATTTCTTCTTCAATTCTTCAAAAATCAGTCCTTCCAGTTCTTCTGCCAATTCAGGATTATCCATAATGCATTGTTTAGCAGCATCACGCCCTTGTCCTAACTTAGTATCGTTGTAGCTATACCATGAACCGCTCTTTTTGATGATTCCCAAGTCAGCACCCAAGTCGATGATTTCTCCGGAGTGGGAGATACCTTCACCGAACATGATGTCAAATTCAGCTCTGCGGAAAGGAGGCGCTACTTTGTTCTTCACTACTTTCACTTTGGTCAGTTTACCAAGAATCTCTTCACCATCTTTGATAGGTTGACTACCACGGATATCCAGACGTACAGAAGCATAGAATTTCAATGCGTTACCACCAGTCGTTGTTTCCGGGTTACCGAACATAACGCCGATCTTCTCACGCAGCTGGTTGATGAAAATACAAGTCGTACGTGTCTTGCTCACAGCAGCTGTCAACTTACGGAGTGCCTGAGACATCAAACGTGCCTGAAGACCTACCTTGTTGTCACCCATGTCACCTTCGATTTCCGCTTTAGGGGTCAGTGCGGCTACAGAGTCGATAACGATGATGTCGATAGCAGAAGAACGGATCAGTTGTTCTGCAATTTCCAAAGCCTGTTCTCCGTTGTCCGGTTGAGAGATATAAAGATCATCAATGTTCACTCCCAGTTTAGATGCGTAGAAACGGTCGAAAGCGTGTTCGGCATCAATAAAAGCAGCGATACCGCCGGCCTTTTGTGCTTCAGCAATGGCGTGGATAGCCAATGTTGTTTTACCGGAAGACTCCGGGCCATAGATTTCGATGATTCTACCTCTAGGGTAACCTCCAACGCCAAGTGCCACGTTCAGGGCAATAGAGCCTGTCGGGATCACTTCTACTTGTTCAACACTATCATCACCCATTTTCATGATAGAACCTTTACCGAAGCTCTTTTCTATCTTTTCCATGGCAGCCTGTAAGGCTTTTAGTTTTTCGCTTGATGCCATTTTATTATCTGTTTCAAAATTAAGTTCATCTTTCTTTGCCATACCTTATTCTTATATAATTAATGGAGTTATTGATTTAAAATCTGTGAGGCATGTTCCTTGGTCTTCACTTCTTTGGGAGTGATAATCCGTTCTACGATTCCTTCTTCATTAATCAGGAAAGTAGTGCGGAAAGTACCCATGTAAGCACGTCCGTACAGTTTCTTTTCTCCCCATACTCCAAACTCTTCCACTAACCTTTTGTCAGTGTCGGCAATCAGGGTAAAAGGAAGATTGTTTTTTTCGATGAATTTCTGGTGCGACTTTTCATTGTCTACGCTGACACCGATTACTTCATAGCCGGCTTTACGTAGTTCGGAATAGTTGTCGCGCAGATTACACGCTTGTGCGGTGCAACCTGATGTACTGTCCTTCGGGTAGAAGTACAACACAATCTTTTTTCCTTTATAAGCACTTAAACGGATTTCTTCGCCTTTTTCATTGATGCCTAAGATTTCCGGTGCTTTATCTCCTACGTTTATCATAACTATCTTTTTAATGAATAAGTCTACTCTTATAATTCCAGATTTTTGTCGAACTCTTCATGCCAGGGAAGACCTTGCTTGTTGAGTTGTTCCATAAACGGATCCGGATTGAACTCTTCTACGTTGTTTACACCCGGACGCTTCCACTCACCTTTGAAGAACATCATGGCTCCGATCATTGCCGGAACTCCAGTGGTGTAGCTCACTCCTTGCATACCTGTTTCCCGGTAAGCTTCCTGATGGCTGCAATTGTTGTATACATAATAAGTACGTTCCTTGCCATCTTTCAAACCGCGGATACGACAACCGATAGAGGTTTCTCCTTCGTAGTTTTCTCCTAAATCCTGCGGGTTAGGCAATACAGCTTTCAAGAATTGCAGCGGCACAATCTTCACTCCGTTGTAATCAACTTCGTCGATTCGTGCCATACCGATGTTTTGGATAACGCGTAAGTGAGTTAAATACTCTTGTCCGAAAGTCATCCAGAAACGTGCACGTTTGATTGTCGGGTAATGTTTCACCAATGACTCTAGCTCTTCGTGATAAAGAAGATAAGAATCACGCGGACCGATGTTCGGATATGTCAGGTCTTTATGAATTTCCAGCGGACCGGTAGTTACCCATTTGCCATTTTCATAATAGCGTCCGTTCTGCGTAATTTCGCGGATGTTGATTTCCGGATTGAAGTTCGTAGCAAATGCTTTATGGTGGTTACCCGCATTACAGTCTACAATGTCCAGATATTGAATCTCATCAAAATAATGTTTAGCTGCATAAGCGGTATAGATGCCACTTACTCCCGGGTCGAATCCGCAACCGAGAATAGCTGTCAGACCTGCTTCTTTGAAGCGATCGTGATAAGCCCATTGCCAACTGTATTCAAAGTGAGCTTCATCCTTCGGCTCGTAGTTAGCGGTGTCCAGATAGTTCACTCCAGCTTTCAGACAAGCTTCCATAATAGTCAGATCCTGATAAGGGAGAGCCACATTAATCACCATTTCCGGTTTGAAATCGTTGAATAAGGCTACCAGCTCATCTACATTGTCTGCATCAACTTTAGCTGTTTTTATATTGGGGTTACCTATTGCCTCGACGATTTTATCGCATTTCTCTTTCGTACGACTGGCAATCATGATATCTGTAAATACATCGGCATTTTGTGCCACTTTGTGCGCAACGACAGTGCCAACACCGCCCGCACCAATAATAAGAACTCTACCCATTTCGTTAATTGCGAATTAAAATATTAAGAATATTGGAATTGTTAGCTTTGCAAATATACGTGATTATTTTCAGATAATCATTCGCAGCTACCCCTTTTTATTTGTAACGCTGCAAGGTTCCATTTTCAAATTCCAGTGTTTTGCCATTGTAAAACCAAGTTTCGAAACGATTGTCTTTTTTTAGCTCGATTTCTATCGGATCACCAATGGACAAACGGCATTCCACTGTACTCATGCCCGTCTCCAGATCTCCCCGGGAGATAATCTGCCAACGATTTTCTGTGATACCCGGATATTTTTTATGTATATCTTCGAATCCGAAAAAGTCTTCGATATAATTTTCATTTCTGACGATAACATCATATTTCAGATCGGTTTCCAATTCATAGATCTCTCCGTCATTGTCTTTTAATGAAAGAATAGCCAGACTGCCGGGAGGAGATAATCTAATATCTTTGATTTGCAGAACTGTATATCGGGGCAGGTGAACGCGTGATTCGGTCTGCTTGTCTTCAAATGATACGATTCTTTTGGCTGGCAGCACC
Source organism: Bacteroides sp. 3_1_23 (assembly GCF_000162555.1). NCBI lineage: Bacteria > Pseudomonadati > Bacteroidota > Bacteroidia > Bacteroidales > Bacteroidaceae > Bacteroides > Bacteroides sp. 3_1_23. Next base: position 1,080,942 of record NZ_GG774955.1, read on the forward strand.
TTTTTAGGATAAACTGTCATTCCCATATATTTATTTTTCAGGCTTTCGATAGTGCCTAGACTCTTATTGGTGAAACTGAATGCATTTGAGAAATATTTCATTCTTTTTTCTCCTTGAAAATCATTCAGGTCCATGCCGGAGTTTGTTCGTGAGAGGGCAACTTCCAGATAATAAGAATGTCCCTGCGTATCTTTGAATACGATTTTTGCCGGATATGCCTGACTGCCGACTCCGATAGCGGTAATCGTTGCTTCCGTATTGACGGGAATGGCTATATCCCGGTAGCCGGAATAATTGTTGGCATCGTCTATCCGGACACTTTCTGCTTGTATATAGACTGTTTTTCCTACCAACAGCTCTTTAGCAGTATCCACATCCTTCAAATAAACCAATCCGTTGATGCCGGCACGGGGAGCCTTTTCGGAGATCTCCTCCAGCCGCATATTCTTTATCTCATAATAATATTTTCCTCCCTCACATTCGAAGATGAAGCGAGTGGAGTAGTTAGTCCCGTTGGGGATATTCTGAGCTTTCTCTTCAGTTCCCGTGAAAGTGAGTATTTTATGTTTCAGCAGGCTGTTGTCTACCCCTTTCTCGGTCTCGTAGCTGGAAAGGGTGGGAAGGAACATGCTCCGTGGAGATGGAACGAACATAAATTTCATTCCGGGTGTCCATTTGCCCAGCGGTAGCAACGGAAAGTTACTTTTGATAAACTGTTCTTCTTGGCCTACAGGGATTTCCTGTGCAGAAGGAGTAGTGACGATGTAATCATTTTGGGCTATGATAGGAGACGTACCACAGTAGAATAGAATCAAAGACAGGACAATTATTCTCATATTTGTTTACTTTAAGTGAACTATGTAAATTGTTCGTTTGTTGTACATTTACTGGCAAATGTATATATTTTATGTTGCATTGGATGTTATTTTCCAATCTTTTTGATATCTTTGCCCTCGATTTTAACTTAAACGTTATAACAATATGAAGAAAGTATTTGTTTCAATTTGCATTGCTGGTGCAGCACTTGCAATGTCTTCGTGCCGTTCGGTTGAGAAGGCAATTTCCCTGTCGTCTATCAATGGTGAATGGAATATCATAGAAGTCAATGGCTCGAAAATCACTCCGGGCGAAAGTAAATCCCTTCCTTTTATCGCTTTTGATACAGCAACCGGTCGTGTGTCCGGCAATAGCGGCTGTAATCGGATGATGGGTAGCTTCGATGTAAATGCGAAGCCGGGAAGTCTTGAACTTACAGGAATGGCTAGTACCCGGATGATGTGTCCGGATATGACTACTGAAAATAATGTATTGAATGCTTTTGCGCAAGTAAAAGGATATAAGAAGGCAGGTAAGGACAAAGTGTATCTTTGCAATTCGTCCAACCGTCCGGTTGTCGTTCTACAAAAGAAGGAGGCTGATGTGAAACTTTCGGTTTTGAATGGAGAATGGAAAATAAAAGAAGTGAATGGTGAAGCAATTCCTTCCGGAATGGAAAAACAACCTTTCATTGCTTTTGATGTGAAGAAAAAGACAATTCATGGCAATGCCGGATGTAATTTGATTAATGGCGGTTTTGAAACCAGTACCAGCAATGCCAAATCAATTTCTTTTCCGGGAGTAGCGAGCACAATGATGGCTTGTCCGGACATGGAAACAGAAGGTAAGGTGCTGAAAGCTATCAATGAGGTGAAGTCATTCGATGTGTTGTCCGGTGGCGGCATTGGCTTGTATGATGCAAATGGCGCATTGGTCATCGTGCTGGAAAAGTAATAAATAGATCAATCTATATAATAGGATATGCCTGTGTCGCACATGACGACACAGGCATATTTTTTTTCTTTCATCGAACCAGAGTCGTCTGTATTTGTTTAAAGAAACAGTTGCTGACTGGCTTTGAATATGACTATGTCAGCAGTGTTTATTTATTAAAACTGTCTTTTTGGCAGATATTATGTCATGCATTCGTATAATTTCTTTTTGGCACACGGTTTGCTTTTTAGTAAGCGTCCGTTCGCGACGAGGCTCCTTGATAAGAGCCGGAGAAACAACCGGACAAAAAGAAATCAATGAATAAATAATAAATAAAAAAATAACGATCATGGGAAAAATTATTGGTATTGACTTAGGAACTACAAACTCTTGTGTTGCCGTATTCGAAGGTAACGAACCTGTAGTAATTGCAAACAGTGAAGGTAAACGTACGACTCCTTCTGTTGTCGCTTTCGTAGATGGCGGTGAACGTAAGGTGGGTGATCCTGCAAAACGTCAGGCTATTACGAACCCTACACGTACAATCTTCTCTATCAAACGTTTCATGGGTGAAACTTGGGATCAGGTACAGAAGGAGGTGACTCGTGTTCCTTATAAAGTAGTGAAAGGTGACAATAACACTCCGCGTGTTGACATCGACGGACGTCTGTACACTCCGCAGGAAATCTCTGCTATGATTCTTCAGAAAATGAAGAAAACTGCCGAAGACTATCTCGGTCAGGAAGTAACAGAAGCAGTAATCACCGTTCCTGCATATTTTTCCGACTCTCAACGTCAGGCTACTAAGGAAGCCGGACAGATTGCCGGTCTGGAAGTAAAACGTATTGTAAACGAACCGACAGCCGCAGCTCTTGCTTACGGTCTGGATAAGGCTCACAAAGATATGAAGATTGCTGTATTCGACCTTGGTGGTGGTACATTCGATATCTCTATCCTCGAATTTGGTGGTGGGGTGTTTGAAGTACTTTCTACAAACGGTGATACTCACCTGGGTGGTGATGACTTCGATCAGGTAATCATCAACTGGTTAGTACAGGAATTCAAGAACGATGAAGGTGCTGACTTGACTCAGGATCCGATGGCTTTGCAACGTCTGAAAGAAGCTGCTGAAAAAGCTAAGATTGAGCTTTCTTCTTCTACAAGTACAGAAATCAACTTGCCGTATATCATGCCGGTAGGTGGTGTGCCTAAGCACTTAGTGAAGACTTTGACTCGTGCAAAATTCGAATCTTTGGCTCACGAATTGATTCAGGCTTGTCTTGAACCATGTAAGAAGGCAATGAGTGATGCAGGTTTGAACAATGCTGATATTGATGAAGTAATCCTTGTTGGTGGTTCTTCACGTATTCCGGCTGTTCAGAAATTGGTAGAGGATTTCTTCGGCAAGGCTCCTTCTAAAGGTGTGAATCCGGATGAAGTGGTAGCAATTGGTGCTGCTGTACAAGGTGCTGTTTTGACAGACGAAATCAAAGGTGTGGTATTGTTGGATGTTACTCCGTTGTCAATGGGTATCGAAACACTGGGTGGTGTAATGACTAAGTTGATCGATGCTAACACTACCATCCCGGCTCGTAAGAGTGAAACATTCTCTACTGCTGCCGATAACCAGACGGAAGTTACTATCCACGTATTACAGGGAGAACGTCCGATGGCTGCACAGAACAAATCAATCGGTCAGTTCAACTTGACAGGTATTGCTCCGGCTCGTCGTGGTGTTCCTCAAATTGAGGTTACATTTGATATCGATGCCAACGGTATCTTGAAAGTATCTGCAAAAGATAAGGCTACCGGTAAAGAACAGGCTATCCGTATTGAAGCATCCAGCGGTTTGAGCAAGGAAGAAATCGAAAAGATGAAGGCTGAAGCTGAAGCTAATGCTGAAGCAGATAAGAAAGAACGTGAAAAGATCGACAAGCTGAACCAGGCTGACAGCGTAATCTTCTCTACTGAAAATCAGTTGAAGGAATTAGGTGATAAGCTGCCTGCTGATAAGAAAGCTCCGATTGAAGCTGCTTTGCAGAAATTGAAAGATGCTCACAAGGCACAGGATTTGGCTGCTATTGATACTGCTATGGCAGAAATCAATACTGCTTTCCAGGCTGCAAGTGCTGAAATGTATGCACAGAGCGGTGCACAAGGTGGAGCACAGGCTGGTCCTGATATGAATGGTGGTGCTGGCCAGCAAGATAACAGCAAGCACGGAGATAACGTTCAGGATGCTGACTTCGAGGAAGTGAAATAAAATCGCTGAATAAGACGATTGAAATAATAGAAAAGGGGTTGAAAGTCATAGACTTTCAACCCCTTTTTATTTTTGAATGACTATTATTCTATATCGGAAAGTTCAAAAAAAAGTCCGTACGTCTTTTTTTTAGGGCGATTTGTCGAATAAATTTTCTGGTAATGAAAATGTAGCTTATCTTTGGTATAACAAAATAACATGTAATGGGTATGAGAACAATTTATCTTCTATTATTTCCCTTGTTTTTGTTTTTTATAGTATCCTGTACTGAAGATGAAGTAGATCCTAACTTTTCGATAGAGAATGTCGGAGATGTCGTGATGGGTTCGGCTAAAGGTTTGCAGGTAACAATCAGTTTTACGGGTACCCGTGAATGGAAGGCGAGTACAGTTGCGGATTGGTTTACAATCGCTCCGGTTTCGGGAGAAGCGGGTACGTGCAATATTACGCTTACTGCTATCAGTGAGAATGTAACAGGAAATGTACGTACAGCAACACTTACATTAACTTCTGGGACATTGACGCAAGACATTACCATAGAGCAGGAATCGGCAGAATTTGTGAATCTCGAGCAGAATATATATAATGTGTCTGTTGAAGGTGGAGAATTGGATATTAGATTCTCTACGAATATAGCTGAAGATGAATTGTTGATTTATGGTTCTTTGGGTACTGGCACTTGGCTGACACAGGAGACAAAAACTCGTGCATCCTCTTCCTACATGCTTAACCTGACTGTATTGCCTAATACTGATGGTGTTTCCCGTACTGCCTATATCTACTTTGTGAAAGTAACTGATATGGAATCGATCGTAGTAGAGATGGTTACTATCATACAAAGGGGGGAAGTAGCTAGTGAAACTACTGATTATTCGTCAGATAAAAAAGTACGTGTTCTGCAAACAGCAAAGTTGGGAAAAGGGCTTCCTATTGTGCTTATGGGCGATGGATTTATAGATACTGAAATTAACGATGGAACTTATGATGCGGTTATGGACAAAGCTTTTGAGAATCTTTTTACGGAAGAACCCATCAAGTCACTTCGAGATTATTTTAATGTATATGCAGTAACTGCGGTTTCGAAACACAATATTTTTGGTACAGGATATGAAACAGCGCTTGGTTGTGAACTGGCGGGTGGAAACAGTACGGGGATTTCCGGTGAAGATAATGCTGTACAACGTTATGTACAATGCGTGGATAATATAGATATGAGTGAAACATTGGCTGTTGTAATTCTAAATTCTCCTGCGTATGCAGGAACTACTTATTTTGGTTATACTAATCAGACGAAAGTGGTTGAGTTTGCTATTGCTTATTGCCCGGTGATATACGATTTGCAAAGTGAAAGTTTCAGGCAGGTACTTGTACACGAGGCTGTTGGACATGGTTTTGCCAAATTGGAAGATGAGTATGCTTATCAGGAAAATGGGACTATTTCTTCTAAAGAAATAAAAAATGTACAGTATCTGCAGACATTAGGATGGGCGCAGAATGTTGATTTTACATCCGATCCATCTCAGGTACTTTGGTCTGCTTTCTTGAATGATAATCGGTATGTGTCAGAAAAACTGGGAGTATTTGAAGGGGCATGTACTTATATAAAAGGGGCGTATCGTCCTTCAGAAGAGAGTATGATGAATAGTAATACCGAGGGATTTAATGCTCCTTCCCGTAAAGCGATATATGATAAAATAATGGAAAGAAGTTTGGGTACACAAATGTCTTATGAGGAGTTTGCCGTATTTGATTTGCAGAATAAATCACAAACGCGCAGTGCTAAACCAACTGTAGGACCAAGTAAACCATTCACACGTCCTCACTTTGTAAATAGAATGTTAGATAAGTAAAGCAGATGAGGCTGAACTTCAAATTTAGTTTTGAGTTCAGCCTCATCTGGACTTTATATGTAACGTATTTATTTTGAATCAGAACTTTATTGCAGTATACAGCCTATACAGAAACATTAAAGCTGTTGTATAGTGGGTACTATACTTTTGTATTCCATTCTGGCTTAGATACCAATTACGTTAAGTACAGTATTTTTCTAATCTTTTCCCGGTTGCCCACAATCCAAACGAGATCTCCTAATTGGAAAGTTGTGTCTTTATCCAAGGTAATCTGTTCGTCATTTCGTTCAATGGCTACAACAATACTATCATGCTTCTCTCCTAAATGAGACTGCGCGATAGTCTGATTTAAAAAGCGGAATTCTTCGTCTACCGTGAAAGAGTGGAGAGTTATCTTTTTATCCACTGCATCTGTATCTGATGTGCTTTTTACATCTTCTATTCTATTTCTGAATTCCTGCAATTGCGTATCTGTACCAACTACTGTCAATTTATCCTGCGGATAGATGTGTTCAGAGCTTTTCGGTATATATATGTTCAGATCGCCACGAGTGATCGCGACGACATTTACTCCAAAATTTTGCCTGAATGAAAGTTCTCCTAAAGACTTGCCGATGTAATCGGAATAAGGCGATACGAGGATAGATGTCAAGTCAAGGTCTTTATCATTGAATTCGCTATTGAAACTTGTTTTTAGCGGGTGCCGTTTTTTAGCTACCTCTTCCCGTCGGTTAAGATTGGCAAGGAATCTTGTTTCCAATCGTGAATATTGCGTGAGGTCTTCCCTAAGAATAAGAATCAATGCTACTACGGCTATGGCAATAATCACACTTATTCCCCAGTTGAGTTTAAAGTAGCTGATGACTACACTAGTGATAAAGAAAAGAGCAACAGATACACGTCCCAGAACCAGGGAAACCAGGCGTCCGTGATTGTAATTCTCGTCTCTCCATAGCTTCAGGAATAATTCCGAAGAGTTGTATTTGTTGGAGATGAGCGCCCATAAAAAAGGAGTCATAAGCAGAAGAGTACCCAGACACATCACCAGTTTGATCCATATAGTGATAGGAGTAAACATTTCGCTGATGGCGGGATAAATGATTTGTATCGACAGCAGCCAAATAGCAGTGAGCAGTACGCTATAGATGACAACTCTCCCAATCATGTTTTTTAGTAATTTCTTCCAGTCACTATCGTGGTTCATGGTCTTCTTGCCGGAAGCATAACGATCTAATGTCTCCTGTACTTTAGTAGGCAATATTTTGTAAAGCCATTCGGCAAAAGGATTGGCTAAACGGATAAAGTAAGGAGTCGTGAAAGTGGTAATAACAGATACAGCCACAATGATAGGTGAAATAAACGGATCAAGCACTTTGAGCGAAACACCCAGTCCGGCAATAATGAAAGCAAACTCTCCGATTTGTGCCAGGCTGAATCCGGATTTGATGGAAGTGTTCAGTGGTTCTCCGGATAAGAGTACGCCAAACGAAGAGAAAATGGCTTTGCCGATAATGGTAACCAATGTAATGATGATGACAGGCCAGGCGTATTCTACCAATACAGCCGGATTCACTAGCATACCGACCGAAACGAAAAAGATAGCTCCGAAGAGATCTTTTACCGGTTGTATGATATGTTCGATATGTTCGGCCTCGATGGTTTCGGCAAGGATAGATCCCATGATAAATGCTCCTAGCGCTGTTGAAAAACCTGTGTAAGTAGCCAATACCACCATTCCCAGACAAAGACCGAGAGAGACAATCAGAAGAGTTTCGTTATTCATCAACTTCTTTGCTTTTTTGAGAAAGGCCGGAATAACGAAGATACCTATGAGAAACCACAGGATTAAAAAGAAAACGACCTTGAGCACACTTATCAGCAAATCTTCACCCACAAAGTCTTGACTCACTGCCATTGTGGAAAGAAGCACCATCATTAAGATAGCAATCAGGTCTTCCACTACCAGAGTACCGAATACGATACCGGTAAAACGTTGGTTACGCAATTCCAGATCATTGAAGGCTTTGATAATGATTGTAGTGGACGACATAGACAACATTCCCCCCAGGAAAATGGAATTCATAGTGCCCCATCCTAATAATTGTCCCACCAAATATCCAATGAGCAACATACTGATTACTTCGGTGATAGCCGTTATAAAAGCTGTGGAACCTACATTCATGAGCTTCTTAAAACTAAACTCCAGTCCGAGTGCAAAGAGCAGGAATATCACACCTATTTCTGCCCATATATTGATATTCTCAATATCTCCTACTGTAGGGAAAATATTAATATAAGGACCTGCCAGCAATCCGGCAATAATGTAACCTAAGACTAAAGGCTGTTTTAGCCATTTGAACAATAAGGTTATGATACTGGCCGATATTAATATCAGCGCAAGGTCGGCAATCAAAGTTGGCAAGTGTGACATTAGGTGTGGGTTTATTTATTATAACATTCCTGATAGATAATATGTTTCCATCTATAAAAAGATGGAAACAATATAATAAATAGCTGCAGCTAAGAGTCCACTGACTGGAATTGTAAGAATCCAGGCAGTCATGAGGCTTTTGGTTACTCCCCAACGAACGGCAGAGAGGCGTTTAGTTGCACCTACTCCAATAATCGCTCCTGTGATAGTATGTGTGGTACTAACGGGGATTTTCAACATTTCCGTAATGTAGAGAGTGAAAGCACCTGCTGTTTCGGCAATCACTCCTTCCAATGGGGTTACTTTGGTAATTTTTGTTCCCATTGTTTTCACTATTTTCCAGCCACCGGACATCGTACCGAGTGAAATTGCTGTGAAGCACGAAAAAGCAACCCAGTCGGGAAGGTCATTGATGCTGTTGATACCCATGCCCAATCCCATTGAATGGCCGGCTATCATGGCAGCGGCAATAATACCCATTACTTTCTGTGAATCGTTCAAGCCATGTCCGACGCTGAAGAGGGCGGAGGATACGAGTTGTAACCTCTTGAACCATTGCTCGGCTGTGTGAGGATGTGCGCGTCGGCAGATGTAGAGGACAAACAGGGTGAAACCAAAAGCAATGACCATTCCGATAAAAGGAGCCAGAAAGATAAAGGCTGCAATTTTAAGAATGATGTTAAGCTGAATTGCTTCAAATCCGTTTGCCATAATGGCAGCTCCTGCAAACCCTCCGATAAGGGTGTGTGAGGAAGAAGACGGAATCCCTTTCCACCAGGTAACCAGGTTCCAAGTGATAGCCGCTATAATTCCTGCTAATATAATGGGCAGGGTGATATATTGCTCTACCACAGTCTTGGATACTGTATTGGCGATACCGAATCCACCTATTATATATTTGGCAATGAAAAAGGCTACGAAGTTGAAGAAAGCAGCCCATATTACAGCTTGAAAGGGAGTAAGCACCCTGGTAGATACGATGGTAGCTATTGAGTTTGCTGCATCGTGAAAGCCGTTGATATAATCGAATATCAGAGCCAGAATGATGATAGTCACTAATAATTCCATGTGTTCCGGCTTGCTTTATGCGTACTTTACAATCAGGTTTTTGAGAATCTTACCTACATGCTCTGCGGCATCGGTCGTTTTTTCCAGTTCATGCATGATCTCCTTTATTTTGATAAGTTCAATGCAATCTTTTTCCTCTTCGAAAAGTTTGGTGATAAAGAATTCGTATACATCATCCGCCTGGTTCTCGATTTCATGTAGTTTGGAACAGTATTCACGGAGAAGAGTCGGTTTCTTACGGAATGTTTCGAGTTCGTCCATGGCTTTGCATATATAGATCGCTTCCTCCTGAATCAAACGGCTCAACTCTTTGCCATTCTCTGAAATAGGACGGGGATTGTAAATAGAGATTCGTTTGGCACAACTGTTTATTCCGTCAATGACGTCATCCATGCAGGAAGCTAAGTCATGAATATCTTCGCGGTCGAAAGGAGTGATAAAGGTAGTACCTAATTCATCAAAAATCAGGTGTGTCAGTCTGTCGCCTTCCCGTTCCAGGTCTTTGATTTTTTTGTAGTAGTCCGAACGTTCTGTAGGTGAGTCATGTTGCAAGCTTTCTATTAAAACAACTGATGCTTCGCAGAGCACTTCTGATAGCTGTTTCAGTAAAGGGAAAAATTTGGGCTCCTTTGGAGTAAACCGGCTAAAAAAAGAATTTTTCATAAGTGTAAAAACTTTAAATTGTTTTTTCTTCTCTATTTATATTAGTAACAAATGAATACAGATTATAGTTTGCTGTTTTTAAGATTTTAGTTTGGCACGTACTACCTCTATAATGGCAGGCAATACAGAGATAAATATGATGGCTACAATCAGTAACTTCAGGTTTTCCTGCACAAACGGAAGGTCGCCGAAGAAATAACCAGCATAACAGAATACGGCAACCCAGAGCGCACCACCAACTAAATTATACATCATAAAATAGTAGTAATTCATCTTTCCCATTCCTGCTACGAAAGGTGCAAATGTGCGTACTATCGGGACAAATCTGGCTAGAATAATTGTTTTCCCACCATACTTTTTATAGAACTCGTGTGTTTTCTCCAGATAACTTTGTTTGAATATCCTGGAGTTGGGATTATTAAACAGCTTTCGACCGAAGAAATGTCCTATCATGTAATTGCAGGAATCGCCTAATACGGCAGCGGCAAATAAGATAATGACAAGTATATGCACGCTGATGGGCATATCGGGTAATGCTGAAATGGCTCCTGCAACGAAGAGTAAAGAATCACCGGGAAGAAAAGGAGTGACCACTAATCCGGTTTCACAGAAGATGATAAAAAACAATATGGCGTATGTCCAGGCATGATAATCACGCACAATCATCACCATATATTGATCGATATGAAGTATAAAATCCAATAAAAAGTCCATTTTATATACTTTGGTTATTATTGTAATGAAAGAATGTTATAGGCTTCCAGACCATAGTGAATTCTTTTTTCACTCAAATGGTGGAGGCAAACAGAAAGTGGGGCATAAAAGACTTGAATTGTCCTATGCCGAAAAAAGATATAAAATGGCTAAATGAGTATGTGTCCTAATGAATAGATATGATATCTATCGGAATATTTAAAAAGATTGGTATAATATGAAAAACCTGTCCATTGATTTTTAGGAAGTTGAATCTTTAGCGAGCTTAGTATGCGGATAGTGACAGAAGGAATATTGAATCTTAGTATTTTTAAGGGAGAGAGGTGGCGGAAGGAAAATGGATTTAAAACGCCGTTATCGTTATTGTAATTTTGCTTTCCGGCGTATTCTTTTGTCTTGACTAGTTTCTGTTCTTGATCCAGTTGTATAATGCTAGCTTTAGAGGTATATGAATAGGAATAGGTTTGTATGCCGTTACTACCGGCTTCTAACCGGTATGCCTCTTGTGCTTCGTTGGAAATCAGATGGAATCCCCAACACAGAAATACGCCTAATAGTATACAAAATATGTACTTCATCATAACGGCCGCAAAGGTAGAAACTATTTTTATATGAAATACATATTCACAAGCATAATTAACAATTATATCAGTGATTACCGGGAATTATTCTTTGAAGTTACTTATCGTAAATTTCATCGGAGTATATGTTATCCCATTGGTACATTGTTTCTTATTAATTCCCGGATATAACATTGGAATATGATTTCTTTTTCTTTTTTTTGTAAAAGCTGTAGGGTATTTCCAGTCTGAGCGCTCTTATAAATAGAAACGTAATTTATTTACCTTTAAAAAGCATCAGTATGAAGAATGTAGAAAAACACTTGGTTGGATGGCTGTCAGTTTGTTTGCTGCTTTGTAGCTTTCCTGTGTGGGCGCAAGGAGATGCCGGAGATTATCTAACAATCGTTGGCATGGTGAAAGACAAGCAAAATAAAAAAGCTCTGGAGAACGTAAATGTATCTGTACATGGCAGTAATATCGGCACTGTGACGAATGCGGAAGGAGAATTTGCTTTGAAAATCAAAAAAACAGAAGCGCTGCGCGAACTGGAGATTTCACATATAGGTTATGTAAATAATCATATCTCTCTGGAGAAAGAAACACCCTCTAAGTTGACGGTTTGGCTGACACCTCATGCCAACCTGCTGAATGAAGTGGTGGTGTTTGCTGAAAATCCACGTATGATTGTAGAGAAGGCAATCAGTAAGATTCCTCTAAATTATAGTGATAAGCGTGATATGCTGACGGGATTTTATCGGGAGACTGTACAGAAAGGGCGTCGGTATATCGGTATATCGGAGGCTGTAATTGATGTGTCCAAAACAGCCTACACTAATAGAAATACTAATTATGACAAAGTAAGGGTGGTGAAGGGACGTCGCCTGCTTAGCCAGAAAGCGAGTGATACATTAGCTGTCAAGGTTGTTGGCGGCCCTAACTTGAGCATCACTTTGGATGTTGTGAAGAACAAGGGAGCATTACTCGATATGGAAGAATTGAATAATTATGAGTTCTGGATGGCGGAATCTATGCTTATAGATAACCGTATGCAGTATGTTATTAATTTCCGCCCGAAGGTAATCCTTATGTATGCTCTCTTGTATGGCAAATTATATATCGATCGTGAACGCTTGTCATTTACCCGTATAGAGATGAGTCTGGACATGCAGGATAAATCGAAGGCAACCACTGCCATTCTATATAAAAAGCCTCTCGGTTTAAGATTCAAGCCGCAAGAGCTGTCCTACCTGGTCACTTATAAAGATGTGGATGGAAAAACTTATCTGAATTACATTAGCAACACAATCCGTTTCAAATGTGACTGGAAGAAGAAACTGTTTTCCACAAGCTATACAGTAGCTTCCGAAATGGTCGTGACCGACAAGAGAGAAGGAATGTTGGAGACTATTCCCAACAAAGAAGCCTTCAGCTTGAATCAAATATTCTATGATAAAGTAGACGAATATTGGAGTCCGGACTTTTGGGGAAACTACAATATCATCGAACCTACGGAATCTTTGGAGCACGCAGTGGATAAATTAAAAAAGCAATCGAATTGAAACAGGGATAGTTTTCTTATATTTGAGGTCAATCATAAAGAAAAGCAAGTATGCTGGATGAACTGCTCATACTAAAAAAGATAAAGGGAGGTGACATAAAAGCGTTTGAGGAACTCTTTCGCCGTTACTATTTTCCTCTTTGCTGTTATGCGGCAGGCATTACCGGGCAAATGGAAGTGGCTGAAGAGATTGTGGAGGAACTTTTTTATGTACTTTGGAAAGAAAGGGAGCGCTTACAGATCTTTCAGTCCGTTAAAAGTTACTTGTATAGAGCGACTCGTAATCAATCTTTGCAGTATTGCGAACACGAGGAAGTTCGGAACAGATACCGTGAAACTGTATTGACTACTTCCAACCCAGAGCAGTCAACAGATCCTCATCAACAGATGGAGTATGAGGAATTGGAGAGATTCATAAATGGAACCCTTGAAAAGCTGCCGGTTCGCAGACGGAGGATTTTCGAGATGCATCGTCTGGAAGGGCGGAAATATGTCGAGATAGCGACGCAGCTTTCGCTTTCTGTTAAGACAGTAGAGGCTGAAATGACAAAAGCCCTCCGGACATTACGAGAAGAAGTAGAAATTTATATTCACATGAAGTGATGAAAACAGATATTTATAAAATAAAGACAGATCAGGCGTGGAATCGATTGTATAATCGCTTGGACAATGACCGTTTACTTGCGAAAGTGGATGAAGGCCACCATACACGCAAATATTCACAATGGATCAGGTACGGAGCAGTTGCCGCCGTTTTGATAGGCGTCATTTGGGGAACTTTGTATTGGGTGACCGGTTCTGATAAAGAACTGGCACAGCATCTTCTTACACAGGAAAATCAAGGTGTTTCCACTTTGGCAACGACTCTCGAAGACGGTTCTGTCGTACTCTTGGCAAAAGAAACTTCCCTGTTATATCCGAAACATTTTATTGCTGATAAACGGGAAGTGAGTCTACAGGGAAATGCGTTCTTTGACGTAGCAAAGAAGCAGGGACAACCCTTTTGGATTGACACGGAGCAAGCTAAGATTGAAGTGCTAGGTACTGCTTTTAGTGTGCAAAGTGATGAAAATGCTCCGTTCCGTTTATCCGTACAAAGAGGGATAGTGAAGGTTACTCTAAAAAAAGGAAATCAGGAGTGTTATGTAAAAGCGGGGGAAATGGTAGTAGTGCGATCACAACGATTAGTCGTTTTGGATACAGATAAGGAGAATGAAGAGTGGGGGAGCTTCTTTAAGCATATACGATTTAAAGATGAATCGTTAGCGAACATTCTGAAAGTCATGAATTTGAATTCGGATAGTTTGCAAATACAAGTTGTCTCACCGGCATTGGAGGAACGTCGGCTGACTGTCGAATTCTCTGACGAATCTTCTGAAGTTATAGCTAATCTGATAGCTAATGCGCTCGGTCTGCAATGTATCCGGCAAGGAGATATTCTTTTATTATCGGAATAGAACTCATTAAAGTTGGGAAAAATGAAACAGTCTTATCATTATCTGTCCGTTCTGCTGATACTCTTCTTCTTCGTCGATATGATGAGAGCGGATGGAAGTGATGTGCTGGAACGTATAGTCAGACTTCCCAAGATAAAAGGTACTGTTTATTCATTGTTGAGTGATGTCTCTCAACAGTCGGGATATATGTTTATTTATGATAGTAAAGTCATTGATAATGATGCAGTAGTGAAGATAAAGGGAGGCGAACGTTCCATTCGTCAGGCAGTGTATGACATCGTAGGAAATACCAGTCTGGAGTTTCAAGTGATGGGCACTCACATCCTGATTACTCTCCCTTCGGAGAAAAAGGTACGTGTGCAACAAGATTTTGTTCCGGAACAGATAACAAACTTTGTCATTATCGGTACTTTGCTGGATAAGGAGACAGGAATACCTATCTCTTCTGCTACTGTTGGAGTGCGAGGAACATCTATTGGCAGTATAACGAATCAGAATGGAGATTTTAAACTGTCTTTACCCGATTCTTTGAAAAATGATTTGATTACTTTTTCTCATATAGGTTATCTTTCACAGGACATAGAGTTTGCTTTGCTGATTGGACGGCACAATATACTTAGTCTCGAACCTAAAGTTGTCCCTTTGCAGGAAGTGGTGATTCGTCGAAGTGATCCAAAGAAACTTTTGCGTGAAATGATTGAGCGGCGGAATAAGAATTATTCGCATACTCCGGTATATCTGACTACTTTTTATCGTGAAGGAGTTCAGTTGAAAAACAAATTTCAAAACTTGTCGGAAGCTGTGTTTAAGGTTTATAAGACATCCTCATATTCTTCTGTACCGGATCAGGTGAAGCTGTTGAAGATGAGTCGGCTAAGTAATGTAGAAGCAAAAGACAGCTTGCTTGTAAAAGTAAAATCCGGAATTCAGGCTTGTATCCAGATGGATATCATCAAAGATATGCCCGAGTTCCTGACTCCTAGTGTAGAGAAGGGTATTTATGACTATACTTCAGAAGGAGTAACATTTTTAGAGGACCGATTTGTAAATGTGGTGCATTTTGAGCAGAAAAAGGGAATCAGCGAACCTCTTTTTTGTGGAGAGCTATTTCTTGATTCCGAGACAAGTGCTCTATTGCAAGCCCGTCTGGAAGTTCATCCTGTATATGTGAAGAATGCGGCAGGTATGTTTGTCGAAAGGCGTACGCGTAACGTGCGAATGATTCCTCAAAAGGTGGTATATACAATTTCTTATAAACCGTGGCAAGGGACTTATTACATACACCATATCCGTGGAGATCTTCATTTCAAAGTGAAACGGGTAAAAATGCTGTTCGGCAGCCGGGATCTTCATATCTGGTTTGAGATGATTACTTGCAAGGTGGATACCGAGCAAGTGGTCGTATTTCCCCGTACAGACAGATTGCCCACCCGTACCATCTTCTCTGACACCTATTTCAAATATGATGAGAACTTCTGGAAGGACTTCAACGTGATCCCATTGGAAGAGGAAATCAGTAAACTGATAGAAAAGATCTCTTTGAAGATAGAAGAAATAGGAGATTGATTTGTTTTGTCATTCAATGAGATTGCTGTACCTTTGCATCCGGTTTAAAAGATTGTATGTTATGGAATTACCAAAAGATCCGATGATGTTGTTCAGCGTCATCAATATGAAGTTACGTGATTGTTATTCTTCACTTGACGAACTTTGTGAAGATATGAATGTGGATAAGGATGAATTAGTGAATCAGTTGAAAGCCGTGGGCTTTGAATATAGTGTGGAACACAATAAGTTCTGGTAATGTATTGGTTCTATTTATCTTAAAAATATGAGAAAAGCCTCTATAGATAATAAATCGATAGAGGCTTTTCTTATATTACAGGTATTGTGTGAAAACTACTTAGTATCTACGTTTATCGCCCAATAGGCATTGGCATTAGTGGAGCCGACGCCTTGTCCGTTTCGTGCACCAAACATCTGTATACGTAGTAGTCTGGCTTTTATATTCTTCGGGAATATGAATGTTTCATAATCAGATTTACTACTGCCTACTCCTGGCATAACTTGCATACCCATAATGTGTCCACGACCTAAATTGTCGGATTGCCATGATGAATTTTTGACCTTCTTCCAGGTATAGCCATCATTTGAAATTTCAAAATCAAAATAATATTGTCTTCTGATTTGCGTATTTCTGCCATAGCCGAGCGATACCTTTTCTATTTCCACAGGGGTGTCTCCTAAATAAAATTGTACGTATGGAGAACCTGATTGACTCCATAAAGTTTTTGGGTTACCATCTGTCAGTTTTTCTAATTGCTTGCTGCTTCCATTGGATGAGATTTTTTCTTTCGATACAAATCCATAAACTATCGTATAGACACTTGTTATCTTTCCATCTTTCGTAACAGTGAATGTAATACCTCTACTATTTTCGTCTTTTTGTATACTGGTTCCCTTTTCTCCTTTGACAGTCACTTGAGGTAATGTCTTGTAATCTAAAGCGATAGGAATAGTATAATTCAACACTTCTTTTTTGAAGTTTTCTAATTTTACTCCGTTGATGTTGATCTCACTTAAATAAGCAAACATATCGTTGAAACTGCCAGACTCATCTTTATAGGCCGGAATGTTCGATGAGTTTGTATTGTCTACAGCTTGTTGTCCCATTCTGTCCTTGAGCTGTTGTAGGTATAGGCTGGCCGGATTCATCTTTTTGCCAACGCTGTATTCATATGCTTTAAAATTAGGTACGTTTCCCGGATCTACTTCCGCCATGATAAACGGTAGGCGATCGTTTGCATCTGATTGTCCGAATAAATAGTTGGCTGCCAGCTGATTTTGGCTGATGATGAACTTGCCTTCATTGTTATACAAGGTATAGTTTGCTCCCGACCAGCCATGAGCCGTTCCGTTATTCCAGCGGTTTTGCACATAGATACGTCCTTTGATATTATCGAACAATCCACCGGTTGACCATCGGAGATGTGGTTCGTTGGCGTCGAATTGGTAATCACTCCGATCATTATAAAATACGTTTGGTCCCATCACTTGTCCCATAATAATAAAACCGTGACGAGTATAGCGGGCATAATTGCGCTGATTTAGAATGAGCGATCCGCCTGAATTCGTAAAACTATATCGGCGCTCTCCACCCGTGCCACTGACAGGTTCAAGGCAATTGACATCTTGTACGGTTACCCATCTGGCTCCATCTGATATATTAACTGCTACGTCAATATGGTAATTGGTGATTCTTCTTACCCATATATTTTCAGCATTGCCGATACGTACTGCTACTTGTGCATGATATTCATCATCATATGATTTGTAATTGATTCCGAAGGCAGAGTTTTCTGCGGTAGTTGATTTATCGAAGCGGGAAAGAATTTGAATATTTTCAATACCTGCATTTTGTACTCTGTTGTCGGATGTAAAACGGGTAACGGTTGATATGCCATATTTCATACTCAATGGATCTACAATGGGTTCTACCAATGTAATCGTATTGGTTTGAGAATTGACAGAGAGAATGGTGCGTTCCTGATAAACATTCATATAAGAACTCTCTAGTTTCCCATTCACTGCCCATTGATTTGCAGAAGGTACGGATGGAGCGTCTGTAATGACATCCATTTTTAAATCTTGTGCCCATGATGCGTTAATAATTCGGTTGACACGTATATTATCTCCTGCTTTTAATCCCTCAACAGTTTGCAATCTGATAGTACGTGTACCTGCAGGAACATATTGATCTGCTATTTCTATTGTCTTTTCAGTGTTGATATTTCCACCGGCAAAATTGAATACGGCAACATTTTTATTGTATGAGTCGGCTACCCATGTAGCTACTACTTTGGTAACATTCTTTTCTGCTTTTTCCGATTGTCCATAATCAAACCAATTATTGGGCCCAAGCGGTTTGGAGTGTTGTTTTATATTTTCGTGTCCGTCACCTTCTCCTTTAATAACAATGCCGCTTTTATCAATTTTGATTGATTGGCTGACACGGAATGTACCTGCTTTTAGTAAAATGGCTCCTCTAAATCCATTTTCGTCTGGCTGGAGGCGTCCCAACATATTAATAGCATTTTGAATACGTTCCGTATCATCTGCATTCTGATCAGCGGAAGGTTCCAGGATGACACGAACAGGGACGTTCGGAATTTTCACACCACCACCTTTGTAACCTACATTGGAGTAATCTATCACTGTATTTCCTCTGTAATCCGGTATATAGACAAGCCGACCTTCCTGCATATAGATAGCAGGGTAAGGTTTTTCATAGGTATACGAGGAAATATCTTCTTTTATGGAAGTAAAGTAATAGGAGTCATAAATGGTTTTATCGCTGGTTATGGCAAATTCCATATGATATGTTCCCAATGCATCGGCTACCTTATCAATGTCAATTTTGTAAGTATCTCCTTTCTTTATATGAATCGGTTTTAAAGCATATATTACTTTACCGTCAGGAGCCATCAGATTTCCTGTCACAGAAATATCCTTTTGCGCTATAATATGATAAGATGGTACGTGAGTTCCTTGTTGAATCACTGCCGGTCGTCCTACCATTATATTCATTTTGTCATAATCGGGCTTTATTCTGGCTGCATCAAAAGTGGGATAAGATGGTTGCGGGAGTGCGCCATCAACTAATTGTTTTTGGAACACAAATAGATTGTAAATCTCAATAAAACGATTGGCCAGTTTACCACTTACCATCACATATCTTGCTTTTATCACTTCAGGGAATGAGTGAATGAAAACTTTGTTTCCATTGGCATCAGGCAGTTCATCTACATTTTGCGAATGTATGATTGTCCATCCTTTAGGGGCACTGTATCCGTTCAGTCCAACAGAACCGCTTCCTTTAGCATTAGAAAGTTTAGTCCATTTATTTAAGTCATTTGTGTAGGCAATCTGATAAACTCCATCTACTAATCGTTTCTTTAAATTAGCAACTGAAGTTCCCCAGGCCACTCCGATGGAATGAATGTCTTTTTCTTCTCCCAAGTCTAATGCCAGCCAAAAAGTCTCTTTTCCTTCACTGTTTGCTTGCGAGCCATCTACTTGATAACCACTTCCTGATGTTCCTGTAGAGTTACCGTCAAAAGCTTTTTCGACCGTACAGTTCTTGCGGTAAGTACTGACCTTAATCTTTTGCGGTTCAGGATTAAGAGCAAGATTAATCAGTTCGTATCTTTTGACACTGATGGAATAAGTTTCTTTTGTTTTACCATTACTTATGATTAACAGATCTTTATTCTGTATCTCTTCTATATCCGTTCTGGGAGCTCCATTCGAATCTGTTACTCTCATAGATAGCCCTTGAGGGATATTGATTTGCTCATTCAGTTGATAAGGGCTGGTATTCGTTAATAGAGTCAGAGTCTTCGTCTTGTCATTGAATTTCAGAATATTAGGATGCGAAGACTTTAAAACAAAAGACAAACCACCCCCATTTTGGAGGTTGGTTTGTATCATTGTTGTTTCGGGAGGAGCCATTTTTACACCGAGCGGCTTCCTTTTACTTATTTCTTTGAAAGACTTAGTATCTTCCATTGCTTGCTTTAACTTCTTGATAAACTCGATCGTTTCTTCGTAGGGAGGGGTTTTTAAAGAAGTCGGGGAACCGGCATCCTTGCTAATCCACAATAACTCTATGGGAATGTATCCTCTATACGGGCTTTTACGAATATCTCTTATCAAACGGTTTAAGTCCATTAACTCCTGCGTTTCTGCTCCTGCCGGTTTTTTCTTTATCTGAAAATTGTTGGAGTAAGGAAGTACCAGGGCAATGTCTCTGTACCAATCGTACTTGGTAGCATCAGTGTTTAGAAAATCACGATAGAACCCTGTATCATTTACAATACCGACATTGTCACAATCAATCCATTTTAATAATTGTATTACTTGGTTTGCGGTAGCGAGCATGTCTCCATGATTTTGTACGCCGATGCGTACGTCCGGATAATTCTTTTGGGCATATATGGCAACCTCACGGATATGTGGCGCTATTCGTTCCCTTGCAATTTTCTCCCATCCTTCACGACGAATATCTGCGGGAGGCGGACCTGCGAAAATGCGTAGTACGGGAGCTCCCATTTCGTGAGCGATTTTAATCCAGTATTTAATTCTTTCAACATCTGTTTTTCGACGTGCCTCATTAGGATCAGCAAAGTTGTTTTGAATACCTGTACCACTAATGGCTATATTTAATTCTGAACAGAGGTTCTTAATGTTTCTTGCATATTTGATTATTTCAGAGTCCGGTCGGGTAGGCATTGCTGTATTGCTATACCCCGGAATATAGTAACAGGTGACATCTACTGCGTCAAAACCAACCTTTGCTGCCCATTTAATAGCATCCAGTGTGCTTAACTGCGGAGCCACTGTGGAGTTGTTCATCCAAGCATTGATATTTGTATTAAATGTATACATATTCAAGCTTAGTTTATAATCTCCCGAGTAATAATCTCCCGAGTAATCTTTATCTGTGCGGTCAAAATGTGGCAGAAGTTGATCGCGCAATGGGTCGTAAGCCGAATCATTGTATTCGGCAGCCTGTTGAATGGCAGGTAATTTATCTCCATTATCGGCAACGAAGTTGAAAGCACTCCAGTCTACAGACCCACAGTTTTCCACTTTCATGAATTCGTCATATACTTTGCGGCTAGGTATATGAATGACCATTTTGGTTACTCGTTCGAACCATAGTCCTTCTTTTCCTTCGGGCCTTTTTAAAGCTGGAGGAGCATTGAGATATAGTTCTGATAAATTAGTACAGTAATAGAACATTCGTGGATCAGCATGTTTCAGTTTAGGGAATCTTGCAATTCTTAGCTGACTGTTGTTTGAGCCTTTTGGCTGTGCGAATGCTTGTACACCGGTCTTTTCTACATTTGGAAAATCAATAGTTTCAAGTTTCTCACAACCACTGAAAGCTTTAAGTCCTATTTCTTTTGCCTGGGTTGCCTTTACTCTTTTAAGATTGGGCATCCCGTCGAAAGCTCCTTTGGGGATAATGCCATTGGTGAAATTGGCTGTTCCTTCAATAGTTAGCTCTTCCAGTCCAGTTAAACTTTTCTTTATGAACTTACAATCATCCGGGGTTAATTCTCCGGCTTGGATAATTAATGTCCTTAGTTGGCTGTAATTGTTTCCAAATTTAGCGTCTATTTTGGATTGCAATTTTCCACCCGACAAAGATTTGTCGGTAAGAACTAATTTGTCTGATGTGGACTTTATTGTTTCAGTTATAAAGTCCGGAATGCTAAATGTCTTGTTGACATAAGTAGCTGACAATGCTACCGCGAATAACAATGCGAGTGCAGAGCCGATTATTTTTTTCTTCATTATGTTGTGAAATTAGTTATTTATTTTCAAAATGCAAGCGTCTTTTATTCTTCATATCCTATTAAATAAAATTCAGCCATTTCTGTTGTTGAACTGTTTTGTGTGTTCCAGCCTGTTATTTCCACTTTTATATATCGGTAGGTATGAGCTGTGCTTCCTTTTAAATCTATTTCTCCGGAATCAGAACCCGCCGTCTCGGAGTTGGGTATTGAAACATTCTTTTCTTTAATCACTTCCCAAGCTCCACTATCAGAGTCTTTTCCATATATTGTAACAGCTGTCACACATGCTCGTGGGTTTTTACCTTCAGGTTGGATAACTTTGAATGAAAGGAATTCATTTTGGCTATTTCTGTCAATTACGAAATATTGATTATTTGTATCATCTGCCGGCCTGTTTCCTTTTCCGGGTTTATCGAATTTGATTGTTGATGCTTTATCCCCATCAATTACTCTAGCTCTCACAATCTCTGCAGTTTCGTCTCCTGACAGGGTTAAGTATTCGCTTGCTTCTGTTACTACCCAATTTTCTCTATTTAATATTACAGGTACTTTGACCGGAATATCTTTGACTTCAAGTGTCACAGATGTTTTAATAATCGGGTTTTCCGAACTTGTCACCGTAATAGTCGCTGTTCCTGGTGCAAGTGCTTTAATAATACCAAATTCATCTATTTCTGCAACCTCTTCTTTATCTATCGAATAGGTAACATTGGGGTTTGTCGCATCTTCGGGTGTAATAATCACATGCTCTGATAAATTGAATGTTTGTCCGGGACTCTCAATGACAATACCATTCTTTACTTCTTCGGAAAGAGTGATGTTTTCTACTAAGACTTTACCTGCTACTACATTTACGGTAAATGCAAACCCTAGTTTGGAATTATGTGAAGGAATCACATTAATCGTTGTTTCACCTACTTTAAGGGCTGTGATAACACCTTCTTCGCTAACTGTTGCTATAGCCTCGTTTGATGATTTGTATTGGAAGGTGTATTCTTCTTTGTCTATAGCATCCTCGGGGTATAAGTTCAGTCGAATTGTGAAACTAGCATTTCGTTCGAGATTGAGAGTGCTTCCTTGTATATCATCAGCTTTAATCCATATTACTTTATCATCTTCTTTAGAAGAATCCGCAGGATCTTCATTACAACTTATTAAAGTTGCAATGCAAACAAAAAATAGAAAATTTAATAAATAAGTTGTCTTCCTCATGGCTATAACTCTTATAATGATTATAATACCAAAAGGCTTAATGAATGGTTTTTATAATAGGAGTAATGCAACAACACTGCGACTGTGTATTACTGTGTATTATATTCAGGCACTGCAAAGATATGGATAAATATTTAAAAGCCAAATCTTTCGGATCTTTTTTTATTTCTCCTTATTCTTTTTATATCTTGCATGCTTTAAATTGATTCTTGGTGTCTTATGTACTGCTATATTTATTGTGTTCTGTGTTCGTGCACATTTTTATTTAAGAAAAAATATGTTTGTTTAGTTTGTTGATATATAGAGTATTATCGTCTTTCTTTCTGCGTTTTAATTAATCTGGTGAAAAAAAATAATAGCAAAAATATAGTTGGTTTCAAATAAAATCATATATTTGCAACACAAATACACAACTTTTGCTTTCGTTTGTGTGTGTTCGTGCACACTGTTCAGGCGTAATCAAGAGATTGTAACTTAAAAATGCAGCCAGAGGGCTTAATGATGGTTAGTGATTCGAAGGTGAAGGTTTTGGATTTGTATAGGAAATGAATATTTTATTAAAACATTAAGAATCTTTATTTAATGGAAAACAGGCTAATACACTTATGGAAAACAGATTGTCTGCTGATTCGATTGCTGTGTGTGGCAATTTTGATATCGTGGGCGAATGTGGAGGCTGGTGCTCAACAGAAAAAGGTGGAGCGGGCTATAAAAGGGGTTGTTTTGGATAGTGACACGAATGAACCTCTGATCGGAGTGAACATAACATTCAAGGAAATAAAGACGGGAACTATAACGGACGTTGATGGGAATTTTTCTTTGCTTATAGATAAGCAGAGAAAAGTGTATAATCTCGTCTTTTCTTATATTGGGTATCAAACAAAGGAAATAGCTTGTGCGGGAAATGAACCATTGATTGTAAAACTGTCGCAGCAGGCGCAAGCATTGGATCAGGTTGTTGTGGTTGGTTACGGTGTTCAGAAAAAAAGTGATGTGACGGGGTCGGTGGCTACGGTTTCTAAAGATCGTATTGAAAATACTATAACTACGGATATCTCCCAGTTGTTGCAGGGTGCGGTTCCTGGATTGAATGTAATGTCGCAAGCTGCAGGAGCGGATCCGGGTAGTGGAACTGTTATGCTGGTTCGGGGTCGAAATTCTATTAGTGCTAATAATGAGCCATTGATAATATTGGATGGTGCGCCCTATTACGGAAGTCTTTCTGAAATTGGGACTAATGAAATAGAGAGCATTAATGTGTTGAAAGATGCTTCTTCGGCTGCTATATATGGTGCACGTGCGGCGGCGGGAGTTATTTTGATTGAAACAAAGAAGGGGGTTAAGGGAAAAATTAAAGTTTCCTTTGATGGCTTTTATGGAATACAGAAGGTTGCCAATTATCCGGATTTGATGAATGGTGAACAATATCTGAATTATAAGAATGGATGGACGAATGATGATGCTAATGATGAAGATGCTGCGTTGACTGATTTTGAAAAGGCAGTTTATCAGAGCGGTTCTTATAAGGATTGGTCGTGGAAAGATTTGATTGTCAAAACAGGTCATACCAAGAATTTTAAATTGGGGGTTTCCGGTGGTGGAGATTATACACGTTTTAATTTTAATGCTTCCTATTTGGGTACGGATGGTATTGTGATAAATGATGAATATAAACGATTGAATACTAGATTGAATGTCACGACGGATATTAACAAATGGATTCGTATGGGAAATAGTGTCGGCTGGACGTATATTGACAGAAGCGGAGCTAAGCCGCCTTTTGTGGATGTGTTTAATAAATCTCCGCTTGCAAAACCTTTCAATGATGATGGGACGGTTAACATAAATCCAACGGGTGAGGACACTAAAGTTAATCCTTTGGAGTGTTATTTGTATGACGATTTGAATGTGAATTATGCTCTAACGGCTACAAATTACCTGGAAGTTAAGATTCCGGGTGTGGAAGGGCTTTCGTATAAATTGAATACGAATGTTCAATATGGTGCTGGAAAACAATATTGGTATCAAGGTTCTAATACGAAGAAGAGTGGGGCTTTTGGTGGAGAGGGAGAAATGGTTAATACCATGAAATATTCTTATTTGGTAGAAAATATTGTGAGTTATCAACATACGTTTGCTCAAAAGCATGAATTGTTTCTAACTGGACTTTTTAGTTTTGAAGAGAGTCATAAAGAGGGGACAACGATTACAGCTAAAGGATTCAGTGGGGATGATCGCTCTTATTACGGTATTCATGATGCGCAGGAAGTTAAAGTGGAGCCGTTTAAAAATGATAAGACTCGTTTACATTCATATATGGCGCGTGTTAATTATGCGTATGATAGCCGTTATTTGTTTACGGCAACTGTGAGACGTGATGCGTCTTCTACATTAGGGCGATATAAGCATTGGGGAACATTCCCCTCCATGGCTTTGGGGTGGAATATTCATAATGAAAAATTTTATGCCTCTATGAAGGATGTCGTGAATACTTTGAAGCTTCGGCTGTCGGTTGGGAAGAATGGTCAAAGCGGATTATCTCCTTATTCTACTCTTCCTATTATGGAGGATAATGGATATACAAATGGGAGTTCTCCTCTTCCTGGCTATATTCCTGGCACTATTGGATCTCCTAATTTAGGTTGGGAAGTGATGACATCTTATAATGTAGGATTGGACTTTGGCTTTTTGCGTTCTAGAATTACCGGTGAATTAAATCTTTATAAAAATATGAATAAGGATTTGCTTTTGAAGCGTACGATATCTTCGGTACATGGTATTAGAGAGGTTATGCAGAATATAGGTAGAACGGAAAATCGCGGACTGGAGGTGTCTTTGAGTTCAAACAATGTTACATTGAAAAATTTTTCCTGGCATACGGGACTTAGCTTGGCGTGGAATGATAATAAAATAAAGGAACTGTATGGGGATGGTTTATCGGATATTACTAATAAATGGTTTATAGGGCATCCGGTATTAAGTAATTTTGATTACAAAATTATTGGAACCTGGCAGTTGGGTGAAGAGGAAGAGGCTGCTAAATATGGTGCTAAGCCTGGTTATGCGAAGTATGAAGATCTTAATAAAAATGGTGAGATAGATCCGGATGACCGGCAAATATTGGGTTCTTCCGAGCCGGATTTCACTTGGAGTCTGTCGAATACGCTGAAATATAAAGATTTCTCTTTATTTGTGTTGTTGTATGGAGTTTCGGGGTCAACTAAAGCTAATCCATTTAGAGATAAGACGTATTTGATTAATCATAATTTCTGGACTGTGGATAATCCTACTAATGAATATTGGAGTACAGAGAAAAATGCGAATAAATATATTGCGAATAAATCTATAAGTCCAAGTAGCTATCAGAGTGCGGACTTTATGAGAATTAAGGATATAACACTAACCTATACACTTCCAACCCGAATTATTAGGAAAATGGGATTGAGCAAGTTGGCGATCTATTTTACAGGAAAGAACCTGTTGACGGTGACTGGATGGGAAGGTATGGATCCGGAGTTCGATACTCAACGTGCAATTCCGGTAAGTCGTGAGTATTCATTTGGTATTAATCTGGCTTTTTAAATACTAATAATATGAAAAAAGGAAAATATGCCCTGTTTGGGGGATTAATTGCTGTGTTGGGATTTTCTTCTTGTCAAAATGATCTTTTGAATGAAGAACCAAAGCATCTATATACGGCAGACCGGCTTTATACAAGTTTGGAGGGGTATGAAAATGGACTGAATGGGTTGTATGCGGAAGTGCGAAAAGAATTTGAAGGGATGAATTATACAACTAATTTTGGTACGGTTGATTTGCGTAATGTACTGTTTACTATTGGTACTGATAATATGTCGACGGGAAGTAATAAGGGAAACGTGCATAGAATGTTGAATAGTTGGGGGGTGGCAAATCATCCTTCTTATAAAGATTTTGATAAATATTTTTTGTGGTTCTATGAGACTATAAATGCAGCCAATGCAATTTTGGACAGGGCCCCGTATTCTGATATTAATTGGGATGATAAAAGCGGAAACAATCAGTATTATAGAGTAATAGCTGAAGCCAAGTTGTTCAGGGCATGGGCATATCGGCATTTGAGTTATTTATGGGGAGCGGTTCCGATTGTTACTACGGAATCTACGGATGCCATTCGTACGGATTTTGTGCGGGAGCCTGTTGAGAAAGTACGCCGTTTTATTATTGAAGATCTGGAATTTGCAGCGGAATATTTGCCGTGGACTCCATCCCGGACGGGAACGGTGAGTAAAGGAGTGGCGATGACCTATTTGGCGGAGATGTATTTGGCGCTTGGTGATGCGGAAACTGCATACAAGTGGGCAAATAAATGTATTACAGAAGGGCCATATGCTATTCAGAGGAGTAAGCATAGCACGGACAAGTCTGTTTTTATGGGTATGTTTCAACCTGAAAATATAAATAGTTCTAATCCGGAAATTTTGTGGGAGTTGAAGTGGGCAAGAGGAATTGTTGGCGGCGGTGAGAATATTATGCGTCATGAATCTACGTTGCGTTATGGAAATACAAAATGGAAAGGTGCGGATGGATTAACACTGGGTTATACAGAGGAGCGCGGTGGACGTGGATGGCATCGGATGAGTATATTGAAAAATACGTTATTGTTATATTACAGTTCGAGTAAAGATGCGAATCCCGCTAACGGGCAGATTGATGAGCGTGGAAATGAATATGCAATTGGTCAATACTTTGTGTTGACAGATGCCGATAAACTGACGGATAGTAATGGTAATGATATTATGAACGCTACAGAAGGACGTCCGTGGAAAATAGGGGATAAACTCTGGATTGGAGCGTCGAAAGATGCATCAATTAAAACGACAAGTGGTGGATATGACTATAATAACTTGAGTGATACTAAGGTTACGTCTAATAATCATCCATATCCATTGAAATTTGCTTTTTGTGATGTTGGTTATCCGGAGAATACGGAATCTCATTTTTCTCAAATTTATATGCGGTTGGCGGAGACATTATTGCTACGGGCAGAGGCTTCTGTTAGATTGGGCGATTTAGCATCAGCGGTTAGTGATATAAATGAATTAAGAGACAGGGCTAATGCAAAAACAATTACAGTTGCTGATTTAGGGGCTTCTTTAGAAGAGCGGTTGAACTTTATATTGGATGAGCGTAGTAGGGAATTGTTGTTAGAGGAGCATCGTAGATATACATTGCTTCGTATGGGAGGTAAGGATTTTATGTATCCTCGAATTAAAGCATATAATCCCATCGATGGAACAAACTTTGCTTTAAGAGATACTATCTTCCCGATACCGCAAACTGTTATTGATGCTAATCGTACTTTGTATATGCCGCAAAATCCGGGCTATACATCAGCGAGTGAATGATAGAATTATGAGACTTGGTTTTAATAAATTATTTACTAAAAAATTAAAAAATGATGAGAAGTATTATTTTGGCGTTATGCCTATTGTTTGCATCTTCTGCATGTGTGTTTACATTTGCGCAGAAGACAAAAAGTGTTGAAGAAAAGGCGCAGAAAATGGTAGAGAAACTGGATGCTTTGTTGGGGTTAACTCAAGAACAGAAGGATAAAATTCTGGTGATATACTCGAAGCCTAAAGATCAATGTGGTAAGGTGGATGCTCAACTGAAAGAAATATTGACGGTGGAGCAGTATAAAAAATATCAGGATAATAAAGCTGCGGAAAAAGCGAAAAAAGGCGAAGGAAAAACTGGAGATAAACAAGAGAAGAAAGGTGGTAATAAGAATAAAGAAAAGACTAAGTGATGAGTTTTGAAGATTAAGTTTAAATTTCATAAAGAAGAGTTTTCTTGAACTTTATGTGGATAGAAAGCTCTAGTGTTTTAGAGGTTTTGGATAAGGTGTGGGTTGTATCAATTCACGCCTTATTCATATTTTCTTGTTTCAAATGATTGTTGTAAGAAGGATTAATAAGACTGGGGTTATTCTCGCTGCAATGAGAAAAAAATCTCATTGCGGTGAGAATTTTTTCTCATAACGATGAGAATGCTTGAGTATTTTAGTGGTCGTAAATGGCTGTGTACTTGTTGGTTACCAGAAATGTAAAGTCTTGTAATTGCATTGCTACCGTTGGGTGTTGAAAAATAAAGTTGCCGCACTGGATTCTTTATATAAATCGGCATTCTCTTTTACAATAATATCCATTGGCATATAATTGTTGTTTTGCACGCTTTTCCCAAAAACTAAATATTGTATAAGTGTTTCTACTGCCATGTAAGCTTGTTGTCCGGCTCTTTGTTCTACGAGAAAATCAAGATAACCTTCGTCCAGCGCTTTTGCATTTTTTTCTGTTAAGTCTATTCCGACAAATTTGACGTCGCGGATTTTATGTCTTTTGAAATAATTAGTGATGACATGTGCTCTGGAGTTGAATATGACCGCTCCTTTTATATTGTGGTTTGTGATAAAGTAGTCTTTCAGTAAATCTTCATTTTTTTCGTTGTCCTGTGCTGAATAATTAACGCGACACAATTTATTCTGCAGTTTATGTTCCGCATAGTAAGCCATGAAACCGGCTTTTCTTAGAATAGTGGTATTGGCGCTTTCGTCCCCAACTCGTATGGCTTGAAAAAGAGCGATATCTGCGTCTTTAGGAGTAATCTGGGTAATTAATTTCGCAATGAGATATCCGCATGTGTATGGGTTGGCTGTGTAAAACGCCAACGGACTGGCCCCTTCTACTGTGGAGTCAACAAATATATATGGAATATTCATGTCTGAAAGTTGATTGGCCAGGTAGATAGTTTCATCTCTGAAGGTGGGGCCGATAATTACGGCATCCGGTTCGTGCTGAATAACTTGCTCAAAAGAAGTTCTGCATGAAAAAAGGTCGAAATGGTTGTAATAACAGAACTCGCATTGAATATCTATTGCAGAATAGGTTTCTAGAGCTGCATTAATTCCTTTTTCGGCAAAGGACCAATATTCTCCTGCGCTGGATTTAGGAATGGCAATAACGAATTTGTAGCTTTTCCGAAGAGAAATGGCAGAAACATGAATGTTGGGTGTGTAATTCATTTTTTGCAGAGCTTCTTCTATTCTAATTCTCTTATCTTCGGTGACATTGCCACGGTTGTGTAAAACACGGTCAACTGTTCCGGCTGAAACTCCTGCTAAATCTGCTATGTCTTTGATTCTAATTTTCTTTGCCATATGAATAAATCTCTTCTTTAAAACTTTTTTGATATTGCAAAGATAACCAATATAAGGTAATAGTAAAATATAAAATGAAAAAAATACGTAGTTTTTTATAGATATTGTTTGTGTTTCAAAAAAAACTAAATATATTTGTGGACGTACACAGAATTGAATGTGATATATTTAAAAACAATAAAAAGAGATACGATGGAAAAGAAGATTTTAAAGGCAGGTTTTGTTGGTTCCGGGTTTGCAGCACGCTTTCATTACAATGCGTTACAACATGTGTTTAGTGCGAAAGTAGAGATTGCAGGTGTGTTTTCTGTAGCTAGGCAAGAGGCGGAACAGTTTGCAGTCCATGGAAATATGGCAATTTTTGATACACTTGAAGAATTGATTGATGCTTCTGATGTTATTCATGTGTGTACTCCACCGGTGACACATGAAGAAATTGTAGTCGCTGCATTAGCCAAGAATAAGAATGTGATTGTAGAAAAACCATTCACGGGTTATTTTGGCGATGGTACAGAGGATTTTAGCGGGGAAAAATTTTCGCGTGAAGAAGGACTTCAGAAAACAGTAGAAAGTATCAAAAGAATGTTGGATGCTGAAAAAATTAGTACTGGGCGGATTATGTATGCTGAAAACTGGGTGTATGCTCCTCCCGTACAAAAGGAACGTGAGATAATTGAAAAATCAAAAGCGCAGATTTTGTGGATGAATGGGGAACAATCTCATTCGGGTTCACATTCTTTGGCTTATGGTGAATGGAAATTTTCTGGTGGCGGTTCTTTGATAGGAAAAGGTTGTCATCCGTTGACTGCTGTTATTTATTTCAAACATGTGGAAGGAAGAACCCGGTTTGGCGAACCTATACGTCCGAAAACAGTTTCTGCCCGCGTGCATTCCATTACCCGTTTACCTAATTTCGATGATCGGGGATATTTGAAAACTCATTATAAAGATGTGGAAGATTTCGCAATTGTCCATATTGTATTTGAGGATGGTACGATTGCCGATGTTATAGCAAATGAACTAAGTTTGGGCGGTACTAATAACTGGATTCGTGTCAATGCAAACAATCATCGTACATTGTGTAATATGAGTCATAACAATACTATGGAAACATACACTCCCGATGAGAAATATTTTGATGACATTTACGTCGTGGAAAAGACCGAGACCAAACAGGGATGGTCGCAAATATCTCCGGACGAAGGCTGGTTTTTGGGGTATCAACACGAATTAAATGCGTTTTATAATGCTGCTGCTTATGGAACACCGATAGAAAGTAATAGCAAGTTGGCTGCTGATACTATGTCTACACTATATGCAAGTTATGTTTCAGCAGAGAAAAATGGTACTGAAGTCGAAATATCTATTCTTTAATAATATAAACCATGGAAGATAATAAACGTATATACGAATCGATGTCGAGTGATGAAATTTCTGCTGCCTATAATTCTCTGGAAGGGAAGTCAGAATTGGTGAAGAAAGAAGTAGCGGAATTGCGTGGATTAAAAAATGAGGGCTTTTGGAAACGTACTAAATGGTATTTTTCAAAATCGGGTCCAGGGTGGATGCAAAGCGCTATGACTCTTGGAGGAGGTAGTGCCATGGCTTCTTTGTTTTCAGGCGCACATGCACAATACCAGTTATTGTGGGTACAACCTGTTGCTATGGGAATTGGGGTTATTATGCTATCGGCTTTGGCTCATCAGACCATGTGCAGGGGAGAACGCCCTTTCTATGCAATGAAGAAATATGTGAGTCCGGTTATTGCGTGGGCATGGGCTTTGTGTACGATCGTTGCGACCATGATCTGGCATTTTCCACAATATTCTCTAGCTTCAGGAATGACTCTTGATTTGATACAGGCATTCGGAGGGTTCCAACTGGAAGATGGTTCAGCAGGACAAACTGCTGCGTTGCTGGGAATTGCGGCGATAGTTTTGTGTGTGGCATGCCGTATTGTCTGGAATTATAATAAAGGAAGTAAAGGAATCAAGGTTTTTGAGAATATAATCAAGAGTATTGTTTGGTTTATTATTCTTTCATTTTTGATAGTCGTTGTAGTTTGCAGTTTCAGTGGCAATGGAATAGACTGGTCTGCTGTGGGAAGAGGATTTTTACCTTTTTCTATGGAAGGTGGATTTCATTTAAATATTCCAGGAGATACACAAGGCATTCAGATTTTTATAGCATCGTTGAGTGCAGCTGTCGGTATCAATATGACTTTTTTATTTGGATATTCTTTCCTGAAAAAAGGTTGGACAAAAGAGTATTCCGGATTGGCAAAGTTTGATTTGATAACAGGAATGTTGATTCCATACACCATTGCAACCTCTTTGATGATAATAGCTGCAGGAGCTACGATCACTCTGGCGCCGGGTGAAACCTCTATTTCACCGATTAAAGCTGCGAGTATGTTGGAAGCAGCCGGTCTTCCGGCATTAGTATCCCGTTTGATTTTTGGTTTGGGGATTATTGGTATGTCTCTGAATGCTATAATACTTCATATGGTAGTTTGTGGTTTTGCAATTTGCGAGATATTTAAATTACCCGAAACTGGCTGGAAGTACAAATTGGCTACATTAGTTCCCGTACCGGGATTTTTGGGTGCTATACTTTGGAGTAAAATGGGTACATGGATTGCTATTCCTACATCAGCCATTGCATTGATTTTATTGCCTGTGGCATATATCGGCTTTTTCTTATTGAATAATAGTGAAAAGTACATGCGTTCCGATATGCCTCGTGGTGGCAGACGTTTTTGGTGGAATACTGGTATGATTATAGCTATTTCTATAACATTGATCAGTGTCGTTTATTATTTAGTGAAAGTAGCACCTACATATTTTACAAAACTCTAATACTATGGTTCAGTTAAGTGGATTTGCAGACGAAGTTTATGTGAACTTTAAGCAGCAATTGGATTTTTTTCATTCGGTGGGACTCAAGTATATTGAATTGCGCTTTTTAGATGGAATCAATATATTGGATATTTCGAAGGAAAAGTTGACAGAGGTTAGACAGATGTTATCGGATAGTGGCATTGGCGTTAGCGCCATTGCCTCACCGATTGGCAAGTACGGTTTGGATCAGCCTTTCTCTCCCCATTTTGATAAATTTAAGCATGCTGTCGATGTTGCTTCATTTTTAGATACTGAGTTGATTCGGGTCTTTAGTTATTATGCACCCGAGAGAGAAGATGTAAACCGGTATCGGGATGAAGTGATGGAGCGTATGACAGCAAAGGCTGAATATTTAAGAGGTGGCGGAGTGAATATGGTACATGAAAATGAATCTCATATTTACGGATACTGTGCGCAAAACTGTGTCGATATTGCATCTACTGTTAATTCTGAACATTTGTCTCTTGCGTACGACCCGGCCAATTTTGTATGGGGAAGTGACATTGTGAACAATGTGGAGGTATGTTGGCCATTGATGAAGTCGTATACTACTCATATACATATTAAAGATTGGAAATTGGGCAGTAAAGACATTGGTAGTCTTCCGGGTGAGGGAGATGGACAGATCGAACAGTTGATAAAGGAATTGTCCCTTATGAAATATGCAGGTTTTGTGACTTTAGAACCTCATATGAGTTCTGGAGGACAATTTGGTGGAGAGACAAAGCCGGAACAGCTGAAAGCTGCATTAGAAAATGTAAAAGCCTTTTGTAATAAATATAATATAGTATGCGTATAGAGACAGATGCTAAGATAGAACGGAGGATTGAGAATATTCCGGCTCGAAAAAAAATAGTTCCACGGTTCGATTTACAAAAAGATTATAAGGTAGATCAACCACAGGTAGAAGTAGGACTGAATGCATTTTCATTTAATGATGAGTTGATAGACTATGCAAAAGGATTAGGTGGCGGATTATCTGTTTTTGATCTAATCGATTTCTGTGCTTTGCACAATATTAAAGCACTAGACTTAACGGCTTATTATTTAATCGGTTATCCGGATGTTCCTGCTGATAACTATCTATTTGAAATTAAAAGATATGCTCGCAAACGTAATATTCATTTATCCGGAACTGGTGTTTGGAATGATTTTGCAGATCCGGATCCACAAAGAAGAAAATATTTTGTCCAGTTGATAAAAAACTGGATTGAAGCTTCGTCCAAAATGGGAATTGAAGTTATCCGAGTATTTTCGGGAGTTCCACCGGAAGGATATACGGAAGAAAAACGTCCAGAAATTGTAAGGCAAATAGTCGAATGTTTGAAAGAATGTGCTGTTCATGCTGGTAAATATGGGATTATGATAGGTTTACAGCACCATGCGGATATGCTAAAGACTGCTGATGAGACTATTGAGATGATAAAAAAGATAGATTCTCCATGGGTAGCTGTAATTCTTGATACAGGTAATTTAATTAGTGAGGATCCTTATGCTGATATGGATAAATTGATGCCTTATGTAATTAGTTGGCAGTTGAAGGAGAGTGTGTTTGGGTGGAACTTATCTGTGAGAACTGATTTGAAAAAAATCATGCAAATTATACGCAAACATAATTATCGTGGTTATTTGCCGGTAGAAACATTGAATACCGGAATTTGTAAGTATGATCCTTATGAACAGGTTCCCCGATTTATTAATGAGGTTAGACAGGCTATTGCTTCTGCTTTTTGAAAAGAAGTGCTGTGCGTTGGGTTGTCAGATTGGGCTTTCTTGTAGATAATAACAGAAATGGAAAATTTATTTAAAAAAGGAATAATAGGTAATCGGATTATTCAAAACAGGTGGGTTGCCCAACCTATGGAAGGTAATTCCAGTGGTTTGGGAGGGGCTGTATCAGTGCTTACAATAGATAAGTATAAAAAGTTGGCAGCAGGTGGATGGGGAGTCATTATTGTAGAAGCAATATCTGTAACTTCAGGCTCATTGGCGAGAAAAAACGCTTTGGTGATGAATCATAGAAACTTAGATGGATTCAAAAAGCTTGTTGACCAGATAAAGGCTATAAATCCAGATGTGACTCTCTTATTTCAAATTACTCATTCCGGCTCTATTAGTAATCCTGTTTTTTCGGAGCAGGTATCTGTTTCTCCGTTTTCGGAAGGGAGGTTACTTAGCTCTGATGAAATAGAGCAGATTAAAGATGATTTTATAACTTGTTCGTTGCTATCGGAAGAAGCTGGTGCGGATGGGATTGATTATAAATGTTGTCATGGCTATTTGGGTGCCGAAATGTTGTGTCCGGCAAATGTTCGTACTGATAAATGGGGAGGAGCCTGGGAAAATCGTACGCGCTTTCTTCGCGAAGGTATTGGAGAAATTATAGCCCGGCGCAAAACTTCTGATTTTATAGTAGGTAGCCGTATTTCAGTATACGAGGGGGTGAGAGGGTGTTGTGGTACCTCTGCTCCGGATGAGTTGGTTGAAGACTTAACAGAATCACTCCAGCTTGTTCGTTTGATGGATTCATTACAGATGGATTATGTGAATGTTTCTGCAGGTATTCCTGCAAAAACTCCGATTTTAACTCGTCCTGTTCAGAATTCTGAATTAATGTATTTGCATCATTTGCGCTATACTAAAGAAGTGAAAAACGCCTTGAAAAATTCGTCGATGAAAGTAATAGGTTCTGCCTATTCTATCTTGCGCGAACGTGCTTTTTCTGTAGCAGATGAAATGTTGGAGAAGCATTACACTGATTTTATCGGTTGGGGAAGACAAACGTTGGCTGATCCCTTGACGCCGCAGAAACTATTGAATGGAGAAAGAATCAATTTTTGTTTAGCTTGTTCAGGATGCTCAAAAATGATGCTGAAACAGATAAATGTAGGATGTATTATATTTAATGAATACTATAAAAAATATTGGAAAGAAAATCTTTAGTAATACCAGTGGAAATACTATATAAATAATTGTAATGCCATGATAAAAAATAGATTATTACTGATTGCTGCTCTACTTCTACTGTCAATAGGCTGCATTTTTGCACAAGGTAGACGTCAATCTAATAAAACAGTCAATACAAACAGGCCAACAGGTGCGCCTATCGAACATTTTAAGAAATTTGATACATCTGCTTCTTATGTGAAAGTTGCTTTGAATGCATATTCATTTACTAAGAATTTGAATGATTATATTAAAGGGCGTTCGAATGATCCTATGACGCTTTTTGATTTAATTGATTTTTGTGCAGCTAATAAGATTGATGCTTTGGATGCTACAGGATATTTCTTTGTCGGTTATCCTGATGTACCGACTGATAAATATATTTATGAAGTAAAGAAATATGCTTTTCGTAAAGGAGTTGATATTTCGGGTACGGGAATAATGAATAACTTTGCTAATCCTGATGCGGCGGCTCGTGCAAAAGACGTACAGCGTGTAAAAGATTGGATCGATGTTGCAGCAAAACTGGGTGCTCCTGTCCTTCGGGTATTTTCAGGACCTGTTCCTAAGGGATATGAAGATAGATGGGATGAAGTTGCTTCCTGGATGATTCCTTGTTTCAAAGAAGTGGCAAAGTATGGAGAGAGTAAAGGGGTGATGGTGGGTGTACAAAATCATGGAGACATGATGGCTACCGGAGAACAAACTGTAAAAGTATTGAAGGCAGTAAAGCACCCTTGGTTCGGCTTGATACTTGATACTGGCTATTTTCATACGGAAGATCCCTATAGGGATATGGAGATGTGTCTGGACTATGCTATTAATTGGCAGATAAAGGAGAGTGCTTTGGGGAGAGAAAGTATGCAGCCTCTTGATTTAAAAAAAGTCATGAAGATGGTACGTAAAGTGGGTTATCGTGGTTATCTGCCTGTAGAAACGTTGTCTGTGCCGGGACGTCCATACGAACCGGTTAAGCTGGTTCCGGAATTTATAGAAAAAGTTCGTAAAGCCATTGAAGAAGAATTTGCAAATTGATAATATTATGAAGAAAAGTAGATTAATTGTATTGTTGTGTGCTTTGTTAGGAATATGCGGAACGGTAAAAGTTGAAGGACAGACACCACAACGTCCACCTATTACCGGAGTAGCTCATGCCGCTTTTTTTACGAAGGATTTGGAACATACCCGCAGTTATTTAAAAGATTTCTTGGGATATGATGAAACGATAACTCTAAAAAATGCGGAAGGTAAAGTCTCATTATCTGTTTTTAAGATTAATGAAAGACAATTTATAGAAGTTTTCCCCGAACGCAAGGAGAAATCTAATCGTATGTATCATTTTGCTGTAGAAACGACTGATGCGGAAGCTATGAGAATTTATTTGAAATCGAAAGGGTATAAAGTTCCCGATCATACTCCGAAAGGTAGAACAGGTAATCTGAATTATTTTGTAACAGATCCGAATGGCACAATATGTGAAATCGTCCAGTATGGCACAGAAGGAATGATGGCAGCTAAAAAAGGTAAAGATTTATCAGAGAATAGGATTTCACCCCGTATGAGTCATGTTGGTTTTATGGTGGCCGATGTTGACAAAGCTGTCGAATTTTATTGTGGTGTATTAGGTTTTAAAGAAGTTTGGCGGGGAGGTAGTAATCCGGATAAAGTCAAATGGGTGCATCTTCAAGTACCCGAAGGAGATGAGACGATTGAACTGATGCTTTATGATAAAGAACCTACTTGGGAACGTATGGGCTCTATGAACCATATCTGTTTGGAGGTGAAAGATATATATGCTGCTGAAGCCACGTTAGCAGGTAGAGTACAGCCGGAGGGAGTACGTGTACCAACCCCGCCTAAAGCTGGTTTTAACAAAAAACGGCAGATTAATTATTACTTGATTGATGATACACGAATTGAAATAATGGAAGAACAGCCTTTTGATGGAATTCCCGCTCCATCCTCCAAAGGCAAATTGATGAAATATATTCCTATGGATAAATAAGGAGTTATCGAAGAATAATATATCTTTGATGACATTCAAATGAGAAATAATCGTTTCTAATGTATACACACTATAAAAAATAAGTTATGAAAAAAGTTTTGTTATTTATATTTCTAGCTGCTGCAATGTTTTCCACATTAAAGGCGGAAGAGGGTAAATGGATTAATCTGTTTGATGGAAAAACATTAAATGGATGGAGAGTGTTAGGAGATAAGGCTACATTTAGAGTAGAAAAAGGGATGATTGTTGGAACCACTTCGACTGGTGGTGAGAATTATAATACATTCCTTTGTACAGAAAAGGAATATGGTAATTTCAATTTAGAGTTTGAATTTCTGGCAGATGAGGGTCTGAATAGTGGGGTGCAGTTCAGGGGAGTATTTTCTGATGGTTTGGTACGTGGGTATCAATTTGAGATAGATCCGGATAGGACTACCAAGTATGCGGCACAACCTTGTAATCAGGATGCAAAGGGGCAGATAATACCTTCGGGGAAAGAACCAAGAAGTTGGACAGGAGGAATTTATGACGAAAAGCGCAGAGGATGGTTGAACAATTTGACAGAGAATCCTGAAGCACGTGCTGCTTTCAAACCGAACAGCTGGAATAAAGGTCGGATCGAAGCTCATAAAGATGGAATACGGACTTATATTAATGGAGTACTCGCATCTTCAATGGTCGATTATATGACACCAAATGGTTTTATTGGTTTGCAAGTACATTGGTTGAAAGAGTATAAAAAGATGGAAGTACGTTTCAGAAATATACGTATTCAGGATTTAGGATTGAACCCTGCGGGAACAGGGGAAACTGTAGATCGGTTTATTGGTGAATGGAAGGATGATCGGACAAATTATTTGGCACAGTCTTATATAGACAAGACTACAAAAGAATATAAATTGAATATTTCCAAGATTCCTTATGCAAATGCTGCACCTTTCGTTGTATTAACAGGAACCGTTAGTGGAAATCATATAACTTACTCTAATGAACAAGGATATAATGCTACTGTGGAGAAAGGAATCTTGAAAGTAAAAGGTGAGGGATTGGATTTTTCCGGCAGACTGGTCGTTCGCAAATCTCCTACTCTGAATATGCCTGCTCCAAAAGATGCAGAGATTTTATTTGACGGCAATGATCTGAAAGCATGGGGAGGATTAGTTAAGAAAGAGTGGCTGAAGTGGAGTTTTGACGCAGATCAGTCAGTAGAATTGACCCCCGCTGGTAATATTCGCATGATTCCCGGCAAACAGTCCATTATTACGAAGAAAGATTATGGAGATATTAAACACTTACATTTAGAATTTCGGTTATTGGGAGAAGTGACGAATGGCGGTGTGTATATGCAAAGTCGTTATGAGTTTAATATTAAAGATTCATGGGGACAGGGTAAAGGAGCACCATGTGGCACCTTTGGTAATTTGGTAAATTCAAAAGAGCCTGAATTTAATTATGCACTACCTCCAATGGTATGGCAAACGATGGATATTCAATATAAAGCAGCACGTTTTAATGAGCAAGGTGAAAAGATAGCTAATGCACGAGTATCAATGAGTATGAATGGTATGCCTATTTATGAAGATTATGAACTCGGTCTTATCAAGGGAGCAGCTGGGGGACGTACCCCTCTGGGACCATTAGGACCTATTTATCTCCAAGAGCATGGGACTGCTTATGAATTTAGAAATATCTGGGTCGTTGAGTAAAGTAATTACCGACACTGCATATCCGGCAATGAAGAAAGTGGATTTTACTCAGAATATAGTGGAGATGGAACGGGATCTTTATCACTTTGCATACAAGCTGACTTCTGACTATGATTCTGCCAATGACTTAGTACAAGATTGTATACTGCAAGCACTAAATAATTCAGAGAAGTTTATGTATGCTGATAATTTGAAAGGCTGGATGTATACTATCATGCGTAATATTTTTATAAGTAACTATCGGCGTATGGTGCGTGAAATGAATATTATTGATAAGACCTATACTGTTTTTCAGCAAAGTTTAATCGAAGATGAAGATAGTGATCGTTTTGAGTTATCTTATGACATCAAGCAGCTCTATCGTGTGATATATTCTGTGCCTGATGAATTGAGAGTACCATTTCAGATGTATGTAGCCGGATTTAAATATAGAGAAATTGCAGAAAAATTGGATTTGCCTATAGGAACAGTGAAGAATCGTTTATTCTTTATTCGTAAGCGCTTAAAAGATGAATTGAAGGTTCTTTTGGATATTGAATGATAAGTATAATATTAAAATAGAGAGAGAAATGTAAGAGTCGGAATAGGTTATATCCTATTTCGACTTTTTTATTCGTGCCTGTTAATAAATGCAAAATGCGAATTCCTGTATTTAACTTCCTCGTTCTTCCTCGTTCTAACTAATAAAGCTCAGAAAAAGAATTGATGATAAACGAGAATAAAATTCGTGAAGCTTGTGCCTCGAATCGCGAACGGGGATTCAAGATGTTGATGGACTCTTTTCAGGTACCGATATATAATTATATCCGTAGACTGGTCGTATCTCATGAAGATGCGGAGGATGTGCTTCAGGAAGTCTTTATCCGGGTGTTCCGGCATATCGATCAGTTTCGCGAAGAAAGTTCACTGTCAACCTGGATTTACCGGATTGCCACGAATGAGAGTTTACGCTTGCTGAACGGTCGTAAAGATGAGGGAGTTGTTTCTGCAGAAGATGTTCAGGAAGAGTTGATGGGCAAGTTGAAGGCTTCCGATTATATTGATTATGAAAATGAGCTG
Source organism: Bacteroides sp. 3_1_23 (assembly GCF_000162555.1). Taxonomy (NCBI): domain Bacteria; kingdom Pseudomonadati; phylum Bacteroidota; class Bacteroidia; order Bacteroidales; family Bacteroidaceae; genus Bacteroides; species Bacteroides sp. 3_1_23. The sequence goes on from NZ_GG774955.1 coordinate 1,121,648, forward strand.
GCAGTGAAGTTTCAGGAGGCCATTCTAAGTTTGCCTGAAAAGCAACGGCTTGTATTCAACTTACGTTATTACGATGAACTTGAATATGAAGAGATTGCCCGTGTACTGGATAGCAAAGTGGATACACTAAAAGTGAATTACCACTATGCGAAAGAGAAGATTAAGGAATATATATTAAACAGATAGAATGATGAAAAAGGATTTTGATTTTGACGATATTGGTAAACGGACACCTTACCGTACCCCCGATGGATTCTTCGAGGATGTGCAACGAAAGGTGATGGAACGCGCCGGAGTGAAGCAACAGCGGAAATCTCACATGAAGCTGATTATTTCTACGGTGATTACCATGGCGGCAGTATTGATCGGATTTTTGTTTGTTCCATCTTTGAGACAGGCAGATGAGGTGAAAACGTCTTCTTCGAAAGTATTAGCTAATGGTACAGAATCTGTAGATAAATGGATTAAAGAACTATCGGATGAGGAGTTGGAAGAGCTCGTCAGCTTCTCTGAAAATGATATATTTTTGAATTAAGTAACTCAATCATTATTTTTAAACGTGAAGATTATGAAGACTAAATTTATTTATGTAATTTTGGCTGTCCTCTTGATGGGAAGTCAAATGGCCTTGTCTGCACAGAATACAGATAACAAAGAGAGAAAACAGCGTCCTACACCGGAACAAATGGTGCAGATGCAGACTAGCCAGATGGTAAAAATACTGATGCTGGATGATGCAACAGCTGCCAAGTTTACTCCGGTTTATGAGAAATATCTGAAAGATTTACGCGAATGTCGTATGATGTCCAAACCGAGAACTGAAAAAGCGAAAAAACAAGGGACAGATGCTAATGCTAAGAAAGAACGTCCGTCCATGACTGATGACGAGATTGCGACCATGTTACGGAACCAGTTTACTCAAAGCCGTAAAATGCTGGATGTTCGTGAAAAGTATTACAATGAATTCAGCAAGATACTTTCGCAGAAGCAGATTTTGAAGATTTATCAGCAGGAGAAGATGAATGCTAATAAGTTTAAGAAAGAGTTTGACCGAAGAAAAGGACAGAAACCGGGACAGGGACATCACCAGGGGCAAAGATCTCGCGCTCCACGTCCGGACCAGAAATAAATATTAGGTTTATTTTATTATAGTTTTATTTTACTAAATCAACACAATTTGAACATAGACAGCCATATTTATTCTTTTCAGTACCGTTTGATTACTTGTTATGTCTTGTTACTGATTAGTTTGACTGTTTTTGCTCAGTCCGGCAAAGAGCGTTTTTCCGGTCGTGTGATTGATACTGAAACCTATCAGCCGGTACCGTTTGCTACGGTCCGGCTTTTAGCTTTACCGGATAGTACATTGTTGGGCGGCGGCGCTACGGATGCTATCGGTAAATTTCAACTTTCCGTTTCCATTCCTAATCATGCAATTAAAGCGAAGTCTTTATTATTACAGGTGTCATATGTCGGATATAAGCAGGTTTTTCATCCCATTTCCATTTCCAGCAAAAGCTCTTCTTACGAATTGGGGGATATAAATCTGACTCAGGAAAGTTATGCTTTGGATGAAGCAGTGGTAGTAGGGCAGGCTCCAATGGCGGTGACAGAGGGGGATACAACGGTATTCAACGCTTCTGCCTATCGTACTCCCGAAGGCTCAATGCTTGAAGAATTGGTAAAACAGCTTCCGGGAGGTGAAATAGATGCAGACGGTAAGTTGCTAATACATGGCAAGGAAGTAAAAAAGATTTTGGTGGACGGTAAAGAGTTTTTCTCTGATGATCCGAAAGCTGCTCTTAAAAATCTTCCTGTGGAGATGGTGGAGAAGTTAAAAGCGTATGAACGTCAATCGGATTTGGCACGTCTTACGGGAATAGATGACGGAGAGGAAGAGATGATTCTGGACTTGTCTGTGAAAAAAAATATGAAACGGGGCTGGATGGAGAATTTTATGGGAGGATATGGAAGTAAAGACCGTTATGAATTAGCCAATACCTTGAACCGTTTTCGTGAAAACTCTCAATTAACCATTATCGGGAATCTGAATAATACCAATAACCAGGGATTCTCGGAATTACAGAATGAATCTTCCAGTTCAACAGGCAATATCCGTAGCCGGATGGGACTGACTACCTCCCGCTCATTGGGGCTTAATGCGACTTATGATTGGAAGCGCGTTAAATTACGTTCAAATATTCAATATGTCGGCACCGATCGTTTGGAAGATAGCCGTACCACAGTCGACAACTTTCTCCGGGAAGATAAATCAATCAATCTGGGCACGAGTCATAGCCGACAACAGAATCACGAACTGGTAGCCAATGCTTCTCTTGAATGGAAAATGGATTCTGTTACTACATTGATTTTCCGTCCTCAATATCGTTTCTCAGCCAATGACAGAGAGAATAGTGGCTTTCAGGAAGGGTGGGGGAATGATGTCTTGTTGAATGAAAGAGAGTCCTCCGGCACCAATCATAATTCCCGGTATAATCTGACGATGATGTTGCAACTTAGCCGGAAATTGAGTCGTTTGGGGAGAAATGTTGCTTTGAAGGTAGACTATGGTACTAATGCTTCAGCTACAGACCGAAAGAGCCTTTCCACCACCCGGTACTTCAAAAATAATACGAAGAAGATTCAGAATCAGAAAATAGAGGATGATGTTGACGGCTATAATTACCGGGTGCAACTGGTGTATGTAGAACCATTGCCGTGGCGGCATTTCCTGCAACTTCGTTACAGCTATCAGTATAGAGTGAACAATTCGGATCGTTTTGTCTATGACTGGGATAAGGAACTGGAAGAGTTTGCTCCTGACTTTGATGAAGACTCTAGTAACCGTTTTGAAAATCAATACAGTAATCACTTAGTGAACCTTGCCATACGTACTTCACAAAAGAAGTATAATTATAATATTGGTGTTGATTTTGAACCTCAAAAGTCTGTTAGCCATTCATTGTTGAGTGATGCTCCCGAAGATCAGTTGGAAAGATCGGTCATGAATTTTTCGCCTACTGTCAATTTCCGCTATAAGTTTTCAAAACGCACCCGTTTGCAAATTGTGTATAGGGGAAAAGGGAAACAGCCTAATATACGTGATCTCCAACCTGTGACCGACCGTACCAACCCTTTGAATATCCGTGTCGGAAACCCTTCGTTGAAGCCTTCATATATGAATACTTTTACGCTGAATTTCAATTCTTATAATACCAAATATCAGCGAAATATGGTAGCTACCGCTTTGTTCGAGAATACCATTAACAATGTAACTAATCAGGTGACTTATGATAGTGAAACCGGTGTACGAACTACATCTCCGGTCAATATGAATGGTAATTGGCGGGCCATGGGTTCTTTTTCTCTCAATACCCCTTTTAAGAATCGTAACTGGATATTTCGTACTTACTCCTATCTGCAATATCGGAATCAGAATGGCTATACAACCTTGAATAAAGAAGAACCGGTGAAAACTTCCGTACAGCATTTAACGGGACGTGAACGTCTACGGATTACTTATCGTACCCGCCAAATGGAACTTACAGGGCTTGTTGGCCTGACTTATAACAATTCTTATAATGACGTACGGGAGAAACGTACTGAAACTTTTGATTATCAGGCAGGAACTGAATTGCAGCTTTATCTTCCCTGGGGGATGGAGTTATATAATGACCTGACTTATTTCCTTCGTACCGGATATGGTTATGAGGGTTATGCCAAAGCAAATTTCATGTGGAACTGTCAGCTGTCAAAAGCCTTTTTGAAGAGGAAACAGTTACTAATCCGCTTCAAAATATATGATATTCTTCATCAGGACATTTCTATGATACGCACGATAACCGCTACTGCCATTCGTGACACTGATTATAATGCACTGGGTTCTTACTTTATGGTGCATGCTATCTTTCGTTTGAATATGATGGGAAAATAATTAGAAATTAAATCTTCATTAGTTTGAAAACCACAGCAGGGTTTTGATTGTTGTATGTCCTACGTATAAAAACAATGTAAGGCTGGCTGAATGTTTCGACTGATAAAAATGATAAAAGATAAAGGTCGTTGGCGCATTTTTAAACTGAAGTTGATTGATGCCCGACTATACTTTGTCAGTATCTTCGTAGGATTACTGACAGGACTTGTGGCTGTGCCTTATCATTACCTATTACAGTTTTTCTTTAATCTCCGTCACGATTTCTTTGATTCTCGTCCCAAATGGTATTGGTACATACCTCTTTTTCTTTTGATGTGGGGAATACTTGTATTCGTATCCTGGTTGGTAAAGAAAATGCCGCTTATTACCGGTGGGGGTATTCCGCAAACACGTGGAGTTATCAATGGCAGGGTTGATTATAAACATCCTTTTCTGGAATTGGTGGCAAAGTTTGTAGGTGGAATACTTGCATTAAGTACTGGATTGTCTTTGGGGCGTGAAGGTCCCTCCGTGCAAATAGGTTCGTATGTTGGATATTTGGTATCCAAATGGGGGAGGGTGCTTAGTGGTGAACGGAAACAACTATTGTCTGCCGGCGCCGGTGCCGGGTTAGCTGCTGCTTTTGCTGCCCCATTGGCTTCATCATTGTTGGCGATCGAATCTATCGAGCGGTTCGATGCACCTAAAACAGCTATTACCACTCTTTTGGCAGGAGTAGTGGCAGGTGGAGTTGCCAGTTGGATTTTCCCGATCAATCCTTATTTTCATATTGATGCTATTGTACCGGAGATGACTTTCTGGGGGCAAGTGAAATTGTTTCTTTTGCTGGCAGCAGTGGTTTCTGTCTTTGGAAAGTTCTTTTCTGTCACCACTCTTCAGGTGAAACGTATTTACCCTGCTATTAAGCATCCGGAATACGTGAAGATGTTGTATTTGCTTTTTATCGCTTTTCTGATTTCTATGGCTGAGTTTAATCTGACCGGAGGAGGGGAACAGTTCTTGTTATCACAAGCTATGCATCCGGACACGCATATTCTCTGGATTGTCGGCATGATGTTGTTGCATTTTGTTTTTAGCACTTTTTCTTTTTCTTCGGGTTTACCGGGAGGAAGTTTTATCCCGACGCTGGTGACGGGAGGACTTCTTGGACAAATAGTGGGATTAATTATGGTTCAACAGGGTGTTATTGCTTATGAGAATATTAGTTATATCATGTTGATTTGTATGTCTGCATTCCTTGTTGCAGTAATCCGTACCCCTTTGACAGCTATTGTACTAATAACCGAGATTACGGGGCATTTGGAAGTCTTTTATCCTTCTATTGTTGTAGGAGGATTAACTTATTATTTTACGGAAATGCTTCAAATCAAACCGTTCAATGTTATTTTGTATGACGATATGATTCATTCGCCTGCATTTAAGGAAGAACCGCGTTACACATTGTCTGTAGAAATAATGAGCGGCTCTTATTTAGACGGGAAAATAGTAGATGAACTTCGTTTACCGGAGCGTTGTGTGATAATTAATGTTCATCGTGACCGGAAGAATTTGCCTCCTAAAGGGCAGACATTAATGCCCGGCGATCAGGTGCAAATAGAGATGGATTCGCAGGATATAGAGAAACTGTATGAACCTTTAGTCAGTATGGCGAATATTTATTAAGTGTCTGGCTCTTATCCTTTGATATATACAAAAATAGCTGAAAGAGAAATTCTTCCAGCTATTCTTGTTTCAGTATATTAAGTACTTATTTTTTCTTATACCAATCGGCGTTTGTATCATATTTAGCCCAGTCTATAAATTTAGGATAGATTTCGCTGATAGACTTCTTCTCGTTTTTATCGAAGTTCTTTAGTTCTGCAATATCATTAGCATTGGCATTTGACAAATAGAATGCAAAAGGATAAATATTCTCTTGATTCGATACATAGTAAATGCCTTCATTAGGTTTAGAACAGTCTTCATATTGTCCGAAGAGAGAAGTATCGACTTTAGAAGTTGGTTTCTTCATAGGACAATGAACTTCCAAGCGATTACCTTCTTTGCTAGGACGGTATATGAATGCATCGATTGATGTTTCCTGCTTTTTATTCGAGTTTTTATCTCCGTATTTGAATGTTACTTTATATTCGGCATTTGGGTTTGTTTTAACATTATCTGTCAATATGATTGCATTGCTTTCACGAGTAAATTTGTCAGCTCCCGAAGCTACAGTAAAGTCCTTTTCATTTTCTTTTCTAATAAAGTATTCAGTTGACTGTGCATTTCCCTCATTTGAAAGAATGAAACCTAATCCGTTAGTGAATACAGTCGATTTATTATATAAAGTTTTAAATGTAAATGACTCGCTTAAGATTTCATTGAATATATTGAATACTTTTTGATAAGTATACTGAACCAATACGTCATTCATATCGTAATCACCAGCTTTAGGCCATTCATCTTCAAATGCGTATACACCTGTCTTTTCAATAGTTGTATTTAAGTCTTCATCTACAGGAGGAACATTAGTGATTTCAGGATTGGCTTTTAATGAGAATACAACATCTGTAAAATTCTGATCATCCATGAAATCTTCAAAGGCGATAGCAATGTTACTGTTTTTATCTTTAAACATAGCTGTACGTACATCTATACCGCTATTAACTTTAGTACTAAATCCTTTTGTGGAACTAGCATAAAATCCTTCGGTTAGAGTATAACTGTTGAAACCTGTAAAATAGGTGTTCCATGCGTTGCAAGCGAGAATAAAACCAATGTAGTATCCTTTGGGGAAGTTCTTGCCTTTTGGATATTCCGGATCATCAAAATATTTTAGTTGTACAGCTGTACCTTCTTTTATACCTTGGGGAGAGGCTTGAAGGCTTCCATTATTCCAGGTCATTTGAGTATTGGGGAATACAGCATATACTTTTACGTCTTTCAGACTGGCAGGAGCTTGATCGTATCTGTAATAGTAGTAGCCTAATGAACTGTTCCAACAGGTCCATCCTCTTAATGCAGTTAGTACTACGGCTGTTTCATCTTCCTCTACATATAAGTCGGCTTGAGTACGATATTCCTCTGGACAACTTCCTAATGTATTCAACACCTTGCTTACAGTAGTACGTAATTCGTTCATTTCAGATTTACTTAAAGTGAGCTTAGGATCATTACCTTTATAAGCATAATCAATAACTCCACTGCGATCGTCGAATGAACCGAGATTAGTATTCCAACCTAGATTATTAAACCGATTTCTATCAAACCGGGTTGACTCTCTGTAGGATGCTCTGGTAGTAAGTTGTTCATCTGTGTCTGATACTTTCAAAACACCGTTAACTATTTTTCCAGGGATTGCCTGTCTGGCAAAAGGTGATGTAGAAACGATATACACATTAGATACATAAGCCGGCAATTCAACCGTTGCGGTGAATTTACCTTGTTCATCTGTCCATGCACCATCTAATGCCTGAACGTTTTCTTTTAGAATGGTGGTGTTTTCACCTTCAATCAATGGATTTCCATCATAAATGGAAAAAGGAACTCTTGATTCGGAATTGGAATAATCAATTTCTACTTGTACTTTTTGTATAGTAGAAAAATTAGAGGTGTTAATTTCTGCCCCTGGAGCTTCTTGGTATAAGTCTTTATCACTATCCACACAACTGCTTATACCCACTACAATTACCATTGTGCATGCTAACCAAAATCTTCTCATATCTAATAGTTTTTGTTTATGCGATACTTTAGTTCGTTTTGTTTTTAAAAGAAACCCGTAAGTTCTTTGAAGTTCAAAGGCTTACGGGTACAAAGATATATATAATATTCAACACAACCATAAAATAGTTGAATATTTTTTCAAAATATGTTCTATAACTTGTATTTTCTAATCTTTTATTCCATACTTCTTAACCATGCAATTTCTTCTTTCCATTTACTTTCATCCGGAGTTTCGAGTATTAACGGTATATTATCAAATCTGGAATCTTGCATTAATCTTTCAAAAAAAGCTTTGCCAATCAATCCTTTACCAATGCTGTCGTGGCGGTCAACATGGGTGCCTAATGCTTTTTTAGAATCATTCAAGTGCATACCACGGAGGTAGTTGAATCCGACTTCTTTATCAAATTCATCAAATACTTTATCATATTCATTGACAATATCGTAACCAGCGGTATAGGTATGGCAGGTATCGAGACAAACACCTACCCGGTTCTTATCGTTTACCCGATCAATGATATATTTCAATTGCCAGAATTCGCTTCCTAAATTACTGCCTTGCCCGGCTGTGTTTTCAATAACAGCTGTTACTCCTTTTGTTTTTTCTAAAGCGAGATTAATGCTTTCTGCAATAAGCGACAGGCAATCTTCTGTTGATATTTTATTGAGAGAGCTACCGGGGTGGAAATTTAAAAGCTTCAATCCAAGTTGCTCACAACGTTGCATTTCATCCAGAAAAGCGGCACGACTTTTTTGAAGTCCCTCTTCCTCCGGATGCCCCAGATTGATAAGGTAACTGTCATGTGGAAGGATATATTCCGGTTGGAAAACATATTTCTCACAATTCTCTTTGAAGAGACTGATACTTTCTTCTGTTAGAGGTTTACTTACCCATTGACGTTGATTCTTGGTGAATAATGCAAAAGCATTTGCTCCTATTTCGTGCGCATTAATGGGTGCGAACTCTACGCCACCAGAGGCGCTAACATGTGCTCCGATATATTTCATTGTTCTTTCTTAATTTATTTTACTCTGCAAATATAACGTTTTTAAAGGAGTATATGTTTGTAGAGAGAACTCTTCTTGGTTACAATTCATAGGATCATGTACTTTATACTCTGTTCTTTATCTTTTATTCTCTATAAAAAA
>NZ_GG774955.1:1130989-1275955 GCF_000162555.1 Bacteroides sp. 3_1_23
AATTTTCTATAAATTGAATAACGGGATATTTTTTGGGGGGGAGAGATTAAATCTCAAAATCCGGTAAATAGTCTGTCAGGACTTTATTAACCTGTTTCCCTTTTACCTGATCTGTTACCGTCGTTGCACCTTCCTTTTTACCGGCATCGTAGTTTAAGGAAACTTTCTCCACTTTATTACTAACGTGAATAGCGGCTTTTCCTTTTTCCGTAAGGTTGCAAGTGATAGTCCAGTCACCTACTTGAATGATATTGCCTTTGCGAACTACCTGCATATCCGGACGGTTGTCTCCATGTGTATCCATCACAGTCAGGAAACGGGCGGTTTTGCAAGGAACAGTTGTAGAAGAGAAATGCCAGTGATTAGGATATTTCACTGCTTTTCCTTGTGCATTCGTCACATTTTTCCAGTTGGTCGGAGCACAGAAGAAAGTATCTACCATTGCCTGTTCCGTTTTTGCCGAACTGAAAAGATGGGCAACAGAGATACCGCCAGCTTTATTCCTTCCGGTTACTTTCACCTCATCGGTCAGTTCCTGTATTTCCATCGGTAATTCTACAGTATGTAAAAGGTAACTCCATGTAACAGCCTCCTTTCCTTCCAGTTCATCATAAATCACGAAAACTCCGGTACTTCCCAGTTGGATGATATGACGGCGGAACATATTCAGTTTGTTCTCATCCCATCCTTTTTCAGGCGTATATTGCGTACCGGATAGTTCTCCACGTTTCAGCCATAGGGGAGAAGTCACTTTACCATAAGCATTGGAAGCATCTCCTACCATATAAGCGATTTTTTCTCCTTCATACCAACGCGGAATCCAGCCATATCCTTCCGTTCCAATCTTTTGAGTCATTCCATTTACCAAAATGCTGTTGTGTGCACGGGTGTTACGGTAAGAATACATACAATGATCGTCCGTAAAACCTGTACGATGTCCGCTGCTGTAAAAAATGGCTTTACCTCCATAGAATGTATTAAAAGCATTCTGATTGGCCAGTGCATGGGAAGTGGAACCATAAGAACTGGAGCGGAACGATAACATGGCATTCTTATCTATATCTCCCAAAGAGGTATTCATCGTACCGATTCCCGTTTCATTGAATACTTTTGCCATGGGTAGTTCGGCAAGAGTATGTCCTTCTTTGGGGAGAGCTTTTTTGGTTGTACAACGATACCAGGTCAAGTCTCCAGATTTTCCGAGGAAAGTTTTTTCCATGATATCCGGTTCCTTTTGCAGAATGGTACGTACATAAGCAGCCGCCCACGGATTATTACATTCACGTGCCAAGGCATCCGCATAACCTACTCGTGTACCGTTCGGCTTCATTTTGCTTTCATGTGAATTGCCTTGTCCGGCTGATTTTGAGAATGGAGGCTGCTGGTAGATGACGTAAAATGCATTGTTGTTATACCACGGATCAGCGAAGAAATCGAATCCGCTGATACGGGAGTAGAAAGCGGGAACTTCAATCAATGTGCGGAGATTGACCTGGAAATAAGAATCACCATTGTGCCATCCTCCATCCGCGTTGAGGCCCGGCAGACGGGATACCCATTCATTGTAGCAATAATCCACCCAGGTGGAAGCCATCGGGAGTTCGCCATACGTAGCAAATGCCGCCATATTCAAGATACGGAAAGTCATTTGCCAGACATGATTATCAGCAATGCGGTTTTCCAAGTGATTGACATATTCATGATAGAACTTCTTTCCATTGTCACGAATCGTTCTTAGGAGTAGTTTTCTCTCATTCGGAGTCAACAGATTGTACCATGCATCATACGCTGAAGTGCTCATGGACAGAATAGTAGAACGATTGAAATCTCCAGCAAAGTACTTACTTTTTTTCCAGGAAAGAATTTCGGAAAGACGCTTAATGCCTTCTTTGTAGTATACCTCATCTTTCGTTAACAGGTAAGCGCGTACCATGGCTTCGATATTTGCTTCTTCACGGTCTACAATCTTACGACTTTCCCGAATCAGGGCAGAACGATATTGAACAATATTTGTCAACTTGACAACCTGGGTTGTATCAATTTCTTCTTCCAGATGTTTCAGCGGGTGGTTCAGGCATTTATCGGCTTTTCGGATATAAGCCTGTGCCTCCGGATTGTTTTTATTCCGTTCGATGATATTATCCCAATCTTCGGCATCAAGCAAGATGCGGGGATGAGTCTTAGGCAATTTGGTTAATACTTCCTGTAGAGAAGGAGGGTTGAATGTACGTATGTGTTCGTCTATATAAAAATGATAAACAGGTGACCATTCTTCTTTTCCTTCTTTGTTAACGTAGGCATGTTGCCAATACCATTTCCCTTTTTCAAAGAGTTTGAATGGGTTGAAAAATGCCCATTTTCTTTCGGCGGTAATCACTTCCGATTTAAATTCGGGGTCGCGTGCAATACGGATGCGGTAGGTTACTTCGGGTTTGTAGTCCTCTTCTTCAACTCCGTCCAATACAGCACCGAGGTGCGGGAACTTATCCGGCCACATAAAACGTGGGGGATTGACAGTAATATGCTGTCCGTCCAGAGGCGAAGGCGTTTCGCGGACTTCATGCATCAAGGTCTGTTGAGTCAGACGCATGATTCCTTTTTGTGCATATCCATTGGCGAATAGCAGAAGGGTGAACAAGAGAAAAATAGATATTCGTTGTTTCATCATATAACTTTGCTTTTATTATTCATCGCTTTGTTATTCAGCGTTGTTTGAACAAATCTTTCAGACGAACAGTCTTGTTATTAATCAGTGGACATGCCCAGAAACCGATAAAGGTGATATATCCTACAAAAACAAGGATAAAGAGCATACCCGTACGGAGTGATGTTGCATCTGCCAGTGTACTTACAATCATCGGACCACCGGCACCACCTACAATTGCCGAGCATAGTATACCTGCGAATGAACCGTGGTGCTGTGACGCAGAGTTCAGTGCCAATGAGAATACGATGGAATACATCATGGAGATGCTGAATCCAACAGCAGGGAAAGCAAGCATGGATACTTCCTTACTTCCGAATAATGCTGATAATAATAGGATGATCGTCAGAATTCCGGAAATTTGCAACAATTGTTTACTGTCAATTAACTTGAGCAGAATCATACCTACCAGACAACCGGCTGTCATCAATCCCCAGAAATAGCTTACGGCCTGTGCACCGTCTGTTTGTGGGTTAACTCCATGATATTGTTCCAAGAAGGTACTCATGAAGATTGAAGTTCCCTGTTCCGTACTTACATAGCAGAAAATTCCCAGGAAAAACAGCCATACATATTTCTGTTTGAATAAAGCCAGATATGAATCTTTAGACCCGCTTTTCTCGTCTTCTTTCAACTCGATCTTGGGAAAACGGGATACACCGACAGCTATCAGCATGACCAATAGCAGGATTGTAAATACCCAATAAAGAGATACCCACGGCATTTCCCGTGGAGTGACATCGGCCAACAGGTCGATAAAGAAACCTTTACCTGCTGTATATGTTGCCGGATCAAGTTCACGAATTAGATAAGTATATACCAGAGGACTTAGGAAAGAAGCAATGCCAAACATGAACTGTGCCAGTTCGGCGATAAATGCATAGTTTTCTTCTCCTCCTACGGTACGTTGGAGTGGATTCAATACCGTTTGTAACATGGCCATTCCCAGTCCGATGATGAAAGAAGAAGCCAATAACATCGGATACGTGTGCATGCAGGCAAATAGGATGGTGCCGATAAACGGCATCAGAAATCCACCGAATAATATCGGCTTTTCACCGAAACGGTCGATGAGCAATCCGGCAGGGATAGACATGATGGCATAGGCCAGGAAGAAAGAAGTCGGGATAAATCCCGCCATTGCCAGGTCACTTAGATTGAAGTTGTGGATAATATCCGGAATGAGTGGGCCTAGAATATTGGTGATAAACGAGATGGTAAACCAGAACGCCATAATCAGCGCCAGCATCCCTAAATTTTTTCTCATAATCTTAAATAGTTGATAGTTGATAAATGATAACTGATAGATGGAAGTTGATAATTAATTGATGATTGAGTATTTGTATGTTGGGATAACTTTCATTTACTAACTATCATTTATCAGCTATCAACTATCATTTATTTTTGTTTTCATTTGAAAAAGAGTGAAGCGGCTCCAATACTTCCGGCCTTGTTTCCAAGAGCGGCAGCTATGATTTGAGTATTCACGGCACAGTCGGGGATGGCGTAACTGCGGGCTTTTTCGCTTACTTTCTGAATATAAAAGTCTCCGGCTTCGGAAAGTCCTCCACCGATCACAATCTTTTGAGGGCTGAAGATATTAATGAATCCTGCAATTCCATGTCCCAGAAAATCACAGTGTTCTTCCAGCGATAGTTGTGCAATCTTATCTCCTTGTTTGTAAAGGCGGACGATCAGTTCTCCATTAATCTCCTCATTCGGGTAGGAGATACCTGCGTCTATTATCCGTTGACTGAAACGGTGTACCAAGGCGGAAGTGGAAGCATAATGTTCCAGACAGCCGACGGAACCACAGGCACAAGGTTCGCCATTGGCAATGAGAGGCACGTGCCCCAGTTCTGTCCCCCGGTTGGCATAACCGTTGAACAATTTGCCATCGATGACTACTGCACCGCCAATGCCTGTTCCTACTGTTAGGAAAACAACATGAGTGGCTCCCTGTCCGGCTCCATACATTGTTTCTCCTAATCCCATCAGATTGGCATCATTTCCTAATAAAGCCGGGAGTCCGGTTTCCTTTTCAATGCGGTCCGCCAGATGTATGTTTTCCCAACCGTTGATGTTTTCCGCACCTCCCAGAACTATGCGGTTTGTAGAATCTACGATGCCCGGTGTACCGATTCCTATACCATTGATTTTGTAGCCTTGTTCCTGTGCAAAGGCTTTCACTTCATTGATAGCAGTAACCAACTGTCCGATGACAGCTTCTGCTGATACATCGGCTTTCGACGGTAACTTCCCTTGAAAGTAAAATACGCCTTCATTATCAATTAGGGCGTATTTTACAGAAGTTCCGCCAAGGTCAATTCCTATAGCGTATTCTTTTTCCATATCACCAAGTAATACTTAATACATAATACTTAATACTTAAAAAAATCACACTCTTTCTGCCCAAATCGGTGAACTCCAAGCCCATTGTCCGTCACGTTGGCGAACGCGTACATAGTAGTAGTCCGTATCACGTTGCGGGTCTTTATCTTCCATGTAGTGTTCCAGAGTGAAACAGCTTTCCGGCATAGCACGATTGAAAAGGATCGCCTCGCTCAACCAACCGATCATGAAGTGTGAACGTGAACCTTCGAGCAGCTCGCCCAACGTATGTTCAAACTTCTTGCCATTGAATTCGGCAATGATCTTACCGTCTTTGGGCATTTCCACATCCAGAATGACGGCTTGCATGGCTGCTGTAGTCGTATTCGGATTTTTGCTGCTATACATATCTAGTTCGGTTTCCTTGTTGCCAACGGATACGATACGGTTGACATGCGTGTGGAATTCAGTTTCACCTTCTTGCGGAGAAGTGAACGCTGCGCCACGGAAACAAGGAGTTACACTATGGATCTGTCCTTTGTCCACGGACAGTTTACCCTGCCAATGTACGTATTTCTCTTCACGATTCCAACCAAAATCAACTTTAACTTTGCAACGTACCGTATCACCTTCCGGGGCAATCGGAGTCAACGGGCCATTCATGCGAGCTAAAATCTGTCCGTTCTTGACAATATCTACATAGTCGATACAGCTTTCACCTGTAACGTTCAGATAGATACGGCGGCTGTTACCGCGAACCACGTCACCCATGAAAGCGTCGTTGAGGCGGAAGTCGATAATAATTTTATCACCGGTTGCGGCACATACATGGCGGGTGCGGAGAGCTTCCCAAATAGCGTCGCGAGTCAATGACGGAGCCATGACACCGATACGACCGTCGCCATAGCTTCCCGGATAACCGGAATGTTGATCGGTAGAAGCCATGATACCGAATTTGTTGCCTAATTCAAGACCATATTGAATGGTTCCTTCCCATTGGCGCGGACCCATATCGTGTAGATAAGGATAATCTCCCTGATCGCTTTCTGCCAGACCATGACGGGAATACATTTCTACGAATGGGGTAATATCTCCTTCGGTAAAGCATTTCCAGTTGTAACCGCGATAGCCGCCCTGGTAACCCATGTGATGTGGAGTAATAAATACTTTGTGTCCTTTTGCCTTCTGTTTCCAGTCTTCGATAGAAGTACATTCCACAAGCGGTGCGTCGAGATCATAATTCAATGCAACATGGTCACCATGTTCCATGCTGTGGGCCTCGTATCCGACAAAAGTAAGGAATTCACCTTCTTTATTATATTCATTCGTCATTTTTACGTACTTCTCATAACCGCCTTCACGCAAACGTTTGAAAGCTCCTGTGTGATAATCAATCACCCATTTCAGGCGGGGATCATCTGCTCCGGGAATATCCGGCCACATAGCATGAGGAGTGACACTGACAAAATCCAATTGTCCTTTCGCTGCTTCAAAAGCGTCGCGCATGTCGCCGTGTCCGTATGTGATGTTGCAATGGTTATGTAAGTCGCCCCAGTACATTTTGAGGTTACTGGCTGACGGCATAATCTTTTTTGCTTCTTTGCTTCCAGCTGCGCAAGAACCCAGCAAACTGCCTGAAGCTGCCAATCCGAGGAAAGACCAGCCTGTGTTTTTTAAAAACTTTCTTCTATCCATGGTTTTATCTAATTTATTCGGTAAACTAATAATGAAGCATATTAATTCTTATTTATATGTCCTCCTCTTAGCGGTTTTGCATTTGTCGGCGATCACCTTTAAAGAGGACTTTTTCCTTTTCATCCGGGTCAGTATCTTTGTACTGTTTTTGAGTGTCCTGAAGTAGCTCCATCAGCTCTTTTTGTACTTTAGCATACTCCGGTTTGCCGAAGACGTTGTTCATTTCTCTCGGATCAGCTTTCATGTCATACATTTCCCATTCGTCAATATCGTTGTAGAAATGAATTAGTTTGAAATCTTGTGTACGGATGCCATAGTGACGTTTTACAGAGTGTTCTGCAGGGTATTCGTAATAATGGTAATAAGCAGCTTTACGCCAGTCGGCCGGGGTTTTGCCTTCGTTGACCAATATCGGTTTCAAAGAAGCTCCTTGAATATCTGACGGAATATCTACTCCGGCAAAGTCGAGGAAGGTAGGAGCAAAGTCTACATTCATGCTGATTGCATTACTGGTACTTCCTGCTTTGATTGCTTTCGGGTAACGGATGATAAGAGGCATGCGCTGACATTCTTCATACATGAAGCGTTTGTCAAACCAGCCATGTTCGCCAAGAAAGAAACCCTGGTCGGAGGTGTAGACAATGATTGTATTGTCTAGTTCACCAATCTTTTCGAGATAATTCAGTAGTCGGCCGATATTTTCGTCTACTGCCAGAACCGTAGCCAGATAATCGCGCATATATTGTTGATATTTCCAGCTGATTAAAGATTTGCCTTTCAAGTCACCTTTGCGATATTCGGCAATGCGCCCGGCGTATACAGAATCCCATTTATCCTGAACTTCAATTGGCATACGTTTATATACACTATAAAGACGGTTGGTTGTATCTTTCAGCATTTCTTCACGAGTCATCAATTTGAGATCCCAGTCGTTTGTCAACGTGTGCTCGATAGACATATCCTGCTCGCGAGCAGCTCTTCCACGACCTTCGTAGTCGTCGAACAGATTAGCCGGTTCCGGAAAAGTTGTATTGTTGAATATGCCCAAATGGCGGGGAGCGGGCATCCAGTTACGGTGTGGGGCTTTCTGGTGATACATCATGCAGAACGGTTTGTTCTTGTCACGTCCTTCAAGGAATTTAATTGCTTTGTCGGTAATAATATCCGTAGCATATCCTTTTTCTACGATATGTTTTCCGTCTTCCCAGAAATCAGGATCGTAATAGTCACCTTGCTCATGTTGGCCGCTAAGGATACTCCAATGGTCGAAACCTTGCGGTTCGCTGATGAGATGCCATTTGCCAATCATGGCAGTCTGGTATCCGGCTTGCTGAAGAAGTTTGGGGAATGTCTGCTGATCGCCGTTGAATGTACTTGCATTATCGGTAAAACCATTTTCGTGACTGAACTTGCCGGTGAGGATGCAAGCGCGCGAAGGTCCCGAAAGAGCATTGACAGCGTAACAATTATCAAAGCGAATACCTTCATTGGCAATCCGGTCCATATTAGGAGTTTGAATCAAATTTCCTCCATAACAGGACATCGCTTGAGTGGTGTGATCATCCGTCATCATGAAGATAATGTTCGGCTGTCTGACTTCTTCTTTCTTTTGGCTGCTGCAAGAAACGAGACTTAGTGCTGCCAATGGGAGGAGTAGGGTAGAGGAGGTGTAATAGTTTTCCATAATGATAAGAAGCCTCTCCCAAGAAAAGGGGCAGGGAGAGGCTTTGAGGCTTTTTATAGTTTGTATTTTAATGACTGTTTCTTTCCGTTTACTTTCACTTCTACTTCCAGACCGTTTTCATCGAACGCTTTGTTCTTGAATTTAGCGTCAAATTTAGGGGCATCTGCGCTTTTCTTAACCGGGTAGATAACAGTGATGTAACGTACAGCTTCTTCGCCGTCTTTTCTCACGTTGAACGATACATTCATACGTTTGTAGCGTTTGCGATAAGCTGTTGAACACCATCCTGGTTCTTTCTTCATACTCATGCCAGCAGGGCCAAAGCATTGCAGTTTCATATTGCTTCCATCCTCAAACTGTGTCAGGAACGTCATGTCTTCGCGGCTGTTGGCAATTTCTCCTTTCGGCATCTGATAGTGAAGATTGATAGAACCTTTACCGCTACCTGCCATTTCATCTACAATGACAAAGTAAGTGTTATTAACGAAGAAAACAGAACGACGGTGTTTCAGATTCTTGTAACTCGGATTTTCAGTCACTAAAGTCTGGATAGCACCTTCCGGTTGCCATAACTTAGTAACAGATTCTGTTGTCTCGAGATTTTTGTTGTCCAAGGTTACTGTGTTGTGAACACAAGTCTGACGGTGCCAGTTGCGTTGTTCCATTACTTCGCCTTCACCGGCGTATACATACGAACCTGAATCCGGGAACAAATTCTTGCCGTTGAACCAAAGTTCAAATGTACCATTATCCGGCTGACAGTGCCAAAAAGCTTTCGGACCTGCCTTTACTACCATTTGGGTAGCATCCATTCCCCATGAATTACGGAATACAAAGAAGCCTGATTTCAGGAAACCTTTAGACATATAATCCGGCAATGCACCTTCTTTTCCTTCTGTAGCAAAGTATTTGATTGCCTGGTTCTTCGGGAACAGTTTGCTCCATGACTTGTAGTTTTTCACCATTTCTTTCTTTGTTGTCAACTTGGCGTCGCTGAAACATGGATTGGTGTAATCAGGGAAAGAAATGTTTGCATAGAACATAATCATGTTTTCAATGGTATCCAAATAATCTTGAGGGAATTCCTTACGGAATCCGTTGGCATCTGCGATACCTAAAGCTTTACAGAAAATGTTAATAGCTGCCAGATGATAATGTGGATCAAGTTCGAACTGTCCGCCATCTTCGTATACCTGTACGTGAATTTCACGGTTCAGAATGTCGATACCACTTTTTCTCCAAGCCGGAGCATCTTTGAATTCAGGGAAAAAGGCACCTGCATAAATCATGCGTTGAGCTTCAAACAGTAAATGGTTGCCTTGATCCGAGTAATTAGCAAGGATATGTACAGCATGTTTGTAATAGTTCACCAGGAATTCTGTCAGGAAGTCTGGAGTGAAAGAAGGGGAGGGGAGGAATAACTGGAACTGTGAAGTCTGGTCTTGCAGACGATTACTCACTTCCAGAGGACGCCATGCAAAACGTACGTTTTCTACTTCACCTTTGATTTTTCCATCACTTACCAGCTCATATTCTTTCTTGTCCATCTTCACCAACGGATTCTTTTTAATCCAATCGATATACTGGTGTGCCCATTCTTTAGCATATTTTTCATCACCGGATATGCGGTAAGCTTTTCCCATCGGAGTGAACCATTTGTGACGATGCAACTGCCAGCGCAGCTCATTATCTTTCACCGGCCAGTATTGCCAGTTGATATCTTCTCCATAATTGTAAGAAGGTTGATAACCTTTATGTACGAAGAATGTATGTTTCAATCCATCATCTGCCCATTGCTGTTCTTCTTTGCTGATGGTCACTTTGTTCAGATTAATATCCGGAGTTTTTACGTTGGTACGTGCACGGTAATAGTCCAGTAATGCTTTGGCAGCATCCTCATCTTTACCCTCCTGATGCAAAGCTTTTACTTTCTCCAGTCCCGGATAATCCAGGTTAAGGAGAGAAAAGACTTCACTTTTCAGTTCTTGGGCGTAACCCTTGCTTACGAAACATGCGATTGCAAGCAAAATGATGTACTTTAAAGTTTTATTCATGATATAATAGGTGTTATAATTTTATGTATTAGATATCTTTGTAGTTGATACCTTTCAGATTCATGAATCTCTTCAATGCTTCCAGATAATAGTAGTCAGCATAGTTCAGTGGAGTGTCGATTTCAGAACCATTGGGTAGTGAACCTACGGAGTGCATCAAAATGAATCCTTGATTGTCACCCACTTTTGCGAGATACGCATCACTTGACAAACTCTTCAGAATCTTTTCCGCATAATCCAGATATTTCTGTCCATCGGGAACCATTGTGCTTAGTTCGATCATTGCAGAAGCAGTGACAGAAGCAGCAGATACATCACGTGGAGTTTCTTTGGTTACAGGAGCATCATAATCCCAATAAGGAATAGCGTCGTCTGTTTTTACGCGATCCATAATCATATCGGCTATGTCCTTTGCAAAGTTCAGGAAGATACTATCATTTGTTTCGCGGAAACAAGCGGTGTATCCGTATACAGCCCATGCCTGTCCGCGTGCCCATGAAGAATCATCGTTCTTGCCTTGGTGGGTTTGTTTTCGTTCTACTGTACCATCGCTATTATAGCTTACTACATGCCAGCAAGTATAATCCGGGCGGAAGTGATTATGCATGGTTGTCATGGCATGCTTGATAGCGATGTCTTTATATCTATTGTCACCTGTCGCCTTTGCTACATTGAACAGAAGATCAAGGTTCATCATATTGTCGATAATAACCGGGAAGTTCCATGTTCCGAAATCCCATGAACGGATAGCGCCGATAGAGTCGCTGAAACGACCGCAGAGGTTATCGGCAGTTTCTCTCATCACAGCGGCAATGGTGTCGTTGGGTGAAAGACGCTCTGCATTGCCATAGCTGCAGTTGACCATGAATCCCAAATCATGCGTACCTTTATAATAGCGTACCGGATTCAGTAGATTTGTATATTGGATGGCTTGAGTTTTCAGTGTATCGTTTCCTGTCAATTCGTATGCATACCACAGTGAACCGGGGAAGAAACCGCTCGTCCAGTCATAAACGTTGCAGAGGCGACGTTTGCCTAATTGCTCGGCAGTAGGTTGTGCACGTAGTGAATCTTTAAATGTTAATGAATCTCTTTCCAACTGACGGCAAAGGAAATCCATGTCATAGCCGGTACGGATGGAGCGTGGCAACATCCCTGTACCACTAACCTCTTCAGCAGAAAGTTGTAATTGGGCAGAAGCTACATCCAGTCCTTTTTTTATCCAACTGTAGTCTTCCTTTGGGGGTATCTGGCACGACGCAAGTGCAATACTAACCGAAGCAAAGAGAACAAGTTTCTTTTTCATGTTATTCATTTTAAGTAATTGTTTTTAGAAGTTTTGTAACTGATGCAAAAGTAACCGAAAGACTAAACTTTCCGTTGCAGGATTGTCCAAAAGGTGTTTGAACCTTGCTTTTCAAGTTTTGATTTTGTTGAAAATGGTTTTAAATTTCTCCAATATGCCCTATCTAAGGCATATTGGAGAGAAATTATGTTTCTATTTTAAATCAATTATTTACCCCAGCCCGGATTTTGATTGAACTTTTTCATCAGGTCTAAATCTCGTTGTGGAATAGGGAGTAATTCATGTTTACCTTTCTTCGTAAAGGTGTAGGCTATAAAATTACCTTCTGGATACCAACCCACAATATCTTTGTACGTATTAACAATTGATTCATAATAAATTCCCCAACGCACTAAGTCTTGACGACGTTGACCTTCAAAAGCTAGTTCATAAGCACGCTCATTTTGAACGGCCTTTTTGAAGTCTTCATATGACATTGTTTTTAGATCAATTGCAGAATTGCCTGTTAGATAAGGTTTCCCATATCCGCGACGACGTACCATATTAATTGCAGCTAATGCATCACTGGTTGGTCCATTATGACACTCGTTTAAGGCTTCAGCATAAAGTAGGAGGACGTCTGCATAACGAAGAATATACCAATTTATGTTTGACTTATCTTTGTTTAATAGTGAGTTGTGTTGCTCAACATATTTTTCGGTATCCCATTTTGCCGGAGTGTAAATTTGTTCGTTTTTCTGTCCTGCACTTGGATCTTCTAATTCACTTTCTTTGACGTATAATATTTTATTTGGAGCATATTTGTAGTTGGCAATTGATAGATCACGACGCAAATCATTGGGCTCTTTTTCTTTCCATCTTAGATAAAAAGGGTGTATAACTTTTACGTTTGCTGAATTACTAGCACGTTTACCTTCAATTTCAGATACGGCTACTCCATTCCATTTGCCGATACGACCACATGGATCTTCACTTGCGCTACCTGTAACAGTTGGAGCAAAGAAACTAACTTCAATTAAGCTTTCCGCAGGATCCCAAACACCATTACAAGTGTTTTTCCATAACTGTTCATAGCTATCTAACAAACGGTGTTTACCAGAATTGATGAGTAAAGAAGCGGTTTGAGCAGCCAGTTCCCATTTACTTGTATCCTTTAAGGGGGCACCCGCCCATGTTGCATACACTCTGGTCAGTAATCCTAATACAGCTCCTTTAGATAAACGGAATTTATTATCTCCCCGAAGTTCATCTTCAGTTGCATAGGGAAGTACGTCAATAGCATATTTCAAATCATTTTCAATATACTTATATACATCTGTGGGATCTGCTTGCACAAAGGTTTCTGGATTCTTATAAGATTCAGACGTACTTGTAATGAGTGCTATGTGTCCATACCACCGTACTAGTTCAAAATAATATAATGCTCTCAATCCCCGTGCTTCTGCTAAATAGAGTTTTGCTAATGCTTGGTCTTCAGTGTTATAAGTTATCATTTTTGCTTCTAATCTTTCTATAAAATCATTGGCGTCATAAATAGCGTTATATAGTGCAGCCCAAGTGTTTTGTACATATGAATTACTCGTAGTAAATGCGTTTGCCGGATAATCCCGGAAACTATTAGTTGTATTACCTTCGCATTGGGCCAAATCATTGGTTATGTCAAAGTATATAGATAGGTTTAAGGCATACATGTTGTCGGAAACCATATCTCTGTATACACCTAATAATACATTTTTAGCTTCTGTCGCGTTATTCATGTAGTTGTTTTTTCTGATTTCAGAACGTGGATCTTCGTCCAATAGGTCAGAACATGAAGTGAAAGGCAGAATGCACAAAGCTAATGTCGAAATATAATATACTAGTTTTTTCATTGTCTTTCTTTATTTAAAATTGAATATCAAGTCCGAATGTAAATACTTTGCTCTTAGGATAAGCTCCCCAATCCAGTCCTGGTGTCATCGGATTGCTGGCAGCTGAACTGACTTCAGGGTCGTATCCACTGTATCCGGTAATACAAAATAGGTTTTGCGCACTAGCATATACACGAAGTTTGGATATATATGCTTTCTTAGTCCATTTATGAGGTATAGTATAACCCAAGGTTAGGTTTTTCAATCGTAGAAATGAGCCATCTTCTACAAAACGGGAATATACATCTCCTTTTACATAGCCTTTTAAAGAAGGTACTTTGTTGGATGCATTCGTTTCTGTCCAACGGTCTGCAACTTCTGCTAGCATATTGTATCGTTCGTCTTGTGAGCAAGTGGCGAATAAACGAGTGGCATTATACACATCATTTCCATAGTTGAATTGCAGCATGAAACTAAGATCTACTCCATAGAAATTGAATGTGTTAGTGATACCACCGAACCATTTTGGCATAGCGTTTCCGATTACAGTACGGTCTCTGGTATCAATAATGCCGTCTCCATTCTGGTCTTTGTATTTTACAACACCAGGTGCTACTCCTTGTGTATAACGTGTATTATTAGTAATCCCGGGTTTTAGTACTTTTTGCCCTCCCGGAGTTGTATAAAAATCGTTGGCTTGATAAATTCCATCAAATTCATAACCGTAAATAAGACCTAATGATTCTCCTACAATAGCCCGATAGTCTGATTGAGTGAAGTTTGTTTTATCAAAATTAGAATATGCTTCAGCATAATTGGCTCCTGAAGATAAAGCTTTCAGTTCATTGCGGATAAATGAAATATTGAAATCTGTAGTCCATAGAAAATTTCGTTTCTGAATATTTGTACTGTTGACACTTACTTCAATACCCCTGTTTTGTATTTTACCAATATTCTGCATTTGTGATGAGAAGCCAGTTACGTATGCTAAGTTTTGGGCCAATAACAAATCTTTGGTGTTTTTGATGAAAAAGTCTGCTGTTATGTTCAAACGGTTAGCGAAGAAGCCTAAATCTATTCCGAGATTGGTAGTCGTTGAACCTTCCCATTTCAAATTATTATTTTTCAGATGTTTGGGGTTCAACACGGTTGCGGTGCTGTTGCCTATACCATATTTACTTAAAGAATATAAATCGAGAGATAGGAAGTTAGCAATCCGGTCGTTACCTACAGTACCCCATCCCAGGCGTAGTTTCATATTTGAAAGGAACGGTAAATTCTCTTTGATAAATTTCTCTTCGGAGATACGCCAAGCAGCAGAAAATGAAGGAAAGAATCCCCATTTGTTTTTGTATGAGAACACTGTAGAGCCGTCAGCACGTACAGTCGCCGTTAATAGGTATCTGTTGTCATAGCTATAATTACCACGGGCAAAGAAAGATAGCATGGTTTTATCAGTGAAAGAAGTCGCAACTTTACTAGGGGTGGCACCTAATCCAAGATTATCATTTTCCATTTCATCAGTTGGAAAGTCTTTTGCCTGTCCCAGTAGATATTCTGTGCTTTTGTACGAAATCTCTTCACCTAACATTACATCATAACGATGTTTTTTAATTTTCTGTTCCCAAGTTAATTGATTATAGTTTGTCCAACGTTTGTCACGTCCCATTTGAGTTTCTCCATAAGGCATTCGGCCATTTGTAATCGACTGGCGTGATTTCTCTTGATAGAATATATCTGTACGGCTGTTGTTAGTATTATATGTTCCGGCTGTTTTAAATGTCAATCCCTTTATAATCTTATAAGTTAATGACATATTTGCAGTCCACATTTCATTTCTTTTGTTATTTGTCACAGATTCAGCTTGAACGATAGGATTCATTTGTGCCAGACTTTCTCCGCTTTCCATCATGATAGGGTCTATGGCACTTGCCAATAGTTCTTCATTGGTCATTCTTAATCCACCGGTAGGACGAGCTCTTAATACTTGTGCCAACATATTGAAGCGTCCGCTATCACCGGAAGTTCCTGCTCCCATTTTATTCGTGTTAGCATAATTAATAGTAGCATCTAAGGTGATTTTCTTTGTGATTTTCTGGTTGACACGGAATTTACCTGTAGTTTTAGTGAATCCACTATTTTTAAATATACCGTTTTCTTTATAATGTGAGAATGAAGCTGAATATTTCGTGTCTTCATTACCACCCGTTATCGAAACATTGTGATCTTGTGACCAAGTTGGAGTGAAGGTCTCATCTTGCCAATCTATCGGACTAACTCCGATATAGTCATCTAGTGTCTGGTATCTGTATGGAACGCCATTTTCATCTTCTCCTTGTTTGTAGTAATTAGGAATATATTGCGCTTTTTGTTCACTTTGTAATTTTACAAATTCATATGGATTCAATACATCTAATGTTTGTGCGATTTTACGGTAGCTTGCCGAACCATTATAACTAATAGAGGGCTTGCCGGATTTTCCGGATTTTGTTGTGACTAATACAACGCCATTTGCTGCACGGGCACCATAGATAGCGGAGGAAGAAGCATCTTTTAATATTTGAATAGATTCAATGTCAGAATTGGATAAATAATCAATGTTGTCTACTTGAAACCCATCAACAATGTATAGTGGAGAAGCATCACCATTTAACGTTCCTACACCGCGAATTTTAATGTCGAATCCAGCACCGGGAGTACCATCTGTTTGGGTAATTTGTACACCGGCTACCTGACCTCCTAATGCTTCCATAACGGAGCTACTTTTGAAACCTTCAATATCTTTAGAAGCGACAGAAGCTACTGAACCAGTCAAGTCATTTTTCTTCATGGAACCATATCCCACTACTACGACTTCTTCCAGCATGGCATTATCGGGAAGTAATTTTATAGAAAGGACTTTTCCCGATTGAGCTTTTACTTCTTGTGTTTGATAGCCAATATAGCTAATAACCAACGTTGCGTTTTTGCCGGCTTTAACTGTAAACTTACCATCTAAGTCAGTCGTTGCCCCGGTTTGAGCACCTTTCACTCTGACTGTTGCTCCAATAAGAGGTAAATCAGTTTCGTCTACTACAACTCCTTTGATGTCTTGCGCTGAAACGCAAATTGTAATGAGGAGAGCTAAGAGGGTGAACCACCCTCTTTTGCTGATTGTTTTATTTAATATATTATACATAGTATATTTACTTTTTTAGTTTAGAAATTTTCGTCAAACCAAATTAATATAGGGAATATCTTGGAACCGTTGTTTATATTATTTTCATTTTTGTCTTTTGTAAACGTCATTTGTCCTATCATTATTCCATTTGCATAACTGCTGGCAGGTGCTTCTCCTTCATTAGATAAATTATCGTCGCCATACCATTTATTTGCATTAATCTTAACTGCGAATGTTTCGGGAATTACATAACCTAAAGGTTTGGTAAGATCTCCGGTATTTTTATAATATGACATTGGGCTCTTTTCTCCGTAGTTAGGTACTCCACTTCCATAATAGTTGCGCCATACTTGATTCATAAAATAAGATTCGTCAGCTGGAGTAGTGACTCCTCCAGTCGTCTTATTCGTACTAATAGCACCACTTTTGTGGGATTTAGGTCCATTCAGATTATAATAGAAGAATGAACGACGATAGTCTAATAATAACTGGGATGTGTCGCTTATACCACTAATTACAGGATTTGTTGAAGTCCCGCCCCTATTTGGATTCACTTTGAATACAAATGGAGTGTATTCGATAGTAACGCCACTAGATGCGGCAGCGTAATCAAAAGCCACTGGTATTTTAAGAGTTCTTTTTTCTTCTCCTGATCCGGCAGAAGCTTCTATAATAAGTAGAGCGACTGGTGAATCTGTTGATATGTAGTCATCAGCAGATAGAGTTATCTTACCTGTATTTGGATCAATGGTAGCATTTGCCATGTTACGTTGACTTGTAATTTTCCAAGTGATGTTGATTCCCTTACCATCCAAATTAGTGGTAGGCATTAAATTCAAAGCAGCTAGGCTAGCACCATCTTTTACTCTATATTGTGAGGCTTCCTTCGTTTTGTCAAGACCTAAATTGTTTCCATAATAAATATATTGGATGTCGTTGGGATTTTCCTTTATATTTAATGTAAATGTTGCATTCTGGCTACCTTTATTATTAATTGCTTGTACGGTAATAGTATAAGTCCCTATAGGGATCGTATTATTCTTTTCAGCTTTAATAGCTCCGGTCTCACTATTGAGTAGTAATTTACCATTCCACTTCGGATCTGGATCTACAAATGAAAATTGTATATCATCTCCTTTTAGCCCTTCTGAAGGAGCGACTGAAATACTTGTATATTGCACTCTTTCTACATTAGTATATGAGAAGTTTTCAATAGGAGCGATATATCCTACCGCAGATAGTGTAAAGGCACCTTCCATTACTATACCTTCTGGTGCATATTCATTGATAACTTTTATATCAATCACATAATCAGTTCCATTTATCATTCCATGATTTGCTGCTACGGATAATACACCGGTTGTCGGATCTATTTTTATTTTATCTGTAGCAGGTGTCACTTTTTCAATACTGTAAATCAAACCTTCTGTTGAGCCTTTTAGTGTTGGTATAGGGCTGGTATAGCTTGTCGGTCCACTTGAAACGGATTCTTCTTCTATTTTTCCCTTATTTTCAGAGTTGTAAGTTACTGATAATGGTTTGGAAGTTATATTGAAAGTAATTGCATTTTCAAATATACCTTCTCCAGCAAGCGTAGTTAGTTTTAAAGAAACAGGATAAATGCCAGGTTGCATTTCTGCTGTTTTATCTTTATTGATTGAGATAACACCCGTGTTGGATATTTTAAAAAAGTCGCTATTTGGTCCTTTTGCGATCGCATAAGTTCTGATAGACACATGCTCTCCTTCAGTGGTGACTTGGGCAGTTGCTTTAGATTCTCCAACTTCTTGGAAATTAACCTTTATATAGTTAGGTTCTACTTTGATACCATCAGGAACAGGAGCCATCATGTTTATTGCAATTGCATCTTTAAATTCATGATAAGAGCCATTGGACTTACACCCAATTGAAATGCTATAAAGACCTACTGCTAAATTCTCCGTATTAGTGATTTCAATAGAGCCTTTATTAGGATCTATGATGAAACTTTCACTCGAACATACTTCTCCGTTAAGAGTGATATTGGTTATGTTGAATTCTGATGGCGTACCTCCGACATACGTTGGAGGATTTACAGTGTAACTCATTGATGGCCCTATATCAGTTACACCATAGTAATAGACTGCAAAACCGATAGTATTCGTTGTCTCTGTATCTTCACAAGAGATACCTATAGCACTTAAAGTAGCTATAGACAAGGTTATAAAGAATCTTGTTGTTAACTTTTTTAGATTCATTGTTTTTATAATATTAGTTAGTTATTATAGTGTATAGCTTAAATTATATTCTTCGCCATTGACTGTGACTTTGATAGAACTTCCGTTCTCGCTGTAATTTTCATCTGTAAATTCGGCAGATATGGTAGCTGATGCGGCATCTGCAATAGGTAAAATTACTGTGATAAAACGAACAGCTGTCTCTTTAGCTCCCTTTCTAAGTGTTACCGTATATCCTTTGCGATTAATTGAAGTGTCGATATCATTGGATAGCTTTCCATTGAATGAAGTTGCAGCGTCAGTGATATTCTTGCTGGCAAATGTTCTCATTATAATGTTGTTTCCGTCAGCAAAAGCAGTATGAGCTCCAAACTGGTTTAAGTCAAGAACTACTTCTTCATCAGTTCCTGGGCAGAGGTTGAAATTTAAATTGTATTTTTTTCCGTTATCAGCTCCATACCCTTCATCTATAAGAACAAAGAATTCTTTATCTACATTATTCTTATTTACATAGAAAATGGCACGGCGATGAGATAAGGTTTCGTAGCTTGCATTTTCTGTTACTACAACATCCACATTATTTTGTGTTTCCATTTTCAGAAAACGTCCTTCTGTTGTTGTAATATTATTCGCATAGATAGTCATTGTGTTGTGCCATTTAGTTTGGCGGAACTCATTACGCTTAGCTTCATTGCCACTATATGCGAATACTCCTGAATCAGGGAAAAAATTACGTCCGTTACGATATAAACTGAATGTACCATTATCTGGTTGACAGTGCCATTTGTCATCCGGATTATAGTTGTTTTTTAGAATCAACATAGTGGAACCTGCGTCCCAACCGTTACGTAAGATATAATAACCGGAATATTTGTAGGCTTTGGTTAAATAGGTGGGTTTTTCCCCCTCATTTCCTTCGGTAGCCATCCACTTCATGTTTTCATTATCGGGAAACATCTCAACATAGCGTTTGAAGTTCTTGATTAATACGCTCTTTGATAAACGTGCTGACCGGGTATCATTGAAATTATCCATTGTATAGTCAGGGTAAGTGATATCCATGATAAACTCTGTAGCTTTACGTAATGACTCCATATAATTGGCAGGAAATTTATTAGCCTTATTGTTTTTTTGAGCTACTTCGTAAATATTGTAAAAATCGGATATTGCACCAATATGATAACTTGGGTCAAGCTCATAATGTACACCGTCTTCATTGAACTGTTCTTGTACTTGAGTATTCAGCTTATTAGCTCCTTCTTCTAACCATGTGGAAGCATTCTTAAATTCGGGCAATAATACGCCTGCCATAGCTACTGCATATGCTTGTGTTACTAAAATATTACTATCTGCATAGTAGTTTTTGCGAATGTTTTCCACTTCATCAGAGAACTGACTTAGAAAGATTGATAACCAAGCTGGAGTGAAGTTGGAAGAATACATATAATAAGTCATCAATTCTATTTGTGAAGTAACGCGTTCTGCTACTTGCAATCCGATCCATGGATAATAATCATTAGGAGTGATACCGTCTGGGCATGGATAATTCGCCATCCAATTTGAATAAACTTCAATCCATGATTTAACATATGATTCATTTTGAGTGACCCGATAAGTTTTGGCTTGGGGGACCATCCATTGATGACGATGAAGCTGATATTTGAATTCGTTGTCTGTTATACCACTAGGAATATAATTCCAATCAATTTTTCCATCTTTATTTTTAAAAGAGTAATAGACATTGTCGGCATCAGTTTCACCTTTTTTCTCCTGAAAGTTACGAATGTAAAATCGGTATTCTAAAGCTTGCTCTGCCATATTTTGCTCGGAAGCGGATGCTGTTGTACTAATAAGAGATATGTTAGGGTTGATTACCTCTGTTCGCAAACGATAATATTCTAGCAGTGCTTTAGCTGCTTCGTAATATTCTTCCGCTTGATAGTGCTTTTTAACTTCTTCCAATCCGGGATAGTCGAGGTTGATGACATCAAAAAGTTTTTTTTCAATACCATTTTCGAGGGATGGTTTGGATGTTGTTCCTTCTTTGTTGGGTTCTCCAATGATTAATTCGTCTTTGTCGTCTGTGCAATTAGACAGAAAGAACATTGCGAATAAACAAATAAAGATGTTCTTCATACTTTATTAGGTTTTAATTATTAAAAGTTATATTTTACTGTTTGCAAATGTAATCTGTTTATTTAGAAATAGTGATTGGTCTTGTTCACACTTTGTTCAAAAAATGATTTTTTGATATTAATATTGTTGAATCATATATCAATAATGTCTAAAAAAATGTTTTTTAGGCTGATAGTAAGTCTTTTATATATCATAATGTAAACTTTATCCTGTTCAATTCATGAAATAAACTAATTCATTTTGGTGCGGAAATGAGCTAAATAATCATTTATTTTTAGGCATAAGAACAAAAGAACATAAATGCTGCGCTTTGAAAATTATTTCAGTTGCTTATTGAACTGCTATTTTATTTTTTGTTCTTATGTTCTTCTGTCTGAATTAAATTCCCGTTTAACCAAAAACTGCCTGGTTTGGAATCAATTGGCACTAATGATTTTATTAGTTATTTTTAAGCAATCGTTTACCTATTAATAGGTATTTCATTTCCTAAGGAGTTTTCGTTTGACAATTGTCAAGCGATAGTTCAACATATGTCAAGCGTTCGTTCAACAACTGTCAAACGAAAACTTCTTAGGCAATTGAAAAAATAATATAAGCAAGAGAAAGAAATAAAAGCTGCATATTGACGAGTTATTGTCAGCGATAGTATTGGGGGCTATTTCCATACCGAAATGAATTAGTCCAAATCCGTGCGGGAAAGAAGAAAAGCGCTACTTTATATATTGGTGTATGTGCAAAACTTCACCTTGTACTTACAATAGGAATTCTTCTATATTATCAGGAGTAATCACTGTGAAAGTAGCTTCCGGATTTATCAAAAGAACAAAATTCAAGCTTTTTTCTTCAAATCCAAAAATATCATGGTTTTTGTGGATTGTATTCCGTAAAAAACATGATATTTTTGGATTTGCTTTGCTGGTTACTTATCCTTTTGCTTTCTTAATATACTCCGTAGGCAAACATCCGAAATACTTCTTGAAACTCGTAGCAAAATAAGACGGCGTATTGAAACCTACCATTGTGCTGACCTCTGCTATTGTATAGCGGCCATCCTTCAGTAATTTTGCCGCTTCGTTGAAACGAATCTTGCGTATAAAGTCAATAGTCGATTCGCCTGTGATGGCTTTCAATTTAAGATGCAGATTAGAACGACTCATATTCATTTCTCTGGCAAATTCGTCAGTAGAGAATTCAATATTATCCATATTCTTTTCTACAATCGCTACAGCACGTTTTAGTAAAGCTTCATCCATGGCGTTAAACGTAATCTTTTCCGGTTCCACTTCCAGGGATTTGGAATACCGTTCAAGCATACGTCTACGGGTACGCATCATATTCTGTATCTTCGTAGTCAGGATAGCAAGTGAGAATGGTTTCGGGATATAATCATCCGCACCCATTTGCAGACCTTCCATCTGGTCTTTGACTTCGCTTTTAGCAGACAGGATAATCACGGGAATATGACAGGTACGGATATTTTGCTTCACATTCTTGCATAATTTGATACCATCCATCACAGGCATCATGACATCAGTTACAATGATGTCAACTTCATTGTCTTTCAGTTTTTCCAAAGCTTCTTCACCATTTCCGGCTTCCAGCGTATTGAAGAGTTCGGCTAGTCCGCTGCTAAGATAATGGCGGATTTCATTATTGTCTTCTACAATAAGAATAGTGCCACGCTTCTTGTCACCGCCTTCGATCGTTTCGTTTTCGACCTTTTCCGTATCAATGAAATACATTTCTTTCGAGTTGGTGGAATATACCTGTCCTTCCTCATTCAGAGTGTCATTAGAAGCTAGTTCGGAGGGTTTGTAGGTATTTATGTCTTGTGGCAGATAAACAGAGAAAGTACTGCCTTTACCCTCTTCACTATCCAGTTCGATACGACCATGGTGCAATTCTACCAGGCGTTGTACCAGTGAGAGACCGATACCACTTCCTACGTGCTCACTCTCTATCTGATAAAAACGTTCGAATATTTTTCCCTGTTTATTGATGGGAATACCAATACCGGTATCACTAACTTGCAGTACCAACCAATTATTTTCCTCTTTCAATGTCACAGTAATGCTTTGACCGCTTTCCGTATATTTGAAAGCATTTGAAAGTAGGTTATTAACAATCAGTTCCAGATAATTAGGATCAAAAAGTTCCTCTTTATCTTCCAATTCGGAATGGAGAGTATAGGTAATCTTTTTGTGGCGTGCCAGTTTATCATAAAACAAGAAATTATCTTGTATTAGTTGATGCGCATTCTCTCTCTTTGCTTTCAGCTCGAAAACTCCCAATTCGGCGCGGCGATAATCCATCAATTGATTGACAAGATGTAGCAGGCGATTAGCGTTGCGTTGGATATA
The DNA here is from genome assembly GCF_000162555.1 of Bacteroides sp. 3_1_23. NCBI lineage: Bacteria > Pseudomonadati > Bacteroidota > Bacteroidia > Bacteroidales > Bacteroidaceae > Bacteroides > Bacteroides sp. 3_1_23. The sequence continues at coordinate 1,154,486 of NZ_GG774955.1, forward strand.
TTCCAGCTGATTACGAGTCCAGCGGTCACTGATCTTATTGATTATTTCTTGTAGAGGAGCTAAGATAAGAGTCAACGGCGTGCGAAGCTCATGGGAAATATTGATGAAGAAACGCATCTTCATCTGGTTGATTTCTTCTTGATGTTCCTTGTCCCTACGTTCAATCTCCAGCTCTGCTTCCATGCTTTTACGCATCCAGAAGAAGCGGAAGACGAAAGTGATAAAGCCGATAAAAATAGCGAGGAAAAGCACGATTGCCCACCAGGTCTTGTACCATATAGGGAGAACAACGATTTCCAACATCGTAGGAACGGTATTCCATTTCCCGTCACTATTAGCAGCTTTTACCAGAAAATGATAAGTACCTTGTGGCAAGTTGGAATAGGAGACAGTACGTTTGTCTGTCAGATAATACCACTCTTTATCATATCCTTCCAATTTATAAGCGAAAGTATTGTGTTGACCTGAAATATAGTTGGATACCACAAATTCAAGCGTAAAAGCCGTTTGCCATGATTTTAGCGTGATACTTTCTGTTTCATTGATATTCTTAGTCAAGATACCGGTTTCATCATCCGGACGGACTGTTTTGTTAAACAGTTGAAGTTTAGTAATGACTACCGGAGGAGTGTAAGGGTTGTCCAGTAGGAGTTCCGGGCGGAAAGTTGTGATACCGTTGATACCCCCGAAGTACATTTGCCCGTTAGAGGTGCGGCAGAATGAAGAAGTATTAAACTGATTACTTTGCAACCCGTCGGATTCCGTAAAATTGCGGAACTTCTCTGTCTCCGGATTGAAACAGGAGATACCACGGTTGGTGCTTACCCAGAGACGCCCAAAGGTATCTTCCAGAATACCGTAAACCACATTATTGGGTAAACCGTTAGCAGTCGTATATCGTTTGATCTTCTTCTCTTTTTCATTAAAACAGTAGAAACCTTCACGTGTACCTACCCAAATGATGCCATTGGCTGCTTCATAAATGCAATTGGTAAACATCTTTGTTACAGATGATTCCGGAAGGATAGGAGCTTTTTCTATTTCGATTCCTTCCTGCTGAAAGACTGATATACCTTCTTCACCACCGATCCAAAGACGTTTACGAGAATCTCTGAACAGGATTGTGATTCGTTGTGAAGTAAATGGCGTACCGTCTTTTTCTTTATCTATGGTGGTGAAGCTCCGTTTCTCCGGATTAAAACTAACCAGTGCACTTAAAGTTCCTAATAAGATACTACCCTCCTTGTCAGGAAGAATGGCATACACATTTTCATTGACCAACTGGCTATTCAGCTGGTTGAAACTTTCCATTTGTCCACTGTTGCGGTGGAGAACAGTCAGGCCACCAGCATGTGTTCCTATATATACAAGCGATTTTTGTTCATCTACATATACGGCTTTAATATTGTTGGAACCAATACCGATTTCCCGTTCGTTTTCCTGTAAGATATAGTGCGTAAACTGTTGTGTCTTGGGACTATATAGATTCAATCCCCCATCATTCGTTCCTATCCATAAGTTCTTATCCTTATCTTCGGTAATGCAACTGACTACGTTGTCACTTAAAGAATTCTTATATGGAATACGCTGAATATTCTTGAATCTGTTGCGGATCGGATGATAATAGTTTAGTCCTCCGAAATAGGTTCCAAGCCACATTCCACCCTGCGAATCCATAAAGATACTGCGGACCGAACGCTGTGACAGACTGCCGCTTTCTACCGGACTGCTGCTGTAAGAAACGAAAGAATCGTTTCCTTCATGATAAATGTTCAGATCATTGAATGTTCCTATCCATAGGCGATTTTGCGAATCCAATGCCAGGGAACGGATATAATTGGAACTGATACTTTTAGGATTGGAAGAAGAATGATGATAGGCCTTGACTTCTTGTGTTTTCGGGTTAAATAGAAGTAGACCGGCTCCTTCGGTGGCTATCCAGATGCGGGTAGGAGATTGTTGCAAAATGGCTTGAATCTGCTTAGTGCCTGTTATCGGAGTAATTCTTTCCAGTTTCTTTTGAGGAATGGAATAGCTGTAAAGCCCGTCAACCGGGGTACCAATATAGATAATATCGCCCTGTCTGTAAAGAGCAGAAGCCACTATCTTATGCATAGCCGTACTAAAAGAATCATCAACGAATCGTGATTCTTTAATATCGAACATAGTCAGACCTTCCTGTGTACTTATGAGCAGTTGTTCCGGTGAGATCTCCGCAATACCGTTGATTTGCAGCTTCTTCCCCTTCTTTTCGTAGAAGAAATTTCTGAATTTATCCTTCTCTTCATCATAATATGACAAACCGTCCCGCGTGCCGATCCAAACCCGTCCCTGACTGTCAGCCTTTACGATTCGCGAAATGTCATTAGCGATGCTGTTCGGATCATCTTCATTATGCTGATAAACTGTAAATGAATACCCATCGTACTTGTTTACTCCGTCATAAGTTGCGAACCACATATTGCCTCGTTGGTCCTGATCGATAGAGAATACAGTACTTTGTGACAATCCTTCATTAATAGAGATATAGGAGAAGTTGATTTGCTCCGGAATATCAGAAAAAGCATAATTAACCCCTGCGCATAGAAAAAGTAGACAGATTGCTATTTTGTTAAAGCTGCTCATTATTAGTTCATAAGATTAATAATGGCATCAAAGATAGTGAAATCTTTGATATACCCCATGAATTGACCGGAAAACTATACAATCTTTCCAGTCTATACAGTGGGTGTATGGAGGTGTTCAACAGAGAGAAAGAAAATGTAGGAGGATGGAAAAAATGCCACCGATTTCACAGATTAACATGGACTTTTGTATCGAAAATCTTCGAATTACATTTAAGTCCATGTTAATCTGTGAAATCGGTGGTGAAACTTGAAACTGGCAGGCAATTTATTATTTAGCTAAATCTCCTATTTCGTCTAAATTCTTCTGAATATCATCATCAGTCAATGAATAGTTTACCAAGTCACCGGCCAAATACTTATCATAAGAAGTCATATCGATCAGGCCATGTCCGGAAAGGTTGAACAGAATCACTTTTTCTTCTCCTGTCTCTTTGCATTTGTTAGCTTCGCGGATAGCTGCTGCAATAGCGTGGCTGGACTCTGGAGCCGGAATAATACCTTCAGACTGTGCAAACAGACAACCTGCTTCGAAAGATTCCAATTGCTGTATATCTACTGCTTCCATCAGATTATCCTTGAGCAACTGTGAAACGATGACACCTGCACCATGATAGCGAAGACCGCCGGCATGGATATGGGCCGGAGCAAAATTGTGTCCTAAAGTAAACATCGGTAGCAACGGAGTATATCCGGCTTCATCACCGAAGTCATACTGGAACTTACCACGTGTCAGTTTCGGGCAAGATGCAGGTTCGGCAGCAACGAAACGAGTCTTTTTTCCTTCCTGTATCGTGTGACGCATGAATGGGAAAGAGATACCTCCGAAGTTGGAACCACCTCCGAAACAACCGATTACGATATCCGGATATTCGCCTGCCATTTCCATCTGTTTTTCGGCTTCCAGTCCGATAATAGTCTGGTGAAGAGTAACATGGCTAAGCACAGACCCGAGCGTATATTTACAGTTGGGAGTCATTTGTGCCAGTTCGATAGCTTCTGAAATGGCTGTTCCCAATGAACCCTGGTAAGTAGGGTGCTTAGTCAGAATATCCTTGCCGGCACGGGTAGACATGGATGGAGAAGGGGTCACCTGTGCTCCGAAAGTCTGCATGATGCTGCGGCGGTATGGCTTTTGTTCATAACTGATTTTTACCTGATAAACAGCAGCTTCCAAACCGAAAACCTTAGCTGCATAAGAAAGAGCGGCTCCCCATTGTCCGGCACCGGTTTCAGTGGTGATGTTGGTAACTCCTTCTTCTTTGCAATAATAAGCCTGTGCTAATGCGGAGTTCAACTTATGTGAACCGATAGGGCTGACACTTTCATTCTTAAAATAGATATGAGCCGGAGTACCGAGTGCTTTTTCCAATCCGTAAGCACGAACCAGCGGAGTACTGCGATAGTACTTATACATTTCGCGTACTTCTTCCGGTATTTCGATCCATGCATCGGTTTGATTCAGTTCCTGATGGCACAGCTCTTTAGCGAAAATCGGATACAAGTCTTCCGCTTTCAGCGGTTGTTTGGTTCCCGGATGCAACGGAGGCATAGGTTTGTTTACCATATCAGCCTGAATGTTGTACCAGTAGTGTGGAATTTCTTCTTCGGGTAAAATATACCGTTTTCTTTTTTCACTCATAATATTGTAGTTTTTTAGTTTCTTGTTGCCAAAAGTACTCATTTTTTTAATATTCAGAAAATTTTGTCAACAAAGAATCGGTTCTGATTGTTATTTTACTTAAGTTTGCACGACCCTGTTAAAAAAGATGATATGAAGATTTATCATAAGTTTTTATTGTATCAAAATAAACTGCTAAAACCCTATGTACGTATCCTGTTAGGACTGGTAGAAGCACTCACCTATCTGGCATCTCTGTTGTTGATTGTCGGAGTAGTATATGAACACGGCTTTCCCTTATCCGTAGATGAAGTGGCTAATTTGCAGACATTGTATAAAACAGTCTGGATTATCTTTCTGATTGATGTTACTTTACATATTTCACTGGAATACCGGAATACTAAAAAACAATACCGGCGATTAGCCTGGATATTAAGCGGGTTATTATATCTTACTCTAATACCCGTCATTTTTCACCGCCCGGAAGAAGAAGGAGCTATTTTGCAGATTTGGGAATTCCTGCATGGGAAGTTTTATCATCTCCTGTTATTATTAGTCCTTTCTTTCCTCAACTTGTCCAATGGTCTGGTGCGCCTGTTGGGACGGCGTACCAATCCGTCTTTGATATTAGCAGTCAGTTTTATGGCTATTATCCTGATTGGAGCAGGTCTACTGATGCTTCCGCGCTGCACGGTGAATGGTATTACCTGGGTAGACTCTTTATTTACGGCTACCAGTGCCGTATGTGTTACAGGTTTGGTTCCGGTAGATGTATCCACTACATTCACCACTTCCGGATTAGTTGTCATTATCCTGTTGATTCAGATTGGAGGATTAGGAGTGATGACATTAACTAGTTTCTTTGCCATGTTCTTCATGGGAAACACCTCCATTTATAATCAGCTTGTTGTGCGTGATATGGTTAGTTCCAATTCGTTAGGATCTTTGCTGTCCACCTTACTATATATATTAGGCTTCACCTTGGTAATTGAAGGGATTGGCATGGTCTCGATTTGGTTTAGTATTCACGGTACGTTGGGAATGACTTTGGAAAACGAGTTAGGTTTTGCTGCTTTCCACTCTATATCAGCTTTTTGTAATGCGGGCTTTTCTACGCTTTCCGGTAATTTAGGAAATCCGATGGTGATGACCAATCATAATGGACTGTTTATTTCTGTTTCTTTGCTGATAATCTTCGGTGGTATCGGCTTCCCCATTCTTGTCAATTTCAAGGATATTGTATTATATCACCTGCGTCGTTTCTGGAAATTGGTCCGTACACGCAAACTGGATCGTCACAAAATGCAGCATCTTTATAACCTGAATACGAAAATCGTGTTAATCATGACTTTTCTGCTTTTATTAATCGGTACATTAGCTATTGCTGCTTTTGAGTGGAATGCTTCCTTTGCCGGTATGCCTTTGGCAGACAAATGGACACAAGCTTTCTTTAATGCCACTTGTCCTCGAACAGCCGGTTTTAGTAGTGTCGACCTGGCATCATTGAGTGTGCAGACTTTGTTGGTTTATCTATTCTTGATGTGGGTTGGCGGTGGTTCACAATCTACGGCAGGTGGTGTGAAAGTGAACGCTTTTGCAGTTGTGGTTCTGAATCTTGTAGCCGTATTGCGTGGTACTGAACGGGTAGAGGTGTTTGGCAGAGAATTATCTTACGATTCAATCCGGCGTTCCAATGCAACAGTAGTCATGTCATTGGGAGTGTCATTCATTTTTATTTTCACATTGAGCATACTCGAACCGGGTGTTTCCATCATGGCATTGACTTTCGAATGTGTCTCTGCACTTAGTACTGTGGGATCCAGTCTGAATCTGACCCCTCATTTGTGTGATGCCAGTAAGTTGTTGGTATCCTTGTTGATGTTTATCGGACGTGTGGGATTGATAACATTGATGTTGGGAATTGTCAAACAGAAAAAGAATACAAAATACCGTTATCCGAGTGATAACATTATAATAAACTAAAGATATGAAGTATATTATTATCGGTTTAGGAAATTACGGCCATGTGTTGGCAGAGGAATTGTCTGCATTAGGGCACGAGATTATTGGTGCGGATATTAGTGAAAGTCGTGTAGATTCAATCAAAGATAAGGTTGCTACGGCTTTTGTCATTGATGCCACTGACGAACAATCATTATCAGTGTTGCCATTGAATAGTGTGGATATAGTAATTGTAGCGATTGGTGAGAATTTTGGTGCATCGATACGTGTTGTTGCCCTATTGAAGCAGAAAAAGGTTCCCCGAATCTTTGCCCGTGCTATTGATGCCGTACATAAAGCGGTGCTTGAGGCTTTTGAACTTGAGCGAATCCTGACTCCGGAAGAAGATGCTGCCCGCAGCTTGGTGCAATTGCTTGATTTTGGAACGAATATGGAAGGATTCCGCATCGATCAGGATTATTATGTTGTGAAGTTCACGGTTCCGGAGAAATTTGTAGGATATTTTGTGAATGAGTTGAATTTGGATGAAGAGTTTCATTTAAAGATGATAGGGTTGAAGAGAGCCAATAAAATAACCAATTGCTTGGGCATTTCTTTAATGGAGCTTCATGTAAAGAATGAATTACCGGCGGATGAGAAAGTGGAAGAGGGAGATGAGCTGGTTTGTTACGGTAGATATCGCGATTTCCAAGCTTTCTGGAAAGCTATTTAATGTGCAAAATCTAGTGGATTTCAAGATAGAGGGATGATGATATTTGTTGGTAAATAGTATAATGTTGGCAGTTATCCCCTTTGGTTTTGTCTGATTATTGTAATTCCGGTTTGCAATTATTAATTGTTGCAGGATGAAGTTTTATACTATATCCTATAGAGGTGAAATTGAGCTGCACAATCAGGCTTTGTGATGTTTCCGGTTTTCGTTGGTCGAACACGAAGTTGCCTAGACTATAGAAAATAGGCTTACCTTTAAAATATTCTTCTTTCTGAATGACATGCGGATGGTGTCCGATGATGGCATCCGCACCTGCACGGATAAGCCGGCGTGCTCCTTTTCTTTGGCTAAGAGTAGGGGAGGACTGATATTCCATTCCCCAATGTAGAATAACCACCACATAACTTTCGGGATTCTCTTGCTTGAAATTCTTGATTTCCTTTTCCATCTCTTCTATTGGTTGCTGGCAGATACCGGGATCATTTTCTAAATATACCCAATTTTCCAAAGGAAGTGTAACTGAATTGAAGAGTGCTACTTTAATTTTTCCTTTCTTTATCACTACAGGTTGGCAACTTTCGGAAGAAGTATTACCATATCCTATCGGAGTGATTCCTGCCGATAAGAGATGCTGATAAGTATCTATCAATCCACTTCGCCCCTGATCCATAGTATGATTATTCGCTAAAGCCGCATGACTGATGCCAGCTTTAGCCAATTCTTCCATCCATCTCGGTTCCGCGCGAAAGATATATTTCTTGTGTAACGGTGAATGAACGAAAGTGGCGGGACATTCCAGATTGATTACCGTAGCATCCACTTGGTGAAAGAGAGGAGCTACCGACGCAAATAAATCTTTGACACCTCCCCGTTGAATCTGTTGGCGTACCCCTCTGTCCAGAAGAACATCTCCGGTGAAAGCGATAGAGAGACATTCTTCTGACGAGTGCTGGCAGGCAGTAAGCAATAATAGGCTTATACCACCTATAATCCGGTTAATTCGGGAAAAGGATATTAGCATCCTGAACTATAAAAAACTCTGTCATCTACTTTAGGTTCTTTCTCCAGCAGGATATTTTTCATCCATTCCGGGACGGCAGGCGCTTTCTTTTCTTCCAGCATTTTCTGCCATTCTTCGTCCGTGAGCCGAGTATCCAGTGGCTGGACAAACTCGTAGTAACTAAATGTGGCACCACGGGTAAGATAGAGATTACCCCCTATTTCTACTACCACATAGATATTGTTGGCATTTCCTGTTGCTACATGCAGTACTCCATTCTTATCACATCCCCTCACGTTGTGGGTATAAATATCAGCCACTACAGCTATCGACTTGTCCGGACCTTGCACTAATGACCAGTTATCCAGATGTAAATCAGGATCGAGTACAGACAGAGTGAAATATTCTATACTACTTCCCATATACTCAAGAGTGCGATATTCTTGTTCGGTCAGTTTTTCTCTCCGCAGTTCCTTTTCTGTTACTTGAATCAGAAAGCTGACATAGTCTTGCAGCTGCTCTGTTTTTCCTTTCAAGTCATCTGTCAGGCAATTGCTTTGTTGCAGAACCAGTTGGGTGGCTTGCAGAATCCCTGACATTTTCTTCCAGAAAGGAAGATTCGGTTCTACATATCCCACTACGATCGGATCAGGAGGTCCGGCGCCTCCACATTCTGCTGCCATGGGCTGTTCTCCGTAAAGGATCGCGTCATGCTTCAATTCAGCCCAAGATGCCAGAGCTGTATTCAGGTTCTTGTATCCCCATTCGGGCGTTTGCATAAATCCCGGCTGGCTCTTATCCGTTTTCTGCATGGTGAACAGACTTTTCATCCATAATTCGTAGACAGATACTTGCGCAGGCTGGGAAGCTTTGAATTTATCTTTCAGTTTTTGTAATTCTACGGTATACTGGTTCCAGTTGTCCGGTTCTTTGTAAACATCAGTCAGTAAAGTCTCGGCGGAGTTTACTCCGAAAGCTGCAAAGACATCCAATCCTTTCGGATAAGCACGTTTGCTGTTTGGAGTGACGTCTACCAATTCCTGAAGTATTTCATTATCTGCCAGATATCTTTGTGGCATAAAGTTGATTTTGTCCCGGCAGGAGATTTCTATTTTAGGTTTTATCCTGTTCTTACTTTTTGCCAGTTCAATGAGCGCTTGATTCACCTTTTCTATTTGAACCGGAGTCAATGCATCTTCAGTATATTCTGCTTTATTTTTCTTCAGAATCTGTGCAATATCGAGAAGAGAAAGATTATCAGTCTCACCCATCAGGAAAGTAAGTGGTGTATAGACTCGTTGGTATAGTTCTATTAGCGGTGTCCTGGCCATATCCTTATAAGTAGATAGTACGGTAGCCTGAAAGATTGCTTGTTTGAGCTGTTCTTGTTGTTCTCTGCAAAAGCAGGCAGTTTGAAGCCACATCATAGCCTGAAAGTATGCCTGTAATTGGGGTTCACGGGTATAATGTCCGCGTGGTTTGAAAAGACTGTATGGGAAGTATGCCTCTTTGTATGAAAGAAATTCCGAGAAATCATCTTCTTGTGCATTAATATGTTCTATTTCCTGTTGATATGCTTTTTGATATTTAGCAGGGAGATTGGGCGTTTCCTTTGTCAGCAAATAATAAGGGATAGCATAAAAAGTAGCGGCATATTCTGCTATATCTTTCAGAGATTCGTCTTCTGTCTGGCGGGAGATGCTTATGCAAGTTGCGTTGAGTGATAGACATAGTCTTTCCAAAGTAGGAATGATGTGTTGTTTCTCCAGACTTTTCAGTACATAAGAGAAATACATGTGAAATGCCTGTAAATATAAGTCAGTGGTGATGAAATTGGGCACTTGGCGATAGTCATTCTCTTCATAAGCATGAAATAACTGTAAGTTACTTCCCTCTGTAATGGCAAAGTTGTTCTGTTGCAACCTGGCTAGTAATGTCTCGTCTATATCTTTGAATTGGAACAGGTTGACTATATTATTTGCATTTCCTAAATAATAAGAGTCTCGTTGAGTAAACTGTTGCTGACGCATTTCTGCCATGCGAGCATCGATGCGTTCTACGAAAGCCTTCTCTTCAGCCGTCAGTTTGACTTCATCATAGTTTTCCGGAAATTTATTCTCTCCGTCCGCCTCCGATTCTTCCCATAACTTCCAGACAAGATCATTATACCATTTCGTATTGGCCGAGAAGAAAGCATTGATGTCCGCTTCCATAAAATGATAACCGTGTATAGCGTATGGATAACTACGTAATAAACGCAACTCCTGAAAAGAGTAACGACTGATATCCTGCTTCAAATCAATAGATTGAGGTAGAACCGTATCGGTCAATAATGAAGTGGCAGTCGTAACAGTATCTTGTGCCAATGCCGTTGAGGTATTTTTATTCTTGTTCTTGCATCCGCAGAGAATAAGAATCAGTGTACAGGACAGTAATAATAGTCGTCTCATGTTTTTCATTATCCTATAAATATCCATATATAAATGATAGTATCTAACGTTAACGTTCAAGAATGCGTTTGGCCTCCTTTTCTTCTGTCTCGCGTTTCAGATATCCCTTAAAATCCAGACCAAAACCTCTCCATGCATATTCCGCTATCAGAAAATTTCCACTTCGTTCCCGTTCCACGGTGCGTATCAATACAGGAGTATGTTCACGAATCACTCTAAAATCTTCCAAAGGTTGTGCTACCCTCGAACCTAACCAAAGTGGGCGGATATACGCTTCATCTGCAATCCGGTAAATAAATAACCGCTTGTCGGGTTTGGGATCGAATCGGGTAGGCTTGATAACCCCCACAATAATTTCCGGCATCCCGTCTCCTGTAACATCTCCATAATCAAATTGATAGACAGGATAAGGCAATTTCCAAACAGAGTGGGAGGGTTGGTCTGTATTCAAATGAATGACATAGAGCGAATCAGATTCTTTGTTCAGAGATACTTCCATGTGTCTTTGATTTACTTGCCATTCAAACCTGTTTTCTTTCCGGCATGAACAGAACATCAGTAAAAGACCTGTAAAAATAAGGAAGTGAATCCTGTGCGACATATCTGTAACGTTTTCTTTGGCAAAGATAGATATTAACCTGTATTTACCTGCTTCTTTTCTCGTAAAAGTGAAAAATCCAGTATATTATATATGAAAACCACCGGACTTCTCTTTAGTTAAGAAATCCGGTGGCTTATCAGATATTATAAAGCGTATGCCTTATTTCGTTTGAATACGAATATTTCCGGCTTTCACTCCATTTGCTTTGGCTGTAAATACAATTTCTCCGGCAGTTTCACCAGCTTGTATGATAGCTGTCAACATTCCGTTGAAAGCATGCATCTTCGGAAGATGAAATTGTTCCAGATTTGTCGGGTCGCCATTGGCAGCGGCACGATATTTACCAGTTCCCTTTGCAGAGAAGTTAATCTGACGATTATCAGTAGGGCAGAGGTTACCATCTTTGTCTACAACTTTCACAGTCACATACGCTAAGTCTTTTCCGTCTGCAGTCAATTCGTTACGGTTGCTGACCAGTTCGATATGATGAGGTTTTCCGGCAGTACGAACCACTTTTTCCGCTACAGCTTTTCCTTCTTTGTTATAGGCTACTACTTTTACTTCTCCCGGTTCATATACAGCATCCATCCACATCAGACGATAGCGGTTCTTCAACGAACTATTATTCTTGCTTTGTTTACCATAACTTTTACCGTTGATAAACAGTTCGGCTGTAGGATAGTTGGTATATACAAATACAGGAGTCACTTCGCCTTCACGTCCCGGCCATGTCCAGTGAGGCAGAATATGCAAGGTTTCCGCATCCTTGTTCCATACACTGCGATACAGATAATAGCGGTCTTTAGGCAGACTGGCAAGGTCGATAATACCAAACATGGAACTGTGATTGGGCCATGCATCCGTGTCATAAGGTGATGGCTCGCCCAGATAGTCAAATCCTGTCCATACAAATTGTCCGATTGTCCAATGGTTATCGTCGGCCAGTGCAAAGTCCTCGTCCGGAATATTTGACCAGGAACAGGCTTCCACATCATAAGAGGAACACTGATGGTCTTCATACTTAGTACTTTTCTTATCCTCTACCGGGAATTTGTATACCCCGCGTGAACTGACAGTAGAAGCAGTTTCACTACCCAGAATCAGATTCTGCGGAAGTTGGTCATAAGATTCCTTATAGCGTTGGGTACGGTAATTAAGTCCCGGAATGTCAATCATTGCTGCAAATCCGTTCGCAAGTACACAAGTAACCTGATCCATTCCACAAGTGACAGGACGTGTCGGATCTTCTCGGTGGCAAATGTCTTGCAGGAATTTAGCCACTTTATAGCCGACAGGGCTACATTGGGTCGGCACTTCATTACCGATACTCCACATAATCACACACGGATTATTCCGATAATTATGGAGCATATTTACCATATCACGTTCCGCCCATTCATTGAAATAACGGTGATAACCGTTTTCGCACTTGGCAATGTCCCATTCATCGAACGGTTCAATCATCATCATAAATCCCATTTCGTCACACAATGCTACGAGTTCGGGAGTCGGCATATTATGAGAAGTACGGATAGCGTCACATCCCATATCTTTCAGCAATGTAAGCTGATGGCGAAGTGCTGCCACATTAATAGCGGCACCCAGCGGACCTAAATCATGATGATTGCATACCCCTTGGAATTTGCGATGTTTTCCGTTCAAATAGAAACCCTTATCAGCGATATATTCAATGTTGCGGATACCGAAACGGGTCGTGTAAGTATCCACCAGTTTATCATCTGCGTAAATTTTGGAAACAGCCTTGTAGAGCGACGGACTTTCCGGCGACCAGAGCTCGGGCGCATTTACAATAAAGTTTTGTTCGAATGGTTGTCCATGATTAATGCGGCTCGTATTCTCTTTGCTGGTAGCCACTTTTCCGTCCGGAGAAAGAATCTCTGTTTCTATACGGATTTGTGTTTTCTCATCGGCATTATCAATCTTCGTTTGAAGACGTACGGCTGCAAAGTCCTTGCTGACATGAGGAGTTGTGATTTGTGTTCCCCATACAGGCACGTGCACTTTATCAGTCACGATCAGATGCACATTACGATACAAACCTGCTCCCGGATACCAGCGCGAGGACTGCGGACGATTTTCCAAACGTACGGCCAGCGTATTATTCTTTCCGTCTTTGTTTAATAAAGACGTCACGTTACAGTGGAAAGAGTTGTAGCCGAAAGGCCAGAAACAAGCTTCTTTTCCATTTACATAGACACGTGCTTCGCTCATGGCGCCATCAAAGAGCAGCGTCACCTCCTTATCGGCAGGAGCATCAAAACTGGTTCGATACCATCCGGTGCCTACATAAGGGAGCCCACCGGTACGTCCTGTTTTCAAGGAAGCCTTTTTCTCGAAGTTCTGTGTTACAGCTACATTCTGCAGGTCATTATTCATATCGAATGGACCGAAAATCGCCCAATCATGCGGAATAACAACCGACTCCCATTTAGTGTCATTAAACTCCGGCTGGCTAGCCTCTTTAAAATCTCCTTTACTGAATTTCCAGTTTTTCTCGAGCAGCGTCTCACTGCGTTGCGCTTGCAATGTGCAAGCGACGCCCATCAAAAGTACAGCTAATAACTGTTTTTGGTGTTTCATGTTCATTTTTGCTTTTCAGGTATAAAATATTTTGGATTCGGGGTAAAGTTATAAAAAATGATTCAATAATCTTATCTCTTGAAAGCATTAAATGCGCTGGTGGGTTTACCGGTATCGTCAAACAAGCCTTTGTGATAGCCTTTCCAACCACCGTAACTTTGAGGTTCCCAAGTGAAAACACCGAGGCATTGATCTATTTCTTTAGCTTTAGTCATGAAATCGGTAAAAAACTCTTCTGCTTCTTCATAATTCCAGTAAATACCAAGCTCACACATCATGACAGGTGTATTATATCGTTCAATCAGACTTTTCATATTAGCAATACAATCATTGTTTAATTGTCGCCAGTCTTGGGTATCCGGTTCCGGATAAAGAGACATGCCGATTATATCCCATTTTCCCCCATCAGCTTTCAGACCGTCAAACAGCCAGATATATCGATTGGAATTATTGCCCTGATCGATATGTACGATAACTTTAGCTTCCGGGTAGATTGTTTTAACGGCATCGTATCCCGCTGTTACCAATTGAGCGAAGTTGGCGGTTTTTCCGCTGCTAGCAGCTCCGTCAGGTTTTAACATGCCTGTACGTGTCTCATTACCCACCTGCACCCATTCCACATCGATACCTCTTGCTTTGATTGCACTTAATACTTCAGTGGTATGGTCGGCTACTGCTTGTTTTAATTCATCAAAGGATAGGTCGGCCCAAGCCGCCGGTTTCTCTTGCCGTCCCGGATCCGCCCAAATATCACTATAATGGAAATCAATCATAATACGGTAGCCTAAGTTGTGAGCGCGCCATGCCTTGGTCACTACATCGTCTTTATCACACCATCCTTCCGGATTAAAGAAACCTTCCTCTTCCGACCATCCCTGATCGGGATTTACCCATACACGTAGACGGATGGCATTCATGCCCAAATCCCGAAGTAGTGACATACATTCATGTCCGTTTCCTTCAGCATCATAGAATTTGTAACCTTCCTTTTCCATTTCTGTCAACCAACTGACATCGGCTCCTTTAGCAAAACCGGACATGTCATAGGCTTGATCTTGATTTTCCGGAAATACCGGTTTATCATCATTGTCGTCACAGGCTGTGAAGAAGGCTCCGCATAGTAGTGCGGAAGCCATCAATATATTTTTGAATCGTTTCATAATTATATACTGTTATCTAAAGGTTATTTATTAGAAGCGGAATAAGTACCGTCTATCAGATTGACTGTGATAGTATAAGTTCCGGCAGTCAATGGAATACCGTCGTTACTGTTATAATATAGTTTTCCATTGCTTCCTCCATACGCTCCGGTCCAGTCCTCTTTTATATAAAATTTGATTCCCCAGTTAGAATCTTGTGATAACGTAATCGTTCCCGAATATTCTCCGGCAGTTCCTGTTGTGGCGATAGGATATAAATTGTTATCCCCCTCTATTCCATAATAACAATAGATGTTATTTCCAACTGCATAAGTTTTATAGGTCAACTCTTTTAATGAAACGTCAAACAGATAAAGACCGGCAACAGGTGCAGGAATATTCTTTGCTTGTCCATTTACAAGAGTTCCAGCTTCTGCCGTACTTTCCGAGTCATCATTGGCAATGGTGTACATTTTGTCGGTGTCCCATGCATCTCCTGATGAGAACAGGGTCATCGCATAATTTCCGTATTGTGAGTTGACATCCACTATACCTGCATATTTTTGTTCTTCCTTATAGTACACTTCAATTTTATGATCGTATGTCCAGTCGCTACCTTGGCCGATTCCCGGCAAATACAAATATTGTCCCTCTTCCGGTTCCGGCTCCGGTTCTATAGAACCTTCTTCTACTGATACAGTCCATTGTTGAGAATTACTTAGATCGATAGAAAGCGTACACTCTCCTGCCTGTGGCACATTAACTGTTATGTCTCCAGCTGTTTCTCCGAGATTTAACGCTGTGCTGCTGCCGCTGAATGCCATAGGAGTATCTTTAGCTTTCGTGTCATCAATGTCGTATCCACCATTATCATTCGGATTGGCACATGTATGGTCATATAATTTACCCGTTCCACTGATTTGGATAGTCATACTTCCGGCTGCATTAGCATTGAATGTAGCTGTCCATTTTCTGCTTGTTTGGTTAAATTCCATTGTTGCATCGATATCTCCACTGACGTTCAATGTTGGTATTTGTATTCCGTTCCATTGCTTATTATTCGTGTCAAATGTGATATAATAGCAACCTCCAACTCCTGGGAACCAGCATTTCCAATCCCCTGCTGTAGTTAGTAAGAACGGCATTCCGGTTTCGTTGTCATTTCTCCAGATCGTTCCGTTGGCTTCTTTAATCAGGAAGTTGTACCAGGCATTTACTCCTACAAATCCTTTGTATACACCATCTGTATTTACTGAAAATAAACTCATACCGGTGTCTGTGCCGTTTTGATCCAGCATGCTGGCGAAACGCATATCCAGTTCATAAGGAGTGATGGTGATTACTTCCACATTGCTATATGCCGGTTCGATGTTGTTCCCCGTTGTTCCTTTCAGTCTGAAATAGAATTTAGTGGCTACATTGGCTTCAACCCCCAGATTATTGGTAACAATATTCAATTCGGCTCCATTGTAAGTCTTGGAAAGAGAGGTTTCGGTAGACTCAACGATCGTTCCGGAGAAATCTTTGTTTAATGCAACCTGTATACTTGTTTTCAATAAGTTGGTCGGTTTGAAATCCGGATTGTTGATAGCCAATGTCCGGTCGGTCCATGCCAGTGACAGAACATTCTTTTGTGCGATATCTTCCGTCAATACAATGTTGTTTGTAGAAGCTATCAATTCATTTTCTGTCAGGCTCGATAAATAATATTTATCTGCGTCATCTTCACAGGCACTCCATATAAAGAGAGCCGCCAATGAAAGGAACAGACTGTTTATTGTTTTCATATATCGTTTGTATTAGAGGATGATTAATAATTTTCATTATATAAATTGGGATTAGCCGTCAGTTCGGTAGCCGGTATCGGATAGATATTATACTTGCTATTTACAGCTACGCCACCTTTTTCACCACCTTTCCATTGCCACAGATATTTGTCGGTAGTGAACATTCCGAAACGGATTAAGTCGGTACGACGGTACCCTTCCCAATAAAGTTCACGGGCACGTTCTTTCAGGATAAAGTCCAGTGTCAGGTCGGCTTCCGCTTTATTATGAGAGTCGTCGCCATAAGCACGTTCTTGCAGTTTATTGATATATCCCAATACAGTTCCTTTATCACTACCCGTTCCGCCACGTACCACAGCTTCCGCCATCATCAGATATACGTCTGCCAAACGGAATAAAGGATAATCTGTATTTACACCACCATCTGCAGTGTTGGAAGCAGTTGCTCCGGCATCTGTCAGGTTAGTCCATTTTTCTACAAAATATCCGTTTGACTGGTTATCTATCACATCCAGATATTGTGTTTGTCCGTCAGTGAAGAACATATAGCGCTTATCATCAGTTCCACTAAATAAGGCCGGAATCTCTCCGCGTACACGGAACATTCCCCAACCGCTTTTCACACCATAATTTTCAGGAATCTGTTTGTCGGAAGTATTACTTACGGCACCACAGACGATGTAGGTGGAAGAACCCCAAGATACGGTATGTGTAGCGTCCACAGGTAAGGTGAATATAATTTCGTTGGCAGTACGCTTATCATTATCCGCATTGAATAGTTTGCTGTAGTCATCTTCCAATGAATATCCCTGTGCGATAGCCTGTTGACAGGCAGCGATACATTCTGTATACTTCGACGTTTCAATATACACCTCTGCGTTCAGATAAAGTTTGGCAAGCAATGTATAGGCGGCTCCTTGTGAAGCACGTCCATAAGGACAATCCCCTTTGCTAAGCATATCATTTGTAATGGCATTTAATTCAGATTCTATATAACTGAAAATTTGTGCAGACGTATAATGTGGAGGCAGATAGCCGACAGTCGGGTCATTCTCTGTTATGAACGGGATGTTGCGGAATAAGTCCATTGCATGGTAGTAGAATAAAGCACGCATGAAACGAGCTTCAGCCCGGTAATGGCGGATTTCAGCTTGATCCTGTTCGCTAAATTCTGCCAGCTTTTCATCGGTTGCGTTACGGAGAAATTCATTGCACAATGCTATGTTATAATAAATCCGATAGTACATGTCCGATACCCAAGGATCATTAGCATCCCAACTTAAATAAGTCAATCCACTCACATTATCACCTGACAACCAGGTAGAGGCCACCTCGTCTGTTCCACATTCCTGCAGGTTGAAGAAGCAACGCATATAATCCTGTCCACTATTACTGCTCAAGTCTGGATCACCCCCTTTTTCCTGTCCGGTGGTCACCATGGCAGCATATATCTTACCTAAAACGGCTTTATAGTTTTCAGCATTGGTATATATCGTAGAAGATGTTTCGTCTTCATGCGGATATTGGTCTAAGTCGCCTATGCAGGAGTTCAGCAATAATGCACTGCAAAAATAGAAGGCTGTATATAATATCTTTTTCATGATTCGCTTGTTTTTAAATAGTTAGAAGTTGAAACCTACATTCAGTGAGAAGGTGCGCGGACGTGGATAGAAGGAATTATCCACACCATTAGGAACCTCCGGGTCGACACCGCTGTACTTGGTGATACAGAATACGTTCTGAACCATAGCACTCACATTCAGGCTACATCCTTTGCAGATTTGACCGAAATTATAGTTCAACGATAGATTATCCATTTTCAGGAAAGAAGCATTTTCTACATAATAGTCGGACAAGTACTGACGGGTCTGGAATCCGGTTTTCAGATAACTTGTAGACAGGTTATTCAATTGATAGGAGTTGTAGCTTACTGTTTCCCAGGCTCCAGCGTTCATAGCCATGGCATTATAGACATAGTTGCCGATGTTTGCACGCAAGCTTGTACTCAAGGTCCATTTTTTCCAGCGCAGTGAAGTACTGAAACCGAGAATGTAATCCGGAGCGGGAGAGTGGTAACGATATAAATCGGAAGAGTTGATTTGTCCGTCTCCATTCACATCAAGATAGGCACCTTCTACCGGTTTTCCTGTTTTTTCATCATAGAGTTGATGATAAACGTAGAACATATAAGGGGCGTATCCCTCACTTAATGTTTGTACTTGGTAACTGTCGATATATGGACCTACTGAAGTATTTGTAGCGACAGTTCCGGCAGATAAAGACAGATTTTTTACCTTCATCTTTTGCCAAGTCATGTTGAAGCTGACATCCCAGTTCCAGTCTTCTGTCTGGATAGGAGTTGCATTCACGCTGAATTCAATACCCTGACTGTCCACATTTCCCACATTGGTGGTGATGTTACGGTCGAAGGTGGTACCTGCTGCGGCGGGAACTGTTGCAATCAAATCTTTAGTTTGGCGAGTGTAGTAGTCAAAGCTACCGGTAATACGGTCTTCCAGAAAGCCGAAGTCGAATCCTATATTCCATGAAGTAGTGGTTTCCCATTTCAAGTCAGGGACGTAAGAGCTGGGACGGTAGGTATGAATATATTCATTTCCCATGATACCTTCCGCACCATTTTGGCTTTGAGTATAGATAGGTAGATAATTGTAGTTACCAATACCGTCCTGTTGTCCGGTCACACCGTAACTGGCACGAATTTTCAGATTGCTCAATACTTTATTATCTTTCAGGAAAGATTCTTCTGTCACTCTCCATCCCAAGGCTACAGAGGGGAAAGTACCCCAACGTACATTCTTGGCAAAGCGTGAAGTAGCGTCCCGGCGGATGGTGGTAGTTAGCATATAACGTGAATCGAACGAATAATTCAAACGACCGTAGTATGAAAGTAGTACATGGCGTTCGTCTTTAGCCTTTGAAGTCTTTTGTATTTCTCCCAGCGTGTTCATTTCGTAGTAAAGCGGAGTTGTAGCTTTCCAGTACTGATAATCGTAACCGGCTGTTACGTCAAAACTACTTTTAATCGATTCTACCAATTTGTTGTAGTTGGCATACAAAGTCAGCAGGCGATTTTCTTTCTTCTGTGGACCGTAGCTGTAATCCAGACCGGAAGTGGTGTAATTCTGTGCAGCTTCCGCCGGAACATATACACTTCCCTTACCTTGTGCATAGTCGTAACCTAATGTAGCGTGTAGCTTTAAATCGGGGAAGAAATGAACACGATAGTCCGCATCGATATTTCCGATGAAACGTCTTACGTTACTTTGGGAATCATTCATTTTGATAAGTCCCACCGGGTTCATTACAGCACCGTTGGCTGGTGCACCTGTATTGTCTATTGCTTCCGTGTATCCTCCAAAAGTATCCAGTCCTGAATAAACAGGGATGGTTGGATTCATTGTAGAAGCTGCCCAGATAGCATTCGTGTTACCAAATGTGTTGTTGTTAATAGACCCTTTCGCATTAATATTCAGTTTCAAGTGGTCTTTGAAGAAAGAGGGGGTTACCATGATGCTTCCCGTGTAGCGTTCTGCGTTGTCTGTGCGTAACAAACCGCTTTGATTGTAATAACCTACTGATATACGAAATGGCCAGTTTTTAGCAATTTTTCCGGAGATACTAAGATTATTATCCGTACCGAAAGCATTCTGGTAAATCTCATCATTCCAGTCCGTATGGGCTGTGCCGAGTAAAGATTGTTGGGCAGTCGTTCCTTGCGTACGGATAGTGTTGACAAATTGGTCATAACTTAGCATATCAGCCAGCTTGGTACGTGTCTGGATGGAATTTGTCGTACTGAATGTAATCTTCAGTTTATCCGAACTTCCTTTCTTAGTAGTAATCAGAATAACCCCGTTGGATGCACGCGAACCGTAAATGGCAGTCGAAGAAGCATCTTTCAGAATGGTCATACTTTCAATATCGTTCGGGTTGATGAGGCTAAGGAAATTCCCGTCATTACCGCTGATGCCTCCCTGTTCCAAAGGAACGCCGTCCAGTACGATCAAAGGGTCATTACTAGCGTTCAGTGAAGCACCACCACGCACACGGATCGTACTTCCCGCAGTGGGAGAACCACTGTTGGACATGATTTGCACACCGGAAATCTTACCATTAATCAGTTGCTCGGGAGAGCTGACCAATCCCATGTTGAAGTCCTTGCTGCTGACGTTAGTTACCGAACCTGTCAGGTCGCTTTTACGCTGCGTACCATAGCCGATTACTACAACGTCGCTCAATACCTGTGAATCACTTTTCAACTGGACATTCAAAGTAGTACTGTTGGCAGGAACTGGTACTACCTTTGTTTCATATCCTACATAAGAGAATTGCAACTCTTTGCTGCCTTGTGGCACATTGAGTGTATAATTACCGTCGAAATCGGTCACTGTTCCGGTAGAAGTACCGACAATGAGGATACTTACTCCGATCATCGGTTCCTTGTTCTCGTCAATCACTTGTCCGGTGATTTTCTTGCCTCCTTGTTGGGCGAAGGCAGGAATGGTGCCTCCTAAAAAGGCTGTACACAACATAAGTAGTACAGTCAGATGGCGTAGATTTAAGATATTCCTGTTCATAATTACTGTGTTATTGATAATAGATTTATTTTTACTTTTTATTTAAAAATCAGCGGCTTTTCCCTTTCTGTCTCTTCCGTTTGCTACCCCCTTTCAGAAGGCTTCAGACGTGGTTCAGACGAAAGATTTGTTCCTCACCGAGGAAGACCTTGTTCCTCACCGATGAACGACCCTTTCCTCACCGAGGAACGAAGGCTTCGACAACGGGGAACTTTAAGAACGATTATTCCAGCCAGATATTTCCTAGTTCAATCTCAACTAACTCTTTCTTGTTTCCTGACATTGACAACTCCAGCTTTTCAATCCTTTCCGGTAAAAATGCGATTTCCGTTTCCGGATGGAAATACTGTTTCAAGAAGGTCGGATAAGCTATCGGCAGCAGTGCCGTGTCTGTCTGGCGTAAATCTTTCAACGGTATCCGTATGATTCCCTCCGATGATGGAGCAGGACAAGGGCTTTTATAAGTATATCCGTCTGACGTTACGAAACCGGCACTGAGTCCTTCCGGAAGTGCTTTCGTGCGATTTACCCGGATACAGAGAACGCTACAACCCTTTACTCTTTCTTTTCTTTCTTCAATCAGGTTCTTTACGAACGTGCGGAGGAAATAGTGCGGATTTTCTCCTTTAGGAGTAAACCGGAACCGGAGCAAAGGTTTTTCCACCGGAGAAGAATCAACCAAAGTACGTTGGAGATCATTCCATTCGGGAAGCGTGTATGCTTCTATCCGGCTATCTGCGTCCGTAATAGTCAATAGTGGTATCGCACTATCTGGGGCAACAACACGAGTAGTCCAATAGGCTCCGGAAGTATAATTCCAGTCCAGTGGATTTCCCTTTATTCCCGATGATGAATTCCTGTAATCGGAATTTCCTGTGGGATAAGTGCGAGTGCTGTTGCCCCGGCATACGATGATGTTATACCTGAAACAATCATCCTTTATTTCTGTAGCGGGTATCGTTGCTTGATAGGTATATCCGCCTGTACGTTTCATCTTGATATATGGATTATGCTCATTCCAAAAAGATATCTTATCGGTGTAGATAATCACAGAATCCGGGAATTCGGTTCCTACCACCTGTGCACTAATCGTCAAATCCTTATTTGCTTCAGTGGTTGCCGATGGAGTATGAACGACTTTATAATCCGTCACACGTGGAGCAGGAGCCACATACTCTCCGATGCGGATGGAATTCCATTGAGAGTCTGCCTGCCAGTTCTGTTTGGGCGTACAGTTTTTACGTTTCAGCAGATAGGTACCCGGACGAAGTCCGCGGATAGTCCCGTCTGTCACATCTCCTTTCTGCTGATTTCCTTGATTGAGGGCCGTAAAGGTAAATTCCATCCCTAAATCAGGTATTTGCAAAGCCATGTCCCAAGTACCATAAGCGATGGTAACCACTTCTTTATCGAGTGACGGTTTGGCAAACGGATCGTTCACTACTACCGCGTCCGGCATCACTTCCAGTCTCCAGACTCCCGGTTCGAGGCAATCCATGAAATAAGCACCTGTTCCCTCATAATGAATGATCGGAGAACTGCCACAACCGGCAATGGAAACAAGTTGTGACGCATCTTTGGGCTGGGTGTTGGTATGATTGGAATAATAGAATTTCTTTCCATTATTTAATTCGCTCAAGTCCTCTGTATAACTGACACGAAAACCGTCACCAAATAAAGTGTTCTGTGGATAACTGCCGTATGATTCACCTCTTTTCAGACTGCGTGCAGCTTCGGCGGCTATCTTCATACTGATAGCTTTATGAGGCGTACAGGCAAGATTCAAGAAATGAGTCTGATATTCCGTATTGGCATAAGCGATATCCATCGGATCATACGCAAACTGGGTAATCCATTGAAAACCTGCTGTACGGAAAGTGCGTACCATGGCCGGATACATATAAGAATACATGATATCTGCCGGATCGAACTCATATACCATCCGTGTTTTCTTATCGAATCCTTTCACTTTATCGGAAAAGGGAATATCATAGCGGTCTATATAGGGAAGGAAATTTCCCTGCTGTGTCTGTCCGGATACCAGTCCGATGGGATACCATTGATAAGTAGTTCCCTGAATGGCAGTTTCGTAATAAGCCTCTACTACATATCCGTTGTGGCTTACATTATAGAATACAGGTTTGCGGTTTCCTGTTTTATTGATCGCTTTCAG
The DNA here is from genome assembly GCF_000162555.1 of Bacteroides sp. 3_1_23. Taxonomy (NCBI): domain Bacteria; kingdom Pseudomonadati; phylum Bacteroidota; class Bacteroidia; order Bacteroidales; family Bacteroidaceae; genus Bacteroides; species Bacteroides sp. 3_1_23. Next base: position 1,177,754 of record NZ_GG774955.1, read on the forward strand.
CATCCGGTTGATATAGGCTTTTACCTCTTTCTTCGTACCGGAATGACAAGGTTCATTATTGATTTCGAACCCAACAATGGAGGGATCGTCTTTATAAGCTAACCCCGTATATGGATTGACGTGCTTCACCAAACCATGAAGATAGGTTTCTTGTGCAGCGATAGCTTCCGGGTGGGAGTGCATATCGCATTTATCATATTTATAGGAGAAGCCGCCCGTCTGTATGTTTCGTTCGGGATATCCGTTCCCGAAGTTGGTCTGCGCGGTAATCACAATATGAATATTGCGTTCTTTGAGTTTGGCAATCAGGTAGTCCATCAAGTCGAGATGCTCGTTTTCGAGGAGATTTCCCTGTCCGTCTGTCAGTTCCACATCCCATAAATGAATATGGTAAGCATTCAGTCCCAGACGGGAGATATGATATACATCTTTATCTATAGCAGCTTTGCGGTCCAGTCCCAAATATCCAATGGCACGGTAAGCATGGGCGAAAGGCAGCGTATAATTAACACCGAAAAAGGAAGCCTCCCGGCGGGTGTCACTCCAACGCATCACCCCATTTCCATCTATATATATAATAGGTGTAGAGGATGATTTGCCTTGCACTTTGACAAAGGTAGATATCAAACAAATAAAGGTAAGGATCAACAGTCTTTTCATGCTATCAAATTTATCGGTTTATTGACAGCAACAAAAGTAATTTATTGGTCATTTCAATAAAAGCACAGATTGGACATATAAGGATAAAAATAGGACGAAATGTCTCCAAATGCCTCTACAGGTCTTCATTAAGGTACTGGCGTGGCGTTTTTCCGAATTCTGCCTGAAAACATTTGGAGAAGTAAGAATGATTGGAAAAGCCTACCATGTACATCACTTCGGCAACGGTAAACTTCTTTTGTTGCAACAACATGGCCGCCTTTTTCATCCGGATCGATTTGATGTATTCCACTGGAGACATTCCGGTCAGCTGTTTAATTTTCCGGTAAATCTGCTTATTACTGATACCGGATAATTCACAAAGCGCATTCACATTCAATTCCGATTCAGAAAGATGATCCTCAATCAGGCGGATAATGTTCGACAGAAATTTCTCATCTTGAGATTCTGCTTCGATTGGTTTAAGAACAGGCAACGATTCCAACTGCTTTTTCACTTGTGTCGCCGGAATCTCTTCTTTCTCTACGGCGATGACAGGGATATTCAGGCCAATGGAAGTTCCTTTTCCTTCGTTCGAGGTGACTCCGTTGATGTGACCGCCATGAAGTTCCGTATAAGTCTTGACCAGATAAAGTCCGATACCTGTACCTTCCTTATTGCCGGAATGTGGAGACTGGAAAAAGCGCTGGAAGATATATGGAATATCTTGTTGCGGGATTCCGCTTCCTGTATCAGAAACACAAATATCCAACAATTCCGTTTCTTCACGATAGAAAAGAGACAGGCGGACACTTCCACCATCCGGGGTGAATTTGACGGCATTTGAAAGCAGATTATCTAAAATCACTCCAAGTTTGATGGCATCCATATCAGCATAAATTTTGGCTTTATTCGTCTCGAAATGGAATGTGATCTGTTTGTTTTCCTCATAGACGGAAAACAGGCTACGGCTGAATGACACAAGTTCGATGCGCGACAAAATCAGCAGCGAATCTTTATTATCCTCTATCCGGTTGAAGTTTAATACCTGATGAATCAATGAGTTTATTTTCATTGCATTACGCTGTACCTCCTCCAGTGTCTGTTTCTCATGCACTTCTTCTGCAACGGGGAGCAATTGACTGACAGGAGCGATAATCCGGCTAAGCGGTGTCTTTAATTCATTAGACAAATGGGTAAAGAAAGCCATTTTCTGGCGTGATTGTTCCAGAATCTTCTCTTTTTCCATCCGTTCCATTTTTAGACGGTTCTTGACACGGAAAAAGTTGATAACCCAGGCAATGAGGCTCAAGAATAAAAGAATGTAGATTATCTTTGCCCAAAGTGTGTAATACCATGGAGGGAGAATTTTAATATTCAGGATATATGGATGCTCGGAAGGAGAACCGCTCTTTTCTACTTTGCTGATTACCAGCTGATAATCCCCATAACCCAGATTACTGTACGTAATGCGATTCGTGTTGGATTGCAGGAAATTCCATTCTTTGTCCATACCTTCCAGCCGGTAGACGAATTCATGTTTTTCTTCTAGCGAGTAGGGGAGGTCTGAAAGTTCGAAAGCCAGGTTGTTCTGGTCGTATTTTAGTTCGATAGCATCGGTATAACGGATGTTGGGAATATTCTCTCCAGTATGCGGAGACATCAGTTGATTGTTGATATATAAGGCAGTCAGTAAAATGGAGTGTTCCGGCTGATTCATGGCTTGTATTTCGGGACGGGATATGCCGAACCCGTCTGCACCTCCCAGATAGATATTTCCATCTTCCGGATCAAACATGAGACTGGTGAAACGTTTATCCGTCAGGCTTTGCTGGCGGGCATCCATTGTTCTCCGGTCGATGATCCAAAGTCCGTTAGTGGTGGAAACCCAGATATGTTCTTTTACAGAGGTCATAGACAGAATCTCGTTATTGCTGAAATTGCCGAAAGAGATACTTTGCTGACTCGAGTCTTTGGGATTGATACGCATCACCCCTCCGTGAAATCCTACCCAAAGCATGCCGTCTTCATCCCGTAAAAGGTAGTTCGGGCTCTTCTCGCCACTTAATTCATCGGCAAACAGCTTTGTCACTTGCCGCGTACGGGCATTGATTTTGTCTATTCCTTTGCTGTTGTATAACAATACCCATACATTACCTTCCGCATCAGGGACAATCTGATTAATGAACATCCCCGATAACCCATTATGAATGGAATAATTTTGATCGGCTACATACGATTTTCCGGCAGATTGTATCAGTTTATGTTTGTCCACTACAAAGATGCCTCCGAGACAGGTGGCGATCCAAAGCTTCCCGTCAGTATCTTCAAACAGGTAATAAGCCCAGTTGGTATTATAAGTTCCTGTATTGTCTACGATGTTGTAATGTACAAATTGATGGGTATTATAGTCATAGCGGTTGATACTTCCGTCTGTGGCTATCCATAACTGCTGTTCTCTATCCTCGTAGATGTGCCGTATCCGGTTGTGGGATAACGGATGGTTTTTATCCCCCATTCTATACCAGATAGCATCGTGTTTATTGCCTGCCGGATGGGTGAACCGGATCACTCCGTTTGTACCTCCGAACCAATAGAATCCTTTGGAATCCCGGAACAGGGAATAGAACTGATTTCCGTCTCCCGTGCCTGTGATTTGAGAAATCGGTACAAATTGCAGCGCACTGTTATAGCGTGACAGGGAAATGCCATAATCTGTTCCCAGCCAGATATTATGTTCCTGATCCGAGAATATGTTCCAGATAATATTGTTGGTTAGTGACTGGATATTGCGTGAATCGTGAATGATATGCTGCAAAGGTTCTTTGTCATTCTGGTACACATAAAGCCCGTTGTCTGTACCTGCCAGCAAATTTTCATCTCCGTCCAGTGCCAGTGATTTGATGGAGTTGTTATGAAATACCTCTATCGCCTTCATCTCTCCTGTAGTGGGATTGTATTGGAAGAGATAACCTTCCATCCCGATCCAGATACATTGTCGGGTGGTGTCTTCCAACAGAGAATTGACAAACAAATTGCTGCCTCCCCGGTTAACGGGCAAAAGGATGTTTTCAAATTTTCCACTTGCCTGCACATAGCGGCATAATCCGTTGTAAGTACCTATATAAATTTGATTATCTTTTGTCTGAATGACGGAATAGATGGTGTTATGAGGCAATCCGGTCTGTTTGCTATCGAAATGATTCAGTTGACGGCTTTTTAACTGATAAGTATATAATCCATTCAACGAACCTATCCACAATGTATCTCCCTGGAGTACCATGGTACGGACATCCGTTGGGAAATCAGTATCCGGTTGCTCATATTTGTCTGTTCGATAGTTATAAACAAGAATCCCGTTATCTGTTCCCAGATATAAATAAGTGTTATCTGCTATAATACCGCAGTAGATACGTGTGTTAGTACGTTCTCCATACGTGAAATGCTGTTGTGTGGAATAACCGTCATAACTGAATAAACCCTTGTTGGAACCCACCCATATCAGTCCCTCGCTATCTTGCAGGAAGCAACTAATCACCGAAGCTTCGGCCCCGAGATAGATGTTGTCGAATTGCTGATAATTTACTTTTTGCCCATACACATTGCCACTGCTACAGTAGGCAAGGATGAGAAAAAGAATTGTTGTAATTCGTTCGCGCATGGTGTTAGGTTTGCAGGTTTTTAAATCTGTAATTGTTGTAAAAGTATTCCTTCTTTTCTGCAAATGTAGGAAAAATGTCGGTTACACTTGTAAATATCCCGCTCTTTTTGTTCCTTTGCTATCTATTTATAAACAGAAAACTTACGTATGAGAAAACTAATTTATTGGCTTTTATTGCCGTTGGCAGTGGCTGTGAGTGCATGTGGCGGTAAAAAAGGATCTTCAGATAATACGTCGACATTGGCGATGATAGACAGTGTGGATGCTCACGGATTGCAGCGTATGCAGACGTCTAAGAGCGAAACCGACTTTAAATTTAAGGGGAAAGATTATCATTCCCTCGTTTCGCGTACTCCGGATGAAAATCTGCCCCATGTGACAAACGAGCTGGGAGATACCTATGTCGACAATAAAATAGTGTTGCACCTGACTCGTGGTAATGAAACCGTGTTGAACAAGACCTTTACCAAGAATGATTTTTCATCGGTAGTCGATGCGAACTTCCTATCTAAGTCTATATTGGAAGGCATTGTATATGACAAGACTACTCCGCAGGGAATTGTGTATGCAGCGAGTGTTTGTTATCCGCAGACAGATTTGTATATGCCGCTTTCCATAACGATTACCGCTGATGGAAAAATGAGTATACAGAAAGTGGATATGCTTGAAGAAGATTATGACGATGAAGCACCTAATTAAGCTTGTAGGCGGGTGTTGACAGTAAAATTACACAAATGTGAAAACATTTGAGACAAAAGAAAGGCAGCCAATGAGGTTGCCTTTCGTATTTTTGCACCGTCAACAAACTTAATACCGAATAGAATGAAGAAAAACATTTTTGCTATCTGTGTGGTAGCAGTAGGATGTACGGCACTGACCGCTCAAACCCAAGATACACAAACGTTGGTTCCGCTTACGGAACGGGTAAACGTGCAGGCGGATTCGGCACGCGTCAATCAAATTATAGACGATTGCTGGGTAGCAGTAGGGACTAAAAAGCCTCATGCAATTCAACGCGACTTCACACGTATGTTCAACGGTAAGCCTTCCTATCGTTTTGAATTGAAGGAAGATGATAACACCCTGTCAGGATATGCCAAAGGGGAAACAAAAGGGCGTGCGGAATTTTCTTATTGTTATGCAGCTTCCGATGATTTCAAAGGCCTGCCTGCCGATGTTTATCAGAAAGCACAGATTACCAAAACTGTATATCATCATGGGAAAGGTATTTGTCCGCAAGGAGCTTCCCGCGACTATGAGTTTGCCGTATATATTCCTTCTTCATTGGGTAGCGATGTCTCGACAATTTTTGCCCAATGGCATGGGATGCCGGATCGTACATTGGTACAAACTCCACAGGGAGAAGTGAAGAAACTTACGATTGACGAGTTCGTTGAACTGGAAAAGACTACAATCTTTAAAAAGAATGAAGGGCACGAGAAAGTAGCCAAGCTGGATAAACAAGGTAATCCGGTGAAAGACAAACAAGGAAATCCTGTATATCAGGCCGGAAAGGCCAACGGATGGCTCGTGGAACAAGGAGGCTATCCTCCATTGGCGTTCGGGTTCTCCGGCGGATGGTTCTATATCAAAGCAAATTCCGACCGTAAGTGGCTGACGGATAAAGACGACCGTTGCAACGCAAATCCCGAAAAAACACCGATCATGAAACCTGTAACATCAGACTATAAAGCATCGACCATTGCTTACAAAATGCCTTATGCCGATTTTCCGAAAGACTGCTGGATTACATTCCGCATTCATATTGACTGGACAGTCTATGGCAAAGAGGCGGAAACGATTGTAAAACCGGGTATGCTCGATGTGCAGATGGACTATCAGGAAAAGGGGAAAAAGGTTAGTAAACACATTGTAGACAATGAAAAAATCATGATTGGACGTAACGACGATGATGGTTATTACTTCAAGTTCGGTATTTACCGTGTAGGTAATAGCACTAAGCCGGTATGTTACAATTTGGCAAACTATTCAGAAAGGTAATTAGTCAGAAGGTAAAAAGAGAGTGATATCCGGATGTTCTTTTTGTGAGCATCCGGATATTTTTTTAGTTCTTTTACCGTTTATTTGTCAGCGCAGCAATGATAGTGATACCATTTTTTACTGTCATAATTTGCTGATTGTAATAAAGTTAAAAATGATAAAAAATAGGACTGCATCTAGTAAGTACGTGTCAGGTATGCAAAAAGATTTGTTTTTTTGCCGCTTGCCAAATGGCATATATAAAATAACTAGTGATGCAAATGATGAACAAAAATGGGTTTAGCCGATGTGCAGAGTTCTACATCGGTCGTTTGCGAAAGGAAGGAAGGCATTCTACAGCGCATGTCTATAAGAATGCTATCTTCTCTTTTAGCAAATTTTGTGGCACGTCCAATGTGTCGTTCAGACAGGTTACCCGCGAGCGTTTACGACGTTACGGGCAGTACCTTTATGAGTGTGGCTTGAAGCCTAATACGATTTCTACGTATATGCGTATGCTTCGTTGTATTTATAATCGAGGAGTGGAAGCAGGTAGTGCACCTTACGTACCCCGATTGTTTCATGATGTTTATACGGGAGTAGATGTTCGCCAAAAGAAAGCTTTGCCTATCGGTGAATTACGTAGACTTTTGTATGAGGATCCCAAATCGGAGCGTTTGCGTCGAACACAGGCTATTGCTGCCTTGATGTTTCAATTCTGTGGAATGTCATTCGCGGATTTAGCTCATCTGGAGAAATCAGCTTTAGATCAGAATGTGTTACGGTATAACCGTATCAAGACTAAAACTCCGATGAGTGTGGAAATACTTGATACTGCAAAGGAAATGATCAACCGGCTTCGTAGTAACCAGGATTCTCATCCGGATTCTCCGGATTATCTGTTTGATATTCTTAGCAGTGATAAGAAACGGACGGATGAAAGGGCTTATCGGGAATACCAGTCTGCCCTCCGTCGATTCAACAACCGTTTAAAGGACTTAGCGAGAGCTTTACGTTTGAAGTCTCCTGTCACTTCTTACACACTTCGCCATTCTTGGGCAACGACAGCGAAGTATCGGGGAGTATCGATTGAAATGATTAGTGAATCATTGGGACACAAATCTATAAAAACCACACAAATCTATTTGAAAGGCTTCGGACTTAAAGAACGTACGGAGGTAAATAAAGGGAATTTATCTTACGTGAGAAACTGTTGTGTAGACAGATGGTAGATATGTAAAATGTTGATAATCAGAAGTAAAATATGTGTGTTACTTCTTAGGTAACAGAACTTAAATTTGACGCAAAGATAGACAAAAACACGAATAGTAAGCAAATATTCTTCCACTTTTTTTCGTTTTATCTGAAACATAGAGCAAAAAACTATCTGAACATGAAATAATCTTATTTCCATGCTCTATACTTTTTCATTGCCTAATTCAATAGTTTTCTTATTGAATATTAGGCTTTTCCATTTTCTACGCCTTTGTCATGTATGTGATTTCTATTTTCACTGTAGTATGCGTTTCGTGTATGTATTGTCTGTTACCTAAGAAGTAACGGATGAACATGGGGTAAAAAAATATGATTTTAACGAAACCGAAATCAGTAAATGCCGGGCCTAGTAGTGGGACAGGGGAAGGCGTAGCACACTCAAAACGCTGGTATGTAGCACTCGTTCGAATGCATCACGAGAAAAAAGTTGCCGAGCGTTTGTCTAAGATGGGAATTGATTCTTTTGTTCCCGTTCAACAACAAATCCATCAATGGAGTGACCGTCGTAAGATGGTTGATACAGTCTTACTCCCAATGATGGTTTTTGTACATGTCAATCCAAAAGAACGTATGGAAGTCCTTTCATTTTCTACGGTCAGCCGTTATATGGTGATGCGTGGAGAGAGTACTCCTGCCGTTATTCCTGACGGGCAGATGGCCCGTTTCCGTTTCATGCTCGATTATTCCGAAGAAGCAGTCTGTATGAATGATACTCCACTAGCGCGTGGTGAGAAAGTTCGTGTCATAAAAGGTCCTTTGAGTGGACTTGTTGGCGAACTTGTGACTGTAGGCGGGAAGAGTAAGATTGCCGTTCGTTTAAATATGCTTGGCTGTGCTTGTGTAGATATGCCAATCGGTTATGTAGAACCCACAAAGATCACCAATGACAACACGAAGAAAATTTAACGTATTTCTATTCATTCTGTTGCTGGGAGTTTTTTCTCCTTTAATGGCTCAAAATATGAGCGACTCCCAAGTTCTTGAATATGTCAAGGATGGCATCCGCCAGGGTAAAGAACAGAAACAACTAGCTTCTGAACTGGCACGTAGAGGTGTGACCAAAGAACAGGCAACTCGTGTGAAGCAACTCTATGAGCAGCAAAACAATGTCAATGCTTCCAATGCAACGGGTACCGACATCAATGAATCACGCCTTCGTGAGGAAATGAAAGAAAACACTTCCGATATGCTGGAAGACCACCCGAGCACTCAAGACCTCGCACTTGGGAACCAGGTTTTCGGACGAAATATTTTCAACACCCGTAACCTTACTTTTGAACCCAGTGTCAATATCGCCACCCCCTTGAACTATCGTCTGGGTCCCGGTGATGAAGTGATTATCGATATCTGGGGAGCCAGCCAGAACACTATCCGCCAACAGATTTCTCCTGACGGCACGATCAACATTCAGAAAATAGGTCCTGTCAACCTGAACGGACTAACTATTGCTGAAGCCAATGACTATCTCAAAAAAACATTAAACAAGATATATAATGGTCTTAATAATGCGAATGATCCCACCTCTGACATCCGTCTGACTTTGGGCAGCATACGTACTATCCAGATCAATGTAATGGGTGAGGTTGTCCAACCGGGCACTTACTCTCTCTCTTCTTTTGCCACAGTCTTTCATGCACTTTACCGTGCGGGTGGAGTCAGTGACATAGGAAGTCTTCGCAATGTGCAGCTGGTACGTAACGGCAAAAATATCGCCACGATCGACGTCTACCAATTTATCATGAAAGGAAACATTCAGGATGACATTCGTCTTCAGGAAGGCGATGTAGTAATAGTCCCTGCCTATGACGTATTGGTTAAGATCGACGGAAAAGTGAAACGCCCGATGCGTTTCGAAATGAAAAAGGATGAGAGCTTATCCACCCTTATTAGTTATGCCGGTGGCTTTGAAGCTGACGCCTACACCCGTTCCTTGCGTGTCGTACGTCAGAACGGACAGGAATATGAAGTAAACACAGTCAAAGACCTTGACTATAGTGTCTATAAAATGCGGAACGGTGATGTTGTGACCGTCGAAGCCATCCTTAATCGTTTCATCAATAAACTTGAAATCCGTGGAGCCGTTTATCGTCCCGGCATCTACCAGTTGAATGGAAAACTGAATACAGTCCGTGAACTGGTAAACGAAGCTCAAGGCCTGACCGGTGATGCCTTCTTGAACCGTGCCGTTCTCTACCGCCAGCGTGAGGACTTGACTACCGAAGTTGTTCCAGTAGACATTAAAGCTATCATGGACGGTACTTCCCAAAACATCATCCTGATGAAAAACGATATCCTTTATATTCCGAGTATTCATGACCTGGAAGACAGAGGCAACGTCGTAATCCATGGTGAAGTAGCCAAACCTGATTCCTATCCTTATGCGGATAACATGACCCTTGAAGACTTGATCATTCAAGCGGGTGGATTGCGTGAAGCCGCTTCTGTGGTTCGTGTAGATGTATCCCGTAGAATTAAGAATCCTCGTAGTACAGTAGATAACGATACTATCGGCCAGATATATACATTCTCCCTAAAAGAAGGTTTTATTGTAGATGGAACTCCTGGCTTCGTACTTCAACCTTATGATGAAGTTTATGTACGTCGTAGTCCAGGGTATCAGGCTCAACAGAATGTGGTTGTTGAAGGTGAAATTCTGTTCGGAGGCTCTTATGCAATGACCAGTCGTGAAGAACGTCTTTCGGACTTGATCAATAAAGCTGGAGGTGCAACGAATTATGCCTACTTACGTGGTGCAAAATTGACTCGTGTGGCTAATGCAAGTGAAAAGAAACGCATGGGTGATGTGATCCGCTTGATGAGCAGGCAGTTGGGTGAGGCTATGATGGACTCTTTGGGTGTTCGTGTGGAAGATACCTTTAGTGTTGGTATTGACTTGGAAAAGGCATTGGCTAATCCTGGTAGTACAGCAGATATTGTCTTGCGTGAAGGTGATGTGATTTCTATTCCGAAGAACAATAATACGGTTACAATTAATGGTGCTGTAATGGTTCCGAATACAGTTTCATATATAGAGGGTGAGAATATAGATTATTATCTGAATCAAGCCGGTGGTTATTCTGAAAATGCAAAGAAGAGTAAGAAATTTATCGTATACATGAACGGCCAGGTAACTAAAGTGAAAGGTAGTGGTAAGAAACAGATTGAGCCTGGGTGTGAGATAATTGTTCCCAGTAAATCAAAGAAGCGTACTAATATAGGTAATATTCTAGGTTACGCTACTACATTCAGCACTTTGGGAATGATGGTTGCATCTATTGCTAATCTGATCAAAAAATAAAAGATAACAGCTTATACCACTATGATAGAAGGAGAATCTGAAAAAGAAATAAGACAGAAGCAGAGTAACCATACAGATGAAGAGATCGAAATTGATCTAATGGATATTCTTCGTAAGATTATAGGTATTCGTAAGACAATCTATAAAGTTGCTGGTATTGGTTTGATAATTGGCATTATTATAGCAATCAGTATTCCTAAACAGTACACAGTTGAAGTTACTCTTTCTCCAGAGATGGGAAGTAATAAGGGCAATGGTTTATCTGGTTTGGCAGCTTCTTTCCTTGGAAATGAAGTTGCCATGGGTGATGGTACTGATGCATTGAATGCTTCTTTGTCTGCCGATATTGTTTCTTCTACTCCTTTTTTACTAGAACTTTCTACAATGGAAATATCAGTATCGAAAGATGAAAATATGACATTGAATATTTATTTGGATGAGGAATCTTCTCCATGGTGGAATTATGTAATTGGATTCCCTGGTATGGTAATTGGTGGAATGAAGTCATTGTTTGTTGAAGAAAATAACGAATTAGTAACTTCAGATAAAATCAATCAGGGGATAATTGAATTATCTAAGAAAGAGTCAAGGAAGATTGAAACTTTAAAAAAAATGATAACTGCCTCTGTAGATAAGAAAACATCTATGACCACGGTTGCTGTGACTTTACAAAATCCTAAAGTAGCTGCGGTAGTTGCTGATTCTGTTGTAAGAAAATTGCAAGAGTACATTATAGACTATCGTACATCCAAGGCTAAAGAAGATTGTCTTTATTTGGAGAAACTCTTCAAAGAACGTCAACAAGAGTATTATACTGCCCAGAGAAAATATGCTAATTATGTAGATTCTCATGACAATATCATATTTCAGAGTGCGCGTGCTGAACAGGAGCGATTACAGAATGATATGAGTTTAGCGTATCAAGTGTATAGTCAGGTTGCAAATCAGCTTCAAGTTGCTAGAGCTAAAGTTCAGGAGGAGAAACCTGTATTCGCTGTTATAGAGCCTGCAGTGGTACCATTGAATCCTTCGGGAACCAGTAAGAAAATATATGTTTTGGCTTTTGTTTTCTTTTCTGTTTGTATTGTCATACCATGGAATTTATTTGGGAAAGATATTTTGAATAAATTTAAAGATATGCGAGCTTAAGATCAATAAGTAAAGTGATATGGCATCAACTAACCAGATAAATAAAATAGTAGAACTTATTGCTGTTTTAGGAGATTTGATCATACTGAACTTTAGTTTGTATCAATTCCTTTTCTTTTGGAAAAAAGTATTCATATATTTACCTTTTTCTTGTACTGCTTCTTTTATGATGACTTCACTAAGTCTTTGCTATTTGGCATGCTCGGTATCTCGTGGAAAAGCTTGGAATAGTCGAGAGATTCGTGCAGACCAGCTAGTGTTACGTGTATTGAAGAATATTATAATATTTTCAGTCTTTTGGGCATGTATCATGGCTTTTAGCGGAATTTCTATTATTTCTCCACTTTTTTTTGTTCTTTATTTTTTTATTCTCTTTGTTATTTTAAGCATCTATCGTATCATTATTCGTCATTTGCTAATTAGCTATTGTGCTAAAGGTAATCATAAACATTATACAGTTTTTGTAGGTGGAGGTAATAATATGCAGATGCTATATGAGGAAATGGAGAGCTCTTTGGCATCTGTCTATGAAGTTGTCGGCTATTTTGATATTCTCCCTAATGAGGAGTTATCCTCACAGTGTCCTTATCTAGGTACTCCTGACTGTTTTGCGGATTTTATGGCAGGAAGGACTGATATAAAGCATATCTTTTGTTCTTTGTCTGTGGAACAGGGGCGTTATAATGTTCCTATAACAAATTATTGCGAGAATCACTTACTTTATTTTCATGGTGTTCCTAATGTTTTTAAGGGGTTTCCTAGGCGTATTTGTCATAGTATGGTAGGAAATATGCCGATTCTTAATTTACGGTACGAACCGCTTAGTAAAATGGAGAATCGTCTATTGAAACGAGTGTTTGATATAGTTTTGTCAGGATTCTTTTTAGTTACTATTTTCCCATTTATTTATCTAATTGTGGGGATTATTATTAAACTAACTTCTCCTGGACCTATCTTTTTTACACAAATGAGGACAGGCTTGAATGGTGTGGAATTCAAGTGTTATAAATTTCGTTCTATGAAAGTAAATGAAGAAGCTGATAGTAAACAAGCAACGATTGATGATCCTCGAAAAACAAAATTTGGAGATTTCATTCGCCGTTATAACATTGATGAACTGCCTCAATTTATAAATGTTTTTAAGGGTGAAATGTCAATAGTGGGGCCTCGTCCTCATATGTTAGCTCATACTGAAATTTATGCACAGCTAATTGATAAATATATGGTACGTCATTTTATCAAGCCTGGAGTAACTGGGTGGGCACAAACACATGGCTTTCGTGGTGAAACTAGAGAATTGTCCCAAATGGAGGGTCGTGTTAAGGCTGATATTTGGTATATGGAACATTGGACACTATTACTTGACTTATATATTATTTATAAGACTGTGATAAATGCACTTATTGGAGAAAAAAATGCATACTAAGGAAAGATATATAAATAGTCTTTCTTTCTAGGAAAAATGTTGTAAAAAATAGAAATATGGAAGCTCGAATTATAGATTTGCCTAAGATTTTAGATAGACGAGGTAATCTTTCTATTATAGAGGAAGAAAATCATATACCATTTAAAATAAAACGTACATATTGGATTTATGATGTTCCTGGAGGAGAAAAACGCGGAGGTCATGCTTATAGAGAAAATCAAGAGTTTATAGTAGCTCTCTCTGGAAGTTTTGATGTACTTCTTGATGATGGGAAAGAACAAAATATTTTTCATCTAAATCGTTCTTATTATGGATTATATGTACCGAAAGGATTTTGGCGGAAAATGGAAAATTTTTCAACAAATTCACTTGCTTTAATATTATCATCTACTCCTTTTAATGCGGATGATTATATATATGATTATGAACAATTTAAGAAAGTATTTAATGGCTAAGTCAACAGTATATGATTGTTCTATCATAGAACTTCCTAAAATAGAGAATCGTGCGGGAAATATAACCCCTATTCATGGAGGTTTGAATGTTCCTTTTGAGATAAAACGTGTGTTTTATAGCTATGATATACCTGGTGGAGAAGCTCGTGGAGCACATGCTCACAGAGAATGTCATCAATTTCTTATTGCTGGTAGTGGTAGTTTTGAGGTAGTACTTGATGATGGAGTAAATAAGCGTACTGTATTACTGAATCGTCCTTTTTATGGATTACATATTCCCCCTGGAATATGGGCTTCTGAACAGGGTTTTTCTTCAGGATCTATTTGTTTGGTATTAGCTTCCGATACTTATAATGAGAAAGATTATATAAGAAATTATGATGATTATTTAGTATATAAAAATGCGCTATGATTGAAATACAACAATATAAACCAGATTGTATACAAGTTTGGAATCAGTATGTCCATAATTCAAAGAATGGGACTTTTTTGTTCGACAGAAATTATATGGATTACCATTCAGAGCGATTTCAGGATTTTTCCTTAATGATATATCGAAATTCTAAACTTTATTGTCTTTTACCGGCAAACAAAGTCGATAACATTCTATATTCTCATCAAGGATTGACTTATGGTGGTTTTATTATAAATTCTAAAGTAACAGTTTCGGATTTAATAGAAGTTTTGGATGCTGTTAATTGTTATTTGAAAGAAAAGGGGATTGTGAAAGTCATTTATAAGGCAATTCCATATATTTATCATAAATTGCCAGCGCAAGAAGACCTATATGCTTTATTTAGAATTCCTGGATGTAGATTAATTGCTCGAAATATTTCTTCAACAATCTTTCTAAGTAATAAAGTGAAATTTATAGAATCTCGTAGGTCTGGTATTCGCAAAGCTTTGAAGAATGAAATAAGAATAGAAGAAAGCGATCATTTAGAATTATTTTGGGATATATTAAATACAAATCTGAAAAATAGATATGGTGTGAGACCTGTTCATACACTTCAGGAAATGCAATTATTAAAATCTCGTTTTCCGGAGAATATAGTTCTATATTTAGCTTTTCAAGGAGAACGTGCAATAGGGGGAACCTTATTGTATCTAATGGGGCATATTGTTCATACACAGTATATTTCAGCCAGTTTAGAAGGTAAAGAGGTTGGGGCTTTAGACTTGCTTTTTGATTATTTGATTAATACACAATATGCAACTTGCGAATATTTTGATTTTGGTCAGTCAACAGAAAATAATGGTGAGTATTTGAATGAAGCCTTGATTTTTCAGAAGGAAGGCTTCGGGGGGCGGGGAGTTATTTATGATATTTATGAATATGAACTATGAAGATTGATATTTATGATGGCTTTATCATTAATCCTACTGTTGAAGTAACTCCAACCATTCGGATTTCTCCTTTCATCGAGAAGGATTTGAATCGTTTAAATGTAGATATAGAGATTGCTAAAGAATATTTGCGTGAAAGATTTGGGGAATATTTATTGACCATAAAAGCACGTGATGCAATTTCTTTGGCTTTGTCATATTACGATCTAGTTCATGATGATGTTGTAACGATATTAACGACATCTGGTAATTATTATATAAGTAGCTGTGTTACTAGAGAAATAGAGAAATATTGTTTATGGTCTAGAGAAATAACAGAACGGACTAAGATTATTTTTATTAATCATGAGTTTGGGTATCCTTGTGAGAGATTAAATGAATTGAAAAAATATAATATACCGATTATTGAAGATTGTGCACATTCTTTTATTTCTAAAGATAAACATTCACTGATAGGAAAAATAGGTGATTTTGTAATATATAGCTTACCTAAAATTTTTCCAATGCAAATAGGAGGTGTTTTAGTCTCAAATAAAATGCAATTTCCTTCTGATAATATGATACCATCACGTTATCAAGATTATATTTTAAAGAATCTTTCAAGAAATATACCATTAATAGATTATATTGCTGAACGGCGTTTATTTAATTATACATATTTGTCTGAAAAGCTTTCATATATAGGGATCTCTCCGTTTTTTTTATTGGAGAAGAAGAGCATTCCAGGTGTCTTTTTATTTAAATGGGAGGATAATATAGACTATAATTCACTGAAGATTTTTATGCAAAACAATGGTGTTGAATCAAGTGTTTTTTATGGTAAAAGTGCATTTTATATCCCAGTCCATCAACAACTCGATATGTTTCATTTGGATTATATGATAACTTTACTAAAATATTTCAAAGATGGTTTATGCTAATATTATGCTAGGTGAAAATGTGCAATTAGACCCCTCATCGTCGATTAATAATATAATTATAGGAAATAATGTAAGAATAGCCAAGTATGTATCTGCATATGGTGGTCCTAATAATTTATTAGAAATTGGAGCTAATACCTATATTGGGATGAATTGTATCTTAAATGGGTTTTCTGCAAAGTTAACAATAGGAAAATATGTAAGTTTTGCTCAAAATGTTAATATTATGGTAGATTCAGGTCCAAATGCTAGTAGTGAAATGCAAAAAATTTATCCAATATATAAAAAAGAAGTCTCTATTGGAGATCATTCATGGATTGGTGCATCGGCAATTATTATGCCAGGGGTTATATTGGGCAAATTTTGTGTTGTTGCAGCTGGTAGCTTTGTAACAACTTCATTTCCTGATTTTTCAATAGTTGGCGGAACACCGGCAAAACTGATTCGAAATTTTTCAGATAGTGAAATAAAAAAATTAGCTTATGATTAAATTTTTAGATTTACAAAAAATAACAGAAAGATATTCTGTTGAAATACATGAAGCGGTTAGTCGTGTTATTGATTCAGGCTGGTATCTTCAAGGGAAGGAAAATGAAGATTTTGAGGTAAATTATTCCCAGTATATTGGGACTAAATATACCGTAGGTTGTGCAAATGGGTTAGATGCATTAGTTTGGATATTTCGTGCTTATATAGAAATGGGGGTAATGCATCCTGGTGACGAAATAATAGTTCCTGCTAATACTTATATTGCCTCTATTTTAGCGATATCAGAGAATGGGTTAATCCCTATTTTGGTAGAACCTAATATTGAGACTTATCAAATAGATGACTCCAAAATAGAAGCATTTATAACAGAGCGCACAAAAGGTATCTTAATTGTTCATCTTTATGGCCAATGTGCCTATACTGATAAAATAGGGGATATTTGTAATAAATATCATCTTAAGTTGGTGGAAGATAATGCTCAAGCTCATGGTTGTATATATCAGAGTAGAAAGACAGGTTCATTAGGAGATGCTGCTGGGCATAGTTTTTATCCAGGTAAGAATTTGGGGGCATTAGGAGATGCTGGTGCAGTAACAACTAACGACGAGGAATTAGCAAAGGTGATTCGTGCGATTGCTAACTATGGTTCACATAAAAAATATGTATTCAAATATTGTGGACGCAATAGTCGATTGGATGAGATACAAGCAGCTGTGCTAAATGTGAAATTAAAGCATTTGGATGAAGATTTAGCTATTCGTAAGGAATTTGCAAGATATTATATTGATCATATAACTAATCCAGCAATTATTACTCCAATAATAAAAGACTGGGATACTCATGCATTCCATATTTTTACTATTCGTGTAAAAAAACGTAATGAATTGCAGAAGTATTTAGCTGACAATGGTGTACAGACTATTATTCATTATCCTATACCTCCTCATAAACAAGAGTGCTTTAAGGAGTGGAACAAACTTTCGTACCCTATTACGGAACAAATTCATAATGAAGAACTTAGTTTGCCATTAAGCCCAATAATGATGAATATGGAGATAAAAACTATTGTTGATTTACTGAACAAGTGGGAATGATATATAAGTTTGCCTCTTTTGCTAAACGTACAGCGAAAGAGGATATAGTAAAAGTGTTTTCATTTAATGCTATATCTACCTTAGTGCGTATGCTTACAGGATTAATAAGCGTAAAAGTTGTGGCTTCTATTATAGGTCCATGTGGGATTGCTCTATTAGGTCAATTGAATAATTTTTCAACTATCTTATTGGGAGTAGCTAATGGCGGAATTAATAGTGGAATAACGAAATATGTAGCAGAATATAAAGAAGATGAATCTGCAATAAAAAAAATTCTATCCAATGCTTTACAGATAACTTTATTTTTCACTTTTATAGTGAGTTTAGGGTTAATAATTTTACATAATCAACTTAGTCGTTTGGTAATGCTTTCTGATGAATATGGATATGTATTCTTAATTTTTGGTTTTACAATATTTCTGTACACTCTGAATACTCTATTAATTTCTATCCTAAATGGATATAAAGAGTTTAAAAGATATGTGATTGTGAATATATCAGGGACTATAGTTGGATTACTTTTTACTATATGTTTTGTTTTTTCTATGGGATTGAAAGGTGCATTGATTAGTGCCGTTTCTTATCAGAGTGTGGTGTTTTTTGTTACATTTTGGATATGTAGAAAAGCTCCATGGCTATCTGTCATCTATTATAGAGAGAGGTTAGATAGGAAGATACTTCGACGTTTCCTGAATTATTCAGCTATGACATTAGTCTCATTATCAGTTGTTCCGGTTAGCCAAATGTTATTACGTGGATATGTTATTTCTGAAATATCTATGACAGAAGCTGGATGGTGGGAAGCAATGAATCGTATTTCAAACGTATACTTAATGGTGATAACCACCTCTTTTAGTATTTACTACTTACCTCGTTTATCAGAGATAAAGGAAATTTCGGAATTACGGTATGAAATATTCAAGTGTTACAAAGTCATTATTCCTATATTATTATCGGGGTTAACTCTTGTATATTTATTGAGACATTTTGTTGTTATGATACTTTTTTCTCCAGATTTTTATCCGATGGAGAGCTTGTTTATTTGGCAATTGTTAGGAGACTTTTTTAAAATATCTAGTTGGTTGTTAGCTTTTTTGATGGTAGCAAAATCTATGACTAAAACATTTATTGCAACTGAAGTCGTATTTTCTGGTTTATTCGTGGTATTAGGATATTTGTTTATGAATCTAAATGGAGTGGTTGGGATAACACAAGCATATTTTGTGAACTATGTAATATATACGGTTTGCATGGTTGTCATATTTAGAAAAATTATCGTTTATAGGGTATTATGAGGCAATAATAGAGATAATGTAAGATTATAAATTCTCTTTTATTTTAATATTAATTTGTAGTGTTGAGAACGTAGATTGTTTTGTCGTTGAAAATCAAAACTAAAGTATATACTTCATAACTATATAGAAAACTAGATAAGCTGATAGTTTAAATAAGTTTAGATTATTTGTGAACAGAATAGAATGCTAAAGTGGCATAGATTATGAAAAAGGGTACATTGACAGAAAGGCAAGTAATAGACATTTTTGAGATAATAAAACAAAAAGCTTCTGATAAGATGCAAAGTGGGCATTTGGAACAGAGTATTTGTTATATAGAAGTAGCTGCACAATGGGCTTATAATTATAATTTTAAATATGTTGATGAAGATTTGGAGTTTCTTCTGCAAAATATATCTTGTAGTATAAAAGAACGTTTGCTGCAGGATAGATTCACGGTAAATAATGGAGAAGAACGTATCGTGCTTGTTTGTAACAGAACTATAAATGGAGGGGAAGTGACTCAACAATATAGTAAAGCATTGGCCAAGGTCGGAGTTCCTGTTTTAATAATCGTATTAAATCGTATTGTTCAAATTAATGGGGTTAGAATTGGTTCTACAGAAATTCCAGCCTATTTGCAAGATAAAGAAAATATTACCATTAAAATAATTGAGGAGTCAAGATCTTTAATGGATACAACGGAGGAGGTGGCGAGAGAAATCCGTAATTTTAATCCAACGAAAATATTGACTCATGTATGGCCATGGGATGCACGGTTAATAATTGCTGTCATGGCTGCTAAGCAATGCCCATGTTATAATATTAATTTTAATGATCACACATTTTGGATTGGTAAATCAATGCTTGATTATTTGATAGAATTTAGACCATATGGAGCTTCAGTTTCGGTAGATAGACGTGGGGTGAAGTTGAGTCAATTGCTTTATTTACCTTATTATCCTATCATATCCGACGATATACCTTTTCAAGGATTCCCTTTTGATCGAACAGGGAAAGTTGTGATTTTTACAGGAGGGACAGAGTATAAAATGTTAGATGAGGAGAATTTATTCTTTGACATCATGGATAAAGTTTTAGATGATAACCCAAATTCGATTGTCTTTCTTGCATCTACATCATTAAGGGAGATAAAAAAACGTATCCTTAGAATGAAGAATGGAGAGCGCGTATATACATCTAAATATAGAAAGGATATATCTCAACTTTTTAGAAACTGTGATATATATTATGGTACATATCCTTTGTCTGGAGGTCTAATGTGTCAATATGCAGCTGCTTTTGGTAAACCAATTTTGGCTTATGCAAAAAAGAGAGTAGAGTTGGATGAGGTGGATGGCATTGTTAATTATCATAATGAAGCACCGATTGCCAAAAATGATTTAGATACACTATTTGCATATGCTAAGGAATTATGTAATGATCCTTTGTATAGAAAATCAGAGGGACAAAGATTGCGTTGTGCAGTAATTAATTCCCAAGAGTTTGATAAAAAACTTAATGATTTATTGACTGGTAATTATGAATCAAAGCAAATGTTACCTTTGGATATTGCTTATGATAACATTAAGGAGTTCTATTTTAATTATGCAAACAACTATTGTAATGGGTATTTATCACTTCTACTTAAAACATTTAAGTTTCGCTCTTTTATTTATTTTCCTCGTTATTCTGTATTATTTGTAATGCGATTATTAGACTTTTTTATATATAAGTTGAAAGCTTTCTTTTAATGGACATATCTAGCTATATGTGCTATGTTAATATGGGAGATTTGCAGATGAAGAGCATTTTAATGATATATAGTTTTGATGAATTGCTAAAATATAATGATGTATGGTTTATTTATTGGTATTTCAGTTGTTAGTTTTCTTATTGATATGCAATACTACTTTTGTTGCGCTGACATCACTAATAGTATTTTTATCATATAAGATAAAAAGAAAATATAAATTGGGAGGGGTGGACAGTCAAAACGATGTAATAAAGAATAAACACTCTTCTCTTTATCTGTTGAAACGCTATTTGGGTGGATTTATGCGTTATTATGATTACCGGGTATCACAAGTACCATCCCATCATTTTCGTAACTTTGTTTATCGTAATGTATATTGTGTAGATATGGCACCGAAAGTCGTAATATATTATGGTACTGAAATGAGAGAACCCTATAAAATAAGAATAGGATGTGGAAGTATTATTGGAGACCGGGCCATATTGGATGGGAGAAATGGCATTGAAATAGGTGAAAACGTAAATTTATCTTCTAATGTGTCTATTTGGACAGAACAGCACGACCACCGAGATTCATTTTTTCGTTGTGATACACAAACGAAAACTCCTGTTAAAATAGGTAATCGTGTTTGGATAGGTCCCAATGCCTTAATTCTTCATAGTGTGGAGATTGGAGAAGGAGCAGTAGTGGCAGCAGGTGCAGTAGTCACGAAGTCTATAGAGCCTTATACTATTGTTGCAGGAGTTCCAGCCAAAAAAATTGGGGAACGAAATAAGAATTTAAAATATGAAATGACTGGGGAATATGTACCATTCTACTAGTATCTTGATATGAATATTGATGATTTTACTATAGGAATAAAAAAGAATGGAATTCTAATCTTTTTAAAGTGTAATAGTTGATGATATAGGATCCTTGAGCTTTTTATTTGTATGAGTTGAAGATTAGAGAATACTTACTAATAAAAAAGAATGTATGTTTTTCCGAAGAATGCAAGACCTTTGTTTTAAAATTATGTCTAAAATGGTAAGCCCACATGGTGCAGCTGAGCTTATGAGGAGTAAGTTTCATTATCTTGGTAGAAATGTGCAGTTATATTCGTGTAGTATACCAGAACCATATTTAGTTAGTATTCATGATAATGTAATTTGTGCTGCAAATGTAAGGTTTATAAATCATGATGTAAGTTGCTTTAATATAGCACAGTATTTGGGGATTTCATTATCAGAAGTGGATAAAGTCGGTAGTATTGAACTTTTTGAGAACTGTTTTGTAGGGGCATATTCAATACTTTTACCTAATACCTCTGTTGGTGCAAACTCTATAGTTGCTGCAGGTAGTATAGTTACTAAACATATTCCATCTGGGGAAGTATGGGGAGGAGTTCCTGCTAAATTTATAATGACTACGGATGAATATGCCAAAAAAGTAATTAAGAATTGCCATAATTATCCGTGGATGAGTAAAAGATGCAATAATAGGGATCTTATAAAAATGAGGCAACAATATTTTTTTAGTAAAAATAAAGCCTAGTATTTTCTTTTTTTGATAGATGATTTCTTCATGTTTACATTGTTGTATTTAATAATTAGTTTAAGATTCTTATTTATATTCTAATTAGAAAGTGTTTATTAATATTGGGGATGATAAATGAGGGTAATATATTTATATGAGTGATGCGAATTAACCGTAAAACATTAGTCGATTATTGGGGAGTTTTAGTCATAATATTAGGGTCTGGGTCATATTCATTTGCTCATAAGTCATATGTTCCAGCATTTATTGTAATGTTGTTAACTTCACTATTTTACCTTTATTATGATAAGCATACCGTAAATAAACATCGTCTGCATACTTTAGGGTTCATATATTGTTTGATATATGGAGGAATAATCTTTGTAAATCGGTTTGTTATACATACAGATGTATTGAATCATAGTTGGGTGTCTTGGCTGTTTAATTTGATGTTTTCTTTTGTTATAATTTGTCGTTATCCATTTTATATCTTTAAAAAGATTTATTTAAATATTTTGACAGTACTAGCTATATTTAGTCTGATAGTTTTTGGAGGGGTTGAAATGGAATTATTTACTCCTCAAATAGTCAGTAGATCTGGAGAAGAGGGGCAGTATTTAGAATTTTTTTTTTCATTGTGTTGGGTGGGATTATTTATTTCATCGGAATGCTGGTTTATTCCATGAGCCAGGTGCATATCAATATTTCTTAAATTTTGCTTTTATATTGTTCATTCCTGAAATAAAAGAGGGGATGTTGAATCGAAAAGAAAAATGGCAAATGTTAGTTATTGTAGTCACACTTCTTACAACTCTGTCTACAATGGCCTATATTGCTTTTTTGGGAATAGCTTCATTGGTTATTTTCTTCTCAAAATATGGTAGGATGCATAAGGGGTTTTATCCTATAGCTATGTTGTTGATATTTGGGTTATGTATTATGATGATAAATTCTCCCGTGGTTGCAAGAAAAATAGCAGCAAATGATGCAGGAGAGGAGCACATATCTAAAGTGACTCGTACTCGTGATTTGATTACTCAATTTGAAATGACATTAGAACAACCGATTTGGGGATATGGCATTGCTACAAGAAACTTTGAGAAACGAAATTATGGGAATGCTGGCGGATGTATTGGTTTAGTAAATAACTCTGCATCATTGGGATTGCTATGGTTAGTGATATTTCTTTGTTTTGCTTATAGAGGTATTAAACGGATGCAATTAGGCGTTCCAACAATTCTTGTTCTACTTATATTTATTTTAATAGAATGCAATGAGAACTTTGTGGATTTACCTATTACTTATCTATTTATCTTAAATTTTTTGAACTATCAACGTATTAATGTAAATGCAAAAATAGAAAATAATGAAAGTGTGTAATATTGGATATATTCAAATCTTTACAATACTCAATACTTTGCTTTTGTCTGGGGTGTCTTGGCTGATAGGTTGGCATATCAGTGCTATTCATTTTCCTGTTGCGTTTATATTAAGTGTTGTTATCCTGCATTGCTTTAGGAAGAATATAATCAAAGATGTAAGTATTAGCTTACTTTTAATGTTGTTTGTAATCTTACTATCAGCTATCATTCCTGACGGCAGTTATGACGGACAAGCTTATCATCAACCTATGATTTACGCTTTGTCTCATGGATGGAATCCTATTTATGATAGTCACAATACAATAATATCAGAAAACTGGGAAATGAATATATGGATAGATCATTATTGTAAAGGAATGGAGACTGTTTCGGCAACAATTGTAGCTATGACAGGAAATTTAGAATCAGGAAAGGCTGTCTCTTGGCTACTAGGATTATCTTCTCTTTTTCTTATTCATGATTTTTTGGGTAGGAGTGTAGTGGGGAGGACATTAGATTTTAGAAAAAAATTATTTTATACTCTTTGTTTAGCTTTACCTCCCATTTTTGCAACACAAGTATTTTCATATTATATAGATCTATGTGGGTACTTTACTGTTGTTTGGCTTATTGTCGCTTTATATGGAATTTACAGTAGAAAAGCTATTTTAGATTATTTATTAATGACTGCAGCAATCATTTTAGCTGGAAGTACAAAATTTAATATGTTATTTTGGGTTGGATTTTTTACTTTTGTCTTTTTAATATTTCTTTTTGTACAGAAAAAATATAGATTAATGAATAGAATTATAGCGGTGGCTTTGGGGGCTGTAGTTCTTACTATTCTAACTTCAGGTTTTAATCCATATATTACTAATACCATCGATCATTGTAATCCTATTTATCCTCTTGGAATTGGAGATAAGGAGACTGAATATCTAAATGATGGTGCTCAACCGCAATTTTTGCAAAAGAAAAACCGTATTATACAAATATTATATAGCTATACTTCTCGTCCTAGCAATATTCTTGATGGAAAATATATTCCACCATATATTGTAACAGAGAATAATATAATGAGTGCCGGTTCTCCTGGTGCTAGAATAGGGGGAGGTGGAATTGTATTTGTGGATGTTTTATTACTTTCTTTTATATTGTATGCTATATCTAAAAAGAGTTCAATATATAGGAATACTTGTATTTTTATAGGTGTGTTGTTATCATCTTTACTGATACTTCCAATGGGAAGTTCATATAGGTATGTACCTTTTTTCTATATCCTCCCTATTGTGATTCTATTATATACTGAATATGCAGGACTTAAATATAATATTGGGAAATGGTTGAGACGATTAGTGTATGTGTTACTTGTGCTGAATGTAAGTATGGCTATGACGATTTCTTTAGGATATTCAATTCTTAATAAATGTGTGACGGAATATTATGTAAAAGCTATACAGCAAACGAGTCCGCAATACTTTAGAAGTAAAAATTGGAGTTTCAATTATAAAGTTTTTAAAGATGAAATCATAAGGTATGATCCAACGGAAATTGGAGAAGACGCAATAGATTATGAAGAAATTCCTTTTCAAAAAAGTATTCCAATATATGTCAATAGAGAAGAGTTGGACAAAGCAAAAAAGGGATGGGTTACCAAGTT
This sequence comes from Bacteroides sp. 3_1_23, assembly GCF_000162555.1. Taxonomy (NCBI): domain Bacteria; kingdom Pseudomonadati; phylum Bacteroidota; class Bacteroidia; order Bacteroidales; family Bacteroidaceae; genus Bacteroides; species Bacteroides sp. 3_1_23. The sequence goes on from NZ_GG774955.1 coordinate 1,203,053, forward strand.
TTTGATTAAGTAATTTTATACTATATGTATGTTCTATTTATGAATTTATTGAGGCTAATTAGGCCACAGCAATGGCTAAAGAATTTATTTATTTTCTTGCCATTATTTTTTGGCGGACATATTATGGACTTGTCTTATATGTTCACATCTCTAAAAGTTTTTTTTGCCTATTGCTTTATAGCTAGCAGTATTTATTGTTTTAATGATATTTATGATCGTGAGTCGGATCGCTTACATCCTAAGAAAAGGCTACGTCCTATAGCAAATGGAAGAGTATCAGTGTTTGTTGGATATATACTAATGATGGTGATGTTTACTCTTTCTATAGTAATATGTTTTTTGCTTACTGATGAAATTGCTTGGAAAGTGATAAGTATTATCATGTTTTATTTTATAATGAATATTGCTTATTGTATTAGATTGAAACGAGTTGCTTTGATAGATGTGTTCATTATAGCAATAGGTTTTGTATTGCGTATATGGGTAGGTGGGATCGCTACTGGCATTTGGATTTCTCAATGGATTGTGTTGATGACATTTCTTCTCGCTTTATTTCTTGCTTTTGCTAAACGTAGAGATGACGTTGTTATGTATGAGGAAAGTGGGGTAAAGGTCCGTTACAATATTAATCGATATAACTTGCAGTTTATGAATCAGGCAATTACAATAGTGTCGGCTGTTACAATGGTATGTTATATTATGTATACGGTATCACCTGAAGTACAGGAACGAATGCATACCTCTTATTTGTATGTAACATCAATATTTGTATTAATTGGATTATTACGTTATATGCAACTAACAATTGTGGATGTGAAAAGTGGGAGTCCTACCAAAATTCTAATGTATGATCGGTTTATTCAACTGTCTATCCTTGGCTGGCTTTTGACTTTTTTTGTCCTAATCTATTTGTGATGAGTATGCTAGAGGGAAAGAAAAATATTGCCGTATTTGATTTTGATGGTACAATTACAAATAAAGACACTTTACTGTATTTTATTCTTTTTACAAAAGGATATTGGGCTTTTATGGTGGGTTTCTTGTTGCACTCCCCTTTATTAATAGCATTTAAGTTAAGGTTGTATCCTAATTGGAAGGTCAAACAAGCTCTTTTCTCATTATTTTTTTGGTGGCATGGATTATAAGGAATTCCAACGATGGGGAGAAATTTTTGCTGATGAAGTGGAAAAAATAGAGCGTGAATCGACTGTCGATAAATTAAAGAATCATTTGAAAAATGGTGATAAAGTGTATGTGATAAGTGCTAGCATAGATGATTGGGTCCGCCCATTCTGTTGCTCGCGTTTGGGAGTAACTGCTACTATAGGAACTAAAGTTGAAGTTGATCCTGGTGGAAAACTGACTGGGCGTTTCTTGACGAAAAATTGTTATGGTCCCGAGAAAGTAAATCGTTTATTGGAAATAGAACCTGATAGAAAAAATTATTTTTTATATGCTTATGGGGATAGTCGTGGCGACAAGGAAATTTTGGAGTTTGCTGATAGAGGCATAATGATACGATGAACATTTAAATAGTATTGTCTTATAAATGAAGTTTATGTCTAATAATGTCTATTGTTTAAATTTACTAAAACAAATTTATATCATTTATATATTATAATAATATGAATATCATACTGATTTTAGTCAGTGTTTTACTGAATTGTACTGCACAACTGTGCATTCGCAAAGGTATGTTGCTTGTGGGAGAAACGGGAATGAGTAATATGACTACAAATATAGGTGCGATGATAACAAATCTTTGGCTTTGGGGAGCTATGATTTGCTATGCACTTAGTATTTTTCTTTGGATGGCGGTTCTTTCAAAAGTAGAAGTTAGTTTTGCTTATCCATTCTTAAGTGTAGGATATGTTGTAGCGGCAGTGGTGGGATATTACTTCTTTGGTGAAGCACTCTCGGTAATTCGGATTGTTGGTATTGTAATTATTTGTATTGGTGTGTATTTAATTTCAAGAAGTTAAAATAGTAATGAAGTATTATATTTTTGGAGGAGATGGTTTCGTTGGGCGTTACTTGAGCAATGCGCTGATTGAGCGTGGGGAGAATGTGGTAGTTGGTGATATCCTTTCTACACTTGATGAACGTATTAATAAGAAAGCCAAGTTTATAAATGTAGACATTCGTGATAAGTCTGCTATACGTAAGATTGATATAATGCCCGATGATTTGGTAATCAATCTGGCGGCGAATCAGTATCACACTAAGGTTCCAAAAAATCGTAAAGAATATTTTTACAGTACTAATTATGTTGGTACTAAGAACATTCTAGAAGTGATGGAAGAAAAGAATTGTATGCGCTATTTGATGTTTACTACTGATATGACGTATGGTAGGCCACAATATCTTCCAGTGGATATAAAACACCCGCAAAATCCTTTTGGTCCTTATGGACAAAGTAAAAAAGCGTGTGAAGAAATCTGTCGGGAATATCGACAAAAAGGTATGAATATTACTATTTTCCGCCCTCGTATGATCAATGGACCAGGCCGCCTAGGTATTTTAGTAAAGTTATTTAAGTTAATTGATATGAATTTACCAGTACCAACAATTGGTAATGGCAAGAATCATTACCAAATGATTTCAGTATTTGATTGCGTTAGCGCTATTCTTTGCGCTATAGACAAAGGATTACCTAACAAAGAATATAACTTAGGCTCTAAGAATCCGCCTGATATTCGTACCCTATTGCAGGGGGTTGTTACGTCAGCGGATAAACATTCTATAGTAATTCCAACGTCTGGTAAACTCGTAAAGTTAGTGTTAGGATTATTAGATAAATATGGTTTTACATTAATGTATCCAGAACAGTTTATGATTGCGGACGAAGAGTATGTTCTGGATATTCAGGAAACTGAAAAAGATCTAGATTGGCATCCACAGTATAGTGATGAGGACATGCTGAAAGAGGCATATAAGATGTATAAAAAGAAGAAATAAGATTTTACATACTCAAATATGAATAATAACTTTCCTCGTGTCTCAATAATAACAGTTTGTTATAATGCTGTATCTGCCATACAAAGAACTATATTGTCTGTACTTAGTCAGACTTATGAAAATATAGAATATATAATTATAGATGGAAAAAGTACAGATGGTACCTTAGCAATTATAAAGAAATACGAAAGCAGGATATCTTTTTGGTTATCAGAGCCGGATAATGGTATATATGATGCTATGAATAAAGCTATCAATAATGCCACTGGAGAGTGGGTTCTTTTTATGAATGCGGACGATGAGTTTGTTGATAATAAAGTAGTAGAACGTTTTGTTTTTGTTGTAAAAACTCATAAAAATTATGCTGTCTATTATGGTGATACGATTCTCCGTTATGCCATAGGAGATAGACCAGTGAAAGCTTTGGGGTTGAAAAGTATGCGTTATATGATGGCTTTCTCACATCAAAGTGTGTTCATTCGAACTGATTTGATGAAGGGGAAAAAGTATTCTCTTAAATATAAGCTTGCGTCTGATTATGATTTTCTACTTTCAATTTATCTCGCAGGGGAACGATTTTATTATTTGAAATATTATGTTTCGAGAGTGAGGATTGATGCAGGTGCTAGTTTCTCACATTTTATAGAATCGAAGAAGGAAGTACTGCAGATTCATAAGACAAATGGATATGGAAGGTGGGAGGCTTATTGTTATTATTGGAAGGCGGTATTACGCTTTAGGTTAAGCAATATGCTAAAGAGCATAATCCCAAAAGGATTGATAAAATTGTTACTCAAGATTGAATAAATAATAAAAAGATTTGTAGTAGTGATGAGAATACTTGTTGTTTCTTTTTCTGTTAATGGTGCAATGGGGGATAATTTTTTCTTGCTAACAAAATTCTTTTCAAAAGAGCATGAAGTATTTGTTGTGACTAATAAAAATATTGGGTATGAACTATTAGGAACGAAGAATATATGCAACATCCCTTTTGATAGAAAAAAAACTTTAGATTTCGTAAATCCATTGTCATACTATTGTATTTATAAGTATGTTCATTCTCTCGATTTTGATGTGTGTTTCATTCATAGTCCGCATCCGGTTAACAGATTCATCTATAGAATAGTAGACCATAAAAAAATTATTTCTTTTGTTCATGATCATATTCTTCATTCGGGTGTTAGACAATTAGATGCTTATCTTTTGAAGGCTCAATACAAAGATTATTTTAAATATAGCGCAAAAATAATTGTATCATGTCATTTTATGAAAAATGATATACTGCGACTTGGGCTGATAAAGGATGAAAAAAAAATAGCAGTGAATTATTTGGGTTTAATTGAGAATTTGGTATATCCTAAAAATGAAAATAAGATTTTAGATATAGATGTGTTATTTTTCGGTAGAATAGAATATTATAAAGGTCTTGATATATTAGTAGAAGCGGGAAAGCAGATGAAGAATGTGAAATTCATGATTGCTGGAAAAGGGGATATAAGTCAAATTTTTGGAATAGATTCGCTGCCGTCAAACTTTGAACATGTTAATAAGTATGTGCCTGATAATGAGTTGGCAGGATTGATTCAACGAAGTAAAGTAATAGTATTACCTTATAGAGATGCCACAGGTACGCAGACGGTACAGAGTGTGTTCTATTATGAAAAGCCAGTGGTAGCAACAAATACAGGCTGTTTCCCTGAATATATAGAAGATGGAGTAGATGGTATTATTGTACCAGCTTTAGATATTGTGGCCTTACGGCAAGCTTTGGAGAAACTTTTAGGAAATGATGAGCTAAGAAAAACTATGGGGAAAAATGGTTTCAAAAAGCTTGCAGTGAAGTTCTCTAATGATGAAATTTACAAGAAATACATTTCGATATTTGGCTCGATTTGTAAATAAGAAACAGTTCGAAATAGAATTATGAAAATTTTGCATGTTGGTCAAATGATCGGTGGGCTTGATATTTATATCCGAAACTCTATTGTATATGCAGAAAGTGGTTATGAATATGTTATTGTTCATGGAGATAAGGATAATAACAAACCGATAGAGAAATATGGAAGAGAAATAAAGGAGTATAGAATAAAACTTTATCGGGATTTAAATTTGTGGAATGATTTAAAGGCTATTGTGCAGACTGTGAGAATCATAAAGAAAGAACGTCCTGACTTGATTCATTGTCATAGTGCTAAAGGTGGAATTGTTGGGCGGGCAGCTGGATTCTTGACTCATACGAGAACTTTTTATACACCTCATGCTTTTTCTTTTTTAAGTGCACAATCCGTGGTAAAAAGAAATATCTTTTTGTTTATTGAATGTATCACGAAGTTTAATGCTCGTCTTCTGGCTTGCTCAGAGTCTGAAAAAATAATGGGAGTGAATATGGTGCATTATAAAAAAGATAGGGCTTTTGTTTGGAATAATGCTGTGCCTGATGCTATAAATGAATTGAAAAAAAAATGAGACTGGACAAATATATTTGTTATATAGGGAGACCATCATATCAGAAGAATCCTATTTTTTTAGTAGAAGTGGTGAAAGAGGTTCATACTTTACATCCAGAGGTGGGATTCTGTTTATTGGGAGTAGGTTATTATTCACCAGATCTGGATAGGATGAAAGTAAAGATTGCTGAATATGGTTTGGATAAAGTAATAGAATTGTCTCCATGGCTTAGCCATAAGGAAACATTGGAATGCGTAAAGAACTCAATGTTTTACCTGACTGTAGCCCGATATGAAGGGTTACCTTTGGCAGTGATTGAAGCTATGTCTTTAGGGAAAGCAATAGTTGCATCTGATGTGGTTGGGAATAGAGATTGTGTAGAGGATGGGTATAATGGAAGATTACTTCCTTTTAAGAAAGAGTCTTTTTTGAAGGCCATATGTGAATTGGTAGAAGATAGACAGAAAAGAGACTGGTACGGAGAAAATTCACGAACTCTTTTTGAAAAGAAGTTTCTGATAACTAATAGAATTAAAGAATTAGAAGCTATTTATCAATCATTCTCTTTATAAAATTCTTCAATTATTGGGAACTACAAAATGTACAGTCCTATCATATAAAATATATTGTGATTATCATTAAAAATGAGTATCAAATGAATTAGTATATGAATGTTAGACAAGAATTAGGTATAAAATAAAATGTTGAGATGTAATAAACACGTGAGTGTTTCGTATGTGAGATGAAAAAAATGTAGGTCCCTAGCTTCATGCTGTAAACAGTATGATTCTCCTACATTGTGGATTGGAAATCGTACGACGGTACATTTCTGATCTACGCCCTGACATCGGAGGTTAAAGCCGATGTGAATTTCCCACTATATCAACTGTCTGTGAAGATCGTTGATATTTTTTTACTCTCATTATACTGGATAATAATATCAGTTTTCTTTGTTTATATGTTGAAATATTTGTAACTTTATAGCATAGAAAATAGTAATAAAGAAACGATGGAACATTCAGACTTTGTAGTGAAATGTTATAATAAACAAGAGTTAGCCCAGATGTATTTTCCTGATTTGACAATTCGTGCTTCGGTCAATAAACTTCGGAGGTGGATGAGGAGATGCAAGCCATTGATGAATGAGATACTGTCTACTGACTTTCATCCGAAGACAAAGGCATTTTCTGTGAGAGAAGTGCGGCTTATTACTTATTACTTGGGAAAGCCGGGAGAACTATAAATGATATAAACATAAAAAACTACGGGAGACTGCACTTTCGCGAGCTCCCGTAGTTCTTTTTATATATTCATATACTCTTTTCGACTGTCAAAACAGGGACAAGCCTTATGAATCGAAGCACTAAGTTGATAATGCCCCAGGATTTGCGCATCCGGATACTGATGTTTGAGAATCGTCAACAAGTCAAGTAGCGCGAAGCGCTGCGCCTGTGTTCTCGTATCCGCCGGACGACCTTCTTCATCCAACCCACCTTCATAGCAAATTCCAATACTATGCCGGTTGAAACCTCGCACATGCGCACCGGGCTCTGATACCGGGCGACAATGGTGAAGTTCCCCATTACGGGTGATGTAAAAATGATACCCTATGTCCTTGAAACCTCGTTGCAGGTGACATTGTCGAAGCTGCTCTACGGTGAAGGAAACATTGCAGCGCGTCGCGCTGCAATGAATCACCAACAACTTAATCTCACGTGGGAGATAGTTTTCTTCTGAATTTTCCATATCGGTCAGCAGGAGATTAATGTCCCACGCAGGACGTTACACCGATAGCCGAAATGATCGAAGTCGCGATAGTTACAATAAACTGGAGAATGTTTTTCCAAAGTTGCTTTTTCATATAAATTTGAATTAAAGAATAAATACTACTGATACATTATGAACTCAAGAACCAGTCAACAACCGGTTGATTAAGCTGCCGGGTCCGGAGCTTCCCCGCTGCCGGAACCTCCCTGATTATCATCACCGCCATCATCAGGAAGCGGATCTTTATCCGAATCAGTGGAAGAATCACTTTTATACAATGTATAATCCAATGTCTTACACAACTTGCGGAGATCACTACCCGGATAGAAGAGCACTTTGCCCTTATCAATGCATGATGCCTTGAATTCCTTTGCCGTATCGGTAGGAGTACCGGTCTTGATACTCATACGGAAATTACCCAGGTCACCCATCTGGACGATATTTCCTTCATCCAGTACATTGACGATTTCGAGCAAAAACTCACCGATACAACCTTCCAGTTCCCCTTTGGAATAAGAAGAGCGTTCAGTGATACGTTTACAAACTTCCTTGACCGTCACTTTACGACCGCTACGCGCCACTGCATAAAATTTCGGAGTTTCACTAGGTTTCAACAGGTTCTTACGAGCCATGAGAGTGTAATTCTGTGCCATAACTTTTAATTTTAAATCATTAATTTTTAATTGTTTAATTGCCTTGTAATCGATTACATGACAAAAGTACTACATCGGGAAAGCGGCATGACGCATAATGACGCACACAGGCGCACAGATAAAAAGAAAAAACATCGGGAGATTTGTATCGAAACTTCCCAATGTTTGATTTCAATCATTGAGATGTTTTTTTCAAATCTCCCGATGTTTTTCCGGACTCTTCAAAAGGACAAAAGGACAAAAAGGACAGATGTGACTATTGCTCATTCATCTTGGTATAGGAACCATGGGATATCTTATTGATCTTTACTCCATTAAGCGATTTTAGCAGACGTGTTACCTTACGATGGTTGAAATCGTATTTTGCGCCAATCTGAATCGCTTCATCTGTCGTGAAACTGTCGGGCAACTCTTGAACAAAATTACGAATAGTGTCCGGATTCTTCAGTGGACGGACCGAAGGAGACGGCATGGATGAGTGCAACAACCGGCTATGCTCGTAACAACATAGAACGATTTGAAGAGAACGCTCAAAATCAGCGTCCGTGCAATAAATCTCGGGAGAAAGATCGGTTGCTTCAAATTGCCGGATACGGGTCTGGATCATACTGATACGCATCACCAGAAAAGCATAGCGTTTCACTACGGCTTGGAGGTCATCGTTGCCTTCCAATGCCACCTCGGACAGCATACGTGAGAAAATCTCATTCAGACGGTTCCATTGCAGGCGGTTGAAATGAAAAAGAACCGGATGAGCCAGACAGAAGTGATATAATTCGGAGACACGATGCGCAATCGGTTTGAAAGAATCTTCCAGTGAGACGCAGTCGTCGCCCATTTCTTTCCAGTGCGGAGCTTCGCGGAAAGTGTAAATCAGGGTGCGGCTGGGCAATCCGTTTTCGTAGCTGCTCAATAGGCCGTCTATTTGTCCGGGAGTACCCGTCAGCAACAAAGCCAATTTGGGATGGCGTATATAGATCGGAATGAGGCCGTTGGCTTTGTAGGAAGAATCTATATTTTCGTGCTCAAAAGCCTTGCGGAGCATATCGTCGAAATTGCCACAATCCAGATGATTGGTTGTGGATAGCGTTTGTGCCTCCGTGTCGAAAATGATGCTTCCCTGTGGACCGTTGTCCTGCATCTGCATTTGCATGCGGGTATAGCTGGTAGTAGCAGGAATGAATAGCATTTTGAAAGGAGGTCGTTGCGGTTCTTCGGAGCATGCTTCTCCTTTCTTTTTCTGTTTTTGATATTCTGATTGCCAGTTATTATGTACAGTTTGGTAGTTTTTCATCATAGATTCACTGGTAGACAGGATTTCTGAATGTATTTCTTCCAACAGGTATCGTCCGGTTTGGGCGATACTTTTACCACTGGCGGCAGGCGAAAGTATGACACTGAATATATGCGTGGAGTATTTTTTATGATTATAAATTCCGAAAGTCTGCGGAAGTGCTGCGCTCAAGGCCGTGAGATCGGAAAGGAGAGCGACATCTTGTTCGCGTTCGCTTCCGTCTTCAATGATACAGTCATTTAATAGGTCGGGAAGATTATTGTACAAACTGCGGGGAAATAAAGGGGTTCCTTTTCGGAATTCTTCTCCCAGCCAATAGGCTTCGTCGTCGGTATCGGAATTTTCTGCAGTACTATATTGTCTTTTTGTCCTTATGTCCTTTTGAAAAGAAGGGTCGCTGGCCGGAGAGGAAGCGGGTGCATGTTCATTAACTTGTTTATATCCAGACGATAAAACCTTTGTTAGCTCTTCGGAACGAAAATCTGTGTGCTCGAAAAATAGAGAAAGTTCGCGTAATATGCTTTTCTGGGGATAGTGTCGGCGGCAGGCTTCGCAGGCAAGTTTGAAGACGTTGGAATGGCGCTGACCGGCTGTTAGCGGATGAAAGAAAATATAGGACGAAATAAATTGGGCGATTTCTTCTTCAGACACGTTTTCCGGAGTATTATCCTGAAGGGGAAAGGGAGGAAGCACTTCATTTTCAGAGAAAGTGTTTGTTTCTTCTTTTATAAGTGGCTCCAACACAAATGCCTGATAGAGCGCCGCAACATATCCGTTGGGGGAATAACTGAAATAACACAGGCGACTTTCGTCCTTGCATGCCGGGTCACTCTCCAATCCCAGCAGTTGATTGTAGTAGCGGCTCACTAGTTGCTGCCCTTCACGATGGCGGTTTTCGATACCTTCTACATAGGCGAAAACTTTCACTCCGTCGGTAGGGCTTTCTATTGCCGCTACTGTGTGGGGATCTGCCGCACAACGTTGGATGACTTGAAGACGATCTTTTACATGATCGTAATCAAGTCCGACAATATGGCTGGGGAGAAGAAAGTTTTTGATAGCGTGCGCTCCGTCGAATGTGCCTGCCGGAGTGAAGCAGGGGAGTTGGTTTTTCAGCTTCTGTGCCGCGGCATGGTCTCCTTCTGCATAGTACCGCCGAATAGCGTTTATGATGGAGGCATAGATCGGATGAATGCACATAATAATGACTTCAAGGAAAGACATGACTCGGGGCTTTTTTGAATACACATTTTCGTAAACCGAGACTTTGATTTCTTCTAAAACTTTCATATAAAATTGTTTTTGTAAGATTGAGCTACCTGACTATCAGATAACGGGAACAAAGGTCGGGATATTAAAAATAGGGTTGCTTCCCTATGTGGATAGCACTTGATAAAGCAAATAAAAAATGAAATATTATAATTTATTAATCATAGAATGACATGGCAAAAGAAAAACAGGAACCTTATGAGTTTTTAAGCAATTTGGTATTGGCTTTAATGGATATGGATCGTATTTTCAGTAACAGTTTTTTCATAAGCGAATTCGCTATCTCTCCTAAAACATTAGGGGAGATAAGGCGGGGAGAGGATATGTGCATTTATCAGTATGTACGGGTGATCCGGTGTATGACGAAATATCTTCATTTGATTATTCAGCTGGATATGTTGCTGAAGGAGTTAAGAATCGTACTGTCTTCCCATTGTGACTTGGTGGTCGCTACGGTTCCGCATCGTTCTTGCGGAACTTGTCAGCCGACAGAATGGGTGGCAGTGATGCATTGGGATGGAGTGAAATTGTGATTTCTACAGAAAATAGGGCATTTTTTCAATCTTTTTGCCCGATTTCTTTCTTTATTTAATTTTTTTTATATCTTTGCTTTCATATTGAGAAACACGGATAAAAACTCACTTATTTATTCATATAAATTTAATAAATTATGTTCAAAGCTCCTTTCTCATTTGACGGGCGTATTCGTAGAATTGAATATTTCCTGTCGGGCATTATCGGTGGTATAGTTTCCAGTATTGCATGGGCACTTGGTGTAGGTACATTTATTTTGGGTGCTGCCAGCGGATCGGCCGGTGGATCAGTATTTGGTTTATTGATCGGTCTTGCTGCTATGATTGCTTCCATTTGGTTCTCTTTGGCACAGGGTGTGAAACGTCTGCACGACTTAAACAAATCCGGTTGGCTGATTTTGTTGTGCTGTGTGCCTATCATTGGTTGGATTTTTGCATTGTATATGTTGTTTGCAGATGGTACGGTAGGTCCTAATCCTTACGGAGCAGATCCGAAAAACCGTATGCCATATCAGGCACAGCCTGCTTCTGTAAATGTGACTGTAAACGTTTCAAGAGAAGAGGTGAAAGTTGACAAGCCGGTGGAGGATGCTCCCGCACCTGCAGAAGCTCCAGCGGAGGAGAATAAAGAAAAAGCTGAATAATCTTATTAAAGAAGAAATAAGAAAGCCTCTTGCAAAATTCGTTTTGCAGGAGGTTTTTTGTTACTAATCTGTTTGTTATTCAATATTTTGTATAAATTTGTAGAATAAATAATCAATCTATCGAATATGTATATGTTAAGCACAGTAATCTCTCAAACTGGTGAATGCAATGCACAGCACGCGACAGACCCTTGTTTTTTAAATCAATGGGGATATTCTACCCTTTTGTTAATCATTATCGGGATAGGTTTAGTATACCTGCTTTTTAAGAAGCGGAAATTCTTAGTGGATAACCTGAAATGGATTGCAGGTACAGTATTTATTGCAGGTTTCCTGATATATTGGTACGCTTTTAATGAGGGAGGGAGTGACAGTAATTCGATAGCGTTGGCGTTTAGGTCTGCTCTGTCTTCTATGGAAATGTTCGCTTCGCATTCCGATCTTTTGGAGGTTCCTGAAGATCTGCATCATGATCCTTTCTACATGACGATATTTTCTGTGATACATTTCCTGGCCGTTATAGTGAGTGCGGTTTTTATCATCAAACTGTTAGGATTCAGATTCATCTCATGGGTGCGGTTATGTGCGGCGAATCTTTCAAGAAAGAAGAAATGCCGGCTGTTTATTTTCTGGGGTGTCAATGATAATGCGATACTGCTGGCTAACAGCATAAGAAAAAAAGCGGCAGAGCCCAAGGGGAAGGAATGAAGAAGGTTGGGAGGAATTGTAAATTACATTTTTGTTGAGGTTGGCTTTCTGCTAATGAAAGCAGTTCTCATGGCCGGTTCACATTCAGTCATTTCTTTAATTCGTCTCATGACGGAACTGAAAAATTCATAGAAAAGATAGAAGAGCTTGACGGCATACTGGTTAACTCTAAATTTGGAATCACAGGCCGGGTTATAGATAAAGTCAAATCGGAATTTGATTTATACAAATATCTCGGATTGAGGAGATTGGGAAATCTAATCAAGAAGTATCCGCAGGCAACTTTCTATTTTTTGTCTCCCAATGAAGAACTGAATCTGGAGGCGGTGTCTGTTTTTAAGGAAATAGCGAAATGTAAAGAAGATAGAGTCCATAATCTGGTTCAGATTTATTGCCATGCGCGTAAGAACAACCAGAACCAGAAGTTGGAAATATGTGATGGGTTGAAACATCAGATTCATATCATCGACTCGTCTAATCTTGCTGTATTGCAATTAAAAAAGAATGTGAGGAATCACCCCGTGAATTTTGTAGATGTCGATACATCGAAGGCTTGTGTAAAGAAACCTTTTACGTCGATGATTATTGGCTTTGGAGAAACCGGACGTGATGCATTTCGTTTTCTATATGAGTTTGGGGCATTGATCGATGTAAATGGCAATAGGAACCCTCAAAAAATATATGTGGTTGATGAACATATGGATGAATTGAAAGGTGATTTTTTAATGAAAGCACCTGCCTTGAAGGAGAGGAAAAATGAGTTGGAATGGTGTGAAGAAATGTCTATCCATTCCGAACGTTTTTGGGAAAAATTTTCTGAAATCATTCATGATCTAAACTATGTTGTAATTGCTATAGGAAATGATAATGAAGGGATGGCATTGGCGATTGATCTCTACGAATATGCCTATCGATATAGAAAGGATTGTTTCAATGATTTTAGGATTTATCTGCGCGTCAATGGAAGTTGCAACACCATTCAGCTGAAGCAAATAAAAGAGTATTTTAATATTTATGGCAATACCCGGGATGTAATCATAACTTTTGGAGCGCAGGAAGAAATATTCTCGTACGATGTGGTATCGACAGATGTGCTTGAAGTATTGGCAAAGGAATTTTATTATGCATATCAGAAAATTATGATTGACGCAATGCCTGAAACGAATGAGAAGGAAATTGAAGAGAAGAAGAAAGCGAAGGAAAGCCTGAAGCAAACAGCGGAAGAAGAATGGAATGCGCGTAGAGAGGCATTGCAGGACAAGCATAGCTTGAATGCACAAATTAAATTGGCTTATCAGGAAGAGCAGGATAGGGCTAATGTATGGCATATCGATACCAAAAAGTTTTTAGCCGGGGCCATGGGAGAGGATGGCAAAGATAATAAGGAAAGATTGAAAGAGATGGTTGAGCTGACGCAGCGTGATGCCCATACATTGAACTATTCTAAGGTTTGTGACGTTGTTTCCAGTACATTATTTGATAATTTGAGTAAGTGCGAACATTTGCGTTGGAATGCATGTATGGAACTGCAAGGATTTGTAACGTGTGACGGAGATAAAGACTTTCAGCAGAAGAAGCATAAATGCATCGTCGATAATGATATTTTAAGAAGTAAATATCCGGAAACCATCCCTTATGACCAGTGTGTGGTTGAGCTAAGTTTTAGATTGAAAAAGAACTAACTATATGACAGATCAGGAAATAGTCGACGGATTAATCAATCGGGATGAAAAAATCACCGATTGGTTTTTCAACATAAAATATCGTCCGTTGTTTATCAATGTAATTAAGCTGATATTTGATTACCAGGTTGATTACGATGAATGTATCAGCGAACTCTACCATCATCTAATGAAGAATGATGCTGCCGTTCTTCGTAATTTTGAGGGACGTAGCACCATTGGAACATGGATTAAGATTGTGGCAATTCGTTTTTTCTGTTCCCGGAAAAAACGTGAACAGATGATAGAAGACGAGAGTAAAGAGCCTCTTTATGAGCAGAATCATGAAGAAGAAATAGACGACTCTGAATCGAAAATAGCCGCAAAGATTGATTTGGAACGTTTGTTCGATCTGATGTCGAATAAGCGGTATGTGATGGTCATCAGGGAATTAGTACTCAAAGAGGTCGAACCTGAATTTTTAGCATTATCTATGGGAATAACTGTTGCTAATCTGTACAATATTAAAAAGCGTGCGCTGGCAGCATTGGCTCACTTAGCTATGAATGATAAGAAGAAGTATGAAAACAAAAGATAAAAATATGATAACCGAAGAATTGTTGGCTGCTTTTGAAGAAGGTAAGACGAATGCTGAAGAAACAGCTTTGGTACTTGAATATCTGGCGACTGATGAAAGTTTGCAAGAGGAATTTATCTTGTCTCAACAGTTGGATGCCATGATGGGAGCTGATGATGAAGAAACGGACTTCCTGCCAATGGCGCAGATGGCAGCCAAATCGGAAGGTAATCTTTGTGATTTCCAGTGTGAGCAGTTTATTTTGAAACGTAGAAAGATTGAATATAATTCGGATGAACTCTCGGAGGAGGCCAGAAATAACAGTTGGTTGAGGGAGAGGGGAACTCCTTTGCATAGTGTAGGCCGCCTGCTCGAACAACGCGGATTGATTGTGATGCGCAGTTATGGTTCCAGTATTGACAGTGTCATACGTGCCCTCAAGGCCGGACATGATGCGATTGTTGTGGTAAATAGTTGCCGGTTGCCGGGAAATAGTGAGGAGGAAATTGCTTATCATGCAGCAGTAGTGCTTGACGTAAATGAAGAGGAAGTGACGCTTTATGATCCTGCAACAGGAGAGGAAAGTACGGCCTATCCCAAGGATCACTTTATTGCGGCATGGAATGATGCAAAAGCGTATCTTGCGAGAGTGAAAGTGCCTGATCTGGATTATAATCCGCGGCCTATTGATCTGGAAGATGTTGAATTGAGCACTGATTTGATTGAATTGCGTGAAGCCATTGCTGAAAATGCGCACGAAATCTGGGCCGACCAGCGCCAGGAAGAGGGATGGACTTATGGACCGCAGAGGGATGACGAGAAGAAAGAGACTCCGGACATGGTGCCTTATTCCATGCTTCCTTATTCGGAAAAAGAATATGATCGACGTATGGCGTTTGATACGATCAAGCTGATGAAAAAGCTGGGGTATAGTATTATCAAACAGGGCGATACGGCTCTTCATAATGAGCTGATGAGAAAATTGAAGAATGAAGGTGATGCCAAAGTCTGTGAATGTGGTGCGTCTATTTTTATGGACCAAATCTATTGCAGTCATTGTGGTAAAAAGATAGATTGGAAATTGTTCCGCTAATATATAAATAATGAATCATAAAATGAAAGAGTATATTCCCAATCCGGTGGATACAGGACATATCCAACTCCCGAAGGAGTTGGAATATTTGGTAGAAGAGATGGCTAAGAATGTTCATGAAGTCTGGTCGAAAACCAGAATAGAACAAGGTTGGACGTATGGAAAAAAGCGGGATGATGTGTTGAAGCAGCATCCGTGCCTGGTTCCGTATGAAGAATTACCTGAAGAAGAAAAGGTGTACGACAGAAATTCTTCGGTGGAAACCTTGAAACTGATTATGAAACTAGGGTTCAAGATTTCGAAGGATGAGGAATAGGCGATTTGCCTGCATCCAACAAGATAAATGGTGCCCAATATTTACTGTCTGCATATCCGTTCTCACGAAGGTACTGTTGCGCTTTTATAAGAGCCTGTCGTTCGGATAACCCTGAAATGATGTTCTCATAGAATTTAGTCATGAGAAGCATGGAGGCCTGGTCGTCAACAGCTGAAAGTGTCATGAGGATGGTTTGTACTCCTGCATTCTTAAAGCCTCGTTGAAGACCGAAAAGACCATCCGCACCAAGAGTACCTTGACCGGTGTTGCAGGCAGAAAGAACAACCATACGACAACCGCGGAGGTTTAGTTTACTTATTTCATCTGCACGGAGCAGTCCGTCGTTATTCTCTTCCGTGGCATTGGCGCCGGACATAATCAGGAAGCAATGCTTCATCGCATCATCGGCTTCACGTTGCTTCAATTCTTTATAGTCTCCGTGAGTAGCTATGTGAATCAACGAAACAGCTTTGCCGTCGAGTGCCCGGAACTGCTTTTCCGTTCCGTTTTCACCTACGAATAGATTGGTTTTAATCTTCTTTTCTTTCAATAGGGAATTTACGTTATTTACTTCATTGAGCGTATATGGTAACTCATGATACCCATTCTGTCCGTTACGGAATTTCCCGGAGTTATGATCTGTAGAAACAATATTGCGAACTTTAGTTGAAGCCATTTCGTAGTCTAATCCTCCGAAAAGTGCGGCTGATGAGTAGTTCAGTGAAGCTTTGTCGAGTGCGATTTCTTTTGTTGACGATAAACGATAGACGGCTTTCTGGAATGCTAACGGCGGGTTACCCGCTCCATACGGAAGATATTCTACAGGTAACTGATGAAGTATCCCGTCAGGTGAAAAATAAATAGTATCCGCTTTGCTGATATATTCATCCAGCGCTTTCCAGAAATGTGCCCCGTTTTCGGTTGTGGTGAAAGCCGTAGGCGATTGCATCTCTTTCGATAGCAATTTCTGACTCATTAACTTGATTGCGGTGGGAGACGTGTCGCCCGGACGAAGTACGAAAGCGGCCAGGTGTTTGTCCGGAGCTAGTAGTTCATCGTCTATGAGAGCAAATTCTATGGCGATGGAGTTTCCATGTAGATGCTTTTGTACGTCTTGCCATTTGACAGAAAGATAACGGGTATAGTCGCCGAAATCAGTAGATTTTCGCATCAAGTCCAGTTGCAGCTGTTCATACTCCTCTTTCTGGCGGATGATATTTTTCCGTGCTTCCGTCTGATTGGTTGCATTCGGGAGTTCACTTTGCATGGATAAAATTTGTTCCGCCATAAGGGTAGCCTTGTTGTATTGGTCGAGCAGGGATTTATCTCCCGAAGCGCGGATCAGAGACTCCAGTTCAATAGACGAATTGAGCATAATACCTTTCGAAAACAATAATGCATCGTAACCTAACCGGGCAAAACGTTGTTTTTGTTCAGGTGTACCTGTTGCGGCGATATTGGCTGCACGGAGGGGAATACTGTCCAGTGAGGAACGGATATCCTTCCAGAATGCCAGGCGTTCATCGGCTTTCGAGAGACGGAAAAGATTACGCAGCGCGGTTGTTTCGCCGGAGAGGAAAGGTTCCATATAGGCTAATGCCTTGTCGGTCTGTCCTTGGGTATAGTAGATGTCAGCGATAGTCCCTAATGCGGAGACATACATCAAACCGTCTTCTCCCCATTGCAGGCGATAAGCGTCCAATTGTTCAAGATTCTCTTTCAATAGCCTGTTTAAAACCGCCATTCGTTGACGTTCGGCATCCTGTTCTGTCTGCCTGGCTGCTGTCTCATTGCCCATCATGGTGTGGCAACGATTCAGACTGCTAAGTACATCCTGATATTTTACATCACTGCCTGGAAGAACTTTGTAAATGTCTGCAGCTTGTTGGTAGTTTGCTGCTGCTTCTGCATATTGTTTTTGTCGGTATAAGATACTGCCTCTGGAACGCAGAATTTCCCCCATCTTATCTGACTTATCACCCGTCGGAAGCAGTTTTTCGGCTTTTGTGAGTATTTCGAGGGCTTTTCCGTACTCCTTGGTGAATTCGTAGTTACGGCACAATGCAATGGAGGCGTCTACATATTTGTCCAGTTTGTCCGGCAACATCTGTGCATAAACCGACAGTGCCTGGTTGAGCATACGATTGGAGGCCTCATACTTGGCGGCAATGCTATAATTGAGTCCGCCCAGATAAGATTCCAATGCAAATTTAGCCTGTTCGGCAGGATTGTTGCGAAGGATGTCTGCTGCCAGTTCGTAGTATTCGCCGGCAGATGCATGATCTTGTATTCCGGAGAGAAATTGCGCATAGTTGTGGCGTACTTTAAAAACGATCTCCTTATGGGTATTCACATCGCATTTCTTTAAAGCCTCCAGAAAATGTGCCCTTGCCTTGTCGTTGTCACCTATACTGGCGAAATACTGTGCACGCTCGGTCAGACAAACGGGCTCGTCGCAAGGCTTCTCCAATTCTTTTTTATTGTGAGCTTCTGCCAATTTCATGTATTCCAATACTTTCGGCTGATTGTTCAGCTCCAGGTAGATGGACGATATCCAATCGAGAAGTTGCTCGTATTCTTTTGAATCGTCAGGAAAGATGTTGAAGGCCTGCTCATAATAAGTTACCCCTACGTCTTTACGTTCCGACAGGTAGTACAACGAACCTATCTGCTGGAGTTGACGGGCAACTGAAAGGGACTTTTCGCCATACATCTTTTTACTGATGGCTATTTCCTCTTCTACGATGGCACTTGCTTTGTCCATTTCTCCTAAAGCTATGTAGCAGCGGGCGAGATTGATATGAAACATGAATGCCTGTTCGGGACGGGGTTGAATGCGACTGCACAATTCCCATGTCTTGCTGTGAATTTCTGCTGCTTTAGGATAGTCTTTTGCAACAGTCAGGTAGTAGAGTCCCGTGTTGTTCAGGGAGGAAATGTATTTGATATTTGTTTCGCCCAGTATGGTCTTGCGCATATCTGCTGCCATTTGTGTATAGGTTAGTCCTTCGGGACGTTCCAGATTCAGATAACAACGGCCGAGAATGTGCAGGCAGGTAGCGCGTTCCGCACTCTGTGTCTTTCCCGTTTTGACATATAATTCATCCGCTTGTTTCAGTTTGGTAATGGCAGTTGGGTAATCTTGTTTACTTTCTAGTTTTTGAGCTTCTTCAACCAGTAGGTCGGCTTGGCTTGCAGTCTGTGAGTAGGCTGTCAGACATAGACAGGCTAATAGAGATAGAATGAATTGTCGCATATAATAGAGATTTTAGTGGATTAAAATAAGATCAAGGCAAAGCTCCCGTCTCTCTTGCTTTTATTGGTGATCGAGACGATGATTTTATACCGTTCGTCCGAGCTAACCTTTTCTTTACGGAAAGGAAGACCTTTCCGGACACTGTCATTACATTTGTATTCCCGTTCACTTTTCGATTGATAACCGATTGTCTTTATTTTCCAACTGAAAGAGCGATTCACCTCTGCCACACAGCCTATCTGCGAGGTTCCCGAACAGCTCGGAATCTCGAAAGTACAGGTCTGACCGGCAGCCACCATTTTGGTATCTAATCTTACTTTGTTGGCGGAGTCCTTATCACCTCTCATCCTCGCTTCTGCTGCATACTTGTCCGCAATTTCATAGATTGTTTCATTATCAACGCAGGCTTGAATGAATTCGTAGTCAAATACCAGATGTCCTTTCAGGCTCAAGACATCGCCCTTGGTTTGTTTGACGGTTAATGGGATAGGGGCTGCATCACGCAGCGTTTTGCTTACTGCCAGCAGTTGTTCGCCACTGGCAAAGCCGCCGTCCAATGCTTCACATGCTTTCTTACAGGCGTCGAACACCGTTTCAAAGGGTGTCGTTGTCTGTGCATTGGCACTCATTTGCCCTCCGATGGAAAAAAACAGGAGGATGAATACTCTGAAAATAGTTTTCCTGCTCATTTTTATTCTGCATTCATAGTGTTATTGAATAGGATTAAGTACCACACGAAATCCGATATGTGGTTCTGATGTATCGTAAGTCTGTACGCTACGATGGCGAATGTCCATATCACGTTCGTTGGCCAGATAGCTGCCTCCTCTCACTATCTTTTTATGGTGTCCGGGATTCTCTGCCGGACCTTGGGGATCTGTGACCCGTGTATTTTCATACCGGATCATCCAGTCTGTACACCATTCGGCGGCGTTACCTGACATGTCGTATAAATCGAATCCGTTTTCGCGTTTCTCGCCAACGGGATGCAGGCGTTCATTAGCATTGGAGGCATAGTAAGCTACATCACGAATGTTGTCTGAACCAGCATAAGGATAGCTTTCGCCTCCGGCTGCTGCATATTCCCATTGCGCCTCCGTAGGGAGAGAAAAAGGTAAACCGGTGAGCTTGTTCAGCTTCTTGGTGAAGGCTTCTGCATCATTCCACGTTATATGTGTCATAGGCAGCATGCCTTCTTCCGTAACAATGGAGTCATTCATAATGGCATACCACAACGAACGTGTTACTTCGTATTTACACATATAATAATCGGAACTTAATACAACGGTGTGCTGCGGTGAGTCATATCCTTTTCCCATAGTTTTCCCCATGATGAATTCTTTGTTTTTGGCCGGAATCAGCAGCATATTATTCATCATGTCCACCAGGGAGCGGAGCTGGGGCAGTGTGATTGTGGGATTCCATTTTACGTCTACCCATTCTTTCTCTCTGTCTTTTATATCCCTGTTCCCGGTGTTGTTTACGGAAGCGCGTCCGTCATTCCGGAGTGCATTGAATTCATGCAGGATGGAGTCGCATGTAGATTTCAAAGAACTGTCCGGGTGTTTCTTTATGAAACTACTATAATCGTCATAAGTGCGGCAATCCTTGAATTCCAGTTTTTGTTCTGCCGTTCTTTGGATGGAAGTATAAGTTTTGCTTCCTGCTACTATTAATGATAGAGCAATGAAAGTCATCACAAGCCATTTGGCAGATACATAAGAAGGTTTTGATAACATTTGTTTCAGGAGGTCACCCTTTATATCTTTGAATCGGGCTACTCGTGAGTTACTGTAAAATACAGCTTGAAAATCTTTTAATCCGCTAATGTCCGGTGGTAGTTGCAGGGTGGCGAAATCATAGCTTTCACTTTCCTGCGGAGCAATCGGAATGATATTTATCTGTTTGGGGTTTCTACTCCGGCGGTGTAACGCACGGCCTAATTCTATCCGGACAAAATCGATTTCTCCGGTATGGCTGATCTGCTTAATTTCCGTTTCAAACTCTTCATAGGTCAAGGATGCCATCCGTTCGTAGAAAGCCACTTCTTCCATGTCCCATGTTGCTTTTTCGCCTGTCTCGACCGCTTCTTCATTGAGCGGGCGGATCGTTGTAAACGTCTCCGGCACCATAAACATAATGAAGTCTTTGCACTCATCAATACGGCGAATCAACTCAACATCAAACCGACCGTTTAAATTGTCTTTATCAAAGCTCACCCTTTTGCGGAATCCGGATTCTTCCAGCATCAGTTGTAGCATTTCAGGCTTGTCGCCCGAACATCTTTTACGGTAACTTATGAATATGTCGTAATTATGCTTGCTCATCAGCTGCTAAGATAATAAAAAGAAACAGATTTGTCAATCTTACTCGAAATTTATTTTTATCTTTGAAATTCGGTAAACAGAAAAAAGAAATATATATGAAAAAAGTAATTTGCAGTGAGAAAGCTCCGGGGGCTATCGGCCCTTATAGTCAGGCGATAGAAGCCAATGGTATGGTATTTGTGTCCGGTCAGTTGCCTATTGATGCCGCTACGGGACAGATGGCTGAAGGGATAGAAGGACAGGCTCGCCAGTCGTTGGAGAATATCAAACACATTCTTGAAGAAGCAGGATTGACAATGGGAAACATTGCCAAAACCACTGTCTTTCTTCAGGATATGTCCCTGTTTGCAGGGATGAACGGTGTGTATGCCACGTATTTTGACGGAGCCTTTCCGGCACGTTCGGCGGTTGCCGTAAAAGCTCTGCCAAAGGATGCGTTAGTAGAGATTGAGTGTATCGCGGTTCGCTAACAAATCTGCGACAATGAAACTGCTGCCTCCTACAAAGATCAGATCTTTGGGGGGGCAGTTCTTTTTTGCCGCCTGTACAGCTTCTACAACAGTGGGGTAGGTGGTACCTTTCAATCCGGCTTCTTCTGCCAATGCCAGTAGTTCATTTTCCGGAAGCGCGCGTTTAACGCTTGCTTTGGTAAAATAATAGGTGGCATATTTCGGCAATGCTCGCAGAACCCCCCGGATGTCTTTGTCATTGACCATGCCGAATACAATATGGATCTCCTGATCGAAGGTTTTGTGAATGGCATTGAGCTGTACATGGATATATTCGATTCCATCAACATTATGTCCCGTGTCACAGATAATATCCGGATAGCTGTGTACTTTCTGCCAACGCCCCATCAGACCGGTGAGCTGACATACGTTTGCAAGACCTGCGCGATAGTCCTGGGATCTGATGTTGTAGTTCAGACGGGTCAGTGTCGCAAGAGCTTTTAGGATGGTAAACATATTTTCGAATTGGTAAGCTCCGCTCAACTCTGTGAAAAGTCCGAAAGGAAACATCTCATTGTGGATTTTGATAGCATCTTTTCTTTTGTCGAGTATCTGGTCTAGCGTACGTAGACTGTCTGACAGGTCTAACATGAGTAATGCTTGCCGCATCTGGTTTGCCTCTTCTTCTGATTGTTCGTCCATTGCTTCGATCATTTCGTGCATGCTCTGAATTGTGTTGTCCATCATCGGTCTTATTTCTTGCAATTTCGAATAAGGAACTATTTCCATGTCCCAGTACCGGGCATTTTCACGGGCATATTCGATAGGCGCATTCTTTTCTTTAGCTTTCATGGTAAATACACGTTTCACTGCCCCTTGGGCTCTGCCGATAACGACCGGAACTCCTTCTTTGATAATTCCGGCTTTCTCTTTGGCAATCTTCGTCAGCGTGTCACCCAGATATTGGGTGTGGTCGAGGCCTATGTTGGTGATAACACACAAATCCGGATGGATGATATTCGTACAGTCCAATCTTCCGCCCATGCCTACTTCGATAACTGCTACATCTACTTTCTGGTCGGCAAAATAACGGAATGCCATAGCGGTGGTCAGTTCGAAGAATGAAGGGTGCAGCGGCTCGAAGAAAGAGCGATGCTCTTCTACGAAATTGACTACATACTCTTCCGGTATCATCTCACCGTTGATACGGATACGTTCGCGGAAGTCGATTAAATGAGGGGAGGTGAATAGTCCTACCCGGTAACCGGCGCACTGCAATACGGCTGCGATGGTATGTGAACAGGATCCTTTTCCATTGGTTCCGGCGATATGTATCGTCTTGAATTGTTGATGAGGATGCCCAAAATGTTCGTCCAATTTGTGTGTGGTCTCTAAACCCGGCTTATATGCTTTGCCTCCTATTTGTTGAAACATTGGCGCACTCTCATATAAGTACTTTAAAGTGTTCTGATAGTCCATGTTTTATAATATTTAACGTCGGGCAATCTTTATTGCCCACTAATTTGTTTATCTTTAGAACCGTCAATCTGACTATAAATGGGGGATTGGCGAATGAGATTGCAAATATCAACATTTAAATCTAAGAAATCATGGGAACTAAGAAAAATTTTGTGCTAGACACAAATGTTATTCTTCACGACTACAATTGCTTGAAGAATTTTCAGGAAAATGATATTTACCTCCCTCTTGTTGTACTCGAAGAACTGGATAAGTTCAAAAAAGGAAACGAGCAGATAAATTTCAATGCTCGTGAGTTCGTGCGCGAATTGGATGTGCTGACAAGCGATGAGCTTTTCTCCGACGGAGTGAAGCTTGGCGAAGGATTGGGACGTCTGTTTGTCGTGACAAGCAATGTGCCGGCTGCCAAAGTGTGGGAATCGTTTCCTATAAAGAAACCCGATCATTTGATTTTGGCGGCAACCGAATACCTGACCGACAAGTATCCGAAAATGAAATCTATCTTGGTGACCAAAGATGTGAATCTGCGCATGAAAGCCCGTTCAATCGGATTGCTTTGCGAAGATTATATTACGGATAAGGTGGTAAATGTAGATGTGTTCGAGAAATCTAATGAGATTTTTGAAAATGTAGATCCGGCATTGATCGACCGTATTTATTCTTCAAAGGAAGGCATTGACTTGAGTGAATTTGACTTTAAGGATTTGATTCATCCCAATGAATGTTTTGTATTGAAGAGTGACCGGAATAGTGTAT
Organism: Bacteroides sp. 3_1_23; assembly: GCF_000162555.1. NCBI lineage: Bacteria > Pseudomonadati > Bacteroidota > Bacteroidia > Bacteroidales > Bacteroidaceae > Bacteroides > Bacteroides sp. 3_1_23. The sequence goes on from NZ_GG774955.1 coordinate 1,227,241, forward strand.
TGGCACGCTACAATCCTTTTACCCATTCTATTATCCGTGTGATGAAGGGTAAGAATTATGGAATCGAACCACGGAATGCGGAACAGAGTTTTGCTTTTGAGATTCTGAATGACCCGAACATCAAACTGGTGGCTCTGACAGGAAAAGCAGGAACAGGTAAGACTTTGCTGGCTTTGGCTGCTGCTTTGGGCAAGCTGACGGATTACAAACAGATTTTGCTGGCACGTCCCGTTGTGGCGCTTTCCAATAAGGATATCGGTTTCCTTCCGGGAGACGCACAGGAAAAAGTAGCTCCTTATATGCAGCCGTTGTTTGATAACCTGAACGTCATAAAACGTCAGTTTGCTACAAACTCTACCGAAGTGAAGCGCATAGAAGATATGCAGAAAAGCGAGCAGCTGGTGATTGAAGCTCTGGCATTTATCCGTGGTCGTAGTTTGAGCGAAATGTATTGCATCATTGACGAAGCGCAGAATCTGACCCCGAATGAAATAAAGACAATCATCACCCGTGCAGGAGAAGGTACGAAGATGGTATTTACGGGAGATATCCAGCAGATTGACCAACCTTATCTGGATAGTCAGTCCAATGGCTTGGTATATATGATTGATCGTATGAAAGACCAGAATATCTTTGCACACGTCAATTTGCTGAAAGGTGAACGAAGTGAATTGAGTGAACTGGCAAGCAACCTGTTATAACAGATTTCTCTGCTAAGCGAGATAAATTAATAAGTGATTAAAAAAGAAAACGGTGAACATCCTGTTGCAAATAGCACAATTTGTTCACCGTTTCTTTATTGATTGAGTATACTTTTTCCTTATTCTTTCTTTCCGAAATATTTCAGGAACTGTGTACGTTCGAATGTATTAACACCCTGAACATCCTTAATATTCAGTTTGCCTTTGAATTGAGCTATATTCCTGAATCCTTTGCGTTCCATCCATGCAGAGAGGAAGCGATTGGCTTCTCCGATGAATGCATTTGTATTTAGATAGACTGCGCTACAAACTTCTACAGCCGAAGCACCGGCAAGGATAGCTTTCACTACTGATTCTGCATTGGCAACACCACCGGAAGCTGCATAGTCGATCTTGTCTACTACTGCAGACGCAATTCCGATCCAACGAAGCGGAATGGCGAGGTCGGAAGCATTGCTGAATATTTCGCCTGAAATATGCTCCATCTTTTCGATATTGATGTCCGGCTGATAGAAACGGTTGAAGAGAACAACTGCTGCTGCACCGTTGGCATACAACTGATCGATTAATGCCACAGGATTTGTCAGGTTATCACCCAGTTTCATGATTACAGGTATCTTGATTGTTTTTTTAATGTGGCGGAGAATATCGATGTGGCGTTGTTCGAATGAACCGTATGTATATTGCACTTCCGATTGCAGGGCAAGGATATTGATTTCCAATGCGTCGGCACCGGCTTCTTCAATCATCTTTGCAAAGTCAATCCATTCGGAATCAGTGTAGCAGTTGATGCTGGCAATGATAGGAATGGGGCATACCTTCTTACTTTCTTTTATTAAAGTCAGGTATTCGGATAGCTTGTGCTCACGGATATATTCTTCCAGATAGTCACTGGCTTCCGGATAGAAAGCCGGATCTTTCAGTTGGTCTGCTTCCAGCATGATCTGTTCCTCAAACAGTGATTTCAGAACAATTGCACCGGCACCATCTTCGGCCAATTTTTTGTTTTTGCCGGCACTGTTGGTCAGCCCCGAGCTACTGATAATGATAGGGTTTCTAAGGGAAAGCCCTGCGAAAGTAGTTTTTAAATCGGTCATAGCAATATGTTTTTTACTCCTGATTAATAAATTCGTTCTCCGAAAATCTTGCTTCCTACCCGTACCAGCGTACTTCCTGCGGCAATGGCTTCGTGGTAGTCATGTGACATTCCCATCGACAGCTCGCAGAAAGTATCGGAGTGGATGAACCAAGTTGTTTTTATCTCGTTAAAGAGCCTATTTAGTAAACCAAATTCCCGGTTGATTTGTTCAATGCAATCGGTGTTGCTGGCCATCCCCATTAATCCGCAGATGCGTACATGAGTCAGCTCTTTCCATTCTCCGGCATTCAACATCTCCTTACATTCTTCGGGACTGAAACCAAATTTGGTTTCTTCCTGCGCAACGTGAATCTGCAACAGGCAGTTCACTGTACGTCCCGCTTTGACAGCTTGTTTGTTGACTTCGGCCAGCAGTTTATAACTATCAATTCCATGAATCATCGCTACGTATGGTATCATGTATTTGATTTTGTTCGTCTGCAGGTGTCCGATGAAATGCCATTCAATGTCTTTGGGCAAACTTTCGTATTTAGCTGTCATTTCCTGCACTTTGCTTTCTCCAAAAATACGCTGTCCCGCCTGATATGCTTCTTCTATCGCTTCATTGGGATGGAATTTTGAGACAGCAACCAGCCGGACTCCTTGAGGGAGTTCGGCCAGCACTTGCTTTAAATTGTCAGCAATACTCATTGTTATTTATGCTTTTGATGGATCAAACTCCGGTTTGTCATTCGGTTCGGCGCTGTAAGGATATACATCCATGAGCGGAGTCTCGGATACCATACCGATCTGATAATCTGCCATGGTTCCTTTCATTCCTTCATCCAGCTTCTTGACTGCGTCGCGCAAGTCGGCAGCTTGTACCAGTACTTGGGTAGAAGTCTTTTTTTCAGCACCGCTTTTTTCATCCAGAGTGATGAAAATAAGTTTGCATTTGAACCAGCGGTCGGCACTTTCTTCGTCGCTGGGGAAAAGTTCGCTATAGTTGGCACGTTTAATATCCGAAACGGTAAATTCTCCGGAGATAAACGGAGTCATTTCTTCAATAATCCGTGCTTCTGCTTCTGTAAAACTGAGTGCGTCAACAAGATAAGGTTCAGTTACTTTCTTCTGCATTCCGTTTTCCATTACTTTTTCATAACGGATCTTGCACTCAAACCATGTATGCATTGCCATAATTTTCTTCCTTTTTAATTAATTGATTTATGTAAATTGCCTACAAAGATAAACAAAATCCCAAAGTAAGTGCCGAAAGCTTTTTATTTTCTTTTATGCAGATTCTTTAATTCAAATGAAAGCATGACACGGAAAAGTCCGATGATGAGGAAAGCAAAAGAAATCATATACACTGCGTAGAGCGCTCCTATGGCGGGTTGCCATAATATTAAAAGAGAGCACAGGATGGCAAGAATACCGAAAGCCATGTACCAGCCCCAGTCGCGGGTTCCGTAACGTTTCAGGTCGATGGAATAGCCGGTGGAGGAGAAGCCTCGGAACATAAGCCAGAAGGCTATGATGAAAGGAATAACTTCCATGCTGACCATCGGATAGGCAATCAGGTAAATACCCAGAACGAGGTCGATGAGTCCTCCTACGATATACCATCCCCAGCTCGGGACACCTTTCCGGTTGCTAAGAGCAAAGATGATTTCCAGAATACCGCTTATCAGCATCGATACACTGAAAATGATACTTAGAGCTACATAGGTGCTTACGGGTGAGAACATGAGCCAAAGGGCTACAATGATATACACGATTCCCAAAAGAAGAGAAGTCCACCAATTTTTTACTGAATGTTGAATCTCATTGAATACAGTTTCCATACATTTTATATTTTAAATTGAACACTAGAGTGATTTCGTTGAGGAATAACAAATTGAATTTAGAAAAGGTTTTCCGTGAACATATTTGGGGGAATAGTTGTTTCCTATATAAAGTAATTTTTAAATATATATGCATTATGGCAACAACAAATTTCAAAGGACAACCGGTGAAACTGATCGGTGAATTTATACAAGTAGGTAAGGTAGCTCCTGACTTCGAGCTGGTAAAAACAGATTTATCTTCTTTCTCTCTGAAAGATTTAAATGGTAAAAATGTGATTTTAAATATTTTCCCTAGTCTGGATACCAGCGTATGTGCAACTTCTGTACGTAAGTTTAATAAAATGGCTGCCGGATTGAAAGATACGGTAGTATTGGCTATTTCTAAGGATCTTCCTTTTGCACACGGCCGTTTCTGTACGACAGAAGGTATTGAAAATGTAATTCCATTGTCTGATTTCCGCTTCTCTGATTTCGACGAAAGTTACGGAGTGCGTATGGCAGATGGTCCGTTAGCAGGACTTTTGGCGCGTGCGGTAGTTGTGATTGGTAAAGATGGCAAAATTGCATATACGGAACTTGTTCCTGAAATCACCCAGGAGCCTGATTATGACAAAGCCTTAGCTGCTGTAAAGTAATATAGAATATGGAGTATTAAGTATTAGGTATTAACTATTAGTTGCAGCTAATAAACGAATATGGCTAATACTTAATACTTAAGCCTGCTACTTATCTTAAAGATTTTGACCTAATGGGAACTGGTAAAAAGGCTTGGTAAACTGCCAAGGCTCCGTTCTTGTTAGGTTGTGTTTTTTCTACACTAAACCTCAACTATCATGAACAAAATGAAAACTCTATTCATCGCCCTGTTATGTATGGGCGTTGGAACCTTGTCGGCCCAAACTGCCGATAGTACACAAATTTCTCCCTGGACAAAAGAAGGATTTGCCGGACTGAAACTAACGCAAGTGAGCCTCACTAATTGGGCTGCCGGAGGTGATAACTCCGTTGCCTTTGACTTGCAGGGCACTTATCAGATTAATTATAAGAAAGGAAAACATCTGTGGAATAATCGTATCGAACTGGCTTATGGATTAAATAAGACCGGTGACGACGGAACCAGGAAAGCAAATGATAAAATCTATTTGAATACGAATTATGGCTATGCTATTGCCAAAAGTTGGTATGCCAGTGCGTTCGCCACTTTCCAGACACAGTTTTCTCCAGGATATGACTACTCCGTCAATAAAGACATTGCTATCTCCGAATTTATGGCTCCTGCCTATTTGACTACCGGTTTGGGCTTTACGTATGATCCGGGTAAGATATTTACCGTTGTATTGTCTCCTGCTGCGTGGCGCGGAACATTTGTACTCAATGACCGTCTCTCTGACGAAGGAGCTTATGGAGTGGATCCGGGCAAACATCTATTATCCAGCTTCGGTGCTAACTTGAAAGGAGAAGCCAAATATGAATTCTTGAAAAATATGACGGTATATTCACGTTTGGATCTATATTCCGATTATCTGCATAAGCCGCTGAATATAGATGTGAACTGGGAAGTACAAGTAAATATGATTATCAATAAATGGTTCTCAACCACACTTACTACTAACCTTATGTATGACGATGATGTGAAAATCGTGCAAAAGGATGGTACAAAAGGTGCTCGTGTGCAATTTAAAGAGATATTGGGAGTAGGAGTTCAGTTTAATTTCTAATTAGCTCTTATCTACCACAAAAAAATAAACCACAGAGGACGTAGAATACACAAAGAAGTAAGAATTTAACGGGTAATAGCCGATTTACAATAATGGATGCCCCGGTAACTCTATGTTCTTGCTTTGTGTTCTCTGCGTCCTCTGTGGCTTTGCAATGAGTATTTTACTACTTATTTTCTTTTTTTCAGCCCTTTATAAGCCAAAAAAACGATTACAATTACCACCACTGCTATAATGACATAGCCGATTTCGTGACTGTATTCGGTGGCCATTACATAGACATCGTTAGTCGTTTTGAGGTCTGTAAAACGGTAAATCAGGTATCCGAGCAAAGCTAATATGCTGTTCCATATAGCAGCGCCGAGAGTTGTATAAAGCAGGAAAGGACCTATTTTCATGCCGGCTAACCCTGCGGGAATACTGATAAGTTGGCGTACAGCCGGAATAAGACGGCCAAAGAAAGTAGAGGCTGCACCGTGCTTTCTGAAATATTCTTCTGCATGGTGTATTTTCTCTTCGTCAATAAGGCACATGTGCCCTAAACGGCTGTTAGCGAATTTATAGATAATAGGACGACCCAACCAACGTGCCAGGTAATAATTAACTAATGCACCGATATCTGCTCCTATAGTTGCAAATAGGACAACGAGAAAGATATTCATACTGTCGTCTGCCATAGCTTTCCATGCGGCAGGGGGTACTACGGCTTCCGAGGGGAAGGGAATAAAAGAGCTTTCGATAGCCATAAAAATAGTGACTACCCAATAGTTCAAGTTTTCTAATACCCATTTAAGAAGTTCTGCTACTGATTCCATGTTTTTTGAGGATAGAATTTATAAATTGATTTATTTTTTTCCTTTTGTTTTTTTCTTATTCTCTTTTTTCATGCGTTCCCACACTTCTTTGAGAGTTCTTTCGTCTTCTTCTCTGTGTTCGGGACTGTTCAACAGATCCAGGATCATGTCTTCTTCCAGTGGATGTTCACATTCCTTGTTATATTTAAAGAAGTTGTCGATTTCACCGTGCATGAGGCAAAGAACACTCAATTTCTCCGTCACATCTTCGTATTTCGGATTTATCTGGTACACTTTTTCAAAGTATTCTTTCGCTTCGATCAGATAGTCACTTTCCGAATAAGCAGAGGCAATCATATACCACATTTCTATGTTCGGATTGATCTCTATCGCTTTTTCGAAAGAGATGGCAGCTTCGTCTTCCAGTTCCTCTGCCAGGTATAGTTTTCCTTCTGTCAGATAAATCAATCCCTCGTTCGGGTTTATCTCTTTGGCTTTCTCGCATAACTCATGCGCCTCTTTATACCTTTCCAGGTGAGAGAGGGCGAATGCTTTGCTGGTATAGGTGTCTATCAATAAAATAGACTGCTTGTCTCCGTCTTCTTCAAAACGTTCGATCACTTTGTCGTAATAGTCATCGGCTTTTTGCCATTCTTCTTTATTACCGTAGGATATTCCCATAAACATGTAACCCAGTTCGGGGGGAATGGCTTTGAGCTCAATCGCCTTTTGGTAATTCTCGATGGCATCATCCGAATTGTTCAGATAGAAGAAACAATGTGCCTTGTAGGCATAAGCTTCCCCGTACTGATCGTCGGCTGCCAATGCGAAATCACAGGCTTCGATGGCTTTGTCTATTTGTTCCTGGACAAAGTAACATTTCACCAGTCCCATCCAGTAGGAAGGGTTGAATGGAGATTTGTCAATGAGTTTATTGTAATAGATGATGGCTGATTCTACCTGATGGGTCGATGCCAGATAATCGGCTGTGAGAGCCATGTATTCTTCATCTTCGGTATAACGGGATTTACCTCTGTCGAGCCATTCTTTGGCTGCGTCCGGGTATCCCATGTCCAGATAGAGAAATACAACATCAATGATTGTTTCCAGCTCGTCGGCATCCGCTATTGTGCTTAACAGCCATTGAGCTTCCTCCAGTTTTCCTCCATTCAGCAATAGTTCGGCTTTCAGCAGTTTCACTTCGGAATCAAATTCTTCGGTAATCGAATCCGCTACTTTTTTTGCTTTTTGCAGCTTTTGGGTATCCAGGTAAAGATATGCTTGTTCTATAAGCAAATCTGTGTTTCCCGGATGTATTTTAAGTCCATAAGTGATTACTTCTTGTGCTTCTTCAAATTTTCGTTCGGAGGCATACCAGTCGGCGATGTCGGCCAATTGGTCAGCATCCAGATAAAGTTGTCGGTTTTCTGCTTTTGCTTCTTCGTAGTTTGTGATTAGTGTGACTAGTTCCTTTTTTGCTGATGGCGAATTTTTTCTACCCATTTTACTTTTAGATTTTTAATTGCTAAGATGGGGCTGTTGCAAAAGTTCAGATGATGATCCTTTTGACACAGCCCCATTGTAAAGTTAAGCTTGAAAGCTTAGTTATTTATTGATCTTACCCCATGTGTCTTTCAACCCTACTGTACGGTTGAAGATTAGTTTATCCGGGGTTGATTCTTTGTCGATATTAAAGTAACCGATCCGTTGGAACTGCAGATAGGAGAGTGGAGGCAAGGTAGCTGCGAACTTCTCTATGTAGCAGTTGGGCAGAACTTTCAATGAATCCGGATTAATGATTTCTTTCATGGCTTCCAGTGCTTCGCATTTTTTTGCTTCGCGGATGGCAGCCAGTTCGTCACGTGGATTTTCCACTTTCCACAAACGGTCGTACAAACGTACTTCTGCTTGCAGGCAGTGGTTGCAGCTTACCCAATGGAGCGTACCTTTCACCTTGCGGTTCGCATCCGGCATGCCGCTACGGGTATTTGCGTCATATTCGCAATATACTTCTGTGATTACACCGTTTTCGTCTTTCTTGCAACCGGTGCATTTCACGATATAAGCATTTTTGAGACGTACTTCTTGTCCCGGTGTCATGCGGAAATATTTCTTGGGAGCGTCTTCCATGAAGTCTTCGCGCTCCATCCACAATTCGCGGCTGAACTCGATCAGGTGACTTCCTGCTTCCGGATCTTCCGGATTGTTGATTGCTTCCAGTTCTTCAACCTGTCCTTCCGGATAGTTGGTGATAATCAATTTAACCGGGTTGATTACTGCAGATATACGGGTAGCACGGCTGTTCAAATCATCCCGGACAGAGCTTTCCAACAGGGCGATGTCGTTCAGGGCATCGTAAGTGGTATATCCGATTTTATCGATAAACTTATGAATGGACTCCGGTGAATAACCGCGACGGCGGAAACCGCAGATAGTCGGCATACGGGGGTCGTCCCATCCGTTTACCAATCCTTCTTTCACCAGTGTGAGCAGGTTGCGTTTGCTCATCAGGGTGTAGCTTAGGTTCAGTTTGTTGAATTCGGTCTGACGGGGACGGTTGTCGTTCAGGTCTTTTCCTTCTTTCAACCAATCGATGAAGAGGTCGTAAAGCGGACGGTGTACCACAAATTCAAGTGTACACAGAGAATGAGTCACTCCTTCGAAGAAGTCACTCTGTCCGTGGGCGAAGTCATACATCGGATAAGCTTTCCAGGTAGTACCCGTACGGTGGTGCGGGTGTTTCACTACACGGTAAATAATCGGATCGCGGAAGTGCATATTCGGATTAGCCATGTCAATCTTGGCACGGAGCACCATGGCGCCTTCTTCGATCTCACCGCTATTCATTTTCTTAAAAAGTTCGAGGCTCTCTTCGATGGGACGGTTCCGGTAAGGGCTTTCCACACCCGGTTGGGTAGGAGTACCTTTCTGCTGTGCAATCAGTTCCGAACTCTGTTCGTCGATATATGCTTTTCCCTCCTGAATCAGGCGGATAGCGAAGTCCCATAATTGTTGGAAGTAGTCGGAAGCGTAGTATTCGTTTCCCCACTGGTAGCCTAGCCATTGGATATCTTCTTTGATAGCTTCTACATATTCCACATCTTCCTTGGTAGGGTTAGTGTCGTCGAAACGAAGGTTACATACACCGCCGTGTTTTTCTGCGATGCCGAAATCAAGGCAAATAGCTTTGGCATGGCCGATGTGAAGATAGCCGTTGGGCTCGGGCGGGAAACGCGTCTGCACTTTTCCACCATTTTTACCTTCTTTCAAGTCTTTCTCTACTGCCTGTTCAATAAAGTTCAAGCTTTTCTTTTCGCCTGCTTCTTCGTTTTTAATATCTGTCATAACGGTTAATGTTATCTGTATTTAGGCTACAAAAGTAGGACATTTTTTTTATTTAACCGGAATATAACCGCTCTTTTTTATAATGTCCTGTCCGTCGGATGAAAGAATAAACTGAATCAGGGGGTTAACTTGTTCCTTATTTTTTACATTGTAATAGTAGTAAAGCGGCCGGACGATAGGGTAGGTTTTGTTGGTGGCATTCTCTATCGTAGGGGTGGCGTAGTAGCTTCCGTCATAAGACACGGAAAGCGTTTTGACACGGGGAGACACGTAGGCCAGTCCTACATATCCGATGGCTCCTTTGGTCTGGCTGACAGACTGGATAATAGCACCTGTTGCCGGCATGGAAAGGCTGCTTGCCATGTAGTTTTTATTTTTCAGTACGCTCTCTTTGAAAAATTCGTAAGTACCGGACGATGTTTCACGCGAGTAGACTACTATTTTTCGGTTGTCTCCGCCTACCTGTTTCCAGTTGGTTATCTTCCCCCGGAAAATATCCTCCAGTTGTTGGCGGGTCAGCTGTTTCACCGGATTAGAGGGATGCACCACCACGGCGAGGGCGTCGTAGGCAACAATCACTTCGTTTACTTCTTCTCCTGCCGCTTTAATTTTCATCTTCTCGCTGAACTTGATCGGGCGGGAAGCCATTGCAATGTCCGTTGTATTATCCATTAAAGCGGAGATACCCACACCGGTTCCGCCACCGGTTACAGTGACACGGGCATCCGGATGCTGGTTCATAAACCGCTCTGCTGTCTGTTGTGCGACAGGCAGTACCGTGTCGCTACCTTTTATACGTTGTGCGTTGGCACCGAGCGAGAGTAAGGAAAGGGCGATTAATAAGTTTCTTCTCACTTTCATATTTCTTCTTTTTATTGACTTTGCAAATTAAGCAATCGGATATTACATTTCCATTTCATCCGGAATGGAAATGATACTTGTAACACAAACGTAACATGATTGAAACATTTCCTTCAAACGTTAGTCACACCTCCTTAATAAAGAGACGCTTTCTTTGCATCAGAAATCATAGTAGGTATGAAAAAGGTATTTGAAAGGATTATAGAAGGAATGTTGACTTGTAGCGGTTTCGTGACAAGTATTACTATTCTGCTGATTGTGCTCTTCCTTTTCACGGAAGCTTTCGGGTTGTTCAAGAGTAAGGTGATAGAAGAGGGATATGTGTTGGCGCTGAATAAGAGTAACAAAGTTAGTGTGTTGAGCCCTGCACAGATAAAGGATGTTTTTGATGAGGAGATTACAAACTGGAAGGAACTCGGTGGGGAAGATCTCCCTATCCGGGTTTTTCGTTTGGAGGATATAACGCAATATTGTACGGAAGAGGAGTTGGGACCTGCTTATGAATATGCAGGCGACAAGATTACGGAACTGGTAGAGAAAACACCGGGTATCGTAGCTTTTGTTCCGCAGAAGTTTATTGTTCATCCGGACGCGGTGCATTTCATAGAGGATAACACCATTTCCGTGAAAGATGTATTTGCGGGTGCCGAATGGTTTCCTACGGCCACTCCGGCAGCTCAATTCGGCTTCCTGCCGTTGATTACCGGTACGTTGTGGGTGAGTCTGTTCGCCATCCTTTTTGCTTTGCCGTTCGGGCTTTCGGTTTCTATCTATATGTCTGAAGTGGCAAACCCGAAAGTACGGAACTGGCTGAAACCGATTATCGAACTGTTGAGTGGTATTCCTTCCGTGGTTTATGGCTTTTTCGGGTTGATTGTCATCGTTCCGTTGATTCAGAAGTTGTTTAATCTTCCGGTGGGAGAGAGCGGCCTGGCAGGGAGTATCGTACTGGCCATTATGGCATTGCCTACCATCATAACGGTGACGGAAGATGCGATGCGTAACTGTCCGCGTGCAATGCGGGAAGCGAGTCTGGCATTGGGGGCTTCTCAATGGCAGACGATATATAAGGTAGTAATTCCTTATTCTATTTCGGGTATTACATCTGGTGTGGTACTTGGCATCGGACGTGCTATCGGGGAGACGATGGCAGTATTGATGGTGACAGGTAATGCGGCTGTGATTCCGACAACGATCCTTGAGCCTTTGCGTACCATTCCGGCTACGATTGCCGCCGAACTGGGAGAGGCTCCTGCGGGTGGTCCGCACTATCAGGCATTGTTCCTGTTGGGTGTCGTACTGTTCTTCATAACATTGATTATCAACTTTAGTGTGGAATATATTTCTTCTAAAGGATTAAAACGTAGCAAATAAGATGGAAATACGGAGTAATAATAAAGCTAAACACCGTTCGCAGAAACTCGCTTTCGGGATTTTCCGGTTGTTAAGTCTTTGCATTGTACTGATATTGTTTGCGATTCTGGGATTTATCGTTTATAAAGGAATCGGTGCTATCAGTTGGGATTTTATCACTTCGGCTCCTACGGATGGAATGACAGGTGGCGGTATCTGGCCGGCTATTGTCGGTACTTTCTACCTGATGGTGGGAAGTGCGCTATTTGCATTTCCGATAGGGGTGATGAGTGGGATTTATATGAATGAGTATGCGCCGAAAGGCAGGTTGGTACGCTTTATCCGGGTGATGACCAATAACTTGAGCGGTATTCCTTCCATCGTATTCGGATTGTTCGGTATGGCGCTGTTTGTCAATTATATGGGGTTTGGTGATAGTATTCTGGCAGGTTCTTTGACATTAGGTTTGCTTTGCGTACCTTTGGTCATCCGGACAACGGAGGAAGCCTTGAAAGCCATTCCCGACAGTATGCGTGAAGGTAGCCGGGCATTGGGAGCGACGAAGTTGCAGACGATATGGCATGTTATTTTGCCGATGGGTATGCCGAACATTATCACTGGGTTGATTCTCGCCTTGGGACGTGTTTCGGGAGAGACGGCGCCGATTCTGTTTACTTGTGCCGCATATTTCCTGCCGCAACTTCCTACCGGCATTTTGGATCAGTGTATGGCCTTGCCTTATCATTTGTATGTGATTTCCACCAGTGGAACGGATATGGAGGCACAACTGCCGCTGGCTTATGGCACGGCATTGGTATTGATTATGATTATCCTGTTGGTGAATCTGCTGGCTAATGCCTTGAGAAAGTATTTTGAGAAAAGAGTAAAAACGAACTAAATTAGTATATGGATACAGTGAAAATAGATGTGCGTGATGTGAACTTCTGGTATGGGGACTTTCATGCATTGAAGGGCATCAGCATGCAGATTGAGGAAAAATCGGTTGTTGCTTTTATCGGACCGTCCGGTTGTGGCAAATCTACTTTCCTCCGGCTTTTCAACCGGATGAATGATTTGATTCCTGCTACCCGTCTGGAGGGAGAAATCCGTATCGACGGACATAATATCTATGCGAAAGGCGTGGAAGTGGACGAACTCCGCAAGAATGTGGGAATGGTGTTCCAGCGTCCCAATCCTTTCCCGAAAAGCATATTCGAGAATGTGGCTTACGGACTTCGTGTGAACGGAATAAAAGATAATGCTTTCATTCGCCAGCGTGTGGAGGAAACATTGAAAGGAGCGGCTCTTTGGGATGAGGTGAAAGATAAGTTGAAGGAATCGGCTTATGCATTGTCCGGCGGACAGCAGCAGCGTCTTTGTATCGCCCGTGCGATGGCTGTCTCTCCTTCGGTATTGCTGATGGATGAACCTGCGTCTGCGCTCGATCCTATTTCTACGGCGAAAGTGGAGGAGTTGATTCATGAACTGAAGAAGGATTATACGATTGTAATCGTTACGCATAATATGCAGCAGGCGGCCCGTGTCAGTGATAAGACGGCGTTTTTCTATATGGGAGAAATGGTGGAGTTCGATCAGACGAAAAAGATATTCACCAATCCGGAGAAAGAGGCTACCCAGAATTACATAACGGGACGTTTTGGGTAATCCGGGTATCTGGAACCCAATTGATAGAATATTAATCATTTATATATAATAGACTATGGTAAAGTTTATAGAATCGGAACTCATCCTATTGAAGAAGGAAATTGATGAAATGTGGACCTTGGTGTACAACCAGCTTGACCGTGCCGGAGAGGCTGTGTTGACCCTTGACAAGGAGCTGGCTCAACAGGTGATGGTTCGCGAGCGCAGGGTGAATGCTTTTGAATTGAAGATAGATAGTGATGTGGAAGATATTATCGCATTGTATAATCCGGTGGCGATTGATCTTCGTTTTGTGTTGGCTATGTTGAAGATTAACACAAATCTGGAACGTTTGGGTGACTTTGCGGAAGGGATCGCCCGTTTTGTACTTCGTTGCAAAGAACCGGTATTGGATGCGGAGCTGTTGTCTCGTCTTCGCCTGGCAGAGATGCAGGCAGAGGTGTTGTCGATGCTGGAACTGGCAAAACGTGCCTTGAATGAAGAGAGTAATGATTTGGCGGCAGGAGTGTTTGCTAAGGATAATTTGCTAGATGAAATCAATGCGGATGCAACAGGGATTCTTTCAGACTATATTATCGAACATCCGGAAGCTGTACATACTTGCGTAGATTTAGTCAGCGTGTTCCGTAAACTGGAACGTTCGGGAGATCATATTACCAACATTGCCGAGGAGATTGTATTCTTCATTGATGCCAAAGTGTTAAAACATCGTGGAAAAACCGATGAAAATTACCCGGAAAAGTAATTTTCTGCCGATTTTTAAACAGAAATTAGGGCTCCTTAAAAAAATATCTTATATTTGTCTCCTGTAACGGACAAGTTACAGGAGATTTTGCTTCAAATGATAATAAATCCAAAGAATTTTCAAAAAGATGTTATATGACATGTTTTATAATTTGGATAGTATCGGTAAAACCGCCTATATTTGCACCGTTATCCTGAAAACAATCTTTTTACCTTAAAAAAAAACTAATACCTATTGAAAACTGAAAAATGGAGCTTTGTGAAAAGCCCCATTTTTTTTTGCTCTTATTTTCTAAGCTGCTTCCTTATTCGTATCTTTGACCCTTGCATTAAGAGAGTACTTTCAATTGTAAAATCGTAAATAGTAAATAGAATTATGTTTTCTGGAATCGTAGAAGAATATGCTACTTTGGTAGCACTGGTGAAAGACCAGGAGAATATACACTTTACATTTAAGTGTTCGTTTGTGAATGAGTTGAAAATCGACCAGAGTATTTCTCACAATGGTGTATGCCTGACGGTAGTGACTCTGACGGATGATACGTATACGGTGACTGCCATGAAAGAAACATTGGAGCGTTCTAACCTCGGTTTGTTGAAAGTGGGGGATAAGGTGAACGTTGAACGTAGCATGATGATGAACGGTCGGTTGGACGGACATATCGTTCAGGGACATGTGGATCAGACTGCTACTTGTATCGATATTAAGGATGCGGAAGGCAGCTGGTATTTTACATTCCGATATGCGTTTGACAAGGAGATGGCGAAACGCGGATATATCACCGTGGATAAAGGTTCGGTGACTGTGAACGGTGTTAGCCTGACGGTATGTAATCCGACGGATGATACTTTCCAGGTGGCTATCATTCCTTATACATACGAGCATACGAACTTCCATACGTTTGAGATTGGCAGTGTGGTAAATATCGAATTCGATATTATCGGCAAGTATATCAGCCGGATGATTCAATATAAATAAGAAAATATAAATAAGTGACCGGAGGATTGGAAATGGCATATACTGATTTTCTTCAATTGGTGCAGGCTCGTCAAAGTGACCGTTCGTATGATAAGGAACGTCCGGTGGAGCCGGAAAAGTTGGAACGGGTACTTGAAGCTGCACGTTTGGCTCCTTCGGCCTGCAACGCACAACCTTGGAGGTTTGTGGTCATCACAGACAAGGAACTGGCTCAAAAAGCCGGGAAAGCTGCTGCTGGCTTGGGAATGAATAAGTTTGCCAAAGATGCTCCCGTGCATATTCTGGTTGTAGAAGAATCTGCTAATATAACCTCCCTGCTTGGCGGAAAGGTAAAAGGCAAGCATTTTCCGTTGATCGACATTGGAATAGTGGCTGCTCATATTTCTCTGGCAGCTGAAGCCGAAGGTTTGGGTTCTTGTATTCTGGGTTGGTTCGATGAAAAAGAGCTGAAACAGCTTGTCGGTATTCCTGCTTCGAAACGTTTATTGCTGGATATTGTCATTGGCTATCCGGCAAAGGAAAAACGTAAGAAGATAAGGAAGCCGAAAGAAAAGGTGATTTCATACAATCGTTATTGATTGAAAAATAATTATATTCTTAGCCCTTTAGGATAAGCATATAACAGAAAGCATCGTTGGTTTTAAAGGAAGGGGACGTTCCTTTTAAACCAACGATGCTTTCCTTTTAAAGGAACGACCTGTTTCTTTAAAACCAATAAATGGCTTTTTTAAGGTGTTGATAGTTAGCGTGTTATTGATGCCGCTTTTCCGGCGGCATCAATAATGCTATATTTATTTCTTTTTTGACAAATCTTTCAATAGGTAGTCTACTGCTGCTTTCAGTTGTGCATCTTCTCCTTTCAGGCTGGCTGCCGGTTCGTTATAAACTAGAATATCAGGTTGCAAGGTCTGATTTTCGAGATAGTTGCCTTGCATATCCATGCAACCCACCTGCGGGATACCGAATACAATAGACGGATCTATCTGGCGTTCCCACCACACGGCGGTCATCGTGCCTGCCACCGGGGCGCCTACCAGTTTACCAATGCCTAGAGTCTTATATACGTAAGGAGTGCCATGAGCATTGCTGTAATTGTCTTCGCAAGTTAGCATGCATGAGGCTTTCAGCCATTTGTTGAATGGATCGCTGCCGATATATTGTCCGCGTGGCACGAAACGTTGATATTCTTTTCCACTAAGTAAGGTGACTACATCATCGTGTAGCCATCCGCCGCCATTATGACGGGTATCTACCACTACGGCTTCTTTATTGCGATAACGGCCGAGCAGTTCGGAATAGATCTTGCGGAAGCTGGGGCTGTCCATACCTTTAATATGTACATAAGCAATGCGTCCGCCGGAAAGCTCTTCCACTTTCTTGGTGCAGCGCTCTACCCAACGTTTGTAAAGCAGCTCGCTTTGAGTTCCATAGCTGATTGCCTTTACTGTTTCTTCAAAACGTTTTTTAGTAGAAGGATCGTATACGGTAAGTACTACTTTGCGTCCGACTTTGCCTTCAAATAACGGGAAGTAATCAGCACCGGCTTCAATCGTTGTGCCGTCTACTTTTTCAATGATGCAACCTGCCTTCACTTCTGTCTTTTTCTGCGTGAAAGGACTTTGCTTCATGATTTCCTTGATCTTTAACCCGGCACCGTCGTATGACTCATCGTAAAAGACTCCCAGAGTAGCGGTAGGCATTGCGCTGCCTCCTGCTGCAAACCGGGCTCCGGTATGGGAACCATTCAATTCGCCAAGCAATTCACTCAACATTTCCGTGAAGTCATAATTGTTGCTGATGTGGGGCAAGAAGCGTTCGTATGCTTTTTTATATCCTTTCCAGTCCACTCCATGCAAGTCGGCAGTATAGAATTTGTCATTTACTTGTTGGCAAACGTGGTCGAAGATGTATGCGCGTTCATCATAAGGACGGTAATCGAAGAATGCTTCAAATTCTATCGGTGTAATTTTGCTACCGGCAATCTCTATTTTCTTCAATCGGCCGCCTGTGCACATAAAGATATTCTTTCCTTCTTTATCCGGTATGAGTGAGCCGCCGCCAACTCCTTTCAATAATATTTTAGTCGTATTTTCTTTCAGTTTATGCTCCCAAAGGTCGTAGTCTCCTTCAAAAGCTGCCAGGTAATAAAGAATATCACCTTTCGGACTCATGACAGCGTCACCCAGGCGGGAAGAATTTACAGTTAGACGGACGATGCGGTCAAAACGATTCTCCAAATCGAATGTAAGAGGCTTTATCTCTGTACTGTCTTTTTTCGCATTCTCATTCTGGTTCGTTTTCTTCTTACTGTCTTTAGTGTCTTCTTTCTTCTCTGCCTTTTCTTTCTTGTTTTTTTCTTTTTCTGCTTTCTCTGCCTTTTCCGCTTCTTCAAGTAAGGCAATATCTTCTTTGCTCATCAGGAAGCGGTTGTAGGCATCGACGTCGAAAAACATAATATAGGTGTCGTCTTCACTTCCCCAGCTACCATGGCTACGGTATCCGGCACGGTCACTGTTCCATATCATTGCTTTCCCGCCCAACACCCATTTGGCGTTGCTGTCGCTGTATCCGCTTTCGGTAAGATTGACCATTTCGCCTTTTCCGTCGGCTTTCAGCAAAACAACGTCTTTATTGTTCCAGCCTCCTATGCCAATGAAGTCTGATAGAATCCATTGGCTGTCGGGGCTCCATTGGAACCATTGGTCACCGTCGGCATAAGAATATTGATATTTGGCATCCATCACTGTGCGCACAGCCTTGTTTTTTAGATTGATGACACGGATAGCGGTACGGTTCTCGAGGAAAGCAACCTCTTTACCGTCAGGACTGAATTGTGGTTGGAAAGAAGCGACTTTGGAGTTTGTCAAACGTTCTTCTTTCAATTCTGTGGCATAGGTGAATTGTTTCTCCTCTTTGCGTACGATGGTGGAAGTGTAAAGCTGCCACAATCCATCGCGTTCTGAAGAGTAGACGAGTGTGCGTCCGTCGGGAGCGAAACTGATGTTACGTTCCTGATCGGGTGTGTTGGTAATTTGTTTGGTTGTTTTGTAGTCAATGGAGGTTACGTAAACATCACCGCGCATAATGAATGCGACCTCTTTTCCTTTGGGAGATACAGCGATGTCGGTAGCCCCGTTGGATTTGATTTGGCGGATAATATCTTTGTCATTCTTGTCTGCCAGGATACTTATATTTACCTTTTGGGGTTGTTTGCCCGGAGTAAGTGTATAAATTTCGCCGTCATAACCATAACAGAGTGTGCCGGTGGTTGAAATGCTTAGAAAACGTACGGGATGCTTTGTATGGAAAGTGATTTGTTGGGAAGTGGTGGTTCCGGGAGTACGTTGGAATATATTGAAGGAACCTTTCTCTTCACTTAGATAATAGAATGATTTACCATCAGGACTCCATACCGGTTCGCGGTCTTCACCTCCGAAAGTAGTTTGTTTTTGATAAACAGGTTTTTTCCCGGGAGTGTATGTCCAGATGTCACGGGCAATAGGGGATACCTGATGCTTGCGCCAATAGTCTTCGTATCCTTTCTTGTCCTGATAGAGCATCACTCCCTCCTTATTAATAGAGATGCACTCCATTGGCATGGATGAGAACATAGCGGGGCGTCCTCCCGTCACGGCTACCTCGTACACTTGCTGGAACTGGCCGGAAGGAAACCCGGCATCTTCGGCAGAGGGAGCAATGTTGGCTGTGAATAAAATGTGTTTGTTGTCTTTGTAGGCAACAGGTTTCTCACTGCCTGAATGAGTGGTCAGTCGCTGGGGTGCTCCTCCTTCACTGGATACGACGAAAACGTCGAGACTTCCCATGCGATCCGATGCAAAGGCAATTTGTTTACTGTCGGGACTCCATACCGGTTCCGTATCAAAAGCCGGATTGGTGGTGATTTGTGTGGCACGTCCGCCGGTTGACGGTACCGTGTAGATGTCTCCTTTGTAGGTAAATGCAATGGTGGTTCCGTCTGGAGAAAGAGCGCAGTGGCGCATCCATAAAGGAGATTCTTGTGCAATGCTTGTCCCTGCTAGACAGATGACAAATGCACTTAGCAGTAGCTTTTTCATTTTTTCTAATATTGTGTTAAGTTCATTCTCGCGATTTAAGGTTTGACTTTCCTACAAATCCTTCAGTAATACTTTACTTGCTTTTTTATAGTATTCTTCTCTGGATTCGGTCAGCACCTTCCATTCGTCGTTGAATTCTTCGTCTTTGTCTATTTTGAAATTCTCGGAGCCGTATGTGTCCAAACGGTCCAGCAGGACAGCCACATTCAGTTGATTGATATCCATTGAAGGCTGGTAACCGATTTCTTCGCTTTTTTCGTCGGTAACAACCTCGTGAATCAATTCTATTTCCTGTAACTGATAAAGTACCTGATTTGTCAGTCGGATGGGGATCTGATGCTCCTCCGATATTTCTGCAGCCGTATAGGGCGGTTCGTTCTTTTCGAATCGTTTGGCTATGAGTGACATAATCAGGATGGATATAAAATCCCGGTATCGTCTGCTGATGTTCCGGGTGTCCTGGTCAAAGCTAAAGCTGCGGATATTCTGTCCGGCATACGTCAGTTCGGCTCCAAACAAACAGATTGTCCAGGATATCTGCAACCAAAGCAGGAATAAGGGAAGTGCGGCAAAACTACCATAAATGGCATTGTACTTTGACACCCACAACTGGCTGTTGATGTACAGGAACTGAAAAGCCTGATAAGCAGACCCTGCCAGAATACCTGCAATGAGAGCGTGTTTGAATTTCACTTTCGTGTTCGGCATGAAGATGTACAGCCCGGTGAACATCAGCCATGTCAGGACAAAAGGAATAAGCCGTATCATGAATTTCATAACAGGAGCGAGCAGGACGAAATCATCCATCTGCTTGAGAATGGTGCTCATAAACAGAGAAAGTCCTCCGGATACCACGATCAGAATCGGCATCAGCAGGAACATGGAGAAATAGTCCGTAATCTTGCGATACATGGATCGTGCTTTTTTCACTTCCCAGATACGGTTGAAGGTGATTTCAATATTACTGACCAGATTGATAACCGTCCATAACAACATTACCAAACCAACTCCAATGAAAATACCTCCTTTGGTCTGTGAAAGATAGGAATTGACAAATGAGAGAATGGCCTCCGTTGTTTCTGTATTTCCTCCAAAACCGTTGCGGAACTGATGTTCCATCAGGTTGTCGAACCCGAAACCACGCGCTACGGCAAACAGGATGGCAAGTATCGGTACAATGGCAAGCAATGTGCTATAAGTAAGTGCAGAAGCTTTATTGGCCATCCGGTCTTTGGTAAACCGATTGATACAAAGATAGACGGTCTTTATAATATTGTAGAGTGAGAACTTGGTTCGGGTCACTTCGTCTTCCGTAATGCGCCAGATGTCATACGTAAGAAACTTCCATATATCGGTGATTTTCTTCTTCATAGTTCTTCGCTAATTACTAATTGCAAGCAACTAATTACTGATTACAACAGACTTGCTCGAACAGTCGATCCTCATCCATTAGTCATTTGTAATTAAATGGATAATTAAAAGAAAAAGCAGTCAGCCTATAAGCCGAGTTCTGTACCCATATAATTTCCAATTATTAATCTTTAATTATATCAGGTGCCTGTCATTTATCTGAGTGGCGTGTCACCACGACACTTTAGCGGTCTACCCTCCGACATGGAGCGAGCAACTCTCATAACGCCGGTTTACATGACCTTACAACTCCTAAGACGTACAGCCCGCATGTCGCCATGCGACTGGTGGGCTCTTACCCCACCTTCTCACCCTTACCTCTCCCCGAAAGGAGCGGCGGTTATTTTCTTCTACGTTACTCTACCCTCGCGGACAGCTTTCTGTTAGGAAGTAGGATGCTCTATGTTGCCCGGACTTTCCTCCTGCACGAAACATGCACGCGACAGACCGGCCAACTGCTTTAGACTGCAAAAATACGTCATTTATTTTGTTTTAGCCAAAGAAAGTATCACAAATAGAAATAATTTCTAACTTTGCTATCATTAAAATGGATTTTAATGAAGAAGAATATCCTCCTTTTCTATTGTTTCCTGGCGATGATGGCAGCTAGCCTGAAAGCACAGGAAATACGTCCCATGCCTGCCGATTCGGCTTATGGGGTAGTACATATTTCAGTTTGCAATTTGCGCGAGGAAGGCAAATTTACTTCCGGCATGAGTACGCAGGCATTGTTGGGAATGCCGGTCAAGGTGCTTCAGTATAACGGTTGGTACGAGATACAAACACCGGATGATTATACCGGATGGGTGCACCGGATGGTAATTACCCCCATGTCGAAAGAACGGTATGATGAATGGAATCGGGCAGAAAAGATAGTGGTTACCTCGCACTACGGATTTGCGTATGAGAAACCGGATGAGAGTTCCCAACCCGTATCCGATGTTGTTGCGGGCAATCGTTTGAAGTGGGAGGGGAGCAAAGGACATTTCTATCAAGTGTCTTATCCCGACGGACGGAAAGCATATCTTTCGAAATCCATTTCCCAACCGGAAGCGGAATGGCGAGCTTCACTGAAACAAGATGTTGAAAGTATCATTGAAACAGCTTACTCGATGATGGGAATTCCTTATCTATGGGCAGGAACCTCTTCCAAGGGAGTGGATTGTAGCGGACTGGTACGGACCGTACTTTTTATGCATGACATTATTATCCCGAGAGATGCCTCTCAACAGGCCTATGTGGGCGAACATATCGATATTGCTCCTGACTTCTCTAATGTCAAACGGGGAGATCTGGTGTTTTTCGGCCGGAAAGCGACTGCGGAACGTAAAGAAGGTATTTCTCACGTCGGCATTTACCTCGGAAACAAGCAGTTTATCCACGCATTGGGAGATGTGCACGTCAGCAGCATGAATCCTTCGGATCAAAACTATGATGAATTCAACACGAAGCGTTTACTTTTTGCTGTCCGTTTCTTACCTTATATAAATAAGGAGAAAGGAATGAATACCACAAATAAGAACCCCTTTTATCAATAAAAGAATGCAGAACAGGAGAGATTTTTTGAAAACGGCAGCTTTGGCTGCTTTCAGTTCGGGGTTAGTAGCCCGTCAGGCACTAGCCGGAGAATCGTTGCTTTCTACCATTCATATAAATAAGCTCGGTTTGGGAGGGAAGATGAAAATGACTTTTTTCCCTTATGAATTGAAGTTGAGGCACGTGTTTACAGTTGCCACTTATTCGCGTACAACAACTCCCGATGTGCAGGTAGAAATAGAATATGAAGGCGTGACGGGATATGGAGAAGCCTCTATGCCTCCTTATTTGGGAGAAACAGTAGAGTCTGTGATGAATTTCCTTGGGAAAGTGAATCTGGAACAGTTTAGTGATCCTTTTCAGCTAGATGACATTTTGTCATACGTTGACAGCCTCTCGCCAAAGGATACGGCAGCGAAAGCTGCGGTAGATATCGCCCTTCATGATCTGGTAGGGAAACTATTAGGCGCTCCCTGGTATAAGATATGGGGATTGAACAAAGAAAAGACACCTTCCACTACCTTTACGATAGGCATCGATGCGCCGGATGTAGTGCGGGCGAAAACAAAAGAGTGTGCCGATCAGTTTAATATATTAAAGGTGAAACTGGGACGGGACAATGATAAGGAGATGATTGAAACCATTCGTTCGGTAACAGACCTTCCGATAGCGATAGATGCCAATCAAGGATGGGCAGACCGCCAATACGCGCTCGATATGATTCATTGGCTGAAAGAAAAAGGCGTTGTGATGATAGAACAGCCCATGCCTAAGGAGAAGCTAGAGGATATTGCCTGGATAACACAACAGAGCCCGCTACCGATATTTGCGGATGAATCCTTGCAGCGTCTGGGAGATGTAGCCGCTTTAAAAGGCGCTTTCACGGGAATCAATATAAAGCTGATGAAGTGTACCGGTATGCGTGAAGCATGGAAGATGGTGACATTGGCTCATGCACTCGGCATGCGTGTCATGGTGGGCTGTATGACAGAGACTTCCTGTGCTATTTCTGCAGCTTCACAGTTCTCGCCATTAGTGGATTTTGCCGACCTGGATGGCAACCTGCTTATCTCTAATGATCGCTTTAAAGGGGTGGAAGTGGTGAAAGGAAAGATCACTCTGAATGACTTACCTGGAATCGGTGTCATGAAAATCTGACTTTACTGAATGAATGTCAGAGTGTTAAAGCCATCTGACATACAACGAATGTAAATTTGTCAGGTGTTGTCGTTAACCGCTGTTAAGCTCCAAATATTCTCTGTTAAAAGTGGACAAAAAAGAGTGACAAGTAGAATAAGTGAACGATATTTGTTATTATTTTAACGTCGTAAAAGTTAAAACAATGTCGAATATTAACAATTTAAAGAATTATAAATCATGAAACAGACAACAAAGAACATTCTGGGAGTAGGAGCAATCATTCTTCTTAGCTCAGGAGTTGCAGGATTGACAACTTACAAATTGTTGCAATCTAACGAATCTGCAAAAGAAACATCTTTTAATGAGATGTTCAAGCAGAATCCCAATGTCAAATTGGCTGCTTTTGACGCTGTGAACGCTCAACCTGTTGATTTGACACAGGCTGCCGAGAATTCACTTCATGCTGTCGTACATATAAGGTCTACTCAAGAAGCTAAAACAAGAACTGTTCAGCAAGCGCCGGACATTTTCGATTTCTTTTTTGGTGATGGACGCGGACAGCAACGTCAGGTACAGTCTCAACCTCGTGTAGGTTTTGGTTCGGGAGTAATCATCTCGAAGGATGGATATATCGTAACGAATAATCATGTGATTGAAGGTGCGGATGAAATCAGTGTGAAACTGAATGATAACCGTGAATTTAAAGGACGCGTGATTGGCACTGACCCCAGCACCGACCTTGCGCTGGTGAAAATTGAGGGTGATGATTTCCCGACTATTCCGGTGGGAGATTCCGAAGCGTTGAAAGTAGGAGAGTGGGTATTGGCAGTAGGTAACCCGTTCAATTTGAACTCTACTGTAACTGCCGGCATCGTAAGTGCAAAAGCCCGTTCTCTGGGAGTATATAATGGTGGTATAGAATCATTCATCCAGACGGATGCTGCCATCAACCAGGGTAACAGTGGTGGTGCACTGGTAAATGCCAAAGGTGAATTGGTTGGTATCAATTCAGTGCTTTCTTCTCCGACAGGTGCTTATGCAGGATACGGTTTTGCTATCCCGACCAGCATTATGACGAAAGTAATTGCCGACTTGAAACAATATGGAACAGTACAACGTGCATTGCTCGGTATTCGTGGTGGCTCTATCGGTAGCAGTTTGATGGACGACCGTCAACCGATTGACAAATCCGGTAAGACATTGGCAGATAAAGCTAAAGAACTGGGTGTTGTAGAAGGAGTATGGGTTTCTGAAATCGTAGAGAATGGTTCTGCTGCCGGAGCTGATATCAAAGTCGATGACGTAATTATCGGTGTGGATAATAAGAAAGTATCCAATATGGCTGACTTGCAGGAAGCACTTGCTAAACATCGTCCGGGTGATAAGGTGAAAGTAAAACTGATGCGCGATAAGAAGGAAAAGACCGTTGAAGTAACGTTGAAGAACGAGCAAGGTACTACCAAGATCGTGAAGGATGCAGGCATGGAAATCCTGGGAGCTGCTTTCAAAGAGTTGCCGGATGACTTGAAGAAGCAATTGAATCTAGGTTACGGTCTGCAAGTGACAGGAGTTTCTTCCGGTAAGATGTCAGATGCAGGAGTTCGTAAAGGCTTCATTATCCTGAAAGCTAATGACCAGCCGATGCGCAAAGTCAGCGATCTGGAAGAAGTAATGAAAGCTGCTGTTAAGTCTCCGAACCAGGTATTATTCCTGACCGGTGTGTTCCCATCAGGTAAACGCGGATATTTCGCTGTCGATCTGACTCAAGAGTAATATATAAAAATAAGGTAAGAAGATTGCAGGATAAGCTAATGAAATAGAAAAAGGATGCCGCCAATCAACTTGTCGGCATCTCTTTTTGTTTTATTAGATGAAAAATATAGTGTAAAAGTTACTTAATTTTGTATGTTAACAAATTATTTGTCGTAACTTTGCACTCCAAATCTGTTTTTAAAGAATGAGACAACTAAAGATTACCAAAAGTATCACTAACAGAGAGAGCGCTTCTCTTGATAAGTATTTGCAGGAAATCGGCCGTGAAGACCTGATTACTGTTGAGGAAGAAGTGGAACTCGCTCAACGCATTCGTAAGGGTGACCGTGTAGCATTGGAAAAATTGACACGTGCCAATCTTCGTTTCGTCGTATCTGTGGCTAAACAGTACCAGAACCAAGGTTTGAGTTTGCCTGACTTGATTAATGAAGGCAATTTAGGACTGATTAAGGCTGCCGAGAAATTTGATGAAACACGTGGATTTAAGTTCATTAGCTACGCTGTATGGTGGATTCGCCAGTCTATTCTGCAAGCATTGGCAGAGCAGTCGCGTATTGTTCGTCTCCCGTTGAATCAGGTAGGTTCGCTGAATAAGATCAGCAAAGCCTTCTCGAAGTTTGAACAGGAAAACGAGCGGCGTCCGTCTCCCGAGGAGTTGGCAGACGAACTGGAAATTCCGGTTGATAAAATCTCTGATACGCTGAAGGTATCCGGCCGTCATATTTCGGTGGATGCGCCTTTTGTGGAAGGGGAGGATAACAGCCTGTTGGATGTGTTGGTTAACGATGATTCGCCAATGGCGGACCGCTCTCTGGTTAATGAGTCTCTTGCGAGGGAAATTGATAGAGCTCTTTCTACGTTAACCGATAGAGAAAAAGAAATCATTCAGATGTTTTTCGGTATCGGACAGCAAGAAATGACATTGGAAGAAATCGGCGATAAATTTGGCCTCACACGTGAGCGCGTTCGTCAGATTAAAGAAAAAGCAATTAGAAGACTTAGACAAAGTAATCGTAGTAAATTGCTCAAATCTTACTTGGGATAAGTAAGGAATATCAGTTTCTGAAAGAAAAAAGAATTTGAGTCGCATAAGTCGCACTTTTCATATAGAAGAATGTACTTATGCGACTTTTTACATAAGCCCCATTCTATAATTCAATCTTATACTATGTGAGTTTTATGAAAAAGTCAGTTTTAATATCATTGGTTCTTATTGCTTTGGGAGCAGGGATGGTGGCGTATGCAAGATGTGCGGCATCCTCTTCTGATTCGGTGCCTGTTAAAGTAGAGCAGCGTTTGCGGGAAAAAGCACAGGCAGGAAAGGCTTATTGTGATAAGAACGGATATAATACGAATTATTGCTTTCTGGTAGATTTCAGTATTCATTCTGGTAAAAGGCGTTTCTTTGTATGGGATTTCAAAGGAGATTCCGTGAAGTATGCCAGTCTCTGTGCTCATGGATATGGGAAAAATAGCACTGTGTCCAAGCCTGTATTCAGCAATGTGGAAGGTAGTTATTGCTCTTCTTTGGGGAAATACAAGGTGGGTATCCGGTCGTATAGCAAGTGGGGAATCAATATTCATTATAAATTACATGGATTGGAAGCGACGAATGATAATGCTTTCAAGCGGTATATCGTGTTGCATTCTTATACTCCGTTGCCGGAAACAGAGGTGTATCCTTTGCATCTTCCGTTAGGAATCAGTCAAGGGTGTCCTGTAATATCCGATGAAGTGATGAGGAAAGTTGACGGGTTGCTCAAAGCGGAAAAGAAACCAGTCCTGCTATGGGTCTATGACTAAGAAATGCTATTTATTTGAGATAAATAGAGGTAATCTCCTCTTTTTTGTTACCTTTGCAAGGTTAAAAATTATATGATATGAAATACGTAAAAATACTATTTGCAATTGCACTTGTGTTTACCATGTGCTCTGCTTTTTCCTTGAAAAAAGACCATTCTAAACCGGTTTATGCTTTTGGAATTTCTGCTTCATTTACGGATACGGTAGTCTATTTCACGGATATTCAGATATTAGATAGTGCGAAGGTTAGCAAAGAAGGGTTCTTGGCTCATCGTGAATTATATAGTTATCAGTTGAAAAATTATCTGGAGGATAACCAACTGCAGCAGAATAGTACATGTATGATTTACTTCTCGGAAAACAGAAAGAAGTTGGAAAAAGAAGCAACGAAGATTCTGAATAAATATAAGAAGAATAATAGAATGACGGTATCGCGGATTGATTCAGATAAATTCCG
Organism: Bacteroides sp. 3_1_23; assembly: GCF_000162555.1. Taxonomy (NCBI): domain Bacteria; kingdom Pseudomonadati; phylum Bacteroidota; class Bacteroidia; order Bacteroidales; family Bacteroidaceae; genus Bacteroides; species Bacteroides sp. 3_1_23. Next base: position 1,254,521 of record NZ_GG774955.1, read on the forward strand.
CTTTACGAAACCGGAAGAATAATAAGCAATAGTTAAATTGTTAATATAATAAGAGATGCAGCTTTGCATCTCTTATTTTTTTATCTTTGCCTCGTAATAAACTTGAAATCTAATGAAAAAGATAAAAATATTCTCCTTGTTTGTGTGTTTGGCTATGCTGGTAATCGCTTGTCATAATGACGATGATGAAAGAGGAGTCCAGATGCGTACAGTTCTTGTTTATATAGCAGGTGACAATTCTCTTCGCAGCTTTGCCACAGAGGATTTGGCGGAAATGACAGAGGGAATGCAGTCTGTAGATGATAACTCTTATAACCTACTCGTATACATTGATACCGGATCAAGTCCTAAACTAATTCGATTGAAGAAGGATAAAAAGAAGAATGTCGTACAGGAGGAGCTAATCGCTACGTATGAAGGACGAAACTCTGTAGATGTCTCTAAGATGAAGGAGGTTATCAACACGGCATTTTCTGAATATCCGGCACAGAGTTATGGGTTGGTTTTGTGGTCTCATGGAGAAGGATGGTTGGCAAAATCGCAGAATAAAACCCGTTGGTGGGGACAGGATGGTGGTTCAAATTACATGGATATTTCCGAGTTAAAAGATGTTCTGCGTAATGCGCCTCATTTGAGTTTTCTTCTTTTCGATGCATGCTTTATGCAATCTGTTGAGGTGGTCTATGAATTGAAGGAACATGCGGATTACATAATAGGCTCTCCGACAGAGATACCCGCACCGGGTGCTCCATATCAGAAAGTAGTTCCGGCTATGTTTGCCAATAATGCATCGGCTACGGACATAGCAAAGGCATATTTTGAATTTTATGCAGATGAAAATCTTTATACTGGCAAATTGCCATATAATTGGGGCTTAGGTGATCCCTGGACGGCAGGAGTCTCTGTTTCTGTAGTGAACACTTCCATGTTGGAACAACTGGCTAAAAGCAGTAGTGAGATTATTCTGAAATATATTAAGGGCAGACAAGCGATAGCCACATCGGGCATACTCTGTTATGATTGTCGGTCCAGTAAGTATTATTATGATTTTGATGGATTAATACGTTCTTTAGGTAGTGAGACTAGCGAATATGAGGCTTGGAAAGCTGCTTATGATGCTGCTGTGGTTTATTGGAAGACTACTCCTAATAATTACTCCAGTTATGGCGGTAGTTTCTCGATGAATGGCTCTGCAGGACTTTCTACTTATATATTTCGTCAGTCGTATGAAGAGGAGATAAATCCTTTTTATCGTCAGTCGATACAATGGTACTCCGCTGCCGGATGGGATGAGACAGGCTGGTGATAATTACCATTTCAATATTCTTTAGAAGATAGGATTCTAACTTTTTGTGAAGATAGTGTGAAGAATAAGCAATCCTTATATAAGTGGTTATATGAGACGTATGAGAACGATTTGTTTTCATACGGCATTGCTTTTGGCATTAGTAAAGAACTTTTAGAAGATGCCATTCACGATGTTTTTTTGCATTTATATGAGCGTGAGCACAAACTTTGGGAAAGTCAGAATATGAAGTTCTATCTGTTGAACTGTTTGAAGAACCGGATTCGGACCATTAAGAAAAAAGAAATGAATACCGAATTTCTGGAAGAAGGTTCTGATAACTATAGTTTCCTTATTGAAGTGAACGGCTTTGAACTCATAGATGAAGAAAAAGAAAGAGCCGCTATGCAAAAACAGCTGAAAAAGATGCTGGATAGCCTTACAGACCGGCAACGGGAGGCTGTATATCTTCGTTATACCCAAGGACTTAGCTATGAGGAAATCGGGAAATTGATGGGAATACAACCTAAAGCAGCACAGAAATTAGTGTATCGGGCTATCGAACAAATGCGTAAAATTCAGCCTCAAATTATTTATTTTTTCCTTTTCGGTTATTTTCTTTAATTTTCGTGGGGGTATTTTTGTTCTTTGCGTGTTTTTAAAGTGAAACCGTAAAAAGAACGAGTATGCATTCAGATCGAATACCCGAATCGACAAAACAATGGCTACAAAATGAAGACTTCATATTGTGGTGTCTGGCTCCTACCCAGGAATCGGAAGAATGGTGGGTTAATTATCAAAAAGAGCATCCCGAAGATCAAGCATCCCTACAGGAGGCCCGCAAAATCATATTATCTGCCCGGCTGAATCCGGTTCAGCGCTTACCCGAAGAATCAGAAAGATTGTGGGCACGTATAGAGACAAGCATGGAGCGTCGTGATAAGAGACATCGTTTTATCTTATTTACCCGTTATGCTGCCGCCTGTGTACTAATATTAGGTATTGTTTCTTTCTGGTTGATTCATTCTTTTCAGACGTCCGGAACTGCTGATGATCTGCTTGTCAATGTGAAAGCAGATACTCTGTATCAGAAAGTAATGCTGATAAGAGATGATGCGGAAGCGATTCAGATAGAGAATAATGCCGTCATTACTTATGATAGCAATATTACTATTCAATCCGATGGTAAGGAAACAGAGATAATCAAAGAGGGAGCGGTTCAACCCGGAAAACAAAATACACTGATAGTTCCTTATGGTAGCCATTCATCCATTGTATTGGCAGACGGATCGAAAGTATGGATTAATTCCGGAAGTAAATTACGTTTCCCTTCCTCTTTTGGTCCGGGCGAACGCAGGATAAAAGTAGAAGGAGAGATTTATATAGAAGTTGCCAAAGATACTTCCCGGCCTTTTTATGTAGAGACACCCCAACTGACAGTTAATGTATTGGGAACAAAGTTTAATGTGTCTGCCTATGCTGATGATGCATTGCAATCCGTGGTGTTGGTAGAAGGAAAAGTAAATGTAAAAGCAAACTCCAATGAAGATTTTGTCCTTTTGCCTAATCAGCGTTTTAAGTTGAGTGATGGGATATCCGGCATCGACGAAGTTAATGCTTACGATTATATTTCATGGAAAGATGGCGTACTTCAGTTCCGGGGTGAGACAATGAAAGATATTATCCAACGGCTAAGTCGCTACTATAATGTATCTATCACATGTACGCCGGAAGTTGCGCAAAAGTGTACAATGGGAAAACTTATCTTATTTGATGATATAGAACAAGTCATGAAAACCTTCTCGTTGCTGTACGATGTCCAGTGTACAATTGAAGCGGGAAGTATAAAAATCGAGTAATAACCCTAAAAATTTAATGCCTATGAATAAACCACAGAAATGAAGCCTTTGTAAAAAAGAAGTTCGGAAGAGAGGCAACTCTTCCGAACCCGTGAGATTTAAATTTTTCAATTACTTATGAAAAACCTAAAAATTGATACGCAAAAATATGGAAAATTCCTATTACAATCATGCAAATAGGGCATATTTTCTTTGTAAATCATATCTGTTTGTGAAATTTTTTGTTATTTTTCTATTTATAGCGAATGTAACTCTCGCTAATGGAAATGGAACGAGCGAACTCTATGATATAAAGAAAGGGACTCTACTGGAATATTTTAAAGATATAGAGAAAGAAACAGGCTACGTTTTCATCTATTCGAAAGATATCCGACCTAGTTTAAATCAAGTTGTCAGTGTAGATCTATCTAGGAAGAAGACAATCACAGAAAAATTGTCAGCCTTGTTTGAAAAGACAAATCTGGTATATGAAATAAATGGAAAACAGATTGTTGTAAAGAGAAAAACGGCAGTGAAAAAGAATCTTTCTTCACAGCCACAGGAACCTCGGAGAATAACCGGTACTATTACCGATACAAAAGGAGAACCGATTATCGGTGCCAATATCAAGGAAGTCGGTACATTTAACGGCATAATTTCCGATATAAACGGGCGCTTTGCCTTATCTGTAAATCCGAATGCAGTTTTGGAAATCAGTTATATCGGTTATGTCACGACGACAGTACCTGTAAAAGACAATAAAGTGCTTTCTATTGAAATAAAAGAAGCCGAGCAAAGTCTGGAGGAAGTCGTTGTTGTCGGCTACGGAAAGCAGAAGAAAGAAAGTGTGACAGCATCTATCGCTTCTATTTCGAGGAAAGAACTGGTACAGACACAACAATCCAATATTAGTAACATGCTGGTAGGACGAATGCCGGGATTGATTGCTTTTCAAAGAAGTGGTGCTCCCGGCGAAGACGCTTCCAGTCTGTTAATCAGAGGTGTCAGTACATTTACAGACAACACGGCTCCTTTAATAATGATCGATGGCATCGAACGAACTAATTTTGACGGCATAGATCCGAATGAAGTTGAATCATTGAATATACTTAAAGATGCTTCGGCAACAGCGATCTATGGAGTAAAGGGAGCTAACGGCGTAGTATTAATTACTACCCGTAAAGGGGAAAGAGGGCGTCCCCGGTTGAGCTATTCGGGTAATTTTGCTTTGCAGCAATCTACCCAGCTCCCCAGTTATCTGAATAGTGCGGATTATGCAACTTTATACAATGAAGCTTTAGAAAATGACTCCCGGGTTTCGGGTTCTACCTACCAACCGAAATTCACGGATAAAGATATTGAATTGTACAGAAATGGCTTTGATCCGATTTTGCATCCGAACACTAACTGGATAGACGATTTTCTTAGAAAGTTTTCTACCCGCACTCAACATAACATCAACCTTTCGGGTGGTACAGAACGTGTGAAATACTTTATATCGGGAAGTTATTTCGATCAGACCGGTATCTATAAACATACCAAGATAGATTCGGATCATGATGTAAATCCCCGTAACACCCGTTATAACTTCAGAACTAATTTCGATTTTCAGATAACGCGGGACTTTTCGGCAACTGTTCAAATGGCCGCCCAGATAGGCAGAGTGATTACTCCGGGCTCCGGTAACAGTGGAATCTGGCAAGCTATTTCTTTTGCCAATCCCTTGAGCTCTCCGGGATTGGTGGACAATAAAATTGTCCGCATACAGGATGGATTGGGAAGCGTCAATCCCTGGCAAACCTTATTAAGCAACGGTTATCAGAAAGATAATAGAAATAACATCAATACAACATTACGTCTGAATTATGATTTATCATCTTTGCTGACCAAAGGTTTGTCCGTACACGGGAGTATCGCGTATGATAGCTATTATTACAGCCGTAAGAAATATTCGAAAACCTTTCCTTATTATCTTGCGCGCCGTGATGCGGAAGATCCGGATTACATCTATCTGATCCCCCAATCAGAAGAGAGTATCTGGTCTGTAAGTACCGGATGGGATAAGAACCGGAAAGTATATATGGAGTTTGGAATTGATTATAATAGAACTTTCGGGCTTCATAAAACGACAGCACTTATTCTGTATAATCAGAGTAAATACTATTCCCCCTCCCTTCAATATTATGTACCTAATGCTTATCAGGGATTGGTAGGACGATTGACCTATGAATATGCCTCCCGTTATTTGGCAGAATTCAATATGGGATACAACGGAACCGAGAATTTTGCCAAAGGCAAACGGTTCGGATTTTTTCCTGCTGTTTCATTAGGTTGGGTCATCAGTGAAGAAAAGTTTTTTCCGAAAAACAATATCGTTAAATATCTAAAGGTGAGAGGGTCCTACGGAGAGGTAGGAAACGATCAGATAGGTGGTGATCGATTTTTGTATCTGCCGTCTTCTTATGGAGCAGCGAGCGATTCGGGTGTGAACAAGTATAATTTCGGTTTGGCTTCCAATCCGTATACTTCACTGATGATTGTTGAAAATAAAATCGGTAATCCTGATTTGACTTGGGAAAAGGCGAAAAAGATGAATGTCGGTGTAGATATTAATCTGTTCAATAATTGTCTGACTGCTTCATTTGATATATTCAAAGAAAAACGAAATAACATATTAGCCAACAGATCAACATCCCCCATGATTATAGGTGCTAATCTTCCTGCATATAATTTTGGAGAAATGGAAAATCGCGGTTGGGAAATGGACCTTAATTTTAGACATCATATACAAGATTTCCATTATTGGGCACGCTTCAATTATTCATTTGCGAGGAATGAAATCATCTACATGGATGAAGTGCAGAAGAGATATGATTATCAGATGACTACCGGAAGAAGAAAGAATCAGTTTTTCGGACTGATCTTTGACGGATACTATAACTCGTGGGAAGAAATCAATGCATTAGACCGTCCTAAAAGTTCATGGAGCGGGAATCAGTTGCAACCGGGAGACGTCAAGTATGTAGACGTCAATCAGGATGGAGTGATTGATGATTACGACATGGTTCCGATAGGATACACCCCCGTACCGGAGATTATTTACGGTTTCTCATTCGGAGCGCAATATAAAGGATTTGATTTCTCCATCTTATTTCAGGGAGCCGACAATGTATCCATTAAATATTTCGGACGGTCGATGTGGCCTTTCGCGAAAGGAGAAGAGAGTGCGAAATCTCTGATAAAAGAACGTTGGACACAGGAACGGTATGAGGCAGGAGAAAAGATCACCTTTCCCCGTTTGTCTCTGAATCCCAACGGAGAAACCGATCACAACTATCGTCCTTCTACTCTTTGGATACGGGATGCCAGTTATTTGCGATTGAAAAACCTCGAAGTAGGATATACATTTACCGGAGGTTTTGTCAAACGGCTTAACCTGAATAGTGTAAGATTATATTTCAACGGTTCCAATTTATTCACGTGGACAGATGTGGTAGATCTGGACCCGGAAGCACCTTCGAGAAGTGGAAATGTTGAAATCAATACATATCCGTTGCAGAAAGTATATAATATTGGTCTTAATATAAATTTTTGATAATCATGAAAAGAATAACATATATATGTGCAATACTTCTGTCGTCTGTATTGATGTTTTCGTGTAGTGACTATCTGGAAGCTCCGCCCTCTGTCGATTTGGATGAAGACGGTGTCTTTGCCGACAGGACTTTGACAGAACAATACATAACAGGCATCTATGCAGAAGGTATGCCGCTGGGGTTCTCGATGGGAAGTAGCGGGATCGACCGTAAATTGTGTGCAACCTCAACCCTGGCAGGAGCGTGTGATGAAGCCGAACAAGGTGCAAACTGGGGGAAGGGCAATGCCTCGTGGAACGTGGACAATCATAACAACAGCAGCATAGACTGGGATGAAGACCCCCGTCACAACACCCGTTGGCAGACATTACGAAAATGCAATATCGTGCTTGAACGTATTGACGAAGTGCCCGATGATCCGGGAGACGTTGATTTTAAGACACGTTCCAGAGGCGAAGCCTATTTTATGCGGGCTTTGGTCTTCTGGGAAGGAGTATATAGATATGGTGGACTGCCTATAATACACCGTAGAATAAATCCGTCGGAAGATGGTAAACTACCCCGTAATACATTTTCCGATTGTGTAGACTCCATTCTTGTCGATTGTGACCGGGCTGCCTCCATATTACCGGATTATTATACGAATTCGATATTGGTGGGACGGGCAAACAGGATAGCCGCCTTAGCCCTCAAATCCAGAGTACTCCTGTATGCGGCGAGTCCTTTGTTCAATACCGACGATCCGTACCTTCCTTTAAGTGGAAATAATGACCTGATAGGATATGGAAACTATAGTAAAGAACGCTGGAATGAAGCTGCTAAAGCAGCCAAGGCAGCCATTACCGCTGTTGAATCTTCTGGCTATTATGACTTGTACGATGAGGGAACACCTGAAACAAATTACGAACATGTGTGGACTGCTCCCGATAACAAAGAAATAATTCTGGCCAACAAAAAATATCGGAATTTCACAACAAGCAGTCATCCCATAACAAGCAATATACCGGCATGGGCGGGAAGTAGTTGGAGCGACGGCGGTCTTTTTACAACCTTCAATTTCGTGCGTTTCTATGAGAAAAAAGACGGGAACCAACAAACATGGAATATGGATGGTGGCGATGATCTGCTTGAAAAGTACGACGAACTGGACCCTCGTTTTGCGCAAACCATTGCAGCACATGGAGCTAACTGGAATACAGAGATTGGAATTCTTAATTTTCTGCCCGGTGGAGCTCACAATGTAGCCAATGATAAAACGAAACACCTGGTTCGCAAATGGGTACCTCGCGTACTAAGAGCAACGGCTCCGCGCAACTCCACTAATATGGACTGGATTGTCTTCCGGGTAGCCGAACTCTATCTGAATTATGCAGAAGCTTTGAATGAATATTATGAAACTCCCCCGAAAGAAGCATTCGATGCAGTCCTGAAAGTTCGTGAACGCTCCGGAATGCCGGGCTTTCCTTCCACTTTGAATAAAGAGCAGTTCAGGGAGAAACTGCGAAGAGAACGAGCCGTGGAACTGGCTTATGAAGATCATCGTTTCTGGGATATAAGACGTTGGCTGATAGCCGATGATGAAGGTGTTATGAAAGGTGCCATGTATGGATTGCAGCTCTCCGCTGTTACAGGAGCACCGGGTAAAGTACATTACAAACCTTATGTCTTTGAAAACAGATTATGGAGTGACCGTTCTTATTTACATCCTATCAAGCAGACCGAAATAGATAAAGGGTATATGCTTCAGAATCCGGGATGGTAAATATGTTCAATCAACTAAAAATAAAAGGTATGACAATAATAAACAGTATATACAAAGGGAAGCGTTATGCTATACTTTTGACTACTATTCTCACTTTTTATGCTCCCGTTTTGTTTGCTCAACGCATAGCCGACTCTGCACTTGTAGAAGTCGCCTATGGGCAACAACCGGAATGGAGGCGAACAAGTGCCATTTCTTCCATACGTGGGGAAGATTTGCTGAAAACTACTTCCGCAAGCTTGGGAAATAGTCTGCAAGGACAGCTTCCCGGACTAACATTGTTGCAACAAAGCGGAGAGCCCGGCTATGATTTCTCTATCGCGAATCTCTACCTCCGGGGACGTACTTCCTATGCAAGCGGACAAAAAATGCTGGTATATGTCGACGGTTTCGAAGCCCCGATTGAAAGTCTGTCCACTGCGGAAATCGAGTCTGTAACATTATTGAAAGACGCTTCGGCTCTGGCTTTATATGGTATGCGTGGTGCAAATGGTGTTTTATTGGTGACAACCAAGAAAGGATGCGTTTCCGCTCCGCAAGTCAGTATCCGTTTACAAACGGGAATACAACAACCGTTGGGCGTTCCCGATCCTATCAATGCGTATGATTATGCCACCTTATACAATCAGGCGCGTGTGAATGACGGATTGCCTCGTTTATACACTCCAGAGGAATTGAATGCCTATCAGAACAACACCGATCCTTACTTTTACCCCAATGTAAACTGGAAAAAGGCCATTTTGAATAATACAGCTCCTTTGAGTATGGCTGATTTAAGTTTTAAAGGAGGAGGAGATGTGGTGCAATACTATGTAATGATGAATCTTTTGCAGAACATCGGTTTCTACAAAGACACCGATAAAAAACGCCGGGAAAACTCGAATGCCTATTATGCGAGCTTTAATTTCAGGTCTAATTTGAATATCCAGATAAGCAAACACCTGTCTACCGGACTCAATTTTAGCGGGAGTGTAGGTAATCGCTCTATTCCCGGAGGCAGCAGTTCTGCCAACGGACTTTTGGGAGCGATATGGAGAACAGCTCCGAATGCATTTCCGGTGTACAACCCCGACGGATCGTATGGAGGAAATGCCGCTTTTACCAACCCGGTCGGTAATATCGTCAGCAGAGGGCTTTATAAAGAAAACAGCCGGACTTTCCAACTGATTTTTATGCCTAAATACGACCTGGAGAAACTGACAAAGGGATTAAGTGTCAGTGCCGGTATTGCCTACAACAACTATATGGCGGATTCATCTATAAAGAATCAGAATTATGCCCGTTATTCTCTTTCCAAAGGAGCAGGGGGAGAGGTGCTATATACACCCTACGGCGCTGATTCTCCTTTGGAATCCGATGAAGGATTCCGTACTGACTGGAGCCGTCTGAACTTTAAGGCACAGTTGGATTATGATCGCGTTTTCAAGCAACATCAACTCACTGCCAGCATCTTTTTCCTGTCTGATTTATATCAGAAATATGGAAGTCGTGATGACATTAAATACTTGAATTATGCAGGGCGGGTAACTTACTCTTATAATCAAAAATACATAGGAGAATTTGCAGCTTCATATACAGGTTGTGATGATTATGCTCCTGGAAAAAGATATGGATTCTTTCCCGCTTTCTCCGCCGGATGGATACTGTCGAAAGAAAACTTCATGAAAAATATCAACTGGGTTGAATATTTGAAACTAAGAGCATCTATCGGACTGGTTGGAAACAATCAGAATGAGAATGGACGTTATCTGTTCGACCAGACTTATAGCAGTAACGGCTCCTATTTTTTAGGTACAGGGTCGTCATCAACAGGCGGGTTTCGGGCAGATATGATTGCTAATCCCGATATTAGTTGGGAGAAGGAACGTGTATTCAATATCGGATTGGATGCAGTTTTACTGAAAGGGCTGTCGGTAGAATTCGATTATTTCCATAAAGAAAGATATGATATCCTGTCACAGCCGTATTCCACTATTCCCGGATTTGTTGGAGCCTCTTATGGCGACATATTGCCTTATATGAATGTAGGTAAAGTAAAGAATCAAGGTTTCGAGGGTACGATCAGGTACGAAAGCAGTCTTAAAAACAACTTCACCTATTACGTTGAAACATCGGCGTGGTATGCAAAGAATGAAATTGTCGATATGGCGGAAGAAGTGAAACTCTACGATTATCAATATCGTAAAGGACGTTCCGTGAATACTCCTTTTGTACTTGTTGCTGACGGACTGTATCAGGAGAGTGATTTCGATTCGAATGGAAGTCTGAAGTCACATTTACCGGTACCGCAGTTTGGAGAAGTAAACCCCGGTGATATAAAATATATCGATAAAAATGGTGATGGAGTAGTCGATTCCAATGACTCCTATCCTGTGGGATATTCTAATATTCCGGAGTGGAATTATGCTTTGAAAATAGGCTTTGAATGGAAAGGGATAGACGTTGAGGCTTTATTTCATGGCGTTGCCAATAGAGACATCTATTTGAGCGGGCCGTTGGCTTATTCCTTTACCGACAATGGCTCTGCTTCAAAACTGGCTCTCGACAGCTGGACACCGGAGAATCCCAATGCTTCTTATCCCCGTTTGTCTACCCGGACATTTGAAAACAATTACCGGATATCTACATATTGGAAAAGAAACGGAAACTACTTCAGAATGAAGAATATCCGGATTGGATATACCTTCCCCCAGTCAATAGCAAGAGCGATAAAATTGTCCAGATTGTATGTGTATGCTAATGCGAGCAATCTTTTCACCGTGAGTCATCTTGACGGATTGGCCGACCCGGAAAGCAGTTCTTTGATTACATATCCGTTGACACGTTCCTACAACCTGGGAATAAAAATTGATTTTTAATAGGTAAGAACAAAAATATAATAATTATGAAATACCCAATAGGTTTATCTATCATATTGAATGCTCTTGCTGCTATCAGCATATTGTCCGGATGCAGTGATTATCTGGACAGAGAGTATGATTCGTTTATCGACAACGAGATGACCTTTACTTCCTATGAACGTACAAGCAAATTTCTAGTCAATGCTTATCGGTATCTGCCTGATGGTTTCAACCGTATCGGTTCCGAAGCTATGTTGGATGCCGCTACCGATGATGCCGAACATGCTAATGCCTCCTGCAACATCCAGCACTTCAACACCGGAGCCTGGAATTCAAGGTCCAATCCGGATGATTTGTGGAATAAGTATTACGCAGGAATTCGCATAGCGAATGAATTTATAGAAAATGTAGACAGAGTGAATCTGGATAAATACAGACTCGATCCGGATAATCAGAATGAATATCAGAACCGTCTGAATGACTTGAAAACATGGAAATATGAGGCCCGTTTTTTAAGAGCGTTTTTCCATTTCGAGCTGGTGAAACGTTTCGGACCTGTACCTGTGATTACTTCTACACTATCCGTCAATGCGGATTATTCGGAGACTCCACGCCCGTCTATGGACGATTGCATCTCATTCATCTCCAGCGAATGTGATAAGGTAGCCGAAGTGCTCGATTTAACTCCGGGACGAGGAATCGATTCGGATTTGGGACGTGCAACGAAGGGAGCCGCATTGGCTTTGAAAAGCAGAGTTTTATTGTATGCGGCCAGTCCCTTGTATCTGGACTGGCAGAATTTTTCGGAAAGCGATCTTCCTTCCGATATGGAGAAATGGAAAGCTGCGGCACAGGCTGCGAAAGACGTAATTGATCTGGGCATATATTCGTTGTATGGCAGTTATGCCACTTTATTCAAGAATAACTTTCAGAATTCCGAGTTTATTCTGATGCGTCGTTACGGAAACAGTTCCGACTTTGAAAAATACAACTTTCCTGTCAGTTATGGTGGGGTAGGCGGCATCAATCCTTCGTTGAATCTGGTAGACTCTTATGAAATGAAAGATGGCAGCTATTTTAGTTGGGAGAATGAGGAAAATGCCGTTCGTCCGCAATTCTACCGGGATGACAGGTTGAATGCTACCATTCTGCTGAATGATTCCGTTTGGAAAAGCACGGCGGTAGAGAATTGGGACGGTGGAAAAGACGGTCTGGGCGTTACCAATGCAACCAAAACCGGATTCTATCTGAAAAAATACCTCAATGAAGATGTGAATATCCAAACCGGCGGAGGAAGTCAGGGACATATCTGGCCGTTGTTTCGTTTAGCGGAGATTTACCTGAATTATGCGGAAGCCTTGAACGAATACGATCCCGAAAATGCGGATATAGCAGAATACGTCAATCGAGTGCGCAGCCGTGCCGGACAACCGAATCTGCCTTCCGGATTGACGCAGGACGAAATGCGTGAGCGTATCCGGCGTGAACGTCGTGTCGAACTGGCATTTGAGGAGCATCGTTCGTGGGATGTAAGACGGTGGAAGATTGCGCAAGAAACACTCGGAGGAGATTTGCTAGGTCTTGAAATCACCCGTAAGAATCAGGCTCGAAGAGCTGTTACCCGGAATTCCGTAATACCGGCTAACGAAGTTCCGGAAGGATGGCATTATTACGATGGGGACGAATTCAATGATTTGGTCATAAACAACTCATATTGGGGACAGTATGGAAGCGACACTCCGGTAGGAAACTCCCAGTATGGACAACCCACCGGAAATATCCAGACTTATCGTAAAAAACAGATTACGATTGAGAAAGGGAGTGGCGGATTGAGCTTTGCCCGGATAGCAGCCACCAAGGACGACAATCCACCGGCTCCGACATTAAGCACTGCCAGTACGAGAGAAGGATGGTGGTCGGGAGCTTTGTCCAGCCGGGATACCGACAAATATGGTTATCAGGGGAAATATTACCCTCTGCATTCCCGCATTGAGATTCGTGCAAAAATACCTTATATATATGGTATATGGATGGGACCGTGGTGTCGTCATTATGCAGGAGCCAGTGTTGCGGAACTTGACATCGAAGAGTTTTTCGTCAAGGAATTTGAGAATACGGCTTCACCCCGCCGGCTTAGCCAAGCTTTACATTTGCATGATAATAAAACAGGCAATCTGGGAATCAACGTGAATGGGTACGGACGACATACAGTGCTTGATTTTGATCCGGGAGCAGACTTCCATACGTATGGCGTTCAGGTAGATCCGGACCCGGTTTCTCCGGATAAGCATGCTATCATCAGCTACCTGTTGGATGGTAAAGTAACCAATACATTCAAGACGATTGACTATGATGACAGATATAATACATTTATAACCAAAGCAATAGCGGAGGGAAGAGAAAAGCGAACCTGGGACATTGCGATAACCGGACAAATCGGAGGAAAGAATGAAAATGGTATCGGCTATCCCGAAGACAGGAATGCCAATTTGAGAAACGTTTCGATGGATGTAGATTGGGTACGTGTATTTACCCGGGATGAAACAGAACCAGAGATTCCTGAAAAGCCGGAATATCCCGTCGAGAAGTTTGATTATTCCCGTGCTGTGGTAGAAAAGAGAGTGTTTGATTCTAAAATGTATTGGTATCCCATACCTGAAAGTGAGATTCTGCAGTTGAAGAACTGGAAACAGAATCCGGGTTGGTAAATCATTAAAAAGAAATATCATGTTGAAAATAAAGATTCTAATAATCATATTTTGCTGTATCGGGGTGGTGAAAGCCCAAACCGTTATTCCTCCTTCATCAGAAACCCCTCCCGGATGGATTTATTACGATGGAGACGAGTTTAACGGAGATGTGATTGACTCCCGGTATTGGGGAATATATGGTTCCCAAAAAGTGGGGCGACCCACCTATAATCAGGAAAATAAAGCCATGCTTCAGACATACCGTCCGGAGCAGGTCTTTATCGAAACCCTTCCTACAGGAGAGAAGATTTGTCGAATTCGCTCATTCAAAAGTAAAGATGCGCCCAGTCCCGTTCATCCCAGTGTGAAGAGCAAGACCGGATGGTGGTCGGGAGCGCTGTCCAGCAGAGATTCCGATACGGAGAAATATTATCCTCTTTTCTGCCGCATAGAGATCAAAGCCAAAGTCCCATATCTATATGGGCTTTGGAATGCACTTTGGTTGAGGCATTATAAAGGAGCTGGAGTAGCCGAAATAGATATACTGGAGTTTTTTACCAAAGCTTTCGGGGAAAATCCTTATCCGGCCAAAGCGAATCAAACCTTGCATTTGTTCAATTCGGAAACGCAAAAGTTGGGAATCAATCTACCCAAAGGTCAGATACGATATACTGAAATCGGAGACGATAAGCCGGGAGATAATTTCCATGTATATGCGGTTCAGATAGATCCCGATCCTGTTGATAACAATCATGCCATCATTACGTTTCTGATAGATAATAAAGTCAATTACCAGATACATACCCGTACACAGTTGGGGGATGCATATACTGATTTTATCACTAAGGCTCGTAAAGAGAATCGGCTGGACAGAGTTTGGGATATTGCTGTCACCGGGCAGGTAGGAGCATTTGACAAGTTGGATGTCGGCTATCCTGCGGAGGAATTGCAGCAATTTGATTTCGATATTGATTGGATAAGAGTTTATGTTCGCGATCCGCATACCCGGATCGTCGGAAATAGTAAACTACCTCATACTCCGGAAGCGGATTCATTTGTTAAAGATTTGCTCTCACGGATGACTGTGGAAGAGAAGATCGGCCAGTTATCCCAATACGTAGGCCGTACCCTTCTAACCGGTCCTGAATCAGAATATTTGAGCGATTCATTGATAGCACGCGGACTTGTAGGTTCTGTTTTGAATATATCCGGTGCAAAGACATTGCGTGATTTGCAGGAAAAGAATATGCGTCATTCCCGGATAAAGATACCGATTCTTTTTGGGATGGACGTGATTCATGGATATAAGACAATCTTTCCGACTCCTTTGGCGGAATCGTGTAGTTGGGATTTAGCAGCGATCGAACGAGCTGCCAAGATTGCTGCGATTGAATCCTCGGCAGCCGGACTACATTGGACGTTCGCTCCTATGGTCGACATCGCAAGAGACGCCCGTTGGGGCAGGGTAGTGGAAGGAGCAGGAGAAGACACCTACCTGGGAAGTGAAATAGCCAAAGCAAGAGTGAATGGTTTTCAGTGGAATCTTTGGGAGAATAATTCAGTATTGGCATGTGCAAAGCATTGGGTAGCTTACGGACTTCCCCAGGCGGGAAGAGATTATGCTCCGGTGGATATGTCGGAACGGACTTTGTTTGATACTTATCTACCTCCTTTTAAGGCTTGCATTGATGCGGGAGTACTTACTTTTATGAGTGCTTTCAATGATATAAATGGTATTCCTGCGTCCGCACATCCGTTCCTGCTCAAAGACTTATTGAGAGGGCAATGGAATTTCAATGGTTTTGTGGTAAGCGATTGGGAAGCAGTGAAGCAGCTGGTGGCGCAGGGAGTGGCGGAAGACGATAAAGACGCTACCCGTCTGGCTTTCAATTCCGGCATCGACATGGATATGACGGATGGGCTCTATAATAAATACATGAAAGAACTGATAGAAGCCGGTAAAATCAGTATGGAAGATGTCGACAATTCCGTCAGTCGGATTCTGCATATCAAATATGCTTTGGGACTGTTTGTTGATCCATATAAATTCTGTAATGAAGAATACGAATCGCAGACAATCATGAAAAAAGAATTTCTGGATGCAGCACTGGACATGGCTCATAAATCGGCTGTCCTGCTGAAGAATGACAATCATACATTACCGCTGGCAAAAAATGTCCGTTCCATTGCCGTGGTAGGTCCGCTGGCCGATAATCAGACCGAACTGCTGGGCTCGTGGAGAGCAAGAGGGGAAGATCGCCATGTGACGACTGTATTGCAGGGCATAAAGAACAAAATCGGCGGTAACAAAACGAAAGTTGGATATGCCCGTGGTTGCGATTTTGACGGAGAAGATAAGTCAGGATTCAAAGAAGCAGTGAAATTGGCTTCCAAAAGTGATATGGTGATTGCCGTTGTCGGTGAAAAAGCTTTGATGAGTGGCGAATCGAGAAGCCGTGCCCAACTGGATTTGCCGGGTGTGCAGGAAGAATTGATAAAAGAACTGGTTGCCACAGGGAAACCCGTTGTCGTCGTATTGATGAATGGGCGTCCGCTGTCTATCGAATGGGTGGACAAGAACGTATCGGCCATTCTCGAAACCTGGTTTTTAGGTACTTCTGCAGGAACCGCTATTGCTGATATACTGTTCGGTGATTATAATCCTTCCGGAAGATTGACCATTTCTTTTCCACGGGTAGAGGGACAAGTACCGGTTTACTATAACTATAAGAAGTCCGGACGTCCGGGAGATATGCCCCATTCCTCAACCACCCGGCATATCGATGTTCCGAATGCTCCGCTCTATCCTTTTGGTTACGGTTTGAGTTATACCACATTCAGTTATTCAGCTCCGCAGAGCACCCAAAAAGAATATACGCGACAGGAGACCATCTCCGTTTCGGTGACAGTAACCAATACCGGAGACAGAGATGGCGAAGAGACTGTGCAACTGTATGTGAATGATAAAGTTGCTTCTGTTGTGCGTCCGGTAAAGGAGTTGAAGGCATTCAAGAAAATATTCCTGAAAGCGGGGGAGTCAAAGACCGTTCAGTTTGACATTTCTCCTTTAGCTTTAGGCTTTTATGATGCTGCCATGAACTATGTGGTAGAACCCGGTGAATTTGAAATTATGACCGGCTGCAACAGTAATGATTTACAAACCATATCGGTCAAACTAATAAATTAGAAGGAGGAACCGTTCTATGAGAAATTGGATAATTGTATTTTTTGTCATCTTTGCCGCTCGGCTTTCTGCACATGACGGTGACAGTATAAAGATCACACACGGTCCTTACCTGTGTGATATGAGTACCGACGGCGTGACAGTGGTATGGACTACAAACAAACCTGCTCTTTCGTGGGTGGAAGTGGCGCCTGCCGGTGAAGATCATTTCTATGGGAAGGAACGTCCGCGATATTACGATACGGAGTCCGGACGTAAGCGGGCCAATGATACAATCCACCGTGTACGCATCAAACATTTGGAACCCGGCAGGGAATACAGATACCGGATTTTTTCGAGAGAAGTTGTCTCCTGGCCTTCGAGTGACTGGGTAACTTATGGATTGATTGCTGCTTCAAATGTATACAAGCAAGAACCTTTCAGATTCAGAACTTTCGACGACCGGAAGAAAGAAATTTCCTTTCTGGTATTAAATGATATTCACGGGCGGAGTGACTATATGAAGTCTCTGTGTCGGGAAGTAGATTTCAAATCTCTTGATTTCGTTTTGCTTAATGGAGATATGTCGTCATGGGTAGAGGGGCAGGAGCAGATATGTAAAGATTATATTGATGCTTGTGTCGAATTGTTTGCGTCCGAAGTGCCTATTGTTTTCAATCGGGGAAACCATGAAACACGTGGAGTTTATTCCGATGCGTTGATAAAGTATTTTCCTACGTCTACCGGAACTTTTTATTATCGTTTCAACATAGGTAAGGTTTGTTTTCTTGTTCTTGATTCCGGTGAAGATAAGCCGGATTCGGATTTGGAGTATGCCGGTATTGCCGACTATGACAATTATCGAGAAGAAGAAACCCTATGGTTGCGGAGTGTGGTGGAAGAAAACGATTTTAAGCAATCATCCCTTCGGATCGCATTCCTGCACATCCCGCCGACGATAGGCAACTGGCATGGAAACTATCATTTGCAGCAAACCTTGTTGCCCGTTTTAAATACGGCTGGAATTGATCTGATGTTATCCGGACACACTCATAAATATTATTTCCGTGAATCAGAACCCGATAAAGCCAACTTTCCCATCCTTGTCAATGATAATAACAGCTATCTGCTTTGTAAGATAAAAGATGGAAAAATGGTGATTGATGTGGTAGGAGCGAATGGAAAAGACAAGAAGCAACATCAGTTTGATGTGAAATTTTAGTCAAATACCATTAGATTCCAATAGTATAGTTATTTATAATTTAATGTAATCATGAAGATGAAAACTATAATAAAATTATTATTTGTATTTTCGTTGCCATTTATTTTCTGTCGTTGTGCCGACGACGGGATACACTATGAACGGGAAATCAATGTTCCCGAAGGTATCTATCTGACGGGGAGTGCGTCCCAATTCTCGGTAGAGGCAATCAATGGTAAAATGAATGTGATAAAAGAGGGCACTTTGGTCGCATTGAACACATGGCTGACATCCAGCGGAGATTTTTATATCTCTTTAGTCGGACCGGATGGGCAACCAGTTTATTATGGGCAGGGAGCGCTTTTGCAAAACGACAACAGTGAGGTGTCAACTTATTCTTTGGCTCCTGGAACCGGCGGTTTCAGAGTAATGGAAGATGGATTGTATCAGCTAATTGTGAATCCTTTATTGAAACAGGTTAATATTGTTCCATTCAATTTCCGTTTGACGAGTAAATTCGAACTGACAGAAGACGGTGAAAACGAACTCTTTCTTCAAAAACCGTCTTACGACCATATTAACCATGTGGCTACCTGGGTGTCCAGTGGCGAGTTAGAAGTGATATTACCGGCAGAGTTTTCGTTTAATTATACCGATAATACATCTTTTGATGTGAAGGAAACAGATACGGAGAAATATACATTCTCTTCTATGTACACCGGAACGGGAGGAAGTATAAAAATGAATGTTTTAACTGAAGAATATGCCGAACTAACCAACCAGTCGCAAGTGCAGCTCAATCTTAAAAACAAAGGTGAGTATAAAGTAACGCTTCAATATGAAGTCTTGACAGGAAAATTCTTTGCGAAGATGACGGGCAATGAGATCATAGAACCCGAACCGGAGGGGTATCCGGAGAAACTATATATGATTGGAGATGAATTTGGAAACTGGAATTGGAATTCGACAAATGTGGTAGAGATGGCCCCTGTGGGACAGCTTGGCAATGGTGCATTCTGGACTATCAAGTATTTCAATGCTGGTCAGGGAATTAAATGGGCATCGGAAAAATCTGATGCGGAAAGTTTTGCCTCTTTGGGTACAAATGTCAATTATGTTGTAGGCAGTAACGGAAGAGCGACGGTAGAAACAAGCGGCCTGTATTTGGTATATGTAGATATGAACCGTAATCTTATAACTTTTGAGAAACCTGCCGTTTATGGAATAGGTGAGTGTTTTGACGGACAGGAAGTATCGTTCGATCTTTCCGGGCAGAATTTCTCTGCTGTCACTACAACACAAGGCAATCTTCAGATGTATGCAACTTCCGACTATAACAATAGAGACTGGAACACTATGGAATTCAACATCTATAATGGACAAATCTATTATCGTGGTGTAGGTGCTACACTGGAACCGGTTCCTGTTGCTTCTAATATACCAATAGAACTTGATTTCTCTCAAGATAGAGGTAAAATAGCTGTGACTTTTGCCTCTCCAAGTGATGTCCCCTCAACAGCGAAGGCTATTTATATGGTTGGCGATGAATTTGGAAACATGAATTGGGGCTCGGATGGGGTTATCTCATTAGATAAGGTTTGGAACAGTGCCGACCGATGGATACATATTAATTATTTCAATGCCGGAACTAAACTTCGTTTCTCTACATCCAAGATATTTGGTGATGGAGAGTTTACCGGACTGACTAATAATGTAGGCTTCGAAATCTCTGACGAAGGACTGGTGGTTATCCCCCAAAGTGGTACTTATATCATTTTCGTTGATTTAGGTTCGAAGACCATCTCCATCCAAAAGCCTGTAATCTATGGGTATGGAACGGCAGCCGGAGGAAACAACGAAAAGATCTTGCCTTTTACGGAAAGTAGCGACGGGAAAACATTCTCTGTTACTTTACCTAATGGAGGACGTTTCAGAATACATCCTTATATTCCTGCTTTTGATAATCTTAATCCTTCATTTGGTGCTTGGAAACGCGAATATGCTGTTAATCCGGAGACTCTTGAAATCTATTTGCGTAAAGAGGGCATGGATGAACCGAACAAAGATTATGTATGGGCTGCCAACACTATAATAACTCTTGATTTCAGGGCAGCGAAAGGAACGATAGTAGTTCCTTAGCCCGGTCTGCTCCAAGAAAAATTGTAGCTGATTATATTTTTATATCACTTTTACCCTCACACCCTCACACTTTCGTTCAATCCCTTTATTCATCGTGGTTGCAAGGTGTGGGGGAACGCGTGGCAGTAGGGTGAGGGTAACTTTTTACCCTCACCCTATTTAATTTTAGTTTTACTTTTAATTTGTTGATTTATAGTGAAATACACTTCTGTTTGGATGTAAACAACTAATCTCATATCTCACTATTTTGATCCTTTTTCTATCATATAAATGCCGAAAGTGTGTCATTAGTATCTGCTTTTGAAGTACCGTCTCTTATTCTATATTCTTTCATCAATTATAGGTTAATACCTAATGATCTTTCTGTAAACTCTTAATGCTTCTTATGGGCTCACTATAGTAGATAGACTTGTTTACAGTAGTGAGCTTGTTTGTCTACATTTGATAGCTTATTTGTTCACATTGGTGAGCCCTTACTAATCACTAAGCGAGAATGCATACTATTCTCGAACATTTCCGTTCTGCACTCTGTAATCTGAAAAAAGGAGGTATTGACCTAAGTTTAAATAAATGGGTTGAGCTGGTAAGTCTTCGTACAACAGATTTTTCCCTTACAGGCATCTTCTTGCTTTTTCCTTTTTCGCCTTTACGCGCCCGCGTGTGATATAATAATGTGTATCCCTCTCATCGTTTCCGCGCACAATTTCCCTATACATAAAAAATATGTTCTACAACATCGTTATGCGTCAGCACTTTAGCAAATGTATTCAAAAATACTTAGAAAAAATAGTTTGATATATTTGGAGTGTATGCCAAAAGGGCGTACTTTTGCACCCGCTTTCCAAGAGAAGAAAGCCTTGAAAAATTGACTTAGTGAAAAAGTGGAATCCCACTTGAAGAAAAGAACAAAAACTTCCGAAA
>NZ_GG774954.1:0-251329 GCF_000162555.1 Bacteroides sp. 3_1_23
GGATAAAGGTACTCCGGGATAACAGGCTGATCCCTCCCAAGAGCTCATATCGACGGAGGGGTTTGGCACCTCGATGTCGGCTCGTCACATCCTGGGGCTGGAGAAGGTCCCAAGGGTTGGGCTGTTCGCCCATTAAAGTGGCACGCGAGCTGGGTTCAGAACGTCGTGAGACAGTTCGGTCTCTATCTATCGTGGGCGTATGAAATTTGCGTGGCTCTGACACTAGTACGAGAGGACCGTGTTGGACTGACCGCTGGTTTACCAGTTGTGCCGCCAGGTGCATTGCTGGGTATCTAAGTCGGGATTGGATAAGTGCTGAAAGCATCTAAGTACGAAGCCAGCCACAAGATTAGATTTCTTAGGGTCGTCAAAGACGATGACGTTGATAGGATGCAGGTGTAAAGGTGGTAACATCAAAGCCGAGCATTACTAATTGCCCGTTCACTTTCTTTCGGACATGTACCGGTTGGGTATATACGTTTAGCTTGCTAGACACTGAAGTTTTACTTTTCATCATGTCATAACCTTATTCAGGTGGTTATAGCACGAGGGTTCCACCTCTTCCCATTCCGAACAGAGAAGTTAAGCCTCGTCACGCCGATGGTACTGCGTAACAGTGGGAGAGTAGGTAGCCGCCGTTTTTAAGAAGCCCCTTGATTCATTTTGAGTCAAGGGGCTTTCTGTTTTTTTATCACTTCTGAATTAGGGCCTTCTCTAAGGCCGGATAAAAGATAACCTCTTCTCTTCTTCTGCAAATAAAATAGCTGTATTTACTAATGCCAGATGTGAATATGCCTGCGGGAAGTTGCCCAACTGTTCTTTGGTTTCGAAATCAATATCTTCACTAAACAATCCGAGGTGATTGGAATATTTCAGAACTTCGTCAAACAGGCAGCGTGCTTCTTCTTTATGGCCGGTTACAAACAATGCCCGTATAAGCCAGAATGTACAAATCGTAAAAGCAGAAGTAGGCAACCCAAAATCGTCTTTGCTGTTATAGCGATACATAAGTCCTTTATGGAAAAGGGCTTTCTTGACTGCTTCCACTGTTTTATGATAGCGTATATCATCTGCTTCTATAAATCCATAGGGTTCCATCAATAGTAATGAGGAATCCATTGCTTGATTATTATATGTCTGTGTGAAGCTTTGAAGTTCCTTATTCCAGCCATATTTCATCACATCTTTCTTTATTTTTTCGGCTTCCAGTTGCCAACGTTCGCTATAATTATATTTGTTAAGCATTTGAGCGATTTTAGCTCCGCGATCTAAAGCTACCCAACACATCACTTTGGAAGAAACAAAGTGTTGTCCTTCTCCCCGGATCTCCCAGATTCCCTTATCGGGCTTTCTCCAGTTTTCTACTACTTTTGCTAAAATGGTCTTTACCATTTCCCACATGTCTTCAATTTCATCCAGTGTGCCGGGCATGAGGCGATAATATTGGTAAATCAGGTCCATCAGGTAACCAAAAGAGTCGTTTTGTTTCTGATGGTATGCATCATTTCCTATTCGTACAGGTTTGGAGTTCTTATAACCGGATAGATGGTCGAGTATCACTTCGGTTAGTTGGTGCTCGCCCCGGATGCCATACATAATTTGATAATCATGTTTGGAAACGAATGTGGATTGGATAAATTTCATAAAGCGTTTGGCTGCACCGGTATGTCCGATTTGAAACATGGTTTCGATGGACATGGAAGCATCCCGAAGCCAGCAGAAACGATAATCCCAGTTGCGCACTTCTCCTACAGCTTCCGGAAGGCTTGTCGTTAGTGCTGCCAGCACAGCTCCGTTGTGGTAGGACATTAGTTTCAGAACCAATAAACTCCGTTCGATTACGTCATTATATAGAGTGTATTTCTTGCTTCTGTCTGTCCAGTTCAGCCAATATACCAGCGTACGGCAATATTCTATTTTCTCCCTTTCTATGTCGATTGGGATCACTTTCTCGTTATAGGAGAGCAGGAGAAATTCGTCTTTCTCAAGAATGATTTCTTTTTTCTCTTTGATGTCCTGAAGAGACAGGGAAGCATATAAATATTGTCTGTCCTTGTTGTCGAAGGAGCAGTAGGATTCGATATACTGTGGAGTGATATTAAGGATCACTTGTCCCTGCGCATAGTTCGGGGCCGGATGATAGTTGATCTTGAAACGCGGTTTCCCTTTTATCCAATGTATGTAGCGGTATAATTCGGCAGGTAAATAATGCCCTGTTTCGTCTTGTGAACGATAGCAGGGCATATAGTCGAGCACTACGAATTCTCCTTCATCGGAGGAGAATTGGGTAGAAAGAATATTGGTGTGGGGGACATAATTTTGTGTGATGCGATAGTCTCCGGAAACTTCGAATCCGAAAGCTCCTCCTTTCTCCCGGTCGAGCATACTGGCAAAAATAGAAGGAGAATCGAAATCGGGAAAACAGAGCCATTCGATATTTCCGTTCTGCGAAATGAGAGCTGCCGTTCGGCAGTTACCTATCACTCCATAATTTAAATTATTCATATTGATTGCTTTTTATTGAGTTTTTAATAGATCTTTGAGAAAGTCGAAAGCGAAAGTCAGG
This sequence comes from Bacteroides sp. 3_1_23, assembly GCF_000162555.1. Classification (NCBI taxonomy): domain Bacteria; kingdom Pseudomonadati; phylum Bacteroidota; class Bacteroidia; order Bacteroidales; family Bacteroidaceae; genus Bacteroides; species Bacteroides sp. 3_1_23. Next base: position 2,567 of record NZ_GG774954.1, read on the forward strand.
CGATTCTTAATACTTCCTTCTTTTGTGGCAGTTTTTTGTTTGCCTAGTAAAGACCGTAAGAAAGGAAGTACGTCAGATTGGGCAGACAGGTGATAGTTGGCGGCTTCGGATACGCTACCTATTTTAATGGTGATAGCGCTCATCGGCAATGCCTGAAACATATCTTCATCTGTAGTGTCGTCTCCCATCGCTATAACAAAATCATAACGTCTGTTGGCTAGCAGACGCCCCACCTCCGAACCTTTATTGCAATCCGGTGATTTGATTTCGATCACTTTATTTCCTTGTAGAATTTGTAGTTTCTGCCGGGTACAGAGCGAAATCAGCGTGTTGACGAGTTGTTGGGCTCTTAATGTGCCGAGCCATGCGTCACTTTCACGATAATGCCATGCCAGGGCAGTTTCCTTCACTTCCAGATGGGAACGGGGAGTACGGTCTACAAACATTTGAAGAATAGAGAGAATACCTGCTCCCCATTCTATCTTCTTTATGTTTTTATGCCAAACCCCGTTCTCTTTGTAGAAAGCCCCATGTTCGGCAGCCATAGACACAGGAAGGGAGCCAAGCCATTTTTCTAATGTAAAGTGATCCCGCCCGCTATTGATAACAATATGATTGGCGGGATCGCTAGCCAGTTGTTGTAGAATAGAAATGAGTTCCGGTGTAGGTTGTGCATCCTCGGGACGTGGTTTGAGAGCCGTCAGTGTACCATCATAGTCCAGCAGAATCAGGCGTTGTTTGGCTTGGTTATACTTGAGCTTGATTTGTGCGATGGTGGCAGCTACGATGCGTTTTTTCCGTAACATATCATTTTTCATACATGTCGCGTTCAGTTCATTGACAAAGTCGGCTGCCCATTTGTTGACTGTCTGTACGGACAAAATGCTTTGCATACGTTGCAGGCGTTGTTTTTGTTCCTCTTCGGGCATTTCAAGTGCCTGGCAAATAGCATTTTCTATTTGTTCTGTATCGTTCGGGTTGATTTGGATAGCGTCCGTCAATTCTACGGCGGCACCTGCCATTTCGCTAAGGATAAGTACACCGGGATTGTCGCATTTGGTAGCTACGTATTCTTTGGCTACCAGGTTCATGCCATCTCGAAGTGGAGTGACGAGAGCTATGTCGGCTACATAATACATGGCGGTCAGTTCTTCCAGTGAAAAGCCGTGGTAGAAATAACAGACGGGAGTCCAGTTCATTGTAGAGTAGCGTCCGTTAATAGAGCCGATTTCTTCGTCGATCTTTGTTTTCAGTTCCGCATAGCTGCCTACATGGTCACGTGAAGGGACGATGACCATTGCTAACGTAACCTTGCCATGATATTCGGAATGATGTTCAAGGAAGGTGGCGAAGCCATGCAGGCGATGCAGTATTCCTTTACTGTAGTCCAATCTGTCTACCGACAAGATTAGTTTATGCTCGCCGAAAAGTTTCCGGGTACGTTCAATAGCTTGGTGCACTTCTTTATTTTCCGAGGCCTTATGATAAGATTCATAGTTGATTCCCATTGGTAATGCCTCTACTCTGGTCACCCGGTTGTTGATCTGTACTTCATCCAATTTAAAATCGAGATGTAATACACGTTCTACAGCACTGATGAAATGACGCATATAGTCGTGGGTGTGGAAAGCAATGAAGTCGGCTCCTAATAAGCCTTTCAGTATCTCGGCGCGCTCCGGCAGAATACGAAAAAGTTCGTAGGAAGGGAACGGGATATGATGGAAATATCCGATACAGAGTTCCGGATATATTTTCCTCAACATTCCCGGAAGTAGCATCAACTGATAATCCTGTATCCATACTTTGTCGCCGGGACGTACCAGTCGGCAAATCTCCTCACAGAAAAGACGGTTGACTTGCTGGTAGGATTGCCAAAAACAGTTCTTATATAAGGTATAAGCATAAAAGTAATGGCATAAAGGCCAGATAGTACTGTTACTGTATCCTTCGTAGTAATTTTCAATTTGCTTTTCCGACAAGAAGACCGGATGAAAATTCATTTCCTGTAGTTTCTCGTTAATCTCCTGTTGGTCCTTTTCTTCATTGGCACATATTCCGGGCCAACCTATCCAGTGCTTCTCATAAGAAGTCTGAAGAGAATCCAAACCTGTTGCCAGTCCGCCTTCGCTACGCGAAAATGCGAATTTACCGTTTGTGCCGGCTACTTTGACAGGTAATCTGTTTGCAATAATATAAAGTTTCATATCTATCTCTTTGCAAAGCATATACCAATAGACCTATATTAGTTGTTAATCTCTTATTATCAGTGTATTATAAGTATTATGTTTCCTTCTCTTGCCTTTTCAAAATGAAAATCCCCCTTTCAAAGTGATAATTTGCTTATTTTTTCTCTTCTGAAATTCTGGAAAAGTACAAAGCTTTTCAAAATAGAATCCTTTTTTCAAAATGGAAGGGTATGTTGGATGGATAGAAAGTTTCTTGTGATGTGTATTTTGTTGAATATTAGTCTGTTATCTGTTGTGTGTTTTTTGTGGCACGCATTTGGCATGAAGGGTGGCGAGTAAAAAAATAATAGTAATCATTTAAAAGGTAAAAACATGGGAATAACACTATCATTTATTTTCTGCCTGTTAAGCGGTTTCGCTTGTTTCTGGCTATTTTGGAAATGTGTAGACTGGTTTGAGAATATTTAAAGAAAAAGGAGAATTGATTATGTACACAGCATTATTCGTATTAGGTATTGCGATCTTCGGTTATTTGATGTACGTGCTCGTCAAACCCGAAAAGTTTTAAAGTAACACACACAGTTTAAGGTAAAAAATATATGAATACAGAAATTTTAGGCGTGGTTGTTCAGATAGCCTTGATGGTGATTCTGGCTTATCCACTGGGAAAATACATTGCCAAGGTCTACAGAGGAGAAAAGACCTGGTCTGATTTTATGGCTCCTATCGAAAGAGTCATTTATAAAGTTTGTGGAATCGACCCCAATGAAGAAATGAACTGGAAACAATTCCTGAAAGCATTGTTGATTTTGAATGCTTTCTGGTTTTTCTGGGGAATGGTACTCTTGGTTTCACAAGGATGGTTGCCCTTAAATCCGGACGGCAACGGACCGCAGACTCCGGATCAGGCATTCAATACCTGTATCAGTTTTATGGTGAACTGTAACTTGCAGCACTATAGCGGTGAAAGCGGACTGACTTATTTTACTCAACTGTTCGTCATCATGCTATTCCAGTTTATTACCGCAGCAACAGGTATGGCTGCTATGGCAGGTATTATGAAGAGTATTGCTGCAAAAACAACCAAAACGATTGGTAACTTCTGGCAATTTCTGGTAATAAGCTGTACACGTATTTTATTGCCTCTTTCTCTGATTGTAGGTTTTATCCTGATTCTTCAGGGAACCCCGATGGGATTTGATGGTAAGATGAAAGTGACTACGATGGAAGGCCAGGAACAAATGGTTTCTCAAGGTCCTACGGCTGCAATTGTTCCTATCAAGCAATTAGGAACGAATGGTGGTGGTTACTTTGGTGTAAACTCTTCTCATCCGTTGGAAAACCCGACTTATCTTACTAATATGGCAGAATGTTGGTCTATCCTGATTATCCCGATGGCAATGGTATTTGCGCTAGGATTCTATACCCGCAGAAAGAAGTTGGCTTACAGTATATTCGGAGTAATGCTTTTCGCTTTTCTGGTAGGTGTATGTATTAATGTCAGTCAGGAAATGGGCGGTAATCCACGCATTGATGAATTGGGAATTGCGCAGGATAATGGTGCGATGGAAGGTAAAGAAGTTCGTTTGGGGGCCGGAGCAACGGCATTATGGAGTATTGTAACTACTGTAACCTCTAATGGCTCTGTGAATGGTATGCATGATTCTACTATGCCGCTGTCCGGAATGATGGAGATGCTGAATATGCAGATTAACACCTGGTTTGGCGGTGTAGGTGTAGGATGGATGAATTACTATACATTTATTATCATTACAGTGTTTATCAGCGGTTTGATGGTAGGACGTACGCCGGAATTTCTCGGCAAGAAAGTGGAAGCCCGCGAAATGAAAATCGCTACGATTGTAGCTCTGCTTCATCCGTTTGTAATTTTGGTATTTACAGCACTCTCAAGTTATATTTATGTGCACCACCCTGATTTTGTGGAAAGTGAAGGTGGATGGTTGAACAATTTGGGATTCCACGGTTTAAGTGAGCAACTTTACGAGTACACTTCTTGTGCTGCCAATAACGGTTCCGGTTTTGAAGGTTTGGGAGATAATACTTATTTCTGGAATTACACGTGTGGTATCGTTCTGATTTTGAGCCGTTTTATTCCTATCGTCGGACAGGTTGCCATTGCCGGGTTACTGGCACAGAAAAAATTCATTCCGGAAAGTGCCGGCACATTGAAGACCGATACTTTGACTTTCGGAGTCATGACATTTGTGGTTATCTTCATTATTGCTGCGCTGTCATTCTTCCCGGTACATGCATTGAGCACAATTGCTGAACATTTAAGTTTGTAATACTGAATTAGAGAAGATATGAAAGATAATAAATCAGCTTCTTTGTTTCCAAAGGAGCAAGTTATAGAAAGTTTGAAACAGTCATTCGTGAAACTGAACCCGCGGATGATGATAAAGAACCCGATTATGTTTACAGTAGAAGTGGCTACAGTGGTCATGCTGCTCGTAACGCTCTACTCCATTGTAAACTCTTCACAAGGTTCGTTTGCTTACAATATTGCCGTGTTTATCATTCTGTTTGCAACCTTGTTGTTTGCCAATTTTGCTGAAGCTATTGCCGAAGCACGTGGTAAAGCACAGGCCGATAGCTTGCGTAAGACTCGTGAAGAGACACCGGCTAAGAAAGTGGAAGGCAATAAAATCGTTACTGTCAGTTCTTCACAGTTGAAGAAAGGAGATGTATTTGTTTGTGAGGCTGGAGACGTGATTCCTTCCGATGGTGAGATTATTGAAGGCTTGGCTTCTATTGATGAAAGTGCTATCACCGGCGAGTCTGCTCCGGTTATTCGTGAGGCAGGTGGCGATAAGAGTTCTGTAACGGGTGGTACGAAGGTATTGTCCGATCATATAAAAGTAATGGTGACTACTCAACCGGGAGAAAGTTTTCTCGACAAGATGATTGCACTGGTAGAAGGTGCTTCCCGCCAGAAAACCCCGAATGAGATTGCGTTGACTATTCTGTTGGCAGGTTTTACGCTTGTTTTCGTCATAGTGTGTGTTACCTTGAAACCGTTTGCCGACTATAGTAATACGGTCATCACCATTGCTTCGCTTATTTCTTTGTTTGTGTGTCTGATTCCGACAACTATCGGTGGACTTCTCTCTGCTATCGGTATTGCCGGTATGGACCGCGCGCTTCGTGCCAACGTGATTACTAAATCCGGTAAAGCAGTAGAGACTGCCGGTGATATTGATACGTTGTTGCTGGATAAAACAGGTACTATCACAATCGGTAACCGTAAAGCAACTCATTTCCATACGGCTCCGGGTGTCAATTTGCACGATTTTGTGGAGACTTGTCTGTTGTCTTCCTTGTCCGATGAAACGCCGGAGGGTAAGTCTATCGTAGAACTGGGACGCGAGTCGGGCATCCGTATGCGTAACCTGAATACAACGGGAGCGCGTATGATTAAGTTTACGGCTGAAACTAAATGTTCGGGAGTAGACTTGGCAGATGGAACACAGATTCGTAAAGGTGCTTTCGATGCTATCCGTAAGATGGTGGAAGGTGAAGGAAATGAATTTCCGAAAGAAGTGGAAGAGATCATCTCTTCTATCTCTAGCAATGGTGGTACGCCGTTGGTAGTATGTGTAAACAAGAAAGTGACCGGTGTCATTGAGTTGCAGGATATTATCAAACCGGGTATTCAGGAACGTTTCGAACGTCTGCGTAAGATGGGAGTGAAGACGGTCATGGTGACAGGGGATAACCCGTTAACTGCAAAATATATTGCTGAAAAAGCCGGTGTGGATGATTTTATCGCTGAAGCTAAACCGGAAGATAAGATGGAATATATCAAGAAGGAACAGCAGGCTGGTAAATTGGTTGCAATGATGGGAGACGGAACGAACGATGCTCCTGCTCTGGCACAAGCCAATGTGGGTGTAGCCATGAATAGCGGTACACAGGCAGCAAAGGAAGCCGGTAATATGGTCGACTTGGATAACGATCCGACGAAATTGATCGAGATTGTGGAAATCGGTAAACAATTGTTGATGACACGTGGTACGCTGACTACTTTCTCTATTGCCAATGACGTGGCCAAATATTTCGCAATTGTTCCTGCCTTGTTTATGATTGCTATTCCTGAACTGGCTGCTCTGAATATCATGCATCTGCATAGTCCTGAAAGCGCCATTCTTTCGGCAGTCATTTTTAATGCGATTATTATTCCGATTCTGATTCCGCTGGCTTTGCGTGGTGTGCAATACAAACCGATAGGTGCAAGTGCTTTGCTTCGCCGTAATCTGCTGATCTATGGTGTGGGTGGTGTGATTGCTCCTTTCGTGGGAATCAAATTGATAGATTTAGTAGTAGGTTTATTCTTTTAATTAAAAAACAATAGCAATGAAAACTTTATTGAAGTCATTAAAAATAACACTTGCTTTTTGTGTCTTTTTCTCCGTGTTCTATATCCTTATCCTGTGGGTGTTCGCACAGGTAGCGGGTCCTAATAAAGGAAATGCCGAGGTGGCTACGCTGGATGGGAAAGTAGTGGGAGCAGCCAATGTGGGTCAGATGTTTACAAAAGATATTTATTTCTGGGGACGTCCTTCTTCTGCCGGTGACGGGTATGATGCGACGAGTTCCGCAGGTAGTAATAAAGGGCCTACGAATCAAGAATATCTGGATGAAGTGAAAGCGCGTATTGATACTTTCCTTGTACATCATCCTTATTTGAATCGTGCGGATGTGCCTGCCGAAATGGTTACGGCCAGTGGTTCGGGACTGGATCCTAATATCACTCCTCAATGTGCGTATGTACAAGTGAAGAGAGTAGCACAAGCACGTGGATTAACAGAAAAACAAGTAAGAGCGATTGTTGATAAAAGCATAGAAAAACCGTTTTTGGGGTTGTTGGGAACAGAAAAGGTGAATGTCTTGAAATTGAATATCGCTTTAGAGGAAAGCAATAAGTAGATGAAGATTGAGCAGCGTTCCTGTCCGGACCGTTTGGGTTATGCCGCGGTTCAAATTAACAGGGTTGGATGGGGCGCTGCTTTTTTACAGGAACATAAAATAGAATTAGATAAGAAGTATGAAAAGTTTTTTTAGTAAAAAGAGTATTTTAGGAACAATGGCTGTAGCAGCCGTATGTATGTTGGGAACTAGCAATGCACAAGCACAAGAGTTTACTATACAAGGTGATTTGGTAAGTTCGTATGTATGGCGTGGTATTTATCAGGGGGGAGCCGCTTCCTTTCAGCCGACTTTGGGATTTAGCGTAGGTAATTTCTCGCTTACTGCATGGGGCTCAACCAGTTTGAGTGAGAGTAATAAAGAAATTGACCTAACCGCAGCTTATAAGTTTGGTGAAGCGGGACCGACACTTTCTGTAGCCACTCTTTGGTGGGACGGACAAGCTGATGTGGCTAATGGAGAACTTACCAATAATTATTTCCATTTTAAAAGTGGAGACACCGGACATCATTTTGAAGCAGGGTTAGCTTATACGCTTCCTATTGAAAAGTTCCCGTTATCTATCGCATGGTATACCATGTTTGCCGGTGCTGACAGAAAAACGACTGATGAGGGGGAGGAAAAGCAGGCATACTCTTCTTACGTAGAACTGAATTATCCGTTCAGTGTGAAAGGAGTTGATCTGAATGCTACTTGTGGAGTGGTTCCTTATAAGACTCCGCAGTATAATGTGAATGGGTTTGCAGTGACGAACCTAGCTTTGAAAGCAACGAAAGCAATAAATTTTAATGATAAGTTTTCATTGCCTATATTTGTACAGGCTATATGGAATCCACGTTTGGAGGACGCCCATTTAGTATTTGGCGTAACTTTAAGGCCATAAAATAAACTCATGAATTTTTGTGAAACCCGTGGTGATCGTGATGATTACTACGGGTTAGGATGTTTAAAATAACAGATTGACGTAATGGATGATAGAGAACATAATGTACAGTATTTTTTGGATCTGATAAAGAAGTCCCACCGGGGCAAATTCAAGGTCTATATCGGTATGATAGCCGGTGTGGGAAAGTCATATCGTATGCTTCAGGAGGCACATGAACTGCTGGAGAACGGTGTGAACGTGCAAATCGGCTATATCGAAACTCATGGACGCGCCGGGACGGAAGCATTGCTGCAAGGGCTCCCTGTCATTCCGCGTCGCAAAATCTTCTATAAGGGGAAAGAATTGGAAGAAATGGATCTGGATACGATTATCCGTGTCCATCCGGAAATTGTAATTGTGGATGAACTGGCTCATACCAATGTAGAAGGTAGCTTGAACGAGAAACGTTGGCAGGATGTGATAACTTTGCTGGATGAGGGAATCAATGTGATTTCGGCAATCAATATTCAGCACATTGAAAGCGTGAATGAAGAAGTGCAGGAGATTACGGGTATTGAAGTGAAAGAACGGGTGCCCGACAGTGTTCTTCAGGAAGCGGATGAGGTGGTGAATATTGACTTGACGGCAGAGGAGCTGATTGCACGTTTGAAAGCGGGTAAGATATATCGTCCGGAAAAGATTCAGACGGCATTGGATAATTTCTTTCGGACAGAGAATATTCTTCAGTTACGTGAGTTGGCTTTGAAGGAAGTAGCGTTGCGGGTAGAAAAAAAGGTGGAGAATGAGGTGGTGATGGGAGTAGCCGTCGGACTCCGGCATGAGAAGTTTATGGCTTGTATCAGTAGTCATGAGAAAACACCCCGGCGGATTATCAGAAAGGCGGCAAAGTTGGCAACCCGGTATAATACTACTTTTATAGCCCTGTATGTTCAGACTCCGAAAGAGAGTATGGATAGAATTGATCTAGCCAGTCAACGGTATCTGTTGAACCATTTTAAGCTTGTGGCGGAACTTGGGGGAGAGGTGGTGCAGGTGCAGTCGAAGGATATTTTGGGGAGCATCGTCAAGGTTTGTAAAGAGAAACAGATATCGACTGTTTGCATGGGAACTCCTAATTTAAGGTTGCCATACGCTATTTGTTCTATACTGGGATATAGAAAGTTTTTAAATAATTTGTCACAAGCTAATGTAGATTTGATTATACTTGCATAATATTAATCGTATGAACGTTATGAATATTAAAACGAAACTGATTCTCGGTATCGGAATGCTGGCCGGAATGATTATTTTGCTGGTAACACTTTCAGTTGTGAATCTTCAAATTCTGACAGCGACAGAACCTGATAGTCCTGCTGCTACGCCCGGATTGGAACGTGCTTTGTTATGGATTTCCGTAACGGGAGGAATCTGTATCTTGACCGGACTGATATTGCTTTATTGGTTGCCCCGTACTATCAGTAAGCCTATTAAAGAACTGAAAGAGGGAATTCTTGAAATAGCCAATCATAATTATGAGAAGCGTCTGCAGATGAATAATAATGAAGAATTCCGGGATGTGGCGGATAGTTTTAACCGGATGGCGGAGCGTTTGACCGAATATCGTGCCAGTACTTTGTCGGATATTCTTTCTGCAAAGAAATTTATTGAAGCAATTGTAAACAGTATAGATGATCCGGTGATCGGCTTGAATATGGAGCGTGAGATTCTGTTTATCAATGAGGAAGCACTGAATGTCTTGAATTTGAAACGGGAGAATGTGATTCGTCAATCGGCGGAGGAACTGGCTTTGAAGAATGACCTGTTGCGGCGGTTGATCCGTGAACTGGTGACGCCAAGCGAGCAGAAGGAACCATTGAAGATATATGCTGACGACAAAGAGAGTTACTTTAAGGCCTCTTATGTCCCTATCATTAATACGGAGGCTGAAAAAGGGGAACCCCGCAAACTGGGTGATGTTATTTTATTGAAGAATATCACGGAATTTAAGGAACTGGATTCTGCCAAGACTACATTTATCTCGACAATATCTCATGAACTGAAGACTCCGATTGCTGCTATTATGATGAGCCTCCAGCTGTTGGAAGATAAGCGTGTCGGTGCATTGAATGATGAACAGGAGCAACTGTCTAAGAGTATCAAGGAGAATAGCGAGCGTTTGTTGAGTATCACCGGAGAATTGCTTAACATGACCCAGGTGGAAGCCGGAAAACTACAGTTTATGCCGAAGATCACCAAACCGATTGAGTTGATCGAATATGCGATCAAAGCTAATCAGGTGCAAGCGGATAAGTTTAATATCCAGATAGAAGTGGAATATCCGGAAGAGAAAATCGGCAAACTCTTTGTCGACAGTGAAAAGATTGCCTGGGTATTGACAAATCTGCTAAGTAATGCTATCCGTTATTCTAAAGAAAACGGGCGTGTGATTATCGGTGCCAAACAGGATGAAAATAGGATCGAACTGTACGTTCAGGATTTTGGAAAGGGTATCGACCCGCGTTATCACAAAAGTATCTTCGACCGTTATTTCCGTGTGCCCGGAACGAAAGTGCAAGGCAGTGGATTGGGATTATCTATTTCCAAGGATTTTGTGGAAGCTCATGGCGGTACGTTGACGGTAGAGAGTGAATTGGGGAAGGGAAGTCGGTTTGTGATGCGGTTGAAAGCGTAGTTTTGAAGGAGTTTATGAAAGAATTAGACTTCCGACAGGCACAAAATCTGCTTGCCGGAAGTTTCTCTATTCTTTCTTTTTATCGTTTTCTTCTTCTCCAGCATATCCAAATGCCACACAGACCAATAATAAATGGAATGCCATAGCAATAGATAATTTTGATAGTGGATAGATCCATAGGAGTCAGGCTGATATCTTTGTCGAGATAAGGGGCTCTGGAAGAAGATACCGGAAATTCATTATAGCATAGCCAACGGAATGAACCGGGAATCATATTGAAGTTGAATGAATAGATACCCGGTCTTGAGCTTTTTTGTAGTTCGGCATTGCTGAAACAGTCTGCATCACCCAACACAATGATCCGTTGTTTTTTATCTTTGCCTTTTATCTTGCGGGTTAACGCTATTGCCGTGGGATAGGCTCCTAGCTTTTCACCTTGAAGAGAGTCCAAAGAAAGGGAATCATTCACAAAATCTTTTGTTTGATACTCAATCCATGTTTGTTGAGCGTTGCTTTGTAATAAAACTATTGGATGGAATTTTGTTGTATCGACAACTTCCAGAGCAACAGCCGATGGCATGGTGACTGCGCTATGCGTCTGCCTGTCAACCATACGTTTGTAGAAGCCTCCTATACTGTCGGCGGCTATCTGGGTAGCTTTCGCGAGAACGAGGTCTCCGGGATTAACATCAGAAGGTTGTGCAATGATTCCCGGCAACAGTTTTAAACCAACTTTCCGGAGTAAAGGATTCATTACTTCCTGACGTCCGACGTCTCCCATAATCATCATATTACCTCCGCGTTCAAGAAAACGATCTATGATTTCTTGTTCTTTGGAACTCATGGAAGAACGCATTTCAGCGATAAGTAATATATTGATATTACTTGGTATATCATTCATATCCTTCAGATTCAGTTCCACCAAATCAAAACCTTGATTAATCATGGAATAACGAAAGCGTCCATGTGTGGCAAAAAGTGAGTAATCCTGATCTCCCTTTTTAGTGGTGGAACGTTCCTGATGTCCTGTGATGGCGCCTACCTTCACAGGAGTAACAAGCATTTTCTTCAATGCTGCGGAGATTTCTGTTTCAGAGGGATGATATTCCATATCGTCGAACAAACGAAGGCGGGCTTGTTCACCGGACCCACGCTCTACAACACGTACAAATCGGTAGTTTTCTTTTGCCAAGTCTATTTTTTCTTTCAGTTCTTCGGCACTTTTCAGCTTTTGGGAATTGAAGTTCTTTTTCTTGGCAACTTCATAAGCTATCTCACGAATGTTCTTATTCGGATATTGGCGATAAAGGGCACTGTCTTTCGGTGTGGAGTAATAGTAAACATACTCCATCTTTATCTCCGGTTTGAAACGTGTGTACATTTTGAAGCGTGCCATATCCTCTTTTTGCTCTTTTGGAGAAGCGACATCAAATTCTTTATCGAAAATATTGACGTAAGTTGTGATTGTCATAGGTCCGGATAATTGCTTCATCACTTTCTGACTTTCTTCCGAAAGTGTACGTTGTTTGCTGCGGGTAGCATCATAAAAGCCCATCATTGCCGGACGGGAACTGACAAAGCCGATAACTATAATGGTACATACAGCTAAGGCATAGCGCATTGTTTTTGAAAGGAGTGAACGGTGTGTTTTTTCGTTGTTCAGTTTAATGACCGATAGCCAGAGGAATAATAAAATTACGGCAAGGAAATAGATAACGTCATCGCTACATATCAATCCTCCAACCATCTCACTGGCACGTCCTTTAATGGATAGCCAATAAGTAATTTCTCTAAAGAATATGGACTCCTGCCCAATTCCTCCCACATAATTGAGAAATGCTAATGCGGAAAGGGTGGCGACAGCTGCCACAACCTGGTAAGATGTGAGTGTGGTCATAAAGAGACCGATAGAACAATAGGTCAGTATCAACAGAAACATGGATAACAATCCCGCCAAGATAAGTGTAATATCGACATGCGGCACGGAGATAAACATTACGATTGTCGGTAGGGCAAGGATGATGACAAAGATCAGGGCGAATACCACCATTGATACAAACTTGCCGGTAATGATTTGGATACTATTTACCGGTGATGAATAAAGTAGTTTGATAGAGCCTGATGAATATTCACGACTCATCAAGTTCATGGTTAATAAAGGAATATACAGATAGATCGTTTCCTGAATTACTTCATATATTCCTTTGAGACCAAGGACAAAACCGGCTGTGACACTGAAAGTGATCGTGTTGCCCAATGCTTTTATTTTTACTATTTCCGTCAGGATATTCATAAAATCGAATCCTACCTGGCATGTAAATGCAATCAGTAGCAACCATGCGACCGGTGAGTAAAAGAGTACCGCTAGTTCGGTACGGGCTATTCTAAGTATAAGTTTTAAGTTCATCTTTTTCTCTTATTAATTTCTTCTGCGGAAAAACCAGATGCCAACTCCTATAAGTAAGAGGATAGCTGGTATAATGATTATGAAAATAGTTTTCATTGTACCAATATCTTTCACTCCGATCGAAAGTTTGTTATCGGTACAATGGGGACGGCGTACGTCGATCGGAAATTCTCCTCCGGAAAGCCAGCGGAAGCTTTCGATAATCAGATTAAAGTTTCCTGATCTATATCCTTCGCGTGAAAGAGTCAGTTCGGTGTTGCTTATGCAATCTGCATCACCAGAGATGATAATACGCTGCTCTTTATCTTTCAGTTGGCGTGAAAGGGCATAGGCTGTGATATAGGTTTGTTCTTTCTCTCCTGCCGAAGCATTACATTCTACTGGCAATTCCTGTAAATCTGTTTGTTCTTTTTCAATCCATACACCTTTGGCGTTTGTTTCAAGAATCGGAGTATATTGGAAGCCGTAATCGTTGTCGGAGGATGTAAGGGCTACACATCCGGGCATAGAGACGCGTAAATCATATTGGAGAAAATCTTCTTTGAATCCGAATGTAAGTTTTTCCGATTCACGGGTTGCTTTGGCTAGAATCAGATTAGGAGAGAAATCAACGGAAGATTGTGCCAGTTGGTATTCTTCCATTTTGATACCGAATTTGCTTAAAAAAGGATTCATAACTTCTTGCCTGCCTGTATCGGTGAGAATAAATAAATTACCTCCACGAGCCAGGTAAGCCTCCAGTTGATTTTCTCCTTTTTCTGTAAGCGGGGTTCTCATTTCTGCAAGGACCACGATATTGATTAGGGAAGAAATGGTGTCTCCGTGAGAAATGTCGATCTCGCAGACATCAAAGCCTTGATTAATTAAGGCGGCTCTAGAATATTTCTCAATGGAGAAGTTGCTATAATCGCGGTCACCGGATTTGGACACCTCACGTTCACCGTCTCCTTTGATAAAGGCAACAGTGGGAGGAGTTGAAATCATCTTTTTGATGGCTGCTGTAATTTCCGCTTCGGATGGCGTTGCATCCATATCTTCAAAATCACGGATGAAGGTACGTTTTCCATCTTGCGTTTCCATAATGCGAACAAATGTATTTTGTTCTTCACGCAGGTCGATGATTTGGCGGATTTCTTCCGGAGATTTGAATAAATGAGGATTCAAGTTATAAATCATGGTCATATAATCACGCATCTCATCTACTGTTTTGCCTTGAAACTTAGGATTATTTGCAACGCCGTTGGGGGCGAAATCATAATAATAGACATATTTCACTTGCAGGTCCGGTTTAGCGAGACAATAAGGTTCGAAGATTGTTTCATTCGCTTTCTTCATGATAGGGAGGTAGCGATATGATTTGTTATCAAGTAGGTTAACATAATTGGTAATAGTTACCGGTCTTGTCAATTTAGCTAATACGTGTTGGCTATTTTCGGTAAGTGAGTTTAGTTTTGTGCGTGTTGTATCCCATACCTTGATCATTCCCGGACGTGAAGTGAAATAGCCAATTGCCATTGCTGCGACAAAAAATCCCAGATAACTGATTGCTTGCCGGAAACGACTGATAGTTCGTCGGTCGGATGTAAGTTTGAAAGTGGTAAATGTCAGGAAAAGGGGTACTACGACCACGAAATAAATCACATCTTCACTCCGAATTACTCCATTCAGCATATCGATTGTTCTTCCGTTTATTGACAGCCAATAAGTCAGTTCGCGTATAAAATCGTATTCCTGGCCGATATTTCCTACAAAATTCAGTATGGCTAATACAATAAGTGTCCCAACTGCTGCTACTACTTGATAAGTCGTGAGTGAGGACATAAAGAGCCCGATAGCGCAATAGGCGCATATTAATAAATAGAGTCCTAGAAGGGCGACTAGTACAGGAGCCCAATCAAAAGAAGGGATTACCAAACTGCCATAAATAGCACTGGCTATCGGGACAAGCATCAGACAGCAACCAAATCCGATGGCTGCAAGATATTTACCCAATACGATCTGACCACTGGTGACTGGGGATGAATATGCCAGTTTGATTGAACCCGATGCCGTTTCGCGACTGATGAGTCCCATTGTCAACAATGGAATATAGATGTATATGTTTGATACGACGGAGGACAAAAAACCGTAACTACCTAAGAAGCAGATACCGCTCAAAGAAACTTCTTTGCCTCCTGACAGATCATAGTCGGTCACTATATTCTCCATTAATGACGTAAAACTAGATGCTGTCAGGAATGAAAAAACAATCAATATGAACCACGCAATCGGCGAATAGAATAAAATAGCCAAATCGGTTCGAGCAATACGCATTATAATCTTTAGATCTGTCATGTCAGATATTGTTTTTAAGTTTTCCCGATAGTTGTGCAAAGATAATGTCGAGAGAACAACGTTCCATTGTGATCTCCTTCAACCGCCATCCGTTCTGTATACTCAATGCTACTACTCGTTCAGTTATGTTTTCATTATCATCAAAGCGTATCCGGAATGTACCGGGATAGAGTTCTTCTATATTCAACACATGTTCTATCTTTGCTAGTTCTTCTATAGAAGGGGGAAGGGCAAATGTAACGGTGAAACTACTTGGAACCACATAGTTGTCAAAGTCTTTCATGCTACCTGAAAATACGACTTTACCATGTTCAATCATGCGAATGTCATTGCAGGTAGCTTGCACCTCCGATAGGATATGCGTAGAGAGTAGTACAGAATGATCTTCTGCAATCTCTTTAATCAAATTGCGTATTTCGACAATCTGATTAGGATCGAGTCCATTTGTAGGTTCATCAAGTACTACGAATGGTGGATTATGTACGATTGCTTGTGCGATTCCTACTCTTTGTTGGTATCCTCCTGAAAGATTCTTTATCAACCGTTTGCTGAAATGAGCAATGGCGCAACGTTCTTTGGCTGTTTCTACGGCTTCACGAATTTTAGATTTCTCCATTCTCCGCAATGTGGCACAGTGTATGAGGTATTCGTCAACAGTCAAGTCCGGATGGAGGGGTGGCTTTTGAGGTAAGAAACCAATGTGTTTTTTTGCTTCAACCGGATTTTTCCGTAAATCAATGCCATTGATAAATACATCCCCTTCCGTTTGATTTAAAACTCCACAGATGATATTCATGGTGGTGGACTTACCCGCCCCATTAGACCCTAACAGACCTAATATTCCTGTTTTCTCAATAGAAAAATTGATATCGCGAATGGCCCAATCAACACTATAACGATGGGATAAGTGTTTAACTTCGACAATAGGAGTACTCATGTTTTTTATTTTAAATGATTAATAGATTTCTTATTTATATTACCATACAACTCCTCTTGAAATATCCATCCGGTTCGATTTGATCTTTCTGAATTTCCAGGAGAAATTTATGGTAAAATATCGCCCGAAGTTCTCTCTGTCAATATAACTGGTATAGTTATCTTTCATTTGGATAATACGGTTATGATATGAATTTAATAAGTCAAATGCTGTAATGCTTACTTCTGCCTGTCGGTTGAATACTTTCGCTCCAGCATAAATATTTAAGATATTTTCTTTATCAATTTGATGATAGGTTTTGTTGTTCTGATGTTGATAGGTATATGATACCTTTGTAAAGAAGTACTTCAACATGGGAGTGCACGTCATGTCTACCGTTAAACGATTTGTTAATATCCGGTTCGATTGGTCATTCACTTTATTGGAGGCTTGTCGATAGTGGATGCTCCAATAGGCTGATGCACGTAATCGAGGAATCAGATTGGTAGCGAATCTGGTTCCTATCCTTGTTGTGCTTATTTTCGTTATATCCCGTATATTATCATAGTAGTAAGGCAAATGTTCATACTTATTGTTAATATTAACATCTAAATTGGATTTGATTTTTACGATGGGATACATCCAGGAAATATCCCAATCTATATTCCATGCTCCATTTAGATTGTCGTAACTGCTGAGCGTACTATTTGCAATAGCCGTATAGTTAAAATCAGGCAAGTAAGTTGCTTTGTTAAAATAAGTGCTCCTATTGGAGATGCTGTTTTTTATGAAAGCTAGAGTTAATTCCGAATTTATCAAATGTCCGTAGTCATTAAAGCGATACTGTTCTTTCCACCAAATTTTATGTATGGTACTGGCTTTCAGATTTGGATTTCCACTGCTGATAAAGTAAGGATTAGAGTTGTTGATTTCTGAACGTAGTTGTGCTATATTGGGGAGTTGACTATTTATGGTATATTTGATTGTGTGCTCTGCTTTTTCACTTAATCTTCTTCCTAAAGAAATTTGTACTTCTCCTTTTAATGCGTTAAATGATTTTTCAAATTTTGTTTGTGCCGTTTCTTTTCTATCCTTAATAATGGAATGTTTCCACCCTGCTGAAATATCAATGTTGAAGATTCCCAAATCGGGTAGAATAACGGTCGTTTCAGGGGTATGTTCTATCAGGGAATTTCGGTAATTATATGTATTTGTAGGGTCTGTTTCTCCTGTTATTTTGTTCCATGCAAGCTGATTGATATGGCGATTGTCCGATACAAAATTGTATATTAATTCGATGAATGAATATTTATCTTTTGATAACATGCGCTTTAATCCTGTTTTGGCTTCCCATTTATTTCCTCTTCCATTTGTTGGAATGGCTATGCTCTCTTGTAGACTTCCACTAGCCTCATTTTGTGTTTTGTTTTCCCGGTTTTCTTCTCCGTTGGACGAGCTATTCGAATAGTTCGCGTTGACGGAATAGTTCCAGTCTCCGAAGAATTTATTCCAACTAACTGCTCCTTGCATCTCTTGAGATTTACCATTGCCATTTTGTTGTAAAATGCCGGTAGATTGGATCTCATCTATGCTATTTGTTATTTGTTGCAATGTATGTTGTTTTGAATGATTAGTCGATAATGTATAATCAATAATTAGATTGCCCCATTTCTTATCATTCATACTGAATCCAGTACTCATAGTATGTTTATTATACTGATTTGTGTTCTGATATTGGTTTAGATAGCTCTTTTGCCAGAAGGCATCTGTAGCGAAGTATTCTTGTTCAGTTCGGGTATTTGCTTCTGTTGCGCTTCGTGCAAACTGATAGCTGCCTTTTATTTCTTTATAAAATCCTGTCTCTTTTTCCCAACGACGGGACAGATTGATGCCTCCAAAGCTATTTTCACTGTAAGTTTGCGATGGGTTCTTGGTACTGAGGAACATTTGCGGTTGATTGGTTGCTCTATTCAAATTGTTGTGCATGGCATTGATCGCTACCAACATTTTCTCGGAGAAGAAGTTAAATGTACCTCCTATGCCATAGCGTACATCATGGTCTGCAAGTTGTTTTTTTTCCATATTTCCTCCGATACTTGCTATTAGATTCCCTTCCTTCGAGTTTACTAATTTGCTTTTTGTCTCAATATTCAGAACTCTGCGTTTCTTACCTTTTCTGTTTTTACGTGTTTGCTCTTTATGCTCATCTTCATCATAAGCGGATATATATACAACATCATTGGCAGGAAGGTGATTCAATGCATTCATTGGATTCTCTCCAAAAATCTTTTTGCCGTCAACGTATGTCTTTTCCACATCTTTTCCAGCTACTTTTACACTCTGTTCCGAAACTTCTACTCCCGGCATTTGTTCCAGAATATTTCGTGCCACATCATCTTCCAATATGTTGATTCCTTGTGGATTAAAACGGATAGTATCGCCTCGATATACCATAGCGGGAATTTTACCTTTTACTGTTACGGCCTGTAATTGTATAACGCGGTCGGTCAGATAAAAGTCTTTTTGTGTAGTTTGTCCCTCGTGTACATAAAGTGTATCGGAATCTGCGATGAATCCGTCGGCCCACACGATGGCTCGTGCGATACCGACGGGAACTTTATTCCAAAAGAAAAAAACTGAACTTTTATAATCTTCTTTCAATGTATCTTTACCACATATCAGATTTGCCTTGACTGCATCAAGACTTACTTGCATAATACTTGTGCGCAGCTTTACTTTTCCATATTTAGTAACCTTTTGTTGTATAGTAGTGGAATCTGGTGGAGTTATCTTTTGAGCATACAGTATGTGTATATTACAGAGAGAGAGTAATATACATGAAATATAGATTATAGAAGTTACATTTTTCATCGAAGGCTACATTTAAAAATTAGATTTTGTAAATGGAAATAAGTTTTCAGATGTATAATCTAACTGTTGAGCATCAGAACGCATCTGTACTCTAATGACACCTGTATTTGCTTTAATTGTAACTTCCATAGGTATACCTATATAAGAAAAAACTAATATAAGATTCATATTTTGCCGGACATCGGCCTATATTCGCGTATGCTTCCGTCATTTGTAGTACCTTCGTAGTTCGACTTCACTTTACCAAACCGATAAGCAAAATTTATGGTGAAAAACCGTCCATAATAATTTGTCCACGTGTTTTGAATGTAGTTGGAATACATTTGGCTGTTGAAAGTCCGATGACTATTTAGTAGATCATATGCGGCAATACTAATGTCTCCTTTGCGATTTAACACTTTACAGCCTACATTCAAGTTTAGGGTGTGATTGCGATTAATCTCTTTATTGATTCCATAATCACGGCTGAAAATGAAATTATAATGACTACTTAGATAGAAGTATTTACATATTTGGCTTATATCTAACATTGCTCCTGCCGTCTGATAGAATGTTTTACCTGTATAATTTTCAGTATTGATGCTATGTACATAATGGGTATTGGCACTGATTGTTACTTTTAATCTTTTAGTTAGGCTGCAAAGTAGGAAATGTTCGATCAATGGAGCATAGGTACGTGTTGTTGTCTTATTTTCTCCTATATAATATGGGTTATGTTCGTAGTTGAATCCGGTAGATAAGGTATATTTGGATTTTATGCTACGTATAGGCGCCTGCCATATCAATTTGCCTTTTATGTCCCAATATCCTTCTACGTTTTCAAAACTAATTAGAGAACTGTGTGCAGGTGCTGTATATTGCAATTCCGGTAGATAAGTTTCGGCATTGTAATAGGTTGTCTTTGCAACAGGAGAGTGTTGGCGGATAGAGGCATTGATAATAACACCTATGGTGTGGTTATGTTTTCCTAACATACGATTGCAATTGAAGAGGAACGAATGTAGATATGATTGTTTTAAGTTGGGATTTCCACTGCGCAGCATGTAAGGATTGCTGTTATCTATTTGTGGGCGTAACTGCACTATGTTTGGTGCAAAATTATGCAGTCTGTAAGCGGCACTCCATGACTTTGTTATATCTGTATGCACAAAAGATATTGCTACTGTTGGAGAGATGAATGTTTTACGGTAGTTATCCATTTCTTTTTCTTTCCGCTTAAGTGTACTTTCCTTCAGTCCGGCTGAAATGTCACAACTTGTTTTTTGAAAGGGAAAAAAGTGAAATGAAACTTCCTGTTTTTGTGTCAGGTTATTTATTTTATAACTATATGTATTGGCTTCGTCTGTTTGTGGATTTGTGGGGCTCAACATATTCCAGGCGAATTGGTGTTTCCATCCGTTTTCGTATTTAACGGAATAGTCAAAAGATATTTGGGTGTCATTTTCTGGATTCAGTATATATATTAATTGCGCATTGCCGTTCCACTCCGTATTGCGGAGTTTTGATGGAATAGTCAGATAAGTTTGTGTTGTCGAACTTTCTAATGTGTCTATCCGTAATGAATGATTTTTGCCTTTATTTATATCTACTGAACTTTCTAATGTATATCCGATTCTGTCGGTAATACTGTTGACATAACTGACACCTTCCTTCACATGAAAATTCTTGTTTAGATTATCGTAATGCATCAGGCTTTTCGATGTTTGAAGATTGTTTTCTTCATTATAGATGTAAAGCGATTGCCAATCTTTGTTGTTGTTATATGTTATAAGCTGGTTCCAACGGAATTCTCCCCATTTGTCATTTGAATTGGAGAAAGAAAATTCGGAATAGTGATTTTGTTTTCTGTCACTGTTGCTATTTTGTTCTTCATAAAGGCGCTGCTGATAATTGTTGCTAGGAAAATAATGTTGTTCGGATCGTGTATTTGTATTATCGCGATTATATCCGAAAGTGTAAAATGCTCTAAATGTACCGTATGTTCCATTTTCTGTGTCCCATGAGCGTTCCGTAGCCAGATCTGCATAAGTCGTTTCGTTGTAAGTACTACCAGGATCGGAAATGGAAAGAACATTTTTGATATTATTTGATTTTCGGTTGATATTATTGTGAAATACATTACTTGTGAGTAAAAATTTCTCGGAGAAAAAGTTAGTGGTGAGTCCGAGCCCTTTACGGAACTTTCCTCTGTCGTTCTTTGAGTCCATGTTGCTGCCTGTACTAGCCAATAGGTGTGCCTTCCATGAGCTGATGAGTTTGCTTTTGGTTTCTATGTTGAGCACTCTGGTGAGATCCCCTCTGTACATTAGTTTTTTTGTTTTCGTATTTTCATATTCATCATAAGCCTTGATTTTTAATACATCTGTTGCAGAAAGATTCTTTAGTGCTGCCATTGGGTCACTTCCGAATATTAGTCTGCCGTCTATATAAGTTTTGGTTACTTGTTTTCCCATGATTTTGACGGAATGGTCGTCAGTCTCTGTTCCGGGAAGTTGCTCGACTATATTCATAGCGACATCCCCTTCTTGTACGTTGACTGCCTTCGGGTTGAATATTAGCGTGTCGCCATTTTGGGTCACAATGGGGATTCTGCCCTTGATGGTGACTTCCTCCAGTTGGATGGATTCATCCAAAATTTCTATGTAAAGATTAGAATTCTTTCCAGCTATTATATTTAATTCTTTTTCAACTTTCCGACACCCTATTGCAGTGATAATGAGTTTTGCTTTTCCTGTTTTTATGGGTTTGAAACGGAATACTCCATTTATGCTTGTTGTTTTCAGTGTGTCTTTTGCATAGATCAAAAAGATATTGGCACCGTCTAATGAACCATTAGATCCATTTTCTTGTTTGTGTATAATAAATCCCGATAGCTCATTTGTTTTATCTTGAGCATTTATCGGTAAAGTAATGTATAACAATAAAAAAATAGAAATAAATCTTTTCATATTGCTGTTTTATAAAAAGTTTAGTGATAGTATGTGATTCTTGTTATTTCTGTAGGGTTTGTGTATCTTCTACTAAAAAGAAATTAACAACTTCATGCCCTCCAATTTTTTGGGCTTGTGTTACATATCCTATATAGCTTGCTACGAGTATTTTTTGACTCGCATTAGAAACTCTTAGACTATATTGGCCATCAATGTCAGTAACTGTCCCATTAGAAGTCCCCAATTCGACAACATTAGCTCCAATTATTGGTTCTCTTGTTCCAGCATCATACACAATTCCTTTTATTAATTTTCCAAATATTCCTTTTGATGAGATACCAAACTGATCTTTATTGTTTTCTAGAATTTGTTCGCTATTTTTTTCATCTTTGACTTTTGTTGTTGGAGAAGAATTTGAATTCTGTGCAAATGTGCACGTCATTGTAGTAAATATGAATACAATGAATAAAATAATCTGCTTCATAATATAATTTTTTTAATTGTTATACATTTTACTATCACTAAACTTTTTATAAACATACACGTTGAATGGTGAGGAAAGGCTAAATTACCCTGTCAATCATCGCTATCAAATAATCGCATTTTCCACGTTCAATATCATTACTAGCCAAAGAACGAGCTTGTATCAAATAGCGACGTGCACTTTTCAACTTATCATAGCAAATGGCTTCGATATCTGTACCGGAGTAAAAATTAACAGAAGTCATAGGTTCCATACCAGATTGTTTTTCTGTTGCAGATATAGGGGCTAAAGTTGTCAGCAATCCTAATGCTTGTAACTTATGATTAGTTTGCTCGTTGAGAGCAATAGAAGTAATTTTTGTTGATACAGCCTTATCAATAGCCTTTAATGTAGGACACATTCCTTTTAAAGAACTGATATATACAGACAGTTGTGCAATCATTGGAGCACTTAAAGGTTTCCCATTTAAAGTTTCTTTGAATAATTGTTTCTCTATATCATTCAAATATGCTTCCTGGGTATATGGTTTAGTTGATTTCTCTACGCTCAATCCCATGCGCATCAAACGAAACATTAATGACATCATTGGATACCCGTTATTGTAAATCCATGTTGACATATCAGGATTGACACCACCTAAACGCAAAAAATCCTTATTAGAGTCTAGCCAACTTAAATCATAGAAGGTACTGAATATCTTTTGTAAGACTTTCTTTTGCATATCTGCCGATACCGGTTGATATGAAGGTACATTGCTTTTTTCGTTGGCTTCATTGATATAAATACCTCCGATATAAGAAGATACAGGTGACAATGTTTTATTGATTAATTCAATAATCACAAAATCAGGAAATAACTCCCGGTAATCATTGGGAATATTATTGTCGTGAAACCAGGCAGGACTATTTTTAACTACATACTTCACATGAGCGATTTGTGCATCTAAAGAGGCTATCGGATCATTACCTAAATCATAGTTTTGGCAACGCGGGTCTGTAGCATAAGCTGGTGAACGCTTTCCATAGAAATAGCGTGGATCTCCATCGTGTTCCATAGCCCATTTCTTCAACATGTCTGATTCATTTTCACTGGTGGCGGCATACAGATATTTGAGCGTAAATGCATCACATACACCCGGTTTGTCGACAATCAATACCACTCCTTTTTCTTTATCACCGGGCTGTGCCAGATAATTGTATAATACGTTGTCCATGACTGAAGCTGTGATACCATATTTTTGAGTAAACTCGGGTGAACGCAGTTCTTCAGGGGAATATGCTGCAGAACCAGCCAAATTAGTTGCCAATCCCAAACTAATCCCAAATGCTTTTAGCATACGTGCTGTTAGATTCTCACAGATCACCTCATCGGCAATGTAATAAGTCCGGAAGCGCGGATCAATCTCTGCCATTTGGTATACTCCATTGCGACGTACGCTGACGGCAAGGTCGCGTGGTACTCCTATCTTGGTACTTAAGATTTCTCCAGTGCGTAAGTCAGTGACATTGTACGCGGTAACTTCCGAGTTGTTGTTATTCAGGAAAGCAATCGTATTTATCATTGGGTTATTAGCACGGAAAGTTGAACCTTTCTCATACGGTTTTATTATGATTGGTTTTCCTATTCCTAAATCTTCAAATATTATATTCCATTCATCTGCACTTTTTTGGATGGCTTTTACCCAGCTATCTTGAATCAGAGTGTCGATGTAGAAGACAACAGGTTGTTGCGTCGTTATATTACGCCGTGTAACATAATATCCTTTCTTGAAACGTTTTTCATTACGATAGTCCGTGTATGAGATATAACCTGTTCCTACACGTGGGTTGGCTTCGCGGGTGTTCATTTTTTCTTTCGACAGTAGGGCTAGTGTCGTTTGTACCGACATGGTTAATTCCGGTTGTTCTTTGGAGACGAATCCCATGATGCTGATGCTCAACTTTGCAGTACAGTTTTGGGTGATACTGATACAATTGTCGAATGCGTCTGCAGAGTCCACAAAAGATGTTTTACTTTGAGGAGAAGCGCTTGCAATTGTGAGCATACCTCCATAACTGCGTCCGCTAAGATTGAGTACATCTTTATTGGAACAAGAGAAATAGGAAGTGGCATTAAATACAACAGCCGTTGAATCGCTGGTGTATCCTTCAATTGGAAATGCTTTGTAAATAGCATTACTACGAGATAATGCAAAAGCCGCTTCTTGATTATCGTCCTGTTCGTTGAGGCGAACATTGTATTTCGGATCTCGGAATAATATTAATGAATCGGTTTTATCAATAATCAGATACCTGCTTTGAGCAGCTTTTGTGCCCGCCAGCGAAATGTCACTTGCAGTAGTGATGGCAGAGTTTACTAAAAAATCCCGTCCCATTAATTCAATCGGTAGTTCCAGATAAATCTTATCCTCGTACTGATGAACTGTGATTGTCCCTTTATTGACTGTATGTTTCTTCTTATCTTTGAAAAGCTTGTCGTAGACACTCTTTTTTTTCTTTTGAACACTGTCAGTCTGTTGTTCGGTTTTTGCTTTTCCTTTTTTCTTTTTGGAGCGGGCATTGGCTTCATTTGTTGATCCGATAATCAACAAAATTGGCATCAACCATAAAAATAGTATTTTCATCTTTTGTCCCTCCCTTATTTTAAGTTGATGTCGAGTATCTTTAATAATAATTCATAGTGAGCTTTCGTCTTCCCTGATGCACTGGCTGCCTTTTGTTTCATCAGTTGTTTGGCTTTAGCTATATATGCGTATACATCTGCTTGTGTAACTTTAGCCGTCATAGAAAAACGATTCAACGGTCTCCATTCAAAACCTGCTACAGGGTTGTGTATAACATCCTCTTTGATAGCATGTCCCTGGCAACAAGTATATCCGAACTGGCGGTGATTGATGTCAAGTGGTTTTTCTCCGGCCAATGCTTTCCCAGCTCCTTTGATTGTGAAACCGGCAGTTTGCATCATCATGTATATATATTGTTTCTGGAGATTCATTTGGGATTCTGTTAATGTACATCCGGAAATGGTCGGTTTCCATACAAAATTGTATATCATGTTGAAAGCCTCGGCAGCAGTAAATGAATCTTTTTCTAATCCTTCGTATTGTGATACCTGAAAAGGTACAGGCAGTATATATCTCAACATGAAGTTTTGAATAGTTTGTTTAGGGGAACCGGAAATTGGGAATTTAGTTAACAAGTTTTTGTTGTCAAGCCAATTCAGATCGTTATAAATCTCGAATAGGTAATTCAGGGCTTCTTTTTGTTGTGCCTTTGGGATCTGTGCAAAACGTGGCATTGTGTCCCCTTCTTTAACTTCGTTGACAAAATAGCCGCCTACATTGCCTGCTACATGGGTAACGTACATTGCAAGTTGTTCTACGATACCAATAAATAAATCTTCACGGTATTCGTATGTATCGTCACCTTCGGAAATCCAACTTTCCAGATTATTCATGATATACTTAAGGTTCTTGATGCCATATCGAGTTGCTTTCATAGAGTTGTCACCAATATCTTCCGTTTGTGAACGGGGATCAACAACTCCATATACTTGTTGTTTTCCATATCGGTACACTGGATTCTCTTTAATGGCATCACTGATCCATTTGCCTGTTATAATTGCTTCTTCCTCTGCAGAATTAACATTGAATACTGGAGTATACGTCCATTTAATGAGGTATTTGTCGTATTCACCAAAGCGGGGAGGAGTCAATTTAACGCCACGTTCTTTATCGCCAGGTTGTGCTACATAGTTGAAGCGTGCATAGTCCATGATGGAAGGAGTGGTACCATACTTCTGTGTGAATTCCGGTGAACGTAAAGAATCTACCGGGAAGGTGGAAGAAGCTCCCATGTTATGCATAAACCCTAAACAGTGCCCGATTTCATGTGAAAGTACATAGCGCAACGCATCTCCAACCATTTCATCCGGAATATTGACTGTGCGTACATCTTTATCGGCTTGTGCTGTTTGCACGAACAACCAGTTGCTGATAAGTTTGATGACATTGTGATATAGATATACGGAGGCATTCAGGATTTCTCCGCTTCGCGGGTCTACCCATGATGGTCCCATTGCATTTTCAATGCTTGATGGAGCATAGCGGACACATGAATATTTGATATTGTCGGGATCGAATTCCGGATCATCTGTCGGGAAATCTTTGGCTGCTACAACATCTTTGAATCCAATCTGTTCAAATAATTCATTCCATTGGGTGACTCCTTCCCGCAGATATGGTTTCCATTTCTCTGGGAAAGTATTATCGATGTAGAAGACAATCTGTTTAGTGGGTTTCACTTTCTCTCCACGTAAGTAGGCGGCGGTGTCGGACGGTTGTATATCCCATCGATTGGCATAGTAAACGGGTACGGTCGTTTTAGCTCCTTCGCCTAGTTGTTCGCGTCCGGTAAAAAATACACCGATCCGGTAATCTGCCATACGTGGACGATAAGGCTTTTCTTTTAACAGCATGATGGAACGTGTCATTTCTGCGGTGAATGGACGGTCTTTTATGAGTGATGTTCCTTGTGAATTGCTGACAGAGAATGTATATGACAGACAGCTTTTAATAGAAACATTATCTTTGAAAGCCTTGATTTGTGAAATGTACGAGCAGTCGGATTGATAATTCTCTGTGCGATTGTACATTCCATAAATAGAATTTTTGTCGAAGGGACTCATCTTTTTATTGTCGCCCAGGAAGACGCTGCTCATATCAAAAACGATAGCAGTAGAGTCATTATTGTATGCTTGAATCTTTTGGTTGCTTAAAATTGCTCCCAGTGTACTTTTGCGTAAAGCTTCATCAATTTGTGTGTTACCAGTAATATAGTCAGTGTTTACCTGACGTAACTGTACATGTGTTTTATTGCGTGTGAATACTACGTGAAGAAGATCGGTCGGTTTAGAACCGACTACTGCATTGCCATTATCAGAGATACTGGTGACAGTGGAACCAATAAGCATATCTTTATTGATTAAATTCACAGGAAGTTCAAAATATACTTTTCCATCCAGCAGATGGAGAGTAATCAGTCCTTTGGCTATTTCATGCTTTTTCTTGAATAGTTTGTCATATTCACTTTCTTTTTTAGCAGGAGTTGTTTGTTCTGTTTTTGCCTTCTTTTTTTTCCAGAAGAATGGAAATTTACGCTGTGCGTCAATGGTGGTAGACGAAGCTACCACCATTGCTGCAAGTAAGAGGATTTTCTTTTTCATATCAGTTCTTTAATGTATTTTTATGAAATTAGATTAATATCCGGTTGTTGTTACATCTAGGATTTTACCAAAACCATCATAGATTAGGGCTTTAGAAATATCCAAGGTTCCTGCACCGGCCTGTTTCATCGGAACAATTGAGACTTTTCCGTTAAATTCTGCGGATTGGGTCACAATAATGAGGGCTTTGTTATTCCATGCATTTGGGGCAATAGTTGGTGGATTACCAGTCATTACATTAATTTGATTGGTATATTGCCCTTGTTGATATAACTTGGCTTTTGTAATTTTTTCTCCGTTACTGGGGGTAAACTGTGAGGTGGTGGAGACAGATACTTCATTTCCCATACCGTAAGTAAATGAGTATATAGCTGCATCTGTTACTACATATAATACATTATTTGTATGTCCGAAGAAAATAGATACAGCTTTGTCTAGTAAGGTTTTTCCTGTCGTTGGAATAATATATTTGTTTTTTGCAGCTGCTGGTTGTTCTGGTGAAGTCACAATCCATCCCTCCCAATTATCAGGATCTTCATAATGTCCTTCTTCTGCTTTATATTGGCTTAAAGTGTAAATAGCATAATTTCCACTATTATCGTCTTTAAGTAAGAAAGTGGCCAATGAGCCATCTTGAGAACTTGTTGCGGCAATAGCTGTTTGACTTCCCATGTCATTAGGATCGAAATCTGGATTTGAGATATACGGAGTACATGTGTTATAACTCGTGCCATTTAAGGAATAAAAGGCACCTTTGGGTTTATCTAACCATACTAAATGGTTGTCCCCAATACTAAATGAAGAATTTGCTGCATATACATTGTTATTGATTTCAAATCCATTAAAAACAGAATTAGGCATAGAGAATTTGTTACCTGCTACGTTTAAGAATGAATATAGTCCATTATTTGTATAAGCGATGAAAAGTTGTGAAGAACGAATATAAGATTTTACTTGAAAATCGGTGGGGCAATATAAAAATATTTTTTCATCTTCCCATGTCCCGTTTATTGAATAGTCCTCACAGTTGAAACGAATGCTTTTTCCTGTGGAAGAAATAGCCCAAATCTGATTTAAGTGAGAACTACCAAGTATTGCTGTGTTCCCCATCACCTCATAGGTTAATGAAGTCAATAATTCATCATATGCTGCTCCATTAGCAGTTTCTAGTATGTGACGAAATATTCTTTCTTCTTTTGTATATTGATTTGTTATTTGAGAATTGTTAATCAAAGTGAGATCTGTTGTTGTTCCGTTTTCACTATCTGCGATTAACAATCCGTCTAGGAAGCTACTTTGTACATATAATTCCCAAGAATAAATATATTGTAAGTTATCATTTGCTACATCTGTTACAGTCAATTTTAACGTATAGGCTCCATTTGATATAGGACGATTTATAATACCATGAAAGTCTTTTTCTGTACCAATAATTTCATAAACAGGATTGCTAGTTGAGGGTTCCTCGGTTACAGCCCATTCATAGCGCAAATTAGAACCATCAAAACCATCTTGGGTAATAGATGGTACAATATCGACAGGAGATTGATAACCTACGTATATTGAATTTTCTTGATTTTTATCGTTTATACTAATTTGTACTTCTGGAATAAGGTTTGTTACAAATGAACTTTTATCCTCATAACAAGAAGTAAACCAGAGAATATTAGGCAGCAGTAATATTATTAATTGAGTTATATTATTTTTCTTCATAATTTTATAGAATTATATAAATTAATATGTTCTGGCTTCTATAATTTGTCCTTTCAAATTACCTTCGTTATGAACTAGGGGGGCATCGGGATGTTCTTTCTGATACTTTTTTAGATAATCCGCTAATTTTGCAGCATAAGCTTCATATGATTTGTCTGTTACGAATAATCTATAATTGGCGAGATATTTATATGTAAAATATGTTGGTCTCTGTGGTTGGTCAGGATGCGCAGTCATATCGTCCCAATCATCCCAGTCTAAAGCTGTTACAATTGTTTTTAAAGCATTGGAACTATAAGCCGTTGTAGAAGAAGAGGTTGGAGCTAGAGATGATTTTATTAGTGAATTATATGTCATCCATAAATATCGTTCAGTTGCCGGAGGGGCAATGATATTGCTGTTCCAACTTAACGTTGCTGTGATATATTCTTTAGGTCCTAACCCTAGAGTTGATGACTCCTTTAGCTGGATATAAAGTTTATATGATGCTCCATTTTGTATTTCATCAGTATTAAACAGCCTTATTTTTATTGTTCCTTTTAAACTATTTGCGGGAATCACTGCAGCAGTTATTTCATAACTGTTTTCGGGGGCAGTGGTTTCCTCCGCATTGATTACATAATTCACAGTACGGTCTTCTGTCGATACATTTCCGACCAAAACTAAAGGCAATTCATATTCACCATATTCATCAAAGGGATTCTCCAGAAAAGAATAATTCCCTTTAAATATGTCGGTTTCTGCATCGTACTCATTCGTAGAATTGAATCTGACAGCATTATATTGACTGTCAAAATATGGTATTTCTTCCTTGCCGCAACTAATGAGGCATAAAGAGAAACAGCTTATCGCTAAGACTGATTTTATAATTATTTTTTTCATATTAATATTGTTTATTGTACACGACCGGATTGTATTTCGAAGGTAGGATAAGGCAATAAATATTGCGTATCTGTCATCTCTTCACTATAATTAGGAATGGATTTACACCCTGTTCGCTTATAGTAATAGAACATGACACCTTCGGAAATGAATTCTTTGTGATATTCTTTTTGTATTTCTTTTATGATTTGATCTGCATTTAGATTTTCAAGAGGGGTGCTGATACCTCTGTTTTCGCGAATCTTATTTAGCCTTTGTAATGCCATGTCAAGATTTGGGGTTGCACTTGTTGCATAGCATTCTGCAGCAATATAGAATATTTCAGGCAAGCGTATTAGAGACAAGCGGTTCTTATTGAATTCGTCTAAACTTGCTTGATGAATTTTCATAGGGACATATCCTCTGGAATCACTTTGGGTTTGATCTAACATTCGTGTGAAACGAACATCTGAATTTATGCCTTCATATATATTTTCAACATCTGTTGGAGATATATACATAGCTGTATAGTCTGTGTTGACGAAGTTGGGTATTATATATGAGGTAATTTTGGACGTAACGTCTGAAACATTTAGGCTAAATAAAGCTTCGGATGCTAGAGAACGGTTAGATTGAGAAATTTCTGGTAACAGGTAGGAGTAAGTGTACATATCGTCCATAACAATTCCATTATCACCGATAGCTGTGATTATCTCTTCAGTAGCATTTAAAGCTTTGTCTATGCTTTCTTTACTGCCTTCCCATAAATATACACGTGCTTCCAATGCTTTGACTGCATAATAATTGAGTCGTAAAGTTCTATCTTTGAAGAAACCATCTGCATCTATACTTGTGTAATAAGAAGCCGGATGTTTTTTTGTGATCGGGTCGTATTCCTTTAATAATTTTTCTGCGGCTTCCAAATCGTTGATAATCATCTGAAGTGTCTCCTTTCCTGTGCGTTGAGGAGTTGGGATCGATGATAAAGTTGTTACATATGGAATCGTTTTTTTAGAATTTAGTTCTGCGGAACGGTTTTTCCAATCACCATATCCATATAGGCGCAACAGATCAAAATGCATATATGCACGAATGGCAAGAAGTTCTCCTTTGATAACATGATAATAGACTTCGTTCAGACTTGACTCCTGTCCTTCCATATTAGTTAATGCTTCATTGGCATTGGCTATTACAGAATATGCTTTAGCCCAGATATTTTCGATGTCCGAGAATATTTGTGTGTGGTCGTAATTGAATCTTTCATATTCTTGCATTTCTTTACTATTACTTGAATTGGAAGTCACAGGATTAAATTGATGACCTAATATTTCAATTGCATACCAAGATAGTTCTTTACCATAAAGGATATTATCTGTCATGCTAATATAACAACCTATTAAGGATTGTTGGAATCCAGCAAGAGTGCTATAATGATCTTTTTCTCGAATTTCAGATCCTGAAGTAACATCGAACCAGTCGCTGCAAGAGGATAATGTTACTATGGACGTTAATAGGATTAATATGTATTTTTTCATCTTTATAAAATTTAGAGAGTGGCTGTTAATGAGAACGACATATTTCTTGCGAAAGGATAAGTTAAACCTCGTTCTATTTTTATAGAAGAGAACGTTGCAATATCATTTAAATAGAATGATAAACGCAGGCGTTGCATACTTAATTTCCTATAAATGGAACTGGGAAACTCATAATATGCACTGATGGAAGAGAGTGATAATTCACGCCGATCCTGTACAAAGCGAGTGGTAGCACGTGTGGTTGTTTCAGAATTAAATTTCTTGTATGGTGTTACTTGTCCGGGAGTAGTCCAACGACCAATTAGCAATCGGCGATCCACATTGTAAGCAATATTTGCATTTTCCACCCGACTGACGAGGGTTGAATTATACATTTGACAACCAGCAAGATAACTTATAGTAGCGCTTAATCCGATACCTTTATACTCGGCTGTGAAACCGCCTGTACCACGATACTTAGGATCGGAGTTACCAGCAGCGACCATATCATTGGCTGAATAAGTATAAGTGTAGGTACCATCTTTTTTAATGTATATTTCTTGTCCGGTTTGCGGATCAATACCGGCTGAAGGGACTGCCCATATTGTTTTCATAGATAATCCGTCTTGATACATTAATACAGGTGCAGAGGTATTATTATCTTCTGCTTGTTTCATCATTTTTTCATTGTAAGCCCGCATACTCTCTGACAAACGAATTATTTTATTTCGGTTATAGGCAAATGTTCCATATACATTTACAAAACCTTCTTTTCCTTGCCATATTGTATAATTAGCTTTAGCTTCAACTCCAGAATTACGTACCAATCCTAAATTATCTTTTACTATTGCGAATCCTGTAGAAGTTGGGATTGTTACATCGGTTAACATATTCTTGGTATCTGCTGAGTAATAGTCAACAGAAAGGGATAATCCGGCAACTCTCATATCAATTCCTATATTATGATCCTTTTTCTGTTCCCATTTTAATTTGGAGTTAGGCATGGATGCTAAATATGCTCCTGTAAATTTGCCAGCTAAGCCTCCATATACGACGCCTGTGTAATAATTATATGTAGCAATTGCTGCGTTAGTATCAAAGTTTTGATTTCCAGTCAAACCAATCGAAGCTCGAAGTTTTAACTGTTTAATCCATCCAACACCTTTCAAGATGGCTTCATTGTGCAGGTTCCATCCAATACCAAAAGACCAGCTATTGGCCCAACGGTTATCTGAACCGTATAAGGAAGATGCGCTTTCCCGAACAGTTGCATCGGCTAAATAACGATTGTCATAATCATACGAAGCGGCTAATAGGAAGCTGGCTTCACGGTTAATTGTGGAATAACCAGTAGGGGTACTGTTTTCTGCATATTGTTTTGCGAATGAAATATCTGCCTTCTGATTATTTGGGAAACCTTCTGCCGTGTGTCGATATGCTGATGATTTTTCTCCGGAGATAAAGGCACCGGCATTTCCAAAGATAGTATGTTTACCAAATTGATTATTATAGTTTATATTCAAGTCTCCGGAAATAGAACTGGATTTACCATTTTCCATAATATACTTACCACGCTTAAGTATATCATTAACATTTGCAAAAATGGAATGTGAGGCGGGATAGAAATCATCCATATCATTTCGTTTTTCAGAGACTCCTATACGTGCTGTTGCTTTCCAGTTTTTATCAACTTGCCATTCTGCATAAAAATTATTGGTGAATTGTAAATAACTGGAAGTAAAGCTGGTTCCGATAATAGAATTATACATAGGGTTAGCTACTTTGGTTGATGTTGAGCCAATTTGTTCTACCCATTGAACTATATTCCCATTTTCATCAGTTGCTTGCCAATATGGATTCATTCTGGAATATTCGCTAAATTCTCCATAAGGGGACTCATTACTTTTGTTAGATATGATTGATAGGATATTCTTTAGTAATAGTTTGTTATGTCTGTATGATAAATTTATATCACCCGATATATTGCGGCGGTCAGATCCCTTCATAACCCCAGTAATCTGATTATAAGTAAGGTCTAAGATTGCACGTAAATTTTGGGAATCGCCTAATTCTATATTTAGGTTATGTTTATGTCCTATGCCAGTGTGAAGTGGCTTGGATAACCAGTATGTATCTAATCCTTCTAATGCAAGTTTTCGTCGGCCATTATATAATTGATCTAATTGGATTTGTGTATTGGCGTTACTACTTGTATATACTCCGTCTAAACGTTCTGCTTCCAATTTTTCAAATGCATTACAAAGGTCATAACTGGTTAAATCCGGCATTTCCAAAGAAATACTACCATTATACGTAATACGCTGTTGATTTCCGGTTAAACGTTTTGTTTCAATAACAATTACACCATTGGCTGCTTTAGAACCGTAGAGAGCTTTTGCTGAGGCGTCTTTTAAAATTGTAATGCTTTCAATTCGGTTCATGTCCATGTCCATTATTGTTTCAGCAGTTGTTTCAAAACCATCAAGAATGAATAAAGGTTGATTGGGTTGATTTTGATAGTTGCTGCGCAAAGAACTGCTTTCTGTCGTTGGAAAACTGGAAGTTCCACGCATTGACATATCCGGAACACTATTGGGATTGGAGCCCATATCAAAATTATCTGCAATGTATATTGTAGGATCCAGATTTTTCAAGCTCTGGAACACATTCTGATTTCCGACACGCATCAGATCTTTGCTCGAAATAGTAGTTGCTGCTCCAGTAAAACTTTCCGCTTTACGAGTATAAATTCCAGTAACGATAACCTCATCTAATTTAGTATCACTTTTTAGAGTAATATTTTTTCGTACATCATTCCGACCACTATTAATCATCACTTGTTGAGTAGACATTCCGATATATGAAAAGGTGATAGTACATGCGGTATTAGTTGGAATCTCTATATTATATTTACCATTGTTGTCGGTTATGGCAAATCGTTGAAGATCACTAATCACAACATTAACACCAGGCAGGGGGGATCCTTCTTCATCTGATACAATACCGGTTGCGGAACGTTTATCCCCTTGTTGTTCCACTTTAGAGATGGTAACAATATCTCTTTCCATACTATAAGTAAGCCCTGTACCATTAAGAACAGTACGTAGTACGTTATCCACAGTTTCATCTTTTACATGGATAGTGATGGGTTTCAGTGACTTTGTCTGTTCTGTATTGTAGACAAAGCTTAATCCGGTTTGTTGTCTTAAAGCATCGAAAAAATCTTTGACAGTGACAGATTCCAGATTTAAAGTTACTTTTTTGCCACTTTCTGGAATGGCAAACATCATTGTGGGTAATAGTAATAATACTACTACCAGAGAAAGTATTCGGATTCTTTCTCTACTTTTTGTCTTTCTCATTCTTTCTTCTTGTTTAATTAGTAATTAATTGTCTGTGATTAAAATCTCTCTTCCTTCTATTTTTATTTGTAAATTCGTAGTACGTGCTATTGCTTTTAATATCGGGCTGATTGTGGCATAACGATCCATATTACCAGTAAATCGCAGTTGTTTAAGCTCGGAAGTGCCAAAGGAAATATTAACATTATACCAATGTTCTAGAATTTCGACAATATTTTCTAAAGTACGATTTTCGAAAATAAGTCGTCCTTCATTCCATGCTATGTAGGGAGTGAGGTCTACATTGTATATAGATATATTGTTACCTTTCTGTTCAATGTGTGCCAATTGGCCCGGCTCTATGAGTTGTTCTTGTGTACTTCCTTGAGGAATAATACTGATACTCCCTTTCACTAATGCGACTTCTGTTCGTCCAGAGGCGAATGTATTAACATTAAATTCTGTACCATACTGTTTGATTATTCCTTGGTCAGTGACAACGTAGAAAGGACGAGTATCTTTGGCTATTTTAAAATAGGCTTCCCCTTTTAGATAAACCATGCGTTTAGACTTACTAAACCTTACAGGATACCGTATTTCTGTATTATAATTGAGGTGTACGGTTGTTCCATCTTCAAAGGTTACTCTGAATTCGTTTCCTTGTTCAGTTGTTAATGTGTTTTTTTCTACTGTTTCAGGCTGCTGTTTTTGAGGTATATCTATATTTATATTGGGTGTTGATGGATAGATGAGCGCACCATTTTGAGCTATAGCAGTTGTGGAATGATTAACTTTAACTGGTGTTGGATATGTTGGAGTAAGTGATTGCTTGTCATTCCCGGCTAAAATTAATGTCGCTTTAGGAATTCCTGGCTGTATGGCATCTTCTAAGGCTAGATTGTCAGATATTTGTTTTTCAGAAGCAGTATAAAAGTACCATCCTCCTGCTGTTATTATTATAGGTAATATTAAAATAGCTGCATATTTTAGGAGAATTGATGTGACTGATACTTGGCAATATTTCTTTTTGAAATGTTTCCATGCCTGGTGTGAGTTAATCTGTGTATATGCCTCGTAACGCTTACGAAACGATGCGCTTGTTCGTAAACGATTGAAAAACTCTTCGTGTTGTGGAGAGGTCTTGATCCAATTGTCAAGTTGTTTTTTTTCGTGCTCTGTAATATCACCGAAGAGATATTTGGCTATTAATTTTTCTGTACCAGATTTTATTTTCATATATCTATTGTCTTATCATTTGTTAATAAGACAACATGAAGATTAAAAAGAGGTACAAACTTTCTAAAAAAGATTATTTTGGTTACGAAAAAAACTTCGAACTATACAAAATGTCACATAAGGGGAGCAAGAAGTAGCATGTACCCATCTGTTCTTTGATAGATTGTATAGCTCTTTTCTTTTGTGTCTTTACTGTTTCGATCGAAATTCCTAGTACAGTAGCTATTTCTTCATTCTTTTTTCCATCCATATGCAATAGGAATATTTCCCGGCAGCGTGCTGGCAATTTATCGATAGCACGAAATAGTAGTCGGTATACTTCTTCTTCATTGGTATCTTCTTCTTCTGTGATTTCTCGATAAGTGCTTGCCAAGCGTTCAAGATAGAGAGATTCTACATTCTGATGTTTTAAATAATTAAGAGAGGCATTTCGTATAGAATTATAAAGATAAGTTCGGAAAGAAGGCAATGATAAGAATCTCATTTTCTTTTCCCACATAGTTGCAAAAAGATCCTGTACAATATCTTCGGCAGCTTGTTGGGAAGAGAGAAAGTTGATGGCATACAACACCAATGCTTTATAATATTCATTATAAAGCTGATGATAAGCGGTTGGGCGTTGCTCATTTATACCTTTTATAAAGGAACTTTTCTCTTCGTTCATGGTGAAATATTATGTTTTATGCAGCAAATGTATAAAATATCTAGGATAAAAGCAGCCTTTCAAACCCTATAGTGTTTGTGAATGCTACTTTTTTCTTTAGTTCATACAACAATAATAATGTTGTTATAGAGAAATAGCCCTTTCCTTATTTTATAAAATATTGTTCTTGCTGCCTGTTTGTAACATCATTTTTTTATTTGGAATAATATTACAGCAAAAAACGTTACTCTGTTCTGAAACTTTAGAGAATCAATGCATTATAGTCTCTCTAAAAATCTTTATATTTGCAGACCGTTTGAAAAATGATAGTGAATAATAACAATACAATAACTTAAAAACAACCAAAATCAGATGAAGCAGGATATGATTGTTATCCTTGACTTGGGTAGTCATGAGAATACGGTATTGGCTCGCGCCATCCGTGCATTAGGAGTTTATAGTGAGATTTATCCTCACGATATCACAGTAGAAGAACTGAAAGCATTGCCCAATGTAAAGGGTATTATTATCAATGGTGGCCCGAATAATGTAATCGATGGCGTTGCTATTGATATAAATCCGGCTATCTATACTTTGGGAATTCCTGTCATGGCTGCAGGGCATGATAAAGCAACTTGTGAAGTGAAGTTGGCAGAATTTACAGATGATATCGAGGCTATAAAGGCTGCAGTAAAGTCTTTTGTTTTCGATACTTGTAAAGCTGAAGCTAACTGGAACATGAAGAACTTTGTCAATGACCAGATAGAATTGATTAAGCGTCAGGTGGGCGATAAGAAAGTATTGTTGGCCCTGTCGGGTGGAGTTGATAGCTCTGTGGTAGCTGCTTTACTTCTGAAAGCTATTGGTAACAATCTGGTATGCGTACATGTTAATCATGGTTTGATGCGTAAGGGAGAGTCTGAAGATGTGGTTGAGGTATTCAGCAACCAGTTGAAGGCAAATCTTGTGTATGTAGATGTAACCGATCGTTTTCTGAATAAGTTGGCTGGTGTAGAAGATCCGGAGCAGAAACGTAAAATTATTGGTGGCGAGTTTATTCGTGTGTTCGAAGAAGAAGCGCGTAAGCTGAACGGTATTGATTTCTTAGGTCAAGGTACTATTTATCCGGATATTGTGGAAAGTGGAACGAAAACTGCTAAAATGGTGAAATCTCACCATAATGTAGGTGGTTTGCCCGAAGATTTAAAATTCCAACTTGTAGAACCATTGCGCCAATTATTTAAAGATGAAGTTCGTGCTTGTGGCTTGGAGTTAGGTTTACCTTATGAAATGGTTTACCGTCAACCGTTCCCTGGACCTGGTTTGGGTGTACGTTGTTTAGGTGCTATTACACGTGATCGTTTGGAGGCAGTGCGTGAATCCGATGCCATTCTGCGTGAGGAGTTCCAACTTGCCGGACTGGATAAAAAAGTATGGCAATACTTTACAGTAGTGCCTGATTTTAAATCTGTGGGTGTACGTGATAATGCTCGTTCTTTTGATTGGCCGGTTATTATTCGCGCTGTCAATACAGTGGATGCTATGACGGCTACTATTGAGCCGATTGATTGGCCTATCCTGATGAAGATAACAGACCGTATTCTGAAAGAAGTGAAGAATGTAAATCGCGTTTGTTATGATATGTCGCCGAAACCTAATGCGACTATAGAATGGGAATAGAAAAACTTTTTAAATGATATTTCGATAGCCTCAATTTTTTGTAAGTTGAGGCTATTTTTATTGTTCAACGTTGGCTTCTGGTAGAAATGTAATTGAAGATTTCACAATGATTTCGCGAAGAGATAAAAAGAAAAAGGCACCCAGAAGTGGAAGCCTCCCAAATGCCTTATTCTTATCAAGTAGCGGGACCCGGGATTGAACCGGGGACCTCATGATTATGAATCATGCGCTCTAACCAGCTGAGCTATCCCGCCATCGTTTCTCGATTGCGGGTGCAAAGATAGATGATTTTTTATAATCTCCAAAACAATTCATAACTTTTTTGTGTTTTTTCTTTAATACGGGTCTTGGTTTTCCCTATAAACAGGGAGTTTGAGGCTCGATAATGAAAGAATAATTAAATAAAGTGTCTGATTTATGCGGTGTATTTAGAAAAAAGTATTTATCTTGGCACACGTAAAAACAATTCGAAATTGCTATGAAAAAGGAAAAGATTCATTTGGAGTATTTGTTGAATGCAACATCTAAAAATATACTTTGGGGAGCTATTAGCACACCGACCGGGTTGGAGGACTGGTTTGCAGACAAAGTTATTTCTGACGATAAAATAGTAGAGTTTCATTGGGGCAAGACAGAACAGAGGAAAGCAGAAATTATTGCCATTCGCTCTTTCTCTTTTATCCGCTTCCGTTGGCAGGATGATGAAAACGAGCGCGATTATTTTGAAATCAAGATGACTTATAATGAGCTGACTAGTGATTATGTGCTGGAAATTACCGATTTCGCAGAGCCGGATGAAGTAGATGATATGAAAGAATTGTGGGAGTCACAAGTAGCTAAATTAAGAAGAACTTGTGGTTTTTAGTTAACTTTCAACTAAAAATTTTCGATGCTCCTTTTTTTGTGCTAATTTTGCATCCTAATTGCACGAACCTATTAAGATGCTACGCATAAAGAAATTAGATATATTCATCGTAAAGAGTTTTTTGATGCTCTTTATTGGTACATTCTTCATCTGTCTGTTCATATTCATGATGCAGTTCCTGTGGAGATATGTAGACGAATTGGTCGGAAAAGGGTTGGAGATGAGCGTTATGGCTCAATTCTTCTTTTATTCCGCATTAACATTAGTGCCAGTATCGTTGCCATTGGCTGTGTTACTGGCTTCTTTGATTACTTTCGGTAACTTTGGCGAGCGTTATGAATTACTTGCAATGAAAGCTGCGGGTATTTCTCTACTTAAAATCATGCGTCCGCTCGCTTTCTTTGTTTGCGGACTTGTCGGTGTCTCATTCTATTTCCAAAATGTTGTTGGTCCTATCGCCCAGGCTAAGCTGGGAACCCTGATTCTTTCGATGAAACAGAAATCTCCGGAGTTGGATATTCCGGAAGGAGTTTTCTATTCTGAAATAAAGGATTATAATTTAAAGGTAGCTAAGAAGAACCGAAAGACCGGTATGCTATATGATGTGCTGATTTATAATATGAAGGACGGATTCGAAAACGCACATATTATATATGCCGACTCCGGACGTCTGGAGATGACTGCAGATAAACAACATCTCTGGTTGCATTTATATAGTGGCGATTTATTCGAGAACCTGAAAGCTCAGAGCCTGAAATCGCAGAATGTGCCTTATCGGCGTGAGTCATTCCGGGAAAAACATACCATTATTGAATTTAACTCCGATTTCAATATGGTTGATGGCGACATTATGGGCAAGCAGTCCAGTGCTAAGGATATGGCGCAGTTGCAAAGCTCTATCGACTCAATGACGGTAGTGGGAGATAGTATCGGACGACAGTATTACAGGGAAGTGGCAGAAGGAAATTTCCGTCCTTCTTATGGATTGACAAAAGAAGATACGGTCAAAATAGAAAAGGCGGATATCCATGAATATAATGTGGACAGCCTTTACGAAGTAGCCTCTTTAACGCAGAAACAGAAGGTGCTTTCTTCTGCTGTCAGTCGGGCGGAGAATGTGGCCAACGATCTTGGGTTCAAGAAATTCACGATGGAGAACAACGATTATAGTATTCGCAAACATAAGACGGAATGGCATAAGAAGATAACGATTTCACTCTCTTGTCTGCTGTTCTTCTTTATCGGAGCTCCATTGGGTGGAATCATCCGCAAAGGAGGGTTGGGAATGCCGGTAATTGTATCCGTGTTGGTATTTATTATTTACTATATCATTGATAATACAGGATATAAAATGGCCCGTGACGGTAAGTGGATAGTATGGATGGGAATGTGGACAAGTAGTGCGGTCCTTGCCCCATTAGGAGTTTTCCTTACCTATAAATCGAATAAGGATTCTGTTGTGCTTAATGCAGATGCCTATATCAACTGGTTCAAGAAGATTATGGGAATCCGTAGTGTACGCCATATATTTAAGAAAGAAGTGATTATCCATGATCCTGATTACACACGTCTGACCGGTGATTTGGAACAACTCACTGCAGAGTGCAGAGCGTATGCTGCCAAGAAACGATTGGAAAAAGCACCCAATTACTTTAAATTGTGGATGTCAAGCGAAGATGACAACGAAGTAATGGCTATCAATGAAAAGCTGGAAGCGTTGGTTGAAGAAATGTCCAATACGAAATCGGCCACTTTGATCGGTGCATTAAACAATTATCCGGTTATTTCCGTTTCTGCTCATGTGCGCCCGTTCCATATATATTGGTTGAATCTGGTAGCCGGAGTTATTTTCCCTATCGGTTTATTTTTCTATTTCCGCATCTGGGCGTTCCGCGTTCGTCTGGCTAAGGATATGGAACGGATTATAAAGAACAATGAACAAATTCAATTCATCATACAGAAAATCAATAAATAAGTGTTATGAAAGAGACTATTAAAATGGATAGAATAGAAGATGCGATTGCCGACTTCAAAGAAGGCAAGTTTGTCATAGTAGTGGATGATGAGGACCGCGAAAATGAAGGCGACTTGATTATTGCCGCTGAAAAGATAACTCCCGAGAAAGTAAATTTCATGTTGAAACATGCACGTGGCGTACTTTGTGCACCTGTCACAGTGTCTCGTTGCAAGGAGTTGGATTTGCCGCATCAGGTAAGTGACAATACTTCCGTGTTGGGAACTCCTTTTACGGTTACCATTGACAAACTGGAAGGCTGTACAACAGGTGTTTCTGCTTCCGACCGTGCCGCTACTATTCAGGCGTTGGCCGATCCTACTTCTACACCGGCAACCTTCGGTCGTCCCGGGCACATCAATCCGTTATATGCACAAGAAAAAGGAGTGCTTCGTCGTGCCGGACATACGGAAGCTACGATTGACATGGCTCGTCTGGCAGGACTTTACCCGGCAGGCGCCTTGATGGAAATCATGAGTGAAGATGGAACAATGGCACGTTTGCCCGAACTCCGCCAGATGGCAGATGAACATGGACTGAAACTGATCTCTATCCATGACCTGATTGTCTATCGTTTGAAACAGGAATCCATTGTGGAAAAAGGAGTGGAAGTAAATATGCCTACTGAACACGGGATGTTCCGTCTGATTCCTTTCCGCCAGAAATCAAACGGATTGGAGCACATGGCTATATTTAAAGGTACGTGGAGTGAAGACGAACCTATCCTGGTACGTGTTCACTCCTCTTGTGCTACAGGAGATATCCTTGGTTCGCAGCGTTGTGACTGTGGCGAGCAGTTGCATAAAGCGATGGAAATGATCGAAAAAGAAGGAAAAGGTGTAGTGGTTTATCTCAATCAGGAAGGACGCGGCATCGGTCTGATGGAAAAAATGAAAGCATACAAGCTCCAGGAAGACGGTATGGATACCGTTGATGCGAATATTTGCTTAGGACATCTTGCTGACGAACGTGATTATGGAGTAGGTGCACAGATCCTTCGTGAGCTGGGAGTACACAAAATGAGACTTTTGACAAATAATCCGGTAAAACGTGTTGGTTTGGAAGCCTATGGATTGGAGATTGTAGAAAACGTGCCTGTTGAAACAGTTCCTAATCCGTATAATGAGCGATACTTGAGAACAAAGAAAGAAAGAATGGGGCATACTTTACATTTTAATAAGTAAATTGCCATTTTGTTTTCATATATCAAATATTATCGCTTATTTTGCAGCGATTTTCACTCAACAACAATAAAATAGATACAAAATGAATCAATTATCAGATCGTTTGAACAGCTTGTCGCCGTCGGCGACGCTTGCCATGTCTCAAAAGAGCAACGAGCTCAAGGCACAAGGCGTTGATGTTATTAACTTAAGTGTAGGAGAACCTGATTTTAATACTCCTGACCACATCAAAGAAGCTGCGAAAAAAGCCGTAGATGATAACTTTTCCCGCTACTCTCCGGTACCGGGCTATCCGGCTTTGCGCAATGCTATTGTTGAGAAACTGAAAAAAGAAAACGGTCTTGAATATACAGCCGCCCAGATTTCGTGTGCAAATGGTGCAAAACAATCTGTTTGTAATACGATTCTTGTATTGGTAAATCCGGGTGACGAAGTAATCGTTCCGGCTCCTTACTGGGTAAGCTACCCGGAAATGGTGAAAATGGCAGAAGGTACTCCTGTTATCGTTTCGGCAGGTATCGAACAAGATTTCAAGATTACTCCGGAACAGCTGGAAGCTGCTATTACTCCGAAAACGAAAGCGTTGATTCTTTGTTCCCCGTCCAACCCGACAGGTTCTGTATATACAAAGGAAGAATTGGCCGGACTGTCTGCTGTATTGGCTAAACATCCGCAGGTGATCGTAATCGCTGACGAGATTTACGAACATATCAATTACATCGGTGCACATCAAAGTATCGCTCAATTCCCTGAAATGAAGGAACGTACAGTGATTGTAAACGGTGTATCCAAAGCGTATGCTATGACAGGATGGAGAATCGGTTTTATTGCCGGTCCGGAATGGATTGTAAAAGCTTGCAACAAGTTGCAAGGTCAGTACACTTCAGGTCCTTGCTCTGTTTCTCAAAAAGCTGCTGAAGCTGCATATACAGGAACACAAGAACCGGTAAAAGAGATGCAGAAAGCATTCGAACGTCGTCGTGACCTGATTGTGAAGTTGGCTAAAGAAGTTCCGGGATTTGAAGTAAACGTTCCGCAAGGTGCTTTCTACTTGTTCCCGAAATGCGATACTTTCTTTGGAAAGAGCAACGGCGAACGTAAGATTGCAGATTCGGATGATTTGGCAATGTACTTACTTGAAGAAGCTCACGTGGCTTGTGTAGGTGGTACCTCTTTTGGTGCTCCTGAATGTATCCGCATGAGTTATGCTACAAGCGATGAAAATATCGTAGAGGCTATCCGTCGTATCAAGGAAGCATTAGCTAAATTGAAATAAGAGTTCACCACAGATTACACGGATGAACACAGATTAAAAGATTTTTTATTGTTCAATATATGTTTAAATTGTGATTCCCTTGCTGTAATATGTTGCAGTGAGGGAATTTTTATTTAGTTGAATATAAATAACCTGTGTCCATCTGTGGAATCTGTGGTGAAGACAAGAAATAAAAAAGGCTGCCTTCCGTAGAAAGCAGCCTGTACATTTTTTGTAGCTTGTATTATTCAGCCGGGTGAATTGCTTCAGACGGACAAACGTCTGCGCAAGTACCACAGTCAGTACATACATCTGGGTTGATAGAATAGATATCACCTTCAGAGATAGCTTCTACCGGACACTCGTCAATGCAAGTTCCGCAAGCAATACAATCGTCACTAATTACGTAAGCCATTTTTCTAAGATTTAAATTATTAGTACTAATTTCTTCGGCAAAAATAAGGCTTTTATTGATTAGTTGTTATGCTTCGATGATTAAATTGACTTAATTTGTACGTCTTCTAAATAAGCAACCTCCCTATAATCTGCTATATTTTTCGTATTTTTGCACTCAAATTACTAATATATAGCGATTATGCCTTTAAATTTAC
Source organism: Bacteroides sp. 3_1_23 (assembly GCF_000162555.1). Lineage (NCBI taxonomy): Bacteria > Pseudomonadati > Bacteroidota > Bacteroidia > Bacteroidales > Bacteroidaceae > Bacteroides > Bacteroides sp. 3_1_23. The sequence goes on from NZ_GG774954.1 coordinate 47,339, forward strand.
CCGATAAACTACCTGCGATAGAGCTTTTGAAGGAAGAAAATATTTTTGTGATCGACACTTCCCGCGCTACGCAGCAAGATATTCGTCCGCTACGGATTGTGATTCTGAACCTGATGCCGTTGAAGATTACAACGGAAACAGACTTGGTGCGCTTACTTTCGAATACACCTCTTCAGGTGGAGATTTCGTTTATGAAGATCAAGAGCCACACGTCGAAGAATACGCCGATAGAACACATGAAAACGTTCTATACGGATTTCGACCAGATGCGTCACGAGAAGTATGATGGTATGATTATCACCGGAGCTCCTGTAGAACAGATGGACTTCGAAGAAGTGACCTATTGGGATGAGATTACGGAAATCTTTGATTGGGCACGTACGCATGTCACTTCTACCTTATATATATGTTGGGCAGCGCAGGCCGAGTTATATCATCATTATGGAGTTCCAAAATATCCGTTGGAAGAGAAGATGTTCGGCATCTTTGAGCATCGTGTACTGGAACCTTTCCATTCCATCTTCCGTGGTTTTGACGATTGTTTCTATGTGCCGCATAGCCGTCATACGGAAGTGCGCAGGGAAGATATTCTGAAAGTTCCGGAACTGACGTTGCTTTCCGAATCGAAAGAGGCCGGTGTCTATATGGCGATGGCACGGGGCGGACGTGAGTTCTTTGTCACGGGGCACTCTGAATATTCTCCGCTGACACTGGATACGGAATACCGCCGTGACTTGGATAAAGGCCTGCCAATAGAGATTCCCCGCAATTATTATATAGACGATGATCCTGAAAAAGGCCCGTTGGTACGTTGGCGTGCTCATGCCAATTTGTTGTTCTCCAACTGGTTGAACTACTTTGTTTATCAGGAAACACCTTACAACATCAATGATATTAAATGATAAAGCAGCGTAAAATAGAACTTCTCGCTCCGGCGAAAAACCTGGAATGTGGTATTGAAGCTATCAACCATGGTGCAGATGCTGTATATATCGGTGCTCCGAAATTCGGTGCCCGTGCGGCAGCTGTGAACTCATTGGAAGATATTGAAGCATTGGTGCAGCATGCTCATTTGTATAATGCACGTATTTATGTCACGGTCAATACGATTCTGAAAGAAGAAGAGTTGAAAGAGACGGAGGAGATGATTCATGCACTTTATCGGATTGGTGTCGATGCACTGATTGTACAGGATATGGGAATCACGAAACTGAATCTTCCTCCGATACCACTTCATGCCAGTACGCAGATGGACAATCGTACGCCGGAAAAAGTGAAGTTCCTTTGGGAAGCAGGTTTCCGTCAAGTGGTGTTGGCGCGGGAGTTATCGTTGCGTGAAATAAAGAAGATTCATGAAAGCTGTCCGGAAGTACCTTTGGAAGTATTTGTACATGGTGCTCTTTGTGTCAGTTATAGCGGGCAATGCTATGTTAGTCAAGCCTGTTTCGGTCGTAGTGCCAATCGTGGAGAGTGTGCACAATTCTGCCGTCTGCCTTTTAGTCTGGTAGATGCGGACGGGAAAGTGATTGTCAAAGACAAACATCTGCTTTCCCTGAAAGATATGAATCAAAGCGACGAATTGGAGCAACTACTGGATGCCGGAGCTTCTTCATTTAAAATAGAGGGACGACTGAAAGACGTATCTTATGTGAAGAATGTGACGGCTGCTTATCGCCAGAAACTGGATGCGATCTTTGCCCGTCGTCCGGAATATGTACGTGCTTCTTCGGGTACGTGTAGTTTCGAATTTAAACCACAACTCGATAAGAGTTTCAGTCGTGGATTCACGCATTATTTCCTGAATGGACGTGATAAAGAGATTTTCTCTTTCGACACTCCTAAGTCGCTGGGTGAAGAGATGGGAACCATGAAAGAGGCCCGGGGCAACTATCTGACAGTTGCCGGACTTAAATCCTTTAACAATGGAGACGGTGTTTGCTATATCGACGAACAGGGACGTTTGCAGGGTTTCCGTATCAACCGGGTGGACAGTAACAAACTCTATCCGCAGGAAATGCCCCGTATTAAGCCGCGTACTACACTGTATCGTAATTTCGACCAGGAATTTGAACGAATCCTTTCCCGCAAATCTGCCGAAAGGAAAATCGCAGTGAAAATCTTGCTTGCCGACAATAATTTTGGTTTCTCCCTGACATTGACTGATGAAGATGATAATAGCGTCACAATCACCCTCCCTCGTGAGAAAGAACTTGCCCGCACTCCACAGACGGACAATCTGAAAACGCAACTGTCCAAACTGGGGAATACACCTTTTGAAGCAAAAGAAATAGAAATATCCTTTACCGGAAATTGGTTTTTGCCAGCTTCGGTGTTAGCCGATTTCCGCAGACAGGCAATCGACCAATTGATAACTGCCCGTCGAATCAATTATCGTCAGGAATTGGCAGTATGGAAGCCAACGAGTCATGCTTTTCCGCAAACTACATTAACATATCTGGGGAATGTAATGAACACCCGTGCAGCTTCTTTCTATCAGGAGCATGGGGTACAACAGGTAGCGGCAGCATACGAAAAAGAAGCAGTGGAAGATGCGGTACTGATGTTCTGCAAACATTGTTTGCGCTATAGTATGGGCTGGTGTCCTATCCATCAACGGGTACGTTCGCCTTATAAAGAGCCCTATTATTTGGTGTCGAATGACGGCAAACGTTTTCGTCTGGAATTTGATTGTAAGAATTGTCAAATGAAAGTAAAGGCGGCACAATGAGGATAATTAATCACGGAATTATTCGTCACAGAGGACGTAGAGGAGACAATGTTTCAACTCATCCTTCCGGAACCGCTCGTTTGAACGGTTTGTGGAAGAGAGATGGAAAATTCTTCTTCATGTTCTCTGTGTCTTCTATGTCGTCCGTGTCTTATAGTAACTCTGTGTTTTCTGCATTCTCTGTGGTGAAGTCTGTCATGAGCTTGCTATTGTGTCTGTTTTTGCTCTCATCTTGTTATTATAAAGCACCGGCTTTGGATTCGGAAGAACTGTCGAAGAAAACAAAAGATTCGCTGACTTACCTGTATGAACGCCATTATACATGGAATACAAACTTGGAAGTAGTCGATGATTCCATCTCTTTGGAATGCCTCCCAATAAAAGATACTTTTATTCAGTTGAATAGGGGGGATAGGGTAGTGGTTGCAGAGTTTGCGGTTCATCCTGCCGATAGTGTAGACAGCATTTGGGTGAAACTGGCACATACACAAGATGAACAGGGTTGGATACGTGAGAAAGAACTCAAGAAGTCATTTGTACCGACTGATAGTATTTCGCAGGCTATTCATCTTTTCAGCGATACACATGCCTCTTATTTTGTGGTTATTTTTGCTTTATTTGTTGGAGCTTATTTGTTTCGCGCTTTCCGTCGGAAGCAGTTGCAGATGGTTTATTTTAATGATATTGACAGTGTTTATCCCCTGTTTCTTTGTTTATTGATGGCTTTCAGTGCAACGATTTACGAATCAATGCAGGTCTTTGTGCCGGAAACGTGGGAACATTTTTATTTCAATCCAACTTTGTCACCGTTCAAAGTTCCTTTCATTCTCTCTGTTTTTCTGTTGAGTATTTGGTTGTTTCTGATAGTAGCTTTGGCGGTGTTGGATGATTTGTTCCGACAATTGACTCCCGCTGCGGCTATCTTTTATCTGCTGGGACTGATGTCCTGCTGTATTTTCTGTTATTTCTTCTTTATCCTGATGACACATATCTATATCGGTTATCTATTCCTGGCCTTTTTTATTTGGTTTTTGCGAAGAAGGTCTATCGAAACATTGGGTATAAGTATCGTTGCGGACATTGCGGGGAGAAACTAAAAGAGAAAGGTATATGCCCCCATTGTGGAGCGATTAACGAGTAATTTTATTATCTGTTTTATTTCTGAATAACTTTTCAAATGATGGAAATCAGACCTACCGAAATAAAAGATCTCCCTTTAGTGATGGAGATTTATGACTATGCCCGTGCCTTTATGCGTGCAACCGGGAACACGACCCAATGGATTGACGGCTATCCGTCGGAAGCATTGATTCGTCGGGAAATTGAAGAGAGTCATAGCTTTGCCTGCATAGATGAACAAGGAGAAATTCTGGGAACTTTTTGTTTCATCTTGGGAGAAGATCCTACTTATCAACAGATTTATGAAGGTGCATGGCTCAATGACGAACCTTATGGAGTGATTCACCGGTTGGCAACGAACGGAAAGCAGAAAGGGGTGTCGGAAGCTTGTCTGGACTGGTGTTTCGAACGTTGGCCTAATGTCCGGGTAGATACTCATCGGGATAATAAGGTCATGCAACATATACTGACGAAGTATGGCTTTCAACGTTGCGGTATCATTTATGTAAAGAATGGGACGGAGCGTATCGCTTATCAGATGGAGCGTTTGCATGGTGGGGTGGAGGAATCTGATCGTACTGAAGTATAGGTCAGGCACGTTGGATTATGAACGAAGCAGTCTTAGGTATAAGCAAACTGATAGCAAGCAGTAGGTAAACTAATGCCGAAGCATTGATAAAGTTCCGGTAAGGTGCCGGTATAGTTGTGTGAGGGTACCGCTATCTTTACCTTCCCACGGCCGTGGTAACTTCTTCCCACAGTTGTGACGAGATCCTCCCATGGCCGTGAAGAGATGCTACCACGGCCGTGGAGAGTTAAGGATAGCGTAGCTCTGACAGAACAATACCGATTGGGTAAATCAAGTATAACGGCTTTATAATGCAAACTTCATAGGGACATACGTTCTTCTATCCCGTATTCTATGCTGTTAATCTACAAAGAGACAGGCTGACAATAAAAGTCCGAATCTTTTATTGTCAGCCTGTTTTGGGTTATTGTCAGCACTTATTGTCAGCTGTTAATACGTTGAAAATCATTATTCTATATGGATGAAATCTTTAGCTGACAATAAAAAGACTAAATAATATCCTTATGAGTAAAAATGATTAGAAGCGGCAGCGAAGATCTACCCCAAATAGCATTGGGCGTCCTTTCTGCATGAAACCTTTGTTCATTGTTTCGAAATAGAAGGCGGCATAGTCTTTATTCAGGAAGTTGCGTGCCCAGAAACTAATCATTGCATCACCGATTTCCAGATTCGTTCTCCAGTTGAGTGTGCCGTAGAAGGATTGGCTGACGTCGTTTTGTTCAGTCCAGTAGATACGTCCGGCAGCGTTATAGTTCGCTTGGAATACAACCCGGTCGAAGATAGAACGTGGGCTGCAGGTGATGGCATATTCTCCACCGATATTTAATGTATGCTTGGGAACAAAGGGAACATATTTGCCATTGTAATCCGTAATTATGGGAGTGCCATCTTTTTTCTCTTCGGTGATTACATAATCAGTAAAGGTGGCATACGTATATCCATAACTGGCATTCAGGCTAAGTTCTTTAGTCACACTGGCACGAAGAGCTGCTTCTGCACCATAGCTGCGACTTTTTCCTGCATTAATCGTGATACGTCCCAAACCACTTTCTGCAAATTGGGAGAGTTGTTGGTCGCGGGTATCCATGTAGAATGCTGCGACGTCGGCCCAAAGTCTGCCTTCCCATAAAGTAAGGTGGCTACCTACTTCGTAGTTCCACGAATATTCGGGCTTGTAAGTAGTAGAAGTTTTTACGTCGATCTCTTTTGCTGGTACCATTTGGTCCATCATTTTTATAATGGTTGCCCCCCATGTGGCATCTTGCCCTATTGTCGGACTTTCTTTGATGGCATTCATCATCGAATTTTTCAATTCAGTTTGTGATAAATCAGAGAACATCTGGATGTTATATCCTCCCGAACGATATCCCCGGGTAACGGTGGCATAAACATTATTTTGATTCTTCCATTCATATTGAATAGCAAATTTGGGTAGAAGTTGTACGTAATCAGTCGAGAGCTTACCTACGAAAGAGGCCGGAGCTTTCATATTCTGATCGGACAGATTTATTTGCGTGGGCCCCATTGCCATGTGGAAGTCGAAACCAAAGTTGATAGGAGTGCTAAGAGAATTATACTTCATACTGATTTTCTCGTAATCGAGTCGGAGTCCGGCTGTAACGGACAACCCTTCGATGAACAGATTGTTGAAAGTGGACTGATGATAAAGTGCACCGCTAAGGGTTGGGGTATCGAAGGTTCCTCCTACGCTTAATGTCGGGTTGTGCACGGTCATTCCCATGGTGGGAGCTCCGGGTTTGGCAGAGACTTCTTCAAAAGCGGAATTGGCGTTGTTTTCAATGACTGACTTCACTCCTTCTTCTTTGAACAGAACAGGACCTGTAGTATGTAGCCATTGATAGAATCCGAAAGCACCCGTAGCCCACTGCCATCTTTTTCCAGGTTTGGCTTTCAAGACAATTTCTTCGGAAATGGTGTTCGCTCTCTGCTTTTGTTCGATGTTGAAAATATCCCTCTCTGTGAAGTCCTGATCGAGGAACATACGGTCATTCAGGTTCTGATAACCTGTCACGGCACTTAATATAAAGTTACAGGCTTGGTATTCGATGTTAACACCAGAGTTGAGCAATCCACGGCGGTAACTACTACGATCGTTATATGAAATCTTACCGATGTAGTCTGCCCGGTCTTCTGTCATTTCTTTACCGTCTTTTTGAGCTTTGGCTATGGCACTGGGAGTAATACCGGTATAATAATACGGATACCCACCTTGATCGCTATATTCATAGCTAAGGGCCATATCTATTTTCAGGTTCGAAGTAGGCAGGTAAATTCCACGAAATCGTCCGCCACCGGCATTGCTCTTATCTACTTTTTCGTTATTTCTTGCCGAATTTTCAAAGAAGCCACCTGTGTGTTCGTAGAAACCTCCGGTAGAAAAAGCGAAGCGGTCGGATGTGCGGTGATAGTGGGTGAGTGAAACATTATAATTATTGTAAGTTGCTGCTCCCATGCGAATATCGGTACCTTGATAAGTGAAAGGAGATTTAGTATGTACCTTGATAAGCCCTCCCATCGTGTTACGCCCGTAGAGAGTACCTTGTGGCCCGCGAAGAATATCAATACGTTCGATATCAGCATAGTTGAAGTCGAAAGCGGATTTGTCGATATAAGGGATATTGTCTACATAAAGTCCTACGGACGGAGTATTGATGCGTGAACCGATTCCACGGATATAAATCGAAGTAGTCAGTTTGGAGCCATAGTCAGGGATAAACAGGTTGGGAACAATACCTGTCAGGTTCTTCACGGAATTTACCTGATTGGCGCGCATATTGTCTTGCGATAAAACGGTGGCGGCTACCGGCAGATCACGTAGTTTACGGTTCTCTTTTGGAGTAGCAATCACTACCACCTCTTCGATGTCTACTATTTTTAGTGAGTCTTTGGGGAAATCTTCAGCCCATGCTGTCCCTGTCGTCAGGAGCATGAGGGCAATCATAATCTTCTTTGTCTTCATCTGCTGTTAATTTATCTGGTGCAAAGTAACGGCAAATATAGATGACGGTCAATCCTCATTTATTAGGATTATGACTTATTTTTTAAGAAGTCAGATTCGGTCAGCTTCGATATATCCGTTCATTACAGCATAAATAGTCAGCCCGGAGACGGACTTAATGCCTAATTTCTCCGTGATATTTTTTCGGTGAGTGATAACGGTAGTCAGGCTGATATTCAGTTTATCTGCTATTTCTTTGTTGATTAATCCTTTGGTTATCAGTACGAGCACTTCTATTTCACGGGCGGATAGAATTTCCTGATGAGGCTGCATCGGAGGCATGGGTGGCATATCTTTTACCGGATAACCGTCATGGTGAGCATGTTGGTGAAGTTTCAATATGTTTTTCACCAACTCTTCTTCGGATTCGTGAATGTTGAGTACAGGTACGCCGGACAGTTGGAATTGCGGACTGTCGCTTGCCAATACAATCGTTTTTCGTTTCCGGGGGAGAAAGAAAGCATTGTGCTCCACGTAAATCTGTGCGGAAATGAAATAGTGGGCATACATATCGGGAGTATCGTCCATCAGTTCGCTGAAGTGATGAAAAGTCCGTATGGTTGCCATAGGAATCATTTCCTCCAGGATTCCTTTCAGACCGAGACAGGTCAATGTATTGGCTTCTACAATTGCTATTTCGGGTTGATAATTCATTTTAGTGTAAGTTTAATTAATGATTGAAATAGTTGGCTACTGCTTCTGCACATCGTTCGCCGTCCACTCCGGCAGACACAATTCCTCCGGCATAGCCTGCCCCTTCTCCGCAAGGAAATAATCCACGAACGGTGACATGTTGCAGAGTATCCTTATCGCGTATGATACGAACGGGAGAAGAAGTTCGTGTTTCCACACCAATCATTACTGCCTCATTAGTCAGGAATCCGTGACTGCTGCGTCCGAATTGTTGGAAACCAAGAGATAACCTTTTGCTAATAAATGATGGCATCCAGAAATGAAGTGGAGACGAAATCAATCCCGGACTATAGGATGACTCGGGCAGATCGTAACTCAATTTCTTGCGGGTAAAATCCAGCATGCGTTGCGCCGGAGCGGTCTGTCGTCTGCCTCCCTGCAACCAGCATTGACGTTCCAATTCCTCTTGAAAGTGAAGAACAGATAGTAACTGTGAATTAATCTCTGAAAGTTGTGAACTTTTCAAATTTGGATTCAGTGCCATCAGCTGTTCATCTTGTTGGGCAGCCAATTCTTCATTCCTCATTTTTAATTTTTCATTTCCCAAATCCTCCGGTTGAATTTCCACTACCATTCCCGAATTACTCCACCGTGACCCACGGTTGGCAGGAGACATGCCGTTTACTACCACTTGTTCCGGTCCGCTGGCAGCAGGAACGATAAAGCCGCCGGGACACATACAGAAACTATATACTCCTCTGCCTTCTGCCTGTGTTACAAAGCTGTATTCTGCAGCGGGCAGGTATTTGCCCCGTCCATTCTTATTATGGTATTGTATTTGATCGATCAACATTGCCGGATGTTCGAGACGTACCCCGACAGCGATTCCTTTCGCTTCAATCGTCACATTATTGGCAGCCAGCCAACGATATACATCTCTTGCAGAATGTCCGGTTGCCAGTATCACAGGTCCGAGAAAGGTCTTTCCTGTATTTGTTTCGATACCTTTGACTTCATCGTTCTCAATAATCAATGCATCCATTCGTGTCTGGAAATGTACTTCTCCGCCACATTCGATAATGGTGTTCCGCATATTTTCAATGACACGTGGCAATTTGTCTGTTCCGATATGCGGATGCGCATCCACCAATATCGAAGTTGAAGCTCCATGCTGGCAAAATACGTTCAGAATCTTATCTACATTTCCTCTCTTCTTGCTCCGGGTATAGAGCTTCCCATCCGAGTAAGCTCCTGCACCTCCTTCTCCGAAACTGTAATTCGATTCCGGATCAACAGTGTGTTCCCTGCTGATTTGTGCCAGGTCTTTTTTACGTTCGCGCACGTCTTTTCCACGTTCGATGACGATAGGGCGTAATCCAAGTTCAACAAGGCGTAAAGCAGCGAATAATCCGCCGGGACCTGCGCCAACGACAATCACTTGCGGTTTTCCTTCTACATTATTATATATAGTACGTTCGTACTCATCTTCTTGCGGCATTTCCTTGATGTATGCCCTTACCTTCAGATTGACGAAGATAGTCCGCTGGCGTGCATCAATACTCCGTTTCAAGATTCGGGTAGCGGTGATGTCACGTAAATTCAGATCTTTTTCTTTAGAAAGATATTCCTTTAATTTCTGTTCGTTTGCTGCGATTTCGGGAAGTATACGGAGTTGGTATTCTTGTGTCATTTAGTTATTATTGATATTGTTTTCGATTATCCAATTAGAAAAACGGGCTATTTATGCATCAGTGTCTTATCCGAATAAAGCCCTGAACGCCTCTTCTACTTTTCTCACCGGTACTAATTCTATCTTCAGTTTTTGGGTATCGATCCCTTGCAAGTTATATTTAGGTAGCAAGAAACGTTTGAAACCTAACTTTTCAGCTTCACCGATACGCTGTTCAATTCGATTCACAGGACGTATCTCTCCCGACAGACCGATTTCTCCCGCCATACAAACTTCCGGTTCAATGGCTGCATCCATATTGGAAGAAAGGATTGCACTGATAACCGGCAGATCGATAGCCGGATCATTCACTTTCAATCCTCCGGCAATATTCAGGAACACATCTTTCTGTGCCAACTTAAATCCCACCCGCTTTTCGAGAACAGCCAGCAGCATATTCATTCTTCTCAAATCGAAACCGGTTGCCGAACGTTGCGGATTTCCGTAGACTGCAGAGCTTACCAAAGCCTGTGTCTCAATCAAAAACGGGCGAATCCCCTCAATGGCGGAGGCAATGGCTACCCCGCTCATCCCTTCATGATCCTGACTTAGCAAAAGTTCGGAAGGATTACTCACTTGGCGCAACCCATCCTGACGCATTTCATAAATACCTAATTCTGCCGTACTACCGAAACGATTCTTGATACTGCGTAGAATACGATACATATAATGTTGGTCGCCCTCAAATTGAAGAACAGTATCTACGATATGTTCCAGCACTTTAGGTCCTGCAATACTTCCTTCCTTATTAATATGTCCGATCAGCAATACAGGCGTATGTGTTTCTTTCGCAAAACGAAGAATAGACGCCGAACACTCTCTGACTTGCGCTATACTTCCGGGAGACGATTCGATACTTTCGGTGGAAATAGTCTGTATAGAGTCGATAATCACTAAATCGGGATTCGTATTCTTGATATGCACATAAATCTGTTCGAGTGAAGTCTCGCAAACGATCAGGCAATCGCTGGAAGTGTCAGAGAGACGGTCGGCACGAAGTTTCAGCTGTCGTGCACTCTCTTCACCGGATACATAAAGAATCTTCTTTTTCGGCATGTGCAGTACGGTCTGCATGACGAGCGTCGATTTACCGATTCCCGGTTCGCCGCCTATCAGGACAAGAGAACCCTGTACAAGTCCGCCCCCCAATACACGATTCAGTTCATCATCGTGCATATTGATGCGTGGCTCGTCGTCTGCCTCTATATCGCTAAGTGCCAGTGGCTTGGGCTTCTGTGTTTCAATGCCCGACACCGGACGGCGGTTAGTGGGTTCTTTCCGTACGATTTCTTCAACATACGTATTCCATTCTCCACACGACGGACATTTACCCACCCATTTCGGTGAATCCTGTCCGCAATTACTGCATACATATACGGTTTTCTCTTTTGCCATCGAAATTCCTTTCTTCTTGTAGGGTACAAAAATAGGGATAATTTATTAGAAATAAGTTATCCCTGCCTAATAGAAATAGATGAAGCCTACAGAGTTATCTCTCCTGCTATCGAACGGTTCATCCGGTCGCGTACCTCATCCGGGGTATATCCATGTCCCAGTAAGAACATTAATTTAGTGACTGCCGATTCCGTTGTACTGTCATATCCGGAGACAACGCCTGCCTGCAATAACTGGTATCCTGTTTCGTAACGTTCCATTTCTACCATTCCTGCGCTGCATTGTGTTACGTTGACAATCACAATTCCACGTTCACTGGCCTGACAGAGCCGGCGTATAAACCATTCCTTTCGGGGAGCATTCCCCGAACCGTATGTTTCGAGCACAACCGCCTTTAAACCTTCAATCCCCAGAATGGTGGCAATTACATTTTCCTGAATGCCCGGAAAGAGCTTCAGTACCACTACATTGGTATCCAGCAAATAGTGCGGTTTCAATTCCCGTTCTTCACCATTTCCGTGAATTTGTACATTATTATATTTAATATGGATTCCCGCTTCCGCCAATACCGGATAATTGAAAGAACGGAATGCATTGAAGTTTTCTGCATTCATCTTTGTCGTACGGTTTCCCCGCATCAGGTGATTTTCAAAGAAGATGCATACTTCGGGCACCAGTGCCCTTCCTTCCTTGTTTTGTGCAATGGCAATCTCGATACTGGTCATCAGATTTTCCTTTCCGTCCGTGCGGAGTACGCCGATGGGAAGCTGTGAGCCTGTGAGGATAACAGGTTTGTCCAGTCCTTCCAGCATAAAACTTAGTGCGGAAGCGGTATAAGCCATCGTGTCCGTTCCGTGCAGGATGACGAAGCCGTGGTAACGATTGTAGTTGTCATGAATAATGCGTACCAGCTTCCGCCACATATCCGGTTCCATGTCCGACGAATCCATTGGAGGATCAAACTGATAGGTGTCAATTGGAAAATTGAACTTTTGCAGTTCGGGGATATACTTTTGCAGTTGCTCGAAGTTAAAGTTCTCCAGAGCACCTGTCGCGGCATTCTCAATCATACCAATTGTTCCACCGGTGTATATTAACAATACGGAAGTATTTAATGGGCTCATAAGCTGATTTTGTGCGATTGTTTTCGCAAATATAATAATAGATTTGATAAATAAGTAACAAAATGTCATAAAAGTGAAGGCGAATGACCGGATAAAGCGCAGGCGAAAGATTCTTTTTATCAGAAAAAAACCGAAAAAAGTGATAGATTGAACGTTTTTATTATTACTTTTGCGACACTTATCAAAAACAAGAGTAGAAACAAGGACTATGATGAAGTACTATCCACATACAGTCACATCCATGTGTACCATGACCCTTAGGGGTTAATGGATAGTTTTTGTGTATCTACGTGATTCACGCTTGTATAAGCAGGCAAAATTCAAATTCAATTTTATTCGTAAACAACCAATCGTTCTGTAAAAAGCAAACTTCAGGACATTGCATTTAAATAAGTATCTTCATGAAAGTAATGAAATTCGGCGGAACATCCGTAGGTTCCGTGAACAGCATTTTAAGCGTAAAGAGAATTGTAGAGTCGGCAAATGAGCCGGTAATTGTAGTTGTTTCCGCATTGGGAGGCATCACTGACAAATTGATAAATACATCGAAGATGGCGGCAGTGGGAGATTCAGCCTATGAGGGTGAGTTCCGCGAAATCGTTTACCGTCATGTGGAGATGATTAAGGAGGTGATTCCTGCCGGAGAAAAGCAAGTATCGTTGCAACGTCAGATTGGCGAACTACTGAACGAATTGAAGGATATCTTTCAGGGAATTTACCTGATTAAAGACCTTTCCCCGAAGACTTCGGATACAATCGTCAGCTATGGTGAACGCCTTTCATCGATCATCGTCACTGCACTGATTGAGGGAGCAAAATGGTTCGATTCGCGCACTTTTATCAAGACGGAAAGAAAGCATAGCAAGCACACGCTGGATACCGAATTGACTAATAAACTGGTGAAAGAGGCTTTCCAGTCTATTCCTAAAGTAGCGCTGGTGCCGGGATTCATCTCTTCGGATAAAACGACAGGGGATGTAACAAACCTCGGACGCGGTGGCTCGGACTATACGGCTGCCATTGTTGCTGCGGCACTAGATGCGACAAGTCTGGAAATCTGGACGGACGTAGACGGATTTATGACGGCTGATCCGCGTGTCATTTCGACTGCTTATACGATTACGGAATTGAGTTACGTAGAGGCGACCGAACTTTGTAACTTCGGCGCAAAGGTGGTTTATCCGCCGACTATCTATCCCGTATGTCACAAGAATATTCCTATTATAATAAAGAATACATTCAACCCGGATGGAGTGGGAACGGTTATCAAACAAGAAGTTTCCAACCCGCAGAGCAAGGCTATCAAGGGGATTTCCTCCATCAACGACACAAGTCTGATTACTGTTCAGGGTCTTGGTATGGTAGGTGTGATCGGTGTAAACTACCGCATTTTTAAAGCATTGGCAAAGAATGGAATCAGCGTGTTCCTCGTCTCACAGGCTTCATCGGAAAACAGTACTTCTATCGGTGTGCGTAATGCCGATGCCGACCTGGCTTGTGAAGTGCTGAACGAAGAATTTGCGAAAGAAATAGAGATGGGGGAGATTTCTCCGATTTTGGCGGAAAGAAATCTGGCAACAGTGGCTATTGTAGGTGAGAATATGAAACATACACCGGGTATCGCAGGTAAACTTTTCGGTACACTGGGACGTAATGGTATCAACGTTATCGCTTGTGCACAGGGAGCTTCGGAAACTAATATCTCTTTTGTGGTCGATTCCAAATCCTTGCGTAAATCATTGAACGTAATCCACGACTCTTTCTTCCTCTCCGAATATCAGGTATTGAACCTCTTTATCTGTGGTGTCGGTACGGTAGGGGGTAGTCTGGTAGAACAGATTCGTTGCCAGCAACAAAAGCTGATGATGGAAAACGGACTGAAACTCCATGTAGTAGGCATCATTGATGCAGCCAAGGCAATGTTCAGCCGTGAAGGTTTCGACCTCGCCAACTTCCGTGAAGAACTGTTGGAAAAGGGTAAGGACAGCAGCTTGCAAACCATCCGCGACGAGATTATCGGAATGAATATCTTTAATTCTGTATTTGTAGACTGTACGGCCAGCGCTGACATCGCATCGCTTTACAAAGATTTCCTGCAACACAATATCTCTGTGGTAGCAGCCAATAAGATTGCGGCTTCTTCCGCTTATGAAAACTATCGTGAACTGAAAACGATTGCCCGCCAACGGGGTGTGAAGTATCTGTTCGAAACAAACGTAGGTGCAGGTCTTCCGATCATCAATACAATTAATGACCTGATTCATAGCGGTGACAAGATTCTGAAGATTGAAGCGGTGCTTTCCGGTACACTGAACTATATATTTAATAAAATCAGCGCCGATATTCCTTTCAGCCGTACCATCAAAATGGCACAGGAAGAACGCTACTCTGAACCGGACCCACGTATTGACTTGAGTGGAAAAGATGTGATCCGTAAACTGGTGATTCTGGCACGTGAAGCCGGATACCGTCTGGAACAGGAAGATGTTGAAAAGAACCTCTTTGTTCCGAATGACTTCTTCGAAGGTTCTCTGGAAGATTTCTGGAAACGTGTTCCAAGTCTCGACGCAGACTTTGAAGCCCGTCGCCAGGTATTGGAAAAAGAAAACAAGCACTGGCGTTTCGTCGCCAAACTGGAGAATGGAAAAGCCTCCGTCGGCCTGCAGGAAGTAGGAGCCAACCATCCGTTCTACGGCTTGGAAGGCAGCAACAATATTATCCTGCTCACTACGGAACGCTATAAAGAATATCCGATGATGATTCAAGGATACGGTGCCGGTGCCGGCGTAACGGCTGCCGGAGTATTTGCCGACATCATGAGCATCGCAAATGTTTAAACGCCTTATGAAACATATTATCATATTGGGAGACGGAATGGCCGATTGGCCAGTGAAGTCATTAGGGGACAAGACGCTCCTGCAATATGCAAAGACGCCTTATATGGATAAGCTAGCTCGCATGGGACGTAACGGCCGCCTGATTACTGTGGCGGAAGGTTTCCATCCGGGTAGTGAAGTTGCCAATATGTCCGTGTTGGGATATAATTTGCCAAAGGTATATGAAGGTCGCGGACCGCTGGAAGCTGCCAGTATTGGTGTGGATCTGAAACCGGGCGAGATGGCAATGCGCTGTAATTTGATTTGTGTGGAAGGAGATATTCTGAAGAATCACTCCTCCGGACATATATCTACGGAAGAAGCAGATGTATTGATTCAATATTTGCAAGAAAAACTGGGCAATGACCGCGTACGCTTTCATACAGGAGTTCAGTACCGCCATCTATTGGTTATCAAGGGAGGTAATAAAGAACTGGATTGTACACCTCCGCATGATGTACCTTTGAAACCTTTCCGTCCATTGATGGTGAAACCATTGGTTCCGGAAGCGCAAGAAACGGCAGATCTGATTAACGACCTGATTCTGAAATCACAGGAATTGCTGAAAGATCATCCATTGAATCTGAAACGTATGGCAGAAGGTAAAGATCCTGCGAACAGTATTTGGCCCTGGAGTCCCGGTTACCGTCCGCAGATGCCTACTTTCTCCGAGACTTTCCCACAGGTAAAGAAAGGAGCAGTCATCTCGGCTGTCGATCTGATAAACGGAATCGGTTATTATGCTGATTTACGTCGCATCGCAGTAGAGGGAGCGACCGGACTTTATAATACGAACTATGAAAACAAAGTGACCGCTGCCTTGGAAGCATTGAAGACGGATGATTTTGTTTATCTGCATATCGAAGCCAGTGATGAGGCCGGACACGAAGGAGACATCGACTTGAAACTTCTCACTATCGAGAATCTTGATAAACGTGCCGTAGGTCCTATTTATGAAGCAGTGAAAGATTGGGACGAACCGGTAGCCATTGCTGTATTGCCCGATCATCCTACTCCCTGTGAGCTTCGGACTCATACATCTGATCCCATTCCGTTTCTTATCTGGTATCCGGGTATCGAGTCGGACGAAGTGCAGACGTATGATGAAATAGCCGCTTGCAACGGTAGTTACGGACTTCTGAAAGAAGACGAGTTTATAAAAGAATTCATGAAATAAGTCACCACAGATTATGAAATATTATAGTACGAATAAACAAGCACCTGTTGCCTCACTGCAAGAAGCGGTGGTAAAAGGGCTTGCTGCCGACAAAGGGCTGTTTATGCCTATGTCTATCAAACCTCTTCCACAGGACTTTTACGATACGATTGATAGTTTATCCTTTCAGGAAATTGCTTATCGCGTAGCCGATGCTTTCTTCGGTGAGGATATTCCTGCCGATACGCTGAAACAGATTGTATATGATACATTAAGTTTCGATGTACCTTTGGTTAAGGTGGCAGATAACATCTATTCACTTGAACTTTTCCACGGACCGACGTTAGCATTTAAAGATGTAGGCGGTCGTTTCATGGCGCGTCTTTTGGGATACTTCATTAAAAAAGAAGGACAAAAGAATGTCAATGTATTGGTAGCTACTTCCGGTGATACGGGAAGTGCTGTTGCCAACGGCTTTCTGGGTGTGGAAGGTATTCATGTGTATGTGCTTTATCCGAAAGGAAAAGTGAGCGAAATACAGGAGAAGCAATTCACTACGCTCGGACAGAATATTACTGCGCTTGAAGTGGACGGAACATTTGATGATTGTCAGGCATTGGTGAAATCTGCTTTCATGGATAAAGAATTGAATGAACACCTTTCGTTGACTTCTGCCAACTCCATCAATGTAGCCCGTTTCTTGCCGCAGGCATTCTATTATTTCTATGCTTATGCACAATTGAAACGTGCCGGAAAAGCTGATAATGCTGTAATCTGTGTACCTAGTGGAAACTTCGGAAATATCACCGCCGGATTGTTTGGCAAGAAGATGGGTTTACCCGTGAAGCGTTTCATTGCTGCTAATAACCGCAACGATATTTTCTATCAATATCTGCAGACAGGTAAATATAATCCCCGTCCGTCTATCGCAACGATTGCTAATGCTATGGACGTAGGCGATCCGAGTAACTTTGCCCGCGTACTCGATTTATATAGTGGTTCACATGCTGATATCTCTGCCGAGATTTCAGGAACAACTTATACCGATGAGCAAATCCGCGAAACGGTGAAGGAAACCTGGAAAGAACATCATTATCTCCTTGATCCTCATGGTGCTTGTGGATATCGTGCGTTGGTAGAAGGCTTGAAAGAGGGAGAAACAGGTGTATTCCTTGAAACGGCTCATCCTGCCAAGTTCCTCGAAACAGTGGAAAGCATTATTGGAGAAGCGGTAGAAATCCCTGCCAAATTGCAGGAATTTATGAAAGGCGAGAAAAAAAGCCTTCAAATGACAAAAGACTTTGCGGACTTCAAGAAGTATTTGTTGACGCTTTAATCCTCTTCTTCCTATGAATGAATTTGTGCCACCTTGTTGGCACGGTTGTGCCATCGAAGTGTCACGGTCGTGCCAACAAGGTGGCACAATTGTGACAATAGGGTGGCATAAACCGGATAATTGCAATATAGTTTATATAGAAGCTAAGAATACTAAATATTCTCCCGTACAATGAACAGTAAACTCATTTGCTGTTGCTTCATTAAGCGTTCCTTGCCACCAATTAGTAAAATCACTAAGAGGATAAACTAATCCCTCTCCTTGCAATCCTTTCGCTCCGAAATTGAAAATAGAAACTTGTTGCCCCGGATGAGAGGCGAAGGTTTGCGTGTCTTTGGCGGGGATAAACATACCATAATCGGTAATGGTACGTACCTCGATACCATCTTTCATGTAGTCGATCAGCAGACTGATGTTTCCTAACGTATGATCTTCCCGTTTGCCGGTGGCTCCGACGATGGCAATTCTCCGGAATCCTTTCTTTTGCAGGAAATGAACGGCTTTGGTTTGGTCGTTCGTTTCTTGATTCGCTATCTGATGTACAATAGGGGAGAAAAGTTCTTTATATTCCGGGGAAAGAGAATCCCCGTCACCGATAATTACATCGGGGGTATGCCCACGCAGGATATATTCATTGGCAGCCCCGTCACAGCAAACTACAAATTCTGCATTTTCCAGCATTTGCAGGGGAAGAGGATGGCTGGGATATTCGCCATTGGCAAGTATCACGGCTTCGGGAGTATAGTGTTCGTATTTCATTGTATGCTCATTAATTTTTTCCACTTAAAGTAGCCAAAGATAGCTATAATGGAGTAAAGTCCGTATAAAGCGGAAGTAAAATAAAGGTCTTTGTAGATATAAAGTCCGCAGCAGACAATATCCACAAAAATCCAGGCAAACCATTGCTCGACGTATTTGCGTGCCAGCATCCACATACCGACAATGCTCAATGCGGTAGTAAAGCTATCTAGCCAGGGAACATTGCTATCCGTATATGCTATCAGTATCCATGCAATACCGAGGAAAGAAACGACGAATACCAGAAAAAGAGGCAAGTAACATTTTCCCGGAGTATGTACGATAGGAAGATCTTTAGGGGTGTCACCGGTTGAAGCATCTGCTGTCGTCAGTTGACCTTTCTTTTTCCTGTGTCCCCACATCCAGAAGAACCAGCCGTAGATGGCAGCTATCAGGTAGTAGATATTGATGCCAAAGTCAGCATACAATCCGGCTTTGTAATATACGAAGATGTAGATGGCAGGCATCACAATACCCGCTATCCAAAGGTAGATACTTGCCCGGTACTCTAACCAAAGGTAGACTAGCCCGACAATCGTACCGAATATTTCCAGAAAATTCAATTCCATAACTCTGTGTGATTAAAAGCGGAAAGAAACATGTCCCATAACGTTTGTTCCTGCTTGAGCTGCATATCCGGCATAGTTTCCCCGATTTTCCAGCGTATCGGTGTAGTCACTTGATGCCCAGCCGTTGTTTTCATATTTTTCATTAAACAGATTGTATACAGTAAATCCTACGGTGACTTCTTTCAGTACTTTCTTGGGACGGAAGCTGTACGCCAGATTGAGGTTGCTGACAAAATACTTATCAAGAGTCAGTT
The DNA here is from genome assembly GCF_000162555.1 of Bacteroides sp. 3_1_23. Lineage (NCBI taxonomy): Bacteria > Pseudomonadati > Bacteroidota > Bacteroidia > Bacteroidales > Bacteroidaceae > Bacteroides > Bacteroides sp. 3_1_23. The sequence goes on from NZ_GG774954.1 coordinate 66,664, forward strand.
CTTCAACTTCTGCGTTTGTCATATACTGTTTGCTCACGAACTGTGATTGCAGGGCAGCTTCGAATCCCTTATAATTGAATGAGAAACGATTGTTGAGTAAGAAGTCCGGTGAGAAAGCAATGTGAGTGTCTTTATGCTTTATCTGAATAGTCGGGAGAGAAGTAGAGCTACCGTCGTCATTATAGTGGTAGCCCGGCAGGCTCTCTACGAAATCCTGAATACGGTTTTTGCTCCATGTAGCGTTGATATCCCATTGAAACCATTTGCACGGTTTGATTCCCAGCATGATTTCGATTCCCATGCGATAACTGTCCGGCACGTTTTCGGTCAGTGCTTCACCTATATCGTTTAAGGCTCCGGTCAGAACCAGTTGGTCGGTATAGTCCATGTAGTAGAAGTTTGCACCTGCTGTCAGCCATTGGTTGGCAAAGGTATATCCCGCTTCATAGTCGAGCAGCTTTTCTGCTTTGGGGTACGAGTCCGGATCGCCATCCGTATAATTGTTTCTTGTTGGCTCTTTTTGAGCAACCGAGAAAGAGGCATAGACACGATGGTTGGAAGTGATGTTCCAGTTTAATCCTACTTTCGGATTAAAGAAATCGAACTTTTTATCTACTGCCAGTGGACGCAGCGCATTCTTACTCCAGTCATATTTATCATTGTTTCCGTCGATGGTATAGTTGATGTGGCGATACTGGAGATCGGCATAAGCACTTAGTCCTCTAGTAAGATCGTAGTTCGCTTTCAGATAAATATTTCCATCGGTCTTCTTGGATTTGTTGCGGTAATATTCATGGTCGGGAGATAGAGAACCTACGTAGTTTTTCACCCAGGGAACTCTTCCGAAGTTATTGCCCCGGTATTGATTTAATCCGCCGCCCAGGGATGCACTTAGCCTGTTGGCTGTGTAATTGAGAGAAAAAACGCCGCCGCCGAATTTGTTGTCCATCTTCTTTTGACGGACTAAATCGCTTTTAGATACTTCGGTTCCATCTATTGTAAATGGTTTTAAACCATATTCTATCAGGTATCTGCCGTCTTTGTACTCTTCGTAATAACCGTCACCTTTGGTATAATGTAAGGCAACGTTCAGATTCCAGGCTGTCGAGAAAGTATGATTGAAGAGAAGCTGATAATTCTTTTGCAGATAATTATCTGTTTGGTCGTCGTAATAATATTTTTTGCCGTTGGCATCAGTGTACATTTCCCCGCAAGGATTGTAGCGTCTGCCGAATTTTTCCATTTGCTCTTTTGTTGCGTATCCCCAAGCATGATATGTTTTTTCTTTTCCGGCAAATGCAATGAGCTTCACAGATGTGTTTTCTGCAAAATAACCTCCTTGCAGGTAGTAAGAGTTCAAGTCCACCGAAGCACGGTCTATGTATCCGTCCGTACCGATATTGGAAAGGCGGGCGTCAAACGTCCAGTGGTTATTGAGTAGGCCGGTTCCCACTTTCACTGTTTCCTTGTGCGTGTTGAACGAACCGTATGAACCATTGAATTCGGCGTATGGTTTCATAGATGCGCCTTCGGTTTGCATATTGACACTGGCTCCGAAAGCACCTGCTCCGTTCGTCGATGTACCTGCTCCGCGCTGCACCTGCATATCTTTTACGGAAGAAGAAAAGTCGGGCATATTCACCCAGAACAGGTTATGGCTTTCGGCATCGTTCATCGGTATGCCGTTTACCGTGATGTTGATTCGTGTGCCATCGGTTCCACGTACGCGAAGTGTCGTATAGCCGATACCAGCTCCTGCATCCGATGTGGTCAGTGTGGAAGGAGTCATACTTAGCAAATAGGGGATATCCTGTCCGAAGTTTACCTTTTTGAGTTCTGCTTTGCCTATATTGGTGAATGCCACGGGAGTTTTGGCTGTGGCACGTGTGGACACTACCTGCACCTCTTGCAGGTTTACTACTCTCATACTATCCTTTGCACTCGTCTGTGCATGAACAGTGATACCTGCGCCCAATAAGGCGACGGCCATCCATACAATTCTTTTCATTTTTGCTTACTAATTAGTTCTCTACGCCGGCATTACCCGGATCAGATTCTATGGGTATGTTCTCAGCCCGTCATGTTAAGGCACCCCTACCAGTGAATCGGTTACAAAAATACTGCTTTTGCAGGAGGAAAGCAAAAAAAACTTTTAGATTCACTAAAAACAATATAACTTTGTAAATTGTTGAAATAACAAAACTGCATTTATTCACTTAATATATATTTAATTATGCTACTATTATTGCAAGCAACACAAGCTGCGGACTCTGTGCAAGTGGCTGCAGACGAATTAATGAAAGAGGCGATTGCCAATGCTGACGGATTGGATAAGCTTTCGCTGATTACTCAACAACTGATAGACTTCGGTATTCGTGCCGGAGAACGTATACTGATTGCGGTCATCGTCTTTATTGTCGGACGTTTCCTTATCTCGTTGCTCAACAAGTTTATAAGACGTCTGTTGGATAAACGAAAGGTAGATATAAGTATCAAAACTTTCGTTAGAAGTCTGGTCAATATTCTGTTGACAATCCTGTTAATCATTTCTGTTGTCGGTGCCTTGGGAGTTGAGACAACTTCATTTGCGGCTTTATTGGCTTCCGCCGGTGTCGCTGTCGGTATGGCTTTATCCGGTAATCTGCAAAACTTTGCCGGCGGACTGGTTATTCTTTTGTTCAAACCTTATAAAGTTGGCGATTGGATAGAAACACAGCAGGGATCAGCCGGTACAGTAAAAGAAATTCAGATATTCCATACCATCCTTACTACTGGGGATAATAAACTGATTTATATACCGAATGGTTCATTAAGTAGTGGAGTAGTGATTAATTACAGTCACCAGGAAACCCGCCGTGTAGAATGGATTATTGGTATAGATTATGGGGAAGATTACAATAAGGTTCAGCAGATAGTTCGTGATATTCTGGCTGAAGATAAACGTATCTTGAATGAACCTGCTCCGTTTATAGCTCTTCATGCGCTAGATGCCAGCAGTGTGAATGTGGTGGTACGTGTATGGGTAAATAGCGGAGATTATTGGGGTGTTTATTTCGATACCAATAAAGCTATTTACGAAACCTTCAATGAAAAAGGTATCAACTTCCCTTTCCCACAGCTTACTGTGCATCAGGGAAATTGATTGTTATACTCTGATAATTCAAAAAATAAGGGAGTTGTACTTAACGTGCAACTCCCTTATTTTTTGGAAAACTTGTCTGGTGTGATTGAATAAATCTCTTTTTTATTTTATACCGAAATCTTCGGCTAGTTCATATCTATCTTCTTTGATTCCCAGTACATGATTAATTTTTCTCCTTTTCTCGAGATCTTTAAAGTAGTTTTCCACAACCTGATAGAGATCGAAGTTAGTGGTTGATCCTGCGGCTAAATCGAGTGATTCCACCATCTTTTCTACGGCTTGATGGATTTTCTCTGCGTCTATCAGATGCAGTTCGTTGCTGTGTATTAAATATTTTTCCATGACTGCAATGTTTTTAATGTTATATAGGTATAACATCTTGCAGTCATGGAAAGTTCAATGATTGAATGTTAGATTTTGGCAAGCGCCTGATCCAAATCCGCAATCAGGTCATCAATATGTTCCGTTCCAATTGATAAACGTACGGTGCCCGGATAAATCTCCTGTTCGGCGAGTTCCTGTGCATTGAGCTGTGAATGGGTAGTGCTTGCCGGGTGGATCACCAATGATTTCACATCGGCAACATTGGCAAGCAGGGAGAAAATCTCCAGGCTGTCGATGAAGCGGTGTGCTTCCTCTTGTCCGCCTTTTACCTCGAAAGTAAAAATGGAACCGGCACCATTCGGGAAGTAACGTTGATACAGTGCATGGTCAGGATGATTGGATAATGACGGATGGTTCACTTTCTTCACTTTCGGATGATTGTTTAAGAAATTCACTACCTTCAATGCATTTTCTACATGGCGTTCTACGCGCAAGGAAAGAGTTTCCAAGCCTTGCAACAGGATAAAAGCGTTGAATGGACTGATGGTGGCACCTGTGTCGCGCAGCAGAATAGCCCGGATACGGATGGCATAGGCAGCCGGACCGGCTGCATCAACGAAGCGTACGCCATGATAGCATGGATCAGGTTCGGTTAGTTGTGGAAATTTGCCGGAAGCTACCCAGTCGAATTTGCCCGAATCTACAATGACTCCTCCTAATGACGAACCGTGTCCGCCAATGAATTTTGTTGCGGAATGTACTACGATATCTGCTCCGTGTTCGATAGGGCGGATTAAATACGGGGTACCAAATGTGTTGTCAATAATCAAAGGTATTTTGTGGCGGTGGGCTATTTCAGCTACTGCCTCTATATCAATGATATTTGAGTTCGGATTTCCCAATGTCTCGATAAATACGGCTTTCGTATTTTCCTGAATGGCTTTTTCAAAGTTCGATAAATCACTTGGATCAACGAATGTTGTTGTGATGCCATAACTGGGTAAGGTATGAGCCAGTAAGTTATAGCTTCCTCCATAAATAGTTTTGGCTGCCACAATATGGTCGCCTGCACGAGTGATGTTCTCGAAAGCATAAGTGATAGCAGCGGCACCCGAAGCAACTGCCAGCCCTGCTACTCCTCCTTCAAGAGCGGCTACGCGTTGTTCAAAAACTCCTTGAGTGGAGTTGGTCAGACGACCGTAGATGTTTCCCGGGTCCTGCAGGCCGAAACGTGCGGCTGCGTGAGCGGAGTTGTGAAATACATAAGAAGTAGTCTGATAAATAGGTACTGCACGGGCATCTGTTGCCGGATCTGCTTGTTCTTGTCCTACATGAACTTGTAAAGTCTCGAAATGTAAATTCTTTGTTGCCATAATCGTATATTTTTTAAGTTTAATATTCTTTCTTTATTTTCTTGCAAAGTTATTGGATGAAGATATATCGAACAATATATATCTAAAATATAGAAAATAATGCTATTTTTGTGCCATTATATGGAATAATATAACTGTGCTATTCCTAGAAATCACCTTTTAGAAGAATATTTTTCTTATGGATACTTTTGATAAACTGGATAGAGTCGATTTGCAAATACTCCGTACTTTGCAAGAAAACGCCCGATTGACGACAAAAGAGTTGGCTGCACGGGTGAGCCTTTCTTCAACTCCTGTTTTTGAACGTCTTAAACGGTTGGAGAGTGGAGGATATATAAAGAAGTATATTGCCGTATTGGATGCGGAAAAGCTGAATCAGGGATTTGTCGTATTCTGCAGTGTGAAGCTTAGACGTCTGAACAGGGATATAGCAGCCGAGTTTACACGGATTATACAGGATATTCCTGAAGTAACCGAATGTTATAACATATCAGGAAGTTATGATTACCTGTTGAAGATTCATGCTCCCAATATGAAATACTATCAGGAGTTTATTCTGAATGTGTTGGGGACGATTGATAGCTTAGGATCACTGGAAAGCACGTTTGTAATGGCTGAAGTGAAGCATCAATATGGGATACATATTTAGTTCGTTGTGTGATAGTCTGAAATTTATCTTGTATATTTGCTATGTAATATAAATCCTCTTCTGCTGACACAATGAATTCAAAAACATATCCTCGCACCAATGATTTCCAGACTGTTTATCTGAATACAGTGATTAAGAATCCTGCCATTATGGTAGGTGATTATACAATATACAATGACTTTGTAAATGATCCTGTTCTTTTTGAGAAGAACAATGTATTATATCATTATCCGATTAATAAAGACCGATTGATAATTGGCAAATTCTGTTCCATTGCTTGTGGAGCCAAATTTCTTTTTAACAGCGCAAACCACACATTGGGTTCTTTATCCAATTATACGTTTCCTATCTTTTTTGAGGAATGGAATTTAGATAAAGGAGATGTAACTTCTGCTTGGGATAATAAAGGGGATATAGTAATAGGTAATGATGTCTGGATTGGATATGAAGCTGTTATCATGGCAGGAGTTCATATCGGAGATGGAGCGGTTATTGCGTCGCGGGCAGTGGTTACTAAAGATGTTCCTCCTTATACGATAGTAGGTGGGACACCAGCTAAAGAAATTCGGAAGCGTTTTGATGAGAATACGATTGTTCAATTGCAGAAATTGCAATGGTGGGATTGGAGTATTGAGAAGATATCCGAATGTATACCTTATATTACAGGTGGAAAGATTGAAGAACTGATAAAAAGATAAACAGTGTGTATATATGAAATTTACAATAGAGCCCGGAACTTCTGCTGATATAGATGAACTGGAAAAGCTGTATGATGAACTGAATGATTATCTGGCTGCTACGACTAATTATCCCGGGTGGATAAAAGGTGTTTATCCTGTTCGGGAAGATGCGGTTGCCGGTGTAAATGATGAAACGCTTTACGTAGCAAGATATGATGGAAGAATTGTCGGTTCAGTCATTTTAAATCATCAACCGGAAAAGGCTTATGAGAATGTCAAATGGAAAATAGAACTGGACTATAGTCATATCTTTGTGATACATACTTTTGTTGTACATCCTTCTTTTTTGAAAATAGGAGTAGGGCATGCATTAATGGATTATTCATTGGAATTGGCTCAAAGTTCGGGGATAAAGTCTGTGCGGTTAGATGTTTACGAGAAAAATCTTCCGGCTATTTCATTGTACGAAAAGTGTGGGTTCGAATACATTGATACCGTAGATTTAGGATTGGGTCATTACGGTTTAGAGTGGTTCAAACTTTATGAGAAAATCATTTTATAATCCCTTCCTTACATTATGCATTCATTGTTATAATTCAGTTGCTCTTAGATTTATAGAATAATAAATATCACATCATAGACATGAAGAAACTAATTATTGTATTTGTTCTTTTATTATCAGCACTCTCTTGTTTCTCACAAATAGAGTTTTCGACTTGCCTTTTTGATGCTTCAAGAAACAGAGTGATACCGCTAGCCGTCTATCAGCCGCACAAAGTGAATTCGAAAACAAAAGTCATTATATTTAGCCACGGCTACGATGGAAATAAAAATAATAAGTCCAATCAGACTTATGCCTATCTAACACGATTCCTTTCCCAGAAAGGCTTTTACGTAATAAGCATACAACATGAATTGGCAGATGATCCTCTTTTGGCCATGGAAGGTAATTTCATGGAAACACGCATGCCAAATTGGGAAAGGGGAGTGGCAAATATTCTTTTTACTATTCAGGAATTTAAGAAATTGAAGCCACAATTAAATTGGAATGACTTTATATTGATAGGACATTCCAATGGCGGAGATATGACCATGTTATTTGCTACCCGATATCCGCAGTTGATAAATAAAGCCATATCTATGGATCATCGCAGAATGATAATGCCTAGAACACGGAATCCTCGACTTTATACGTTAAGAGGATGCGATTATGATGCGGATTCAGGAGTATTACCCACTGAAAAGGAGCAGGAACAATTCCGGATGAAGGTTGTGAAATTGGACGGAATAACGCATAGTAATATGGGGGAGAATGGAACGGAAGAACAACACAACCTTATCAATCAGTATATCTATGGATTTCTTACACGGAGATAACTGATGTATTATATTTATTTTATCCAATGGTTTTAAATCGGAAGCCTGTTTTTCTTATAACTTTGCAACTGATTTTAGAAAAAGAAGTTTGGGATGATAAATAAATATGAAGAACGACTGGGGACAGAGCGCATGTTACCGCTTGTTTTTAAGATGGCACTTCCGGCTGTGGCAGCGCAATTTGTTAATTTGCTTTATAGCATGGTCGACCGTATTTATATTGGTCATATCCCTGGGATTGGTACGGATGCATTGGCGGGTGTAGGAGTAACGACTTCTCTTGTTATACTGATTTCTTCTTTTTCAGCGATAGTAGGAGGTGGCGGTGCGCCGTTAGCGGCTATCGCACTCGGACAGGGGGATCGTTCACGTGCCGGAAAAATTCTGGGTAATGGTTTTATCCTGCTGATACTATTCACCTTGTTTACTTCTCTCATCGCATATACCTTTATGGAGCCGATTCTACTCTTTACAGGAGCTTCAGAAAATACATTGGAGTATGCAGTCAACTATCTTTCTATCTATTTATTAGGAACTATCTTCGTAGAAATATCCACAGGATTAAATTCTTTTATCAATGCACAAGGGCGTCCTGCTATCGCCATGTACTCGGTATTAATAGGAGCACTGTTGAATATCGTCCTCGACCCGATTTTCATTTTTTGGCTCGATATGGGAGTAAAAGGTGCAGCTCTGGCTACAGTGCTTTCACAGGCATGTAGTGCAGTGTGGGTTTTAACTTTCCTTTTCTCCCGGCACGCCTCTCTCCCTTTAGAAAAACGTTATATGGCGTTGAACCGGGAAATAATACTTTCTATATTTGCTTTGGGCGTATCACCGTTTATTATGGCAAGTACCGAAAGCCTGGTCGGCTTTGTTCTGAACAGCAGCCTGAAAGATTTTGGAGATATTTATGTCAGCGCATTGACCATCTTGCAAAGTGCGATGCAATTTGCAAGTGTCCCATTAACAGGATTTGCGCAAGGGTTCGTTCCTATTGTGAGTTATAATTATGGGCACGGCGATAAACAACGTGTCAAAGACTGTTTCCGTGTCGCATTGATAACCATGTTCTCATTCAACTTACTGCTGATGTTGTTTATGATTCTTTTCCCCTCAACAGTAGCTTCCGCCTTTACGAGTGATGAAAGATTGATAGAAACAGTCCGCTGGGCAATGCCTGTTTTCTTGGGTGGTATGACTATTTTCGGATTGCAACGAGCCTGCCAAAATATGTTTGTAGCCTTGGGACAAGCAAAAATTTCTATTTTCATAGCCTTGTTGCGCAAAGCAATCCTATTGATCCCATTGGCATTAATATTGCCACATTTTATGGGAGTAGCCGGTGTATATGCGGCTGAAGCAATATCCGATGCGACAGCGGCAATTTGTTGTACTTTGTTGTTCTTCTGGCAGTTCCCCAAAATATTGGGAAAAATCCAAAGGAGCACTTTGCACATAAGCTAAATTTCCTGATGTTTATCCATAAATAGAACTAATTATGTAACGGCTTACGTATTTTTGCGAAAAATGTTTGTTCATATTATAAAAAGCTAATATATTTGCGTAATCAATTACGTATTTAGTGACGCAACTAATAAAAACATGGACTTTTTTAATCAGACAGGCAAATTAGCCATCGGTAGCAGATTACGCATGTTGACCGATAAAATAACAGTAGATGCAGCCGCCATCTATAAAATGTTTGGAGTAGACCTCAAACCGAAATGGTTTCCTGTATTTTTTGTATTATCACGTGGGGAGGCAAAAACCATTACGTCCATAGCCAAAGAGATTGGTCATTCTCATCCTTCCGTGAGTAATATTATTAAAGAAATGGTAGCTAAAGGATTAGTGAAGGAGACAAAGGACAAATCCGACGGGAGAAGAAACATGGTCATGTTATCTGCCAAAGGAAAAAGAATGTCCGACTCTTTTTCGGAACAGTGTATAGATGTTACGGCAGCTATTGAGCAAATCACGCAGCAAACCCGGAATGACCTTTGGGAGGCTATCGAAGAATGGGAGAATCTTTTGTTGGATAAATCCCTGTTGGAGCGGGTGAAGGAAGCGAAAAAGGAACGAGAGAGTAAGGACATCAAAATAGTTCCTTATGAACCTTGCTATCAATCTGCCTTCCGGACCCTTAACGAAGAGTGGATAACTGCTTATTTTCGGATGGAAGAGGCCGATTACAAGGCTTTGGATCATCCAAAGGAATATATTCTGGATAAGGGAGGAGCTATTTTGGTGGCTCTTTATAAAGATGAGCCGGTCGGTGTATGTGCTTTGTGTAAGATGGATCATCCGCTTTATGATTATGAGTTGGCCAAACTGGCTGTCAGCCCTAAGGTTCAGGGCAAAGGTATTGGAGTACTGCTTTGCGAAGCAGTTGTAAATAAAGCGAAGGAGCTTGGTGGTAAAAGAATCTTTATAGAGAGCAATACGCGTCTGAAACCGGCTATCCATATTTATCATAAGTTGGGCTTCAAGGAACTTCCCGAATATCACACGACTTATGAAAGAGGAGACATACAGATGGAATTAATGATTGAAGAGTGAAAATGAAAAAGGTGGATGGTGAATTTATTAAGGGGCGCATTGCCCCTTCATTCCAGTTCCTGCGCATAAATGTTGATAGCGCGTAATGCCTTTGATATTTCAGTCGGGGTGATTCCCTGACATTCTATTCTCAACACTTTTTCCCAGTCCTCCATATCTACATTCCATTTGTAGATTTGGGGACATAGGGTGAACAGCGCTGCGATATGTTTTATATCCCGTGCATTTCTAACCGAGGTTCGAAAAATGAGTATTTGCTCTTCCATAGTTACTATCAATTACTTTTGTTTTCAGTGCAAAGGTAGGTTTAAACAAGGTTCTGTATAGGATTATTCGACGAATGCCCTGATTACTCATGACGAAATAAGTAATCGGGGAGATTAACTTCATATACTTATCCTTTGAAAAGTCAGTCATCTGTACCTGTTAATATATAAAAAAGTGTATCTGTTCTCGTCTTTCTTTTTTGATTTACTTTGCAGTGTTGTTTTAATCTCCTAATATACTTAAAGGTTATGAAGTTGAATTTTGCTAAAAGAATGTCTTATATAAAGGCTTCGGAAATAAGAGAGATATTAAAAGTCACCGAACAGGAAGATGTGATTTCGTTTGCAGGTGGTCTGCCTGCTCCAGAACTTTTTCCGATAGATGAAATCAATGAGATCAATCAGATCGTATTGAAAGAGGCAGGTACGAAAGCGCTCCAATATACTACAACAGAAGGTTATGCTCCTTTGCGCGAATGGATTGCCAACCGGATGAACGAACGTTTGGGCACGGCTTTCGATAAAGATAATATTCTGATTACCCACGGCTCACAACAGGGATTGGACTTATCCGGAAAAGTTTTTCTGGACCAGGGAGATATCGTACTTTGCGAAAGCCCAACATATTTGGCTGCAATCAGCGCGTTCAAAGCGTATGGATGTAGCTTTATTGAAATTCCCACGGATGAGGACGGTATGATGATGGATGTTTTGGAAGAAATTTTGAGCAATACTCCTCATATAAAGCTGATATATGCAATACCTACTTTTCAAAATCCTACAGGAAAAACGTGGAGTTTGGAAAGACGCAGGAAGCTGGCTGAATTATCCGCAAAGTATGGTGTTGCGGTTATTGAAGACAATCCGTACGGCGAGTTAAGGTTTGAAGGAGAGTCTTTGCCATCTATAAAGTCTTTTGATGAGGCTGGAAATATCCTGTGTACAGGTAGTTTCTCGAAAATATTCTGTCCCGGTTTCCGGATTGGCTGGATTGCGGGGGATAAAGAGATTATCCGCAAATACGTATTGGTCAAGCAAGGTACGGATTTACAATGCAACACTATTGCCCAAATGACCATCGCCGAATACCTGAAGCGCTATGATATTGATAAACATATTGCCAAAATAGTAGAAGTATACAGAAAACGCAGAAATGTGGCGATTGAAAGTATAGAACGTTATTTTCCTGATACTATAAAGTTTACTCGTCCCGAAGGCGGATTATTTACATGGATAGAACTTCCCGAAGGGATTTCGGCACGTGATGTTTTAGTCAGAAGCCTGGAGAAAAAGATTGCTTTTGTTCCGGGAGGCTCCTTTTATCCGAACGGAAACAAGGAAAATACGCTTCGGATCAACTACTCTAATATGCCCGAAGACAAAATAGAGAAAGGACTTAAAACCCTCGGCGAAGTGGTAAAGGAGTATATCAGTCAATCAAAATGATTCTTTGATAATGTTTCCCAAAACCTGCAAGCGTTCTTCAATGAAAGCACTCCATTGCTGACCGAAACTCAAGCGCATACAGTTTCTGTACTGGTCGTGCAGAGTAAACATGCGTCCGGGAGCAATGCTGATCTTATGTTGCATCGCTTTGTAATATAGCTCCGTGGTATCAATCTTTTTATTCAGTTCCACCCAAAGCATAAAACCTCCTTGTGGAGTGATGATTTTAGTGTCTTCGGGAAAATAGTCGGTAATAGCTTGTGCCAAATGAAGACTATTGGAATGTAGCTCATGGCGCAACTTGCGTAAATGATTCTCATACCTGCCGTTCTCCATGAAGTTGGCAATGGCTTCTTGGTTGAGGGTAGGAGTGGATATTAAATGAATATGTTTCTGACGAATAATAGCATCCTTAAACTTACCGGGGGCAATCCAGCCTACCCGATAACCGGGAGCTAACGTCTTTGATACAGAACCACACCATAACACAAGTCCCTTTTCATCGAAAGCTTTGCATGGCTTAGGGCGTGAATGTCCGAAGAATACATCGCCGTATAAATCATCTTCAATCAGAGGAATATTGTGTTCCGCCAACATCTGTACTATCTCTTTCTTATGTTCATCGGGCATGCAACTCCCAAGCGGATTACTGAAATTACTGATAAGCAGGCATAGATTGATCTGCGGCAATACTTTTCTTAAAGCATCGGGTTCGATGCCTGTTACAGGATTGGTCGGCAGTTCCAGCACATGAAGCTCCATACTGTTGGCCAACTGTAATATCCCGAAATAAACAGGACTTTCAACAGCTATCGTGTCTCCTCTTTGAGCAATAACAGATAATGCCAAAGAGATGGAATTGGTTACTCCTGTGGTAGTAACAATATCATCTTCGGTCAGATTTCCATTCCAGCTATACGCAAAACGGGCAATATAGTTTCTCAAACGAATGTTTCCTTGAGGGTCTTCATACCTGGTGCCGTTCCCCGGAAGTGAATACATGGCCTTGGTCAGTTCTTTATTGAGTTTGGCAATAGGCAATAAAACATCTTCCGGTATTCCCAGCGAAAAACGGGTGATAGACGAATCTTCGATGGAATGATATACTTCCATGATTAAGTCTGCTTCTTCCTTTCCCGGAGATTGAGCGGAAGGCTGCGTTGTTGCCGGCGCAGACAAATTTAGTGGCTTATAATTGACAATGTACCCTGATTTGGGGCGGGAAATGATGAATCCTTCCTTTTCCAGTTCATAATATACCTGAATGGCTGTATATTTAAACTTACGCCATATTCATTGCTGATAGTACGTAAAGAAGGTAATTTCTCGCCTGCTTTCCATATACCTGTTTTTATTTGCCAGGCGATAGTGCCGGCTATCTTTTGATATAGGATTTCTCTTTTCATGTTTATTCTGTACTTGGCAAAGATACAAAAATGATGTCTGTATCTGTTGTTGTTTGATTGCAAATAATTCATTCAGTCATTTTTTATAATTGCTTGCTATTCAGTTATAAATTTATTCCATATCATTATATTTTAGACATGACAAGATTATCATTGAAATATATTTCAACATATACATTCCTACGATAGAAGCGTCAAAAATAAAAGAGACGAACAATTTTCTTAATTTAAGTTTAGGACTTCAACAGTCGATTCGTTTCTCGGTGAGAAACACTTCGTTTCTCGGTGTCGAAAAGGTTGTTTCTCGGTGAGAAACGGGTTATTGGTTTTAAAGGAAAAGCCCGAATAGTAACCGCCTGGATAACAGTGTTTTACAAAATAACGTTATCTATCAGAAATACATAGGAGTTTTATTGACATTTTTTTTTGCAATACCGTTTATTTCTATTGCATCTATTACTGTAATAATATTTACATTAGAACTAAAATATGGCATTTATAAAAGAATCTGTTTCATTCCTTTCCGTACCGTTTTGAATCAAATAACAATAATTGGAGCTTGGGAAGAATCTACATGATGAAGTAGATGAAATCAACATTTATAATAGTGGCATTTCTATTCTCGTCACCTGTTCTTCTTCGGGTACGTTGGGATTGCTGTAATAATATTCAATGGATGTTCTCGAAGGTTTGTAACCGTTGGTTTTTATCCATTCCATCATCTCGTTGTACAGGACAGCCAGTTCGCTGTAAGTTCCTCTATGCAGACAGGAAACTATTTTTCTTTCCGGTATCGTTATGGAGCGTATATCCCCTTCACCCTGTAATTCTTTGGATGACTTTAGACCAATAATCATTTTGATATTGTGTTCCGTCAGACTTTCAAAGTTGGGATATTCAACGTAGGGGATGTCGGTAGTGACTTCACCCTGTTCCTTAAATAAAGAGTCTATTTTTACAAAGTTCTTCCCGATAGCTTCCGACATTCCGTTCATATCTGTTTGTACTTCAACAGCCAAAGCGGGCTGTTTCGGTTGCTTCAATAGCATGATTTCTGAAATTTTTCCCATAATACATTGTTTTTAGAGGGTTGATAATTAATTATTTCTTGATGACCGGAATATAGATGTCGGTAATTAGTTCTGTTCTAAGGGTGGAGGCAGGGCGGTTCATATACATTTCAAAGCTAAAGGTGCTTTGAGGACGATATTTACTTTCCGGGAACCACTCTTCATAAATAGTCCGGTAGAATTTATGCAATAAAGAGTAGTCGCCGATATGCCTGAATATAGCGTAACGACCACCGGGAACTTCCATTACTCCCGGCTGGGAATCATTTTCTTTGTTATCGATTATGACCCCGAGATAGAAGCGACATTTATCTATTGGGGTGATGGCCGGGTCGTCCATACTAAGGCTGACAAACTTATCATTCGACTTTTCTTCATTGCGCTGTCTAGCATAGTTGGTGAGCCTGTCCCATATTAATTTGTATCGGAGTTCATCCTTATACTTTTCACCCACCTCGATACAAAATACTTTCATCGGCAGAATCGACCGGATTTCAGGAGTGATAACCGCATGCTGTTCGTCATACATCGGCTTATACTTCTCCCTATATTGAGAGGTTGACACTCCAAAATGTTTTTTGAAGGCTTTTGCCAGACTGAATTTAGTCTGATAGTTTGTTTGCTCCGAAATCTGATTTAATGTAAAGTCGGTGGATACTAACAGATGTGCTATATGTTCGAGGCGCAAACGTTGTATGTAGCTTCCAATATTTTCTCCGGCAACGGTTTGAAACACTTTTCTGAAGTGATATTTGGAAAGTCCGCTTATCGTACTAAGTATATCTGCATCTAAACTATCGAATAAATGATTGTTGATGTAAACGACTATATCCTGAATCTTTTGGTGATGGATATTACTGGTTTCCAACTTCTGTTTCCATCGGTTCAGTTTGGGGAGCCGTTCGTTGAGTATTCGTCTAAGTTCCTTCGGCGAATAAGCGGTATCTGCATATTCATTGTACTTATCGGTGTATTTTATCCAGATATTAATCATTTCCGACATCGGAATGTCGACGATATATTTTCCATCTTTCAGGCAGTAGTAGCAATATTCATCACTTCGGGAACCGTCGGAGTTAGTACCCAGATATTTCTCTATATCAAAGCGGAGAGGCATCCCGCAACTTTGACAATACCTTTTATTTATATCTGATTCAATCATCGGTTGGGTTTTCGTTTGATGGATAGCAGTCGCTCCATATCATTAAATAAATAAGTGTCTTTCAATTCGAACATAAGCCACTTCCCATCGTGGAAAGTCGTCGTCTCATCGTATATCTTTTGAGTCTCATTGGAGAATACTTCTCGCAGAGATTCAAATTTGGCACGCTCATCTTTACCTAAAATGACCATGAAGCCAATCGTTTGTTCTTTGGCGTATAGGGCACACAGCGTTTTTCCGCCTTTGCGATATTTATATTCGTATATCCATTTTTTCCCTCCATGGTTCCATAGTTGTTCCATATTGTACTTTTGCTCGATAAGCTGGCAAAGTGAAGTCCATATATCATAAAGTTCCTTACCTATCAAGGCTTCCAGTGTTTCGGGAGTGGGAATCTGCAAAGTTTCTTTCATGGTATTCTGTATTTACTTTTGATTATCCATATCACAAAGGTAGGCTGATTTTCTAATAGATCGTTGTCCAATATAGGCATTTTGTGTGTAGCTGGTGAACAATCTGCCCGGAAATTAATTTATTTTGTAAAAGCGAAATATTGGCAGTATAACCTTTATCTTTGCATTAATTTAAAAACAAAGCCCCAATTAAAGAAAATGAAAACAATATTATTAGCAGTAGGTACGCTCTGCCTCATGGCAGGTTGCTCGTCAAAAGTGGCAAGCTCAAAAGGAATCGTTAGTGATGCAACCATGAATACGGTAACGATTGTTACTGATAAGAATGATACCCTTTCGTTCAGTACGATAGATGCAAATAAAGATGAAGTCAACGGTTTGCTTCTGAATGATACGCTGGAAGTGTTCTATACCGGAAAATATACACCGGGAATGCCGGCTTCTAAATTAGTTCAGTATCCGCAATCTCCGATTGTGGGAGGTGATCGGGATGAACATGGCTGTATCGGTTCTGCCGGATATGTATGGTGTGAAGTGCAAAAAGACTGTATCCGCTTGTTTGAGAAAGGAATCCGCACGGAATCGGTGGACGATAGCAATGCTTCTGCCTTTATTGTGTTTAGTCCTGACTCTACGCAACTGGAACTTTTCTTTTCCAATAATCAGCCCAATGAAATATTGGAGAGACGTGGCCTGCCTTCAGGAGGTTATGCATGGAACGTGGAAGATGACGATACGAAAAATGTACGGCTAATAGATGGTTTGTGGACAATCAGCCAAAGAAATAAGTTAATTTATAGCCAAAAGGCCGGAAACTGATTTTAAAAGCTCCGGCTTTCTGACGCTCTGTTTGTAGAGTAATGTTCTAGGTAATTAAATTAATAAGTGGATATCAAAGATGCTGAATATATAAACTTCCATCATAATCTTTGTATTTAGCATCTTTGTATATATCAACCAGTTTGTTACTGTAATCAAGAATGGTATCTTTGGAGATTTGTGATAAATTTGTAGCCAAAATACCACTTCCCAAAATGCCCGGATTACATAATATACTGTCTTTTCTTATTGAATTCATAGTAAGCTCTACACCTATGTAATCCTTGATACCTGCCTTTTCCAGACTGGATACAATATAGTTGTCCAAAGATTCTTTATCATCTTCGGTCATGAATCCATACCATAATAAACACTTCATTCCTAATTGAGTAGCCTGTATCAGGATATCGAGATAGGTTACTCCTGAATCTCCTTTCTTGTCTATTTCGTAAGGATCGATATGAATGAAAGAGGATGAAGGAAGTGAAGGCAATAGCTCTATGGTACCTCTCGAAGAGTCGGCATGATGCATCTCTACAGATGCACTTAATCCGACTTGTTTGGCATAGGTACCCACATTTTCCAACGCACTCTTTTCTAAATCAAAGAATACAAACCTTTTTGCTTGCTTCTCTAATACATTCATTGCCAGGGCAGGAGAACCCAGATAATTTCCTTTTGTCATTTCCGGGTTTTCCAGTTGGTAATAAATGGAATCTTTTAGAGATTTGTCATCATCTGCTTTCTCCAGGAAATGATAGATACCATATTGCTGCTCCGGAGTTTGCGTCATGGAGTAGATGGCACATGCGGAATTGGTTTCTACATATACTTGTGGGGCTTCATTTCTAAGAACTTCACAGAGTATCAGATGTTTCAGTACATCGGGTTGTTTTGCGAAATGAGTGTAAGTTGCCATGTGGGTACATCTTAATATTTATAGAATATAAAAGAACTGCAACCGCTATCCTTTTTAGGCATTCATTAATTCATGGATTTCATGAATATGCAGGTGCAAATGACTTAGATAACCTTCTATCATGTCTTGTAGCGTAACCTTTGTTCCTTCAAAATCACACCAGTAGCTATCCAGTTTTGTCTGGTCTACAGATTTTATAACCTGAATGATATGCAGGTTAAAAAACTTCCATAGTTGAATCAGGTTGTTCCAATCTTCATTTTGGTAATCTTGTAATGCTATCCACAGATCATTATCCTGACGGTAATCGGGAAAGAAAAGCAAATCTTTACTGTATTGCAATCTGACCATGCGTTGGTGATTGTTTGATGCCGAATCAATCAAATGTCCGAGAATCTGTTTGATGGTACGATTTTGTTTATTACGTTTCAACGTGATCGTATCATTTTGTAGCCCGGTTAGTATTTTCTCTTCAGTTTCTATCACATGATAGATTCCTTCTGTTATTTTGGAAAAATCGACGTTTGACATACCATTCTTTTCCTTTAGGTGTTTATAGCAAAATTGCTAATGGTACAAATATAGATAAATGTGTCGATATTTATAAATTAAACGGAACTTTTCAATTCTAATTTTATCCCTCTTTCTTAAACCACCTGTAAAACCATTTGCCCACCTTCTCATAATGTCGGGTTTCGGTATCAGTATATAGCTTGGAGAAGAAAGACGTATCCAACGGCTCTCCCGACTGGTTAGGATACAGCACGATGAAGCTATTGTTGGAGAAATATTTCCCGAGCTGTCTCGGTAACTTCTCAAAAGAACTGTCATACGAAAGAGTTCCTGGTCGTGCACTGATAATAACCAATAAATGATCGTAACTTACCTGTCCTGTCAATACCAGCAGGTCATTCCAGTCTTCTAAGAGAGAGAAATCGGTAAGCGTCTGTTTATGCCTTTTCTTTATCCACGCTTGTAGGCGGATGGTAGTCTTTTCATTGGCAAAGAAGTGTACGCGGCATCCAAGAGTGCTCCCCATGCGACAGAAGTGTTCCATCCAATGCGGAAAGCCGGATTCATATTCGGCTTTAGGAGGGACGGCAACGACAATCCGTTTGATTGTATGGACCGGTATCAGAAATTTAGAGATAATTATTTCACAGTTTAATCCGTTCAATAAGTGTTCGGCAAGTATTCCAAAGTATGAATCTGTGATGTTTTTCTTGCGGTGCAGGCCGGTGATAATACTCGTAATCTCATTCTCCTTGACTGAATGGATAATACCGGAAGCTATATTCAAATCATACCGGGTGACCTTTTTGAGTGGTACATTTGCTTCCGTTGCTGTCATTTCGGCTTTTTCCAGATAATGTTTGCTTCGAATTCGTAGATTATCAGAGTTATTATCGTCGTTGATAACATTTAATGCCAGGAGATTGTCTTTCAATTTGGGGTCACGTATGACTAGAGAAAGATTTACCATGTCCTCGATAGTGTCCGGGTTGGCTATGGATATTAAAATCTTCTCTGTTTCTTTCGACGATTCATTTTCAGGTTGTGAATCATCCATCGCCATTTTTCTGGCTGCCCGTTCGGTAATCAGTGAACTCACTACGCAAGTAACCAGGATAAGCAAGACTGTTCCGTTCAGTACATCATCATTCAATAAACGTTCGCCGGTGGGCAGAATAATGTTGTATCCAACTAATACAGCCGCCAATGTGGCTGCCGCCTGTGCATTACTCAAACCATACATTAGATTTCGTTCAAGAACAGACATCTTATATATCTTTTGAGTGAGCCAGCAAGCAATCCATTTGCCTGTCAGCGCCATGGTTATCATCACGGCGGCAACTTTTAAGGCATCCCCCTCTCCGAAAATAACACGTAAGTTGATTAACATTCCCACTCCGATAAGGAAATAAGGAATAAAAAGTGCATTACCAACGAACTCTAAATGATCCATCAATGGAGAGACGTGGGGGATGAGCCGGTTAAGTACCAATCCTGCGAGGAAAGCTCCCAAGATACCTTCCATACCAACAAGCTCCATCAACCCTGCTCCTAAAAAGACCATCGCAAGCACGAAAATAAATTGCATCACGTTGTCATTGTACCGGTGAAAGAACCAACGACCGATGCGCGGAAAGAAATAAATAATTAGTGCCCCTAGAAAGATTACTTTTACCACCAGCCAAATCCAAAACAATCCTCCGGTTTCTCCTTTGAACAATCCGCCTATAACAGCCAGTACCAGCAGCGTGAGTGTATCCGTTACGGCCGTTCCTCCTACGGCAATACTTACGCTACGATGGCGTGATATGCCGAAGCGGGTGACGATGGGGTAGGCCACGAGCGTATGGGAGGCATACATGCTGGCTAATAATACAGAGGTGATTACACCATATTTCAGATAAGATACATTTGCCATGAATCCAATCCCGATAGGAACGATAAAAGCCAGTAATCCCAGTACCAATGCTTTGTTTCGCGTCTCTTTGAAATCTCCCATATTCATTTCCAGACCAGCCAGGAACATGATGTAATAGAGTCCGACTTTCCCGAATAACTGAAAGCTGCTGTCTCGTGCCAGGATATTAAATCCATGTTCGCCAATAGCCAGTCCTGCCAGGATCATACCGATAATATGAGGGATGCGCAGTTTATTCAATAATATCGGAGCAAACAATATAATCAAGAGTACAAGGAGAAATATCCATGTAGGGTCGGTGATAGGGAATGTTAAATCAAGGCCAATCCAATCCATAATTTGACGAGTTCGTGATATTTGTTCCGCAAAATAACCTAAAAAAATGCTTCTAAAAAAGCATTAGTTAATAAAATTAGTCATTTATTTTTTCTCCAGATTCATGATTGCCGGAATGAAGAATGCAAGTGTTCCTGGGACATACGTTTTTAAATATACGATGATTTTATCCGTGTGTGCGTTTTGGGGTGTATAGTGATTTTATCCGGCTCTACTTTTAGCAATAATAGTAGTGCCGGATATGTCTATTTTTCGAATCCTAAATCATGTTCTTGTATTCCTCTTGTTTTTTCTTGGGTAACTTCTTTATAACTTCTTCTACCGAGTGGCTAATCAACTCCTTTATGAGTTTATCGGGAACATCTCCTTCCAAGTAAACGGTTATCCAATGTTTCTTATCCGAAAAAGGTCCCCAAAAAATGTCTTCGTATTGTTCTATGAGCTCTTCTGATTTATCAGGATTACATTTCATATCCGCCCAGAATCTTCCGTTTTTAGGACGTAATGTAGCAAAAGTGAACATTTTATCCATAACCTTGAAAACCAAAGTATGTTCATCAAACGGCATACATTCTGTTGCTCCTTTGACTGACAGGCAATATTCTCTATAATCTTCGATATTCATGACTTCTCTCTTTTGATTCATTCAAAACACAAATATATTACTTTCTGTTTGCTTTTGAAAAACATGTTTCTATCTCAAAGTACCCGTTTCAATTTCGCCCTTATCCGGCTTAAACTTACCGGAGTTATTCCCAGATAAGAAGCAAGACACTCCAATGGTATTCTCTGTAATAGCTCCGGATTATTTTGTATCAGCTTCATATACCGTTCGGACGCGGTGGTGAATAAGAGAGAAATAAGTCTTTCCTCTGTTTGCAGGAACTCTGATTCGGCAAACTTGCGCCCCCAGTTGGCAATATGGATATCTTCCTTGAATAATTCGTGTAAGTCTTTGCGCTTTAATAGATACAACACCGAGTTTTCCATCAGTTCCATTGACTCATACCCCTGTTGATTATTTACATAGCTTTTCAATGAGACAATGGTTGACCCTTCTTTCCCAATCCAGAACGTTACCTCTTTTCCGTCTACGGGAATGTAAGCTCTGGCAATCCCTTTCTCGATGAAAAAGATATTCGTTTCAGTCTTGCCAGCCTCCAATATATGATAACCTTTGGGATATGTGACTTTTGACAGATGTTTGACCACCTTATCTGCTGAAGCCTCCGGCATCCGATATATCCTGTTTATAATCTCGTGTATATCCATATCGCATTGAATCATTATTCTGCAAAAATACAAAAAGTTATATTAGGAAAAGAAGAATTGATGATACTCTTACACCGTCGTTTCTTATCAAATGTAAAGTGAAAGCTCCGGGCATCTTGTTAATTTTGCAGTCTAATATTAAAATAGAATGATATGAATTGGATTATATTGATTATTGCCGGACTGTTTGAGGTTAGTTTTACCTTTTGTCTAGGCAAGATTAAGGGAGCGACAGGCACCGATTTTTATTTGTGGGGAGCGGGATTTGTAATCTCTGTAATCTTAAGCATGTTCCTACTGGCAAAGGCTGCGCAAACATTGCCTATCGGCACTGCATATCCTGTTTGGACGGGGATAGGAGCGGTGGGAACCGTCTTGATCGGTATCCTGTTCTTTCATGAACCGGCAACTTTGGGTCGTTTGTTTTTTATGACGACTCTGATTATTTCAATCGTAGGGTTGAAACTGATATAATCAGACGAATAGGATTTAGTTTTAATAGATGGAAAAGTGTAATAAGGACTTTTTCAGTGTAAGTCATATATTGTTGAAAAGATTCCATCCGGTATAATATTGAGGAAGTTTGGAATTGACGAGGTCGATTATGTAATATATGCTTTCGTAATTCTGCGATTATTAGGCATTTATAAGAAGTCGTTTTGATGGGAAAAAGTTTGGTTTCTAAAATAAATGTATATATTTGCAGAATGTGGGACGCATCTCGTCCGGATTCGAAACTAAACTAAAATTCTATTTACTGTTATCTATTAAACATGAAATCCACTGATTCTGAACCTCAAGAGGGCGGTATGGAACTGGAACAGTACCGTACCAGCCTCGAACAGATGGTTGAAGAGAAATCTAAAGACTTGATCGCTATTCAGGAGAATCTCGAAGCAACCAACCGACGGCAGGCATTATTTATCAAGGTACTGCAAATTTTGCAATTGGAACCGGATATACCTACTGCTATGAATATGGCACTGGCCGAAATTGGCCGTTATACTGGTGTCGACCGTTTGGCGACATGGGAAAACCACCTCGACGGAGTTACGTATGGCTGCACCAACGAATGGTGCAACGACGGTATAGAACCCGCTATCGATTACTTGCGGAGTATGACCATTGAAGCGGGAAAACCCTGGTTCGACATGCTGGAAGAAAACCATATCATTTGTACGTCCGATATTTATTCGCTTGATCCCTTTATTACTCAAATGCTCGAAGTGCAAGGCGTAAAAGCCATTGCTGTTTTTCCCCTGTCACAATTGGGAGTACATTTCGGCTTTCTTTCGTTCAACTTTTGCTGGAACAAACAATGGGATGAAAAAGATGTGGAACTGATGAGCCAGATATCGCAAATTGTATCTACTGCTACTAAACGCTGGCAAGTTGAAACATCGCTGCAACAGTCGCAGCGAACCATGCAAAAGGTATTGGACAATATCAATGCCAATATTTTTGTGAGTGATTACGATACGTTGAAAGTGATTTTTGCCAATAAGCCTTTCAGGGAAGAAGCAGGAGAAGTTCCGGAAAATGCGGAATGTTGGAGAATGTTGAATGCAGGTCTGGAAAATGGGTGTAAACACTGCCCGAAGCCGAAGTTGCTCGATGCCAACCGTAAGTTTACAGGCGTTCATTTTTGGGAAGACTACAATCCGGTCACCAAACGTTGGTATACCATCCAGAGCATGGCAATAAAATGGCTCGACGGACGTTGGGCAATCATGGAACTGGCTACCGATATCACCACCCGCAAACAGGTGGAACTAGAGCTGATTCAAGCTAAAGAAAAAGCGGAAGAATCGGACAGGCTCAAATCAGCATTCCTTGCCAATATGAGCCATGAAATACGTACTCCTTTGAATGCCATCGTCGGTTTTTCCAGTCTGCTTGCCGAAACCGATGAGGCGGAGCTGCGTCATGTATATATGTCTTTAGTGCAGGAGAACAATGAGCTGTTGCTCAACCTTATTTCCGACATTCTGGACATCTCCAAAATCGAAGCCGGTATGATAGATCTTGTTATGGGACGGGTGGATGTACCACAACTTTGCCGGGAAGTGATTGCTACCTTCTCACACAAAAAACGTGACACTGCGGTCGAACTGCGGTTTGATGAAAATTCACCGCAGATTGTGATTGATGCTGATAAAAACCGAATCATGCAAGTACTCTCTAATTTTCTGACTAATGCCTTGAAGTTTACGACTAAAGGCTCAATCACACTTTCCTATTCATTGGAAGATGAGAGTCAGGTGCGTTTTTGTGTAACGGATACGGGCAAAGGGATTCCCGATGAACAAAAACATGAAATATTTAATCGTTTTGTAAAATTAGACTCATTTGTACAAGGTGCCGGATTGGGATTATCCATCTGTCAAAGCCTGGTCAATAGGATGGGCGGAAAGATTGGAGTCGAATCCCGTGAGGGGGAAGGGTCGTGCTTCTGGTTCACTCATCCGTATGTTCCCGGTGCTTAACCAAAAAAAAGAGATTGCATATTGAAGCAAACTACGTATATTGTTCCGCAAAGTACGGGACGAACAAAAAACAATAGTTTTCTTGAGAGAGGTGTCTGCAAACTAAAATAACCCATATTTTGTTGTCTTTATACAGTATTGAGTTTTTAGCAAATAAATATATAAATAATGATGAAGATGACAAAGAACTTATTGCTAGGGATTGCTGCCGTATGTGGCAGCACTTTTCAGGCTGTAGCTTGTACGGGAATCTCGCTGACATCCCGTGACGGCAGTTATGTGCAGGCCCGTACGATTGAATGGGCGCGCGGTGTGTTGCAAAGCGAGTATGTGATTATTCCACGTGGCCAACAGCTCACGTCATTCACTCCTACAGGTGTCAATGGACTAACGTTTACGGCAAAATATGGAGTGGTTGGTCTGGCTGTTGTACAAAAAGAATTTATTGCCGAAGGAATCAATGAGGCCGGACTTTCGGCCGGACTATTTTTCTTTCCTCATTATGGGGGATATAAAACGTATGATGCTGCACAGAACCAGCGGACACTGGCAGACCTTCAAGTGACGGAGTGGCTGTTGTCGCAGTTTTCCACTATCGACGAGGTGAAGGCAGCCCTTTCTTCTGTACGTGTTGTAGGATTGGAAAAGACAGCGGTAGTACATTGGCGTATCGGTGAACCGTCGGGGCGTCAGGTTGTGTTGGAAATTGTAGGTGGTGTGCCGCATTTTTATGAGAATGAAGTAGGAGTATTGACGAATGCCCCCGGTTTTGAATGGCAACTTACAAATTTGAACAATTACGTCAATCTTCATCCGGGTGACGCTTCCGTGCAAAAATTGAGCGGTATTACGTTGCAACCTACTGGTGGCAACTCCGGTTTTCTCGGCATTCCGGGTGATGCCACGCCTCCTTCGCGGTTTGTGCGTGCGGCCTTTTACCGGGGGACAGCTCCGCAACGTGCCACAGGCTTTGATACCGTGCAGCAATGTTTCCACTTGCTTAATAATTTTGATATTCCTATTGGTATAGAACATTCACAGGGTGATATTCCGGATATTCCCAGTGCTACGCAATGGACCTCAGCTATCGACCTCACGAACCGGAAGGTTTATTATAAAACAGCTTATAACAATTCGATACGTTGCATTGACTTAAAAGCTATTGATTTCTCAAAGGTAAAATATCAATCACAACCGTTGGATAAGATACAGGAGCAGCCGGTTGAAATGGTTAAGATTCCCCGGTAAAATATGGAACGGTATGGAGGTGCTCTTGTATAATAGTTGCTCGCATTAAGAATGCTCTCAAATAAATGTTGGTGACGTTTTACCCTCACACCCTCACCCTTTGTGCTCAATCCATTTATTCATCGGGGTTACAGGCGTGAGGGTAAAGGTGAGAGTAGGTGAGGGTAACTTTTTACTCTCACTCTGTCTCGTCCTGATTTGAGTTGACCAATCTTATTCCGTTTTTACACTAACTTCTTTATTATTACCATAATATCCACTTCCCGGCACATAAATCGGCTGCATGGCTCCACCCATATTTTTCAATTTACCCTCGTCGCGCAGACGTCGGATATGTCGCATGGCTGTACTTCTTGCCATTCCGCAAAGATATTGGAAGTCGTGTCTCCGCATAAATGGATGAGTACGGAAGTACTTAGTCAGTTGCAGGTCAATTTCCTCGTTCGTCAGTTGGGTGAAATCCAGTCCACCTTTGAGGTTTTTCACTTTAAGAACGCCGAATTCGTTTTTCAATGTCTGGTCGGCACGAAACTGAATGGCCTTTAGCTTCACTTTGGTCACTTTCCGTTTTGTGTCTACCGTTACAGGTTCCGTGGTCGTCAGGCAGGGATGGAAATAACCGATGCCGTCCAGATGAACTTGGCGTCCTTCCGCCAATTCCTGTCCCATGATGTGTGAAAGCGCATCAAGTACGGCTGTGACGTCTGTTTCTGTCAGTGAACAACGTTCTTGAATACGTCGGCGCAGTACGTCGGTCCCTGTGGAACCGTTGTATTTGATGCGCGGATGCAGGGTGTTTCCGTTTTCTCCCTGCTGTTTGTTTGAAGGCTTCGGGTCTTCATACCAATCGAATAATATTGCCATAGCTCTATATTTGTTTTAAATGAACTCTTCTTGTTATGTATTCTCTTAGATAGTAATACATTAATGCTTAATGTTTCTTTTGTTAAACTCTAATGATTTGCAAGGGCTCACCCATGTGAATAAGGCTGTTTACGTCTGTAGACGTTTTTATTTACAATTGATAGCCTGTTTGTTCACACGGGTGAGCCCTTGACAACTACTAAGCAAAGATACATAAATAATAAGGCAAATGCAAATAATATGCAGGTATTTATCGGATAAAATGCTTGTTTACCGGAGGATAAAAGCGTATCTTTACAGGAATTAAATATGTAGATGTGATTGTAGAAAAAATAGACAAAAATAGGATGAAAGTTACTTTAATCAGACAAGACAACGGGAGCGGAAAAGAAACTCTTAGCATTTGTGAGACAGGCACACTATTCGACAAAATGAAGACGGAAACTAAAGCGGGACATATCACGGCTTTGCGGGAGATTATACCGTTGCTGGAAGGTACGTATGCCCGATACGAACATATTGATAAATTGCCATACATTTATTCTGCTGTGGAATATACCCGTACCAAAGAGGGCGAACGGAAAATGAAGCAGTACAACGGTTTGGTACAGTTGGAAGTGAGCCGGTTGGCCGGTGGCTCGGAAGCGGAGTTTGTGAAACGGCAAGCGGCACTTCTGCCACAGACTTTTGCCGCTTTTTGTGGCTCCAGCGGGCGTAGCGTGAAAATATGGGTGCGTTTCGCTTTGCCGGATGACGGAGGATTGCCGACCAAGGAAGCGGAGGCGGAATTATTTCATGTTCATGCTTATTGGCTGGCTGTGAAATGTTATCAGCGGATGTTGCCTTTCGATATTGACTTGAAAGAACCGGTTTTGGCACAGAGATGCCGTATGACGCTGGACGAATCTCCTTATTATAATCCGGATGCGGTGCCGTTCTGCTTGGAACAACCGCTTATGATGCCGGGAGAAGAGACTTTCCGTCAGCGGAAACTGGGAGAGAAAAATCCGTTATTACGGTTGCAGCCGGGATATGAGTCGGCGCAAACATTCACGAAGATTTATGAAGCGGCCTTGAACAGGGCACTTCAGGAAATGGAGGATTGGAAACGTGGGGACGACTTGCAGCCTTTATTGGTTCGCCTTGCCGAGCATTGTTTCAAAGCGGGGCTTCCCGAAGAGGAAGCGATACGGCAGACGATGATTCATTATTATCGCGAAGAAGAAGAGCAGGTGATCCGTTCGATATTGCATAATCTTTATCAGGAATGTAAGGGATTCGGCAAGAAAAGCAGTATCAGTAAAGAGCAGGAGACGGCTTTTCTGTTGGAAGAGTTTATGAAACGTCGGTATGAATTCCGTTACAATACGGTGCAGGACGATTTGGAATATCGGCAGCGCGATTCTGTTCACTTTTGCTTTAAGCCGGTGGATAAACGGGTGCGCAACAGTATTGCAATCAATGCTTTGAAGGAAGGCATCAGTGCGTGGGACCGTGATGTGGATCGTTTTCTGAATTCGGAATGTGTTCCTTTGTATAATCCTGTGGAGGAATATCTTTATGAGACAGGTCGCTGGGACGGGAAGGATCGTATCCGTGCATTGGCTGGTCTGGTGCCTTGTGATAATCCGCATTGGCAGGAATTATTTTACCGCTGGTTTCTTAGTATGGTGGCGCATTGGAGGGGAGTCGATCGGCAGCATGGTAATAATACTTCGCCTTTGCTGGTTGGTTCGCAGGGGTATCGTAAGTCTACATTCTGTCGCATTATTCTGCCGCCGGAGTTGCGTTTCGGCTATACGGACAGTATTGATTTTAAAAGTAAACAGGAGGCGGAACGCTATTTGGGACGTTTTTTTCTGATAAATATTGATGAGTTCGATCAGATTAATGTCAGTCAGCAGGGGTTCTTGAAGCATTTGTTGCAGAAGCCTGTGGCGAATCTGCGCAAACCATACGGTAATACGATTCGGGAAATGAGGCGTTATGCTTCTTTTATCGGTACCAGCAATCAGAAAGATTTGCTTACCGATCCTAGCGGTAGCCGCCGTTTTATTTGCATTGAGGTGACGGCTCCTATTAATACAAATGTTACGATTAATTACAAGCAGCTTTATGCTCAAGCGATGGAGGCTATTTATAAAGGTGAACGTTATTGGCTGAATGATGAGGATGAAAACATATTAAAACAGACTAACCGTGAGTTTGAACAGGCGAGTCCGCTGGAACAGCTGTTCCACTGCTATCTTAATCCCGTAGAAGAGGAAATGGAAGGCGAATGGCTGACTGCCATGCAGATTTTGAGTTATTTACAGACGAAAACACGGGATAAACTGGCTATTAATAAGGTAGGACAGTTTGGGCGTGCACTTCAAAAACTGAATATTCCTTGTCGTAAGTCTCGTAAAGGGACGCTTTATCATTTGATGAAAGTGAAGTAATTGATAAAGGTGGTGTGAAAGGGGGCTTTGTCAACCCAATCAGGACGAGACAGGGTGAGGGCAAAAAGTTACCCTCACCTACCCTCACTCTTACCCTCATCACTGAAAGGATGATGAATAGGGGGATGCAGGGAAAGTGTGAGGGTGTGAGAGTAAATCATGTATAAAAAATAATTGGATATTGAATCGGATGGTAAAGAATTGTGTGGCGGTCGGCAGTCCTTGCCGGGTGATAAAGTATATTGAGAACGATTGATTGTATGGAGGAGTGGGAGGGGGATTGTCTTTTCTACGTAAAAACAGCAATTTTCGGGTCGTTTATCAGTGATGCGTGTAGTAATTTTGCGGCATTGGAAATGAGAGTGCGAGTGTAAAAACGAAAATATTATTAGCTGTTATTTCAACTGTAAATATAATAAACGTATCTTTGGAAGTATGGAAGATAAAACGAATGTAATTAAGATACAGCGTTATCATTCTCCTTGTGGTGATTTGATGCTTGGCTCGTTTGAGGATAAGCTTTGTCTTTGTGACTGGGCGGCTGAAAGTCATAGGGATATCGTAGACAGGAGATTGCGGAAAGTGCTGAAAGCTGGTTATGAGAAAAGTACATCAGATGTGATACTGGAGGCGATGAGCCAGTTGGATGAATATTTCAATGGCGAGCGGACTGTGTTTGAGGTGCCTTTGCTTTTTGTTGGTACGGAGTTTCAGAAGAGTGTATGGTATAAGTTGTTGGAGATTCCATACGGTTCGACTGTGTCATACGGTGAGCTGGCAAAACAACTCGATTTGCCGAAAGCTGTCCGTGCTGTTGCTGCCGCTAACGGGGCGAACGCTATTTCTATTTTTGCTCCGTGCCATCGTGTCATCGGCAGCAACCACTCTCTTGTGGGATATGGTGGCGGGCTTCCTGCTAAAAAGCGGTTGCTGGATTTGGAATTAAATGGCAAACCTCTGTTATGAATGAGCAAAAAACGCTTGACTATGCACGCATTGCACAGGCAATCGGGTATATAAGGGAGAATTTTAAAAGGCAACCGGGATTGGATGAGATTGCCGGGGAGGTGGCGTTGAGTACGGCGCATTTCCAACGTATGTTTACGGAGTGGGCGGGAATTAGCCCTAAGAAGTTCTTGCAATATACTAGTATTGAATATGCCAAGAGAATCTTGAATGAAACTCATGCGTCTTTATTCGATGCGGCACAGGAAACAGGGCTTTCCGGTACGGGCAGATTGTATGACTTGTTTGTAAATATAGAAGGGATGACGCCGGGCGAATATAAAAACGGAGGTGAAAGTCTTTCTATCAATTACAGTTTTGCCAAAAGTCCTTTCGGTGAAATCTTCATTGCGTCTACCGATAAAGGTATTTGTTGTATGGAGTTTGCAGACGAACATGACGCGGCTTTTAACTCTTTACGGAAGAAGTTTCCTAATGCAAAGTTTACCTCGATTGTGGATGAAGTGCAGCAAAATGCTTTATTTATCTTCACGCAGGACTGGAGTAAACTCAAAGAAATAAAATTGCATCTGAAAGGTACTGACTTTCAACTAAAGGTATGGGAAACCTTACTGAAAATTCCTGTCGGTGGCTTGACTACTTACGGAGATATAGCCGTAGGAATCAATAATCCGAGAGCTTGCCGGGCTGTTGGAACGGCTGTCGGTGAGAATCCCGTAGCTTTCCTTATTCCGTGTCATCGGGTCATTCGTGCTTCCGGTGAGTTGGGAAATTACCATTGGGGAGAGATTCGCAAGACTGCAATGATTGGTTGGGAGGCTGCAAAAGGTGAGGTAAAGAGGGGATTATAGGAAAGAATGAAGGTGATTTTAGTTCACATTCTTTTTAGTGCAATGCTGTTTCTTATATTATTAATATATAACTAATTTGATTATGAAATTATTGGTATTCCTTGCTAAAGGGTTTGAAACGATTGAGTTTAGTGCTTTTATAGATGTTATGGGATGGGCAAAGACGGATTTTGATTGTAAAATAGATGTTGTGACCTGTGGCTTGAATCAAAAAGTGATTAGTTCTTTCAATGTTCCTGTTTTGGTGGATAAAGTCATGGATGAAGTGTCTGCAGATGAATATGACGCGCTTGCGATACCCGGCGGATTTGAAGAATTCGGATTCTATGAGGAGGCATATAATGAACAACTTCTGGAATTGATACGACTGTTTGACTCACAAAAGAAATGGATCGCAACAGTCTGCGTGGGAGCTTTGCCTGTTGGGAAAAGTGGAGTGTTGAACGGTCGGAAAGCAACAACTTATCATCTTAGAGGTGCTCATAAACAGAAAGTGCTTCAGGGATTTGGAGCAACTATCGTAAATTCTCCCATCGTGGTGGATGATAATATCATAACTTCTTATTGTCCTCAAACATCATACGGGGTTGCATTGCTTTTATTAGAGAAGTTGACCTCTCATAAAGAAATGGTTTTAGTGAAAGATGCTATGGGATTTTAATAAGTTGCATTTAAGCACTGCACTCGGTTTTGAGTTCGCTATGGATGATGCTTCTCACTGCTTTTTCATGTTTGAATAAATAATAATAAGTGCTTGCGGTAAGAAAAGCCAGAAACCGGATATTGGTTCGACTATGCAACCGATTATGGTGAACAGTAGAATGAAGTAACCTAAAAATAAAGGTGCCGGTTTTTGTTCTTTTCTGATATAGTATTGAAGTGTCTCTCCCCAAAGAATAAGTATTATTCCGCAGATTAGGAACCAGAAAGCAAAGCCCAGGTTATGATTTTCTCCAATAGAGTCTATTAATCCATTGTTAAGCATTTCCGTAAAAGCTTCTTTTCCAAGAAATAACGCATAAATGGTATGAATGACTCCTGTTGCTGTTAAAAGTGTTCCACTATATTTCCAAAGTTTCATGTTCTTGCCTTTTTAGTATTTTATTGGGATGTACACTTCTACAGAATTTGAAATTTAATCCGTTTTAACATATCATCCGGTTCTTAATAAGTTGCTCGATAACGCAAATATAAGTAATCATGTACGATTCCCAACGTATGATTTCGACATTTGTGTTTGTTTTAGATTCTTTATACTTGGTCATTCGTTTTCTTGTTGTGATATCTGTGGACATGAGTTGCTTTATAAATATCCTTTAGTTCTTCTTTATTGTATTGAAAATTATATCTTTGTATTTCAGATAGTTGGATTTATGGAGTTTATAAAAGAGGCTGGCGTCTCACCACAAAAAAGTATGGATATTAAGAATGATAAGATCACAATAAAGCCTTTGCGTGATAAGGATGTAGACATTTTCAGTAAATGGTTGGCTAAAGAATATATTTATAAATGGTTCTGCCCTGACGGAGAAGAACATAAAATGGCTTGGTTGGATGAGGTAAATAATAGAAATACCCAATATCATTATATGAAACATTTCATTGTTTATTATAATGATAAAGCCATTGGCTTTTGTTTATACTTGGATTGTTATTTTGAAAAAGAATATATACCGGAACATTACGGAAAAACTGTCGATGAGAAAGAGACAGTCTTTGAAATAGGTTATCTCATAGGCGAAGAGGAATATTTGGGTAAGGGCATCGGGAAGATTATTGTAAAGAAGCTGATCGGGGAAATTGCCGAAATAGGAGGGAAAGAGATATTGGCTGACCCTGATGAGGCTAATGTTTTATCCATAAGAACATTGTTAAGTAATGGATTCGTAAAAGTAAAAGATTGCGATTATAGGTATTGTCTTAAATAGATAAGAAAACTTCTTTTGAAAGAAGTTTTCTTATACGGCCATTCTATTTATTATTTGAATACAAAGTTGCTCAATAGATAACTCAAGAAGTTACCATAAATGATTATCTTTTATCTGACTTGTAAACTCATTTATAGCATCATATCTCAGCTTCGAAACGGAAGAATTTACTTTCGCTATTTTCTTCGTCAAAAATCTTTCGATGAAATTCATTTTGTCAAACTGAAACTCGCCACCTAAAATGGCTTTGGGAATCGATAATCTCTGCAAGAACTCCGGGAAAGCCTTATTCATTTCTTCCGCTTCTTGCTCTTCGTTCATACAACAGATGAATAACCCTATTACTTTTTGCTCTAATAACAGTTGATTATTGTGACAGAATTGAGTAATTTTTCGGTTTGGAGAGCCCGCATAAATGGCTGTTCCGAGAATTATTCGATCGTAAGTTCGAATATCAGGTCTCGGACACTCTTTTAATGAGATGTAGTCAACTTTATTAGTCAACTTTTCTCCGATAAGGTGTGTTACTCGCTCGGTAGTTCCATGTTTTGAATAATATATGATAGCTGTTTTCATTTTCAACAGGCATAAGCGGTTTTAAATAGCCACTAATAAGTGACATGGTTATCCTTTGTAAAGGTAGAGACTTTATTCTGACTAGCAAACAGTTTTCGATATAATTAATCTATATCTTGTTTTTCTCATATTTGAAAAGTATGTTCCCCATCTCAAAACGAGATAGGGAGCATTTCTTAATATATAATTAATGTACAGGTGCCAAGATTGATTCCATAATACCTGTACATATTGAAATTCCTACTTAATATCCCGGATTTTGATACTCGCTGCCATTGGTGATTGTTGCAGTAAATGTAGTTGAAATGGGACGTAATGCATAATTCGGGTGAAAGAATTGTGCTAAGTCCGGATGAGTATTCTCCAGATACTCCGAGTTCTTAAACATTCCTGTCCGTTTCAAGTCGTAGAAGCGGCAATATTCTCCGCAAAGTTCACGGCCTCTTTCGTCTAAGATATCTCGTACTGTAATACTCCCTGTAAGCGGATTTGCTCCGGCACGTTCACGAACCTTGTTGATATAACCGGCTGCATTCGCACCACCATTCAGGTAAATATCAGCTTCTGCCGCAATCAAATAAACTTCTGCCATGCGCATGATAAACGTTGCATTCAGATTACCGTTTCTCTGTTTGGAAGCATTGGCTACATAATAATTGCTGCTGTTATGCTTATTCAGTGATGGATAATAGTAGCGGAATTGGTTCTCATTTGTGCCGTCATTTTTGTAATTGCCAGTGACGTTTGTATAAGCATAATTCATGTTCACATTATTATTGTCATCACTATATACATGATGATAATCAATTAGCAAATAATCAGAAATGTGTTCTTTTTGTTTCTCTGTCGCATAATCGATGTCCTGCGGCATGATGAATTTAATGGCTAAATCACCTTTATTCAGAGCTTTGCCAATGACGGTTTCTTCCTTGTCATACATGTGGACGGCACTTTCATCCCACGTGTAATTCTTGTTCGCGTTCCACTCTGTAGTGAACGATTCATGAAATCTGGGGTCCAATGTTCCGTCTTTCTGTACATATAAACTCAATAAATGCTGTGTGGGCATAAAGATACCGGTAATTGAGCCTTCCCAAGTAAGACGTGTTTCCTGATTATCTTCACGAGCACCGAACTTATTGATATTGCATAAGAAATACTCATCGTTGCGATTTAGCTTGTAATTTCCGTTGCTTGATCCGTGACCGTCTGCTCCTGCATACCAGCGATGTTTCCAGAGAGCTTCCTTGTTTTCCCAGTTATTGCTCTCTTTAAACACTTCGCTATACGATGGATACATATACGTATTGTATTTCCCACCGCTGGTTTCGCAATCGGTAATCAATTTCTTGGCTGTATCCAGAGCTTCCTGCAAATATTCGGTGCTTCCATATTCGTACGTCTGCAAGCAGGCTTTAGCCAGAAAACCGAGAGCGGCTTTCTTCGTCGGGGTGGTAGTAGTTGCATGCGTACCTGTTGGCAACCATTCGGATGCGAATCTTAAATCGGGCAGGATTACTTCCTGATAGATAGTCATCGGATCGGTGCGGGTGGGGGAGTAAGTCAGTGTTTCCGCTGTTATCGGTTCTGTGAGCATCGTCACTGCTCCGAATTGTTCCACTGCATTGAAATAATAGACAGCTCTAAGAAAACGGGCTTCCGCAATCTTGGCATTCCGCTCCTCTTCCGTGGTGTAGGGAGGTTTGTCTCCTAATGCGATAGCTTCGTTACAGGCTCCCACACCGTCGTATGTCCCGTTCCACCAATTATTGGTGTAAGTCGTATTGGGTGATGTTCCTGCGAAAAACCAGAACCACTGTGTGTAACTTGTTGATTCGTTGGCTTTATACGTCCAAAGATCGGTGTCGCCTTCAGTCAGTGACATCCAGTCCGCAGAACCGTAGTAAAACCTTTCCATAGCAAAATAACACTGGTTAATCAGGGTTTCATATCCATCGATGGAAGTAGCCAAAGCCTCTTTGGTAAATGCGCCCGGGTTGTATTCCTCCAAGGTGCAGGAATGTAGAGATAAGGCCGAGAACAGCACACTGCAAAATATGAATTTTATATATATCCTTTTCATGATTATAATCTTTTGTTAGAATGTCAAATTAACGCCAAAAACAAATTGCCGGTAGGTAGGAAATGCATCCGAACCGTTGGTTTCGGGATCAGTATCTTTCAACTGCTTATCTTTTACAAAGATGAACGGATTGTAGGCTGTGGCATAAATACGGCATTTCTCCATTAAAACTTTGCGGGAAATATTGACGGGTAGTGTATATCCCAGCGTGATATTTTTAATCTTAATGAAGGAGCCGTCGCGCACTCTTAATGAAGGATATACGGTTTTTTGTTCGTCTCCCGTTCCGGGACGGGGGAAATAGGCTCCTTGATTATCCTCTGTCCAGTAGTCTACGCCTGCCAGTTGATTCTTGGTTATGCTCTGTTCGGCGGTATAATAACCGAGCAGGTCACTGTTGATTGTCTGTCCGTAACGTGCCATGGCAAAGACGGATAAATCAAAATTCTTGTAGGTGAAGGAGTTGCTGAGTCCGATGATCCAGTCCGGATTGGAATGTCCTAGAATTTGCCGGTCTTCCGTACTGTATTTATGCACACCTTCATCGCCTTTCTGGTCTAAGGTTTCTATCTTGATGAATCCGGGTTTTACGCCGTAGGCATCCAATGTTTCCTGTGGAGTATCGGTTCCCCAAATTCCGGTATATTTATATCCGTAAATAGCTTTAATCGGTTCACCGACAAACAGGTTTTCGGCGATCAGATCACCGTCAGGCAGATCGTCTATTTGTTCCTTGTTCCAGGTGACGGATAAAGTGGTATTCCAGGTGAAATCTTTATTCCGTATGTTGTGCGAAGTGATCGTTGCTTCCACGCCTTGGTTACTGGTCTGGGCGATGTTCTGCCAGATAGCCAGAGGCGATCCCCATCCGGTCAGACCGCTGGTGATGGGCAATGTACGTTTGAATAATAATCCTTTGGTGGTTGTCTTGAACCATTCTACCGATCCGTCAATGCGACCGTTTAGGATACCGAAATCCAACCCCACATTCCAGTTGTATGACTTCTCCCAGCCGAGATCGGAACTACCGTAGGTACCGGAGTATTGCGTGAAAGGAACAATCTTCCCATTAATGGAAATTCCCGAAGCGGCATATACGTATGCTTGTGTTGTGGTACTGTATGCGGTGGTTCCTCCCGAGTTACCCGTGATACCGTAGCTCACTCTCAACTTCAGGTTGTCTAGCCAACTACGTGTCTTTTCCATAAATGCCTCGTCTGATATTCTCCACGCCAGTGCACCTGCGGGGAAAGCATCCCATTTATGTCCGGTAGAAAATTGTGAAACACCGTCCCAACGGGTAGAGAAATTAAACAGGTATTTGCCTTTGTATGAATAGTTCAGACGGAAGGCAAAAGACATTTTCTGTGTCTGTGCGAAGTCGGATTCCACATGTTGGGAAGTGCCCGATGTCAGTCGCCAGAAAGACCATTGATCTACCATCTGACCGCTGGCGGCAGCCATGCTACTTTCCGACTGGTTCTTATTCCAGGAAGTAATCAGTGAACCTCCCAGATTATGGTCTTTTGCGATGGTTGTGTTGTAAGCGAGAATATTCTCCCAAGTGTAATTCCAGGCATTGTTGTTGGTGATGGAAGCATGCGGTGAACCTGCATAAGACGGACGGTTGGCATTGCACTTCTCTCCCCAGTATTGCCCGTGGCGTGAGTGATTCAAAGTACCATTGACACGACTGGTAAAAGTCAGGTCTTTGATGGGAGTTAGTTCGACATAGCCACTCATGTTCAGATAGGTGGAACGTGTGTTGTCTACATACTGATTCTCTATGAAATCACTCATCGGGGAATATTGTCCCGTGATGTATTCGTGATTGATCTCCCCTTCTTCGGTATAAGCATCACCCAGCGGGATGGCGGAGAGAGATTTGGTGAATGTGTTTTTCACACCGGAGTTCAAGTCCCGGTAGACTAAATTGGAGGTAAAGCCCACCTTTGCCCATGAAAATATCTGTTGATCCAGGTTGAGGCGTAACGAATATCTGTTCAGATTTTCGTTATTAAGTAAACCTTCTTCCCGATTGTAGGAAGTCGAAGCGAATAATTTTGTCTTTTCAGTGCCACTGCTGACCGAAAGACTGTATTTCTGTGTGGTAGCCGTGTTGCCCGACACTTCATCTATCCAGTCTATCCATTTGCCGTCGTTGTATGCATCTATAAAATCCTGTTTCCCCAGTAGGGCGGACATATCGGTAGGATAGTCACCGTTTTTATATTTATAGGCTTCTTGCTGGTAGGTGACCCATTCATCCCGCGTCATTCCATGCCTGTAGTTAGGTGAACCGCTGAATCCGTAATAAGCATCGAAGTTTACGGTCGCTTTTCCCTCTTTTCCTCTTTTTGTGGTGATGATGACAACACCGTTTGCTCCTGCAGAACCATAAATGGCGGTGGAAGAAGCATCTTTCAATACATCTACACTCTCGATGTCCGACGGGCTGACCTGGCTATAGCTGCCGGGGATTCCATCGATAATAAACAACGGTTCGTTGCTGCCATAGATAGATCGTGAACCACGTAACAGGATAGTGACATCACCTCCTACCTGTCCCGAAGTTTTGGTGATATCCATTCCGGGTATCTTGCCTTGAAGGGCTTCCATCACATTATTGGTAGGAGCGGCCAGTACTTCCGCACTTTTGACGGAGGTTACCGCCCCCGTCAAATCCCGTTTTTTGACCGATCCGTATCCTACCACCACTACTTCATCAATCAGTCTGGCATCTTCCGTCAGTATGATTTCCAGCTTGTTCTTGTTGCGTGTATTGACTTCCTGTTCCGTGTATCCCATATAAGATACCTTTAATATTGCATTGGGCGATACGCGCAGTGTGAATAGTCCGTCTACATTCGTAATTGTCCCGTTACTGGTACCTTTTTCAACGATATTCGCTCCGATAATCGTCTCTCCTTGAGAGTTTTTCACTACACCCGAGATCGTTCTGCTCTGTTGGCAATAAGCCCGTGTTGATCCAAGTATCGATAATGAACCTATTAATAGGAATAATAGGTAAAAATTCATTCTATAAACAGTCTTTAGGGGATTATTCTCCCCTATGTTTGTTTTATCAGAAAATGATTTCATGCTTTTTGTTTAATTGTATGTTTACTAATTTGTTTTTGGATAGCTAAATTTCCGGACAATTTAAAGCTATGTCTCGATTGTAACGACTTTACTTACCCCATAGGCTATTAGATTTTATTGGTTAAATGATAATTGTTCAGAATGTCAATTGCACATCCTTCTGCACTGTTTTAAATGTGGCGCCACGATTCATGTCAGCTAAAAACTGACAGGGCAAAATTATGCATATAGAACTGGGGATTGAAAAATATAGAGTTGACTTTTATCAGAACTGAGTTGTTTCTTACTACCTGTTGTATATTTGATTTTATAAAGTAATATTGTTGTTGATTAAACCTTTACCCGTCGTAAACTTTACGGTAGTAAAGTTTTAGAAGTAGATAAAATGATAAAGACTGGGATAAAATAGATCTAATTAGGTTATATTTAAAAGAGAAACAGATAGAAAGCTGTCTTTTTCAAAGGGCGATATGTAGTTGCGAATTTTATTTTCATTATCTTTGTCTCAATGTATTTACTAAAGCAACAATGATATGGATATTAAAGTAAAAGACAAGGTGAATCAAAGGCATGTCGGTCGCAATCTGCAAAGAATCCGTGTGTATCTGGGTATGAAACAGGAAGCGTTGGCTTCTGATCTGGGTGTTAGTCAGCAGGAGATCTCGAAAATAGAGAAACAAGATGAAATAGAAGACGGACTGTTGACAAAAATAGCTGAAGTCTTGGGAATATCTACTGATGTCATCAAGGATTTTGATGTTGAAAAAGCCATTTGTAATATTAATAATTATAAAGATGCTACCATTTCTCCGGGAGCAATTGCTACTGTTTATGCTCATAACCAACAGATTAATCCTATTGAAAAGGTGGTTGAACTGTATGAACGCTTGTTGAAAAGTGAACAAGAGAAAATAGAGATTCTAAGAGAGTGCATAAAGCAGGGAAAATAATCAACAGACTGGAATATGGAAACGGAAAAGTACACAAATACAATTCATCTGGGAAGAAAAATTGAACGGGTGCGTCGGCTTCGGGGAATGACTCAAGCGGAACTCGGTGATTTGTTAGGTATAACGAAACAGGCTGTTTCGAAAATAGAACAAACAGAGAAGTTTGACGATGAACGGTTAGGCGAGATTGCTTCAGCACTAGGCGTTACTGTAGATGGGCTGAAGAGTTTTAATGAAGAGACAATCCTGTATAATACGAATAACTTCTACGAGAATTGCGGTGTTAAAAGTGCTGTCAGTAATACAGGTAATAATCAGACCTTTAATAGTTTTCCTGTTGAACAGGTAATTGAGATTTTCGAAAAGCTGTTGGATAAACAGAAGGAGCAATTTGAAACTTTAAAAAAAGAGAAGAAATAAATATCTCCAAGATATTGAATTTTATCAGTCGTAATTATACTCCTAATGCAATGATAGCTGAATTGATTTCTTCAAAAAACAAGGAAATAGATTGGTTGAAAGAAGAAATTAAGTTTTTAAGAAAGGAAAATGAAAAATTGCTGCTGATTGTGGGTGAAAAGATATGAGATGATGTTATCATAATTATGTGATACACTTCTGTCTGTTGTTTATATGGGTAGTTATCACCTTTATGTTGTAAGCATAACTAAGATCTGATTGAAACTTTATAAATAATATTTTTACTGTAAATGTTGAGGTATCCAAACTCTTTTTAATTCAAGGAGTTTGGATGCTATTTTTAAGTTTACTGCATTATGGTGTAGTATTCATAATACAAAAGCAAATATTTCGGGTGACAAGATGATATCTTTTATCTTTTTCTTTGAAAAAAAATATCACAAACTTTTATTTGAAGACTAATTTAGTTATTCTGCGTTCTTATTACTTTTTGTATCATTAGTATGATCCATACAGATATAACAAAGGGAGCGGTTAAGGTAGTGATACCCAAACTCATTCCTAGAATCTGTAATACGGTGGACAGTAAGACAGAGCATCCTGCCCATACGCCACTTTTCCAGCCCGTTCCTCCTAAAGCTATTGCACATAATACCCCATTATAGCCCATTAATCCGGCATTTAAGTCTGTAGCATCCACTTCAAGTAAAATGGCTAGGGGAATAGGAAGAAGTGCTCCCAAGATAGTATAGAGACTTGCCTTTCGAGAATTAATCAAAATGCCTATAAGGAAACATAATCCGGATAGAATTGTATTTCCCTGAAACATGACTTGCCCTATACCTAAGCAGAAGGCTTGGAAATAATTAATATTCTGTGTGGTATCAATAACCGTATAGGAAACTGATAGTAAATCTGGTATAAGCCAGCTGCAAACTCCCAACATTCCCCATACAGCAAGAATGAAAGGAGCAGTAAAGCCAGGAATTAAACGTTGCTGATTAAAAAAATAGGCAATCCATGTGGAAAGGGCCGAAGCGATAATCAACATGATTAAACTTCCTACCGATAATTGTAGAAATACGCCAACTGCTATACCTACTAAAGTTCCATTAAATCCGTATAATCCATTTTTAATATCATCATACTTATATCCCGAAAAATGGGCTGTCAGTGTACTTATTATATTACCGCAGACTGCTAGTATTCCCATTTGCCATGAGTTTAGAAATATTCCAATTAGCATGAATAATCCGGATAACGCATTATTCTGAAACATCACTTGTCCTATTCCACGTCCCAGAATAAGTAATAAATTGTGTATAAAGACCATTTGTATAAAAGATTGACTGATAAAATGATGACAAAAGTACAACCTTCTATTGAAAATAGCAATATCAAGAGATGGAGAATTAGAAAAGTGTAAAGAGATGTGGAATTATCATGTACGGTCAATTCACTAATTATTGTGCTAAGCATAATATTCATGACTATGTTAATGATTTACTTATAGGGGATGAATCTCGTTTTGATTGGACAGGAATAGATTTAATAGTTCCTTATTGGCCTTACTGTTAATTGAAAGTTCTCTGTTTTTTTGGAAAACATCCAAAGAACTGGAACATTCACCGCAGATATCTACTCCGATAATTTCTTCTTTTTTTAGAATGATGGAGAGGAGTTTCTCCAATTCGGTCAGTGATAGGGAACCCTGATCCCAATTGGTTACTGCTGATTTTATGTCCAATACATCTTTGTCCACTGATATATAGACAGGCTCATTCAGATGTTCATGAGAGAATCTGTTCCATCCTTCTTCGTGAGAAAGTTCTGTTTCGCTATAAAACTTTAATTTTTCTCCATAATTGGGATGCAGTGCTTTGATCAACTTTTCAGCAGCACCGACGATACATACTTTTTGAAGATAAGGATTTGTATCCAATACTTTTTTCACCCAACATCCGCATGACATTAGATTGTCAAATAAGGAAGGTTGCATATCTGGATGATGATCAAAGACAACTAGTGAGAATGGGGTCTTTATTTTATCCGTCCAAAATTTACTGATATAATGATAGTTACCGGAATCAATGAAATGTATTCCTTCAGGTAAGTAGGGGGCCATTCTTTGTCTAATGACTTTGGCTGCTTCTGCATCACAGTAGCAGTTGGTTCCGTTTAGGTCGGTACAATCTATCCACTGGAAATGGATGTCGTTTATAAATCTTTCCTGCTCATAGACATGAGTGAAATTCATAAGAATAATGTTCGGTTTCATTGTTCTTTATCTTTTATTGAATAACCTTTGAAACTTGTCATGTATAAAAGCGGAGTGTGTCAAAACGCAGATTAACGCAAATTATCGCAGATTATTTCAATTATATTTATATATTAATCAACGATTTATGAAATTATTTCTGCGATAATTTGCGTTTTATTATTCATTATGACACACCTCCCTTTTTTTTAAAACCATCGGACGTAACAAAAATCTTGTCTATGTGGTAATAGATTATTTTTGGGATACATGCGGAAAGCCTGTTTGAAACTTCCGGCATTAAAAATTTGAGATGTCCCCTTGAAGGTATATAGATTCCCGTCTTTGGAAACTAGTGGAAGA
The DNA here is from genome assembly GCF_000162555.1 of Bacteroides sp. 3_1_23. Taxonomy (NCBI): domain Bacteria; kingdom Pseudomonadati; phylum Bacteroidota; class Bacteroidia; order Bacteroidales; family Bacteroidaceae; genus Bacteroides; species Bacteroides sp. 3_1_23. The sequence continues at coordinate 108,846 of NZ_GG774954.1, forward strand.
GGTATGACTTCATAGATATGATCTTGACCACTTTCATGCTGAATAATGACCAATTCAATTCCAATTGCATCATCCAGACCTTTCTCATCGACAACAACTGTTACTTCATATTCCTTTCCGGCTTCGATTGTCGCATCCAACCCGTTTCCGGCTTTTATGGATTTGATTTCAATGGAATCCCACCTGTTTCGGACAGCGGTTTTCCAGTCAGATATCATTTTGGCTTTTGCATTATTGTCAGCAGAGAGAATGTGGAAATGCTCCGACAGTTTGATATAGAATTTCTCATAGTAATCGTCCAGTTGCCTTTTCATGGTAAAACGGGGAGCTATTTGTGCGATTGAATTCTTGATGTACTTAATCCAGTTTTCCGAATACTCCTTATCTCCATGTTCATAATATGCAGGAAGAATGTCATGCTCCAATAGATAGTAAATTGCTTCGGCGTCCAGCTGGTTCTGATATTGTTCATTCTGGTAGATACTTTTGTCGGTCAGCGCCCATCCTGCATCCTTACAATAGCCTTCATACCACCAACCATCCAACACTGAGAAATTAAGTACACCGTTCATCAGTGCCTTTTCCCCTGATGTGCCTGAGGCTTCGGCCAGACGTGTGGGAGTGTTCAGCCAGATATCCACCCCTGCGATAAGATGTCTTGCCAGATCCATATCGTAGTTTTCAAGAAATATGATTTTACCTAGGAATTCAGGACGCCGGGATATTTCCACAATCTGCCTGATTAGTCCCTGGCCGGCGCCGTCACTGGGATGAGCCTTCCCTGTAAAGATGAATTGTACCGGATATTTCGGATTGTTCACTATTTTAGCCAGGCGGTCGATATCGGTAAACAAAAGATGCGCCCTTTTATATGTAGCAAAACGTCGTCCGAAACCAATCAGAAGGGCATTCGGGTTAAACTTCTCAAAAATGGAAATGGTTAATGACGGATCGATCTGGCTTCTAAGCCAGTCTTTGCTGCATTTTCTTTTGATATAATCTATCAGTTTGGTTTTTAGTTTCAGGCGGGTATTCCATATTTCTTCGTCCGGAATGTCGTAGACAGCTTCCCAGATTTTTTGATTGGACTGGTCATGAATAAAGCTCTCATCAAAATTGTCTTTGAAAAGCTTTTCCCATTCGGTGGCGCACCAAGTAGGAAAATGTACGCCATTAGTCACATAGCCCACATGATTCTCTTCCGGGAAGTAGCCTTTCCAGATAGGAGCGAACATTTCCTGTGACACAGTTTTATGCAACAGGCTGACTCCGTTTACTTCCTGGCTGGTTTTACAGGCGAATACAGACATACAGAAACGTTCTCCTTTGTCTCCCGGATTATGGCGTCCGAGATCCATCAGGTTATTCCAGGTTATGCCCAGTTTGTCGGGATACCCTTTCATGTATTTGTTGAAAAGTCCCTCGTCAAAATAATCATGGCCGGCGGGTACAGGTGTATGTACGGTATAAAGGGAAGAAGCGCGTACTAATTCCATCGCTTGGCCGAAATCCAGACCACCGGCTATATAATCACATAACCGCTGAATGTTGATTAATGCGGCATGGCCTTCATTGCAGTGATATACGTCTTTTTCTATACCCAAAGCTTTCAGTGTCATCATGCCGCCTATACCGAGTAAAATCTCCTGTTTCAGCCGGTTCTCCCAGTCACCGCCATACAGATGGTGGGTAATTGGACGGTCAAACTCGCTATTGAGTTCATTGTCCGTGTCCAGTAGATAAAGGGGGATTCTTCCTACATTGACTCTCCAGACATTGGCATGTACAATAAAGCTGTCGGCGTAGGGAATGTGGATTACCAGCTGTTTTCCATCTGGTTGCATCACTTTTTCGATTGGGAGCTGTCCGAAATTCTGTGCTTCATAATTGGCAATCTGCTGCCCGTCCATGGAAAGAGACTGGTCAAAGTAGCCATAACGGTACAACAGTCCTACGGCACAAAGGTCAACGTTGCTGTCTGATGCCTCTTTCAGGTAATCGCCCGCAAGTATTCCAAGACCACCGGAATATATTTTGAGGACCTTGTCTAAGCCGTATTCCATACTGAAATAGGCTACTGACGGACGTTTATGATCTGGAACTACATTAATGTATTCCTTGAAAGCAGTATAGACGGTATTCATCTTGCGGATAAAAAACTCATCATGTGCCAGTGTTACCAGCTTCTCATAATTCATCCGCTCCAGGAACAATATCGGATTTTGCTCCGTTTCTTCCCAAAGCTCCGGATCTAGGTCGCAATACATACTTTTGGCGTCATCATTCCATGTCCACCATAGATTACGTGCTATTTCCGCAAGTTTTCCCAATTCCATGGGAAGATGTGAACCGACTGTAATTTCCCTCCATTGAGGAGTGTTTACATTATAACTTGGATATTCCATAACATTGTACATTAAATAGTTTATATTTCCTTGTTTATTTTATAATAGGGCATTATCCATACCGGATAAAACTTTGTAGTTTCCCGATGATGATACAGTCCGGTATGTCTGCCTCCCGGAGTGTCTTTCCAAGCAGTGGTGAATTAATAACTTTATATGGACAGCTCGTTAAGTACCCGAATCAGGCTTTTGTCAATAGGCTTGTCATTTTTGATTGCTTGTGCAAAAGGAACATAGACAATTTCATTGTTCCGTATGCCTATCATCACATTCTGTTGGTCTTCCATCAGAGCCTGAATGGCTGCTTCTCCTAATCGGCTTGCCAGTATACGGTCGTTGGCACTTGGAGCCCCACCGCGTTGCAGATGTCCCAGAATGGAAACTCTTACATCATATTCAGGATATTCCTTTTTTACCCGGTCGGCATAGTACATGGCACCTCCATTTTTATTTTGGGGACTTTCGGTCACAATGACGATACTGCTGTTTTTTGTTTTTCTGAATCCACGTCCGATAAATGTCTCCAGCTGGTCCACATCCGTTTTGTCCTCCGGAATAATGGCAGCTTCAGCCCCTGAAGCAATCGCACTGTTCTGGGCCAGGAAGCCCGCATCACGTCCCATCACCTCGACAAAGAAAATGCGGTCGTGTGAGGTTGCGGTGTCTCTTATTTTATCTACACATTCAACAATTGTATTTAATGCCGTGTCGTATCCTATGGTGAAATCAGTACCATATAAATCATTGTCAATCGTACCGGGTAGTCCTATACATGTCACGTTATACTCTTCGGCAAAGATACGGGCTCCCGTCAGAGAACCGTCTCCACCGATAATAATCAGTGCACTGATATTTTCTTTTTGTATAACTTCATAGGCTTTCTTACGTCCTTCCAGAGTGGTAAAAGCTTCGGAACGCGCTGTTTTCAGTATAGTACCTCCCCTTTGAATAATACTGCTCACGTCTTCTGTTGTGAGTTCCTTTACTTCACCGGCAATCAGTCCTTCGTATCCCCTATAAATTCCCTTTATTTTAAAGCCGTTGAAGATGGCGGTACGGGTTACGGCGCGGATCGCTGCATTCATTCCTGACGCATCCCCTCCGGAAGTCAGGATTCCAATATACTTGTTATTCATAATTCATTTTTATACAATTATTAGACAAAATCAGAAAGTAACTGCTTTAATTTTTTCCTACTATGAAAGATACGGCTTTTTATTGTACCTAGCGACACTCCTGTTTCTTGAGCTATTTCCCGATATTTGAATCCGGATATATACAACATAAAAGCGTTGTAATGTTCTTTAGGTAGTGTTTTAAGGGCTGCCCTTATCTCCTTGGCATCTTGACTATTGTCTATGAAAGCAAAAGAGTCATCTCTTAGCAGGAAATGATAGTCGGGTTCGGATAATATATATAAGTCTCCCTGGCTTTTTTTTATCCGGTAGTTATTTATAAAAGCGTTACGCATAATGATATACATCCAGCCTTTAAAATTTGTTCCAGGATCAAATTTATCCTTATTATCCAGAGCTTTCAACATTGTTTCCTGCAATAAATCCTCAGCATCGTGTTTGTCAGCTGTCAATTTATATGCAAAACCTAGCAGATCACTTTGCAGAGCTATTAATGCTTCATCAAAATTGAATGTTTTCATTATAGTGATTTGAGGTTCAAAGGTTTATATCAAGGCATCCCCCTAAATATAAGGAACGCCTTGGGTAAAGTTTAGCTAAGATATCTTATTTGATATCAATAGTTCTGGTTATCTTCTGAACTTCTTTGTCCACTGTTTTGGGAATATCTATAGACAGAATCCCATGTTCTACCTTGGCTGTAATCTTATCTTTTTCAACATTGTCCGGCAGTATGATACTTTGTTGGAATTTGGAATAAGAGAATTCACAGCGTAGGTATTTTTTGTCTTTTTTCTCCTCATTCTTCTCTTCCTTCTTTTCCATGCAGATTACTAGATTGTTGTTTTCATCCACATTAACGGTGAAGTCATTTTTTGTCATTCCCGGAGCTGCCAATTGGATTTTATAGTCCTTTTCATTTTCAATTACATTAATAGCGGGGGCTGTTGCATTTGCCTTCATCATCCACTCATTGTTAAAGAAATCATTAAAAATACTTGGTAACCAATTCTGGTTCATTTTTGTAGGTACCATTTTTACCTCCTTTTTTAGTTAATAATTAAAGTTTAGAAAATATGTCTGGCTGCTTGACAGAACTTTTATTGTTTAGTCATTCCTTGTTTTGCTACAGCTTCCGTCCGTTTACGTATCTCTTCCGGATCACCGAGAAAATAGTCTTTGACAAGAGCCAGCCGGTTGTCGAATTCAAAAACGTAAGGAACTGCTGTAGGCAGGTTCAGGTTGGAAATGTCTGTATCGGATATTTCCTTGAGATGCTTGATGATTCCACGCAGGCTGTTGCCATGGGCAACTACCAGCAGGTTATCCTTACATGTCAATGTGGGAAAGATGATGCATTTCCAATAAGGCATTACACGCTCAATGGCATCTTTCAAGGATTCCGTACGTGGAAGTTCCATATCCGGGACATCTGCATAACGTATGTCTTTACCCGGATTGCGCGAATCGTCCTCTCCCAATGCTGCAGGAGCTATATCATAACTTCTCCGCCAGGTGTGTACTTGTTCTTCACCATATTGGGCAGCCGTCTCACTTTTGTTAAGTCCCTGAAGTATGCCGTAATGTTTCTCATTCAACCTCCATGTCTTTTCGACGGGAATCCAGCTCTCATTCAGGCGGTCCAGAACGTAGTCCAGCGTTTTTATAGCACGTTTTAAGTAAGAAGTGTAGGCAATCTCAAAAGAAAATCCGGCTTCTCGTAATGTATCGCCTGCTTTGCAGGCTTCTACAACGCCTTTTTCACTTAAATCAACATCTGTCCACCCGGTGAAGCGGTTTTCTTGGTTCCATAGGCTCTCACCATGACGTAATAATACTATTCTTTTCATGGACGACCTGTCTTTATGCAATGGTTATTGAAGAATCCAAATATACATCCTGTATGGTGCTCAATAGCTGGACCCCATCTTTCATTGGTTTTTGGAAGGCTTTCCGACCACTAATCAACCCCATACCGCCAGCACGTTTGTTCACTACTGCTGTAACAACAGCATCATGCAGGTCGGATTCTCCATGAGATTCACCACCCGAGTTGATTAGTCCGACGCGTCCCATATAGCCGTTAGCTACCTGATAACGGCAAAGGTCTATCGGGTGGTCAGTTGTCAGCTCTGTATACATGCGCTCATTTGTTTTTCCGAAGCCGATGGCTTTGAAGCCACCATTATTGGACGGAAGTTTTTGTTTTACGATGTCAGCCTTGATCGTTACTCCGATATGGTTGGCTTGGCCTGTCAGGTCGGCTGCAGCGTGATAGTCGGTTCCGTCTTTCTTAAAACCGCTGTTTCTCAAATAACACCATAAAATGGTAGCCATTCCCAGTTCATGAGCATATTCAAAAGCTTGCGATACTTCCACTATTTGGCGGCGACTTTGCTCCGAACCGAAATAAATAGTGGCTCCAACTGCTATGGCGCCCATATTCCATGCTTCTTTTATTGTACCGAACATTACTTGGTCATAGCTATTCGGATAAGTAAGCAGTTCGTTATGATTCAATTTGACGATGAATGGAATTTTATGGGCGTATTTCCGTGCTACGGCGCCTAATACGCCGAATGTAGATGCTACGGCATTACATCCTCCTTCAATAGCCAATTTTACGATGTTCTCCGGATCAAAATAAAGTGGATTGGGAGCGAAAGATGCCCCAGCAGAATGCTCTATACCCTGGTCTACAGGTAGGATGGATACATAGCCGGTATTCGCTAAACGTCCATGTCCATATAAAGTTTGCAAACTCTCCAATGTCCGAATGTTTCTGTCCGAATTTATCCATACCTTATCTACTATATCCGGACCCGGAATATGAATCAGTTGTTTATCTATTGTCTTGCATGTATGGTTTAGGTAGTATTCAGCCTGCCCACCTAATATATCTACTGTTTTGCTCATATCATTTATCTTTTAACTATTCAGGTTTATTATTTGCATCCATCCAATTTAGCATCTATGAAAAGGATACCACTATCTCCGGCTTTCTTTAACAGGTTTACAATATTCTGTACACCGGCTTCTTCCTCTACTTGTTCCCGGACAAATTTCCACAGAAAATCCTGTGTGGTATTATCCTTTTCTTCTGAAGCTAAGTATACCAATTCGTCAATCAACTTGGAGATATGCTTTTCATGTTCCAAGGCATGTTCAAAAACTTCTAAAGAATTTCCCCATCCTTGTGGAACTACATCCACTTTGTCTACTTTCGGTGTCGCCTCACGTTTAACCATATACTCGGCAATGGTGCACGCATGTCCCACTTCTTTTGCAGATTGTTTCCGCATCCAGTTGGCCATACCTGAAAAACCTTCTTTTTTTAGATAGAAAGACATAGACAGATACAAGTTGGCAGACCATAATTCTGCTGTGATTTGTTCATTCAAAGCATTTTGTAATTTCTCACTCATAATGATTTAAATTTTTAGAGTTAATAATAATTTAATATTCTCTCTTATCTTGAAACAAGCATAAACTTGTCCCAAAATGTCGATAAAACCGGGTTATCCTATTAATAAAATATTCATGATCTATTTTATTATTGTTTATTATGTTGCAAAAAGTAGACCATACAAGGTTATATAATCTTTAATATTATGAGATGTTAAATGGAGGGACATACTGTTAGAAATAAGGTAGTCTCCGCACATTTTCTTGGGCAAGAATACGTAATAATTCCAAAAGGGCCGTACTTAGATATATTCGGTCTGAATACAGCCTGTTGATGAAAGAATTAGAGGACGCATCCACGTTTCGGCATAGTATGAGGAGTATGGAGACTAGGCGGGACATATATCGTTCATGTTCAATCAATTCGTTTAAGGCACTTACTGGAGCTTGCCATTTTTGCACATCCCGTTTTATCTCATTAATTGCAACGCATCCTCCATTATGATATATCCAGCTCATCATTTGATAGACTTTGTTCATATTATCCTGAGCCTGGGTATTTAGCCAGGAGCTCAGTATCGGGAGTTGTTCACTTTCAAAATAAACCTGTAAAGACAGGTATAAGTTGGTTGACCATATTTCTGCGTTGATCAATTCATTCATGGTACTTTCTATTCGTTTATCTATCATTATTCTGAACATTAAGGTTACATAACTGATTGCGTACGTTTCTTGGTATATAAAAATTCCATTTCATAGAGGTAATCTATAAAAATGAAACTTTTAACGATAGTTTAATGATGCGACATTTTTACTGCATTGGACAAATTGTCGCATAAGGCGGAATAATAATGTCTATTTGTCACTTCCACGAGTGATAATCAATAAAATATCCAACAATTTTTCTATTCTTACAATATTATCATATATAGATTCCAAGGTCTTAGGATACAGATAAGACTTACAGTCCTGTATTTCCTTTGCCAAAGCGAGAACTTGTAACCAAAGGTCTTTTTCTGTATGGTGAGAGGAACCGCTATTATTGGCTATCATGGAGGAAGGTCTCAGAAAAATATGTTGGCATGTAATTTGTAAGATAGTGATTGTGTGTCTTGAAAAAAACAGGAATGGAAATAAACAGAATAAGAATTTCACTAAAGACAGTAACAAACGAAGAACAGAAACCGGTCGAGACAGTCGTCTTACTTTTAGAACAAGTTGCTTTCATAATGTTTATCTTCTAGTCAACTCTGTTCCCTGGAGCTGTGTTTATATATAAAGTTAAGCGTGGGAACTTTGGTATTACCGTTCAGAAGTATCCCCATACTCAACAACATATAATACACAAAGCCCCACGCCTATATATATAACACTTTAATATATAAATAGTACGTGGAGCGTCCAATGTATTATCCAGTTGTTGTCTTGAAATTGGGGATTTCCTGAACTTGGATAATGCCTTAACGCTCTATTTTTATTAAGATTTGAAATAAATCCTAATACAAAGGTAAGGAAAAAATATTTTATTTTCCAAACAAGTTGTGCAAAATAAGTTGTGGCGTGTATTGCTTTTCTTTTTATTGGCTGCGGAATGGTTATCTTTAGTAATCTGTTTCTGTCTGTCGAGTAAGTCTGTATAATTTTTTTGTACCTCTACTTCGGGTCTTGACATTCCTCCTGCTTCATGGCTGATTGTTGTAGGTAGACTATATAATTTTTTCTGTTGTTCATATTTAATGGGGAGTAGAATGGAAATAAGGCCTTTGGATAAGAAGAAAAACCCCTGAAAATCAGAGGTTTAATCTTGTTTTTGGTGATCCGCCTGGGGCTCGAACCCAGGACCCCAACATTAAAAGTGTTGTGCTCTACCTGCTGAGCTAGCGAATCAATCCTTATTTGCGAATCAGTTATTTCCTGATTGCGGGTGCAAAGGTAGTTACTTTTATTTAATTTGCAAGCATTACGTAGAAAAAAGTTTCAATTATTTTTCCTCGTTGTGGCTTGTTTCTTGATTATCAGTAGTTTCTACTTCATCATATTTTATTTTTTCTTTGTTGATAATAAAGCGTTGGTAGTAGGAGAGCATCAAAGTTGTTAGTGGCAAGGCGATAATCATGCCGAGCATTCCCATTAATGAACCCCAGATAGAAAGAGATAAAAGGATGATGGCAGGATTCAGTCCGGTAATCTTTCCCATGATTTTGGGGACAAGGAAGGTATCCTGTATGATTTGTACGATTGCAAAGACGGCTAATGCACATGCAATGATAATCCAGAAGTTCTGTCCGGTGTCGGCAGCTTTGAGGATTGCCAATAAAATGGTGGGAAGGAAACCTATGATTTGCAAGTAGGGAACCATATTCAATGCTCCGATGAAAAGTCCCAGAGCGATAGCCATGGGGAAATCGATAATCAGGAAACCGATGCTGAAAAGAATACCTACGCAGAAAGCAACCAAAGCCTGTCCACGGAAATATCTGTTCATACCATCCTGTACGTCGTGAACCAGGTTGGAGGCAAACGTACGGTATTTATTGGGTAGCAGATGCAACCATCCTTCAGCTATCGCTTCGTAATCCAATAATATAAAGATTACATATAATAATATAATGAAAGAGGCAAGGATGCTGAATAGAATGTTGAGAGATTCTGCAAGCAAAGTCCACACTCTGGGGACGGTATCCTTGATTGCCGCCAGGATATTCTCTTCACTTAATACACGGTTCAACGCCTGAAGATCAATGTTCTCGTGGATAAATTCAGAAAGATTCTTAGGCACATTGTTACCGGCTCCATTGGTGAGGTAAGTCACTAGCAAGTCGTTCATTCTGCCTATTTCCGAAATCATCGGCGGCACTAATAGGTAGAATAAAGTGACTCCGATAACCGTAATGAGGAATAAGGAACAGAAGATGGAAATAATGCGGCTTTTTAATCGTAGCTTATACTGGAAGAATTTGACTAACGGATAGACCATATAAGCTATCAGCCACGCAATAAAGAAAGGTAATAACACTCCGCTAAGACGTTCCACGAGCATTAATATTCCTACAACTAACACACATCCGATGGAACCGCGTATAAAACTGTCGAATGTTATCTTTTTCCTTTCCATAATCTGTTTCTTTTATAGAGTTTATACTTTCTGCTCATCTTCCCCTCGTGCACGGAGATAACATTCCCTGCACAGAGGCTCATATTCGGCTGTTTCGCCTAAAAGAACCTGTTTCTCATTCTTGACTGTACGATGTGAGAAAGAGGCCAGCTGACCACATTTCACACAGATCGCATGAACTTTGGAGACTTCATCGGCAATGGCGCACAATTGTGGCATAGGTCCAAATGGATTTCCTTTGAAGTCCATATCCAATCCTGCAATGATAACACGGATTCCATTGTTGGCAAGCTGGTTGCATACATCAATCAAACCACTGTCGAAGAACTGTGCTTCATCAATACCTACTACATCTATCTCAGAAGTAAACAGTAAAATGCTGGCTGACGAATCGATGGGAGTGGAGGCGATAGAATGGCTGTCGTGAGAGACTACGTCTTCTTCTGAATAACGGGTGTCGATAGCAGGTTTGAATATCTCGACACGTTGTTTCGCGAATTTCGCTCTCTTCATTCTGCGAATCAATTCCTCTGTCTTTCCGGAGAACATAGAACCGCAGATTACTTCGATCCGGCCTCTTCTTCTAGTCTCCTGTATGTGGTCTTCTGAAAATAATACCATGAGATTTTGTGTTTTCTTGATTAAATAAATATGTGGACAAAGGTAAGCAATTCAATGTGCAAGAACTGTTAAATTATCCATTATTTTAAGTTATTGCATAAATTATTCCTACATTCGCACCGTATAAACAATGGACTGACATGAAACAGAAGCTATTAACAGATATTGAGTTGGATGTTCATGAGTTGAAGTATCTCATGGATTCATTTACCAAGGAGCCGACTCCGACTTTGTCTGAACTGTTGAAGCGGAGCATTACACGGATGCAGGGACGTTTGGACGAACTGCAGCAGGAGGTGGATGCTGTTCAGGTAATTTCTCCGTCAGCTGTGGAAGAGACAGCGGAAGAGGAGGATGAAGTTGCCGGGTCTGAAGAGGATTCCCCCGTGATTATACAATCTCTCGAATCGGTTGTTGTGAAAGAAGATGAGGAAGGAGAAGCCATTGTTGCGGAAGAGAAACCTGTCGTAATAGCGGCAGCTGCAGAGACAGCAGCAGCAGCAGCAGCAGAAGAAGAAGAAGAAGAAGAAGAAGAAGAAGGGAAAAAAGAGGAATCGGCAATTGTTGAGGAACCTGTCGTTGAAACTGTTGTGAAAGAGGAAGAACCTAAATCGGCTGTGTTGGGAGAAAGTCTCAAACTGTCTGCCGGCTTGCGACATGCTATCAGCTTGAATGATTCTTTCCGTTTTTCTCGTGAACTGTTCGGAGGCAACACTGATTTGATGAATCGGGTTATCGAACAGATATCAGTAATGAGTTCCTACAAGACTGCAGTCGCATTTCTGTCCTCGAAAGTCGAATTGAATGAAGAAAAGGAGGCGGTGAACGACTTTCTGGAGCTACTAAAGAAATATTTTAATCAATCAGTATAAAACAAAAACAAGATGGGAAAGCTATATGTGGTGCCTACGCCGGTAGGGAATCTGGAGGACATGACTTTTCGGGCTATCAAAGTCCTGAAAGAGGTCGATCTGATTTTGGCGGAGGATACACGTACTTCCGGTATCTTGCTGAAACACTTTGAAATAAAGAATGCAATGCAATCCCACCACAAATTTAATGAACATAAAACGGTGGAAAGTGTTGTTAATAGAATAAAGGCAGGTGAAACGGTGGCACTAATTTCGGATGCCGGAACGCCTGGAATTTCCGATCCCGGATTTCTGGTTGTTCGTGAATGTGTGCGCAACGGTATTGAAGTGCAGTGCTTGCCGGGAGCAACCGCTTTTGTTCCGGCACTCGTAGTATCGGGATTGCCGAACGAGAAGTTCTGCTTCGAGGGATTTCTCCCCCAGAAGAAAGGACGGCAGACACGACTGAAGACATTGGCGGAAGAACACCGCACGATGGTGTTTTATGAATCACCCCACCGTCTGTTGAAGACGTTAACACAGTTTGCCGAATATTTCGGTGCTGAACGTCAGGCAACCGTGTCGCGTGAAATATCCAAACTCCATGAAGAAACAGTTCGGGGCAGTTTGGCTGAATTGATAGAACACTTTACCGCTACCGAACCCCGGGGCGAGATTGTGATAGTATTAGCAGGAATAGATGATTAAATAACTTCATTAAAAAACGTAAAACGTAAACGTATGAAAAAGTTAGCTGTTTTATTTGTATGCGTAGCCTTGTTGGCTTCGTGTGATGGCTTTAAAGGTGGAAGTAAAGACCTGAAAGCTGAAAATGATTCTCTTTTGATGGAACTGAACCAGCGCAACGCTGAACTGGATGATATGATGGGGACTTTCAATGAAGTTCAGGAAGGTTTCCGTAAGATCAATGCTGCCGAAAGCCGTGTTGACTTGCAGCGTGGAACCATCACTGAAAACTCTGCCAGTGCCAAGCAACAGATTGCTTCTGACATCGAATTCATCTCCAAGCAAATGGAAGAAAACAAAGCGCAGATTGCAAAGTTACAGGCACAGTTGAAGAATAGCAATTACAATTCTGCACAGATGAAAAAAGCTGTTGCCGCTTTGACTGCTGAATTGAACGCTAAACAACAGCGTATCGAAGAGCTTCAAACAGAACTGGCTTCCAAGAATATCCGTATTCAGGAATTGGATGCTGCTGTCAGCGATCTGTCTGTAGCAAAAGAAACTCTGGCCGCAGAAAACGAAGCGAAAGCTAAAACCGTTGCAGAACAGGAAAAGAGCCTGAATGCTGCCTGGTTCGTATTTGGTACTAAATCTGAATTGAAAGCTCAAAAGATTCTTCAGAGCGGAGACGTGTTGAAGAGCGCTGATTTCAATAAGGATTATTTCACGCAGATCGATATCCGTACAACCAAAGAAATCAAGTTGTACTCTAAACGTGCTGAATTACTGACTACTCATCCGACCGGTTCTTATGAATTGGTAAAAGATGATAAAGGCCAGTTGACATTGAAGATTACTAATCCTACTGAATTCTGGAGTGTATCCAGATACTTGGTTATCCAGGTAAAATAAGGTAGATATCCCTTTTGAATTGCCAATGTGCTGATTCCTGGATTCAAGAAATTAGCACATTGGCTTTTTTGTTTCTTATTATATAACTACTGATGAAATATAAAAATCTTTTTTTTGATCTTGATGATACCATCTGGGCTTTTTCTCAAAATGCTCGTAACACCTTTGAGGAAGTATATCAGAAATATTCGTTCGACCGCTATTTTGATTCATTCAATCATTATTATACTCTTTATCAACAAAGAAATACCGAACTCTGGGTTGAGTACGGTGAAGGAAAGATAACGAAGGATGAATTGAACAGCCAACGTTTCTTTTATCCTTTACAGGCCGTGGGAGTGAAAGATGAAGCGCTCGCTGAACGGTTTTCGAGAGATTTTTTCGCTATTATCCCTACTAAAAGTGTTTTAATGCCTCATGCAAAGGAGGTATTGGAGTATCTTGCTCCCAAATATAACCTCTATATCCTTTCCAATGGGTTTCGTGAATTGCAATCACGTAAGATGCGTTCGGCAGGAGTGGACGGGTATTTCAGAAAGGTGATTCTCTCGGAAGATCTCGGAGTGCTGAAGCCTTGGCCGGAGATATTCAATTTTGCTTTGTCTGCTACTCAATCCGAGTTGCGCGAATCCTTAATGATTGGTGATAGTTGGGAAGCGGATATAACCGGAGCGCACGGAGTAGGGATGCATCAGGTTTTCTACAATGTGACAGAACGGACAGCTTTCCCTTTCCTCCCTACTTATCACATCTATTCCTTGAAAGAATTAATGGATTTATTATAGGTTTTCTGGATTAAGTCGTATTTTTGTTGCGTTTTAGTTTTGCATAAAATACGATATAATCATGGATAGTACGCTTCTGCCTTTCGCCTTACTTTGTTTCACTTCATTCTTCACGTTGACCAACCCGTTGGGAACGATGCCTGTCTTTCTTACCATGACTCATGGTATGACGGATAAAGAACGTCAGTCTATCGTACGTCGTGCTACTATTGTGTCGTTTATTACATTGATGGTATTTGTCTTTGCCGGGCAGTTTCTTTTCAAGTTCTTCGGTATCTCTACCAATGGTTTCCGTATTGCCGGTGGGGTGATTATCTTCAAGATAGGCTTTGATATGCTTCAAGCCCGCTATACACCGATGAAGTTGAAGGACGAAGAAATCAAAACGTATGCGGATGATATCTCTATTACTCCTCTCGGTATTCCTATGTTATGCGGTCCCGGAGCGATTGCCAATGCAATCGTTTTGATGCAGGATGCGCATTCTTATGAAATGAAGGGGATATTGATAGGTACTATCGCCCTGATTTATCTGCTGACTTTCTTTATTCTTCGTGCTTCCACGAAATTGGTAAAAGTCTTGGGTGAAACGGGTAATAATGTGATGATGCGTCTTATGGGACTGATTCTGATGGTGATTGCAGTGGAATGTTTCGTTAGCGGATTGAAGCCGATTCTGGTAGATATTGTGAGGGAAGGAATGATTCCTTGATGAATAAGAATATGAGGGACGGAGAGTTCCTATAATGAAACTTGCCTCTGTTACAAAAAGATTTGTAGCAGGGGCAAGTGCTTTAAGATACGGTTTTTAGACATTTTGCATGTCTTTATGTTACCTTTCTGTGGCTATTTTCCTTTGGGATATACATAATGTGTATTTGCCCATTTGTTCCATTCGTCTACCAGTTGTTTTAGAATCTTGGGGTTTTCTCTGGACAAATTAACCCGTTCTGTACGGTCTTTCTCTAAGTTGAAAAGTTCCCATACTTTAGAGTTCTGGTCTTTAACGGCTTTCCAGTTTTTCCACCATACTACACAGTTGTCAAAGTGTTCACCAAAAATATATTCGTGCAATTCGGTGTCTGTATTGGTTAGTATCGGTAGCATGCTTGCGCCTTCCAAAGGAATGATCTCATTTCCTCCATGATAAGTCTTCGGATAGGTCGTTTCCGCTGCATCGATGAAGGTTGCCATGATGTCAGGCAGGAAAGCTCTATTGTGTCTTATCTCGCCATTGTATTTTGCATACTTGTCGGGCCAGGAAATAATCAATGGAGTGGAGGTCCCGCCTTCATACGCTCTTACTTTATACTTACGGTATGGAGTATTGCTAACCTGTGCCCATGGCAGGCCATAGGATGGATTTACCCATTCATCCGGATTGTTAATCATATCGATGGTTCCGAAACCTTTCTCACGATGAGGCTCGGCACATGCACCATTATCCGACAAGAAAATAAGTAAGGTGTTATTCAGCTCCCCTTTTTCTTCCAGGTACTTTATTAACCGTCCCACATTATAATCCATGCAATGAACTTGTGCCGCATATACTGACATTCTTCTATCCAGTTCTATTTGTTCATCTTCGGTCAGTTCGGACCATTGGCGACCCTCCCATTGAGCAAGATCCCAATTTTTGTCTACCAATCCCATTTTAATCATACGTTTCAAACGGGCTTCACGTACTTTCTGCCAACCTTTCCGGTACTTGCCTACAAATTTGTCTATATCCTCCTGTTTAGCATGTAACGGCCAATGGGGAGCGTTGTATGCCAGGTAAAGGAAGAACGGATTGTCATCTTTGGGGCGTTCGTCGACAAATTTAATCGCATAATCAGTAAATGCGTCAGTAGTGTAATAAGGTTGTTCCGGTGGAGGCAACTGTTGATTGTCTAAAGTCAGATTGCGATCTCCATGAGGTTGCAGATAACTGCAAGCTCCTGACAAGATACCATAAAAATGATCAAAGCCACGTTGCAACGGCCATTTTTCCTGTCCGTGCATGCCTACATGCCATTTCCCCGACATATAGGTGTGATAACCGGCTTCTTTCAGCACTTCTGCTATGGTGACCGAATTACGGTTCAAGTATCCCATGTATCCGTGCACTCCATGATCTTCGGCAGAATGAGGATCTTCGGACATCATTCCGATACCTGCCTGTTGGGGATAAAGTCCGGTCAGTAGACTGGCACGGGAAGGGCAGGAGCGTCCTGTGTTGCAGAAATGGGTAAAGCGTACTCCTTTTTTTGCCAGATTATCTAGATTGGGCGTAGGAATTTCTCCTCCGTAGCACCCTAGATCGGAATATCCCATATCGTCCACCATGATTAAAACAATGTTGGGCTTTGGGTCATTCTGAGCTGCTGCATGTAGGGACAGTAAGGATGCAGTTCCCATTAATAACATGTTTTTGTTTGTCATATAATTTTGTTTTATTTTTTTTGTCAGTATATTTATTTAATAAATATACTGACAAATTATTTCTTAGATGAATTATTTCAGTCTGAAAATTTCTGAATAGACAGCTTGGTCCGCTCCGTTCGCTTTTACACCGATGCGGGCGAATAGGGCTTTGGCTGACTGTACATTCTGGTTACTCGTAATATCCAGCGAAATATTTGTTACTCCGGGATTTATATTGGATAAATTTTGCCGGGCTATATTCGTGTTCTCGTCAACAAAAGTTGTTTTGCTGACGAGTAGCATTGCCTGGCTTATCTTGGCATCCTGTACTATTTGCTGTATATTGCACGTGCCGGATACGATGTTGTTATCTAATGTGATATTTTCGTCTGATATTGTAAAATAAGGGGTGACTTTTACTTCACATTGTGTTTTTCCTTTTACTTCCACATATATGGTATCGCGGTTATTCACCCAGGGACCGTTTTTGTCTTTAGTTACCAGTTTGTACGGACCATCGAAAAGTACTGCAGAGAAAGTTCCGTCCTGTGTGGCATACACGGTGATAGGATCATGGTTGGCATAACCATCCTGATACAATTGTAGTTGAATACCTCCGTTTGTACCTTTCAAACCGAGTTGTTTTCCCTCATACGTGATTTTCCCTTCCAGAAATGATTCGGGTTCGTCGTAATTGTCTAAACCGCAACTTACGGCAAGCAGGGAAAGTGAAAGCAAAGAAAATATAGTTCCTATTTTTTTCATTGTTTTACAGTTTTATGTTTTACTGATACGGATTTTTCACTAATAACGGGTTCTTGTTGAGCCAGCTGTTATCGAAGAAGTTATAATAGTTCTTCATCTGGAAATAGCGGGGGTAAGGAACCATGTAGGCTTTCTTTTTGTCGAATACCCACATCTTGTCATTGGCGCTGCCCGGATCATTAACCTGATAAGGGAATAGTTCGTAGAGCTGCGCATCCGGATTTTCCGAATTACCATCCCAGATTTCGTGAGCCAGGCGCCAACGTTTCAGATCCCAGTAACGATGATCTTCCAATGCAAATTCCACCCGGTATTCGTGGACAATATCTTCAAATGTGATTGATTCCAGTTCGCTGATGCCGGCGCGTGCACGAACAGGATTGATGTAGTTCAACGGATCATCTTCTCCGGTTTTATTGAGCTCATAAGCAGCCTCACAAGCTATCATATATGCTTCTGAAATACGGAAACGAGGATACCACATGGTACTCATCTTCGAATTGGTAGAAGCACCGATGGTTTCGTCCAGGAATTTGCGGAAGAAGAAACCTGTTTTGTTTATACGGATTTCATTTGATTCCATTGGTCCGTTGATAGAAGTTATCAGGCGGTTATTGTCATCGTAAGAATCGGCTTTACCTATGATTTCTTTCCAATTTCCGTTTCCGTCGGGCACTTTCTGACCGGCTTGCAACACTACTTCACTACCTCTGAATTTGGCTCCCGGATAAAGTACGGTTCCCCACAACCGGGCATCTTTATTGGCAAAGGCATCTTCCGGCCGACTGTACATGATGTAATTTCCGGATTCATCCTTAACTTTGATTGTGCCGTCGCGGTTGTCTTTGTATTCAAATGCTTCTACCAGATTTAATACTGCGCCGGAATAACAACGTTCCTGATCTTCTGCTAGAGAAGCGGGAATATTCTTTTGTGTGAATCCATGGGTGGCTCCTGGATATGCATAATCTTTGGCCCAGATCACTTCATGATTATTCTCTTTGACACAGACTGCATTATAAAAATTCTGTCCCAGATCATTACGAACCGTTATGTCCAGGTTATAATAGGCAGAAGCTTGAGTTATCACTTCTTTGGCTGCTTCCAACGCTGTTTCGTAATATGGGGTAGCCATTTCCGCCGGAATACCGACTTCATTTCCTTCTGTGCGTATAGGAGCAACCATCTTATTATTGTAGTTGGCCAATGATCCTGCATAAACGGCAGCACGTGCCTTTAACATCAGGGCAGCCCAACGTGTGGCACGGGCGGCATTGGTGGTGGGCTTTGTAGGCAGGTAATCTGCGATAGTGGCACATTCATTGATGATATAATCGTAGACTTCTGATTCTTTGGAACGGGGAACAGCCAAACCTGAAACATCCATCCCTGCCTCATATTCGTATACGTTATCATTCACAATAGGTACACCGCCTAAACCTCTGCACATACTAAAATATGCCCAGGCGCGTAAGAAGCGAATTTCGCCTTCATATCGCAATTTCTCTGTAGATTCAAGTACGGTTGTAGCTCTTAATCCCGCCAGGAACTGATTTAAATTACGAATATATTTATATGGATAAACTCGCCATTGATTGTCACTGTATTCCTGCATGTTATCACGGCCACCATCAGTCACGCAACCGTCGTCCACTTTAGTAAAGCTGGCGGGAGTGGCAAAACTTTGTCCCCAATTCTCTGTATCTCCATAAAAACCGGCCAATACGGAGTTTATCATTTTAGCATCGCTGAAGATCTGGTCATTTGTCAATATCTGATCGGGATCACGATCTAAAAAATCAGAACAAGATCCTAATATCAAAGTTAAACCCAATAACAGGTATCCTTTTATATATTTCATTGCTTTTAGAATTTAAGTGTTAAACCCAGATTGATAATTCGCATACTCGGGTAAGCTGTTCCGTTACCGGCTGAAACTTCCGGATCGATAGGTACATTGGTGAGTGTAAACAGGTTCTGTCCGGCAAGATATAACCTTAGACTGTTAATTCTGCATTTTTGCAGCCACTCTTTGGGGAAGGTGTAACCAAATTCCAGATTACGCAGTTTTAAATAACGGACATTGTATTTCCAGAAAGAGCTATCCCAATAATTACTATGGTTATTGGCATTGTTTCCGATTAATAATGTCGGGTATTTGCCAGGAATCAATTCACTGTTTGCATCAAAGATATCAGATAGTCTCCATGTGTCTTCCATGTAGTAAGCCGGGTTGTTTCCATTATTGTTAAATGGAATCTTTTGGATTAATGACGGATTCCAGGTAGACATTCCCGCACCGGAGAAATCCAATGCTAAATCGAAGCCTTTCCATGCGAATGCAAGGTTAAAACCGAAGTTCAGAACGGGTGTGGAGTCTTCTTTGTATCCGATGGGGCGTTTGTCCATATCGTTGATTATGCCATCCCCATTCTGATCGACGTACTTGATATCACCCGGGCGTAATGTCGTATTTCCTTTCTGGTCATTGTCAATCGGCCACGACGCAATCTCTTTCCAACTTTGGAACTGGCCGTCTGCCTCGTATGCCCAGTTGACATTCCCGAAACGGTGCCATGTAGAATTACGATATTCATCCCATGAATTACTGAACTTAGGATTATACTGCTCCCAGTTGTAGAAACGGGAATAGGTGAAATTGGCACTGATAGAATAGTGAAAGTCATTGACCTTATCACTCCAACGTGCAAGCAAATCATATCCGGTATGAACATTAGAATTGAGATTTTCCTTGGGACGCTCAAAGCCCACTTCTTCCGGAAGTAATACGTCGTCACGGGAAGCCGGAATACCGGTTTTGATACGTCTGAAGAAATCTACGCTTCCTGATAAACGGTTATTCAGGAAAGCAACGTCGAGACCAATGTCCAGAATTTTAGCCTTTGCCCATGAGAGCGTGGTAACAGGCAGGTTTCGCGGGGTAGTACCAATGATATAGGAACCGTCGATTACTCCTCCTCCCTGTTTGTAATCGTAACCTGTCATGTAGTCGAAAGCACTGTAGCCGTCAACGTTGTCATCTCCTACCAATCCATAAGATCCCCGTATCTTTAAATCGCTGAAAATAGAAGCTATTTTTGATTCCTTCCAGAAGTTTTCTTCTGATATTCTCCAGCCTAATGAGGCGGAAGGGAAGAACCCCCAGCGATGATTGGGCGGGAATTTCCATGAACCGTCATAGCGTGCGGAGAAGTCTATCAGATATTTGTTGGCGTAGTTGTAGTTGAAACGTCCCAGCCAGCCTAAACGTGCTTCCGTATTGTTGCCAGTATCTTCGTATTTGTCAATCGTATCATAATAGATCAGATGCAATGAGTTGGAAGCCGGGATGGCATGGAGCCAAGACTTTGGAGTGTCTCTTTTTATTGCTTCGAAACCAATTACCGCATTGATGGAATGTGCTCCGAATGCTTTTTCATAAGCCAGTTGAATGTTTGAAGTCAACTCTTCCACATAAGCATTCGTCCTTTCCCTCCAGGCACTGGCACGCCCACCTACATCTACATATTCGTCCGTTGCTTCGTCATATCTATAGACACGATAGGTATATTCTTGATTGTTAAGTAATTCGCTTGCAAAATAATATCCGAACAAAGCTTTGGCTTTAAGTCCTTTGATAATTTCATACTCTGCGTTCAGGTTTAATTGGGCCATTCGCCAAGTGTCTTCAAAGGTTCCGCTTTTCTCAAAATTCAATAATCCGAAGTTTAAGCCATTGTCAGAGCCTACTGATGCCGGATAGTTAGGATTGTCATTGGCAAACGGACGGACAGTCGGTAGATTGCGGTAGGTAGCTGCTGTCGGGTTTGAATAGTCGTCAGTTCCCGGTACACCCGGATTTTTCAGCTGTTTGATACGTCCGTTCATGTTCATGCCGATTTTGAATTTATCAGTGACCTGTGCTTCGACATTCATTTGTACGTTGTATCGTTTCATACCGCCATAATTGCAAATGGCAGATTCCTGATTCATGTGTCCGACACTGAAATAATAATTGATCTTGTCCGAACCTCCGGAAACATTGGCATTGACATAATATTGCGGAGAAGTCACCCAGATGTAATCATACCAGTTAAATGGCACATAGCCTTTTTCTGTACCTTGACGCCATTTCTCCAGATCTTCTTTACTATATAAACGGGACGTTTTTCCCTGAATTGTTTCAGACTGTATGTAATTCTCTACATACGTTACGGCGTCTGCCGGTTCCGGTAAGCGTGATACATGTTGCCAGCCATAATAAGTATTTAACGTCACAGTGCTCTTGGTGTTTTTCTTTCCTTTCTTGGTTGTTACAACAATGACCCCGTTTGCAGCCCGTACACCATAAATGGAAGCAGAGGCATCTTTCAAAATAGAAATGGATTCGATGTCATTAAAATCAATGTTGTTGAACTGACCTTCATCGGACTGCACGCCGTCAATCACAAATAAAGGTGTTCCCATATTACGGATTTGCAGGGTAGTGGCATTTCCCGGGCGACTGTCTGCAGATCTGTAGTTCAATCCGGCTACCTTTCCGACCAGTGCTCCGGAAGTGTTTACCGCTGAAGATCTGCTTATATCATCAGCTCCTACGGAGGCAATAGCTCCTGTCAGGGTAGCCTTCTTTTGAGCAAGGCCAAAGCCAGTCACTACGACTTCATTTAATAATTTAGTGTTTTCTGCCATTATGATTTTGACATTTGTCTTTCCGGAAACTACGGCCAGTTCCTTAGTCTCATATCCGATATAAGATACTTGCAGTTGTGATTGTACCGGAACTTTTTCTAAGGAGAAGTTACCGTCAATATCAGTGATGACCCCATTGGTAGTTCCTTTCACTAACACGTTTGCACCAATTATAGGATTGTCCGCAGTGTCTACTACACGCCCTGTTATGCTCTGTAATTTTGTCTGTTGTGAAGGCAGGTCGTCAGATAATACAATCTGGAAATTAGGCTTAATCAGATAACTGAATGGAGCCTGCGAAGAAAGGTCCTTTAAAACCTTTTCTATACTGCTATTCTGTGCTTCGAGAGAGACTGGCTTATTGAGATTAGCCAACTCTTCATTATAGAAGAAACGATATTCACTTACTTTTTCTATCTGTTTTATCACCTTCTTCAGAGGTTTGTCTTTCATGGTGAGAGTGATCTGCCCCATGACACTTAGACTACTTGATAAAAATATAATAATATATAATATTCGAGAAAAGAGATGCTTGATGTTACTCATTTTATAGGAAATTAATCATTAAACAATAAAAAAGATGTAACTTTACAAGCTGAAAATCGGGTGTATATACCCTCTGACACTGCCTTCCGCCAGTTGTCAGTATCAGAGTGAGTTTCCAAGGTCCGATTTAAGCTTAAAGGAGATAGTCCTGACCTTGTCAGGCTATCTTTTTTATGTTCTACTGGAACTATTTCATACGCATTGAATTTTAAAGGTTAATAATTAGGAATATATTGGGTTACCTATTGCCTAGTATTATGGTATCTCCACGAGTATCATAAGTGATGGGAGAGGTTAGGCTAATCAGTTCGATTACATTATCAAGGCTATTGTTGCAGATCACTCCCGAGAAGCAATATTGCTTGATACGTTCGGATTTAAATGCTATTTGCACATTATACATTCTGTTAAGCAGTACGGCAATTTCTTCCAGTGTTTCTCCATTAAATACAAGATCGTTATTTCGCCACATTTTGGCATACGATGAATTGTCCGGTTTATGTATTGCCAGTTTGCCCGATCTTCGTTCGAATGTGGCATTTTCGTCAGGAGAAAGAATAACATTATCTCTATCGGAAGAAACACGGACCGAACCGGAGAAAAGTGTTGCGATGATTTGAGAATCTTCCCGGTAGGCTTTTACATTAAAAGTAGTTCCCAAAGCTTCTACATTCATTCCTGCCGTTTCTACAATAAATGGTTTCTCCTTATCCTTAGCTACTTCGAAATATGCTTCGCCTGTCAATGACACCACTCGTTGAGTGGCTCCGTAATTCGCATTGTAATGCAGTTGAGTATATGAATTTAGCCAAACGACTGTACCGTCCGGTAAGGTAATATTTGCCCGTTGTCCTTTTCCTGTTTGGACAAGATAGCTCTTATCCGTTACTGTGGGTTCTGTTTGAGAAACTGTATATAAATGACCTCCTATTCCTGCTGTTATGATTAAAAGAATGACTGCTGCATACTGAAATAAACGCCTGATTCGCATTGTCCGTTTCTGCTTTCGTCTATTCAACTCTTGTACGGCATTATGCATTTGACTTTTGACCCGTTCAAACATACGTCCTTGTACTTCGGCAATGAGCTTGTTATTAGAGCCTTTCCAGGTTTCCTGATAATAGTTGGATAACTGCTCTTTTGCTTCCTGACTGTGGAGCCAGTCAGATAGTATTTGTTCTTCATCCGGAGAGGTTTCTCCCCGCATAAAACATTCTAATAATAATATATTCGTATTCTTCTCCATGGGCTTTTATTATGTATATCTCCATGGAGCCAAGAATCCTTACAGGGTGCAAAGATTTTACTCTATATTTAACACGATTTAAAATTAGAAGAAAGAAAAAATAGAGCCAAAGCTACAATTTCATTGGCTAATTTAGAACGTAAGAAATGAAGGGCACGATATAATTGCGTTTCAACTGTTTTTTCTGACAAAGATAGTTGGGCGGCTATTTCTTTATTTGTCAGATGTTGTTTCTTGCTCATGAGGTAGATTTTCTTCCGGGAAGAGGGTAGCTGTTCTACCAGCTCGTCTATATATTCTTGTAGGGAGTCGGTGTCAACATCTATTTCAAAGTGCTTGTCGGCATCAGTTTGTTTGATTGAATCCAGAAAACGTTCCGAAAGTAGCCGTTTTTCTGTTTCCTTATATACCATGTTGCGTGCTATTGTGAAAAGATACGCTTCAAAGCCTTCTTCCGGTTTGATATCCTGATGTCTTTCCCAGATCTTCAGAAATACATTTTGAGTGAGGTCCTCTGCTAGTATTTTATCATATAGAAGGGAATGAATAAAATGAAATACACGGGGATTATATTTCCAGAAAATAGTGTCGAAAGCCTTTTCGTCACCTTGTTGTAGGAGTGATAAAGTGTGTGTGTCTATTTTCTCTAAAAAATGATCCATATATTTAGTGTCTTCAATCCTTTTCAGAGGAAGTTTAAAGAGTTATCATTCAAAAGCTACTTTGTTTATAGACGAAAATAAATACTCTTTATATTTAAAAAGTATATGTAAATAAACCCGTAAACCATTGGCAAATATAAGGAACATTTTTTATTTTGAATTACTTTTATAGAGAAAATGTGTTGGTCGGCAGGATGAATGAAAAGAGTATGCTCTATGAAATTACATGAAATAAGAAAGGGGGAGAGTGGGATTTTTGTATAAATAATAAAGGCTTTTATTATTATAATATAAAGAAATGAGACTGAATTCCCACCTTTCCCCTGGAGAATTCAGTCTCATTTATATGATTCAAGTCAATGGATTATCTGCTTCCGCCTGCCCACCAAACATTTTCACTATACACATATTGTCCATTTCCGTAAGCTGCTTTCACTTCGGCATTTGTTGTGGTGTCGCTATTGCCATAAGGACAACGTAATGGGAAAGAGTTTGGATTTTTTAGCTCAATAAAGTTTTCGCCTAGTCCTTTCATTCTGCGAACATCATTGTAAGATTCTGTCGCTTCTCCTGAGGCTCCCCATAATGCGAAGTATTTTTGAATCATTGTTGTTTTCAACGGTTCGGCTGTATATTTGGCTTCTATTGTATTGTCAAAGTAACTTTCGGCTTCAGTATCTGTAATACTACTTGCCGGGTTGATGAGCGTTTTGCCCAATTCCTTTCTTGAAACGCTAAAGCTATTTTCTGCATTTAACAATCCGGCTACTACAGCGTCTTTTAATGCACTTTTTGCATCACGTCCCAATCTGCATAGAGCTTCTGCTTCCAGGAACTTTAATTCATGATAGCTCAATAACAGTGTGGGTGCTGATATAGAATACATAAATAAAGAAGTCCCATACTTGGAAGTGCCTTGTTCCGGAGAACCGTTAGGCGCATATACGGCATTGTCAGCAGTTCCCGGGGCTTGTTCTTTTCCAGATGCACCTTGTTTAGTGATGAAAGCTCTGGACAGGCGTGGGTCGTTGTATTCTGCCAGTTTGCTTCTCATGCTTTCGCTTGCACCTAATCCGGCACGTGCCACAAAGAAACCGTAAAGCGGATTTATATTGTTGGCGTCATATACGTCGAATGCTGCTTGCTCTTCTGCACTTTCGAAAGAGTTATCCACATATTCCAACACCTTCTCCATGTCAGCGTCTTTGTTGGCAGATCTTTTAAGAAGGTGCATTGTGTAACGCGCTTTCAGACCATACGCCAACTTTAGCCATTTTTCAGCATCGCCCTGATATAACAAATCTTGAGCTCCCGGGTCTATCAGATCCTCTTTCTGCAAGTCTGCAATAGCATCGTCCAGGTATTGCATTGCTTGTGTATAGATCTCTTCTTGTTTATCCATTTTAGGAGTCAGGTAAACAGGAGAACCATTTTCGTCAACTAAGGCTGCCTGGCTGCATGGAGCATCTCCGAACATATCGGCTATCAATGCACAATTATAAGCAGCCAACACCTCTGCCATACCTTTGGTTGCAAAATTTCCATAATCTATTCCTCCCTCACTGCATTGATTGATAATGATACGGGCGGATTTCAATGTGGAATACAGACCATTCCATGTATTATTGAAAGTGGAAGATGAGGTCGGTTCGCTTTCTCTGGTTTCTGCATAATACAACTGGTTGTCAACACCTACTTCATATTCAATGTAAGCAGATAGATAAGTATTGAAATCACCTCCTGCGTTAGAGAAGGCGGTAGAGGTTATTACATCTGTCAGAATGAATCTTCCGGCCACGCTTTGCGTATGTCCGTGATCCTTATTGATTCTATCCATTGCATCTTCCGAACATCCGGAAAAGACAACTGATAAAACAGTAGCGGCAAAAATACCTTTAATTATATTATATGTTTTCATCTTTCTTTTTAGCTAATTAGAATTTTACATTAAATCCAAAACCATAGCTGGCTGTTCCCGGAAGAGAGAAACGTTCGAATGCACCTCCCATGTTGTCATTACCTTGTGAAGCTTCCGGATCGAAACCTTTCATTTCAGACCAAACCAAAATGTTGCGGGCAAAAACATTAACGTTCACATTCAGCCATTTCTTTGAGAAAACCGGATAACTTACAGATAATTCACGCAATTTGATATAAGAATTATCATAAATGTAAGATTCGTCAATTGATCTTCTTCTGGTGAAATATGCTTGAGCATCTGTTACTTTTATATCATTGGGGGCATAGATTGAATTACCATCCGCATCTTTTCCTGTTTCTTTAACAGCGTTTTCTACAATGAATTCGTTTTTACGCATATCACCTGATAGCTTGCTTACACCGTAATAGTTCATTTCACCTGCGGTACCACTATACATTTGTCCACCTTGTTTCCAGTCGAATACTGCGGAAATGCGGAACTTGTATAATTCAATGTTTGTATTGAAACCTAAACGGAAATCAGGAGATACAGTTCCAATCACCGCATCTTCTCCCTGCATAGGAAGTCCGTTCTGGTCTACTACAATCTTTCCTTCGTCATTACGCATGTAGCTTTTTCCATAAATTACAGGGAATTTGTCACCAATCCCGGCACGTACCTGTGGAGTTACAAATCCTCCTAGCATAATACTTTCTACTCCTGGAGCCAATTCGTCTACGTAATTGTCGATTTTGGAGAAGTTGAAAGCAAAGTCAAGCTTGAAGTTTTTGGTATCTACCGGAGATATGCCCAATGTCAATTCATGAGTGTTTGTATGAATCTTACCTCCGTTCATAATCATACTTGAGGCACCAGTCGAACCTGCCAAAGGAACTTCGAATATCTGATCTTTTACATTCTGACGTGAATAGGTGTAATTCAAAGTAACCAGTCCGTTTAAGAAAGTAAGATCAGCTCCCAACTCGTAAGATTTTGTATTTTGTGGTTTTAAGTTAGGGTCATACACCTTATAATATGGAATATAAGCCATTGCTCCATTAATTGGATAAACAATCGGATTTCCCATATAAAAACCACCACCATAAGATGGAGTATAGTAATAGCTTTGAGTGTAATCACCAGCCATACCAACTTCCGCATAAGAAGCACGTATCTTACCGAAGGTTAATATGTTATTCTTCAGGGGAGCCAGTTCTGTGAAAATGAATCCCAATGACACCGAAGGATAAGTGAAAGAACGATTGTCACGTGGCATACTTGAAACGATATCATTACGTATACTTCCGCTTAGATAAAGCATGTTTTTCCATGCTACTGACAAGTTTGCGAAATTACCAACAGTTCGTTTCTTGTTGTATAGGCTCTCATTAGAGAATACAGAAGCATTATTCAGATGATTCCAGCCCGGGAAATTGAAGTTCATGCTATATGCATATTCATATTTTGTCTTTTTATCAACAAACTCATTACCAATCAAAGCGTCCAACGTCCATTCTTCGTTAATGTTCCATGTATAGGCAGCAGTTAACAGTGAATTTAGCTCATTAACAGTGTAATGGTATTCTGAATCTTCACCTGTAGGCGCCCAAGTACTTCCATATCCGTAGATTTCAGAATAATTGGTAGTATAAGCGTCATCACCAATCTGGTATTTAATATCCAGTTTGTGGTTGTCAGTTCCAAATTTAGTGGTGTATTTCACGAAAGCATTTCCGAAGAAACGTTGTGAACGTTCAGAGAACTGGTTATTGTCAACTGCCCAATATGCATCGTCAATCCAATTGTCACGATAGGTATTTTGTGTGTAAGGATCGTCTTCTATGTGAGAAGGAATGCCGGCCATATTATAGCTGACGGGGGCATTGTAGATCGTAGCAACCACACTGGTATTGGCTGTAGACTGTTTGGAGATTTTTGAAGTTACGAAGTTTCCATTAAATCCGGTAGTCCAGTTAGGATGTAGTTGTGCTTCGGCTGACATTTTTACGTTATATCTATCCATACCGGTTGATGGAACGATACCATTACTGGTGGTGTTACCCAAAGAAAAAGAGTAGTTACCTTTATCGAATCTTTGAGCTACATTGACATTATTGCTCCATGATACGCCTGTATCAAAAAAGTCCTTCATGTTATTATATGCCTGTGGGGTAGCCCACGGATTCATGCCTGCAGCTGCAAGTTGGGGAACATAATATTTTCCGGACTGTTTGCCATATTGACTGGTGTAACTGTTGTCTGTGTTTCCTCCGTAGGTAGGATCGTTAGCTAATTCAGAAATCTTAGGACCCCATGCGAAAGGAGAAGATGGATCGAAAGTACCACTGGAACCTTGTGCATATTCTTGTTGCAGTTTCGGAAGAGTTGAAATCTTATCAAAGGAAAGGTTGGTACTGAAAGTGATAGTCGGTTTTCCTTTATCTGCTCCTTTACCACTTTTGGTGGTGATAACGATAACGCCATTGGAAGCTCTCATACCATACAAAGCAGAAGCGGCTTGTCCCTTTAATATATTGATACTTTCTATATCATTAGGGTCAATGTCGACAGCACGGTTAGCATAGTCCGTTCCATACGCTCCATCGGTAAGAGAAGTACTCACGTCTGCGGTAGATGCGATAGGCATACCATCGATTACATACAATGGAGTATTGTCTCCAGTGAAAGAACGAGAACCGCGAATCGTAATCTTTGAAGAAGCACCCGGCATACCTGATGATGGGGTGATGTCAATACCTGATACTTTTCCTTGTAAGGCTCCCGCTAAATCTGTATTAGCAGCACGTGTCAACGCATCCGATTTGACGTCTTGTACGGCATATCCCAATGCTTTCTTCTCACGTGAAATACCCATAGCGGTAACTACTACTTCGTCTAGCTTTTGGGCGTCAGCCTTTAATACAACTCTCAAATTTGGCTTAATAACGACTTCTTGTGTTTGCATTCCGATATACGAAATCTGCAAAGTCTTTGCAGAACTAAATATTTTGTATATTATTGATTATCAATGATGTAATATCTAATGTTTAGGCGTGGAGAGCTTTTTCTTTTCTTAATTAATGATACATATATGCTTAATTATTAGCTAATTAAATAAATTCGTTATTATTGCCAGTCTATATATGTAATACTTAATCTCTACCCAAAATGGACGTAATTATCTGATAATAAGTGTGATATTTATTTAGTAAGGGAATACTATATGAAGAAAATTGCAACAAACTAATTCTGACTAATATTCAAATGTTGATTATTAGTCAAGGTAAATATGACATTCATTGAAATTTTGCAAGCGAATTATTGTTTCTTACGTAAAACTACTTATGTATATATTTATAAATAATAAGACCTGCAATTTTAGAATTAATCGAAATTGCAGGTCTCATCTATTTATTTAAAACTTATCCTTATATGGAGGCAATATTAAAAAATGTTTTATCGAGGTAAATTATTACTCCATCCCTCTGTTTGTATAACTCCAAAACCTGAATTGACTTCAAAAGAAGGTATTGGGTACACAAATTTTGCGATGTTGAAATTAGTGTACGATCCATCTGCTACACTAATAATTTTACCTAATCTTCTTGCATCAAAGAAGCGATGTCCTTCTTGAACCAGTTCTAATTTTCTTTCTTTATCAATGGCATCAATAACCGTTTGATCCTCTGCTATTTCATTGTCATCCAAATCCGGATTTCTTTTGGAAGCTACTTCCAATAGCTTTTCTTTAGCTTTTCCATAATTAGGAGTTGACTGTTTTGCATATGCTTCTGCCTGTATTAAATACATTTCAGGCAGTCTGAAAACTGGTAAATTAGAAATCTGATTATTGGTTGTGATACCACGCATTTTTCCACCAGTCCACGTACCGCCAAGAAGCGCCAGCCGAATATCATTAGGTGAATATTCTGCTACTGTTGCGCTGTTAATAGACAAACCGTATTTATTCCATAAAGTATTCAGAGCATTAGCGGACAAATAATCATCTTCGGCTTTTGCTATAAAGAAAATGTCTTCTGTCGAAACAGCCAATGTCGTGTACATATTCTTATAGTCTTCTTTGGTTGATACAATTGTACCACCACTTAGGGTTATTGCCTCTTGAGCCGCTGTAATAGCCCCTTCGTAATTTTTCATATAGAGTTTTACGCGAGCTTCAAGTGCAGCAACTGCAGCCGTATTCATATACTGTTTACCTACATTTTCAACACCTTCTTTAGCATAATATTCTTTAGCTTTCGTTATATCATCAAGAATCAGGCTATAATTTTGTTCTACACTGACTCTTGACACCTGTGAATAGGCAGGGACGGGTTCAGTAATGTTTACGATACCTAATGTCGTTTTGTTGGCTTCCGAATATGGCAAACCAAACATGTTAGTCAAATAGAAAGAGCAGAGGGCTTTAATAGCATAGGCTTGAGCGATGCATCCTTCCACTTCTGCCAGATCCCCCTTTGTTACTTCTTTAAATGAAGTACCTTCTTTAATGATACGTGCACAACGGTCGATAGCCCAATATCCGTATGCCCATATTTCTTCTATGTATGAATTAGTATCCAGTATCTGATAGCGGAAGATGTCATAGAAATGAGACGTTGCAACAGAATGTGAAGTGATATCCGTTGGCGCATCTCCAATTGCTAATACATCACGTCCCAGAAAACGATATGAACCTAATGTGTAATATACACCATTTAAAGCATTCTGAAAATCTTGGGTAGTAACCAAGGCTTCTTCTGTCGGAACAGAAGTTGATGGCGTTTCTGTCAAGAAGTCATCGCATGCGGTGAATGAAATTGCCATCCAACCGGTTAATAAAGCAAATAATATTTTCTTCATTGTCATAAATTTCTAAAGTTATTTTTTTAGAAGCTAAGATTAAGACCGAACATGATATTTCTAGGTACAGGATATGCCCAAGACTGCATACCGGTAGATCTGGTTTGTGGATCAAATCCTATAAAATCTTTAGCAGTGATAGTGAACAAATTGTCAGCAGAGATATAAACTCTTAAATTGTCAATAGCCACCTTATTCATAAGGTTCTTCGGAAGAGTATATCCTAAAACCATGGATTTCATTCTTAAATAAGAACCATTCATTAAGAAACGGCTGGAATTAGTTTCTGCTCCCGAGTTGTCTCCAGCTACAAATTTGGGTACGTCGGTTATATCTCCCGGCTTTTGCCAGCGGTTGTCATAAACGTAGTTAGATACCGGGCCTAAGAAATAATGTCCAACCTGCATATCAAATGCAAATCCGGAGTTATATACTTTATTTCCCAAGGTGAAACTGGTATCAAAAGAGAAGTCAAAACCTTTGTATTTGAAATTCATTCCAAAGCCACCATAAAATTTAGGATCGGCAGAACCTACAATTCGCTGACCGGCCTCATTTACATTTTTTGTTTTCTCATCCCCTTCTTGTCCTTTATACCACATTGCTTCTCCTGTTTCAGGATCCACTCCTGCATATTCCGGCATATAGAACGTATTATACGCTTCACCAACTTTTCTGATAGTTAGAGTATTCTCAATTGGTTTTTCCGTGGCAAGTTTTATGATTTTATTTTTATTTGCCGTACCAGTGAAACGAACATCCCAACTGAAATCTTTATTTCTAAGTACGTTAGCGTTAATTAAGAATTCTATACCTTTGTTTTCCATCTCACCTACATTTTTCAGGATAGATCCGAATCCAGTTGTGTAAGAAAGTGGTACATCAAATATCATATCTTTTGTCCGTTGGTTATAATAGTCCACTTCGAGTGTCAGTCTTTCGAAGAAAACAGCATGGATACCGATATCGGCTTTCGCAACAGTCTCCCATTTAAGATCCGGATTGGCTATTTGGTAAGGAATAGCTCCAGGTTTGCCATTATAAGAATATCCATAATTATACAATCCCATTGCTGCATAATAACCAATATCCTGGTTACCTACAGTTCCATAACTACCTCTGATAGTCAAATCTGTCAACCAATTTTTGGTATTTTCCATAAAGCTTTCGTTAGAGATTCGGTATTTTGCTCCTATAGACCAAAAAGGAGCCCATTTGTTGTTTACACCAAATCTTGACGAGCCGTCATAACGGAAACTGCCTGACAGATAATATTTATCATTCAAGTTATATTCTGCATTCATAAAGAATGAAGAAAGAGTGCTTGCTTTGGTTGAAGATCCCGCCCCTGTTGGCTTGGAAGCATTGTCCAATTCAAAAACAGCATCACTAGGATATCCACTGGCAGCTGCATAAATTGTTCTATAAGATATTTTCTGTGCTTCTTGTCCCAACAACACATTCAAATGATGCATGTCTTTGAAAGTGCGGTTGAAGTTTACGGTATTGGTAATGGTCAAGGTTGTTGCTCTTTCCTGGTTTCTTTGACCAAGCATACCACTACCGGAATATTGAGGATTATAAATTGAACTGTAAAAGAACTCGTCCAAGTCAATCAAGCTCAATCCTGCATTTGTCTTCCATGTTAAGCCATCAATAATATTATAAGTAAAATATGGATTCACAACCAATGTAATCTGCTTTTGATTGCGTTTATCACCTTTTTCTTTATCGTTAATAGCTACAGGATTATAATTAACATTTGTATTATATGTTCCGTCTTCATTGCGCACCTGTTCAAACGGACGGATGTCATATACTGCTACAATAGGATTAGTATATTGGCTTTCAGTCATAGTGTTGTTTATATCGGAGAGTGCTCCATTCACAGAAAGTCCATATCCTATCCGCCCGCTTTTTCCATCTAAACTAATACGTCCGCTATAGCGTTTCATTCCAGTTCCGATGACGATACCTGTATTCTGAAAATATCCTCCACTAATATAATAGCGCAAATTTTCATTCCCACCTTGAGCACTGATATCATATTCTTGTGAAAAACCATTTTGCAGAATCTCCTTCAGCCAATCCACACTCTTGATATTTTGCGTCAAGTCCACATTATACCAATCCATAACATAGGCATTCAGCCATTCAGCAGAAGTCATGCCATCCTCACCGTCATATCCTGCATTTGTTAGTCCTTCGGTCCAGATCTCTTTGTATTTATCCAGATTTGTCGTACGATAATTATGATCTATCTTACCTACAAAACTAGTTCCGACTTTTGCATTCACATTAAAACGCGCTTTTCCCAGACTACCTTTTTTAGTAGTAACTACAATTACTCCATTCGCTGCACGAGCTCCATAAATAGCTGTAGCTGTAGCATCTTTCAAAACTGTGATGGACTCAATGTCGTTAGGATTGATATTAGCCATCGGACTTGCCGCCATATCCCCTGTTCCGGCTTTGTTATAAGCCCCCATTTTGTCTGTGTAAATGGCAATACCATCAATTACGTATAAAGGTTCAGTTCCAGAGTTCATTGAACCAACCCCACGAATAGTAGTAGAAGCATATGCACCAGGTTGTCCAGTCAAGCTATTTACTTGTAAACCAGCTACTGATCCTTCCAAAGACTTCATAAAGTTTGCATCTGTTTTTTTCATCAAGTCCTTGTTATCCACCGTTTGGGCAGATCCCGTAAATGCCGCTTTTTTAGTTACCCCATATCCGGTTACCACAACCTCATCTATTAGCTGTGCATCAGATTTGAGAACCACTCGCAAATTGGGCTTTATCGCCACTTCCTGCGTCTGCATACCGATGTACGAAATCTGCAAAGTCTTTGCAGAACTTGGTACATTTGACAAATTAAAATTACCATTTACATCTGTGATTGTACCTTGAGTGGTACCTTTTACCAACACAGAAGCACCAACAACTGGTTGCCCGTCTTCTTCAGAAATCACAACGCCTGTGACCTTTTGAGTCTGGGCAGTTACTAGGCCTATGCCCACAAAAAGGCATGCCAATAACAGCATTAATTTTCTTTTCATAAATTCTCTCTTAAAGTTTAACTTTACATTATTTGTATCTTTACTCTAACAATTTGCAAATATATTAATAAAACTGAAACTAGCAATTATATTAATAAAAAAAGGTTGCAAATATAACATTTTGTTATTTTATAAGCTGTATTTATGCCGATAAGCATATTTTTTTCAACCAAAAGCTTTGATTGCTAAAACAGCAATTGACACTTTGCATAAGCAAAATGCCTCTTTTAATATTTCTTTTACTCGTTTTTAGTCATAAAACACCTTTGAAAGCCATTCTTTTTGCTTTTTTCGTGAAAAAGCGAATAAAAAAGTGGCATTTAATTTAAAGTTTTGTGAATACCAAGTGATTTGAAGATTTATTTTTTAGAGATATTAATGCTTATTCGCCTCTGATATAGCACAGAATTACGTCTAATTTGTTCTATTATTAATTAAAAAATGAAAGTATGGAAAAGATCAGTTACAACCTTGTGTTTAACAGAAAGAAGAGATTGAATAAAAGAGGAATGGCATTAGTTCAGGTAGAAGCCTATCTGAACAGGAAAAAGATGTATTTCTCCACCAAAATATATCTCAAACCGGAACAGTGGGATACCAAACGAAAAATGGTGAAGAATCATCCTAATGCGAATGTTTTGAATCGTATGTTATATGAAAATATAGCAGCTATTGAGCAAACAGAACTTGGACTATGGCAACAGGGAAAGTCCATATCGTTAGATTTATTAAAAAATTCGATTGATAAACCTCTAAGCAATGGAAGGTCGTTTTTGACTTTTTTTAAAGAGGAGATAGCCAATTCTTCTTTGAAAGAAAGTACCCGTCAAAATCACCTTTCCACGCTTGAATTACTTCAGGAATTCAAGAAAGAGGTATTATTTACCGATTTGACATTTGAGTTTGTGTCTTCATTTGATAATTACCTGCAATCTAAAGGTTATCACCTTAATACTATTGCCAAGCACATGAAGCATCTGAAACGATATATTAATGTTGCAATAAATAAGGAGTATATGGATATACAGAAGTATGCCTTTAGAAAATATAAAATTAAAAGTATAGAAGGAAGCCATACACACTTAGCTCCGGAAGAGTTACACAAATTTGAGAATTTGCAGCTGACTGGAAGATATACGAGACTGCAAAAAACAAAAGATGCTTTTTTATTTTGCTGTTATGCTGGATTACGATATTCTGATTTCACTAATCTGACCTCTGCAAATATTGTTGAGTTCCATCAGGAGACTTGGATAATATACAAATCTGTCAAAACAGGTATGGA
This sequence comes from Bacteroides sp. 3_1_23, assembly GCF_000162555.1. Classification (NCBI taxonomy): domain Bacteria; kingdom Pseudomonadati; phylum Bacteroidota; class Bacteroidia; order Bacteroidales; family Bacteroidaceae; genus Bacteroides; species Bacteroides sp. 3_1_23. The sequence continues at coordinate 144,211 of NZ_GG774954.1, forward strand.
GGTACGCCTTCCTTTATATTTATTATTTGAGGGTAAAGGAATCCAGATATTGCAACGCTATAAAGATGACCTCAATAGTTTTTTCAAGTTGAAAGACAATTCTAATATTAATAAGGAATTAAACATATTGGCAGGCTTGGCTAAAATTGATAAACGTGTATCGTTTCACACCGCCCGTCATACAAATGCTACCTTATTATTATATAATGGTGCCAATATAACTACTGTACAAAAACTGTTAGGACATAAAAGTGTAAAGACTACGCAGGTATATGCGAATATTATGGATATTACAGTGGTGCGTGATCTTGAGAAAACTGCCTCATCAAAAAAATAATAATAAGCACAAAAACTAAACGAAAGTGTTCTGTTTTTAAGATTTGGTTATAGAAATGGAAGGTATAATTTTCTCTAATAGAAGAAAGTGTGTATAATTAAATGAAAGAATATGCAATATAAGTTCCGAAAACGCATATATATAATCTAAAGATACATCATAATTACGAATATTATCACTCGTCCCATTTAAAGGAATAAAGCGTTCCTTTAAAAGGAACGAGTCATTGGTCGTAGAGAAGCCCTTGCTTTCTTTAAAAGGAAAGGATTAAAAGCTAATTTATAAACTTGACAGCCTCTAATAGCTATTAAAATCCGGTATTTGGGATTCTTTCATTTTAGCATCAGATAAATGATAAATACCTCTTTTTGCATAATTAGATGTAATTACACAATCTCTTTGATACAGAAAAAGCATATAACCATCCAATATAAATATTCATCAATCATATTCTCTGCGATTTTGGAGGATATTTGAATCCACCCCTGCATATTTTAAAATATACAGTAATAAAATATGCATTTTTTCATCTGGAGTTTTTCTTTTTCTTAGATTACCGTTTGCTAATGAATATATTATTATAGTCAATAATTATTGGATATAATTTAGAACAAGAAAACCATCTTCAACAGTTAAGATGGAAATAAGTTTTAGCTTATATCATATAAGATAAGAACTTAAATAATTAACTAATAGATGGTTATGCCCTATTTTTGATAGAAATCTGGTATCATAAATCAGTAAATTAATATGTTTGGTAGGTGCTTAATATATTGATAATCTGCATAATAACTACAACAAAAATTTATTTTCGAAGGAAAGCAAACATCATATATATTGTTAGTAATCAACATATTATAGTTGTATTTAGTTCTGCAAAGACTTTGCAGATTTCGTATATTGGTATGCAGACACAAGAAGTGGTGATCAAACCAACTTTAAAAGTTGTGCTAAAGTCTGATTCCCAAAATCTAGATGAGGTTGTAGTGACAGCTATGGGGATTAAGCGATCGGAAAAATCCCTAGGTTATGCCGTATCTAGTGTGAAGGGAGATGAAATAACTAAAGCACGTGAAAGTAATGTACTTAACTCTTTGTCTGGTAAGATTGCGGGACTGCAAATAGCCCAATCATCTGGTACGGTAGGTGGTAGTTCAAGTATACAGATTCGTGGTGCCTCTTCTATTGGTTCCGTTTCTTCTCCTTTATTTATTATTGACGGGCTTCCAATTGACAATGGTTCTTATAATCCTGACAGAACTAATGGTATAGTCGATGTTGGTAACCGTGCAGGGGATATCAATTCAGACGATATTGAATCTATCAATGTATTGAAAGGAGCAGCTGCAACTGCATTGTATGGAGCGCGTGCAAAGGATGGTGCTATTGTTATTACTACAAAGAAGGGAAAAAAGAACTCTCCGGTATTTGTAACAGTAAACTCTTCTACACGATTTGAAAATGTACTGAAGTTACCTGATTTTCAAAATGAATATGCACAAGGTAGTTATGGCGTATATAATGTGAAAATGTTGAATGGTTGGGGACCGAAGATTTCATCGGTACAAGATCAACAGTTTACAGATTACAAAGGTGACAAAGTGACTTTGAAAGCAAATCCTGATAATGTAAAGGATTTCTATGAAACTGGAATGAGTTATATTAATAATGTATCAGTTGCGGGTGGTGGTGAAAAGGCCGACTTCCGCTTGAGCTTTACTTCTACTAATCAGACTGGTGTTGTACCTGGGTCTGACTACAATAAATACGCTTTTTCTGTCAATGCGGGTATGAATTTTACTAAGAACTTCACTGGTCGTATTTCTGCTCAATATATACGTTCCGATTCTGAAGGTCGTCCGGCACAAGGTGCAAATGATAGTAACCTACTGATTCCATTGATCAACGGATTGCCTAGAACTATTGATATACATGATATTCAAAAGAATTGGATTGATGAGAATGGAAAGCAGATAACATTAGATCCGGAAGGTAAAAGTAATAATCCATATTGGATTATTAATAAGAATAAGTTTACCAATAATTTAGATCGTATGATTGGTAATATTACATTGACTTATAAACCGATTGAAGGATTGACTATCACCAATAATGCCGGAACAGATTTTTACACAGAAGGAAGGCGTAAGGTGTATGCAAAGGGGACTGTAGGAGCCTTGAACGGAAAGTTCCAGACTTGGAATTTGTATAAAAGAATTATAAATAATGACTTAATGGTTTCTTACGAGAAGACTTTTGCAAATGACTATCATTTTAAGGTAATGATGGGGCATAATCTCTATCAGGAGGAATGGAAAAATGAAAATGTGCAGGCGCAGAATCTGGTTGTTGATGGGCTATACACATATACTAATGCGAAGTCTACTACTCCGGTAAATTATTATGAAAAGAAACGTCTTGTTGGTTTATATGGAGATATTAGTTTGGGATACAAAGATATGCTTTTCGTAAATGTAACAGGACGTAATGACTGGTCGTCTACTCTACCGATCAATAATCGTTCCTATTTCTATCCTTCCATAAGTGGTAGTTTTATTTTTACGGAGTTGATGGAAAACAAAGATATTCTGAATTTTGGTAAGGTTCGTTTGAGTTATGCTAATGTGGGTAGTGATGAAGATCCGTACAATTTGGCATTTAAATATACTCCCGCTAGTACTTACTTTTTGCAATATCTGGGTGATGTTAACACTTTCCCCCATATGGGATTAGTTGGCTTTACGGGACCTCGTGTCTTACCAAATGAGAATTTGAAGCCGCAAAATCAAAGTTCTTTTGAAGTTGGAGCTGATTTGCGTTTCTTCGGTGGAAAAATTAGGTTAGATATGACTTATTATAGCAATATTACAAAGAATCAGATTGTAAGTATTGATGTCCCATTGTCAACAGGCTACTTTGCCAATAATATTAATGCCGGGAAGATTGCCAATAAAGGTGTTGAAGTAACTTTGGGGTTGACTCCTGTGGAAACACGTGATTTTAAATGGGACCTGGATGCAACATTTGCTTCAAATAAGCAGACAGTGGAGGAGTTAGCTGAAGGACTTGATGAATATACGTTAACGAGTGGACTGAGCGGTTTACAAATTAAGGCTGCTAAAGGAGATTCGTTTGGCTTGTATGGCACGGGTTGGAAACGTGATGACCAAGGAAATTATGTGATTAATTCTAAAACAGGTTTGAGAGAAACTGTTAATAACGTGCGTTTAGGAGATGTATATCCTGATTTTACGATGGGAATCAACAATACATTTACTTATAAGGGAGTTACCTTGAGTTTCTTGATTGATATCCGTCATGGAGTTTCTTTGTATTCAGAGACTGTAGCTAATTTAAGAAGTAGCGGTTTGGCTGCTGAAACAATAGCTCACCGTGAAGATGCTTCCTTTATTGAGCCGGGTGTAATCCTTCAGGATGATGGAACATATAGACCTAATGATGTTCCTGTGAAAAGTATGCAGGATTATTGGCAGCATATATCCAATTCTAGTAATAATGAAGGGAATATCTATAATGCATCATTTGTAAAACTCAGAGAGGTACAGTTGTCTTATAGCTTCCCGCGCAAATGGTTCAAGAGCTTTTTTGTTAAATCATTGGATTTAGGTTTTGAGGCACGTAACTTATGGATTATTAAAGATCATGTGCCACATATTGATCCGGAAGCTAACTTCTTCGGTCCTTCTCAGATTGGGGGTGGTGTAGAGTTTAACAGCATACCTTCTACCAGAAGTTTTGGATTTAATGTCAGATTAACATTGTAAGATTTAAACGAATATGATAATGAAAAAGAAAATATTAACATACGCATTGAGCGCTTTGGCATGTTTAACTTCATGTAGCGATTGGCTCGATATTAACCATGATCCCAATACTGCCGAGAAAGTTGATCCCGGGTATTTGTTTAACTATGTAGCTGTAAACTGGGCTGGAACACGCACTGGTGGTGACTTTTATATTCCTTTATCTATGAGTTCGCAGTGTCAAGTTGATGGTGGACTTGATTACGGTGGCTGGGATGAATCTGTATATACTATTTCTCCTTATAGTACAGGGAATGTCTGGAAACATTATTATTCTGTAGGTGGCAATAATTTGATGTTAGCTATTAAAAATGCAGAAGAGTCAGAACCGGTGAATCACAATGCTATTGCGCAGTGTAAGATTCTTTTGGCTGAGCATATGTATGAGGCAACGATGTTGTGGGGAGATATTCCTTTCACAGAATCCTGGAACGGAACAATTAAATATCCGAAATTTGATTCTCAGGAAAGTGTATTGAATGGTGTTTTGTCATTACTTGATGAGGCATTACAGCTTATAGATCTGAATGATGCTAATGCAATTGATGAGTACGATATCTATTACAAAGGTGATATGAACAAATGGATGACTTTGGCAAAGTCTTTAAAGTTTAGAACATTGATGGTTATGGTAGATAAAGACCCTTCTAAGGCTGCTGCTATTGGTACGTTGCTGCAGGCTGGAGGAATGGTTGCATCAGCAGCGGACAATTTGGTATTTCCTTACTCTACAGATCCGGGTAACCAGAACCCTAAATATGAACTTATAGAATTGGTTGGGGGGACACAAATATTGTTCTTTGCTAGCAATTATATGTTGAAACCGATGCAAGAACGTGATGATCCCCGTATTCCCTGTTATTTTGAACCGGGTGCGGATGATGTATACCGGGGGTTGGGTAATAGAGAGGCTGCAAAGACGGATGATGAAGAAAATCTACTGTCATCTGTTGTAAGCAACTACCTTTTCAGAAGAGACGCTCCGGAATTGATTTATTCTTGTCAAGAACAGCTACTTTTGGAAGCAGAAGCTTATGCGCGCGGATTAGGAGTTGCTCAAAATCTGTCGAAAGCTAATGAACTGTACCTGAAAGGAATTCGTGAAGCATGTGCTTTTTATGGAGTTGCGGAATCCGATATTGATACATATGTTACAGGTTTACCGGAATTGACAACGATGACCCAGGAAAAAGCTCTGTATGAGATTCATATGCAGCAATGGATTGATTTGATGGATCGTCCGTTTGAGGAGTTTGTACAATGGAGGCGATCTGGTACTGCCGGAAACGAGGTTCCGACATTGCAAGTCCCGGAAGATGCAACTTCAAAAGAATTGATCAGAAGATGGGAATATAGTCCTGAAGAAATGACAGCTAATATTAATGCACCGAAAGAATCTCCGAAAATCTGGGAAAAACTATGGTTTGATTTATAATTGAATTACCATAAATGATACGAAAAAGAGGACAATAAAACATTGTCCTCTTTTTTTTTGTTATATTTGCGCCCACATTATTATATATAATAGAAGTAAAGAATGAAAGAATTTGTAATATCCGAAGCCAAAGTAGAAACAGCAGTGCTTGTAGGACTCATCACACAGACGCAGGATGAGCGTAAAACAAACGAGTATCTGGATGAACTGGCTTTCCTTGCCGAGACGGCTGGGGCGGAAGTTGTGAAACGATTTACACAGAAGTTGCCGACGGCTAACTCTGTAACTTATGTTGGAAAAGGAAAGTTGGAAGAAATCAGACAATATATCCATGACGAAGAGGAAGCAGAACGTGAAGTAGGAATGGTCATCTTTGATGATGAGCTTTCTGCGAAACAGATTCGTAATATTGAAGCTGAACTGAAAGTGAAGATACTGGACCGTACTTCACTGATTCTTGATATATTTGCCATGCGTGCGCAGACAGCCAATGCGAAGACACAGGTAGAACTGGCACAGTATAAATATATGTTGCCGCGTTTGCAGCGGCTTTGGACTCACTTGGAACGCCAGGGAGGTGGTTCCGGTGCCGGTGGTGGCAAAGGTTCCGTGGGACTTCGTGGTCCGGGTGAAACACAGCTTGAGATGGACCGCCGTATCATCCTGAACCGTATGTCATTGCTGAAAGAACGTCTGGCGGAGATTGACAAGCAGAAAGCTACCCAACGCAAGAATCGCGGACGCATGATACGTGTTGCACTGGTTGGTTATACCAATGTGGGAAAATCAACCATGATGAATCTTCTCTCCAAGAGTGAAGTGTTTGCGGAAAACAAACTGTTCGCTACTTTAGACACTACTGTGCGCAAAGTGATTATCGATAATCTACCGTTCCTGTTGTCAGATACAGTAGGGTTTATTCGCAAGTTACCTACCGACTTGGTAGAATCTTTTAAATCTACCCTGGATGAGGTACGTGAAGCAGATTTGCTTGTGCACGTAGTCGATATTTCCCACCCCGGATTTGAGGAACAGATTGAGGTGGTGAACAAGACCCTGGCAGAGATTGGAGGCAGTGGCAAACCTATGATACTTGTATTTAATAAAATAGACGCTTACACCTACGTGGAGAAAGCGCCGGACGACCTTACCCCCCGAACAAAGGAAAACTTAACACTCGAAGAACTGATGAAGACGTGGATGGCAAAAATGGAGGATAACTGTCTCTTTATTTCCGCCCGCGAACGAATCAATATAGACGAACTGAAAAATGTAGTTTATCAGCGAGTGAAAGAATTACACGTTCAGAAATATCCCTATAACGATTTTCTTTATCAGACCTACGAAGAAGAAGAGGAAGAATAATCAATATGCTAATATGCTGATGTGCCAATTGGTTGCGCGTACTGCATCAGAATTGGCACATTGGCATATGGGCACATTAACACATTATTAAGATGAAAGACTATCGTAGATTGACTGAAGATGAGATACTTCAGTTGAAGAGCCAGTCATGTCTGGCCGATGATTGGGGAAATGTATCAGTGGCAGAGGGTTTTAATTGTGAGTACGTCCATCATACCCGTTTCTCGGGTGAAGTAAAACTGGGGGTATTCGAAGCTGAATTTACATTGCCGGGGGGAATCAAGAAACATTCGGGATTACGTCATGTGACGTTGCACAATGTGTCGGTGGGCGATAACTGCTGTATTGAGAATATACAGAACTATATTGCTAATTATGAGATTGGCAGTGACACCTTCATTGAGAATGTAGATATTATTTTAGTGGATAGGTTAAGCACTTTTGGTAATGGGGTAGAAGTGGCTGTCTTGAATGAAACAGGAGGCCGTGAGGTGTTGATGAACGATAAATTGTCTGCGCACCAGGCATATATTCTTGCACTGTACCGCCATCGTCCCGAGCTGATAAACCGTATGAAATCTATTGCGGATTATTATTCCAATAAACATGCTTCTGCTGTCGGCAGTATTGGCAATCATGTGATGATTCTCAATACGGGCTCGATCAAGAATGTCCGGATTGGTGATTACTGCCATATCTGTGGGACCTGCCGCTTATCCAATGGCAGCGTCAATAGTAATGTGACGGCACCTGTACATATCGGACATGGTGTAATCTGTGATGACTTTATTATTTCTTCCGGCTCTAAAGTGGATGACGGTACGATGCTGACTCGTTGTTTCGTCGGACAATCCTGTAAACTGGGACACAATTATTCCGCTTCCGATTCTTTATTCTTCAGTAATTGTCAGGGAGAGAACGGTGAGGCATGTGCTATTTTTGCAGGTCCTTTCACTGTGACACACCATAAATCTACTTTATTGATTGCCGGTATGTTCTCGTTTATGAATGCGGGTTCGGGGTCCAACCAGAGTAATCACATGTATAAGTTAGGTCCTATCCATCAGGGAACGATGGAAAGAGGAGCGAAGACTACTTCCGATTCATATATCTTATGGCCGGCACGTGTCGGGGCCTTCTCTTTGGTAATGGGACGTCATGTTAATCATGCCGATACTTCCAATCTTCCTTTCTCTTACCTGATAGAGCAGCGGAATACCACTTATCTAGTTCCGGGAGTTAACTTGAGAAGTGTGGGTACTATCCGTGACGCACAGAAATGGCCAAAGCGTGATAAGCGAAAAGATCCGAACCGGCTGGATTATATCAATTATAACCTGCTGAGTCCTTATACCATTCAGAAGATGTTTAAAGGACGTTCCATTTTGAAAGAATTGAAACGTGTATCCGGTGAAACTTCAGAGATCTACTCCTACCAGAGTGCTAAAATCAAGAACTCTTCTCTGAATAACGGAATCCGTTTTTATGAAATCGCCATTCACAAGTTCTTGGGAAACTCCATCATAAAACGATTGGAGGGTATTAATTTCCAGACCAATGAAGAAATCCGTCAGCGACTGAAACCTGACACGGAAATCGGACTTGGCGAATGGGTGGATGTTTCCGGACTGATTGCTCCCAAGAGTGAAATCGACCGATTGTTGGATGGTATTGAGAATGGAACAGTCAATCGTTTGAAATCCATCAATGCAAGTTTCGCGGAAATGCACGAGAATTATTATACCTATGAATGGACATGGGCTTATCATAAGATTCAGGAATTCTATGGCTTAGATCCGGAAACGATTACGGCACAAGATATCATCGGTATTGTGAAAGCATGGCAGCAAGCTGTTGTCGGATTGGATAAGATGGTGTATGAGGACGCTAAGAAAGAATTCTCATTGTCTTCCATGACTGGATTCGGTGCTGATGGTTCTCACGATGAAATGAAGCTGGATTTTGAGCAGGTACGCGGTGATTTCGAAAGCAATACCTTTGTGACAGCAGTATTGAAACATATTGAAGATAAAACAGCTCTTGGAAACGAGTTAATCAAACGGATTGAAGCAATCGGATCATAATAGGAGTGGCAGATGGCGAACTGTGGATGATAAACAGGATATGATAAATAGCAAACTGTAAATAAAATAGTGAGCGGTGAACGGCAGATGTCAATGAATGGCATAGCTTGTTTACCGCTCGTTGTTTATAGTTTATGATTGTCTTTTGCTGTTCCTGCTTTTCTCCGTTATTCATTCTTAATTCTTCATTCATCATTCGCCATTCTTCATTCTTAATTACTACCTTTGCCACACTAACTAACATTACGTAATAAAATAAGAAACTTATGGCAACACCTCCGTTTAAGTATCAGCCCATGTTTGAAAAGGGAAAAGATACAACTGAGTATTATCTGCTTACAAAAGACTATGTATCAGTAAGCGAGTTTGAAGGAAATCCTATCCTGAAAATTGAGAAAGAAGGTTTGACTGCGATGGCTAATGCAGCTTTTCGTGATGTATCATTCATGCTTCGTCGTTCGCACAACGAACAAGTTGCTAAGATTCTGAGTGATCCGGAAGCAAGCGAAAACGATAAGTATGTGGCGCTGACTTTCTTGCGCAATGCAGAAGTTGCTTCAAAAGGCGTACTTCCATTCTGCCAGGACACCGGTACTGCTATTATCCATGGTGAAAAGGGACAGCAGGTATGGACTGGATATTCTGATGAAGAAGCGCTTTCACTGGGCGTATATAAAACATACACTGAAGAAAACCTGCGTTATTCACAGAATGCGCCTCTGAATATGTATGATGAGGTAAATACCAAATGTAACCTCCCTGCACAGATTGACATCGAAGCTACCGAAGGTATGGAATATGAATTCCTTTGTGTAACAAAAGGTGGTGGCTCTGCCAACAAGACATATTTGTATCAGGAAACAAAAGCGATCCTGAATCCCGGTACATTGGTTCCGTTCCTGGTTGAAAAGATGAAAACATTGGGAACAGCCGCTTGTCCTCCTTATCATATCGCTTTCGTAATCGGTGGTACTTCTGCTGAAAAGAACCTGTTGACAGTGAAATTAGCTTCTACTCATTTCTATGATAACCTGCCGACTACCGGAAACGAATATGGTCGTGCATTCCGCGATGTCGAACTGGAAAAAGAAGTATTGGCAGAAGCTCACAAGATTGGGTTAGGTGCACAATTCGGAGGTAAATATCTTGCTCACGATGTACGTATCATCCGTCTGCCTCGTCATGGTGCTTCTTGCCCGGTAGGTTTGGGCGTATCTTGCTCTGCCGACCGAAACATCAAATGTAAAATCAATAAGGAAGGTATCTGGATTGAGAAACTGGATTCAAATCCGGGTGAACTGATTCCGGCTGAACTGCGTCAGGCAGGTGAAGGTGATGTTGTGAAGATCGACCTGAACCGTCCGATGCCTGAAATCCTGAAAGAACTGACTAAATATCCGGTTGCTACCCGTTTGTCATTGAACGGAACGATTATCGTAGGTCGTGACATCGCTCATGCTAAACTAAAAGAACGTTTGGACCGCGGTGAAGACTTGCCACAATATATTAAGGATCATCCTATTTATTATGCAGGTCCGGCAAAAACTCCGGAAGGCATGGCGTGTGGCTCTATGGGTCCTACTACGGCAGGACGTATGGATTCTTATGTAGAACTGTTCCAAAGTCATGGCGGCAGCATGGTGATGTTGGCAAAAGGTAACCGTAGCCAGCAGGTGACAGATGCTTGTCAGAAATATGGTGGTTTCTATCTTGGTTCTATCGGAGGTCCGGCAGCTATCCTTGCACAGAACAATATCAAGAGCATCGAATGTGTGGAATATCCGGAATTGGGTATGGAAGCTATCTGGAAGATTGAAGTAGAAAACTTCCCTGCATTTATCTTGGTAGATGATAAGGGTAACGACTTCTTCAAACAGTTGAAACCGTGGAATTGCAAAAAATAACCGGTTGATGCCTGTTGGGATAAAACTGTAAGAAGAGGCTGTAAATGCCTTGAATTAATAAAGGGGCTGTTTGACTATTTTATTGTTAGACAGCCCCTCTTCTTATTTTAAGGACTTAAAGACTTTCCGGATATTTACTTTTTCAGTGTAAATATCAGCCTTTCATCAGTTATGATTACTTATTCTGTTCTTTTTTCCATTTTTCATATCTCTTCAACACCTTGCTTCCATCTTTGTTATACCAACTATAACCATTTCGGCGTTCGTGTCCGATTTCCGATATATCATATTTTTTAATGGCATCACGGTCGCAGAAAAAAGGCCGGTTTGTTTCCAGATCATAAAAACGTGCCCAAAGAGTAGGACAGTCTTCACAGGGAACCATGCGATAGTCTTTTTTGCCATCACTGTTAGTGAAATATTCCTTCTGTATTCCTTTTATTTCAGACTTTTGGAACCATTTGATAGCACCTTCTATGGATTTTACAACGTCTGCAGATGGATGGGGAAGTGACATCAACAGTAATACAATGTTGTCAGACTCTTGTCCGCTTAGTGACGGGAGTTCATAGGCACGTGCTTTGCAGGGTTCCAAAGTGACACGGTCGTGTTGGGCGCACCACACTGTTAACTCTCCATTTTGGCGCACCTGCGTTTTGAGTATACACTCTATCCCTTTATTAAATGCAATACGTGCTTGTTCACAGATATTGTCAGGAAGGAAAGTGTAGGGAGCTTTCTTTTCGTATATGCTCCGAAGTTGGTTCATGACTCTCACCATTGCATTGTCATTGTAGGTGATTTGTACGTAATAACCTTTGGGACGCGGATAAAATTGAGGCCATCCACCGTTTTCATACTGCGATTTGAGCAGATATTGAATACCGTTCAGCACTCCTTCTTTATATTTCTCTTTTTGCGTAGCTAGATAAAGTCGTGACAAATATTCTATTTCTGTCGTGGTGGCATTGTTGTCAATGGTGCTTTGGTTGGTATCTTCTTTAGCTTTTAGTGCTGCATTATATTCTTGTTCCGTCAGTTCTGCCGGCATATAGATATTCTTGGGCCAGCCTCCGGTCGTTTGTTGATAGAGTAACACGTTGTCACCGATGCGTTGGGCTTCTTCCGTCTTGAAGAAATCATCGTCAAATTTTGGGGCGATGTGTACCCATTCTTTGTAGTTCTGTTGTTTTCTGTAATCTGTTGCTTTTTGGGCTGAGGCGTTTGTCAGGATAAAAAGTAGCAGTAAGAAAAGACTTAGTTTTCTCATGGCTTTTATTATTTAATGTTTTTATAGTATGCAAATGTAGGAAGAAAGAAAAACATCGATATGTAATAACTGTTTTTTATACAGTAAAAATTGGGTTAACCCTCCCGATAAGAAGATTAACCCAATCAAAAAATAAATGGAAACTACTTCCTTATTCCAGATATTTCGTAATCTTTCCGCTGATTTGCAACAGGGATATTTCGCAAAGTTTCGTATTATATTCAGCAGAGAGGATGCGTTCCTCTGCATCTAACAAACTTTTTTGTGCTTCACGCACTTCAAAACCGGAGAGGTCCCCCTGTATATAACGGTCCATGGCTATATCGTGATTGTCTTTGGCGGTTATCAGGTTTTGACGTTCCAGGTTCAGCAGTTGGAGATTGTTGCGATAGGCTTGCCATAGGTTACTGAGATCAGAGCGAAGTGCTAATTCCAAGTCCTGTCGTTCCAGGCGACGATTCTTGAAAGCCAGACTTGCATTTCTCTTTTCGCGGCGGCGATTACCGTCGAATATATTAAAACCGACAGTTATTCCGGCATTGAAGCCCAGTTCACCTCTTCTGCTGTTTGCATTGATGTCATACTTGTTGAACGTATATCCATATCCGGTATTTAATTTGAGATATGGATAGTTGCGTGAGTTTATTTTCTTGTAGTCCAATTGGGCAAGTACCGTGTTTTGATCGGCCTTGAGCAAAGAAGCATTGGTTGCTAACGTAGAATTCCACAAATCATCAAATTGCAAGTCGCTGTGTACGTCGATGGTGGAGTCTTTGATAATAATGTTTTGATTGACATTGTTGTTAGCCATCAGTTCATTCAACTGGATACGTGAAGAATGTAGCAATTCCTGTTGTTTGATGTATTGGGCACTGTCTGCGTTGAAATCCACCTTTGCCTGCTGATAATCCAGCCCTGAAAACTTACCGACCAGATGACTAGCCTCGGCTATGCGCAAGCGCTCTTTGGAAAGTGACATTGCATAATGAAAGTTTTTCAGACGAATCTTCTGCTGGATAAAATTATAGTACTCGGAAGTCAGGGCAGCAATAAAATCTTCAATGGCAATACGCGTGTTGGTTTCCCCCTGACGTTCCAGCTCTTTCAACTGTTTGTAGGTGGTACTGATATTGAATCCGTCGAAAATAGTCCAGTTGAGGTTAAGACCGACATTAACCGTCTGATCGTAGACTCCGTTATTTTTTGTTATTTCCCCGGTAGCACGCGCCTTGGTCTCAATATTGTCCAGGTTTCCAGTATATCCGGCAGAGAAGTCCAGTGTAGGCAGGTAACCTGCATTTCCCAACGTTGCGTTGTTTTTGCTGATCTGCTCTTCGTTATGGATGATACGTAAAGAGTAATTGTTTTGCAATCCTTCTTCCAGACACTCCTTGAGAGTGAGAACTTGTGCCTTTGCAAAAGAGACTGATAAGAAGGCACATGCAATGGTGATATAAATGATGCGTTTCATGCAAATTCCTTTCTGTTTCATTCTTGTAGTTTTTTGATTCGGTTAGTCGAAATGTAACTGTAAATAGCCGGTACAATGTACATCGTAAGCAGAGTGGATACGACCATACCACCCACTACCGCCGTACCCATGGCAATACGCTGGTTACAACCTTCTCCGGTGGCAAATGCCAGCGGGATAAGTCCCAAAACCGTAGAGGCACTTGTCATCAGAATCGGACGGAGGCGTTGAAGGGCAGCATCTTTGATGGCACTCATTTTATCCTCTCCGGCTTCCTGTTTCTGATTGGCAAATTCTACAATAAGAATACCGTTCTTCGCCACCAGACCGATCAGCATGATAATACCGATCTGACTGAAAATATTCATCGTAATATCTCCGAAATACATGAAGACCAAAGCTCCGGCAATAGCCAGCGGCACTGTCAACATGATAATCAACGGATCTTTGAAACTTTCAAACTGGGCTGCCAGAATCAGGTAAATCAAAAGGATAGCCAGGATAAAGGCGAACATCAGACTGGAAGAACTTTCACGATATTCCTTCGAGTCTCCCGACAGGGCAGTACGGAAAGTGTCATCCAATGTTTCTTTGGCAATCTTATCCATTTCATCCAAGCCTTGCCCGATTGTTTTGCCGTCTGCCAATCCCGCAGAGATGGTAGCTGACACAAAACGATTATAACGATACAACTTTGGAGGTGCAATACCACTTTCCAATTCAATCAAGTTGTCCAGCTGAATCATATCCCCGCTACTGCTACGGACGTAAATAGCTTTCAGGTCGGCCGGTTTATTTCGTTGCTGGCGGTTGATTTCACCAAGAATTTCGTATTGTTTACCGTTCATATAGAAATATCCCATACGCTGTCCACTTAATCCATATTGCAGCGTTTGAGCAATGTTTTTGGTACTTACCCCCATAATACTGGCCTTGTCACGGTTGATCTGAATACGAGCTTCCGGTTTACTGAACTTCAAATCAACGTCCGCCATCTGGAAAACAGGATTCTCATATACTTTAGCCATAAACTTGGGCAACACTTCTTCCAGCTTTTCCAAATTGGTAGCCTGAAGTACATATTGTACAGGCATACTCCCGCGACGTCCGCCGAAAGAAGACTGCTGCTGTACGAATGAACGCGCCATTGTTTTCTTCTGTACCGCTTTTGATATTTTCTCTGCCACATCCATCTGGGTATAATTACGTTCATTCATATCCTTCAGCGTGATGCGCACGTTTCCGCTACCGCTGGATACACGGGCAGTTACAGCCTCTGCATCAGGCAGAATGGAGTCTACCAGTTGATTGATGTCTTCTGTGTAATCCCTGATATATTCATAGGTGACGCCTTCCGCTCCTCGTGTATTGATACTGATTTGCGAACGGTCTTCAAGTGGGGCCATTTCCGCAGGAACTGCATTCCACAGAATGCCAATCAGGCAAATGGTGATGAAAGTAAACGGAAGAGCGATCCAGCGTTTGCAAAGAAAAGCGGCAAGCGAACGGCTGTATAGCCGGTTCATTCCTTCAAAGAACGGTTCAGTTTTTGCATAGAACCAACTTTGTTTTTCTCGTTTAATGAGTAACTTCGTTGCCAACATCGGAGTGAAAGTCAATGCGGCAAATGAGGATATAATCACCGAACCCGAAATAACGATACTGAACTCACGGAATAATCGTCCCGTCATTCCATCCATAAAGACGATAGGGAAGAATACCGCTACCAGCGTAATAGTGGTGGAAATAACGGCAAAGAAAATTTCTTTGGCTCCTTCTATTCCCGCTTCTTTCGGGGCCATTCCTTTCTCAATACGGATGTAGATATTCTCTGTCATAACGATGGCGTCATCTACCACCAGTCCCACCGATAGTACGATGGCGAGCATGGAAAGCACATTGATGGAGAATCCTGCCAGATACATAACGAAGAAAGCGCCGATAAGGGAAACGGGGATTACGATACAAGGCACCAACGTGACGCGCCAGTCACGCAGGAAGAGGAAGATAATGATGATTACAAGTACAAAAGCTTCATATACAGTGGACTTAACCTCATTGATAGACGCACGGATAAACTTGGTATTATCAAAACCATAATTATAGTGTACATCTTCCGGCAAGTCTTTTTTCATTTGCTCCATACGTTGGTATACAGCATCCGCAATCTCAATGTGGTTGGCTCCCGGCTGTGGAATGACTACGACACCCACCATAGGAACGCCGTTCATTTTCATATAACTCTTAATATCAGCCGGCCCCAGTTCAGCACGTCCGATATCACTGAATCGTACAATACGGTTATTCTCTTCTTTGACAATCAAGTCATTGAATTCATCTGCGGTATGCATCAATCCTAGTGTACGGATCGTCAACTCGGTGGTATTTCCTTCGATACTACCTGAAGGAAGTTCCACATTTTCGTTATCTACAGCGTTTTTAACATCGACGGGAGTGATACCGTAACCTGCCATCTTTACCGGGTCGAGCCAAAGGCGCATGGAGTAACGCTTTTCTCCCCAGATAGATACACTACTTACATCGGAAATAGTCTGTAATTGTTCTTTCACAGTCAGATCCGCTATTTCACTTAACTCCAACAAAGAACGTTTGTCACTTTGAAGGGCAACCATCAAGATAGGCATGGCATCAGCATCTGCTTTTGAAACTGTTGGTGGGTCACAGTCGCGAGGCAGATAACGTTGGGCACGTGAAACCTTATCACGTACGTCGTTGGCCGCTGTTTCCAGATCGACGGACAATTCAAATTCTACTGTGATACGGCTTTGCCCCTGCTGGCTCACACTGGACAAAGAACGGATACCGGGAATACCGTTGATATTCTGTTCCAACGGTTCAGTTATCTGGTTTTCGATAACGTCGGCATTAGCTCCCGGATAAGAGCAGCTGACAGAAATAATCGGATTATCTACCGACGGATATTCGCGGACACCCAAATAGTTGTATCCGATGAATCCGAAAAGGAGGATAATAATCGTTAATACTGTGGCTAATACCGGGCGACGTATACTTAATTCGGAGATGTTCATTGATTTATGATTTATGATTTCTGATTTCTGAATTATGATTTCTGAGTTATGGATTGAAGATTTCTGATTGTTGAATTCTGATTTCTGGTTTCTGAATGTTTGCTGTATTCTGCTGACTTATAAATCATAAATTATTTGGCTTATAAATCATAAATCAGAATTCATAAATCATAAATTCTCATTCTTCAATATTGTCAAGTGTTACGGCGAGTCCGGTACGGAGTTGCAATGTTCCTGAAGTGATGATTGTGTCTCCTACGTGCAATCCTCTAATCACTTGCACTTCAGATGCGGTGCGGATACCGGTAATGATATCCACCGGTTCGGCCTTTCCTGATTTATACAGATAGACTTTATCTTTACCCATTTCCGGCACAATTGCTTCCGTTGGGATGGCTATTGCATTAGGTATTTCATCCTTTTTCAACAGTACACTGGCATAACGGCCGGGAAGCAGGGTGCGATTGACATTCGGGTATAATGCACGGGCGGTAAATTGATGCAGATTCGGATCGATGGCAGATTCTACAGCGTATACCTGTGCGCCGAAAGCATCCAATGTTCCTTCAACGCTGAAATTGAGATTGGTTCCCTTTTTGATTTGCTTGGCATAGCGTTCCGGAACGGAAAATTCAACCTTCAGTGGAGCGATTTTTGTCAGCTTGGCAACGACTGTGGTCGGAGACGCATACGTTCCGATACTGACTTGGCGAAGTCCGATCACTCCGTCAAACGGAGCACGTAGCTCTGTCAGTTCAATATTAGCTTTGATTATTTCTATATCGGCATTCAGAGTTGCTAAATCCGTTTTCACCTGTTCGTAGGCTTCTTTACTGACAGCATCCCGTTTCAATAAAGCATCCTGGCGGAATACACGGTCTTCTGCCAGTTTCAATTGCGAAATCAACCTTTGCAATTGTGCCTGCAACTGTCTGTCATTCACTTTGGCTAGTAATTGGCCTTTCTTTACGGCTGTTCCTTCTTCAAAGTTGATTTCTACAATCTTTCCCGACGTTTCGAAAGACAAATCCACTTCTTCATCGGGCAGAAGTACACCGGTAGTGGTGAATTCATCTGTCAGAGATTGCGGTTTTATGACCTTGGCATTTACATTTAAAACTTGTTTCCCTCTTTTTTTATTACCGCCCATCACTTTGTCGGCGGCTGCTAGTTCGTCGTTTTTTTTCGGTAATTGTGAGTAGATTCCTCCACCGATAATCCCGGCACCAACAAGAATAATGATGCCCCATTTAGTCTTCTTATTCATGGTTTAGTATTGTATATGGCAATTATAATATAATCTTTGAAGATTAGACTTTCCCTGACTGGAAAGGTTTAATCTGTAAATGATAGAAAAAAAGTTAATGCATCTTTTTCAATTTAATAAGCTCATACACTTAAGGGAACTATTCTTTTATGGCATATAGAAGGGTGGTTGATATGACTTTCCCTTTTTTAGTGATAGTTTCTGATTTTACCAGCCCAATATTTTTGGCATACCAATCTATTGAATATTCGGTTTCTGAAATGAACATGACTTTTCCTTTTTGTTCCGTGTAGATTTTAATGCAATCAAAATCTCCCGCAGGAGTATGTATGGTTTCACGTCCTTTATATTTTCCTTTTAGAGAAGCTTTCATAGTCATTGGTCCTGATTTTTGCAAGAAATTACACTGTGGTATATCATCTCCATTCTGAACATGATCCTTTAAAGGTATGCTAATTCGTCCTTCTGCATATATGTTCTTAGAATATTTCTGATATTCATATTCTGATTTACCATCCAAAAGGATAACTTCGGTCATATCTTGACTCTTATGATAAATATAGAATAACCTGTTGATACCACTTTTTATACTTAGAGAATCATAGTGCTCTCCGAAAGCATCTTCTCTTATGATTAAGCGATCACCTTTATCAACCACGTCTGCGATGCACATAGTATCTTTCAGTGTTTTTCCTTCCTTTACTTCGGTTGTTACATAGTAAGCAGTTCTTCCTTTTTTAATACTGCAATATTGTGCATGTGCGGAAATTATGTATAAAATGAAACATAATAAAACTAAGATTTTTTTCATATTGTTTTTTTGTGTGTACTATTATAACTATAAGTGTGAACAGCATTGGTTTTATAAGCACGCTGCTCGCATTTTTTCTAATAAGCAGCCCGATATTTTCCTTCCTCTTTATCTTCCAACATATTGAGATAAGAGGTATAACGGGATTCGCTGATGAGGTGCTCTTCCACTGCTTTGCGTACGGCACATCCCGGTTCATGACGATGTGTACAGTTGCCATATTTGCAGTCGGCGGAGGTTTTGAATATTTCGGGAAAATAATGTCCGATCTCTTCTTCTTCCATATCGAATGTGCCGAAGCCCTTGATACCCGGAGTATCGATGATATAGCCATCTCCTTCCACAGGGAACATTTCGGAGAAAGTAGTAGTATGCATTCCTTTGTTGTGGTAAGAAGAAATTTCGCCGGTCTTGGCTGCTATGCCCGGCAGTATGGAATTGATAAGAGTCGATTTGCCGACTCCCGAATGTCCGGAAAATAAAGTAATCTTGCCTTCCAGTGCTTTTTTGATTTCAGCCACTCCAGTGCCGTTCTTTGCGGAAACTTTGAAGCAAGGGTAGCCGATTTGTGTGTATAAGTTGATAAGTGCGTCCAGATAGCGGAGTTCATCTTCGTCGTAAGCATCTACCTTATTAAATACCAGTTTTACAGGGACGCGATAGGCCTCTGCGGATGCAAGAAAGCGATCAATAAAAATAGTGGAAGTTTCCGGATAATTGATGGTTACCACCAGCATACACTGGTCGAGATTGGCAGCAAGGATATGAGATTGTTTGGAAAGATTGGACGAGCGGCGGATGATGTAGTTCTTTCTATCTTCTATTTCACTGATAAAAGCAGTGCCTTCCTGATTAAGTATAATCCGGACACGATCACCCACTGCAACAGGATTAGTACTGCGAATCCCCTTCAACCGGAAATTCCCTTTGATTTTACATTCAATAGATTGTCCGTCATCGGTTTTCACCTGATACCAACTACCCGTGTTTTTGATTACTAATCCTTTCATATAAATTATAAATTAAAAATGAAGAATGAAGAATTCAGGCTGTGTTTCAACTGAATAATACAGCATTATAATTCCTCATTCTTCATTCTTAATTCTTCATTATTTTTTAGACGGTCATAATTTCTTTATCCTTTTCAGCCAGCATATCATCGATTTGTTTGATATACTTATCATGGATTTTTTGCAGTTTGGCTTCCGCATTCTTCTGCTCGTCTTCTGCCAATCCGTCTTTTACGGCCTTTTTCAGTGCGTCGATGCCGTCACGACGCGCGTTGCGTACGCTTACTTTAGCCGTTTCGCCTTCTCCTTTACACTGTTTTGCCAGTTGTTTACGACGTTCTTCCGTCAGGGGAGGGATGCCGATACGGATCATTTCTCCATTGTTTTCGGGCATGATACCGAGGTCAGAGTCGATGATTGCTTTTTCGATGACACGGAACATGCTTTTATCCCAAGGCTTGATTACGATACTGCGGGCGTCCGGAGTAGTAATTGCTGCTACATTGCTGATAGGTACCATACTTCCGTAAGAATCTACGCGGATACCATCTAATAAGCGTGCACTCGCTTTTCCGGCGCGGATATGTGCCAGTGCTTCTTCCAGATACATGATGGCCATATCCATCTTTTCTTGTGCATTTTCAAGGCAAGTCTTTACGTCTACCATATTTTTTGAGATTTAAAATTGCATTTTGATTGATTAAGTAGCAAAAGTATATTATTTTTTGTTCATCTGCAACAGCATACCCATCTTTTTTATGAGTGACTTGCCAATGATAATCAGGGTAACGGCGGTGATAATCATTAAAATACCCATCATTAAGCGGGGAGTCAGTTTTTCGTGAAACAGGAGAACACCGAAGAATAAAGCTGTCACCGGTTCCAAAGCACCCAATATTGCCGTTGGTGTAGAGCCTATATAATGGATGGCCAGTGCGGTACAGACCAGTGATACGGCAGTTGGCAGGATGGCGAGTGATAATACATCGGCCCAGAGCCAGGCAGACGGTATTACTTGCAGTTCCGTACAGAAATTTAAACGGACGATATAAACCGATAGTCCGAACAAAATGGCATAGAAGGTAAGTTTCGTGGTCGGCAGGTTTTTCAATGTCGAACGGTTTACACCTACTATATATATAGCATAAGAGAGAGAAGACAACAGAACAAAGATAATTCCCAAAGTCGATAGCGGTTTGTTGCCGTCTCCCTGATAAAGCAAGGCAATGCCTGAAAGTGCCAGCAGGATGGAGAAAACGGTAATGGCGGAAATCTTTTCCTTGAAGAATATTCCCATAATGACAGCTACCATCACCGGATAAACAAACAGGATCGTTGAAGCAATTCCGGCATCCATATAATTATAGCTCATAAACAAAAGCAGTGATGAAAAAGAGAATAACAATCCCATAATGACTAAGGGCAAAACGTCTGCCTTATGAAGTGCAAAAGACTGATGCTGCATTTTCATCAGAATACCCAATACGATTGTCGCAAAGAAGTACCGGTAGAATAAAACGGTATCGACACTCATTCCGGCTGCATAGAGCGGAAGTGCAAAAAGAGGATTCATACCGTAGCTCGCAGCGGCAATCGCTCCATAGATAAAACCTTTGGTTTTGTTAGTCATTGTTTTGCTTTTTTTAATGGCGTGCAAAAGTACGCAGTTCACCAATGATAAACAAGCGTTTAGGCGGTTGGTAGTATAATTTAATCTTTCGTATGCTAAAAACTATTTCTTAGTGAAGAGGATACTAATCTTGTTTATGCATAAAATTAATCGTCTGACAGTTGTTAAACTTGCGTCTGACTACTGTTGAACTTTCGTCTGACAACTGTCAGACGAAAAAGAATCAACTGTCAGACGACTAATTTTATTCGATCGGGAGATTAGTTATACGCAGTCTGAGGAATAATTAACAGGCAATAGTCAATCAGGTTTTTGCATAAACACTTGCATATATCTTGGATTTTCCCGAATATTGTATCCGAATTATCGAAAAACACAGATGACCAAAGCTAACTTTCTTGTTATTTATTGCCTGTTTATATCGGGACTTTGTTGCATGGCAAATGTGACAAAGGATATCAATATGCGTTTTAAAGACGTGAGGCAAGGACTTTCGCATCAAACGGTCAATTGTTTCTATCAGGATGAATTCGGATTTTTATGGATTGGTACTCAAGACGGACTGAACCGCTTTGACGGTCGTAAATTTGAAGTCTTCAAACCGGATAACGCCAATCCCTATTCAATCAATATAAATAATATCCGGCAGGTTTGCGGAAACAAGGAAGGATTGCTTTTTATCCGTAGTTTGCAGAGTGTGACTCTTTATGACATGCGTTTGAACCGCTTTAAGGTGTTGCGTGAAGGAGAAGTTGCAGGAATCTGCTATGCGCACGACGCATTGTGGATAGCTACCGGAAAAGAAATCTACCGTTATCGTGATCTCAACCAAGTGCCCGAGTTATTCTTTTCATTCCCTTCGGACGGAGAGGATATATTGATGAACAGTCTAATGGTTCGTCAGAATCAAACCGTGGTGGTGGGTACTTCTTCCAAGGGTATTTACTGTATCGATCAGGCTGCTCATATCACCCGTCATATTGATGTGGGGGCTGTTAATTCGATTACGGAAGACAGAGACGGGAGCATCTGGATAGCTACCAGAAATCGGGGACTTACCCGGTTGGAGGCAAATGGGGAGCTTACTCATTACAGATATAATAAAGTGGCTGATAATACAATCAACCATGATAATGTGCGTCATGTGACACAAGCCAATGATAGTCTTCTGTATATCGGAACTTACGCCGGTTTGCAGACTTTAAATCTCTCTACCGGAGAGTTTACGGATTATGAATATGACTTGAATGTGGAGGCAGCCGATATACGTTCCATCATTTCGATGCATTACGACACTTCGGGAACTTTATGGCTGGGCACTTTCTATCAGGGAATACAATATTATAATGTAGCGAATGATGCTTATCACTTTTACCGTTCGTCTACGGCTGTTGGCGGGCATTTGAATTCCTATATCATCAGTTCCATTGCCGAAGACTGTTCCGGGCGGATCTGGTTTGCAAGTGAAGGAAGTGGATTGAACTACTATGATAAATATGCCAAACGCTTTTTTCCGCTTAAACATTTATATGCTCAAGAGCTGTCTTTTAAGATTGTGAAGTCTTTGTATTATGAGAAAGAACCGGATTATCTTTGGGTAGCTTCGCTTTATCAGGGCATCAATCGGATTAACCTGTCGACCGGACATATAGAATCTATTACGGAAAATATCGATACTCCGGAAGGAAAAACAGTCGACAGGGCCTATAATCTGGTAAAAATGATAGAGTTTGCCGGTCATGATTCCTTATTGATAGCAGCCAAGGGTGGGCTGCTTGTATTGGATAAAAAACATCTCCGGTTACATCATTTCGAACATCCTTCTTTAGCTTCCAGACATTTGTCGCAGGTTTGGGATATGACGTTTGATAAAGAAGGGGATTTATGGCTGACCACTTCTTTTGATTTGATACGGGTCAATTTGAAAGCGGGTACTTCCCGTAGTTATCCTTTCTCCCAAATAGCGCAGAGCACGGCACAGCACCACATTAATCATATTCTATGTGATAGAAAAGGACGTATATGGCTGGGATCGACGGGATAGGGAATTTATCTATTCGATAAGAAGAAAGACACCTTTGTAGGATACGGAGCGAAGCAGGGATTGGAGAATGGATTTATCACCGGATTGGTAGAGAGTCCGCTGGACGGTTCCATTTATGTGGCAACGAATGGCGGTTTCTCTAAATTCAATCTAGCCACTACCACATTCGAGAACTATAACAGGCAGAGTGATTTTCCCTTGAATAACGTGAATGACGGAGGGCTGTACATTACGTCCGACCACGATATTTATGTCTGTGGACTGGCAGGTATCGTTTCCATAGCCCAGGAGAAACTGAACAAGCAGTCTGTGGATTATAATGTGTTCGTAAAACGAGTGCTTGTGGATAATACGGAAATACAACCACTTGATTCGTTGGGACTTATCAAGGAAACGGTATTGTATGAACATCAATTAGTATTGCCGCCCAGGTATTCTTCCGTCACTTTTGAGATAGCGAGCAATACCCTGAATAATATTTCCAATATCGGTCTGGAATATAAACTTGAAGGATTTGATAACGAATATATGAAGGCGGGAGATAATACGATGGTTACTTATACCAATCTTCATCCGGGGCGTTATACTTTTCATGTTCGTGGCGACCAGTTGCGCATTCACGACCAGGAAGCACCTTCTGCCAGTTTTGAGCTGATAGTGGAGGCTCCCGTTTATCAACGAGCATGGTTTATTTTGCTGATGATATTGGCAGGTATCCTTATTGCAGGTTATATTATCCGTATGTTCTGGATACGGAAAACCTTGCAACATTCTCTATTGGCCGAGAAACGGGAAAAAGAGTATATCGAAAATGTGAATCAGTCCAAACTACGTTTCTTTACCAATGTATCGCATGAGTTCCGTACTCCGTTAACGCTTATATCCAGTCAGCTTGAGATGCTCCTGATGCATAAAGACATGCTCCCCGAGGTGTATAATAAAATTTTGGAGATTTATAAGAACTCCCGCCGGATGAATAATCTGGTGGATGAAGTGATTGATATCCGTAAGCAGGATCAGGGATATCTGAAATTGAAAATTTCCAAAGAGAATATTGTTGCGGTGATAGAGGAGATTTGTTGTTCTTTCTATAGTTATGCGCAGCTGAATAAGATCGATCTCCGCTTTTCTTCCACTTTGAAAGAAGCGGATTTGTATATTGACAAGACGCAGATAGAGAAAGTATTCTATAATCTATTGTCCAATGCTTTTAAATATACGAAGCCCGGTGACTGGATTTCTGTAGAATTGGTAGCGGAAGGAGAGAATGACATTGTGATTTCAGTCAATAATCTAGGTGTCGGTATCGAAAAGTCCAAGATCAAACATGTATTTGAACGGTTTTGGCAGGATGACTCGGCAACAACTACACAGACAGTCAAAGGATCGGGTATCGGGTTGGCAATGGCGAAAGGAATTGTGGAATTGCATCAGGGAACTATCGGAGTGGAAAGTGAGCCGAATGGAATAACGTCTTTTATCGTTACTCTTCACCGAGATGCAAATGTGAATGTGGAAGCATCTTCCTCTGCAGATGAACGCGTTGCCGGACATTATGTAATAGAGCCTCAAGAAATCTCGGAAATGGTGAAGCCGGATAAAACGGTGAAAATACTGATTGTGGAGGATAACCCGGAGATGCGTAAGGTGTTGGCACAGATTTTTGAACAAATATATGATGTATATACGGCTGCCGACGGGCAGGAAGGATTGGAGCAGGCTTCTTCACTACAACCACAGATGATTGTGAGTGATATTATGATGCCCGTTATGTCCGGCCTGGAGATGTGCGAGAAGTTGAAAAGCAATTTGCAGACCAGCCATATTCCTGTGGTATTGCTGACTGCCCGCAACCGGGAAGAACATACCTTAGAGGGCTTGCAGACGGGAGCGGATGATTATATCTCCAAACCTTTCAATATCAAGATATTGGTGGCCCGTTGCAACAATATCATCCAGACTCGTAAACTGCTCCAGCAGCGGTTTGCCCGGAATGATGAACCTAAAGTGGAAGACCTTCCGTTTAATCCGATCGATAAAAAGATGCTGATGGATGCTACGGCGATTGTGGAATCTTATATTGATAACGCAGACTTTGACGTAGCCACTTTTGCACGTGAGATGTGCATGAGCAGAACTTTGCTTTTCACCAAACTGAAAGCATTGACCGGACAGACCCCGAATGACTTTATTTTATCTTTGAGACTGAAAAAGGCAACAGAAAAATTAATCAATGATCCCAATGCCCTGATTGCTGATATAGCATTTGATTACGGTTTTTCTAATCCAAGTTATTTTATCCGATGTTTTAAGAATGCTTATGATATTACTCCGGCTGCTTACCGGAGGAAATACACAAACGCTTAAGATATAGCGTCTTATGTATTTGTCTCCTGGTGAGAATTGTACTATTTGAACTTTTATACGGACGATTCTATTATTCGAAATCACTAATTATTTGGATTTTTGCGCTGTAATCATTCAAATTATTACATAGTATGAAAAACATCGTAATTAAATGGGCTGTGTTCCTGACAGCCTTTCTTATCTCTTTAGAGGTTAGTGCTCAAAACGTCAGAGTTTCTGGAGTTGTGACAGACGCACTTGGACCAATCCCCGGAGCTAATATTATGGAGGAGGGGACTACTAACGGTACAGTGACGGATGTAAATGGAAAATATTCAATCAGTGTATCTGCAAAATCTACCCTTGTTTTCTCTTGTATAGGATATAAGGAACAGAAGATACGTGTCGGTACGAAAACGGTACTGAATGTGGATATGGTAGAAGAGTCGAAAATGCTCGATGAATTAGTCGTTGTCGGCTATGGCGTTCAGCGTAAAAGTGACGTGGCAACTTCGGTAGCCTCGGTCAAAGCGGATGAAATGAAAACCTTTCCTGCCGGCAATGTGGCTGATATGCTGCGTGGACGTGCCGCAGGTGTGAATGTAACGAGTAGTTCCGGACGTCCGGGATCGACTCCTTCGATCACTATTCGCGGTTCCCGTTCTATCAGTGCGGACAATGCTCCTTTATATATCATAGATGGTTCTCCTTCCAGTGCAACGGAGTTTAGCACGTTGAGTGCGGACGATATTGAGTCGGTTGAAATTCTGAAGGATGCTGCGTCGCAGGCTATTTATGGGGCACGTGCCAGTGACGGTGTGGTATTGGTAACTACCAAGCGCGGTAAAGCCGGAAAGGTGGAAGTCAGTTATAATGGTTATCTGGGTATCCAGTCTCTCTGGAGAAATTTTGATTTCTATTCTCCCGAAGAATATATGCAGCTTCGCCGTGAAGCGAAAGCACATGATAAGGGAATTGTTGATGCACGTGAGATTTCGATAGCCGAGGCATTGGAAGACGAGGTTATGCAGCGGGTATGGGCCAGCGGAAAGTTTATCGACTGGGAAAAAGAAATGTTCAGAAATGCAATTTACCATAACCATGATGTCAGTGTGCGTGGAGGAACAGAGAAAATCAAAGTATCGGCAGGTGCCAACTATTTTGACCAACAGGGAATGGTAGTTACCGGATCGGGATACCAGAAGCTTTCTTTAAGGTTGAATCTGGACTTTGAAATATCAAAGTGGATTAGTTTTGGCATCAATTCTTCTTATGCGATGACTAAACAAGATCGTGAGGATGGTAACTTTAATGATTTTATTACCAGTTCCCCATTGGCGGAAATATATGATGCGGATGGTAAGTATACAAAGTATATCAACTCGGAAGGAAATTATAATCCTTTGTACCGTGCTCAACATTACGGATGTGAAGTATCCCGTGATAATTACCGCCTGAACTTTTTTATGGATGTGAAGCCTTTCAAGGGATTCAATTATCGTCTGAATACTTCCGTTTATAATCAGACATCTGAAGACGGTTCCTATAAAGATTCCCAATATCCGGGAGGCGGAGGAACAGCTGTGCTCGACGAATCACGCACGCAGAACTGGCTGGTTGAGAATATTGTGACTTATAAAGTGCCTATCCGCAATAAGAAACATCAGTTGACGTTGACCGGTGTGCAGTCTGTCGACCATAATGGCTCGAAGTCTATCGGCTATTCAGTAGAGAATCTTCCGGTAGATAAAGACTGGAATTTCATTTCTCAAGGTGAGTTTACAGGCAAGCCCCGTCGTCAGTTTAATGAAAATAATCTGGTGTCGTTCATGGCTCGTGCACAGTATTCGCTTTTAGACCGTTATCTGTTGAATGTGGCTGTTCGTCGCGACGGTTCCAGCCGTTTCGGAAAAGAAAATAAATGGGGTACATTCCCGTCAGCTGCTTTTGCCTGGCGTGTCAATCAGGAGAATTTCCTGAAAGATGTGTCGTGGATTGATAACCTGAAACTACGTGTCAGTTATGGTATTGTTGGTAATCAGAACGGTATCGGCAATTACACTACTTTGGGGCTGGCAGATAATAAAGGATATGAGTTTGGAGATACTTTCCAGATGGGATATTTGCCGGGTAAGGAGCTTTCTAACCCGAACCTGAAATGGGAACAGTCTGCAACGGCTAATTTAGGTGTTGATTTTAGTTTCTTCAATGGTCGCCTGAATGGTACGGTGGAATATTACAATACGCATACGAAAGATTTATTGGTGGAACGCTCTTTGAATGCATCACTTGGATATACCACTATGCTGGATAATCTGGGAAAGACAAAATCCAGTGGTATCGATCTTTCTTTAAATGGTGATGTGATACGTACGAAAGAGTTTACCTGGTCGCTTGGAACTAATTTCAGTATGTATAAGAATGAAATTGTCCGTATTGACGATACGCTCGATGAAAATGGTAAACCCGCCAGTCAGGTAGCACAGGGATGGATTATCGGAGAACCGATCAATGTATATTATGATTATCTGGTAGACGGAATTTTTCAGTATGATGATTTTGATATCACTCGTGACGGTACAGGGAATCTGGTATATACGCTGAAAAATACCTACGACAGTAACAGTGACGGTGTAGCCGACAGCCCGATTGATTACGGTGGCGCTATTGAACCGGGAATGGTCAAGGTGCGTGATAACAATGGAGATGGAAGGATCACGGCAGATGACAGAGTGCCTATCCGGAAAGATCCGAAATTTACCGTCTCTCTTTCTTCCACATGGAACTGGAAAGGATTTGACTTGTTCATGGATTGGTATGGAGTTTCCGGCAGAAAGATAAAGAATAGTTATTTGTATGACTATAATTCCGGAGGTTCTTTGCGTGGAAAACTGAATGGAGTGAAGGTGGATTATTGGACTCCGTTCAATCCGTCGAACGAATTCCCGCGTCCTTCTTATAGCGCAGACCCTGCTTATTTGAGTGCCATCGCTATTCAGGATGCATCTTATATCCGTTTACGCACCTTACAATTGGGATATACTTTCCCGGCCAGACTATTGAAGAATACTCCGATTCATAAATTACGTCTGTATGCAACTGCTACTAACTTGCTGACATTTACGGAATTTAAGTCTTATAGTCCCGAACTGACTCCCGGGTCTTATCCGGAGTCCAGACAATATGTATTTGGTGTCAATGTTTCATTCTAAAATAAAGAATCCTTATGAAAAAGTTAATATATACAGCCTTTGTCATCTGCGGAATGTTGACCGCTTCCTGCTCGGATTTATTAAATCTGGAATCAAAGACAGATGTGACGAACAATTACCTGTTCACTACTCCCGAAGGGTTGAATACAGCTGTTACAGGTCTGTACTCCCTGGCTCGTGAATTGCCGGGTGGAGCGGATAATAATGAATCCAATCTGTACATCGTTACTATGTGTGACTTTAATACGGATATTGCGATACTTAGAGCAGGTGTTTCTACTTCAATCGGACGTTTGAATACGAGCTTTACTCCAAGTACTGGGGATGTCAATAAGTTCTGGAAACATCACTATGGTATTATTGGAAAAGCAAATGAAATTATTGTAGCCGCAGAAGCCCTGGGACTGGATGACAGCGATGTGCTCCATGCATGGAGTGAAGCGAAATTCTTCAGAGGACGGAGCTATTTTGAACTCTGGAAACGCTTTGACCGTCTTTATCTGAATATCACCCCGACCACCGTCGACAATCTGAAACGGGAATACAAACCTGCTTCTCATGAAGAACTGATGACGCTGATTACAACTGACTTGGACGATGCCATGAAAGGGCTGGACTGGTCGCTTCCTCAAAATAATGGAAATGTATTGTATGGACGGGTAACAAAAGCTACTGCCAAGCATGTTCGTGCACAGGTTGCCATGTGGGAGTCAGATTGGGATACAGCCATTGAGGAATGTGAGGATATCTTTAAGCAGGAAGGCATCTACTCGATGGAAAAGAAAGCCGAGAATGTATTTAATGGGGCAGATTTGAAATCTCCGGAAGTGTTATGGAGTTTCCAATATTCACAAAACTTGGGTGGAGGTGGTTCCGGAACTCCGGTTGCCGGACATCGTGTCTCTATTCAAACCACTACCCGAATCAATAAAATTTCAGGTTGTATCAATACGGCCGATCAGGGTGGATATGGTTGGGGACGTATTTATCCGAATACCTATCTGTTGAGTCTGTACGATCAGGCAAAAGATACGCGATATAATGAGTTGTTTGTTCACCGTTTCAAATACAATGACCCTACTTCTCCTAAATATGGAGAATTGATTCCTCTTACACAGAGTTCCAGCTATTGTGAAACACTGCATTTTATGTCGAAAAAATACTTTGACCAATGGACGATGGCTGATAATCCGGACCGGACAACGGGTTTCAAGGATCTGATTGTCTATCGACTGGCAGAAACTTACTTAATGGCGGCAGAGGCATATATGCGTCGTGACGGAGGTATGAGTACGGATGCTTTGCGCTGTTACAATAAAACATGGGAACGTGCGGGAAATGATAAATTTGCAGGTCCTCTGACGCAGGATATACTTTTGGATGAATATGCCCGTGAGTTGAATTTTGAAGGCGTTCGCTGGCCTTTGTTGAAACGTTTGGGACTCTTGGGCGAAAGAGTGAAAGCGCATTATGGCGAGACGAAGGCTGAAAACCCTTATCTGGATAAAGATTATGCGGAATGCCGTACCAGTTTTGTGGTTGGAAAGCACGAATGTTGGCCTATTCCACAGGAACAGATTGACTTGATGGGGAAAGAGAATTTCCCACAGAATGAGAACTGGTATTAAGCGATTGATTATCTGTAAAACATGAATGAATATGAAAAAAATAATATACTTCTTATTGATTTTAAATCTGGGGTTACTTTCTTGTGTCGATGATGCATCGGTACGCGTGATGCCTGAATTTAATTGTAAAGATACAAAAGTAAATTTGGCGAAAGCGGCGGGTTCTTCTGTTACGTCGCTGTTATATACCAATGTCGGTCAGGTTGTTGCACAGTACGAAGCAGAATGGCTTTCTGTAGATGTAAGTTCAAAAAGTGTTGTCTACACGGCCTTGACACAAAATGATGGTGAAGATGCAAGAACGGCTGTCGTGAAACTGACTTGCGGCTCATATACAGTAGAAGTGACGGTTACCCAGGATTCTAAAGAACCGGATCTTTCTTTGAAGATAGGACAAAGTGTGGATGAGGGTATCGGTATGATTTTCTGGGTGGATCCTTCGGATAATATGGTAGGAAAAGCGGTTTCAGTGAAACGTCAGGGGGGGAATCCTTTTGAGGCTTCTGTGATGCCTCATAGTGCACTTTCCACCGTCAACGGATATGCTAATTCTGCCTTGTTCACTTCTCCGTCGGCAAATGATGCGGTAGCATATTGCCAGTCGTTGGGTGACGGGTGGTATCTGCCTGCCCGCGATGAATTATGGGAATTGTTTGATACCTATAATGGTGTTGGACATACTGATCCGGATTTTGTTTCAGTCGTACCTGATAAACTGACGGAAGTAGAGAAGGCGGCACGTGCTGCATTTGATAAGATGTTGACTGATTTACAAGGTGATGTGATGAACGAGGCTGCCGGTTCAGGTAATGGCGAAAGCTATTGGTCGAGTACGGAAAACGCAGCAGGTAATCAGGCTTATTGGGTACGTTTCGGTAAATCGGGAGCTGATGCAGGAAATAAAACAGCTACCAACCGTTTTGTAAGATGTATGCGTACAATCGGTGATTATACTTATCCTGAAGAACCGGCAACATTGACGGTTAATCCAAATCCTGTGACATTGGAAGGAGCTAATGAAGCGGAAGCAAATGTGACATTGACATCCAATAAAACGGTATTTAGTGTGGCTTTGGCAAATGATTCCTGGCTTTCGTATACTATTTCGGGCACAACAGTTACGTTCAAAGCAAAATCTAAAAATACCACTGGCGATGTTCGTACGACTGTTGCTACGGTTACAGCCGGTACTGGCACAGCCGCTAAGTCGGTGGAAGTAACGGTGAATCAGAATGTTGCGGCTGAAGGAGGCGCTTCTCTCGAGTTAAGCACAAATGCCGTGACTATTACTCCTGATGCTGTGACGAAATCAGAAGGAATAACGATGATTTCTGATGAAACAGAATTTACAGTAAATATAACTGATGAGTCTTGGGTGAAAGCGTATGTTGATATAACAAGTAAAACTCTTTATTTCTGGACATTATCGCCTAATTTGAATAGTTCTAACCGGGTAACGACTGCTACAGTAATAGCCGGAAGCGGAGCGAATGCACCTAAACAGGAAGTTACTATTACACAAAGAGGGCTTTTAAGTTCCGAGTTTGCGGTGGGACAGGTGATTGCGGATAATGGTTCGTTAAAAGGAGGCATTGTGTTCTGGGTAGATGGCACTAATCGTGGTAAGGCTAAGATTATGTCGTTGGACAGAGAGAATCTGGCATGGTCTACGGCAAGCTCTCCGGCTTCTACCGGTTTAACTTTATCCAATGACAATGGCCTGGCAAATACTACTGCGTTGGCAGCATTGCCGAATGCAGCAGAAATGCCCGCTCTTAAATATTGTATGGATAAAGGTTCCGGATGGTATTGGCCTACGAGAACGGATTTGGAACAGATGTTTGAAACTTATAATGGGACTGCAGTGGCAGATGCAACGGAGAATAACCCGGATGCGATTACCGATTTTGAGAAAGCAAACCGTACAGCTTGGGATCAAGTGATTACTGGTGCGGGAGGAACTATCATGAATACGGCAGCAGCATCTGCTACCGGAGATTCCTATTGGGCTAGTCGTGAAACATCGAGCGGTACAAGCGCATTTTATGTACGTTTTGGAAAACCGCTTGCCTGGGATAAATCGAATGCTAAAAAAGACGGTAAAAGATTTGTTCGTGCAGTCCGTTCAATCTCGAAATAATGGTATTAAGTATGTATAAGGTATATCCAAAAATAATTTTAGCCTGTTTGTTACTGGTTATGACCGGCACGGTTTATAGTCAGCGTGTGACGCAAACGATTAATGACGGTTGGAAGTTCTCCCTCTTTGAGGGAGATGCCTCTACTGCTGACTTTGATATTTCCGGTTGGACTGACGTTTCCATTCCTCATACGTGGAATGCAAAAGATGCAGATGATGAAATTCCCGGTTATTTCCGGGGAAAAGGCTGGTACAGGAAAGTGGTGGCTGTGGAGGAACTGATCCCCGAACAAAGAGTCTATCTTAGTTTTGAGGGAGCCAATCAGGAAACGAATGTGTTTGTGAATGGAACGTTTGTTGGAAATCATAAAGGTGGTTATTCCGCTTTTACGTTTGACGTGACTGATTATGTTCATGCCGGACGCAATCTGATAGCTGTGAGCGTTGACAACTCGCATAATCCGGATATTGCTCCTCTTTCAGCGGACTTTACTTTCTTCGGGGGAATCTATCGGGATGTTTATCTGGTGTATACTTCTCCTGTGCAACTGTCTACTACTCATTACGCTTCTAGTGGGGTGTATCTCAAAGCATCGAAGATTACGGATTTGCAAGCAGATATTTCAGTAAAGACATTCTTGTCTAATGCTTTGAAGAGTAATCAATCATTGATTCTTGAAACGGAGATTTTGGATGCAGATGGTAATAGAGTAGCACTTTCACAAAAGAAAGTAAATGTGAAGGCAGAAGAAAAGAATGTAGCTTTTGAATCGCTCATGGCTATTACGCAGCCTAAACGTTGGGATGTAGACTCTCCTTATATGTATAAGGTATATAGCCGTCTGAAGAATAAAAAAGAGGAGGTGCTCGATTGTGTTGTCAATCCGCTGGGAATTCGTGAATATCGTTTTGATGCGGAGAAAGGTTTTTTCTTGAATGGGAAATATCGGAAATTGATTGGTACCAGTCGGCATCAGGATTACAAAGGAATGGGAAATGCTTTGCGGGATGAAATGCATATCCGGGATGTACAGTTGAGTAAGGATATGGGAAGTAATTTCCTGCGAGTGGCTCATTATCCGCAAGATCCGGTTGTGATGCAGATGTGTGATAAGTTAGGACTATTGACTTCGGTTGAAATTCCAGTAGTGAATGCCATCACTCAAAGTAAGGCATTTATGGATAATTGCGTGGAACAGGTGACAGAGATGGTTTGTCAGAACTATAATTATCCATCTGTTATTATTTGGGCTTATATGAATGAAGTGCTTTTGCGTCCTCCTTTTAATCCGGAAAATAGGACGGAACGGGCGGACTACATGACATTCCTTCATCAAATAGCTTCGGCGATTGAGGCGCAGATCAGAAGTCTGGATTCGGAACGCTATACCATGTTGCCTTGTCATTCTACTTCTCAAATCTATCAGGAAGCAGGAATTGCAGAATTACCGATGCTATTGGGTTTTAATCTTTATAATGGATGGTATGGTGGTAGCTTGAGTGGATTTGAAGAGAAACTGGAAGAACTTCACAGGGAGTTTCCTCACAAACCGTTGCTCATTACCGAATATGGGGCGGATGTGGATACTCGTATTCACTCTTTTTCGCCGATGCGGTTTGATTTTAGTTGTGAATTTGGTTCCATCTACCACGAACATTACTTGCCTGAAATTCTAAAGAGGGATTATATCGTGGGAGCTATGGTTTGGAACTTGAATGATTTTTATTCCGAAGCCAGAAGAAACGCTATGCCTCATGTGAACAATAAAGGGTTGGTAAGTATGGATAGAGAACGTAAAGATGGATATTATCTTTATCAGGCTTATCTGAAAGAGGCACCTGTCCTGCACATTGCTTCTAAATCGTGGAAGAACAGGGCAGGAGCCAGTCGGGATGGAAAGAGCTGTACGCAACCTTTGAAGGTGTATACCAATGCAGATAAGGTGGAAGTCTTTTTAAATGGAAAGAGTTTGGGAGTATATCCGGTATCGGATAAGGTCGTTTCTGTGGATATTCCTTTTGTCAACGGAGAAAATGTGGTAGATGCTGTAATTGAAAAAGAGGGACGCGAATATCGTGACCAGTATGTTTGCAATTTCCAATGTGTCAATGTGAAGAACGGCTTTACGGAAGTCAATGTATTACTGGGTGCTCAACGTTATTTCGAGGATCGGACAGCAGAACTGTGTTGGATACCGGAACAGGCTTATGAAAAAGGCTCATGGGGATATATTGGCGGAGAAGTGGCTCCGAACAAGACTCGTTACGGTTCTTTGCCTGCCAGCGACACTGATATACTGGGAACGGATCAGGATCCTATCTTTCAGACGCAACGGGTAGGTATTGAGGCCTTTAAAGCGGATGTGCCGGATGGTGTCTATGCTGTATATTTGTATTGGACGGAACTTACTTCTGAAAATAAGAGAGAGGCTTTGGTGTATAATTTAGGAAATGATGTGGTGAAAGAGGAGTATGCAAACCGGGTATTTTCTGTGGATATAAATGGGGTATCTGTTGCCGGGCAAATGAATATTGCAGAAGAATACGGTTCCGAACGTGCGGTCATTAAAAAGTATATTGTTCCGGTTTCACAGGGAAAAGGGCTTGTCGTTCGTTTTGGAGCGGTAGAGTCTGTGCCTATTTTAAATGCAATACGAATCGTAAAAGAATATTAGAAGATGAAAAATAGTATAGTTATATTGTTTTTACTGCTGTTATCCCAGTTGGGTTATGGGCAGGGACGTACATTTAAGGTCACTGCCCGTCCGTGGGTGAAAGGACAGAAAGATCTTCCATGGAAGGAGTATGATACCCGTACCATTGCTCAATTGGATGGTTTTAAAGCTACTGATAAAGTGCATGTAAATGAGTATGGAAGTGATTGGGATGCTCCGAAACACCGGGCTACTGGATTTTTTAGAGTAGAACGTATTGGAAATCGTTGGTGGATGATTGATCCCGACGGATATCGGCATTTGCAGAAAGTGGTGGTTGGAGTACGTTTGGGGACTTCCGAACGCAATAAACAAGCGATGCTGGACAAATTTGGTACGGAAGAAAAATGGATCGAAAGAACAGCACAGATGATTCATTCACTGGGCTTTTCCGGTACGGGCTCTTGGAGTAACGAAGAGGCGATTGCTTCTTACAATGCATCCCACAAGGAGGTCTTGACCCGCTCAATCATTCTTAACCTGATGAGCGGATACGGAAAGAAACGGGGAGGAACTTATCAGTTGCCTGGTAACACGGGATACCCTAATCAGTGTATTTTCGTTTTTGATCCGGAATTCGAAACTTATTGCGATGAGATGGCACAAAAACTGGTTGCGAATAAAATGGATAAAAACATCATTGGTTATTTTTCGGATAATGAACTTCCGTTCGGACCCAAGAATCTGGAAGGCTATCTGACTTTACAGAACCCTGGTGATCCGGGAAGAGTGTATGCGGAATCCTGGTTGAAAAAGCAGGGAATTACTTCGCAACAAATAACCGATGAGCACCGGGAGGAGTTTGCAGGGGTGGTAGCTGAACGATATTATAAAGTGGTATCGGAAGCGATTCGGAAGTATGATCCCAATCATCTCTATCTGGGTAGTCGTTTACATGGAAAACCGAAGTTTATCCGCCAGATTGTGGAAGCGGCAGGCAGGTATTGTGATGTCGTTGCAATTAACTACTATGGAGCGTGGACGCCGAGTGAGAAGACCATGAAACATTGGGGAGAATGGGCTCAAAAACCTTTCATCATTACGGAATTTTATACGAAAGGAATGGATTCCGGACTGGCGAATACGACAGGAGCAGGTTTTACCGTTCAAACTCAACAGGAACGTGGATATGCCTATCAGCATTTTGTTTTAGGATTATTGGAAAGTGGAAATTGTGTCGGATGGCACTGGTTCCGTTATCAGGATAATGACCCGACGGCAAAAGGAGCAGATCCTTCGAATTTGGACTCTAACAAGGGACTGATAGATAATGAATACAATCTTTATAAACCGTTGGCCGATGCTATGAAAGAATTGAATATCAATGCCTATCGTTTAGCCGACTGGTTCGATCAACAATCAAATAACAATCAATAAAATACACACCATGAAAAAAATATTTATACTGGGAGCTTTACTGTTTATAACTTCTATTCCTATGGTTTCTTGTACGGATGATGATGATAAGGACCCTAATTTTATGCCTCCTGATATAGTGATGGGTGGGGAAGATGTGGAGTCGGAATACCCGGAAGATTTACCCGTTCCTGGAGCCTCTGTGGTATATGCTCCGTCATTAAATGCCAATATGTATCGCCCTATCAGTGTCAAGTATTCCAGTGCTTATCCTCCCATATCCAGTTGGACAACGGGGAATACACGTATTATTGCTTATATGGATGGATATAAACCGGCTATTAAGACATTGAAAGCGTATCAGGAGTCGGTGAATAAATATGGAAGTTCGACAACGCTTCCGAAACAAGCAGCTACGGGCAGGTTTTATACGAAGAAGATAGATGGACGTTGGTGGTTGGTTGATCCGGAAGGCTGCCTGCATCTTGAACGTAGTGCAACTTCTTTGCGCAAAGGAACTTCCAGTCGTAATAAAACAGCCTGGAATAATAGGTTTGGAACTGATGAGAAGTGGCTGTCCACTACTCAACGTGAATTGAGTGAGATCGGTTTTCATGGTACAGGTGCATTCTGTACGGGAACGTACTCGTTGATTCAGACTCATAATGCTTCCAATCCAAGCAGTCCGTTGACTTTGGCACCTTCATTTGCTTTTCTAAGCCAGTTCAAGAGTGCGAAGTCTTATAATTATCCCGGAGGAAGCGATGATAATGCTGCAGGTCTTGTGTTTTATAATGGATGGGCCGAATGGTGTGATTCATATTTGGCAGGTAGTGCTTTCGCAGATTATTTGCGTGATCCTAATGTCTTGGGGTTCTTTTCGGATAATGAGATAAACTTCTCTTCAAACAGTTCCCGGATTTTGGATCGTTTCCTGGCTATCAACAGTTCGAATGATCCGGCTTATGTTGCGGCAAAAGGCTTTATGGATTCCAAGGGCGTGCAAAGTGTGACGGATGCCTTGAATAATGAGTTTGCAGGTATCGTAGCAGAGAAATATTATAAAGCAGTGAAAGAGGCAGTGATGAAAGTAGATGATAAGCTGCTTTATCTGGGGACTCGATTGCATGGAACTCCTAAATATATGGAGGGAGTGATGAGAGCTGCCGGAAAATATTGTGATGTCATTTCTATCAACTATTATAGCCGTTGGAGTCCCGAACTGACAACAGCGATTGCAGACTGGGCAAGTTGGGCGGATAAGCCGTTTCTTGTAAGTGAGTTTTATACGAAAGGGGTGGAGGATTCCGATCTGAATAACCAGTCGGGAGCCGGGTATTCTGTTCCTACACAAAATGAGAGGGCTTATGCTTATCAGCATTTTACATTAGGATTGCTTGAGGCTAAGAATTGTATCGGATGGCATTGGTTTAAATATCAGGATGATGATGGTACGGATAATTCGTCGAAACCTGCCAATAAGGGTCTTTATGATAACTCTTATCAGTTGTTTCCTTATTTATCTTTCTTTGCCCGCGAATTGAATTTTAATGCGTATGATTTGATCCAGTATTTTGATAAATAGGTATTCGTTTCGATATAATATTTGAAAAGAAAGACAAAGTGCGAATTTCGCTGTATAGCTTTGATAAAAACTACTATTGCAAAATTCGCACTTTTTATTTTCTGATTAGTTGTGTACTAACGTACCTATCTCTTCTCCGCTGATTACTTTCTTTAAGTTACCTACTGTGTCCATATCAAATACGACGATAGGCAGGTTATTTTCTTTGCACATACAAGTCGCAGTTAAATCCATAACTTTCAGACCACGTTTCAACACTTCATCATACGTAATATCATCGAATTTGGTTGCGGTAGGATCTTTTTCAGGATCAGCTGTGTAAATGCCATCTACGCGAGTACCTTTCAGCATAACGTCTGCTTCGATTTCTATTCCTCTAAGTGAAGAACCGGTATCTGTAGTAAAGAAAGGATTTCCTGTTCCTGCAGACATGATGACCACTTCACCGTTTTCCATACATTCGATGGCTTTCCATTTACTGTAGAATTCACCGATAGGTTCCATCCGTACTGCTGTCAATACACGTGCTTTTACACCGGTAGCCACAAGAGCAGAACTTAGAGCGAGGCTATTGATAACGGTAGCCAACATTCCCATTTGGTCACCTTTCACACGGTCAAAACCTTTATTGGCTCCGCTTAATCCGCGGAATATATTACCTCCTCCGATGACGATACCAATCTGTACCCCTTGTTCGTGGATTTCTTTGATTTGTTGAGCATATTCTGCCAGTCTTTTTTCGTCAATGCCGTATTGCTTTTCGCCCATCAAGCTCTCTCCACTGAGCTTTAGTAAGATTCTTTTATACTTTGCCATACCTTTTGCTTTTTATTGTTTGCCGCAAATATAGAGATAATTTATCGGATAGCCTCACTGGGATGCGATTACTTTTTTCATTATTTGCCTTCCCAAAAAGGTTTGTACAACTCCTCGCAGGGAAAGATAAATGAGAAAAGCCAGCCACAGGGCGTGATTTCCCAGGAGAGGATGGAAAGCGTAATATACTCCGAAGAAGCTGGCGGAAGCGACTAACATGGAGTAAAGCATCTGACGGGTAGCGGTGGCACCAATAAATACTCCATCCCACAGGAAAGCAGAAAAGCCAGCTAGCGGAATGATAAGTGCCCAGTAAAAATAAGTGTCTGAAGCGTTGATTACTGAAGTGTCATTGGTTAGTAGGCCAAGAAATTCTTTTCCACCGATTGCATAAAGGATGGTGAATATCAATGAAAGACCCAATCCCCAATAGAAAAGGTGATGTACTGTGTTGCGTAAGGCTGTTTGATTCTTGGCACCTATGTAACGGCCGGCCAGTGCTTCACCGGCATAAGCAAATCCGTCCATGATGTAAGAAAACAGAGTGAATAGTTGCATGAGCAAGGTGTTTACGGCTAATACAATTTCTCCTTGGGCGGCTCCTGCAGAGGTGAAAAACATGGTGACTACAACCAGGCAAAGGGTACGGAAGAAGATGTCCCGGTTGACTTGGAAGAAACGGTACATGGCTTGTTTCTGTATAATTTCTTTCCATACGATCCGCTTTCTTAGTGCACTATAATAGCGCATATATAGCAATATGGCCATGAAGAAACCTGCATATTGGGCTATTAAAGTTCCTGTTGCCACTCCTGCCACTTTCATATCCAGCAAGTAGACAAAGGATAGGCTGGCTACAATATTGACAATGTTTTGAGTAATAGCGATATACATGGGAAAGCGTGAATTCTGCATTCCGATAAACCAACCGGCGAATCCATAAAGTCCTAATGTGGCGGGAGCTCCCCAGATACAGATATAGAAATAAGTAGTTGCCAGTTGCTCGACTTCCGGTGTGGTTTGTATCAGAGTGAATGCCAATTTCAGGATGGGGTATTGGAGTATCAACAGGCAAAGAGCTATAAACAATCCTACGCCAACGGAACGTAACAGTAACCGGGTGATTTCATTTAGATTATGCTGCCCATACGCTTGTGAGGTCATGCCACTCGTCCCCATGCGTAGGAATCCGAAAATCCAATAGATAATATTAAACAACATTCCCCCTACAGCGATGGCTCCAATGTAGGCCGGAGAACCGAGGTGTCCTACGATGGTAACATCGATAAGTCCCAGTAGCGGGACGGTAATATTTGATATAATCGATGGTATGGCTATCCGTAATATTCGTCTGTTTTCGGAGGATTGTTTTTTATCTATCATTTTATAGAAACACTTTTATCAAATTGATTGTTCTTTTCGTCCACAAAGGTACATTTTTTATTTTTTTGTTGTATCTTTGTGAATCACGAACTAAATAGCAATCGGATGGATTATGAGGACCTTA
This sequence comes from Bacteroides sp. 3_1_23, assembly GCF_000162555.1. Classification (NCBI taxonomy): domain Bacteria; kingdom Pseudomonadati; phylum Bacteroidota; class Bacteroidia; order Bacteroidales; family Bacteroidaceae; genus Bacteroides; species Bacteroides sp. 3_1_23. Next base: position 185,017 of record NZ_GG774954.1, read on the forward strand.
ACTATTTTTCTTATCTCTTTATTCTCACTGCCGCTGGCGCTGAATGCACAGTCGGTTGATGAGATGTTGCAGAAAGTATCTGCCGCCATTGAGGCTGGGCAGAATGGACAGGCTGTGAGCTATTTCCGACAGACTATTCCTCTGAATATAGACCGTACGGAAATGTATTATTGGACGAATGTGGACAAGAATAGTGAAATTAGCTCCAAACTGGCTACTGAATTAGCTCTCGCCTATAAAAAGAAACGGAATTACGACAAAGCTTATTTGTTCTACAAAGAGTTGCTGCAAAAGGACCCAAATAATGTAGATTGTTTGGAAACATGTGCGGAAATGCAAGTGTGCCGCGGACAAGAAAAAGACGCTTTGCGTATGTACGAAAAAATATTGCAACTCGATGCGGATAATCTGGCTGCTAATATCTTTTTAGGAAACTATTATTATTTGATGGCAGAGCAGGAGAAGAAAAAGTTAGAAACGGATTACAAAAAACTTCCTTCTCCCACTAAAATGCAGTATGCCCGCTATCGGGATGGATTATCGAAGTTGTTTACTACCCGGTATGAGAAAGCGCGTAACTCTTTACAGAAAGTTGTTCTACGTTTTCCATCGACAGAAGCTCAAAAGACATTGGATAAGATATTGAGAATAGAAAAAGAGGTGAATCGCTAGGTGGTTCACCTCTTTTTCTATTATATTCAATTTGTTATTTTATAGTTCGTATTGGTAAATCCAAGGGACCTTCATTAAGTGCTCGGGTATCAATGTCTCCTTTCTTCGGTCCAGGTATCAGTGGACTATAGGATAAGACATGTCTGATACGTTCACGTTGATTTTGAGTGAATTGATTTGAGTGGCTAATAGCATAATCCATGATATTATAAGAGATAAACTCTATACCATCACATCCTGTTCGTTTTACCAAATTTTCAAATGTGTATTTTGCTCTCTCATTTTCATATATGTAATCACAATTACTATCATACTCTTGTTTATTATAGCTTTTAGTATCTTTGCAATAATCTGTATCTTCACACGTACCATTATTTGTTTCGGCAAAGACATGATGCAGTCCCAGGTAATGTCCTAATTCATGAGCTAGCGTGACAGTAACGTCTGCTGTGTTATATTTTGTTGAAGTAGATTCTTCATTAATATATAGGCTATTAATAGAGACACATAGTGGGAATTGTAAATTTGCTAATGTTAGATGAGAGTAGTCTGTTTCACCAAGCCCTTCTAAATAATGCTTGCCTTTAGTAGAAAAAGGAATATGGGAGATACCTAATGTTACTGAATTTGAATTAGGTTCGGTTGCAAAATTATAAACCATAATATTGATATATGAGTTTGGATCCCATAAGTATTTTACATATTCTCCCGAATTATCCTCCATGAAAGCTTCACAGTCGATAGGGTATGATTCTGGCCATTGGATATATTCTACACCAGGATTGGGTAATGTTTCTCCATTTTTATCTGTTGTTGCCAATGTAAAAGTGAGATTCATATCTACACTGTTATTCTTGCTTTTATACAGACTGTTCACTTTGTCTAGTATATGGGATAAACGGCTTGAATTTACTTTCTGTAGAGAATTTCTATCTTCTTTATACAATACATGAAAGATTACAGGGATTTTATAATGATATTCTTCAGCTGTATTGATAGAGCCATTTTGGATGATTTGAACAGTTTTGTTAACCTTATGACTTATAATAGTGACAGTTGCTGTTCTGGAATTGGATTCCAGATTTGCATTAATAGATAAGATTAACTTTCCATCGTTCTCTCCTTTTTGTGTATTAGGAATACACCATTGTTTATTACTTGTTACAGTCCATGAAGAACTGCATGTAATATCTATCGTTAATGATTCACCGCTTGCGCTGATGTTATCAAACTTCGATTCTGATATATTCAATGTTGCAGAATCTGAATCATCGCATCCTATTAATATCCATAATAATGAAAGGAGGAAAATTAGTTTTGTTTTCATAAATGAAAGAGTTTTATATAAAAACGCACGTTCCAAAGATAATGTTTTGATCTGGAATAGGATAGCTTATTTCAGTAAATATTCTACTTCCTTAAACATATAGTCTCTTTTCATCAGCATCTCGTCTTCTAAAATTAATCTTCCTTCAGGTTCTACACAAACGATTCGTGCAAGAAATTCTCCATTGGCATCTTTATATCGATGAATTCCTTCCCTTCTGAAAAGAGACTTTTCATATTGACAGGCTATTGATGTCGTATCGCCTTTTTTGAGCAAGCTATAATAAGATTGGATACGTAGCATGATATTTTTCAGTATTTCGAATAGATCATGCTCTTTTCCTGTGATTTGTACTAGTGAAACGGGGTTAGGAGCAGAACTGTGAAATATCTCCTGATTAATATTAATTCCGATGCCTGCAATACTTTGACTGATGTTCCGCCCCATCAGATCGTTTTCTATCAACATCCCGCATATTTTCTTTTCTTTCCAATAAATATCGTTCGGCCATTTGATAGAGATATCGGTGGTATAAGTATCTAATTCTTCTTTAATGGCTAAAGAGATGACCTGTGAAATGAGAAACTGACGTCGTGCTTCCAAAAACTCAGGGAAGATAACGGTGCTGAAAAGAAGATTCTTGCCAGGATCTGATTCCCAAGAATTGCCACGTTGTCCCCGACCGGAAGTTTGAAAATCGGCGACAACGACAGTTAGTTCTTCCATTTTCTGTTTAGAACAGAGAGATTGCAGATAATTGTTGGTAGAATTAGTCTCGTTGATATGAATCAATGGAACCGGGAATATATCAGGGAAGGGCATCATATTCTGCACGTAACTTTTTAGTAAATTTTTTGATTACCTCATTATAAGAGTGATCGATAAGCTCTTTCATCAATTTATCGTCTATGTCACTATCAAAGCGGACACTATTCCAGTACTTTTTATTAAAATGATAAGCCCCTTCAATTCCCGAATAATGTTCACGCAGTTCGATTGCTTTCTCCGGGTCACATTTTAGCGCGATGTGATTAGCTTCTTCCAGGTCAATGAGAGCAAACATCTTGTTCATTACCTTTATAACCAGTGATACATCATCGAAAGGGAAAGATTCGGTGACTCCTCTCTTGCTTAAGCAGTATTCTCTGATAGTTTCTACATTCATAATGAATTAATAATTATAGTATGTTTTCATAATTGGTTATATCATAATTTTAAGCGCAGATTGCACGCATTTCACGGCTCTTATAATGATGAATATGTAAAGCCAAAGCATTCTTTAATATAAAGGAGGATAAAACGCTTCCTCTATGTGTTCAACCTTGAAATGCCCGTCGTTGCCTACTACAGTAATGATATCAAAGCGTACAGGAGAGTCAATCTGAAACAATCTGATATAGGTATCCGCTGCGCGTACCGTACGTCTTATTTTAGGTAAATCAACAGCATCTTCCGGCTCTGCAAATAGGGTATTACTGCGAGTTTTCACTTCTACTACAATCAGTTCATTATCCTTTGCTGCTACAATGTCCAGTTCGAAATGTCCTTTTCTCCAGTTCCGGTCACGGATGAGATACCCCTTCTGTTCAAGATAAGCTACGGCGGCATTTTCTCCGGCTTTTCCTAAATCATTATGTTTAGCCATCTTTTTTTGCAAATTTACTGCTTTTATTCTTTGTATTTACAGAAGTAAAAGTAATTTTGCAGAAGATATGAGAAAAAGGAGTAAGAAGTGCCTGAAAATGCATGTCGAGTGTACCAAAAGGGAACGACGGATGAGCATTTTATTGAGCGACGAAGAACAGCTGATTGTAGATCGTTATCTTGAGAAATATAAGATAACGAACAAGTCACGTTGGCTTCGTGAAACGATTCTCATGTTTATTCATAAGAATATGGAAGAAGATTATCCAACCCTTTTTGGTGAACACGACATGAGACGATAGGGGGATAATAAAAATAATAGATTCAAAATTAAAGGGTGGAATGCTGGACGATATTTACTTCATGAAACAAGCTTTGATAGAGGCAGGAAAGGCTGCCGAGCGGGGGGAAGTTCCCGTTGGAGCTGTCGTGGTTTGTAAGGAGCGGATTATCGCACGTGCCCATAATCTCACAGAAACATTGAATGATGTAACGGCTCATGCCGAGATGCAGGCTATTACAGCTGCTGCCAATGTGCTTGGTGGCAAGTACTTGAACGAATGTACCCTGTATGTCACAGTTGAACCTTGCGTAATGTGTGCCGGAGCTATTGCTTGGGCACAGACTGGTAAGCTTGTATTTGGCGCCGAAGATGAAAAACGCGGCTATCAGAAATATGCCGGTTCGGCTCTACATCCTAAAACGGTGGTTGTAAAAGGGGTAATGGCTGACGAATGCGCTACATTAATGAAAGAGTTCTTTGCTGCGAAACGAAAATAAAAGCAGTATCCTGTTTTATTTGATTTCCTCAAAATCTACATATTCACCATCGTCCTGGGTGAATATTTTTTTATGTCTTTTCTCCGGAACATTCTCGGAATATATTTCCTCTTCATCATCATTTGAACGGCGATCTCTTTGGCCATAGTCCTGTTGGCTTGTACGTCCCGATTCCGTTTGTTTCGGGCGTGATGAAGAAGAACCACGTCCTAATCCGAAAATCGTTCTTAGTATGAAGCCGATAATAGAAAGGCCAAATACGAAAATGGCAATAATAAAAATGAGTATGAATAAAAGTATATGCATCGGGCTATGATTTTTATGTTGTTACTTCGATAAAACTCATAGTACAACAAACGTGCCAAGAGATTGTTTATTTACTTTTTCTTGTAAAAAGTGAAAGTAAAATATACCATACAATGATGGCGGCAAAGCTACTGATTCCAAGAAATATAAGAAGAGGAATGCAGATAATCAGGAATATAAAACTGATTTTGTTGTCATTCCATGACAGATTTTTAAATTTCAGCGAAAACATCGGTATTTCTGATACCAGCAGTCCGGAAAACAGACAGACAAGTATAAGAAGGTAGACAGGATGGCAGTTGTCTGATATCAGGAAGTCATGTGCACCCGCCACTAAAGAGCCCCAGAACAGAGCGTTGGCGGGAACCGGAAGTCCCACAAAAGAACTGGTCTGTCGCGTGTCATTATTGAATTTAGCCAGGCGCAATGCTGAAAAAACAGAAATCAAGAATGCCAAATAGGGTAGGTAAGGAGCGATGAACTCCATACTTGCCGGATAATACATTTCTTTGAACAGAGAGAATACGATCAGTGAAGGAGCAACTCCAAAACTGACATCATCTGCCAATGAGTCCAAGTCTTTTCCGATAATGGAATGTGCATTGAGCATACGAGCCAACAATCCGTCGAAGAAATCGAAAATGGAACTTAAAGCAATGAAAAGTAGAGCCAGCTCATATTTGGCTTCAAAAGCCATGACGCAGGCAATACAACCGGAGAAAAGGTTCAGGCAGGTTACGGTATTCGGAATACTGTTTTTAATAACGTTTGTCATTGTGACAGAATTATTTAAGTTTGGCGATAACCGTTTGGTTACCAGTCGTTAATTGTCCCATGCTGACACATACTTCTGTGCCAATGGGTAAATACACATCCACACGGGAACCGAATTTGATAAATCCCATGTGTTCGTCAATATAACATTCTTCTCCTACTTCAGCGTAGGTGACAATACGGCGTGCCACTGCTCCGGCAATTTGCCGGGTGAGTACTTCCACTCCTTCCGGAGTTTCGATTACTACCGTAGAACGTTCGTTTTCTGTGCTGGCTTTCGGCAGCCATGCTTTCATGAAGTTTCCATTATGATGTGCTACCTTTTTAATGGTACCGTCCACCGGATACCAGTTGGCATGTACATTCACAATGCTCATGAAGATGGATATCATTAACCGGCGGTCATGGAAATATTCGTTTTCATCGACTTCCTCGATAACGACGATTTTTCCATCGGCGGGTGCTACGACAATCTTTTCAGTGTCCTGTCCGAAGAGACGGATCGGACATCGAAAGAAATTCACCATCAGCAGATAGACTGCTATACTCGCTACTGCTACCACATAAAATGGTATTTTGCAATCGATCCCCCAATAAAGAGCCGCATTAATCAATAGCAATAGCAAGAAGCTAGCCCATAATATATGTGTTCCTTCGCGGTGAATACGTATTTTCTTCAATTTCTTTAGTCGGCCCATGAATGCTGTTTAATGATATTGTCTGCAAAAATATACTTAATTTAAAAATTCAGCAAGTAAATGAGCATAGAAATGCGAATGTTGATAACTTTTTGAGGATTATTTTTGTTTATAACCCGGGAGGTAGTAATTTTATGCCTTCAAATTAACTACTTATCATTATGCAGGATTTCGTTCATTTACATGTCCATACTCAATATTCTTTGTTGGATGGTCAGGCTAGCGTAGCTCGTCTGGTTGATAAAGCTATGAAGAATGGGATGAAGGGTATAGCCGTGACCGATCATGGAAATATGTTCGGTATCAAGGAATTTACGAACTACGTCAATAAGAAGAACAGCGGTCCGAAAGGTGAAGTCAAGGACCTGAAGAAGCGAATTGCAGGAATTGAGGCCGGCACGATAGAGTGCGAGGATAAAGAGGCGGAGATTGCTGCTTGCAAAGCTAAGATCGTGGAAGCGGAAAACAAACTATTCAAACCGATCATCGGTTGTGAAATGTATGTGGCACGCCGTACCATGGACCTGAAAGAAGGCAAGCCCGACCAGAGTGGTTATCACCTGATCGTATTGGCTAAGAATGAAACTGGTTATCACAACCTTATTAAATTAGTATCGCACGCGTGGACGCGCGGTTATTATATGCGTCCGCGTACTGACCGTAGCGAACTCGAAAAATATCACGAAGGACTTATTATTTGTTCAGCCTGTCTCGGTGGTGAGGTGCCGAAGCGGATTACTGCCGGGCAATTTGCCGAAGCGGAGGAAGCAATACAATGGTATAAGAACTTGTTTGGCGATGACTACTATCTGGAGTTACAACGCCATAAAGCGACTGTTCCCCGTGCCAATCATGAGTGTTATCCGTTGCAGGTGAATGTGAACAAACATTTGATAGAGTATGCTAAGAAATTCAATGTCAAACTGATTTGTACGAATGACGTTCACTTTGTAGACGAAGAGAATGCGGAAGCGCACGACCGTTTGATCTGTTTGAGTACCGGTAAGGATTTGGATGATCCTACCCGTATGCTTTATACCAAACAGGAATGGATGAAGACACGCGAAGAGATGAACGAACTCTTTGCCGACGTGCCCGAAGCATTGAGCAATACACTGGAGATTCTTGATAAGGTAGAATACTACTCCATCGACCATGCGCCTATTATGCCGACTTTCGCCATTCCCGAAGATTTCGGAACAGAGGAGGGGTATCGGGAGAAGTTTACAGAAAAAGACTTGTTCGACGAGTTTACTCAAGATGAACATGGTAATGTGGTATTAAGTGAAGAGGATGCGAAAGCAAAAATTAAACGCTTGGGTGGTTATGATAAACTTTATCGTATAAAACTTGAAGGAGATTATTTGGCAAAACTGGCTTTTGACGGAGCTAAAAGAATTTATGGTGAACCTCTAACGGAAGAAGTCAAAGAACGAATGAACTTCGAATTGTACATCATGAAAACGATGGGTTTCCCCGGATACTTCTTGATTGTACAGGACTTTATCAATGCGGCACGTAAGGAACTGGGTGTGTCGGTGGGTCCGGGACGTGGTTCGGCAGCAGGTTCAGCAGTGGCTTATTGTTTGGGTATTACGAAGATAGACCCTATCCAATATGATTTGCTGTTTGAACGTTTCTTGAATCCAGACCGTATTTCCTTGCCCGATATTGATGTGGACTTTGATGATGACGGTCGTGGTGAGGTACTTCGTTGGGTGACAAATAAATATGGTCAGGAAAAAGTTGCTCATATTATTACGTATGGTACTATGGCGACAAAGATGGCTATCAAGGATGTCGCGCGTGTACAAAAGCTACCTTTGTCAGAATCCGATCGTTTGTGTAAACTGGTTCCTGACAAGATTCCTGACAAGAAACTTAATTTGCCGAATGCCATTGCTTATGTTCCCGAATTGCAAGCAGCGGAAGCGTCATCTGATCCTCTATTGCGGGATACGATCAAGTATGCCAAAATGCTTGAAGGCAACGTGCGTGGTACAGGTGTACATGCTTGCGGTACGATTATTTGCCGTGATGATATTACTGACTGGGTACCTGTCAGCACTGCTGATGATAAGGAAACGGGCGAAAAGATGCTTGTTACCCAGTATGAAGGCTCGGTGATTGAAGATACTGGGTTGATTAAGATGGACTTCCTCGGTCTGAAAACTTTGTCTATCATCAAAGAAGCTGTTGAAAATATCCGTTTAAGTCGTAATGTTGAAGTGGATGTCGATGCGATAGATATTTCTGATCCGGCTACTTATAAATTATATAGTGACGGACGTACGATTGGTACATTCCAGTTTGAATCTGCTGGTATGCAGAAGTACCTGCGCGAATTGCAGCCTTCTACATTCGAAGATTTGATTGCCATGAATGCCCTTTATCGTCCGGGACCGATGGATTATATCCCTGATTTTATTGATCGTAAACATGGACGCAAGCCGATTGAGTATGATATTCCTGTAATGGAAAAGTACTTGAAGGATACGTATGGGATTACGGTCTATCAGGAACAGGTGATGCTTCTGTCACGTTTATTGGCAGACTTTACTCGTGGTGAGTCTGATGCACTCCGTAAGGCCATGGGTAAGAAGTTGCGTGACAAGTTGGATCACATGAAACCTAAGTTTATTGAAGGCGGACGAAAGAATGGACATGACCCGAAAGTGCTTGAGAAGATTTGGACAGACTGGGAAAAATTCGCGTCTTATGCTTTCAATAAATCACATGCTACTTGTTATTCGTGGGTGGCTTACCAAACAGCCTATCTGAAAGCCAATTACCCTCCTGAATATATGGCTGCTGTGATGAGCCGAAGCTTGTCGAACATTACTGATATCACGAAACTGATGGACGAATGTAAAGCAATGGGTATTCAGACGCTGGGACCGGATGTGAATGAAAGTAACCTGAAGTTTACCGTAAACCATGACGGTGATATTCGTTTCGGACTTGGTGCTGTCAAAGGTGTAGGTGAAGCTGCTGTACAAAGCATAATGGAGGAACGGCGTAAGAATGGTCCTTTTCTCGGTATATTCGACTTTGTGCAACGTGTCAACCTGAATGCCTGCAACAAAAAGAATATGGAATGTCTGGCATTAGCCGGAGGGTTTGATAGTTTTCCTGAACTGAAACGGGAACAATATTTTGCTGTAAATTCTAAAGGTGAGGTATTTCTGGAAACATTGATGCGTTATGGTAACCGCTATCAGGCAGATAAGGCAGCTGCTGTCAATTCTTTGTTCGGTGGTGAAAACGTTATTGATGTTGCAACTCCTGAAATTCCTCAAGGTGTAGAACGTTGGAGTGATCTTGATCGTCTGAATCGTGAGCGTGATTTGGTCGGTATCTATCTTTCTGCTCATCCGTTGGATGAATTTTCTATCGTATTGGAACATGTCTGCAATACACGGATGGCGGATTTGGAAGATAAAGCTGCACTTGTTGGTCGTGAAATAACGATGGGAGGAATTGTGACCAGTGTTCGTCGTGGAGTTAGCAAGAACGGAAATCCGTATGGTATTGCCAAGATTGAGGACTATTCCGGTTCTACCGAGATTCCATTCTGGGGAAACGACTGGGTGACTTATCAGGGATATCTCAATGAAGGAACGTTCTTGTATATCAAGGCTCGCTGTCAAGCCAAACAATGGCGGCAGGATGAATTGGAAGTGAAAATCACCTCTATGGAGCTTCTTCCCGATGTGAAAGAAGAACTGGTGCAGAAGATCACGATTATCATTCCTCTGTCGGTCTTGAACTCGGCTTTGGTTACTGAACTTGCCACTCTGACTAAGGAACATCCGGGAAATACGGAATTGTATTTTAAAGTGACGGATGATGCCGATGTAAGCCACATGTCAATTGATTTGATTTCCCGTCCGATTAAGCTTTCGGTGGGGCGGGATTTAATAACATATTTAAAGGAACGTCCGGAACTGGGATTTCATATAAATTGATTATTGGTGATTTATGGCGTTTTGAAATAAGAATTTTGCTTTGTCTATTTCTTTATGGAACAAAGATAAGGAGGTTAATTTAAAATTTAGAAAAATAATAAAAGAGACAATGTTGTAGAAAACATAGTCTCTTTTTATTTATATAGTTGTGTGCTATTTTTTCAATCTTTGTTATCCTTTTTTCGATTTACGATACTCACGTGGAGACATCCCCATGATTTTGCTGAATAACCGGGAGAAATAATAGGTATCTTCTATACCTATTTTATAGCATATCTGATTAATTTTCATATCAGTAGTGTCGAGTAGCTGGCAGGATTGCTGTATCTTTAATAAGTTGAAATAGGTCAAAGGACTATGGCCTGTTTTCTTTTTGAACAACAGGGAGAAGTGGGAAGGAGAATATCCGATCTGATCGGCTATATCTTGTAGGCTAAGATGCTTTTCCATATTCTCTTTCATATAATGAATAGCCAGTTCGCTTACATTTTCATCTTCTGCTGCATCATTATTTGCAGTTGCATTGCGAAATTGTTGTATATATCGCAATGTTCCCAAATAAAAATGAAACATAGAGAATGCATAACGCAGGTTCTCATTACTATAACCATTCTTCAAAGTATTGAATATCTCTTCAAATAAATTGATTCGTGTACTGATGCGTGAATGCGATTCAGGTTGGATATCCATTGGGCGGCTTGCCTCTTGAGCGTAAAAGGGAGCGAGAATACCTTTAAAGTGTATCCAGTAAATAGTCCATGGATACGATTTGTCGGAAGCATAGGCATGGGGAACTCCTGCAGGGAGGATAAAATACTGGTTGGCGGATACGGTATATTCCTGATTGCCGATGCGATACCATCCGGCCCCGTCTATGCAATAGATGAATACATACTGGTTGATAGGCTCTTTCCGTTCCCGGAAGTGATGCTTGGCTTTCGGATAATATCCGATGTCAGTAATGTGTAGCATGGAGGTAAGAGGGTCTTCTTCCATTTTGTCAACGATAATGCGGGGAAGCACTAAAGCTCTTTCTCCGGTAAATCCATCTTTCAACTTTACCATAATCTCATAGTATATGATTCGACTGTTCTGCGCAAATATATAACAATGTATCTTATCTATCAAATAAACTGCAAAAAATAAGATTGTCCATCTTTATCGAATGAAATTCTATTTTTTATGCTCTTGACATGCTCTATCTTTGCAGTATCAATTAATCAATCTTCTAATGGTATGAAAAGTTATAATAAAAAGTTTGTCTATTTTATATGTTTAGTCTCTGCGATGGGCGGACTTCTCTTTGGCTACGACTGGGTGGTGATAGGGGGAGCGAAGCCTTTCTATGAACTCTATTTCGATATTGCCGATGTACCCGCCATGCAGGGACTTGCCATGAGCGTGGCTTTGCTCGGTTGTTTGATTGGCGCTATGGTGGCAGGCATGATGGCAGACCGTTATGGACGTAAGCCTCTCCTGATAATTTCTGCTTTCATATTCTTGTCTTCAGCTTATGCTACCGGAGCGTTTTCCGCATTTAGTTGGTTTTTGGCAGCCCGTTTTTTAGGTGGCATCGGAATCGGAATTGCTTCGGGACTTTCTCCCATGTATATTGCCGAAGTAGCTCCTACGTCAATTAGGGGAAAACTCGTTTCGCTGAATCAATTGACGATTGTACTCGGTATCCTGGGCGCTCAAATCACTAACTGGCTGATTGCAGAACCTATTCCTGCAGACTTTTCTCCTGTGGATATTTGTGCTTCATGGAACGGGCAGATGGGATGGCGATGGATGTTTTGGGCGGCTGCCTTCCCTGCTGCGATATTCTTGTTGTTGGCATGTTTCATCCCCGAAAGTCCCCGCTGGCTGGCGATGAAAGGAAAAGAAGAGAAAGCATGGAATGTGCTTAGTAAAATAGGTGGTGATGATTATGCCGATCAGGAACTTCGCTTGGTGGAAGAAACCGGTTCTTCGAAGTCGGAAGGAGGATTGCGGTTATTGTTTAGCCGTCCGTTCCGCAAGGTACTTGTTTTAGGCATTATTGTGGCTGTATTCCAGCAATGGTGCGGTACGAATGTAATCTTCAATTATGCGCAGGAGATATTCCAGTCTGCAGGGTATTCGTTGGGAGATGTTCTCTTTAATATTGTGGTGACAGGTGTGGCGAATGTAGTTTTTACTTTTGTGGCTATCTATACAGTCGAACGCTTGGGACGTCGCGCTCTGATGCTTTTTGGTGCCGGAGGGCTGGCTGGCATTTATCTCATTCTCGGCACTTGCTATTTCTTCGAGGTAAGCGGATTCTTTATGGTGGTACTTGTTGTGCTGGCTATCGCTTGCTATGCAATGTCCCTGGGGCCTATCACTTGGGTGCTGCTTGCCGAAATCTTCCCGAACCGGGTGCGTGCCGTTGCAATGGCAACCTGTACATTTGCTTTGTGGGTAGGTAGTTTCACGCTGACATACACTTTCCCGTTACTGAATAATTTCTTGGGAAGCAGTGGTACATTCTGGATTTATGCAGTCATTTGTGCTGTCGGCTATTTGCTCTTCTTCCGTGCGTTGCCCGAAACGAAAGGCAAATCACTGGAAGCATTGGAAAAGGATTTAATCAAATAAAAAAACAACAGGTTGGCAAATTAACAAGTAAGTAAATAGGTATTGGATAACATCATCAATCAGGCAGGGAGAATGTAAAATCTCCCTGTCCCTGATCCTCTTTGTCTCTTGATCTCTTTGTCAACGAATACAAAAACAAATTTATAATCAATAATACGATGGTAAAGGCATGGAAAGAAAAGGTGGTTATACCTACTTATGAAGTAGGCAAACCGGAGAAGAATCCAATATTCTTGGAGAAACGCGTATATCAAGGCAGTAGCGGGGTGGTCTATCCTTATCCTGTGATTGAATCGATGTCTGATGAGAAAGTGGATAAGGAATACAATGCTATTTTTATCGAAAACGAATACATTAAGGTCATGATTCTGCCCGAACTGGGCGGACGTGTACAGATGGCTTATGATAAAATTAGAGAACGTCATTTCATTTATTATAATCATGTGATAAAGCCTGCTTTGGTAGGGCTTGCCGGACCGTGGATTTCAGGCGGCATTGAGTTTAACTGGCCTCAACATCACCGCCCCAGCACCTACATGCCTGTAGATACGACTATTGAGGAAAATGCTGACGGAAGTGTCACGGTATGGGTGAATGAAATGGAACGTATGTTTCATCAGAAAGGAATGGCAGGTTTTACGCTTCGTCCGGGACATGCTTTTCTTGAAATCAAGGGAGTACTTTACAACCGTACTGAAGTACCGCAGACCTTCCTGTGGTGGGCAAACCCTGCCGTAGCGGTGAACGACTACTATCAGAGCGTATTCCCGCCCGATATCAATGCCGTTTTCGACCATGGAAAGCGTGCCGTATCCAGTTTCCCCATCGCAACGGGTACTTACTACAAGATGGATTATTCTGCCGGAGTAGATATCTCGAACTATAAGAATATCAAGGTTCCTACTTCCTATATGGCTGTCAACTCCCGCTTTAACTTTGAGGGTGGATATGAGAATGATACTCGTGCCGGCATGCTTCATGTAGCGAACCACCACATTTCTCCGGGCAAGAAACAGTGGACGTGGGGAAACGGCGACTTTGGCCGCGCATGGGACCGCAACCTGACAGACGAAGACGGGCCGTACATTGAACTGATGGCAGGTGTCTATACCGAAAATCAACCGGACTTTACCTGGCTCCAACCTTACGAAGAAAAGAGCTTCGTTCAATATTTCCTGCCTTACCGGGAATTGGGAGTGGTGAAGAATGCCAGCAGAGATTTGCTGATGAATATTGAACCGGAAGGGGAGGACAGCGTTCGCTTCAAGATATTTGCTACTTCGTGCCAAACGGTAAATGTTGTCTTGAAAGGTGAAGACGGGAAAATATATTATAGCAAGGAAGTGACTATCACTCCGGAAGAATTGCTGGATGAAACGGTAAATGTGAATGGTGAGAAGCTCGACAAACTGATTCTTGAAATCACGGCAAACGGAAGGGAATTACTTTATTGGCATGCAGAACCGGAAGAAGTGAAACCTATTCCCGACGCTGCTGAAGCAGCCCTGCTCCCGGAAGAAATAAAGACTACTGAACAGCTTTATCTGACCGGCTTACACTTGGAACAGTACAGACATGCCACATACAATCCCGTAGAATACTACGAAGAAGCATTGCGCCGTGATCCGATTGATGTGCGTAATAACAATGCGCTTGGTCTGTGGTATATCCGTAAAGGCCGTTTCCATAAAGCGGAGCAATACTTGCTTACAGCCGTAAAGACCTTACAGAAACGTAATCCGAATCCATACGACGGAGAACCGATCTATAATCTCGGTCTTGCCTTGAAATACCAGAGACGATACAATGAGGCTTACGACCGTTTCTATAAATCTTGTTGGAATGCCGCCTGGCAGGATGCGGGATACTTTGCCTGCGCGCAGATTTCTACCATGCAAAGTCGTTTGGAAGATGCCTTAGACGAAATAGACCGTTCGCTTATCCGCAACTGGCATAATCATAAAGCCCGCGCTCTGAAAACTGCTATTCTCCGCCGGATGGGCAGAACCGAAGAAGCCCTGCAACTGATTGAAGACTCATTGGCTATTGATAAATTCAACTTTGGTTGTCGTTATGAGAAGTATCTGATAACGAACGTAGTCGACGAATTGTCTGTCATGAAAGAGATGATGCGTGGAGAACCTCACAACTATGATGAAATAGCTCTTGACTATTGTGCCGCAGGTTGTTGGCAGGAAGCTGCTTCCTTATGGAATATAGCCATTGCCGAAGGTATTGTTACACCAATGACTTACTATTATCTGGGCTGGTGTCTGCACCAGGGGGGACTCTCCGGAGTGAAACAGGCGTTTGCCGATGTAGTCAAAGCTTGCCCCGACTACTGTTTTCCCAACCGTTTGGAAGCAATTCTTGCCTTGCAATGTGCCATGGTACAGAATCCGGACGATGCAAGAGCTCCTTACTATTTGGGTAATCTGTATTACGACAAGCGCCAGTACGACCTGGCTATGGAAGCATGGGAAACTTCCGCAAGACTGGACGGTAGCTTTCCGACCGTATGGCGTAACCTGGCTTTGGCATTCTTCAACAAGAAAAATGAGGAAGCGAAAGCCATCGAATGTATGGAACGTGCTTTCCGCCTTGACACAACCGATGCACGTATCTTGATGGAACTCGATCAACTTTACAAGCGTGTCCGTCGTTCGCACAAAGAGCGCCTAGCTTTCCTGCAACAATATCCTGAACTTATTAAGCAGCGTGATGACCTGATACTGGAAGAAATCACCTTGTTGAATCAGACAGGAGAGTACGAAAAGGCGAAAACGGTATTGGATGCACATAACTTCCATCCCTGGGAGGGTGGCGAAGGAAAAGTGCCTGCCCAATATCAACTGGCTCGTGTGGAATTGGCAAAGAAAGCATTAACTGCCGGTGAGAATAAAGAAGCAATATCATTATTGGAAGAATGTCTGGAATATCCGCATCATCTTGGTGAAGGCAAATTGTATGGTGCACAGGAGAATGATTTTTATTACTTCCTGGGTTGTGCTTACGAAGGATTGGGACAACATGACAAGGCTGTGGAATGTTGGGAACAGGCAATCATCGGACCTACCGAACCGGCTGCCGCCATGTACTACAATGATGCGAAACCTGATAAAATATTCTATCAAGGTCTGGCGTTATTGAAACTCGGGCGCATGGATGAGGCTAACGGCCGCTTTCATAAATTGACTTCTTATGGAGAAAAACATTTGTTTGACAAGATTAAAATGGATTATTTTGCAGTGTCGCTACCCGACTTGTTGATTTGGGAGGATGACTTGACGATAAGGAACGTAATTCACTGCAAATATATGATGGCATTAGGATATTGGGGACTGGATCAGAAGGAGAAATCCGTCCGGTTATTAAGTGAGGTAGAAAGATTGGATATTAATCATCAGGGTATTCAGGCTTTCAGAAGCCTGATAGGGTAGGACAACTTAGTGGCGATGTTTAATTTTAAGCATCGTCACAAGCTCCTTTTTATATAAACCTTAAATAGCAATGACATGAGAAATATTAAAAACAGTTTAATCATGAAAATTACAGGCTTTATTGCAATTAGCTTTTCCATTGTGTGCAGTACGGCTGCTTGTTCGGACGACCCGGTAGCAGTCGCTAACCCCGAACCTGCTGTTACAGTGGTGAAAGTGCCTAACGGAAGTTTTGAAGAAGACGCTGCCGAAACAGCTTCTCCTAAAGGCTGGACAGTAAGCGGGGACTATTCTGCCGCAAAAGTAGTGCAAGGGGGATGTGAAGGCAACTATGCTTTACATTATGGAGCAGCTTCGTCATATACGGTATCCACCTGTCAAACTGTCAGCGGTTTGGAAGATGGTATTTATGACCTTGAATTTTATTATAAGAGTACCGGAGGACAAACGTCTTGTTATGTAGCAGCAGGCACCGATACTAAGAAAATGACTTCATTACAAGCATCTCCTTCTACCTGGATTCGCTCCTATGTGCGCGGGATAAAAGTGGAAGGCGGTAAATGTGATATTGAAATCCATAGCGAATCGGCTGAAGCAAACTGGAGCCGCTTTGACGGGCTGCGTTTGAAGAAAACAGAGAAGGAATATAATCTGCTGAAAGGCGGTGATATCTCACAACTGACTTACGTAGAGCAGATGGGTGGCAGATTCTATGAAAACGGAGAAGAAAAGGACTGCATCGAAATCTTGAAGAATAATGGTTTCAATATTGTCCGTCTCCGTCTGTACAATGACCCGGGAAATCCGGACTATTCTCCTTCCAACCGTTTGCCCGCAGGCATTTCAGGCCCGGAAGATGTTTTGCGGCTGGCAAAAAGAGCCAAACAAGCCGGTATGCAGATACAGTTGACTTTCCATTATAGTGATTACTGGACAAATGGAGAAGACCAGAACAAACCGCATGAATGGGAAGGGCTCGACTTTGATGGACTGAAAAAAGCACTCTACGATTTTACCTTTGATTTCATGAATAAGATGAAAGCACAGGGGACGACTCCCGAATTTGTCTCGTTGGGTAATGAAGTACAAGCCGGCATGTTATATCCGGATGGAAGTTGTGACAATTTTGCGCAGCTTTCCGAACTATTCAATACAGGTTATGATGCGGTGAAAGCTGTATCACCGGATTCAAAGGTCATTATTCACTCGGCAGGTGCCGGAGATAAAGACTTGTATAACTGGTATTATGGTGAACTGAAAAAAAGAAATACGAAATATGATATAATCGGTACTTCTTATTATCCTTTCTGGACGAAAAATACGGCAGCACAAATGCGTGAATGGGCGGATTATATCACAGCTAAATTTGATAAGGATATTTTAATTATGGAAACTGGATATAGCTGGGACAAGACTTTGCCTGACGGAACTCAGGGGCAACTGTCGGACAACGGGCCGTATTTGGATTTTTCCCCGCTTGGACAGAAAAACTTCATGCTTGAACAAATAAAAGAAATAAAGCAAGCGAAAGACTGCCGCATACTTGGTTTTCTTTATTGGGATCCTATCTTTATCGAAGTGGAAGGCATGGGATGGGAACTGGGTGCCAAGAATTATGTAAGCAATACCACCTTGTTTGGTTATGAAGGAAATAGATTGGAAGTATTGGATGCATTCAAATATAACAACTAAAAGGAAGATACCATGAAGAATATTTTAAGTAGATTCGGAAAAATCAGTTTGTTGCTGGCACTTATATATTTTGTTGTCGGTTGCGATGATGATAAGGAAGATGTGGCTCCCGGTCTTTATGTAATGAGTGATGAGATAGAGACGTTTCCCGGTGACACCGTTTTGGTATCAGGAACCGCATCTAATTATGTAGGATTGGAAAGCGTCACGTTAAGTTGTGAACAATGGGGGATTCATAAAGTATATGAACTGGGCGGGCAGAAGCCCAAAGTCTTTAATTATGATTATCGGCTCATTGTACCGAAAAACGCTAGTTTTGAAGAATATTTATTGATTACTATCCGTGACGTAGACGGTCGGGAAAGCAAGAAAAATGTGCTGCTGACTTATGTAGCTGATATGGAGAGTCCGATTATGCAAACCCAACTTCCGTCGCGGATAGCAGTAGATTTCGATGCAGCCGCAAATAAAGGAAGTTGGAATCTGAATGTGAAGTTCACCGATGACCGCGAGTTGAAAGATATTCGTCTTCAAATCCCCAGTATGCAAATAGATGAGACGGTAAAAGTAACCGGGCGTAATGGAGAATTGAGACGTACTGTTGATTTTACTACGGGAGAATTTCCTGTCACTTTGACTATAACGGATGCCGGAGGCAATGAAACTGTTGTCACTACTACGGTTGTTGTTATGCTAGCAGAGGAGGAAGATCCATTCGAAGATTACCCTGTAATGTGGGTGGTTAATGCTTCCGAGAAAGCTGACGACTACCTCGACGGCTACTATGCACCGATGACCCGCAAGGGAGAGTACCAATATGAAGGAAAAATTTATGCAGACAAGGCGAACTTCCAAATCTACTTTACGGCGGAGAAGACGATGGACGGTGACCTTTTCGGTGTAAGTCCTTACGTTAATTCAAAACTGATGAATAACAATGGTTATGTGGTGCCTGTTACGGTTGCTGAGTCAGGCTATTATGGTGTTTGGATTGATTTACAGGCACATACTTATAGCATGTGGAAACTGGAACCTTCAGCGACAACCTATACAGGATCGCTCACCGTGTCCGGCTGTGGCTTCAGTGATTTTGCCGATTGGGGTACGCCTGCTACAGAGATGGCGCGCAATGGATATCGTTATACTTCTACCTTGCACCAAATCGGCAGTTATTCAAGTACGCGCCAATACTATGCAGCCCGTGTGTCCGACTG
The DNA here is from genome assembly GCF_000162555.1 of Bacteroides sp. 3_1_23. Classification (NCBI taxonomy): domain Bacteria; kingdom Pseudomonadati; phylum Bacteroidota; class Bacteroidia; order Bacteroidales; family Bacteroidaceae; genus Bacteroides; species Bacteroides sp. 3_1_23. The sequence goes on from NZ_GG774954.1 coordinate 204,151, forward strand.
GGGATATGTTCTCCGCTATTGGGGCGATGCGACCGGATGCGGCTGGTGGGAAGATACTACAAGTGCAGGTGGCAGTGTGGCAAGCTATGCGAGCGACTATGACGGTGCAGTGCAAATCACCTTCGATACAGCTATTCTTTGGGCTACAATCAAGAAAGTAACAGAATAAAAAGAGAACAACTATGAAAACAATATATTCAATATGTGTGAGGACAGGATTCTTTTTTACCTTCCTGTTGTTGGCTACTTCACTGATGGCACAGAACATTCAAGTGAAAGGATTGGTGAAAGATCCGGCCGGTGAAGCTATCATTGGTGCGAGTGTAGTCGTGAAAGGTACTACCAACGGCTCCATTACCGATTTGGACGGTAAGTTCAGCCTGTCTGACGTACCCTCGGGAGCAACGATTACCGTTTCGTATATTGGTTACATTTCTCAAGAGAAGAAAGCGTCTGCTGCACCGATGGAGTTTATACTGAAAGAAGACACTAAAACATTGGATGAGGTTGTAGTAGTCGGCTATGGTACGACTAAAAAGAGCAGTATCTCCGGTGCGGTGGCTTCCGTAAAAGCCGATGAATTGCCGACGGCTGCATCAGCTTCGGTAGGTTCCATGTTGCGTGGACGTTCATCAGGAATGAATATCACACAAAACAGTGCCAATCCGGGCGGTTCGATGAATATCTCCATTCGTGGTGGGCTTTCGGGACAGAGTCCGTTAATTGTCATTGACGGTGTGCCGCAGTTGTCAACAAAAACAGTGACAGCAGGAACGGCATATAGTGGCGGTGAAAAAGACAATGCCCTGATTAATCTCAATCCCAATGACATTGAGACGATTGATATTCTGAAGGACGCATCGGCGGCGGCTATTTACGGTTCGGATGCTTCGGGCGGGGTGATTCTGATTACCACCAAACGAGGAAAAACAGGTAAGCCCGATATCTCTTATTCCGGTTCGGTTGCTTTCCAGTATATCAAGGATGCACCGGATTTCCTGAAGGCACGTGATTTTATGATTGAACAGAATAAAGTGTTTGATGAACTGGGACGTGGGGATGAAAAGAAGTATACCGATAGGCAAATTGCTGATTTCGTAGGTGACGGAACAAACTGGATGGATGAAGTAACCCGTGTAGGTATCGTAAATGAACATAATCTTTCGGTTTCTTCCGGTACGGACGCCACGAAATACTTGTTCTCATTGAGTTATTATGACCATCAGGGAATTGCCAAAAATAACTCGATGAATCGTATTACCGGACGTTTGAATGTTGACCAGACCATCAACCGTATGTTGAAAGCCGGTATCAATTCCACTTTTTCACAGATTAAGTATCACGATGTACCGTTGGGTGATGGACGGCAGGATAATTCAGCGTTGATATATTCGGCTATGACATTTATTCCTACCGTACCGGTGCGTGATGAAGAAGGTAAATACTCCGTAAATCCGATTCGTGACATCTATCCGAATCCCGTTTCGTTATTGGATATTACCGACCAGACAGTGAGCCGCGATCTTTTTGTCAGTGGTTATCTGGAGTTCCGGCCTATCAAGGATTTGTTGCTGAAGGCTACTGTCGGTTTCGATATGAAAGATGTGCAGGCCGACCAATACATTCCCACCACGACCAAAAAGGGATATAGTGTGGACGGTCAGGCTTCCAAGCAAAATGCGAAATCGCAAATGAACCTGTTCAATGTGATTGCCAATTACGCGAAAGTATTCAATGAAATACATGATGTGAACCTGATGGCTGGTTTTGAATACAAGAAGTCGTCTTGGGAAGGGATGGGTATCGTCGCTTCACAATTCCCATACGACGGCTCTTTGATGAACAATATCGGGACAAGTGAGCAGGAAAAACCGACTATCAGCTCGTATAAGGGAGCCAGTGAGATGGCTTCATTCCTTGCACGTCTGAATTATTCGCTGGCATCCAAATATATCCTGACTGTCAATCTCCGCGTAGATGGTTCGTCCAACTTCTCGAAGGAGCATCAATGGGGCGCTTTCCCAGGAATATCGGCAGCCTGGCGTATGAATGAAGAAAACTGGCTGAAGGATATCGGTTGGTTGAGCAACCTGAAACTCCGTGCAGGTGTGGGACAAACCGGTAATGCGGGCAATCTCACCGGTATCAATACCTATTATAAAGTTTCGCAAGGCGCATTTGCCCCTAACGGAAGCCTGGTAAACGGTATGGCTATCTCCAAACTGGGCAATGATAAATTGAAATGGGAGACACTGACCGACTATAACTTCGGTATTGATTTCGGTTTCTTCAACAACCGTCTGTCCGGTTCTGTCGACCTCTACCAACGTCTGCGTAAGGATGTCATTCTGGAGAAAAATTTGATGTCCTATCAGGAAGTGAAGAAGATAGATTACAATTCGGCGACCGTTTATCGTGCCCGTGGTATAGATATCGGTATCCACAGTGTAAATTTCGACAATAAGAACTTTGGCTGGACTACCGACATCAATTTCTCCTATTACCGCAATCACACAACGAAACGCGACCCGGACTTCATTCCTGCTGTCTATCAGGACTATGTGGAAAGGTGGGACAACATCTACGGATACAGGACGAATGGCCTGATTCAGATGGATCGGACTTACAACCATCTCCAGAAATCTGGTGCCGGAGCTATTCTATATCAGGATTTGAATGGTTATCAACTGGATGAGAAGGGCGAAAAGATGCGGGATAGTGAAGGGCGTTATATCCGGACAACGGGAGAGGATGGTGTGCTCGATGAAGCCGACATGGTGGTACTGGCAAACAGTACCCCGATTCCTTTCAGTATCAACAATACTTTCCGTTGGAAGAACTGGGACGCCAACATTTACCTCTATGGTTCGCTGAACGGATGGAAAGTGAACGACATCAAGTTGCAGTCCATTTATGGCATCGAAGACATTACGTATGGTGTCAATGTCCTGGATGAAGTGAAGAACCGCTGGTCGCCTGCCAATCCTATGGGTACATTGCCGGGTGTAGCGGAGGCTTCTTCGGGCGTTGACCCCAAGAAGAGTGACTTTTTCCTCGAAAAGGCTTGGTATCTGCGTTTGGATAATTTGTCAATCGGTTATACTTTCCCTGCCCAATGGTTCAAGAATAAGATTCGTTCAGTCAGGCTGTATGCCGCAGGACGTAATCTGGCCGTATTTACTCCTTATAAGGGAATGGACCCTGAAACCGGAAACGGTATCGGAGCTTATCCGAATCAGTCTTCATTTGCTATTGGTCTGGATGTGAAATTCTAATATATACTGGGTATGAAAACAATGAAATATATAGCAACAGCCTTGATGCTGTTATCAATGACTTCCTGTGAACTGGAACGTTTGGACTATACCGAAATCTCTCCGGAAAACTTCTTTAAGACGGAGACTGACTTGAAACTGGCGGTAAATTCGCTCTACTATGATTTTAACCCCGGTGATTTCAAAGCTGTTTATTCAGCGGATTATATGGGATATCAAGTAATAGGTGATATGACGACTGATGTGCTTTGGTGTTGCTGGGCGTGGGAGTCAGATGAACTTTATTTCCAACAGTGGTATGCTACTGTGGGAGGCAGTATTCAGAATCATGCTTACTCAAATTTCGAGCGTTATAATTTTCTTTCGAAAGCACGTAATACCATTCGTCGTATTGAAAACTCTCCGGTGAGTGAAGATGCAAAAGCGCTTTACTCGGGTGAGGCGAAGGCTTTGCGCGGATGGATGGGGCTTTACCTTTATGATATGTTCGGCCCTGTGCCAGTGGCTTCGGATGAGGTGTTGGACGACCCGCAGACTTTTGTTTATCTTCCCCGACTGACGGAAGAAGAATATGACGCAATGATGGAAGCGGACTTGCGGGATGCAATCCGTGATTTGCCCGAAGTGGCGGAGGCGCGCGGACGTATGACGAAAGGGGCGGCACGTATGATTCTGTTGAAATATTACATGATAAAAGGCTACTTCGATAAAGCGGAAACTTTAGCCCGCGAATTGTTGGAGATGGAAGGACGTGTGTATAGCCTGCAACCTGATTATAACTATATCTTCTCCAAAGAGGGAATAGGCAACAATGAGGTGATTCTGCAACTGGCTTGCAACAATACCGCCAGTTGGTACTCCAACTACATGACTGCCGAAGTGCTTCCCGCCGATTATCCTTGGGCTGAAAAGGCAACCGGTTGGGGTGGCTATGTAATGCCTTGGGATTTTTATGGTACATTTGAAGAAGGCGATTTGCGTCTGAAGAACGTAGTGACTGCTTATACGAATAAAAATGGAGAAAAGATAGACCGCTCGAACAGCGCTCAGTTGGCAAAAGGTGCGTTGCCCTTGAAATACGGCATGGATCCGGATATGAAAGACGGGCAAAGCGGCATTGACGTGGTTATCTATCGCTACGCTGATGTGCTGTTGACACTTGCCGAGTGTATCAACCGTAATGAGGGCAGTCCTACGACGGAAGCCGTCGGTTTGGTAAACCGTGTACGCAAGCGTGCCGGACTGTCGGAACTGGATGACGCTCAAACAGCTTCGGGTGAAGCCTTCAATGAAGCCATCCTTTTGGAACGCGGTCATGAGTTCTATCTCGAAGGACTTCGCCGTCAGGATTTGATTCGCTTTGGAAAGTACGTGGAATATGCCAACAATCGCATTGATGCCATTAATAAATCCGAAGGACGCGGCTACTTCAATGTACACGAGGGACACAACCGTTTCTGGATTCCGCAGAGTTTCATTGATGAGTCCAAAGGGGCTATCAAGCAAAATAATTATGATAGATAATAATAAGTAGTTCAAAACATGAAATATATATTCTTGTATATCCTTGCTTGCCTGTTTACGGTAAATGCAGTAGCGCAAAAAGTCAGACCGACTGTTGCGGTCTTGGGCGATTCTTATTCTACCTTTGAGAAGTATATACCGGACACCAATAAAACGTATTACACAACTACCGATTGGTCTAAGACAGGGGTAGTGAATGTGAAACAGATGTGGTGGTGGCAGGTCATCAAGAAAGCCGGCTTCAAGTTGGGAGCAAACGACTCCTATAGCGGGGCTACCGTATCCTATTCGGGATATAATGATGAAGACTATGCCGACCGTTCATTTATTACGAGGGTTCCCCGTTTGGGGAATCCTGATATCATCCTCATCTTCGGTGGAATAAATGACAATTGGGCAGACACTCCTATCGGTGAATACAAATATGGAGATTTCAAGCGGGCTGATCTCTACACCTATCGTCCTGCATTGGCTAAATTGATAGAGTTGGCTCAAGAGCATTATCCCAATGTGACGCTTTACTTTATCATCAGTGATGACCTGAAAACGGAGATTGTAGAGTCAACCAAGGTTGTTTGTGAACATTACGGAATAAAGTACGTACAACTGCAAGGAATCGAGAAAGAAAGCGGGCATCCTACTGTGAAAGGGATGGAAACAATTGCCAATCAAGTACTGCCCCTGATTAAATAGGAATTACATCATTAAAAACACATATTATGAAGAAGAAAATTTATGCAGCTTTAGCGTTTGCCCTATATGCAACCACTTTTCATGCACAGCAAGTATATGAGCTTTCCGCTCCGGCGAAAGAGAAGACTATATATACGGGGCACCTTAAGATGGGGGGCAGTAACCCGTCGGGTGGAAATATTTCCGTAAACAGCTATTATATGTCTATCGACGGAAAGCCTGTGATACCTGTTATGGGAGAGTTCCACTTTACCCGTTATCCCCGTGCACAGTGGGAACAGGAGATTGTAAAGATGAAAGCCGGTGGAGTGAATGTATTGCCAACCTATATTTTCTGGGGATTACATGAGGAAGAGGAAGGCAAGTTCTGCTGGAGTGGCAATAAAGACCTACGCCATTTCATAGAACTTTGCAAGAAGCATGACATGCCGGTCATCGTACGTATCGGCCCTTTCTGTCACGGTGAAATACGTAACGGCTCCATACCCGACTGGCTTTTCGCCCGTCCGGTGGATGTACGCAGCAATCAGCCTCTATACCTCTCTTACGTAAAAAGACTTTATGGCGAGATAGGCCGGCAACTGCAAGGATTGTATTATAAGGATGGCGGTCCGATCATCGGTTGCCAGTTGGAAAATGAGATGCAGCATTCCGCATCTCCTTGGGGAGTGAATTATCCCGGCGAACCGCTGGACTTTACTGTAGCAAGTTATGACATTGACTATGCAATGATTGGCGTAAGTGTGATGGATAAGAAAGTCACTACCGCCGAACTTGGAGAGGAACACATGCGTACTCTTAAAAAAATGGCACAGGAAGAAGGTATTATCACTCCGTTCTATACAGCTACCGGCTGGGGAAATGCGGCTGTTATCGACAATGAAGCAATTCCCGTGACATCCGCCTACACCTATCCTTTCTGGGAAGAACCGAGAATGTCGCCTTTCTGTATGTTTAAAGATATACACCGTGTGCCTGATTATGCTCCGGTGCGCTACGACGCGGAACGATTCCCTTCGTTCTGTGCGGAAATGGGGGCAGGAATACAGATGATTTACCGACGCAGGCCTATCGTTACGGCACGTGCGGCACAGGCATTGATGATTCGTACGCTCGGTAGCGGAAGCAACGGTATTGGTTATTATATGTATCACGGAGGAAGTACTCCGCTACGTCAGGATAATATAGGGAGCTATCAGGACGAACCGATGGGGATGCCCAAAATCTCCTATGATTTCCAGGCTCCTCTTGGTGAATTCGGATTGGAACATCCGTCTTATCGTTACCTGCGCACCATCCATTCGTTTCTTGCTGATTTCGGCAGTAATCTTGCTCCCATGGAAACCGTATTACCGGAAGGTTGGGATAAGATGACTCCTGACAATCGGGACGATTTGCGTTACGCTGCCCGGATGAAAGACGACAGCGGATTTATTTTCATGATAAACTTTCAGGATCATGACACATTGCGGCATGATATGGACGGTCTGCAATTGCAACTGAATCTTCGGAATGAAACACTGCGCATACCTGAACAGGGAACTTTTACATTGCCGAAAGATGAAAGCGTGATTCTGCCATTCAACTTGATGCTCGGAAGTGCCAGACTCCGTTATGCTACAGCGCAACCTCTGATGAAAATCAATGATAACGGTATCGACCATTATATTTTCTTCGCCCCGGAAGGTATGAAACTGGAGTATTGTTTTGATGCCCGCACCGTCAAAGGTAAGGCTAAATACACCGTTACAAGCGGTTTGAAAAGCACTATCACCGTCACACCCCGCAACGGTAAGAAAATAAAGATTACGACACTGAATCATGAACAGGCACTCAATGCCATCAAGGTGGACGGGCAACTATTGATAACGACAGCTACCGTATTACCGACGGCAGAAGGTATCACCCTGCAACAACTTGGAAATAACGCCTTTGATTATATCTTGTATCCTTCGGCAAAAGGATGGCAATCACAAACAGTGCAGGTTCAGCCTGTCAGGCCCGAATGTCGTGTAGAGAAGATAACCACCCGTCGTATTACCGTAGCTTTCAGTGATACCGTTCATACCCCGCAAGTGAATGAATACTTCATGAAGATAGATTACACGGGTGATGTGGCAATGGCCTTCCTCGGTGGAAAAATGGTACAGGATGAATTCTGGCATGCCCAACCATGGATGATTGGTCTTAACCGCCATAAAGAGATGATGAACAAAGAAGCTATGTCGTTCTACTTCCGTCCTTTACGTTCGGATGCTACCTGTCTGCAAGATTTGCCCCAGTCTGCCATTCCTGATTTTAAAGGAAATAACCAGGTGCTTGAGATTAAGAACGTGGAAATTATCCCCCAATATCAATTGAGGATAAATAACTAGTTTATCATTTTATGAGGAAAAGCTTATTTACATTATTAATAACTCTTCTCGGCACAATGGGATATTGTGCCGAGAAGGTCTATATGGACAAACAAGGCGTGATACGTTGGACGGAAAACCGTAAGGAAGTAGCCTTGTTCGGTGCCAATTATTGCCTGCCTTCTGCTTGCGATTTTCGTGCAGCAGATTATGTGGGCGGTGATCGAAAGCAAATGATTGTGGAAGACCTGGAACATTTCAAGCGAATGAACTGGGACGGATTACGTCTCTGCTTTTGGGGAGACTATCAGAATACGGATCGTGAGGGAAATTTGCTGGAGAATGAACATTTGCATCTGTTGGACTATCTGATTGCCGAAGCGGATAAACGGGATATTTATATGTTGCTTAGCCCTATCGTGACCTATAATTCACAATGGCCGGAAATGAGTGATACAACAAATACCGGTCTGGCCAAATATTATCCTAAAAATACACTTATACACGACGAGGAAGCTATCCGTGCACAGGAAAACTACATGAAGCAACTGCTCAATCATCGTAATCCTTACACCGGTCGCTGCTTGAAGGATGAACCGAACATTCTGTTTGTCGAACTTATCAACGAACCTACCCAATTTCCGGAAGACATTCCAGGTATGGTGCGTTATATCAACCGGATGTGCAAGGCAATCCGGAGTACCGGTTGTAAGAAGTTGACTTTCTATAATGTCAGCCAAGACTTCCGTGTGGCTCCTGCTATTCGGAAATCGGATATACAAGGTTCTACTCATGCTTGGTATCCGAGTGCGTTGAATAACAATTATTCCATTGAAGGAAACGGCTTGTTGTTCGTAGACCGTTACGAGCAGATGCTTCATCCTGATTTATGCGGAAAAGCAAAAATCGTTTATGAATTTGATGCAACGGATATGGCTTCCGGTTTTATGTTCCCGGCTATGGCGCGCGAGTTCCGTAGGGGCAGTATCCAGTTTGCTGCCATCTTTTCTTATGATATGCTGCGTACAGCTCCGATGAATTTAGGCTGGCAGACTCATTTTTTCAATATGGTCTTTACTCCTTCAAAGGCGGTAAGCAGTATGATTGCCGCTGAAGTGATGCGTCGTATCCCACGTGGCAAACACTTCGGGTATTATCCGGATAACAAGACTTTCGGCGATTTTCGGGTGAGTTACGATGAACAGTTGAGTGAATTGAACTCCGGAGATATGTTCTATTATTCAAATACTACGTCTACCCGTCCCAAAAATCCGGCAGCATTGAAGCATATTGCCGGGGTTGGTTCTTCTCCGGTAGTCCGTTATTCGGGAACAGGTATTTATTTTCTTGACAAACAGGATGATAATACCTGGCAACTGGAAATCTACCCTGATATAATGGATGTAGATGACCCTTATAAAATGTTGAATAAACATAGGGTGTCAAGAAAATCGGTGTACAATGAACGGAACATTCAAATACAGCTTCCCGGTCTGGAAACTGAAATGACTGTATTGCCCGGAAAATATCTGCTGTCAGATGGAAAGATAGTTAGCAAGGAAGAACTTCCTGCCAAGGATTTCTATCAGACTCCGATGAAAGAGTGGAAAATAGCCAATCATACATGGCCGGAGTTTACTGCTGATAAGGAAGTGACATTCCGGTGTGAAGTGTTCGGCCCCAAACGTCCTCAACAGGTAGATGTTTATCTGATGTTGAAGCCCTGGGGATGCAAGCGTATACCGATGACGGCGGAAGACGGTTTCTTCTACACGGCGAAAGCCGATATAAGCTGGCTTGCTAAGGGGGATTATGAGTATCATTTCGGCATAGATACGGGAGATGATACAATCTTGTTTCCGGAAAAGACATATTGCACTCCTGAACGGTGGGACTATTATGAACAAGCTACTTACGCTATGCATCTGATAAACGAAACAACTCCTTTGTCTCTTTTAGGACCACAGGACAATTGGAAGCATATCCGTCGTACACGCACGTTTAGGAGCCCCGAATCACAATTCAGTTCGGTAGTATCAGGACTGGAATTGCTGCCTGCCTTTCAGCTTTCTGTTCTTGATTTGGAGAAAAAGGAAGATTATATAGCTCCTTGTGATGTGACTTTTTCCCATTATATAGGTGATCGGATAACTTGTCGGAGTAAAAGTAAGACGGCTCCTGCATATATTTGTATTCGCGCTTATGGATTGAACAATACTGATAAAGCCATTTGCAATTTTGTAGATAAAGAGGGAAGAGGATATGGTGCTGTGTTTAATTTGAAAGCTGACGCATCGGATATCCTGATTCCGGTATCTGACCTTGTACCGACGAAGGCGGCTATGTTACCGCAGGATTGGCCGGGAGTGAATCCTTATTGGTATCCGGCTTCCGCACAAGAGAATAATGGTATTGCGTTGGATTGGAAGATTATCGACTTTGTTCAAGTTTCACTTCGAGAGGAATTGTACAATATCGGAAATCAGAAGAATAAGGGAGTTGTTGTAGAAAGGATTGATTTATTATTTCAGTGATAGTTGACTGATATCTGAATGATATGCTTGTCATTGCTTCATATTTACCATAATAGTTAATTATTTAAGGTTCATTTTTAGGGGTGAAATTAGACTTTTCCAGTAAATGGATGATTCTCAATGATTATTATAAAACTTCCAATTAAAGTCTATCACAATAGGATAAATTGATTATATTTGTGGCGAGAATAAGCTAACGAAATAACGTTTAATAATTAATACTTAAAAAAATGGCTTTAGAAATTACAGACAGCAACTATAAAGAGGTTCTTGCAGAAGGAAAACCGGTTGTTGTAGATTTTTGGGCTCCTTGGTGTGGCCCATGCAAGATGGTGGCTCCTATCATTGAAGAATTGGCTGCGGAGTTTGAAGGACAAGTAATCATTGGTAAGTGCGATGTAGACGAAAATGGTGATATGGCTGCTGAATATGGTATCCGTAATATTCCTACTGTATTGTTTTTCAAGAACGGTGAAATAGTAGACAAACAGGTAGGTGCAGTTGGCAAACCGGTATTCGCAGAAAAGGTGAAGAAGCTTTTATAGTCGATAATACTTAATACTTATCACTTAATACTTAAAAAAATGGGACTGGAAGACGATTTTTTATTAGCAGATGCCGATGACGAAAAGACCATCGAGTTTATCAAAAACTATCTGCCTCAAGAACTGAAAGAGAAGTTCTCGGACGATGAATTGTATTATTTTCTCGATTTAATCGACGAGTATTACTCTGAAAGTGGCATTCTCGACGCTCAACCCGATGAAGACGGCTATGTCAACATCGATTTGGAAGAGGTTGTGGCTTACATTGTAAAAGAAGCCAAAAAGGATGAAATAGGGGAATACGATCCTGAAGAAGTCCTCTTTGTGGTTCAGGGAGAAATGGAATACGGAAACTCTCTGGGACAGGTGGACTAAACGACGTCCGGTCTCATTGCAGATAAAATTAAGATAAGGGGTGTGCTCTGTGAGTATACCCCTTTTTTGTGCGGTGCTTTTTCTCAAACATTCTTATGCCTATGAGAAAAAGTTCTCACTGCAATGAGAAAAAATACTCATTGCGATGAGAATTAATTCTCACTACGGTGAGAATAATCCCTTGCCTGAATAGTCTGAAACAGCGTATTCTGGTTATATTTCTTCCAACGCATAATACTGATAATCGCGAAGTATCGTCTGAAGAAATTTCTCCTGATTACCCTCACGGGGAGTAACGGAAAGTAATTCCTGTACTTTTTTGGCAAGTGCCGTGATACGTCTTGCCCGGTCTTTTTCGCTGGATTCCAAAGTCCGGGTAATTACATTCACTTGTTCGAGAGATAAATCAGCCGACTGCGGATATACCGGATGATAATTTTGGGTCAGATAATCAAATTCATCCAAGCTGACATGTATCTTACGATAGTTTTTCTCTTTAATTACCATAGTGCCGGCAGCTAGATCCCCTAATCGTTGGTTGTTCTTATTCAATAAAACGACCAGAAGTCCAAGGCCACTTGTGATGGGACCATCAATTGGGAAAAGAAGCCATCGTAACAGATAAGAGCCGATGCTTGGAGTAGAACCGTCTACTTTTACGACACGGATATTGATGAGTTTTTTGCCAAAGCTCTGTCCGTGATTGAACATCTCGCAAAGAAAAGAATAACCGAGAATCGGTAAATAAACGACGCACAGAAAAAAGAACAAACTGAATCCTGACGGTAAACTTAATTTAGACAAGAGCGTAATAGTGGACAAGATGTAAAGCCCGATCAGAAAATAATCGATGATTAAAGCCATCAGTCGTTCGCCGATACTGGCGGGCGTTTGGCTGATACGAACGAATTGTCCGGTTATTATCGTAGATTCTGCCATTTCAGGTTAAACATTTTTAGGATTCCGTTGCAAATATATCATAATTCTCTTATTTTTGCTTCCGGTTTCGGACAAAACTTATCCGAAATCTATTGAAAAGCATGAAAGAAGTAACGTTTATTCGTCGGAACATTGAAAAATGGAAGGAGACAGAGAAAGTTGTGGAGCGGGCGGCAAGTCTGTCCCCCGACCAACTAGCCGATGCGTATACGGACTTGACAGCTGACCTGGCATTTGCCCAAACACATTTCCCAACTTCCCGTATTACTATTTATCTGAATAATCTGGCTTCAGCGTTGCACAACGAAATCTACCGCAATAAACGCGAGAAGTGGACACGGATTATTACCTTCTGGACACAGGAAGTGCCACGAACCATGCACGATGCACGGCGCGAATTACTGACCTCCTTTTTGATTTTTGTTGCCAGCGCATTAATCGGCGTATTATCAGCAGCAAATGACCCGGATTTTGTCCGGCTGATATTGGGAAACGGTTATGTGGATATGACACTCGACAATATTGCCAATGGTGAGCCGATGGCCGTATATAATGGTTCTTCCGAAGTACCGATGTTCTTGGGCATTACACTTAATAACGTGATGGTCTCTTTCAACTGCTTTGCAATGGGATTGCTGACTAGTTTTGGAACAGGGTATATGCTTCTCTCCAATGGTATCATGGTAGGAGCTTTTCAAACATTCTTTTATCAACACGATTTGTTGTGGGAATCCAGTCTTGCCATCTGGTTGCACGGAACGCTTGAGATTTGGGCAATTATCGTGGCCGGTGCCGCCGGATTGGCTTTGGGCAACGGCTGGTTGTTCCCCGGCACCTATTCCCGCTTGGAATCTTTTAGGAGAGGAGCGAAGCGAGGCTTGAAAATAGTGATCGGCACTGTTCCGGTATTCATTATGGCAGGCTTTATAGAAGGTTTTCTTACCCGGCACACAGAGCTTCCTGATGTGTTGAGGCTTGGCGTGATATTCACTTCTCTGGCATTTATTATATTCTACTATATTTATTTACCAAATAGAAAAAAACATGGAATCACAGAAACCTAAGATTGCGATGTATGTGAAACGTCCTTTCGGTGAGAAGTTGAACGCTTCTTTTGATTTTATAAAAGAGAATTGGAAACAATTGTTTAAGTATTCAACTTATCTGATACTCCCTATATGCTTAATTCAAGCCGCAAATTTTAGCGGTTTAATGGGAAGTATGACAGATATTACTGCTATGCAGGCGTCCGGAGGAATAAGTGATAATCCTTTAGCTGCTCTGGGACCTTCATTTGCACTGAATTATGCAGGAGTTATCTTTTTTTCATGTTTGGGAGCTTTGTTGATGACTTCCTTGATTTATGCGATGGTGCGATTGTACAATGAACGGGAAGAACGCCTGAACGGAATTGTATTTGGCGATATAAAACCGTTGCTGCTCCGTAATGTCAAGAGGCTGTTTCTGATGGGGATTGCTTGTGGCTTCTTGTTCCTCTTTGCGGTGATCCTTGTTGTTCTATTGGCTGTGTTAACACCTTTCACACTCATTCTGACCATTCCGCTTTTATTCGCATTTATGATACCTTTGGTATTAATGTCTCCCATCTACTTATTTGAAGACATTTCGTTGAGCGAGGCATTTGCAAAGACATTCCGGTTGGGATTCGCAACCTGGGGTGGAATTTTTCTGATATTAATTGTAATGGGACTCATTGCCAGCGTATTGCAGACAATTGTTTCTATACCATGGTATGTAATCTATATTGTGAAAATGATCTTTACTATGAGTGACGGAGGTGCAACCTCTTCATCGGTCGGACTGAACTTCGCACAATATTTGTTCTCTATCCTAATGTTGTATGGTTCTTACTTGTCGGCTATATTTAGTATTGTCGGTCTGGTTTATCAGTACGGTCATGCATCGGAAGTGGTAGACAGCATAACGGTAGAAAGTGATATTGATAATTTTGACAAACTCTAAAACAGACCTCAACTAAATGAATCTCACTTCCCCGGCTGATACATTAGTCTGTGATACGGCGCAGATTGCCCTCTGGCAGTCTGATCCGGCATACAACTATAACCGTGAACTGATTACTCCGGAGATGAATATCTTTGAGTGGATCAGCAGACAGTTTGGGGAATTGATGCGTAAGATATTCGGCAGTCGTTTTGCTGAAGAGTATTCAGGGCTTATCCTGGTATGTATTGCCATCCTTCTTTTGTTGCTGATTGTTTGGTTCGTCTATCGGAAACGTCCGGAATTGTTTATGGTCTCGCATAAAAATGCGTTGCCTTATACAGTTGAAGAAGACACCATTTACGGAGTAGATTTTCCGGGAGGGATTGCGGAAGCGCTTTCCCGTCAGAATTACCGGGAAGCAGTACGTTTGCTCTATCTGCAAACTTTGAAACAACTTAGTGACGCTGAACGTATTGATTGGCAACTTTATAAAACGCCTACCCAGTATATCAATGAAGTCCGGCTACCGGCTTTCAGGCAACTGACCAATCATTTCCTGCGGGTACGTTATGGCAACTTTGAGGCAACGGAAGAACTCTTCCGGGTAATGCAGGCCTTGCAGGAAGAAATAGGGAAAGGAGGCGTTTCATGAAAGGAAGTCGCTGGTTCATTGTCTTTATTGTCGCTTTTCTATTCATCATGTTTGCAATAGAATATCATTTGCCGAAGAATTTTGTGTGGAAGCCCACTTTCGGACATCATGACGAGCAACCTTTCGGATGTGCAGTGTTCGATAGTGTGTTGTCTTCTTCTTTGCCACAGGGGTACACTTTTTCGAGGAAGAGTCTCTATCAATTGGAGCAGGAAGATACGACGCAACGCAAAGGTATATTGGTTATCTCTGATAATTTGCGATTGTCGGACGTCGATGTAAACGCTCTGTTGAAAATGGCGGAACGCGGAGATAAGATCATGTTGGTGAGTACCTTGTTCGGCAGATATTTGGAAGATACCTTGCAGTTCAGGTCTTACTATTCTTACTTCAGTCCGATGGCTTTGAAGAAATATGCAACTTCATTTTTGAAAAAAGATAGCTTGCATTGGATAGGAGATTCGACGGTTTATCCCCGTCAGACTTTCTATTTTTATCCCCAGTTATGCTCCTCTTATTTTTGGGGAGATTCACTTCCGGAAAGGGTGTTGGCACAAAGAGTTTTTGAGTCGAATGAGTTCCGGTATGAAACAGAGGTGGACTCGTTGACAACGGATAGTCTTGTTTATATGCCTGTAGCGATGTCCCGTCGGTGGGGGAAAGGAGAAGTTATTTTAGTTTCCACTCCTTTGATTTTTACCAATTACGGAATGTTGGACGGCAAAAATGCAACCTATATCTTCCGTTTGTTGTCGCAGATGGGGAAGCTTCCTATCGTTCGTACGGAGGGGTACATGAAAGAAACTGCACAGGTGCAGCAATCACCTTTCCGTTATTTTCTTGCACATGAACCGCTTCGTTGGGCTTTGTATCTGACGATGATTACCATCCTGCTCTTTATGATATTCACAGCGAAGAGGCGGCAACGGGTGATCCCTGTTATTCACGAGCCGGCCAATAAATCTCTTGAATTTACCGAACTGATAGGCACGCTTTACTTTCAGAAGAAAGACCATGCGGATTTAGTTCGCAAGAAGTTTTCCTATTTAGCCGAAGAACTGCGGAGAGAGATTCAAGTGGATATTGAAGAAGTGGCCGACGATGAACGCTCTTTCCACCGGATTGCCCGGAAAACCGGAATGGATGCCGGAGAGATTGCTAAATTTATCCGCGAAGTCAGACCTGTGATTTACGGAGGACGTGTTATTGATGCGGAGCAGATGAAGGTATATATCGATAAAATGAATGAAATAATCAATCATATCTAAAGAAGAAATTTATGGAAGAGAATACAGAACAGCGAGTAGATTTAACTCTCTTTTCCGAGAAGATACAAGAGTTGAAAGACCGGATTGCTTCCGTCATAGTAGGGCAGGAGCAGACAGTCGATTTGGTACTGACGGCGATTTTGGCGAATGGACACGTATTGATAGAAGGTGTTCCGGGAGTTGCGAAGACACTGTTGGCCCGTTTGACAGCTCGTCTGATTGATGCAGACTTCAGTCGTGTTCAGTTCACTCCGGACTTAATGCCAAGTGACGTATTAGGTACGACTGTGTTTAATATGAAAACGAATGGTTTTGATTTTCATCAGGGACCGATTTTTGCGGATATTGTATTGGTCGATGAAATCAACCGTGCTCCTGCCAAGACACAAGCTGCCTTGTTTGAGGTAATGGAAGAGCGCCAGATCAGTATTGATGGAACGACTCACCGGATGGGAGATCTTTATACGATTTTGGCTACCCAGAATCCGGTAGAGCAGGAGGGAACATACAAACTTCCCGAAGCACAACTCGACCGTTTTCTGATGAAGATAACGATGGATTATCCTTCATTGGAAGAGGAAGTGAATATCTTGGAACGTCATCATACCAATGCCGCATTGGTGAAGTTGGACGACATCACTCCCGCTATTACCAAGGAAGAACTGCTGTCGCTTCGTGCTTTCATGAATCAAGTATTCGTAGACCGCACGTTACTTCAATATATCGCATTGATTGTACAGCAGACCCGTACCAGTAAGGCCGTATATTTGGGAGCTTCTCCACGTGCATCTGTAGCCATGCTGCAATCGTCAAAAGCGTATGCTCTTTTGCAGGGACGTGATTTTGTGACAC
Source organism: Bacteroides sp. 3_1_23 (assembly GCF_000162555.1). Lineage (NCBI taxonomy): Bacteria > Pseudomonadati > Bacteroidota > Bacteroidia > Bacteroidales > Bacteroidaceae > Bacteroides > Bacteroides sp. 3_1_23. The sequence continues at coordinate 221,127 of NZ_GG774954.1, forward strand.
CGGAAGATATCAAGTTTGTAGCTCCTTATGTACTTCAGCACCGTCTGATCCTGACTGCGGAAGCTGAAATGGAAGGCTATTCACCGGTGAAAGTGACACAACGCTTAATTGATAAAGTGGAAGTCCCGAAATGAAAAGATTTATGATTTATGAATTCTGATTTATGATTTGGGCTGCGCGTTGGATGTCTGACCCTATTCATAACATAAATCGAAGAAATCATAAATCGTAAATTATAAACTGTACGTAAATTGTAAATTGTAAGTTGAAGAAATCGTAAATCCAAGAAATTATAAATCATAAATCATAAATCATTTGTTTCTAACTCGTCGTTTCTATATTGCCCTTGTCCTGGTTATCCTGTTGTTGGGTAGCGGATATGTTTTTGCTCCGTTCTTTGTTATCGGGCAGTGGGCACTCTTTGTCTTGCTTTTGGTGGTACTGGCAGACGTATATTCTCTTTATCGTATTCGTGGAATCCGTGCTTTCCGTCAGTGTGCCGACCGTTTCTCTAATGGCGACGAAAATGAAGTAAGTATTCGAGTAGAAAGTAGTTATCCGCATCCTGTATCTTTAGAAATCATAGATGAGATCCCTTTTATCTTTCAGAAACGTGATGTCGACTTTCAGGTGAAGCTTGGAGCAAACGAGGGAAAAACAGTTACCTATCGTCTTCGACCTACTCATCGTGGCGTTTACTCTTTCGGTCATATCAGAGTTTTTGTGACCGGAAAAATCGGCTTTATATCCCGGCGCTATACTTGTGCAGAACCTTTGGATATCAAAGTGTACCCGTCATATCTGATGCTCCATCAATATGAATTGCTGGCAATAAGTGATAATCTGACAGAATTGGGAATAAAACGTATTCGCCGGGTTGGGCATCATACGGAGTTTGAGCAGATTAAAGAGTATGTAAAGGGGGATGATTACCGTACGATTAACTGGAAAGCAAGTGCCCGCCGGCATGAACTTATGGTGAATGTGTACCAAGACGAACGTTCACAGCAGATTTATAATGTGATCGATAAAGGTAGAGTGATGCAGCAAGCTTTCCGTGGAATGACCTTGCTGGATTATGCAATTAATGCTTCGCTGGTGCTTTCGTATGTTGCCATGCGGAAAGAAGATAAAGCCGGATTAGTGACTTTCGATGAACACTTCGATACTTTCGTGCCTGCTTCCAAGCAACCGGGATATATGCAGACATTGCTGGAAAGTCTTTATAGCCAGCAGACCACTTTCGGGGAGACAGACTTCTCGGCTCTTTGCGTTCATTTGAACAAACATGTCAGTAAGCGTAGCCTGCTGGTACTATATACTAACTTCTCGAGCATAGGAGGAATGAACCGTCAATTATCTTACCTGAAACAACTAAACCGCCAACACCGTTTGCTCGTAGTCTTTTTTGAAGATGTCGATTTGAAGGAATATATCGCCCAACCGGCAAAAGATACGGAAAGCTACTATCGTCACGTGATTGCAGAAAAGTTCGCTTACGAGAAGCGGCTGATTGTATCTACTTTGAAACAACATGGAATCTATTCTTTATTAACTACACCGGAGAATCTTTCGATTGATGTGATTAATAAGTATCTGGAGATGAAGTCACGACAACTACTATGATAAGTCTTTTATAATTTGTTCAACTGTCTCTTTTAAAGGAGGAAGATGTTTTCTTCTTTAAGCGTATATTCCATCTCTTGCTATTCTTTGGGAAATAAGTGAACGGAGGTTTTTACGCAAACGAAGGAGGTCTATTTTGCAGTTACATATACGTTCCAGTTCTTCTTTAATATCAAACATAATAAAAGGGTCCGGATCCTTTAGTTCAACAAAAACATCCAAATCACTCTCTTCATGTTGCTCTCCACGGGCAACAGAACCAAAAATACCAATAGAAATAATTCCATATTTCTCGGCAAACTGTTGTTTGAATTGGCGAATTTTTGTAAGATATTCATTGGTTGTTTTCACTTTTCTATCCTCCTTTCATACAAAAATAGTAAAAAATGGGAAGAAAACAAAAGGATTCTCTTAAAAACATATTATCCTCCTATGGCTTTCCGTGTTTCCACAAAGAAGAATACAGCCATTCCAATGATGATAATTCCCAGTATTCCATAGAAGAGCCTTGCCCGGTTGCGTCCTACATTCCGGACAATGGTTTGTGCGTTGCGCGTTGTAAAGAACCAGTCCCAGTTCAGCAATGACGCCAGCAGGGAGACGATTCCTGCCAGCGCAAAGATTCCTTGTACGATATATTGTCCGGTCATAGTCTGATTACTCTATTTCCGTTTTCCAGTTCTTCAATCGTTACTTTTACGGCATTTCCCGGAAGTAGTTCTTCTACCAGTTCCGGCCATTCGATAAAGCAGAGAGCGCCACTGTAGAAATAGTCTTCGTAGCCCATGTCATACACTTCGCTTAGTTTCTTGATGCGGTAAAAATCGAAGTGATAGATTAACTCTCCGGTTTCGTCCGAACGGTATTCGTTGACAATAGCAAAAGTAGGAGAAGTGATAACATCCGTTACGCCCAATTCTTCGCAGAGTGCTTTGACAAATGTCGTTTTGCCGGCACCCATCTTTCCGTATAAAGCAAATACAGTGTTGTCGCCCATAGCAGCGATAAATTCACGGGCTGCTTCATGGATACTTTCCAGTGATTGAATTTTGATTTCCATATACTATCTATTATTATGACTTTTTCCTGCAACAACTCTTTCCGATTTTACAAACAGCGTAAATCAGGATAGAGAAGAATATGATGGAAGCTCCCGAAGGGACTTTCCAGTGATAAGAAATAAATAATCCACCCAGGCAGCCCAAGAAACCGATGCCAATTGATAACCAGATAATCTTCTTGAAACTATAAGTGAACAAGTTGGCTGTCATCTGTGGAATGGTGAGAAGAGAAATGGCCAGTACGATGCCTACCATACGCAGGCAGGCTACAATTGTCAGCGCAATGAACATCATCAACACATATTCGAATATCTCTACCGGAATCTTTTGCGAACGTGCAAACTCACGGTCAAAAGCAATATATACGATAGGGCGGATAAACAGATAAAAGAATCCGGTCAGTATCAGTGCCAATATGCCGAGCATCCATAAGTCAATTTGGTTGATAGTCAGGATATTGCCGAAGAGGTAAGCTGATAAGTCAGGCGCAAATCCCGGCGACAGGAAGCTGAACATAATTCCGAGTGCCATCCCTAACGTCCAGAATACTGCAATGGCAGAATCTTCGCGCATATCTTTCCGTCTGCTAAGCCACTCGACACCAAAAGCCGATAATACCGAGAATACGGCTGCCGAGAGTATCGGAGAAATTCCGGCAAACAATCCTAACCCGATCCCTCCGAAAGAAGCATGAGTGATTCCTCCGCTGATAAATACCAGGCGGCGGGTTACAATATATGTACCGATAATCCCACAGGCAATGCTTGCCAGCAGACTTCCCAATAGGGCGTGTTGAAAGAATGTATATTGTAGTAAATCCATCACATCACCTGTCATCTGCCTTTTTTACTTCTATGTTTCTTCTTTCTCCGATAATCAGAAAAACTTCGTCTTTGAGATCATCCGGTAGTTCAATGCCACGGAGCTGAAGGCTACGTACCCATCCGGCCACTTCTACATCCAGTGTCGTATACAATACATCCCGAAACATTTCTGTTTCTTCTTCTGTATACGCATCTCCTGCCTTGCCAATGAACTGGTCCAGTTCTTCGTCATCGTAATATTCTATCTTTTTGCTGACAGCTGCCAGCAGGCTATCCCGTTCGCATACTTCGTGTTGTCCGCAGCATTCCACATCTACTTCCTTCACTTCCGGCATACGGTCCAGTTCGCCCTTTTCTATTTTCTTTTGCAGTCTTTTGTTGCGGATAATTCCGGCTATCAGCGCAATGACACCCAGCAACACCAGACTTATAATAAGTATCCACATGACAATATAACAGTTACCAATCAATTTTGTGCAAAGTTACTTATAAATTTGTATTCTATCGTGTATGCTATCTATTTCTTTCGTACTTTTGTATGTTACTAACTCAAATATAAGATGAAAAGACAGAGTATATTATTCGTTCGGAGTATGTGGGTGGTTATCTTATTCACTACCCTTGCTGCCTGTAAAGATACGGATAACAGAGTGTTTGGAGATGATTTTGAATTTCCGGCATTGACAGATGAAAACACGATTCGCTTTACAGTGAATGTTGTAGGAGACTGGCGGCAGTTGGACATTGTAGCAAGTGGGGGACGAATGGTGATAGATTGGGGAAACGGTCGTATACAGAAAATAGAAGATCCTTCTTCAATGAGTGGCGGAGTGGTATATAGATATGGAAATAAAGAATTATATGAAGTGAGGATTTGGGCTGAAGAGCTGCAGCTTATCGATATAAGTGGTTTGCTTCTTCCTTTGAGTCATCTTTATTTGGGAAATATGCCGCGAATGAAATCACTGGCTTTGAATAGCATTTCTGATACTCGCGAATTGGACTTGAATACCTTCTGTCCTAATGTGGAAAGTATTAATATCGGTAGTTTCACTGATTTGGAGCATTTGGAGATTGAGGATTGTTTCCGATTGCGATCTATACAAGTTTATTCTAATCCCAAATTGACTTCAATAGAGTTTGGTAGTCATCCGGAAGCGGAAAGTTTATATTGTTCTTATAATGGTTTTTCTTCCCTTTCCCTTAAAAGCTTGCCGGCATTGCGCGATATTGATTTGAGTTCTAATGAAGTATTGTCACATCTGGAATTGAACGAGAAGACTTCAATTTCTGCGATATTGATACAAGGATGTGCTTTCCAATCAATTACTGATATATTGAAATGTTGCCCTTCTTTAAGGGAATTAAGTTGCTCATACAACAAATTGACCGAACTTGATCTGTCCGATAGCTCTAATATCAGTGAATTGCGTTGTGAACATAATCAGCTAACTCGTTTAATGGTACCGCAAGGAAGTCTGTTAGAACATCTTTATTGTCACTCGAATCAATTGGATGAGGATGCCTTGAATGCACTGTTTGATTCCTTGGGTCAAGCGCTGGAACCTGCTATTTATTATCCGACTCCTCCCCGCCAATATCGGATTTCTTTTAATGATAATCCAGGAGCAGATGATTGTAATAGAAATATCTTGAATGATAAAAACTGGATAGTTGAAAATAAGTAAAGTATGGACGATTGTTTCTTAAATCTTATATACATCATGAAGAAAAACATTCTGCTTCTCTCTTTTTTGTGTAATTTTTCATTGTTGTTATCTGCCCAAACTAACGTAGAAAAAGGGTTGCAGAGTATCAACCGTTCCTCTGCCGAAGCTACTATCAACTTTTTGGCTAGTGATGAATTGCAAGGCCGTGAGGCAGGTTTTCATGGTTCACGTGTGACCTCGGAGTATATTGCTTCTTTATTGCAATGGATGGGAGTATCACCTTTGGCTGACAGCTATTTCCAGCCTTTTGATGCTTACCGTAAAGAACGTCAGAAAAAAGGATGTCTGGAAGTGCATCCTGATTCCATAGTTAAACTGAAACAGGAAGTTCATCAGAAGCTTTCCATGAGGAATGTATTGGGAATGATTCCTGGTAAAAATACCAAAGAATATGTGATTGTGGGGGCGCATTTCGACCATTTAGGTATTGATCCTGCACTCGATGGCGACCAAATATACAATGGTGCTGACGATAATGCTTCCGGTGTATCGGCAGTGCTGCAAATAGCAAGAGCCTTTTTAGCCAGTGGACAGCAACCCGAAAGAAATGTAATCTTTGCTTTTTGGGATGGAGAAGAAAAAGGACTGCTTGGCTCTAAATATTTTGTACAAACTTGTCTTTTCCTATCTCAAATCAAAGGCTATCTGAACTTTGACATGATTGGCCGTAACAACAAACCTCAACAACCCAAACAGGTCGTTTATTTCTATACATCCGCCCACCCGGTCTTTGGGGATTGGTTGAAAGAGGATATCAGAAAATACGGTTTGCAATTGGAACCGGATTACCGCGCTTGGGAAAATCCGATAGGAGGAAGTGATAATGGTTCGTTTACCAAAGTAGGTATTCCGATTATCTGGTATCATACGGACGGGCATCCTGATTATCACCAGCCTTCCGATCATGCCGACCGATTGAATTGGGATAAGATAGTAGAAATCACCAAAGCCTCTTTTCTCAATATGTGGAAGATGGCAAATGAGAAGTCCTTTTAATGAAGCAGATAAAATACAATCCTGATAATTAACGGGAAAAGTCAGGATTGTATTTCTTATTTTTTGAGTATTCTTTTCAAGTAGTCGATAGTTGGTAAATTCACAGTCTCAAAACTTCCTTTATAAAATACAGCAAAATTATTAAAAACACACGGTAACTCTTTTGCTTTCTGTAGCGTATCTACTTGAATAAAAGAAACAGGGACATCATTTGTTTCACAATATTGTTTGATCATTTCAATGTATTTATAGATATAGGGGCATTGCATATCATAATAAATCGTCAGTTCCTCACTTTCTATTTTCAGATTCTTGGCATTTGGCGCGAACTTCGGTACTGTTCCGTCAAAAGAAAGAGCAAGCAATTCATATCCGTTATCGGTAGTGTCAACCACCTCAAAGCCAGATTTCTTTGCAAATGATTGGTCGGAAAGCCAGCTCTTCTGTTTTTTTGCCCCGAGCATGCAAATGCCGGATCTACCTTTTTCTTTGGCATCGGCTATACAGTACTCTATTAATGCTTTCCCATATCCGTTTCCTCGGGGACTACCTAACACCCATAAACAATACAGATAATAATAGTTGTCGCCGATGACGGGAACCCAAGCTGTTTCAAGAGGAGCATATTCAATAAAAACCGTAGCTTTTGCATTTAACTTTCTAAAGACATGACCTTCATTCAGTCGGTCGGAAAGCCATTGCCGCTTTGCTTCAATACCAGGATGGGACTTTTTGCTGCGGATAATGCAGCATAAATGCTCATTAGAAAGATTTTCTGTTGTTAAGTTAACAAAACTAGTATTCATATACACCTTTGTTTCAAGTTAGGTATTATCAGTCGGTCCATGTAGCAATAATAGTCCTTTGTTGGTCTGTTGACGGGCTATCTTTGCAAAGATAGTGAATTTGTGCAGATAATCTCTCTTGCCGGGTTGTAGAATTCACGAAAGTTTTTTTTCTTACTATATAGAGAGGTGGCGAACAGGTAGAACTTTACATCCGGCAATAAATAGCAGATGGCAACAGACGAAACAGAATAGTTACATATCTCCATCTTTTGGAAATGAAAGCTACTTTTTTCTTTTTAGAAATAGCCTTTTTAATTTGTTTCACAGCTTTATCAACGGGAGTAACCCAGAATAATCCTTCTCCTTTTGCCATAGCGGTGTCTACAAATCCGGGACGAATATCGGTAGTGTAAATAGAATAAGGAGATTTAGTTGCTTTTTGTCGTAATCCTTCCATATAGTTGATTTGATAGGCTTTCGACGCATTGTAGGCCGGAGCGATGCCACTGCCGCGTGTACCTCCAACAGAGGAAATAGTAACCAGATGCCCGCTTTTTTGCCGTTCGAAATATCGGAATCCCCAGTCTGCGATGTTGGTAAAGCCTATTACGTTGGTTAATAGAGTAGGCTCTTCCAGTTGGTAGGATAGCTCAGGGTTTAGTTCCCCGGTTCCGGCACAGATAATCAGTATATCCATTCCACCCATCTTTTGAGTGAGCGTTTCAAGAGATGAAATAGCAGCTTGTGTATCAGTGATGTCACATACTTGATAGAATAGTTTGTCTTTGTCTTGGGTACATACCTCCTTTAACAAATTCTCTCTACGACCGGTAATGCCGATAAGATAATCTTCTTGAGAATAGGCTTCTGCCAATCCACGACCGATGCCGGAGGTTGCACCTATAATTATAATCTTCTTCATGAAATACAATCAAATTTTTTGTTTATCTGCAAAAGTAAGGGTAGAGAATAAATAAAACCTTGATTGAAATCAAGATATTATTTTTGTACGATTTTTCTTCGGATACGACTTAATGTTTCGGGACGAATGAGAAGATAGGAAGCCAGTTCTTTTAAAGTTATCAGTTTCAGTAAGTCGGGACAACGGTTGATAATTTCAAGATAGCGTTCTTCCGGTGTCAGGCTGTACATTGAAATCATCCGGTCGTAGACTTCCCACAATAACGTTTCTGCGATGCGGCGTCCTAACTTTTGGTGAGCGTCGTTGGTATCGTAGAAGTCTGCCATTTGCTGGTAATTGATTACGTATACCGAGCAGTCACACAAGGCTTGTATATCTACATTTGATTTATCCTGTAACTGAAAAGCCGGATAGTTGCCAACAAAAGAATGATCGAAAGTATAGCCTACAATGCTGTTTTCGCCTACACTGTTGGTGCAACAGTACCGGAAAGAACCGGAACTGACGAACCCCATTGTTTTGCATACTTCTCCCTGGCGGGAAAAGTAGTCTCCTTTCTTATAATAGGTCTGCTTCCCCTGTTGTAATACAAAATCTACAATAGGGGAGTAGTTGATGTGGGAAGTATATTTGTTGAAATCTTCCACAGCGTATGAAAATTAGCCTTCGTTTATAACCTGAAATCCGGCCTGTTTCAAATCTTCCCAGTATCCGGGATATGATTTGGTAACGACTTGCGGATCGGCAATAAGTAAATTGGGATGGCGGATAATTGCCGGTGCAAATGCCATTGCCATCCGATGGTCTTCGTAGGTTTCAATCACCGGAGTTTCTTCCGGTTCACATCGTTCGCCATTCCACATTAATATACTGTCATTTTCTTCCTCGATCACATATCCCAGCTTTTTAAGCTCGGCTCGCAGAGCGGCAATACGGTCAGTCTCTTTTATTTTCAGGCTTTGTAATCCGGTGAAACGGAAAGGGATATTCAGCAAGGCACAGGTAACAACGAATGTCTGTGCCAAATCCGGAATGTCGACAAAGTCTTCTTCCAGTCTTTCCGGCGCTTTGCCTGTTTTTTTCAGTTTCACACCTTGCGATGTAAATTCGGTAGTTATACCTAAGCGTGAGAAAACTTCTGCTCCCCGGCTATCTCCCTGATAACTGTTATGAAACAACCCCAATAATTCAATTTCTGCTTTGGGAGATAAGGCGGCAATCTGATACCAATAGGAAGCTGCGCTCCAGTCACTTTCCACTTTGAAAGGAATGCTCTGATAGAGTTGTGGAGCAACGGATATGCTATTGGGAGAAGTCCATGCGGCTTTGGCTCCAAAGTCCTGCATCAGTTGCAATGTAAGATTGATATAAGGGCGGGAAATAATCTCTCCGCTTAAATGCAAAGTCAAACCGTCTTTGAGTGCCGGACCTATCATCAATAGAGCAGATATATATTGGGAACTTACATTTCCTTTCAAGGTTATTTCATTTCCTTTCAACTCTGCCCCTTTGATACATAAGGGAGGATATCCTTCATGGTGGACATACTCTATTTCAGCTCCTAATTCCCGGAGCGCATTGACTAATATCTGTATCGGGCGTTGCTGCATACGGGCTGTTCCTGTGATTGTCCGTTCCCCCGGAGTCACACTTAAATAGGCGGTAAGGAAACGCATAGCAGTGCCCGCAGCCATAATGTCAATCGTCTCTTTCCCTTCGGTGAGAGCTTTTATCATCACCTGTGTATCGTCGCAATCGGACAGGTTTTCAGGAGGATAAATACCTTTGCCCAGCGCATTGATGATTAATGCACGATTACTGATACTTTTAGAAGCCGGCAACTGGATAGTTGCTGTTACTACTGAAGGAGGGATGAGTTTATAGAGCATCATTTCTTGATCTATTCTTTGTTATGGAGTACAAAAGTAGAGATTTATTCGGAGACTTCCAACTGGTTTTGACTCTTGGCTAAGGAGTTGAGGCAATATCTGTATCTTCTTATTTATTCTTTTTATCATTAACAATGATTCGTATGGAAAGAAATTTTATATTTGCAATATACTAATAATAAGCTCATGAAACTAAAATCTTTGTATGCCTTTTTGTTTTGCATTTTTATGACTGGTTGTTTGGACGGTCAAAAACAGTCGGATCATTCAGTCCTTATTGCTTATATGTCAACTGAATATCCGGAATTAGGATCTTCTGTCTGTTATTTGAATGAGCAAGGTGATACGATTGTTCCCTTTGGTAAATATCATTATGGAGGAAGTGATACAATACGGCATATCGGTTTTGTAATGGAACCTCATAAACCCGGATGGACAACTATTAATAACAAAGGAGAAAAACTTTTTTATGCCTTTAGTTTTGATAATGGACCGGATTATGTAGAGGAAGGGCTTTTTCGTATCATAAATGATGAGATGCTGATGGGGTTTGCCGATACACTGGGGAATGTTATCATCAAACCACAGTTTGCTTTCGTTTGCCCTTTCAAGGATGGTAAGGCCGAAGTGACCTATACTGGGGAAAAAAAGGCATTGGATGATTATGGGGAGCATTGGACCTGGCAAAGTGATGATTGGTTTTATATTGATAAAAATGGCAATAAATTAAAATGAAAATACCAAATATACGTTTACTCAACCAACAGTTATTAAGTCCTCTTTTCTCTCAACCCAAGGAACTTGTGTCCTGGATGGGAGCCATGCAGGCACAGAATTATTCCATGGTGAAATGGGCAGTAGGAATGCGTTTGAAGTCAGCAACGATTCAAACTGTGGAAAAAGCACTGCGTGATGGTGAAATTCTGCGGACTCATGTAATGCGTCCGACATGGCATCTCGTAGCAGCAGAAGATATCCGGTGGATGTTGAAACTTTCCGCCGGGCGTATTATATCTGCTAATGAGTCTTATGCGAAAGGGCATGACTTGGAAATTTCTGAAGAACTCTATACGAAAAGTCATAATCTGTTGGAGAAAATTCTTTGTGGGAAGAAAAGCTTGACGAGGCAGGAGATTGCCGAGCATTTTAACCGTTCGGGGATTGTAGCGGATAATCATCGTATGACCCGCTTTATGGCTCGTGCGGAGCAGGTGGGGATTGTATGTAGTGGGGAAGATAAAGGAAGTAAATGTACGTATGCGCTTTTGGAAGAGCGTGTTCCGCCGATGCCGGAATTGACCAAAGATGAATCTTTGGCTCGTTTGGCTAGAAGCTATTTTCGTAGTCATGCTCCTGCTGTTTTGCAAGATTTTGTCTGGTGGTCGGGATTACCTATTACAGATGCACGTCAAGCTATTTATTTGATTGATTCGGAATTGACGGCAGAAGAATGGAATGGACAAACATGGTATATTCATGAAGATTGCCGGACTCGTGGAAAAGTTACCGGCAGTTTGCATCTTCTTCCTTCTTATGATGAATATTTGCTTGGCTATAAAGACCGGACAGACGTTTTGCCTAAAGAGCATTACTCGAAAGCATTTACCAATAATGGTCTGTTTTATCCGATTGTTCTTCATGAGGGACAAGTGATAGGAAACTGGGATAAGTCTGTTAAAAAGAGAGGCTCATTGATAGAACATTCATGGTTCCGGTTGGATGATTGTGTTGATGAAGGTGCGTTGGATCGTGAGAAAGATAAGTATATACGGTTTTGGCGATAATATGAGAAAACGTATATTTTATCGTTGTATAATTTCATATATGCAGGATATATTTAGGCATGAGTTGAAAATGAGAAGGATTTGCTGTTTTCGAATTTAGAAAAGAAATAAATCGATTGCGTTTTGGGACAATTTGTTTTAGTCTGTATTTTTTATAGAATAGATGTATAGAACTTACCTTTGTTTTGTCTCAAATTGATATGTGGAGTGTTGGCTGTTTCAGGTGTAGGTTAGCTCTGGGATAGCACTTAAAATAAAGTTTTATATGCTCCTTTTAAAGGAATAAAGTGTTTCTCACCGATCAATGAATCGTTCCTTTAAAAGGAACTGGTTATTCCTTTTAAAGAAACAATTGTCAATAAGTTTATTATAGTGTATCTTTTGACTGTTTTTATGTAAAAAACTCCTCTGGAACTGTATATTCTTGCATTATTTTATACAACAGAACTGCTGGAAGAGGAAATCCGTGTGATGCTATTTATACTCATCATATTAAAAATAGAACATTTAAAGTAAGATATACTACCATATTTATATTATAAAGAGCTTTCTCTCTATTTAAATAAATAGCATCAGGACTGATTTTTATTTGTTTATTTGCCTTTTTGCCCATTCCAGTCTTCGTTGATCGGCTAATGGAGTCACTTTAAATTCTTCGAATGTAGCGGTGAACCCTTTCTCGTCCGGACAAGCTCCCATTAATCCTACCATGACAGGACAATTATCTTGTAACCAACAAGTGCGCATCATAATATATTCTTTATCATCACGTGAGAAAAATATTCCTACTGCATCCAGGCGACGGACTGCTTTTATCCATATAGAGCGGGGAGCATCCGGCAATTGTACTACACTCCAGTCACTGGTTCGGTGTGTAACTACGGCACTTACATTCTGTTTGCCATCAACGTATTCCACACCTGCTTTTATCCAGTTCTCATGGTCGATGCGCAGCATTAATCCCATTTGGTCAAAGGTGGTGACATAGTTGCCGGTTATCTTTACTTTGGCTTCAAATTCTCCACCATAAGTCGCATAATAGAAAGGTCCGTCGTCCACTGTGAATCCATAATGAGAAATCCTCCAAAAGTCTGTTTTTGCAGGAACATCCATCACTAAGGTTTTGCTATCTTTTATTTCCCACTGTTGAGGCTCGTTCAGCCAGTTCATCTTATTCAAACTTTGTGCCATAGAAGAAGTTGCTACTGCCATAAAGGCTATTGACATGATTTTGATTTTTAAATGTTTCATGATCATTTCTAATTTGATTATCTTTATCTTTGTGGTGCAAAGATAGGTCATACCTCCGTGTGCAACAATACTGAATAATAACCATTTTATAAGATGGACGTATTACAAAAGGAAATAGATGAAGTTTATGCGACACAACTGATAGCCGATGAAATATTGGACAATGGAGTTGTAGAGCAACATCAACGCTTTATTCATTCATTGACGGAGATTAATGGTGGATGTGCTGTTATTTCAGATCTTTCGAATAGGAAAAGTTACATTGCCGTTCATCCTTGGGCGCATTTTCTAGGGTTGACTCCCGAAGAAGCTGCTTTAAGTGTGATTGATTCTATGGATGAAGATTGTATTTATCGGCGTATTCATCCTGAAGACTTGGTAGAAAAGCGGTTATTGGAGTATCAGTTTTTTCAGAAGACCTTTTCGATGTCTTCCGAAGAACGGTTGAAGTACCGGGGAAGATGCAGAATACGTATGATGAATGAGAAAGGAGTCTATCAGTATATTGATAATTTAGTGCAGATTATGGAAAATACTCCTTCCGGAAGTGTATGGTTGATTTTTTGTCTTTATATCTTGTCTGCAGATCAACGAACGGAGCAGGGGATATATCCCACTATTACCCATATGGAACGTGGAGAAGTCGAAATGCTCTTTCTTTCGGAAGAACATCGCAATATCCTATCCGAACGCGAAAAGGAAATACTTCGCTGTATACGTAAAGGACTATCTAGTAAAGAAATTGCAGCTGCCCTTTATATTAGTGTGAATACAGTCAATCGACACCGCCAGAATATTTTGGAGAAACTCTCTGTCGGTAATTCGATAGAAGCGTGTCGGGCTGCTGAATTGATGAAACTGTTGGATTTGTAATTCAATAAGATGGCATTGTTTACTGATTTCTTTCTTCAGATTTGAAGCTTATCTGAAGAAAGAACAGAACTTATTTAAAACAAAAGCAGCAACTCATCAAATCTTTTCACCTGTTTCAGATGGTCATGTGTGAATGTGTCTACTACTTCATGTTTCCACATCACTTCAAAAGGAATATGTATGCCATATCCTCCCAGCGATAGAACAGGTTGAATGTCCGATTTCAGAGAATTGCCAATCATGACAAATTCGGAAGGAGCAATCTGTAAGATATTCAACATTCGTTGATATTCTTTCTCTGTTTTATCGGACATCACTTCAATGTGATCGAAATAAGAGGCTAATCCGGAACGTTCCAGCTTATTCTCCTGATCGAGTAAGTCTCCTTTAGTGGCAACTACTAATTTGTATTTACCCTTCTCTTTCAACACTTTAAGCGTTTCTTTTACTCCCGGCAATAGTTCAATAGGCATTTTCAGTAATGATTTGCCTAATTCAATAATATGTTGGATGTCTGTACCTGAAATCTTTTGTCCACTCACATGCAAAGCTGTCTCTACCATAGAAATGGTGAAGGCTTTGGCTCCATAGCCGAGATATTTCAGATTATTCATTTCTGTTTGAAATAAAGCGGCTGAAATATCTTCAGAAGTGCCATAAGGCTTTAATAGGTCTGTATATTGTTTCTCTATTTCCTGGAAAAAAGGTTCATTGCTCCACAAGGTATCGTCTGCATCAAAAGCAATGACTTTAATAAGTTCTTTCATCGGTTTTCGTCGTTAATGGTGAATTTTAGATCATCTGTTTGATATTTCGTATGCAAAGTTACAATAAAAAGAAGAATAAAGGCAGACGGTTTGTTTTTAGAACCGAATCTCCATTTAATTTCATAGAAATCTCTATCTTTGTTACTCGTTTTTTTGAGTTTGAATTTTAATTGGATATACAATAATGAAAATAGGAGATAAAGTACGCTTTCTTAGTGAGGTAGGCGGTGGAATCGTCACTGGATTCCAGGGAAAGGATTTTGTGTTGGTGGAAGATGCGGATGGATTTGATATTCCGATGCCGATACGTGAGTGTGTAGTGATTGAAACGGATGACTATAATTTGAAGCGTAAACCGACTTCTTCTGCTCCGAAACAAGAGGGACCTGCTAAACCGGTAAAACCGGAGATGCCCGTCATTCAACGCCAGCCGGAAGTGAAGGGGGGAGATACGCTGAATGTATTTCTGGCTTATGTGCCTGAAGATGCAAAGGCTATGATGACTACTCCTTTCGAGACTTATTTGGTAAATGATAGCAATTATTATTTGTATTACACTTATTTGAGTGCAGAAGGAAAAGCCTGGAAGAACCGTTCGCACGGGTTGGTGGAACCTAATACGAAATTGCTGTTAGAGGAGTTTACAAAAGATGTACTGAATGATATGGAGCGGGTGGCCGTTCAGTTGATTGCTTTCAAAGATGGTAAGCCTGCGGCTATCAAACCGGCTGTCAGTGTGGAAATACGGATTGATACTGTGAAGTTCTATAAACTTCATACCTTTAGCGATTCTGATTTCTTCGAAGAACCGGCGTTGATTTATGACATTGTGAAAGATGATATGCCTACCAAGCAAGTATATGTTTCGGCAGAAGAACTTCAAGAGGCTTTGCTGCAGAAGAAATCTGTAGATAAGCCCAGATCACAACCTATTGTGAAACCGAATCATGCTCATGGTGGAAAGAGTGAGATTGTTGAAATAGATCTTCATATCGACTCTCTACTGGATGATACTCAAGGAATGGGTAATGCTGAAATACTGAACTATCAATTGGATAAGTTTCGCGAAGTGATGGAAGTCTATAAGAACAAACGTGAGCAGAAGATTGTCTTTATTCACGGCAAAGGAGATGGTGTGCTTCGGAAAGCTATCGTTGATGAATTGAAACGGAAATATAGTAATTGCCGTTATCAGGATGCTTCTTTCCAGGAATATGGATTTGGAGCTACGATGGTGACTATTAAATAATGGGATAAAAAAAGTGGAAGCCCAAACTGGCTTCCACCCTCTCTCTCTTTTGCATATTACTCATTTTACTTATTCAGTTCAATACCTTTATTCTGTAAAGTGATGTTCATCAATGCGGCATACTTGGCATACTGTTCAGCACTAAGAGTCTTTCTCATCAGCTTCAAGTTACCATAAACAGCGTTACGCAATTTAGCTTCTTTATCTTTCTTTGCTGTTGTGGCTCTTGACATCTGTTCGGAGAAATAATCGCAGATGTTTGCAACCTCTTCACTCTGAACTGAATTCAAGTTCAAATATTTACCTAATTTACTAACATTGATGTTACCTTCCCATTTTGCAGTTGTAGGTTGATTTCCGGCTGCAAATGTTGTAGCAGCAAGGCAGAGCGCTACCACTAATGTTAATCCTAAACGTTTCATAATACCTACTTTTTTAATTGTTATACCTAAAAACTATTCCTAAAAACAAATCTAATACCTATTGAAAATTAGTCTAAGCACTTAGTTTTTTCTTTTTACCTATGCAAATATAAGAATATGTTTTATAGCATAAAAATAAAGAAAAGGAAAAGATTCTATTTAGCCTCATTTCTTGATGTAAGTCAAGAGATGATATGCTTTTTGATACAAAAACGGTTCTTTATGAAACATATTTGTAATACGTGTGCGAAAACGATAGTGGAAATAATCTGCTTTTTAGGATTTATTCCTATTAAAATGATATTGAGCAAAGGAACGTGACTAGGAAAGGAACACTGAAATCAACAACAAAACCATGGAAAATGGAAATGATTACAAATTCTTTTCCCGAATATCGGGTAATAATAGGAAGAGTGGTATCCATTGTAGTGGCTCCACCAACAGAAATAGGGGCTAGCTTTCCGAAATACTTCACTAATAATGGCGCACACAGCAAAGCGATGATTTCACGCATGATATTGGAAAGTAACGCAATAGTTCCCAATTCGGGACCTTTGTATTCGGTAATGAAAATGCTGGAAAGTGAATAATAGCCAAATCCGGCTCCGACTGCCATACAGTCTAAAGGACCTCGTTGGCTCATAAAGGCTCCTGCTACGGCGCAACCTGCTAATGTGCCAATGATCGTCATGATGGGAAGGAATACAAGCCGCGGATTCAGGGAGCGAAAACTCTTCAAAGTATTCGGATCGTTGCCGATACTGATGCCTACGCAGAACATGAGTCCGCAGAGGGCATAGTAACTGAGCTTGCTGTCGGTGAAGTCGTATGGAATAAGATGATAAACTCCGCAAAGAATACCGATAATGAAGAAAGAGACGATAATCAAACTACCTTTCATGCTTTTGTCTCCTTTCCTCTATTCCATCTATATAATAGGTACCATAATCCCCAGGCACATAACGTACTTCCTGCAACGGCAGCTACAGTGATGATAATAGCTTCCAGTCCGAGAGTATGCAAACCTTTGATAATAGATTCGTTACCTCCTACATCTATTCCGAGAAGAAAGAGGAGAATCCATATAAGAAGAGTTATTATCTTGTGTATCCATGATAGTCTTTTACTGCGCAACAAGTAGCCAAGAAGCATGCCTGTCAGCATAATTCCAATAATGATAAACATAGTTAGTGTCTGCTTTTTGGCTGCAAAGATAGTATTAAATGTATATCCCGACTAATCTCCTCCACGATTTCTTTCGTAGCCATTGACAAACATTCGGTCATATCATCCAGGCAAGCGGCATTGGCGGACGGTGAATCTTCGAATCTTTGCGCTTTGGTAGTTTGCTGATATTCTGTAGAGTAGGTTTTATCAAGTAGGCAATCTTCCTTTTGAGTGAGGCGGATAGAAATGGCAAGACTGGAAGCTGCCGGGCGAATTTTGTTATTGACAACCTCCAACATTTCTCCCTCAAACCAAGGGATACTTGACTGGTTGAGTTTGATTCTGGCACACGTCTCATTCTTTCTGATTTTTACTTCCAGCCGATAGGCGGAATCGGGAATCATTTTTCCTTTCTGATTATCTATCAGATGACAGCAGGTGCTACTGTTACATTCGGTAAGCAGTGCCTCCGTCAGAAATTCCCGATAGAGTTGGGTGAGAGAAGACTCTCCTAACCGAAGATGGAAAAGCTCACCCTCATAGTTATATAGCAGTAGCGGAATATATGCAGACTTTTTGCGTTTCACGCTGGTGTAATAATCCATGTTGGAGTAGTCGATGAAGTCCAGATATACGGTTTGATCTGCTTTCTCCTGATAGATAGGAGAAGTGAGCTCGTAATACAAGCTGGATTTTAAGGCTTGTATCTCCCTTAGCATACTCCGGCTGCTTCGGCAGGAACAGAACAGCGGTAATGCGATGAGTATAAATAGTAGGTGATGAGTTTTCATATCCATGGCTTTTCTATATGAATGATTTTGCTTGTCTCCGTACTGATCCCGACAATCCCGACCCCTCCGTGCACATTGCTGGGATATTTGATTGGTTCGTTTATTGTCTCATCATAAGCGTCGGAATCTGCCAGGTTGAGTGCTTTCAGATAGTAATATTCGGTTTCTGTAATGCTTAACAGACGCACAATAATATCCATCTTTACATTCGTTCCATATTTGGAAAGCCCCTCAACATTTGTCTGGTTGTAAACTGTCATGGTATAAGATGTATTTTTGAATCGTGAGTCGTCAAACACCCCATATATATTCTTTACAGTGTCGAACATGCCATTATCTTCGTCATCGCTGTTGGTAGGCTGTCCGTCTGTCAACACAACATCTTCGCGAGATATAAAATGATAACGGTGTGTGGTTTGAGTGACATATTCGCCTATTTCATTATTATAGTCTTTCACTGTCATTTGCTTATCCATGATAAGTCGATAGAAGTTATTTTCGTTGGGGCGATCTTTGATGTTGATTTTATATCGGAGATAATTCTGTGTATAATAATACTGTGTCAGTGGAACAGTGACCGTATCGATATCAGTTATTTCGTTGGGACGCTGTGGAACGGTAACTTCAGCCCATGCGTGATACTGCCCGTCGTCAGTGAGAGCGTCGATACGTACTACATCTCCGGGAGAGAACTTGCCGGAAATATTGAAGCGGCATTGCATATCTCCTTCCGCCTGGGGTGGGAGCGGACGTAAACTTTCTGACAACTGTCCGTTAACACGTACTTCCACGGTGGCTTTTTCTGCATGAGTGGCGTATCCTCTTCCCGTGAAATTGAGGTAAAGAACATTGGTCAGACTATCTGCGTTGATTAGTGCGTTCATCACTAGTTTGGGGGGATTGTCCTTTACACTAAACGGGAGTTCGTTTTCGCAAGATACTGTTGTCAGTAATGCTATTAACAGGATAAATGGATAATATATACGAGTTCTCATAATGGGTTTAGAATTTATAAGTGTAAGTGAATGATGGAATTAATGGAAGTATAGTATACTTCTTGATAATCGGTTTGTAGGGATCGTTTTTGCTGGTGCTGCGATATACGAAGGTAGGATTCATCGCATTATATGCATTATACAGACTGATATTCCAGGTACGCATACCATGTTTGGTCTTTTTGTTGAAATTGACTCCCACATTCAACCGGTGACTGGCTGGTAACCGGTAATTATTACGATGCTCCACATACGAAGCTTCTCCGATGGTGGGTGAAGTTATGCCTGAATCAAAATAATCTCCATATCCATATCCTCCTCCAAATCCGTTGTTTGTGCCATCGCTAGGACGGATGACAGCGGTTTTCTCTTCAGGGATTGTACTTGTTCCACCTGTATAAAACACCCAGGAAGCACCGATGTCGATACGTTCGTTGAACTTATGGTTGATTGTCAGGTTGATATTGTGTCTTCGGTCATATTTATATGGAAACCGTTCACCGTTGTTGATACCGCCTTTGGCAAACTGACGATCACTTTTGGACAAAGTGTAGGACAGCCATCCCGTCGTTCTTCCAAGTGTCTTCTGTGCCATAAACTCAATACCTGCCGAACGTCCCTTGCCCATTTCCACTTTATTTTCCCAACCGGCAGAAGAACCGAAGAAGCTGACTCCCTCCTTATACTCCAATACATTATACATATCTTTATAATAGCCTTCTACCGAGAATTCCCATCCCTCGATTCCCGTATAGTATCCGCCTAATGAATATTGGTGAGAGCGCATCGGTTTGATTTTTTTAGTCACGGGAACCCATAAGTCCGTAGGCATTGCGATTGGCATGGATGATAACAGATGTACGTATTGGCTCATTTGTGTATAAGAGGCTTTCAGAGTTACGTCTTTCCCTAGTTGATAACGGGCGGAAACTCGTGGCTGCAAAGAAAAATAACTCTGCTTCTGTACCTGAAACAAGGAGAAGTGTAATCCGAGATTCAGACGCAGACGGTCATTTACCTTGATGTTGTCTTCCAGATAAGCCGATAGCTCATGCCCGTAAATCCGGCTGTTGGCGATGCTGTGGTAAGTGGTGTCGCGATCTACTTTGTCTCCTGTTTTCTCGGAGATTTTGGATGTCATGACCTCCGGACGAAACCGATGATAGATATATCCTGTACCAAATTTAATGTGGTGTGTGGGAGACGGGTTATAATCGAAATCAATCTGATAGCTCCAGTCATTGATCCCAGAACGATAATCGGCTGAATATCGGTTGATTATCGAAGCTCCCATACTGTTAGCATATTTATTGTTGTTGTATGAGTTGACGTCGAATAAATAGTTGTTGTAAGAGACGGTTGTGTTGCTGAACAGACGGTTGTTGAATATATAGTTCCATCTGGCGGAAACAATGGTATTTCCCCAATTCATTGTGCTTCCATCCTTGGAGTCGGTATCTCCATCATAATTGGCGGCAAAATGATCTTTTCCATTGTAAACGCTTAGATAGATACGGCTCCGGTCGGAGAATTTATGATTGATTTTGGCATTGATGTCATAAAAGTAATAACCATATTCTTCATCATTCGGCATAAATGGCTTGGCGATGAGATCGACATACGAACGTCTGGCGGAAATGTTGAAAGAGGTTTTTCCTTTCACAATCGGGCCTTCCAGATTGATTTTGCTGGTTAGTAATCCGATACTAAGCGTACCGTGGTATTTCTGCATGTCTCCGTCATTGGTGCGGACATCAATGACGGAAGAAAGACGTCCGCCGAAACGTGCCGGAAAGGAGCTTTTGAATAGTGTTACCTTTTTGACGGCCTCCGGAGTAAAAACCGAAAAGAATCCGAACATGTGGTCTACGTTGTATACAGGAGTTCCATCCAGTAGAATAAGATTCTGGTCCGGACTGCCGCCGCGTATATACAGTCCGGCTGAACCGTCTACTCCTGCCTGTACGCCAGGCATCAGCTGGATGGCTTTCATGACATCTGCTTCTCCCAGTATGCTCGGCGTATTTTTAATCTGTGTCATCGGAATTTCGATAGAGCCCATCTGGGTAGCTACGGTGCCCGTTTCAGTTTTATCGGAAACGATCACTACCTCTTGCAACTGCGTGTTTCCCTGCATACGGATATTCAGCAATGTATCTTGTGAGAGCGTAAAATGATGCGCTTCTGTGGCATAACCCAGATAGGAGAAACGCAGTTCGGTTTCTCCTTCGGGCAAAGTGATGCTGTAAAAACCGTAAGGATTGGTGGTTGTTCCTTGATTCTGATGACTCTCAATGATATTGGTTCCAATCAACGTCTCGGAAGACGTTCCATCCGTGACATATCCGCTGATAGTGAACTTACGGCCTACGGTTTTTGATTCTTTTTTCTTTTGCAGTAGAATATGGCGGCCGGTGAACTGATAACTGATCTGCTCATTCTTGAATACGAGGTCAAGTATTTCACGCAATGGCTTATCCTTTACCTGCAAATTGATTTTATGTTTGATGATAATTTCCTCGCCATAGATAAAAGAATATCCGGTTGAGTTTTCAATCCGCTTGACGAATTCTTTTAGTGTGGCGTTTCGTAGTGTCAGCGAAAGCCGGGCTTCCGCATTTTGTGCATATATTTGAGTGGTGATAAGGAGTGCTACCCCTATCAGAACAATGGTTCTGACAGGGAAGCGACCTTGGAATATTATATTCATCTTAGTCTGGTTTAGCAGTGATAATAATCTGTTTATTGTTTTGTGAGTAGTTGAAATAACCGGCATTATGTAATACAGATAAAATAGTTGCCAGATCTTCTCCATCGCGGAATCGTGCTGTGATCCGGTAATTTTGCAAAGTTGTATCGGCTATCTGGATCGTCGCTCCGAATGAGTTGGACAGTTCGCGGGCAATCTCCTGTAAAGGCAGGTCGTCGAATATAAACTCTCCCTGTCGCCAGGAAATTTCATCTTCTGCATTCTCTAAAACCTTGCGGGTGAGTTTTTCTTCTACCTTATTATATATAGCAATCTCGTTAGGCTTCAAAATCATACGAACAGATTTACTTTTATTGCTGACTGCTACCGAGCCGGACAATAACGTTGTCTTTACATCCGGATTGTCATGATATGCATCTACATTGAAATGGGTTCCCAGCACCTGAACGTCAATCGTTTCAGTCTGCACGATAAACGGATGTTTTGGGTCCTTGCTTACTTCAAAATAGGCTTCTCCATTTAGCTCCACTTCCCGTTTGTCCGATTGGAACTTTTCCGGATAAGAAAGCGAAGAATAATGGTTGAGCATGACGGAACTACCATCAGGGAGGCGGACAGTACGTGTCTCTGCCAGAGTGGAAATCGTTTGTATTGCAGCAGGTTGCATATATAAATAAGCTGTCCATACCGATAGGCAAAGTAGAGCTACTGCTGCTGCCGAGAAGGTGCGTATCAAAGTCAGATGCCGGGTATGCGACTTCAGTCTTTTTTCTAGTTCCGAGTAACTGGCTGCTGCTGAAAAACGCCCTCGCGGTGAACGCGTGGAAGCAATGAGCTGATTCAGTATTTCTTCTAATTCCGTATCGGTGTGTTTCATATTTTTTTCTGTATTACTCTTGATTCATTATTTTCGTTTCAACAGAATGGTCAGTTTGCTGATTCCTCCTTCTTTCCATTGGGGAGTGCAGGATAAAGTGACATTCTGTTTATTCAATACCATCTGTTTGGGATAGATTTTAATGATAGTCGTAGCCGACTTCTTACCCGCTTTGATGATTACTTTCTTTTCCGTCAGTTGTATGACTGCTGCTTGCCCTGTTACCGGAGGAGGTGCGGCAAGTACTACCGTCCGGTCTTCTTTCGCTTTCTCCATCGCCACAATTTTAATTTCCAATTCACACTCTGATTTGTTTCCTTCACATTCTACTGTTTCCTTCGAATGTTCGAATCCTGCATAGTCTTTGGGCAAATTGTCGTTGTCATTGTTGCATGAGAACAGGCACAGGCAAGTTGATAGAAGAACAAGGATTCCAATGTTTGCGTCATTTAGCTTTTTCATTTTTCTGTCTTTTTTAGTGATTGATTTATTTGTTGATAAAGACCGGAGGGTGACAGAAACTCCCTACGCTCTTTTTCTAAATAATTGTTAATCTATTTCTGCCCGGCTAATCATTTCTTTGAGTCGTGTGATTGCTTTCTGAAGTTGTGCATCCACTGTATTCATGCTGATACCTAATTCTTCCGCTACTTGTGCATAACTTTGTTTTTCTTCGCGGATGCGAATGAATACTTCCCTGCAACGTTCCGGAAGCCGGTCGAGTGCCTTTACGTAAAGAGCAAATAATTCTTCACTGATGAGTGATTCTTCCGGTGAATAGCTCTGTTCCTGTGGCTCAGGCAGAGAATCAGGATGAATGTAAGTGTGTTTTGATTCTTTTTCCAGATAATTGAGCGAAGCATTCTTGACGAGAATGAAACAATAATCTTCAATGTTTCTCACATCAAGTAAATTGCTACGCTGTTTCCATAGTTTCAGAAATACGTCGAGAACGATTTCCTGCGACCATTCTTCCTGCTTCACATAGTAGTAGGCTATGCGGAAGAGGCGATCGTAAGTCATGTTGTAAAAGTCCCGGAAAGCTGTTTGCGAATCCAGTTCTTTCATTTGCCGCAATAACTTTCTTACTTCTGATTCGGTCATCGGCTTTTTGTTTGTTTGGTTAGTCTACCCAAAGTAAATCACTCATTATACTGTCGGAGATGAAAATACCTTCACGAGTCAAGCGTAAGGCTCCATCGTGTTCTTCCAGTTTCCCATTTTTCAGATAAGGCGCAGCCATTCTCTGGCAATACTCCCACATCTCATTGCCGAACATCTGTTTCAGCTTTTCTATAGGCGTTCCCCATACAGTACGTATGGTAGTGATAATAAATTCATTGTAGCGGGTCGTCTGATCCAGATACTCTATTTCGAAAGCACGGCTGTTTTCCTCTATACCTTTTATATATGTATCGATGGAAGAAACATTCCATTCCCGTGTCATCCCGTCAAAGGAATGTGCCGACGGTCCGCACCCCAGATAAGGTATTCCTTTCCAGTAGGAACTGTTGTGACGAGAGTACTTGCCCGGACGGCAGAAATTCGAAATTTCATAATGTTCAAATCCCGCTTTCTGCAGATGCTCTATCAGTAACGTGAAAAAATCTAAACTGGAATCTTCGTCCACCTCCGATATCTGATGTTGTTTTAACATATTATATATAGGTGTATCTTCCTCGTAAATCAGATGATAAGCGGAAATATGTTCCACGTTCAGACTGATAGCCTGACGAAGATCGTTTTCCCATCGTTCCTTGTTTTCTCCCGGTAATCCGTAGATAAGATCGATGCTTATATTTTGAAAACCGGCTTCCCGACATCTGTGAACAGCTTCGATAGCTGTATGGGCATTGTGACGGCGTTTCAATAGTTTGAGAGTGGGATCGTCAAAAGTCTGTATTCCCATGCTGATACGATTGAAAGGGAGCGAAGAAAGCATTTTCAGATATTCACTTGTCAGGTCGTCGGGATTGGCTTCCAATGTGATTTCCTGGCAATGGCTTAATCCGTAATGTGTCCGGATCGTATCAAATATCTGTTCGAAATCTTCTTTTTCCAATTGAGACGGGGTTCCGCCACCGAAATAAACGGTTTCTATATCTTCTCCTTTCAGGTAGTCTTTCCGCATGGCTAACTCCCGGCAAAGTGCTCGTACATAACGGGTTTTGAGCTCGCTACGGGTGGTCGAGTAGAAATCGCAGTAGATGCACCGTGTTTTACAAAAAGGAATATGAAGATAGATACCTGCCATAGTTGTGCCGTTTGAGTTTAGTGGCTGTAAAAGTAAGATTATTATCAGATATAACAAAAAATCTTATTGACTGAAATCATTCTTATGAGGCGTTGCATAGATAAGTTGTCTGACACCCGGGTCTCATTGGTATTGACACCCGGGTGTCAGCACTATCAACACCCGGGTGTCGGTATGCCTGAGACCCGGGTGTTGGACAATCCGTTTGTGCAGTCTAAATATTATATGCATATATACTATTGAATGGCGGTTCGTATAGAAATTAAATTATGAGCAAGCAAAAAATGTTTATGTTAAAGATGTGTTACATAACATTGTTTAGTAACACCGTCATAAGTGTTGCTTTTCCCCCAATTAATCCCTAATTTGCGCATCACAAAATTAATGGTATGTGAGAAACATACTGAGTAATTACTAAAATCTTATATATTATGAAAGTATATCAGACTAATGAAATCAAGAACATTGCCTTGTTGGGAAGTTCTGGCTCTGGGAAAACCACTCTCGTGGAAGCGATGCTTTTCGAGAGTGGTGTTATAAAACGTCGCGGATCTGTTGCCGCAAAAAACACTGTTAGCGATTATTTCCCTGTTGAACAAGAGTATGGTTACTCCGTTTTCTCCACCGTTCTCCATGTAGAATGGAATAACAAAAAACTTAATATTATTGACTGTCCGGGATCGGACGACTTCGTAGGCAGTACAGTAACTGCACTAAATGTGACCGACACAGCAATCATTCTTCTTAATGGCCAATACGGCGTCGAAGTCGGTACACAAAATCACTTCCGTTATACAGAAAAGCTGAATAAACCTGTTATTTTTCTAGTCAACCAGCTTGATAATGAAAAATGCGATTATGATAATATCCTCGAACAGTTGAAAGAAGCTTATGGCTCTAAGGTTGTTCCTATCCAATATCCAATAGCTACCGGTCCGGGCTTTAATGCACTGATTGACGTGCTGTTGATGAAGAAATATTCGTGGAAACCCGAAGGAGGGGCTCCGACTATCGAAGATATTCCGGCAGAAGAAATGGATAAGGCTATGGAGATGCACAAAGCATTGGTAGAAGCTGCTGCCGAGAATGATGAAAATCTGATGGAGAAATTCTTCGAACAAGATTCTCTTACAGAAGATGAAATGCGCGAAGGTATCCGTAAGGGATTGATCGCCAGAGGTATGTTCCCCGTATTCTGCGTTTGTGGAGGTAAGGATATGGGCGTTCGCCGCTTGATGGAATTCTTGGGTAACGTTGTTCCTTTTGTTTCTGAAATGCCGAAGGTACAGAATACCGAAGGTAAAGAAGTGGCTCCGGATACTAACGGACCGGAATCCCTTTATTTCTTCAAGACCAGCGTGGAGCCGCATATCGGTGAAGTTTCCTATTTCAAAGTGATGAGCGGTAAAGTTCATGAAGGAGACGATTTGCTGAATGCCGACCGTGGTTCGAAAGAACGTATTGCGCAGATTTATGTGGTAGCCGGTGGTAACCGCGTCAAGGTGGAAGAACTGCAAGCCGGTGATATCGGTGCTGCTGTGAAACTGAAAGATGTGAAAACCGGTAATACGCTGAACGGTAAGGATTGCGACTATAAATTCAACTTTATCAAATATCCGAATTCTAAATATACCCGTGCTATCAAGCCAGTGAATGAAGCGGATGTGGAAAAGATGATGAGTATTCTGAACCGTATGCGTGAGGAAGATCCTACCTGGGTGATCGAACAGTCAAAGGAGTTGAAACAGACTTTGGTACACGGACAGGGAGAATTCCATCTTCGTACATTGAAATGGCGTTTGGAAAATAACGAAAAACTGCCGGTGAAGTACGAAGAACCGAAGATTCCGTATCGTGAAACGATTACAAAAGCCGCTCGCGCCGATTATCGTCATAAGAAACAATCCGGTGGTGCCGGTCAGTTTGGTGAAGTTCACCTGATTGTAGAACCTTATAAAGAAGGTATGCCTGTGCCCGATACGTATAAGTTCAATGGACAGGAATTTAAGATTACCGTGAGAGGTACGGAAGAAATACCATTGGAATGGGGTGGTAAACTGGTGTTTATCAACAGTATCGTCGGTGGTTCTATCGATGCGCGCTTCCTGCCTGCTATTATGAAAGGTATTATGTCTCGTATGGAGCAAGGTCCGTTGACGGGTTCGTATGCTCGTGACGTGCGTGTCATTGTTTACGATGGTAAGATGCACCCGGTAGATTCTAATGAAATCTCCTTTATGCTTGCCGGACGTAACGCCTTTAGTGAAGCCTTCAAGAACGCCGGTCCGAAAATTCTGGAACCGATTTATGATGTGGAAGTGTTTGTTCCGTCTGATAGGATGGGAGATGTGATGGGAGATCTTCAGGGACGTCGTGCCATGATTATGGGTATGAGTAGCGAAAAAGGTTTTGAGAAACTGGTTGCTAAAGTTCCTTTGAAAGAAATGTCGTCCTACTCTACAGCTCTTAGCTCACTCACCGGCGGACGTGCTTCGTTTATTATGAAGTTCTCTAGTTATGAGCTTGTTCCGGCAGATGTTCAGGATAAGTTGATGAAAGACTTTGAGGCTAAGCAAGTAGAAGAATAAAGATAAATGATAGTTGATAAATGATATGTGATAGTTGATTGAAAATTCGCTATTTACTATCTGTTGGTTATAAACTATCAACTTAAACGTTAAAACTGTTCCCTTTTTTAAGTAAAAGGGGACAGTTTTTGTTTAACTATGATTAATAAAGATAGAAAAACGCAAGGAAAAGATTTAATTTTTTATTAAATTTGCAAACCAAAGGAGGGGTTTTGTTGTTGTAGTAATCAGAATACAACCTAAATAGCTCCTTACGGTTAATTTCCGGGAAGTTCCGGTTAAATCAAGTTAATGCATTAGGAGTGTTAATTAGGGAGTGTTAATTTTGTTGCTATGAAGAAGTCAACAATTTGGATATTAGGTATTGTAATGGGGCTTTCCTTCCTTAGCCTGCTGTATTTGCAGGTTAGTTATATTGAGGAAATGATGAAAACCCGTAAGGAACAGTTTGATTCGGCTGTACGCAATAGCCTGGATCAGGTTTCCAAGGATGTGGAATATGCAGAGACCAGACGTTGGTTGATCGAAGATATTTCAGAAGCGGAAAGAAAAGCACTGATTGCGAATAACGCTTCCATACAACAAGACAACTTGATTCAGCAAACGCAACGGTTCACGGTGAAGTCTAAGGATGGAAAGGTATATTCGGATTTTGAGCTGAAAGTGATGACCACCAAGCCCTCCGAGCTTCCAAAGGCTATGATTTCTCCTTACAGGGGAACAAAGACTATTCCGGAAACTTCGCGTTCATTAGTGGAAGCCATCAAGAATCGGTATATGTATCAACGGGCGTTACTCGATGAAGTGGCCTGGCAGATGATTTATCGGGGAAGTGACAAATCGATTGGAGACAGAGTACGGTTCAAAGAACTGGATGACTATCTGAAATCGAGCTTATATAATAATAGTATAGACTTGCCTTATCACTTTACGGTGATTGACAAAGACGGTAGGGAAGTCTATCGTTGTGCGGATTATGAGGCAAAGGGAAGTGAGGACGCTTATCAGCAGGCATTGTTCAAGAATGATCCGCCTGCAAAAATGAGCATATTGAAAGTGCACTTTCCTGGTAAGAAAGATTATATCTTTGACTCAATTAGTTTCATGATTCCGTCGTTGATATTTACGCTGGTATTGTTAGTGACATTCATCTTTACGATTTATATCGTATTCCGGCAAAAGAAACTGACGGAAATGAAGAATGACTTTATCAATAATATGACGCACGAATTTAAAACACCGATATCTACCATTTCATTGGCAGCGCAGATGTTGAAAGATCCCGCGGTGGGAAAATCTCCGCAGATGTTCCAGCATATATCGGGAGTGATTAATGATGAAACCAAGCGCTTGCGCTTCCAGGTGGAAAAGGTGCTCCAGATGTCGATGTTCGAACGTCAGAAGGCAACTTTGAAGATGAAGGAGATTGATGCGAATGAATTAATTTCAGGAGTTGTCAATACCTTTGCGCTGAAAGTGGAACGGTATAATGGTAAGATAACATCGAACCTTGAGGCCACCGATCCTGTTATATTTGCAGATGAGATGCATATCACGAATGTAATCTTTAATCTGATGGATAACGCGGTGAAATATAAGAAACCGGAAGAGGATCTGGAACTGAAAGTGAGAACGTGGAATGAGTCGGGTAAACTGATGATTTCGATACAGGATAACGGTATTGGTATCAAAAAGGAGAACCTGAAAAAGATATTTGAAAAGTTCTATCGTGTACATACGGGTAATCTGCACGATGTGAAGGGCTTTGGACTGGGATTGGCTTATGTGAGAAAAATTATATTGGATCATAAGGGAACCATCCGGGCGGAAAGCGACCTGAACGTGGGAACTAAATTTATTATTGCATTACCTTTATTAAAAAATAATTGATATGGACGAGAAACTGCGTATTTTATTATGCGAGGATGACGAAAATCTTGGCATGCTTTTAAGAGAATATCTACAGGCAAAAGGTTATTCTGCTGAGTTATATCCTGATGGAGAAGCCGGTTATAAGGCTTTCTTGAAGAATAAATATGACTTGTGCGTGTTTGACGTAATGATGCCTAAAAAAGACGGCTTCACACTGGCACAGGATGTCCGTGCAGCAAATGCTGAAATTCCTATTATCTTCCTGACTGCTAAAACGCTGAAAGAAGATATCCTGGAAGGATTTAAAATCGGTGCGGATGATTATATCACCAAACCGTTTAGTATGGAAGAATTGACGTTCAGAATTGAAGCAATCTTGAGACGTGTTCGTGGAAAGAAGAACAAAGAAAGCAATATCTATAAGATTGGTAAGTTTACTTTCGAT
The DNA here is from genome assembly GCF_000162555.1 of Bacteroides sp. 3_1_23. Lineage (NCBI taxonomy): Bacteria > Pseudomonadati > Bacteroidota > Bacteroidia > Bacteroidales > Bacteroidaceae > Bacteroides > Bacteroides sp. 3_1_23. The sequence goes on from NZ_GG774954.1 coordinate 251,008, forward strand.
ACACAGAAACAAATTCTGTCGTCAGAAGGCAAACAGACTAAACTGACTACCAAAGAATCTGAACTGCTCGGATTGCTTTGTGCGCATGCAAATGAGATTTTGCAACGTGACTTTGCTTTGAAAACGATCTGGATCGACGATAACTATTTCAATGCCCGTAGTATGGACGTGTATATCACGAAACTACGTAAGCATCTGAAAGAAGATGATTCTATCGAGATTATCAATATCCACGGAAAAGGCTATAAGCTGATTACCCCGGAAGTTGAATCTTAATAATCGCATTTGAGATGACTACAAATAAAAAATCCGAACCGAACTA
>NZ_GG774954.1:251617-329601 GCF_000162555.1 Bacteroides sp. 3_1_23
GTTCGTTCGGATTTTTTATTGATTTTTGCGAAATTAATCAGCGATCTTCTTATTAATAACAATATAAGAAATGAGTCCCAGTACTACAAGTACTACAGAAGTACCCAGAATGGCGTTGTTATTTACATTACCTGTAAATGAACAACCCAACAGGATGACTACTCCGGCCAAGATTAATATCAATCCTAAGTTCTTTAATAAGCCTTTCATGCGTGTGTATTTTAATAGATTATAATATTCCAGTCACAAATTAAAGCATAATTCTTTAACGGGCGAAATTATTTGGATAAAAATTCCATTATAAATGCACGATTTAGTGGATTTTATGATTTTAAGATCTGTTCTTCTGCTTAATCTTTCGTATTATAGAATACCTTTTTCAGTACCTCCTGCCCAATGCTCAATTCGTCGAGGGTGATGCCATGAAGAGCCTCTTTCAGAGTCTGGCCGGCAATGACGCGCGCTTTTTCTTCCAGTTCTTTTCCGTCTTTAGTCAGGTGGATCAAATTGGTACGGCGGTCTTTTTTATCGGAAATGCGCACAACGAGATGCTGCCGTTCCATATTGTCTATCAAGCGGGTCATGCTGGGTTTGTCTTTAAAAGTTGCATTACACAACTCTTGTTGTGTAACACCGTCTTTTTCCCACAAAAAGATGAGTACCGTCCATTGCTCCGGACTGATTTCCAGCCCGTTCTGACGGAAGTTACGGTACAGCTTACGGTTGATTGCCGCGGAAACTTTGCCATTTAATATGGCGAATATAAGCCGGATATCGAAATTAAATTGCTCTATCATGAAATTATTGTTTAAACAACTTTGCAAAGGTAAGTCACTTCCCGGATAAATCCTATCTTCGGATACAAAAAAAGATTAAATATTTGTAGTTCAAAATAAAATGTCTAACTTTGCACCCGCATTTAAAATCAAATAATTTATTTATTTAATTAAACGAAGTATGAATCAATACGAAACCGTTTTCATTTTAACTCCCGTTTTGTCTGATGTTCAGATGAAGGAAGCGGTAGAAAAATTCAAAGGTGTTCTTCAAGCTGAAGGTGCTGAGATTATCAATGAAGAAAACTGGGGACTGAAGAAATTGGCTTACCCAATTCAGAAGAAGTCTACAGGTTTTTACCAACTGATTGAGTTCAATGCAGATCCTACTGTAATTGACAAGCTGGAACTTAATTTCCGTCGTGATGAACGCGTAATCCGTTTCTTGACTTTCAAGATGGATAAGTATGCTGCTGAATACGCTGCAAAAAGAAGAAGTGTTAAATCAAACAAAAAGGAGGATTAATCATGGCACAACAAGTTCAATCAGAAATCAGATATTTGACTCCGCCGTCAGTAGATGTTAAGAAGAAAAAATACTGCCGTTTCAAAAAGAGTGGTATTAGGTATATCGACTACAAAGATCCTGAATTCTTGAAGAAATTCTTGAATGAACAAGGAAAAATCCTTCCGCGTCGTATTACAGGTACTTCTTTGAAGTTCCAACGTCGTATCGCGCAGGCTGTGAAGAGAGCTCGTCACTTGGCATTGCTGCCTTATGTAACTGACATGATGAAATAAGAAGGAGGAAAAGTATGGAAATTATATTGAAAGAAGACGTAGTAAACTTGGGTTATAAGAACGATATCGTAAACGTGAAATCCGGATACGGTCGTAATTATCTGATCCCGACTGGAAAAGCTGTCATCGCTTCTCCTTCTGCAAAGAAAATGTTGGCTGAAGAATTGAAACAGCGCGCTCACAAACTTGAGAAAATCAAGAAAGATGCTGAGGCTATGGCTGCTAAGTTGGAAGGCGTTTCTTTGACTATTGCAACTAAAGTTAGCTCAACCGGTACTATCTTCGGTTCTGTTGGTAACATCCAGATCGCTGAGGCTTTGTCTAAGCTAGGTCATGAAGTTGACAGAAAGATCATCGTTGTAAAAGACGCTGTGAAAGAAGTTGGTAGCTATAAGGCTATTGTTAAGCTTCACAAGGAAGTTTCGGTAGAAATTCCTTTCGAAGTAGTTGCTGAATAAGAGCAAATTTACTTCATATACAAAAAGCGATTTGTTCTGAATGGATGAATCGCTTTTTTTGTTATCTTTGCTATTATTATTATGAAATTCAACTGTTGTTTTCTGAAGAAGAGGTTTTTGCTTCTGCTGATTGCTTTGGGAATTGGCAGTGTTCTTTATGCGAATGATGAGTTGAAATTATTGACGGATTCTTTGCGTAGAGTGATAGATGAAAAGCATGTCTTTGTTAAAGAGAAAGAGGATCGGATAAACCGGATAAAATGTATGTTGAAAAGTCCTGGTTTGACTCTTGAAGGAGAATATAGAATCAATCTACGGTTATATAACGAATATAAAAAATTTCATATTGATTCCGCTATTCATTATGTTGATCGCAATATTGAGATTTCCCGTCAGTTGAATAGACCTTATTTCACCAACCAGTCGTCTTTACATCTTAGTCTTTTATATTCGATGTGTGGCAGGTTCCGTGAAGCGGAGATTATTTTGAAAAGTATAAAGACTTCAGAACTTCCCAGAGATTTATTAATAAACTATTATCAAACTTATTCCAGTTTCTGGGGGCATTATTCTATTTCTGTTGCCAACAATCTGTATGGAAAGCAACAATCTGCTTATCAGGATTCACTGTTTGCTCTCATAGATCACACTTCTTGGGATTACCGGATGTCACAAGCTTCTTATTATATCTGGCGTGATACCTTAAAATCGAAGGAAATTTTTAAAGAATTGTTGGATATTGAGGAGGTGGGAACGCCTAATTATGCCATGATTACTCATTCGTATTCCAGGTTATGCCACCATCAGAAGAAATATGATGAGGAAAAAAAATATCTGATATTGTCGGCGATTGCCGATACACGGAATGCAACGCGTGAAAATGCCTCTCTTCAATCTCTTGCGTTGATACAATACGAAGAAAAGAATCTAGCCGATGCTTTTAAGTTTACACAATCCGCTATTGATGATGTAATTTCTTCTGGTATTCATTTCCGCGCAATTGAAATCTATAAATTTAATTCTATTATCAACACTGCCTATCAGGCGGAACAGGCTAAATCAAGATCGCATCTGACTACTTTTCTTATTTCTACAAGCGTTATCCTTTTCCTTTTGATTCTGCTCGTTGTTTTTATCTATATTCAGATGAAGAAAACGTTGAAAATAAAGCAGGCATTGGCGCAAAGTAATGAAGAACTTCTGCGGCTGAACAATAAACTGAATAATATGAACAGCCAGTTGAATGACACCAATAATCAGTTGTATGAAATTAATGGCATAAAGGAATATTATATAGCCGAATTTTTCGATGTGTGCTTTAGTTATATCCACAAAATGGAGAAATACCAGAATATGCTGTATAAAATAGCTATTAATAAGTACTATGACGAGTTGATTAAGAAGCTGAAGTCGTCTGCGCTTATTGATGAAGAGCTTAGTGCACTGTATGCCCGTTTCGATAAGGTCTTTTTAGGTTTGTATCCTACTTTTGTTTCAGATTTTAATGCTTTATTGAAAGATGAAGAGAAGATTATTTTAAAACCGGATGCTTTATTGAATAGGGAACTTCGTATTTATGCTTTATTACGCTTGGGTATTACGGATAGTGGGAAGATAGCGAACTTCCTCCGGTGCTCTACAAGTACGGTTTATAATTATCGTACGAAGATGAGAAATAAAGCTGCTGTCGACAGAGATGAATTTGAGAACGAAATTATGAAAATTAGTTCAACTCAAGAGACATAATTATCATTTTACTGTTGCCCCCCTTTCCAAATCATCTACATTTTTTGGATATACTTGAAGTGCTAAGTATTTGATTAATAGGATAAAATGCTAATTTAATATCTACATAAAGTAGTGTAAGTCAAATAAGCCGTTATTTATTTGGCTAGATTTGCAATATCAGTTTTTTACTCATCAGCTTGATGGTGAAAATTGATACTTCATCTATTATTTGTACTTAAATTCACTATGTTTTATTATGAACACGCAATCTTCAGTAGACACGAGAATTAAAGTTGGAATTATCGGTTTCGGTAGAATGGGAAGATTCTATTGGGAAGCGATGACAAGAAGTGGGCGATGGAATATTGCTTATATTTGCGATACAGATCCGGAATCACGTCAATTGGCTAAGAAGTTATCTCCTGAATCTCTTATAGTAGAAGATAATCAAAAAGTTTTTGAGGATGAAAGTGTACAGGTAGTCGGTCTTTTCACTTTGGCCGACTCGCGGATGGAACAAATAGAAAAAGCTATTTGCTACGGCAAGCACATTATTTCAGAAAAACCTATTGCAGATACCATGGAAAATGAGTGGAAGGTCGTGGAAATGACAGAAAATGCCAACCTCATTTCTGCGGTAAACTTGTATCTGCGGAATTCCTGGTACCATAATCTAATGAAAGAGTATATCGAGCAAGGAGAAATCGGAGAATTGGCTATTATCCGTATTTGCCACATGACTCCCGGTTTGGCGCCGGGCGAAGGTCATGAGTATGAGGGGCCGGCTTTCCATGATTGTGGAATGCACTATGTCGATATTACCCGTTGGTATGCAGGCTGTGATTATAGAACATGGAATGCTCAGGGAGTGAATATGTGGAATTATAAAGATCCTTGGTGGGTACAATGTCATGGAACTTTCCAAAATGGCGTAGTCTTCGATATTACTCAGGGTTTTGTTTATGGACAATTATCTAAAGACCAGACACATAATTCGTATGTGGATATTATAGGTACAAAAGGAGTTGTGCGTATGACGCATGACTTCAATACTGCTGTTGTCGATCTGCACGGTGTCAATCAGACCATTCGTGTGGAGAAGCCTTTCGGTGGCAAGAATATAGACGTATTGTGCGACCTGTTTGCTGATTCGGTAGAAACCGGAAAGCGCAGTTCCCGCTTACCGTCCATGCGCGATTCGGCCATTGCATCCGAATATGCGTGGACATTCTTGAAAGACACACGCAAACACGATTTGCCCGCTATTGGTAATTTGCGCACTCTGGAGCAAATACGCGAGCGAAGAAGAAACATGAAAAATGGATATGGACTGTTGCATGGCAACCTTCCAAAGATTATTAACCCTTAAATAAATAAAATCATGTCAAACATTTCGAGGAGAAAGTTTCTCAAAACGGGGGCTGCTGCTTTAGCCGGCATTACTATTGCTCCCAGTACTATTTTAGGTATGAGCCACGGGCATATTTCGCCTACTGACAAACTGAATCTTGCAGCCGTGGGTATTGGTGGTATGGGACATGCCAATATTAATCACGTAAAGGGCACTGAAAATATTGTGGCTCTTTGTGATGTGGATTGGAAGTATGCAAAAGGTGTGTTCGACGAATTCCCCAAGGCTAAAAAATACTGGGACTATCGTAAGATGTATGAAGAAATGGGTAAATCTATCGACGGTGTGATTATTGCAACTGCCGATCATACTCATGCTATCATCACTGCTGATGCAATGACAATGGGAAAGCACGTGTACTGTCAGAAGCCGTTGACCCACTCTGTTTATGAATCTCGTTTATTGACAAATTTAGCTGCTTCAACAGGTGTTGTTACTCAGATGGGTAATCAGGGTTCATCGGATGAAGGTACGGATTTGGTATGCGAATGGATTTGGAATGGTGAAATCGGTGATATAACTAAGGTGGAATGTGCGACAGACCGTCCTATTTGGCCGCAAGGATTGAATGTTCCTGAAAAGGTTGATAAAATTCCTAGCACATTGAATTGGGATTTGTTTACAGGTCCTGCTAAAATGAATCCTTACAATGCTATTTATCATCCTTGGAACTGGCGTGGATGGTGGGATTATGGAACAGGTGCATTAGGCGATATGGCTTGCCATATTTTGCATCAGCCGTTTAGAGCATTGAAATTGCAATATCCTACTAAAGTGGAAGGGTCATCTACTTTATTGTTGAATGCTTGTGCTCCGCAGGCACAGCATGTGAAAATGATTTTCCCTGCTCGTGAAAATATGCCGAAAGTAGCTATGCCTGAAGTGGAAGTACATTGGTACGATGGCGGTATGATGCCTGAACGTCCGAAAGGATTCCCGGAAGGAAAACAACTGATGCAGAGTGGTGGTGGTTTGACTATTTTCCACGGAACGAAAGATACTTTGATTTGCGGATGTTATGGACAGAATCCTTGGTTGCTTTCTGGTCGTAAACCAAATGCGCCAAAGGTTTGTCGTCGTGTTCCCAATGCTATGAACGGTGGTCACGAGATGGACTGGGTACGTGCATGTAAAGAAAATAAATCTAACCGTATCATGACTAAGTCTGATTTCTCAGAAGCCGGACCAATGAATGAAATGGTGGCAATGGGTGTATTGGCTATTCGTTTGCAAGCGCTGAATAAGACTCTTGAATGGGATGGAGCTAACATGTGCTTTACGAATATTGGTGATAACGAAACGATCCGTACCGTTATCAAAGACGGATTCAAGATTCATGATGGTCATCCGACATTTGACAAGACATGGACTGATCCGATTAATGCGAAACAGTTTGCTGCTGAATTAGTGAAACATACTTATCGTGACGGCTGGAGACTGCCTGATATGCCGAGATAAATTAGAAATTAAAGATAAAAAATTAAATCGTTATTATCATGAAAAAAGTATTTTATCCATTAGCTTGTTGTTGTCTTGCTGCAGGAGTTTTTGCTTCTTGCGGTGGTCAGAAAAAAGCAAATGCTCAGGAAGAACCGAGCAAAGTTGCATTGTCTTACTCTAAATCATTGAAAGCACCGGAAACTGATAGTTTGAATCTGCCTGTTGACGAAAATGGTTATATCACAATCTTTGATGGTGAAACATTTAACGGATGGCGTGGTTATGGAAAAGACCGTGTTCCTACTAAATGGACAATCGAAGATGGCTGTATCAAATTCAACGGTTCTGGCGGTGGTGAAGCTCAAGACGGTGATGGTGGTGACTTGATCTTTGCTCACAAATTTAAAAACTTCGAGTTGGAATTGGAATGGAAGGTTGCTAAAGGTAGCAATTCAGGTATTCTGTATTTAGCTCAGGAAGTTACTTCTAAAGACAAAGATGGTAATGATGTGCTTGAACCTATTTATATTTCCGCACCTGAATATCAGATCCTGGATAATGCCAATCATCCGGATGCTAAATTGGGTAAAGATAACAATCGTCAGTCGGCTTCTTTGTATGACATGATTCCGGCAGTTCCTCAAAACTCTAAACCGTTTGGCGAATGGAACAAGGCTAAGATTATGGTTTATAAAGGTACAGTGGTTCATGGACAAAACGATGAAAACGTACTTGAATATCATTTGTGGACAAAACAATGGACTGATATGTTGCAGGCAAGTAAGTTCAGCGAAGATAAATGGCCTTTGGCATTTGAATTGCTGAATAACTGTGGTGGCGAAAATCACGAAGGTTTCATCGGTTTGCAAGATCACGGTGATGATGTTTGGTTCCGCAACATCCGCGTGAAGGTTTTGGACTAATCAAATAGTAATAAGAAGGCACGGGTTACACGTATTTCACGTTTTTTTGAATGGCGATTGCCATAGAGTAACCGTGAAGTCTGTGTAATCCGTGCCTGTTTTTTCTATATAAATCTAATAATTGTAATCCCCTGATATCTATTATATGAAAACAAAAATTTATTTATGTGCGTTGGCTGCTCTTTTCATGATTCCACAGGCAATGACGGCACAAACTAAGAAGAAAGCTAAAAAAGAAGTAGCTATTCAACTCTATTCTGTCAGAGATATATTGAATAAGGTAGACAATAAAAATGGTAAGTGTGACCCCACTTATACTGCTCTTCTGAAGAAATTGGCAAACATGGGATATACCGGTGTTGAAGCTGCCAATTATAACAACGGTAAATTTTATGACCGGACTCCCCAACAGTTTAAGAAAGATGTCGAATCGGCAGGATTAAAAGTTTTGTCTTCACATTGTACCAGACAATTGTCCAAAGAAGAATTGGCTTCCGGTGACTTGTCAGAGTCTCTTCAATGGTGGGATCAGTGTATTGCCGATCATAAAGCTGCAGGAATGAAGTACATCGTAGCTCCTTGGATGGATGTTCCAAAAACGCTTAAAGATTTGAATACATATTGCACTTATTTTAATGAGATAGGCAAACGTTGCAAACAACAAGGTTTGTCATTTGGATATCATAATCACGCTCATGAATTTCAGAAAGTAGAAGATAAAGTAATGTATGATTATATGCTGGAACATACGAATCCTGAATATGTCTTCTTCCAGATGGACCTTTATTGGGTAGTTCGCGGACAAAACAGTCCTGTTGATTATTTTAATAAATATCCCGGCCGCTTCAAGATATTCCATGTTAAGGATCACAGAGAGATCGGACAAAGCGGAATGGTAGGTTTTGACGCTATCTTTAAGAATGCAAAAACTGCAGGTGTTAACTATCTCGTTGCTGAAATCGAGGGTTATAGTATGCCGGTAGAAGAGAGTGTGGAAGTGAGCTTGGATTATTTGTTGGACGCTCCTTTTGTGAAGAGTTCATACGCTAAATAGCGTGTGAATTGCTAAAATTGAAGCATAAAAAAAGTCTGTGCATGCTTTTGCATGGCAGACTTTCAATTCTCTCTAAGCTGTTTCTGAATTATTCAGCTACAGTTTCAGTTGCAGTGCTATCAGCATTCAAAGAATCTGCTGCTGCGGCTGCTGCTTGTTCAGCTTCAAGAGCTGCTGCTTCTACTGCTGCGATTGAGTCAGCGATACGGATAGAATCTGCAGTTGCTTTTGCTGCGTCAGCTGCTTTGTTACCACATGATGCGAATGATACTGCTACGATAGCTACGGCCATCAAAACTAATTTTTTCATTTTCTTTGCTTTTTAAAAACGTAATACAATCAATTGCTTTATTAAAACGCTGCAAAGTTATGTACTTTTTCAATATGTTGTTCTCGAAATACCAACTTTTTTTATAATTTTTTTTGTAACTAGCTACTTTTCTCCCTTTTTCGTATGTTTTAGAACATGCTAATCGACAGCAATACTGTTATATAGGTATCTTTTTATGCTTCTTTTGGGAGTTTTTTCAAATTCCGTAGGATAAAGTTGGATTCTGCTGATTTTTTCATAAGCGGCTACATTGCTGTTCAGATTCTTAAGATTTTCATCCATGATTGTTTTCAGGTTATTCGGATTGTTTAATCCGAGAGAATCCAACGCTTCATAATCGGCATAAACGAGTGCTACTAATTTTTTGTTGCGTTCGATAACGAGACTTTCAAGAATGAAAGGCAGGTTATTCAGTTTTGTTTCCAACTCTTCGGGGAAGATGTTCTGTCCGCTTGAACTTAAGATCATGGTCTTGAGGCGTCCCCGGATGAAAATATTTCCGTTGCTGTCCATGGAACCGAGATCACCGGTGCGTAGCCAGCCGTCCTGCGTGAATACTTCCTGCGTTGCTTCCTGATTCTTGTAATAGCCCACCATCACATTCTCTCCCCGAACCTGGATTTCTCCGGTTTCTGCTTCAGGGTTTTCTTTATAGATACGTGCTTCCATTATATCCAGAATCTTTCCGGAAGAGCCTAGTACAAATTCATCCCAAGGGGCATAGCTGATTAGTGGCCCACATTCCGTCATACCGTAACCTATAGTAAAAGGGAATTTAATTTTGTAGAAGAATTCTTCTACTTCCTTGTCCATAGCGGCACCGCCGATAATGATTTCCTTAAACCGGCCTCCCAGTGCATCAATTAGTCTTTTGCGTATCTGGTTGTAGATTTGGGTGTCGAGCAGAGGAATATTGAGTGCCCACTTCATTCCTTTTTTATTAATGAGTGGCTGGATGATATTCTTATATATCTTTTCGATCACTAGCGGGACAGTAATAATAAGGTTGGGTTTCACTTCCTCAAAAGCCTTCATTATAATCTTCGGAGAAGGAGTTTTACCAAGCAGAGTGACATGGGTGCCGACAGCGGTTGCAGTCAGAAAGTCGAACGCACAGCCGTATGCATGAGCGAGTGGGAGGAAAGAGAGTACTTTGTCTCCCTTTTTAAGAAGTTCGGTGCGGATACCGAAAGTGACATTTCCTGCCAGATTGTTCCCTGTCAACATCACTCCTTTACTGAAACCGGTGGTTCCGGAAGTATAGTTTAATAGCATCACTTTATCATTGGATAAAGTGGTATATTGAACATCTTCGCGGGCAAATCCTTTCGGATACAAAGAATGCATTTCTTTATCGGTATTTTTCAGAAACTTCTGTATGGTTTCTCCGTCACGCTGATAAAGACACCGGAAATCGGTCAGTGAGAATACGCCTCGCAGTCCCGTTAGTTTTTCCTCTTCCAGATTGTCCCAAATGCTGTCGCTGGTGAACAGAAATACAGATTCGGAATGATTGACGATATGATGAATATCGTTGGGGGTAAAGTCTTGAAGGATGGGAACAATGATTGCTCCATACGTGATGGTTGCCATATAGGCGATGCACCAGTGAGCGTTGTTTTTGCCGATAACTGAAATCTTATCCCCTCTGCGGAGGCTACAATGTTTGAATAACAGATGTAAACGGGCGATTTTTTCAGCTACCTCCCCATAAGTATATTGGGTATCTTCTCCATAATCTGTGTAACAAGGTAGATCCCAATTTTCACGGAAACTATTTTCGTATAGTTTAATGAAATTCTCTTTAATCATTGCACGTTTTTTAGTGAATTGTGCAAAAATAGGAATAAACTTTCGTATCCAAAAGCGTTTTACTAATAATAATGTGTAACTTTGCAAAGTTAATGTGTTTATAACAGCTTATGATAGATACCACTGTATTTCAAAATAAGACAGCCGTTTATTATACTTTAGGCTGCAAATTAAATTTTTCAGAGACTTCAACTATTGGTAAAATTCTGCGTGAGGCAGGAGTTCGGACTGTGCGTAAAGGAGAGAAAGCTGATATCTGTGTGGTAAATACCTGTTCGGTGACGGAGATGGCGGATAAGAAATGCCGGCAAGCGATTCATCGTCTGGTAAAACAACACCCTGGTGCTTTTGTGGTAGTGACCGGATGTTATGCGCAATTGAAGCCCGGTGATGTGGCAAAGATAGATGGAGTGGACGTAGTGTTGGGAGCGGAACAGAAAGGAGAATTGCTTCAATATCTGGGCGACCTCCAAAAGCATGAAAAAGGAGAAGCTATCACTACGACGACCAAAGATATCCGTTCATTCTCTCCCTCGTGTTCACGGGGAGACCGTACCCGTTTCTTTTTGAAGGTGCAGGATGGATGCGATTACTTTTGTTCTTATTGCACGATTCCTTTTGCCCGGGGACGAAGTCGTAACGGGACTATTGCTTCCATGGTTGAACAGGCCCGTCAAGCGGCTGCCGAGGGAGGAAAAGAAATTGTTCTGACCGGAGTGAATATCGGAGACTTTGGCAAAACAACAGGAGAGAGTTTCTTTGATTTAGTAAAAGCATTGGATCAGGTTGAAGGAATCGAACGTTATCGTATCTCTTCCATAGAACCCAATCTGTTGACTGATGCGATTATTGAGTTTGTGTCTCACTCCCGCAGTTTTATGCCTCATTTTCATATCCCTTTGCAATCCGGTTGTGATGAGGTTTTGCAGCTAATGCGCCGTCGTTATGACACTGCTCTTTTTGCTTCGAAAGTAAGGAAGATAAAAGAGGTGATGCCGGATGCTTTTATCGGAGTGGACGTGATTGTGGGAACCCGTGGAGAAACGCCCGAATACTTTGAACAGGCTTATCAGTTTATTGATGGACTGGATGTGACGCAGTTGCATGTGTTTAGCTATTCCGAACGTCCTGGAACGCAAGCCTTAAAAATAGAATATGTGGTTTCTCCGGAAGAGAAGCATCAGCGTAGTCAACGTCTGTTGACACTATCGGACCAAAAGACACAGGCTTTTTACGCGCGTCATATCGGGCAGGTAATGCCGGTGCTGATAGAAAAATCGAAGACAGGTGTTCCGATGCATGGATTTACGGAGAATTATATCCGTGTAGAGGTGGAAAATGATGATTCACTGGATAATCGGGTGGTTAACGTACGCCTGGGAGACTTTAATGAAGAGAGGACGGCACTTAAAAGTACAATTTTGATATAAGTATGAGATCCAAACTTATCTATTGGCTGGTATATAGTGGAATGTGGTTGTTTTCGGCACTTCCGTTCCGGGTTTTGTATATGCTCTCGGATCTTAATTGTCTGTTGATGTATCGTATTGGGAAATATCGCCGGAGAGTGGTTCGGGGAAACTTGCTTAGATCGTTCCCGGAAAAAACAGATGCGGAGAGATTGCAGATAGAGCGTAAATTTTATCGTTATCTGTCGGATTATATGCTTGAGGATTTGAAATTGTTGCATATGTCTGCCGAAGAGCTTTGTGCAAGAATGACTTATAAGAATACGAAGCAATATCTGGAACTAACTGAAAAGTATGGAGGTATTATAGTAATGATTCCTCATTACGCCAATTATGAGTGGTTAATAGGTATGGGATCAATCATGAAACCGGAAGATGTCCCTGTGCAAGTTTATAAACCATTGAGAGACAAATATCTGGACGAATTATTTAAACGTATTCGTTCTCGTTTCGGGGGATATAATATCCCGAAACATTCTACAGCACGTGAAATTATTAAGTTGAAACGTGATGGGAAAAAGATGGTAGTTGGGCTGATTACCGATCAATGGCCCAGTGGGTATGATAAATACTGGACTACTTTTTTGGGGCAGGAGACGGCTTTCCTGGATGGTGCGGAGCGTATTGCTAAAATGATGAACTTCCCTGTTTTTTATTGTGAGCTTAGTAAGAAGCGTAGAGGGTATTGTGAAGCGGAGTTCAAGTTAATGACGGAAACACCGAAAGAAACAAGAGAAGGAGAAATCACAGAAATGTTTGCCCATAGGTTGGAGCAAACGATTCGCAGGGAACCGGCATACTGGTTATGGTCTCATAAACGCTGGAAATTAACCAAAGAAGAGGCTGATCAGCTGGAACAGGAGGAATTGAATAAGAAGAAAGAATAATGATGAAGGTTTCAGTTGTAATCTTGAATTGGAACGGGTGCGATATGCTTCGTACTTTTCTTCCGTCCGTCGTCCGCTATTCAGAGGGGGAGGGGGTTGAGGTCTGTGTAGCTGACAATGGCTCTACGGACACTTCTGTGAGTTTGCTTCAACAGGAATTTCCTTCTGTCAGAACGATTGTGCTCGACCAAAATTATGGCTTTGCCGATGGATATAATTGGGCATTGCAGCAGGTCGACGCAGAATATGTAGTTCTTTTGAATTCAGATGTCGAGGTGACGGAGCATTGGCTGGAACCAATGATTGCTTATTTGGATGCTCATCCGGAGGTGGCTGCTTGTCAGCCGAAGATACGAAGTCAACGACAAAAAGAATATTTTGAATATGCCGGAGCGGCTGGTGGCTTTATTGATAAATATGGTTATCCTTTCTGCAGGGGGCGTATAATGGGAGTTGTGGAGAAGGATGAAGGCCAATATGATACGGTGATTCCTGTTTTTTGGGCAACGGGGGCAGCGTTGTTTATCCGGCACACTGATTATGTGAATGTAGGAGGATTGGATGGACGTTTTTTTTGCTCACATGGAAGAAATAGATTTGTGCTGGCGACTTCGTTCGCGGAATCGTGAGATTGTCTGTGTACCTCAAAGTATTGTCTATCATGTAGGAGGAGCTACTCTTAAAAAAGAGAATCCTCGTAAGACTTTTCTTAATTTCCGTAATAATCTTGTCATGCTCTATAAGAATCTTCCACAGAAGGAGTTAAATAAAGTGATGCGTATCCGGGCCTGTCTCGATTATGTGGCAGCGTTTAATTTCTTGTTGCAAGGGCACTGGGACAATGCTCGTGCTGTGATACGTGCGCGGAAAGAGTATAAACAACTATGTCCGTCATTTTCTTTATCCCGTGAAGAGAATATGAGAAAAAAAACTTTGAATCCGATACCTGAACGGACAAAAAGTAGTATCTTGTGGCAGTTTTATGCGAGAGGATGCAAACGGTTCTCTCAATTGTCGGATTTTAAAAGGATAGCAAATGGAATCAAAGGTTAGAAGAGGCATCGGGCTGGTAGCACACGATGCAATGAAAAAAGACCTCATCGAATGGGTGCTATGGAACTCGGAACTGTTGATGGGTAATAAATTCTACTGTACGGGTACTACAGGTACTTTGATATTGGAAGCATTGAAGGAGAAACATCCTGATGAAGAGTGGGATTTTACGATTTTAAAATCAGGTCCGTTAGGTGGTGACCAACAGATGGGGTCACGTATTGTGGATGGGCAGATTGATTATCTCTTTTTCTTCACGGATCCCATGACACTGCAACCGCATGATACGGATGTGAAAGCATTAACCCGTTTGGCCGGTGTAGAAAATATAGTTTTCTGTTGTAACCGTTCTACGGCAGATCATATTATTTCCAGTCCGTTATTTATGGATCCTGATTACGAACGTATTCATCCGGACTATTCCAGTTATACGAAACGTTTCCAGGATAAACCTGTGGTGACGGAGGCTGTAGAATCGGTAAATAGAAGAAAAAAGAAGAGAAAATAAGCCGGTAGTTTACGGCTGTGAAAATAGAAGCAGATCTTGCTTAAAAAGGAATGCAGATGATACGGATTACTTTATTAATATCGTATTATCTGCATTTCGTCATTTATGTTTCATTTCCAACTGTGATATTTTATTTCCTGCTGCAGTGTAGCTCAATTCCTGCGGACTCTATATCTGCTCCCATCGGTGGGTTTCGTTTGGAAAGCCGGAGTTCGATTTCTTCAATACAGGGGAATTGGTCAAAGAGTTTTTGTATAATCCGTCCGCTAACGTGTTCCAGCAATTTTGAGGGAACAGCCATTTCATTTTCTATCACCTGATGTACTTCAGCATAGTTGACGGTGTCGGTAACTTCATCTGTCCGGGCAGCTTTGCTGATATCTACTTTCAGTTTCAGGTCAATGAGATATTCATTCCCAATCAGATTTTCTTGCGGTGCGACTCCGTGATAGGCGTAACAACGAATTTCTTTCAAAAGGATATAGCTACTGTTTATCTTCATATACTGTCTTTTTAGTGTGATCTTGTTTGACTTTTAACAGGTCTTTCTGTGCAACCATTTGTGGAATCACTTTAAGAAAGACGGGTGTGAGCAGAAGGCAGATGCTTAATGTTATAAGCAAAAGTGCGCTTGCCTGTGCCCAACTATTGTGAATATAACGGCTGACTAATGGACCTAAAAAATGGAGTATCGGTCCATGAATACTCAAGGTGATGATTGAATATCGTCCCAAGTAAGAAACAACCTTTATCTTCTTCACTTTTTTGCAAAGTAACATAATCATAAATATTCCTGCAAACGCAGCGATATATACTTGAAAAATATTTCCCGTATAATTGTTGGTACGCATCCCCAATGTAGTAGCGGTAAAGTACATTACCACCAGTGCCAATACAACAAAAACCGGTATCAGTTTGTCGAAACGATGGCTGGGATATAGAAAGAAATTATACCGTCGGATCCAGAAACCGGCCACATAGAAGGGGAGGGCAGTCATGGAAACATCTATATACAGGGGTAACTCTATCTGTAATTTTCCGAGATAAAATCCTGCGCAACCAATCAGGATTGTCACAGCGAACATGACAGGCAGATGCTTTTCACGCAGAAAGTGAATTAGATAAAATAGGATATTACAATTGAATAATGCGAGTAGAAACCAGATCGGTGGATTGAACTTGATAAGGTCGTGTCCATGAAATACAACCAAGAGTTCATTCCACGACACAGGCAGTTGAAACACTCCTGGAGCAATCTTCCAAACAATATATTTCATTAGAAATGCACTTAAATAGAAGAAAAGAAAAGGAATAATCAATTTGTTTATTTTTCGTAGAATGAATCCGAACAGGCCTTCGTATGATTTGAAAAACACTCCCGAGATAAAGAAGTAAAGCGGCATGCGGAAACAGGATAACATCGAATTCGTATCCAGTTGTTCGAAGGCCCCTCCAACGTGTGCCATTACCACAAGGATAATGCAGACTCCTTTGGTTAAGTCCACAAAATCAATACGTCTGCTCTGGTTGCCTTCCATTATCTCTTTTAATTTCTCTTTTTCGGCGCAAAGATACTTTATAAATCGGAATAAAAAGAGGAACATTGAAAAAATAAACGAATGATGCGAAAAGCGAAAAAGTATGATATATAGTAATGATATTATTGCGAAAAAAATGGTTGACTATGTTTTGAAACTCCTTATTTTACCTCTGTTATCAATATATCCTTGAAAAACGAATGACGCGGATCACATAGATTTTTAGCGTTCTTAATCTAGTGTTATCCGCGTCGGTAGTGTCCGGAAAATATCCTTTTTGAAAGTTACTTGTACCTTTTATTCTATTTATTCGGATCTCTTCCTGTGTATTTAATCAATTCGCTAATCTTATCATTAAGTGTTTTTGCTTTCATCAACTGTTCCAGAGTGAGATGCATCCGGTATCTCCAGTAATTGCGTGGATTGGATGGAACATTAATTCGCTCTTCCGCCACATTCGGATTTCTCCATTTCCCGTCTATCGATAACCAATCCTGGAAAGACAAGATACAGAGAATGGAATTACTGTTGAGATGGTTGCGTACGATTTCCTCGCACAACTCCGGGGTGGCAGTTGTCGGTGCAACTCCATAATGTCCTAACGTTGCATTGTAGTAACGTTGGGTCTGTTGATAATCTTCTTCCCACCAGCCACGCAACGTAGACATATCGTGAGTGGAGATTGTGCAGACAGACCGGTACGGATATTCATTTAAATGCCCGAATTCATACATCGGATTCTTAGGCATCCGCTGAATTTCCAGACTAAGAATCCGGAGATCATTCATCACCGACGACACACAAGCAGGAATCATCCCCAAATCTTCTCCACAAACCAACATGCGGGTTGACTGTGTCAGTTGAGGTAACTTCTTCATTGCTTGCTGATACCAGAACTCGTTGTGCCGGTGATAATAATACTGGTCGTATAGTTTGTTAAACGCATTTTTCTCTGCTTCGTTCAGCGACCGGAATACGAAATCCCGTTGCACACCGATGCGCGGGTGGTATTTACTTTCCTCTTTCTTATCCGCAACAAATAAGACGTTGCTGATTAATGAATAAAGCCCTTCCCGAATCCACACACTATCTTCATCATTTCTACCGGCGAAGAATTGCTCTACCTCCCGTTGTGTTTCGAATCCCGGTTTCATCCGATAAAGTCCGGAGTTATCAACCGATTCAAGGAAATCTTGTTTGACTAAATGGGTATGCGGTCCGAACAACTGTCCGAGGAAAGATTCATGGATGAATGGTAGCAGATATTCATCCCGGAACGTTAGGCCATAACTTTCGATTTCTTCCCGGCTCATCGGTAAAGAAGGATCAAACTGACCTAACAATCCGTGTACAGCGTGCATTGGTATTTCCCAAATACGGAAGAACCCGAGGATATGATCGATCCGGTAAGCATCGAAGTATTCCGCCATTTTCTGAAAACGCTTCATCCACCAGCGGTATCCGTCTTTTTCCATGACATCCCAGTTGTATGTGGGGAATCCCCAGTTTTGCCCGTTGATCGAGAAATCATCGGGCGGAGCACCCGCTTGTCCGTCGAGATTGAAGTAATGAGGTTCTGTCCAGGCTTCCACGCTGTTGCGGCTGATGCCAATCGGAATATCCCCCTTTAATACGACACCGTGTTGGCGGGCATATTCGGTTGCAGACAACAATTGCAGGTGCAAATGATACTGGATATAATAATACAACGAGATGTGAGGATAATCTGCCGTTCCCGGTTGGCACATTTTTTCTATATCTTCCGCTTGGTAAACAGAGTGTCTCGGCCATTTGCGGAAATTGGGCGTTTTGTAGGCATCGCGCAGATAACTAAAGACTGCATAAGGTTGCAGCCATTCCTTGTTTGTTTCAAAGAAATCTTTGAAACCTTTGGAAGTCAATACCTTTTCTCCTTCCTGTCGGAACAGTAAGTTAAAAAACTCCCATTTAGTTTGGTTGACCGCTTCGTAGTCAATAGCAGGGAGGCTGTTCAGTTCCTTTTGCTTCTTGCTGAATTTCGATGCCGCTTCTTTATCTTTCAGAGTTCCCATTTGCCTGATATCCGCATACATCGGATGGAAAGCATAAATAGAAATGCTGTTATAAGGATAAGAGTCCGTCCATGCATGAGTCATGGTGGTGTCGTTGACCGGTAAAATCTGAATAACTTTCTGGCGAGTATTTACTGCCCAGTCGACCATACGTTTCAAATCGCCGAAATCACCTACTCCGAAACTTTTCTCTGATTTTAAAGAAAATACGGGTATAGCGATTCCTGCCCCTTTCCATGCGGGAATGTCGAAATAAACATATCGGTCGGAAATCACGAGCGTTTCGTTGGTCTTCAGTTCCGGGTCTGCCAGATAGCGGTTAGGGTTTTTCTCCCAGCAGTCTGCTTTCTTTTCCTGTTTGTTGTAGAGGATGAATTTATATTCCAGCGGATATTTTAGTTTGCTGGCGTCCAGCTCTATCTGCCATTCCGGGAAATTGGTATCACTCATCAACACCGCTTTCTCCGGGTCCCAGTGACCTAATGATTTCTGGTTGCCACAAATTGCCAGGCAATAATCTTTATTGATACGTGGGGCGTAGGCCTTGATAACCAGTCCCTTCTTATATCTTTGCGGGATATTCTCTTTTTCAGGATGTGCTAGTAAGGCTTCTGTAAAAGCAGAACTATAAAGATACAGTTGTTCCGGGATATTTTTCCAGCAATCATTGATTCTGTATATCTTCCTGGAACTGCCTGATAAGAAAATAGATCTCGAAAAACTGTCCCATTCCTTGCGGATAACTATTCCGTTTTGCTCTATCTGATAGCTATAATTGATAGTCATCCCTTCTTGAGGGATTTCAAGCTCAAGTTCTGCCGTCCAATAGATACCATCGGTGGTGTGTAAAGGAATTGATTCCGGAAATAAGCCGGAAATCCTTACTTCTTCTCCCCAATTGGTGCGGTATTCAATATTAAATGATAGAATCATATATATTAGATTTTGATTGTATATGTAAGACACTGCAAGTATAAGACATTTTTTTGAATAAAAAATAAAAGGAGCCGCACCGGACTCCTTTTAATCTTTTGTTTATATATTAATTAACATACGTAGGACTATTATCCACATCTGGAAGCGCCGCAAGTAGTACAAATCAGACAGCCTTCCTGATAAACCAATGTCTCGTTGCCACAGTTCGGGCACTTCTTACCTTTGGCTTCCGTTCCATCCTGAATATACTTCTTCAATGCACGTTCTACACCGTTTTTCCAAGTGTTGATACTTTCACTGTTCAATTGCAGAGAGCCAACCAGTTTGATAACCTGTTCAATCGGCATCCGGTAGCGAAGCACGCCGGAAATCAATTTTGCATAGTTCCAGTATTCCTTGTTGAACTTCTCTGACAATCCTTCAATGGTCGTCTTATATCCGCGTTTGTTCTCGAATTGGAAGTCGTAACGTTTGGTACCGTCTTCATCCACATTTTTGATGATACGTCCGCAAGTTACGCTCTTAGGCAGCAAGATACCTTCGTCATCATCTTGCAAACCTGTGAATATTTCATAAGGGTGTCCGTCCAATAATCCGACAAAAGCTACCCATTTTTCCTTGTTGTTCTGGAAACGGACAACGTCTGCTTCCAATATTCTCGGACGTACCTCTACAACCGTAGGCGGTTTGCAAGGAGGAAGTCCTTCTTTCTTGTCTTTATCCGATTTCGTAGAGATCAGCACTCCGGAGCGTGAACCGTCACGATATACGGTACAACCTTTACAGCCGGATTTCCATGCCTCTACATACAGGCGGTTTACTAAATCCTCGTCCACATCGTTCGGCAGATTGATGGTTACGCTGATAGAGTGGTCTACCCATTTCTGGATTCTTCCCTGCATCTTCACCTTCATCAACCAGTCGACATCGTTAGAAGTCGCTTTGTAATAAGGAGATTTGGCAACCAGTTCGTCAATCTCTTCCTGGGTGTAACGTCTGGCCGGATCGTATCCGTTAGCTTCCATCCAGGTAACAAATTTATGATGGAATACGATGTATTCTTCGAATGCGTCCCCTGTTTCGTCTACAAAGTCTACATGCACATTCGTATCGTTCGGGTTCACCTTTCTTCTACGTTTGTAAACAGGCAGGAATACAGGCTCGATACCCGAAGTGGTCTGCGTCATCAAACTGGTCGTTCCGGTTGGAGCAATCGTCAGGCAGGCAATGTTACGGCGACCATATTTCTTCATGTCCTCATATAGTTTCGGATCAGCTGCTGCCAGGCGTTGGATGAACGGATTGTTCTGTTCACGTTCGCTATTGTATATTTCGAATGCACCGCGTTCTTTGGCCATTTCCACTGAAGAACGATAGGCACCGAGAGCTACTGTCTTGTGTACTTTTTCAGAGAATTCCGTTGCTTCTTCCGTTCCGTAACGCAATCCTAATGCAGCAAGCATATCACCTTCTGCAGTGATACCTACGCCGGTACGACGACCTTGTCCGCTCTTCTTGTAGATTTTCTCCCAAAGTGCACGTTCCGCATGTTTTACTTCTTCGTTTTCCGGATCTTCGTCAATCTTGGTCATGATACGTTCGATCTTCTCTAGTTCGAGATCGATAATATCGTCCATGATCCGTTGAGCGAGAGCCACGTGTTTTTGGAACAGGTCGAAATCAAAATAAGCATCCGGTTTGAACGGATTTACCACATAAGAATATAGATTGATAGCCAGTAAGCGGCAAGAATCGTAAGGACATAGAGGGATTTCTCCGCATGGGTTGGTAGATACCGTTCTGTAACCCAGGTCTGCATAACAATCAGGGACAGATTCACGGATAATCGTATCCCAGAACAAAACGCCCGGTTCTGCCGATTTCCATGCATTGTGAACGATTTTCTTCCACAAGGTAGAAGCGTCGATTTCCTTGGTGAATGTAGGTTGGGCAGAGTCGATAGGATATTGCTGTACATACGGCTTTTCGTCTACGGCAGCCTGCATGAAAGCGTCGTCCAACTTGACAGAAACGTTTGCTCCGGTCACTTTACCTTCGGTCATCTTGGCATCAATGAATGCTTCCGAATCCGGATGCTTGATAGACACGCTCAACATCAATGCACCGCGACGTCCGTCTTGAGCTACTTCACGAGTGGAATTCGAATATCGTTCCATGAACGGAACAAGACCGGTAGAAGTCAACGCCGAGTTTTTAACGGGAGAACCTTTCGGACGGATGTGTGATAAGTCATGACCTACACCACCGCGTCTTTTCATTAGTTGTACCTGTTCTTCGTCGATTTTGATGATAGCGCCATAAGAGTCGGCTGCACCGTCCACTCCGATAACGAAGCAGTTGGATAGTGAAGCAACCTGGTAGTCGTTACCGATTCCTGTCATCGGGCTACCTTGGGGGACGATGTACTTGAAGTGATCCAGTAAATCATACAGTTCTTTTGCTGTCAACGCATTCGGATACTTCGATTCTACGCGTGCCACTTCATTTGCAATTCTCCAATGCATGTCTTCCGGGGATTTTTCATAGATATTACCGAAAGAATCCTTTACTGCGTATTTGTTTACCCAAACCCTTGCAGCAAGCTCGTCGCCTTGAAAATATCGTAAAGATTCTTCATAGGCTTCGTCGTAAGAATAAATCTGTTTTTCCACGATTCAATTTGTGTTAAATCTCGTTTTTAATAAGTAATATGTAGAAGTTTACTTATCGTTAACAAATGTAGGCGCAAAGCTAAGAATGTTTTTTCATCTATCAAAATAAAAATGAATTAATTTATTAACAGGTTGCAAGTTTTCCATTTGTTTATGCTAAGTATTTGATAAACAGATAAAATTGAAATTTGTTCAAAGGTTAAAGTTCTCCAAAAAGAAAACTATTCTATTCTGCTAGTGTGGTGGAATATTTTTTTCTTTTTATATCTTTGCAAAAAAAAGATATGTTTGAAACCGTAAAAAACAGAAGAACTATCCGGAAATATCTGCCTAAAGATATAAATCCGAGTTTGTTAAATGATTTGCTTGAAACCTCTTTCCGTGCTTCTACGATGGGTGGGATGCAACTTTATAGTGTGATTGTGACTCGCGATGCGGAAATGAAGGAGAAACTTTCGCCTGCTCATTTCAATCAGCCGATGGTAAAAAATGCTCCGGTCGTACTGACTTTTTGTGCTGATTTCCGTCGTTTCAGCAAATGGTGTGAACAGCGGAAAGCAGTGCCGGGCTACGATAATTTAATGTCTTTTATGAATGCGTCTATGGATACTTTGCTTGTTGCGCAGACTTTTTGTACGCTGGCGGAAGAAGCAGGACTCGGCATTTGTTATTTGGGAACTACCACTTATAATCCTCAAATGATTATTGATACCCTCCAACTCCCCGAACTGGTATTCCCTCTCACCACAATAACGGTAGGTTATCCGGATGGTATTCCCGCACAAGTAGACCGTTTGCCTTTGGAAGCTGCCGTGCACGATGAAAAATATCACGACTATACACCGGAAGAAATAGATAAACTCTATGCCTACAAAGAATCGTTGCCGGAAAACAAGCAGTTTATCGAAGAAAATAAAAAAGAAACATTGGCTCAAGTCTTTACGGACGTGCGTTACACAAAGAAAGATAACGAATTTATGTCCGAAAATCTATTGAAAGTACTTCGTCAGCAAGGATTCTTGAAATAAGTATTAAGTATCAAGTATTAAGTATTATCCATGCGGATGGACTTTATCATGCGATATTGTATAGCAACGGTAATACTTAATACTTGATACTTGATTTCAGTTTCTCTTTTTCAGTAACGATTCTATTTCCTGTACTTCTGCACTAAAGCTTTTGTCCACCTCCAATTGTCCTTTTACGGTTTTGCAGGCATGAAGTACCGTTGCATGGTCTTTGTTACCGATAAACTTACCTATCTTAGAAGTTGAAAAGTCTGTGTGGTTTTTAGCTAGATACATGGCAATCTGTCGTGCTTGAACGACTTCCCTTTTTCTGGATTTTGTATGTATGGCAGACGGTTCCAGATCAAAATGCTTGCATACCACTTTGAGGATATCATCGATGGTAACCGCTTTCGTTTCGTTATGAACCACGCCATGTACAATGTGTTGTGCCAGATCCAAATCTATTTCTTTGTTGAAAATAGTGGAACGAGCCATGATAGCAATGACGATACCTTCCAGATCGCGTACACTTTCATTCACATTTTCGGCAATATAATCGATCACTTCCGGCGGGAATTGTAACCCGTCGCGGTGTATCTTGTTGCGTAGAATGTTTTTGCGAAGTTCTACCGTCGGCTTTTCAAGCTCGGCTACCATACCCCATTTGAAACGGGTCAGGAGGCGTTCTTCAATACCTTGCAACAATACAGGAGCACGGTCTGAAGTTAATATAAGCTGTTTGCCGTTCTGGTGTAAATGATTGAAGATATGGAAGAAGTTGTTCTGCGTCTTGGTGACACCGGCAAACTCCTGAATATCATCAATGATTAATACATCGATCGTCTGATAAAAATTAATAAAGTCGTTGGTCGTGTTATTGCGTACAGAATCCGTATATTGTACCTGGAACAAATGTGCCGAAACGTACAATACTCTTTTCTCTGGATAAATTTCTTTGATTTTCGTGCCTATTGCGTTTGCCAGGTGCGTCTTTCCTACTCCGGATGCTCCATAAAGGAATAACGGATTGAAAGCAGTCCCTCCCGGTTTTTGTGCTACGGCTTCCGCCACACTTCTTGAAAGTTTATTGCTGTATCCTTCAATGAAGTTCTCAAAATTATAATTGGGATTCAAATGCGGGTCCAAATCCTGAACGGCAGGGGCCTGTAGGAAGCTGGGAGCTTTGTTTCCTCCGATTATGCTTTTGGGAGTAACAGCCGTAGAACGATTGCTTGCTTCGAGATTCACGGTTTGATTCGGAATCGAAGTCTTGTCCACCATGACATTGTACATCAACTTGGTTCCTTCGCCAATGACCTTATATAATGTCTTACGTATAAGATCTACGAATCTCTCTTCCAGTATTTCATAGAAAAACTGGCTCGGGATCTGTAAGATCAACGTTTTGTCCTCATATTTCAACGGAACAATAGGGGCAAACCAAGTATTATATGTCGTCTCGGGAACATTGTCTTTAATAACGTCGAGACAGCGGTTCCAAAGTACGACATGATTTGATTCAATCATAGTAACTTTTAATACATTTATTAATTAAGCAAAACTTCTACGTTTGCAAAATTGGGAATCTTATTCGGAAAAAACAAATCTATTTTTTCTTGTTTTTTTCATGCTAACAATAATGTGTTTACTTTCAATGACTTATGCGTTTGTTGTCGGACACACTCTGTTTACCCTCTCTTGCAGTTTTGTAAGTATCTGTATGTTAATGTCTTATATATATAATTTTAGCCTTTTTTCTCACTTTTGTACGTTTGTACGGGAATATTATTTCGGTTTGTAGATAGACATTTGAAGAGCAATCTACTTTCTTTTGAAAGCCCTTCGTTATTTAGATAAAATCTATATAACGATAATTTGCTACTTGTCTTTCTTGCCGAATAATGAGAAGTGAACGTACCGTTTCGGATGCTCTTTCAGGTCTTCTAATAAGCTGGCTGCATTTTCAGTTGTTGCATTCAGATTATTGTATAAAGTCGGGTCGTTGAAGAGCAGTCCGATAGTGTTATCTTTGCTGTTTAATTTTTCTGTAAGTATTTTTACGTTAGCCAGCGTTTCGTCTATTTTTTTGAAAGTGGCTGCATAGTCTACTTCTTTCAAATTTCCGCTGATGACAACAAAGTTGTCTCCGATGGTGTTCAGCTTGCTGGTGAGTTGAGGTATGTCATTACTCATCAGCCCTTTTACCTGCGAACTGACTACTGCCAGGTTGGCGGTTGTCTTCTCTATCGAGTGCAGGGTGGCAGGGATGCTCTTGTCTCCTAATATATTGTTCAGAGAGATGAGGATAGAATCCAGTTTCGGAAGCATTTCTTCTACCTTTGGGATCAGTTTCGCCGCGCTTTCCATCATTCTGTTGTTCAGTGTGCCGGGGATCGTATCTCCTACGGCATATTTTTCGCGCGGGTTGTTTGCCAGAAGAATATTCATGCGTACGCCTCCCATAAGTTCGGATACAAGCTCGGCGCTACTTCCTTTGGGAATCCGTAGTTCCGTGTCCAGTTCCACTTCGACAATTACATTTCCGGGTTTGGCATAATCATAATAGATGTCACGTACGATACCTACACGAACACCGTCGGCAAATACCGGGCTTGATTTGGTGAGTCCGTTTACGTTTTCAAATTTGGCATAGAAATAGCTGGAAGGTTGAAACATGTGTATACCTTTCAGCCAGTTAATTCCGTATATAAGCACACATAGTGCAACGATACCTGCAATACCTATTCTGACTTCTTTTGTAATGTACTTCATTTTATCTTTTTATTTATTTCTTCTTTTCTTGAATTCGGCAATTGCTTCATTGACGTTCATTTTCTCGCCGTTCCGGAAAGCGATGATAAAGGCGTCTTTGAATTGTGCCGTAATGGTGCGCTTCGTACGCAACACCTTGTTATAATCGGCGGAGGCTCCATACGTATATTTGTATATTCCTCCTTCCTTATAATAACCTACCTCTTTCAGTCCTTTCAGCCGTTTGTCGTTTTTGGCGAGAGGTTTGGAAGAAGTAAGTATCTGTATCTTAAACGTAATTTCACTGTCATTGGTTGCACTCTCTACTACAATTGGGCGTTTCGGTGCTGTTTTTGCTGTCGCGGCAGGTTTTGTTTTTGCTTCGGCCAATAGCTTTTCCTGTTGGGGAGCTGTGTTCACGCTTTCGGTATCCTTTTGGGTAATTGCCGGGGCATTGTCTTCTTCCTGTTCGGTTGGGACGATCGTTTTGCTGACTCCCGTTAGGCGCAGTTCATGTTCTCTCTTATAATTTAAGAAAGCACGGTAGATGCCTTTTGCCATGGTGCCGGCCCCTTCTTCAGAATTCAGATAGCGCTCCTCTTCGGGCGTAGAGATAAATCCTAGTTCTATCAGAATGCTCGGCATGGCACTCGCTTTTAAGACAAGGAATCCGGCTTGATGCACTCCACGGTCTGCCCTTCTACAAGTTTGGCGAAATTGTTTCTGCATCAGCGAAGCCAGGTGTACACTCTGCTCCATATATTTATCTTGCATGAATTCAAATATAATATATGACTCGGCAGAGTTCGGGTTGAAACCGGCATATCTTGTTTTGTAGTCACTTTCGTAGAGGATTACGGAGTTCTCTCGCTTGGCAACTTCCAGATTAGCGTCTGATTTGGCTAAACCCAGTGTCCAGGTTGAAGCACCTTTTGCGGTACGGTTGTTAGCCAATGCGTTGGTGTGAATGGAAATAAAGAGGTCAGCCTTCGCGTTGTTGGCAATTTCTGCGCGTCGGTCTAAAGGGATGAATACATCTTTGCTACGAGTGTAAATCACTTTGACGTCGTCGCAATTCCTTTTAATCAGATTTCCCACTTTCAGGGCAACGTTCAGATTGATATTTTTCTCTTTCGAGATTTTGCCGATGGCGCCCGGGTCATGTCCGCCATGTCCTGCGTCGATAACTACTACAAAATCCTTCCCCCATAAGTGGTTAGTACATGAGGGTAGAAAAAGTAGCCAGAGGCAAATGAATATGTATAATATGTACGGTCTATTCAGTTTCATATCTATAATACGGTGC
Source organism: Bacteroides sp. 3_1_23 (assembly GCF_000162555.1). NCBI lineage: Bacteria > Pseudomonadati > Bacteroidota > Bacteroidia > Bacteroidales > Bacteroidaceae > Bacteroides > Bacteroides sp. 3_1_23. The sequence goes on from NZ_GG774954.1 coordinate 278,533, forward strand.
AAATGTAGTAGAAATTTGTAGAAAACTCATTATTTGCCATTAAGTTTTGTGTTTTTTTCGGTTTAATGGTAGCTTTTTTCCTGAAATCTCCGTTACTTTGTGCTTCGAAGTTAAAATGTACGACGATGCTTAAGTTTTTGAAGAATTGGACGTTACCTATTGCTATGCTGGTAGGTGCTATAGGTTATCCGCTGTTTATCAGCCTTTCTTTTCTGACTCCTTATCTTATTTTTACGATGTTGCTATTGACCTTCTGTAAGGTATCTCCTCGTGATTTGAAGCCTAAACCTCTCCATTTGTGGTTGTTATTGATTCAGATTGGTGGAGCGTTGGCTGCTTATCTGTTGCTTTATCGCTTTGATAAAATTGTAGCAGAAGGAGTGATGGTTTGCATTATTTGTCCAACGGCTACGGCTGCTGCGGTGATTACTTCCAAGTTGGGAGGGAGTGCGGCCAGTCTGACTACTTATACATTGATAGCAAATATTGGAGCGGCTATTGCTGTGCCCATTCTTTTTCCTTTGGTGGAGGTCCATCCTGATGTCACTTTTTGGGAGGCGTTTCTTGTTATTTTAGGTAAGGTATTTCCGTTGTTGATTTGTCCTTTTTTGGCTGCCTGGTTGTTGAGTAAGTGTTTGCCAAAAGTGCATCAGAAGTTATTGGGCTATCATGAACTTGCTTTTTATTTGTGGGCTGTGTCTTTAGCTATCGTAACAGCGCAGACATTGTATTCCTTGCTCAATGACCCAGCGGATGGTTTTACGGAAATCATGATTGCTGTCGGAGCACTGATTGCCTGCTGTTTGCAGTTCTTTTTGGGGAAGACAATCGGCTCAATTTATAATGACCGTATCAGTGGCGGGCAGGCGTTGGGACAAAAGAATACGATTCTGGCTATTTGGATGGCACATACTTATTTGAATCCATTGTCTTCTGTGGCTCCCGGTTCGTATGTGTTGTGGCAGAATATAATCAATTCGTGGCAGTTGTGGAAAAAGAGAAAGAGATAAAATAGTGAATAATTAGGGATTATATGATTACTATAAGGATAGCTTTAAATACGGATATAGAGGAAATTCAGTCTCTATATCGAAACACAGTGTTAGTGATAAACAGGCGTGACTATTCACAGGCCGAGGTTGAAGATTGGGCATCGTGCGGAGATGATCCTTCTAAAATAGAGGGTATGATAAAAACTCACTATTTTATTGTTGCTGTTAATCGGCAATCTGAAATCGTCGGTTTTTCATCCATTACACCTCAGGGCTATTTGCATTCAATGTTTATTCATAAGGATTTTCAGGGCAAAGGTGTTGCTACACTATTGTTGAATGAGATAGAACGTTATGCCGTCGCAGCCGGGATTACGCGGATTACCTCTGAAGTGAGTATAACAGCCCGTCCATTTTTTGAAAAGCGAGGGTATATAGTAGAAGTAGAGCAAAAACGCAGGGCTAATCAGCTGTCTCTTACTAACTATTGGATGGCCAAAAGCCTTGTATGATGAAAATTTATAATGGTCGTGTCCCGGCATGTGGCGTGTTTTGTGGTGGGTGTCCTACCTATACACGGCAAAAAAAAACTTGTCTGGGAGCGCAATTGAATAGTGCACGCTGTGAAAAATGTAAAACATTCCCCAACACAAGACATCGGAGCTGAAAATGAAAACGATGGAAAGAATATTTGAAATAAAAGACCTGAAAGCACTGGAAGACTTTTTGCAATCTCAAACAGAAACCCGTTCTTTCTTTGTCAGACTTTTGACTACAATATCATAGGATTTGCTTACGAGTTCTTTGATCTTATCATCAGATACGTCTTGATTGAAATAAACGCTGATCCAATATTTCTTATTCATGTGCCAGCCTGGTTTTATACCGGCATATTCAGTTTGCAGTTCTCCAGATTCGTCAGGGTTACATTTGATGCAACAAAAATCGAAAATCTCAATGTTAACGAAACAAAACCATTTGTCCGCAACATAAAAGCATAGAACGTCACGGCTATATTGGTCGGGTACATTGGGAAAAGGCATCTTCTCGTGAACTCCTTTAAAAGACAGACAATATTCTCTAAATTCTTCTATATTCATTTCACTTTTTTATGTTCGGTTATCTATGCAAAAATAGTTAGAATAAGGGAGTGGACAACCATCTTTCTATGAAAATATTCAGGTGAGATGTGTTTTCATGTCCTTTATTTGGTTAGTCGACTTCTTCGGATGGATAGTTGATCTTAAAAACTACTTGACGCTCCACCGCCACCGCTATGTCCACCACCAAAACTGCCGCTACTACTTCTACTACTGCTTCTGCCACTACTACTGTGACTATTACTAGAACTGTCACTATTGGGGGGTGTCTTGCGGGGGATCTTCTGTGTTGTCTGCTTTTTATCTCCGCACATCAGGCAAAGATAGTCGGCAACCTCCAATCCGGCATCGGAATATGTGGGCTCTTTAATTGTTTTCCACGGGCTGATACGCTTGGAAGCAATGGTATGGCATTGATTACACATCCTATATTCGCTTATGGTGATAGATTTATACCGTAAAAGCCAGCCGCAGGAAGTACATTGATAAATACGGTGGATAGCAGAACCTAGTTTGTGTTCCATTTGTTCGGAAGCAGATAATAAAGGGGTTGCAAGCTCATTGGGTAAAAGTTGTAAAGCCACAGCTTTGCAAGAATCGCAGGTTTTACTCTGCAAAATAACACGTTGTTTTTGGTAGAACTTGTACCATAAGGATGCCGCAATAAGTGCAGGCCAGACCGGAAAAAACAATACAAGACATCCAAGTGGGCTGTAATGTGTCAGGACTTTGATTGCTGCTAATGCTGAACTGTCTTTGGGGCGAGCTTTGTTTACTTTCATGCGATAAGTGAGAACATTTACCAGTATCAAGAATATCCAAAGCATGAGCGGTTGATTTGCCAGAAAATTCCACAACGTATTGCTGGCACTTTTCCAGTAATTATCAGAAGTGCCTTGAGAAACGGGCTCATAGTCACTTCCATAAAGCACCAATGTTACAGCCCGGACTCCCTCTGTTATTCCTCTGTCAAAGTCGTTTTTTCTAAACCACGGAACCATTTCATTCTGTTGAATGCGAAAGCATAAAGCGTCGGGAAGTACTCCTTCCAAACCGTATCCGGTTGCGAAAGTGACTTTACGTTGATCGAGCACTAAAAGAATCAGTAATCCGTTGTCGTCCGCTTTCTTTCCGATGCCCCAGTGTTCAAAAAGCTTGTGGGCAAACTCTGCCGGAATATCTTCACCGATAGAAGGGAGTGCAACAACTGTCACTTCAATACTCAATGAATCTTCTAACTGTGACAACATATTATTTATTTCCCACACATAACTTTCATCCAATATCTGATTCGGATTGCTGACCCAATTGGAAGAGCTTTCATTACGCGGATTGGGGACATCTGTTACTTTATAAATATCTACTGTTTGTTCGTGCTCTAAAGCCAATGCAAAAGCATGACTACCAAAGGTATAACAGAAAACAAGAAGTAATATCCGGACTATTCCCCTGAAACTTTTTTGTGTTTTATCTTTCATTATTGTGTTATTAACTGATTGTTCTTAGAGTAGAAAATAACTATCATAACTCTCATTCTTTTTGCTAATATAGTTATTATCTGATGAATAAGAATGATAGATGTTTCTGAAATTTTGTATCTATCATACTTTCTTCATGAAATATGGGTATCTATCATACTTATTCTTTTAATTATAAGTGGTTTATAAAAATGAATGAGAGTATGATACTAGTTTTTTACTCATAGAGAAGATGTTTTTTTCTAATCTCTTTGTAATCCTGTAACTCCTTTTGCCAACTATTCCGGATAGCCTCTTCCGATTCTCCTTTGAGGATAGCCTTGCGTACGCTGTCAGTTCCCATCAGCAAATCAAACCATCGGGCACGGGAGAAGAAGGCTGCGCTTTCACCGGATAAGCGATAAAAGTTCAAGAAGTAGCGGAGTGTAAATCCGTTCACATCGGTTACATTCCGGAGGTCTTCCCCATAGCAGGTGATACCTTTGTGCATCGGGTTTTTGTCAAAACCGGGTAAGGAGCGGGGAGTAAAAGTGAAACTTCCGTATTTCTTATTAGGTGCGCCTAATACTTGGAAAGGAAAAGTTGTTCCCCGTCCCACGCTGACGCGGGTAGCTTCAAAAGGACAGAGTGAAGCATACAATCGGATAGACTGATCGTTCGGGAGGTTGGGCGACGGTTTGATGGGGAGTGAATAAGGCTCTCCATGTTTCCACCCGGTCATTGGAATTACCTTTAATGAACAAGGATTTTTCTTGTTGGCAATCCATCCTTCCCCGTTTATCATCTGTGCCAGTTCGCCGATAGTACATCCGTGAAGTACAGGAATGGGAAGCATGCCGACAAAGCTCCGGTAAGCAGATTTGAGTATCGGACCATCCACATAGTCGCACGGATTGGGGCGATCCAGTACAATCATTTCTTTCTTGTTCTCTGCACAAGCATCCATCACATAATACATCGTGCTTATATAGGTATAAAAGCGTGCCCCTACATCCTGAATGTCGAATAAGATCACGTCAACATCTTTTAGTTGGGTGGCAGACGGCTTTTTGTTATCACCATAAAGCGATACGATAGGAATACTGGTGCGGGAATCTTTTCCGTCTTTCACCGTTTCACCTGCATCCGCGTTACCGCGGAAACCATGTTCGGGGGCAAATGCTTTGACTACCCGGACGTCTCTCCTTAATAAGGTATCGAGAAGATGAACCCGCTTTGCTCCCACGACAGAAGTGTGGTTGACTACCATTCCGATGCGTTTTCCTTTCAGCAACGGCATATATTGATCCATTTGTTCTGCTCCCGTGACAATTTGACTGCTTACACGCATTGGTGACAACATAATGAATAGAAATATAAGAATGAAGGAAGCTCGAGTTTGCATATCGGTAATTTTTTTTGTAATATTGCACAAAAATATTAATTTCTCATCAAGAGAGCAAAAAATAAAGCACATGAATCCATACGAAATCATTGATAAATATTATCCGGAAAATACGCAGCAGAGACAAATCTTAGTAATTCATAGTCTGGCGGTGTCCGGAAAGGCAATGAAAATGCTGGATGCTCATCCCGAATTGCGTTTAAACCGGAGTTTTGTGAAAGAAGCTGCTCTGTTGCATGATATTGGAATTTTTCAGACCGATGCTCCCACCATTCAGTGCTTTGGCACTCATCCTTATATCGCCCACGGATATTTGGGAGCTGAAATCTTGCGGGCGGAAGGTTTCCCCCAACACGCATTGGTGTGCGAACGCCATACGGGAGCCGGACTCTCGTTGGAAGATATCATTGCCCAGCAGCTCCCCGTTCCTCATCGTGAGATGCTGCCCATTACTCTGGAAGAGCAATTGATTTGCTTTGCGGATAAATTCTTTTCTAAAACCCATCTGGATGAAGAGAAAACTGTGGAAAAAGCGCGGCAAAGTATTGCAAAATATGGTGAAGAAGGCCTAAGCCGCTTTGATAGATGGTGTTCTCTCTTTTTATAGCACTAAAAAATAATTAAATAACGAAGATTCTAACTCATATTTGGTGAAGATTGTGTACTTTTGCCACTTCAAGCGTAAACTATTAGTTAATGGCGCCATTGAAAGCAAAAATACTTATATCATTCATACTGCTGATTGTCTTACTGATGCTTCCCGATGAGGCTACGTCTCAGCGTCGAAGAAGAGGAATGATTGCCTCCAATACCGCACAAACGGATTCCCTTCAGGGAAATGATTCGTTGAAAGCAGATACGGTAACGGTACGCATTGATTCCATCGCACCGGTAAAGAAGAAACAACCACTCGATGCACCGGTTGTTTATGAATCCAACGACTCCACTGTCTTTACTTTGGGAGGAGCCGCTACACTTTATGGTAGCGGAAAAGTGAATTATCAGAACATCGAACTGGCTGCGGAAGTTATTTCGATGAATCTGGATAGTAGTACTGTGCATGCTTATGGTATCAAGGATACTACCGGAGTGGAAAAAGGTAAACCGGTATTTAAAGAAGGTGAAACCTCGTATGATACGGAAACAATCCGATATAACTTCAAAACCAAGAAAGCGGGAATTACTGATATCGTCACCCAGCAGGGAGAAGGATATGTGACCGGAAGCAAGGCGAAGAAAGGGGCCAATGATGAAATTTTCATGGAGCATGGGCGTTATACAACCTGCGATCATCACGATCATCCCCACTTCTATATGCAGCTGACGAGAGCTAAGGTGCGCCCTAAAAAGAATGTAGTGACAGGACCTGCCTATCTGGTTGTGGAAGATGTGCCTCTGCCGTTGGCTGTGCCGTTCTTCTTCTTCCCATTCTCCAGCAGTTACTCTTCCGGTTTCATTATGCCGACTTATATGGATGACTCCAGTCGTGGTTTCGGTTTGGCAGAAGGAGGATATTACTTTGCCATGAGTGATATCATGGACTTGAAAATAACGGGAGATATCTTCACGAAAGGTTCATGGAGATTGTCTGGATTGACAAACTATAATAAACGCTATAAATATTCCGGTACGCTGCAAGCGGACTATCAGGTCACCAAGACTGGAGATAAAGGGATGCCGGACTATACAGTTGCTAAGGACTTTAAGGTGGTATGGAACCATCGACAGGATGCTAAAGCCAGTCCGAACACTACATTCTCTGCCAGTGTGAACTTCTCGACCAGTAGTTATGAACGTTCTAATATCAACAACCTTTATAATTCGCAGTTGTTGACTCAAAATACCAAAACATCAAGTATTAGTTATTCTCGTAGTTTTCCCGATATCGGTCTGACCTTATCCGGAACTACCAATATCGCACAGACAATGCGTGACTCTTCTATTGCGGTCACTTTGCCTGACTTGAATATTACGTTGAGCCGTCTGTTTCCGTTCAAGCGCAAGAAAGCGGCAGGAGCCGAACGTTGGTACGAGAAGATTTCCATTGGTTATACGGGACGTCTGACAAACAGTATCCGTACTAAAGATGACCATTTGTTCAAAGCCGGACTAAGCTCATGGGAGAATGCGATGAACCATAACATTCCTATCAGTGCTACTTTTACGCTGTTCAAATATTTGCAGGTCAATCCTTCTGTGAATTATACAGAACGATGGTACACCCGTAAAATCAATCAGCATTATAACGAAGATACTCACAGGCTGGAATCATTGCCGGGCGATTCTCTTAACGGCTTTTATCGTGTATCCAATTACTCGGCTAGTTTGGCTCTAAGTACGAAATTGTATGGTATGTATAAACCGATCTTTGCGAAGAAGAAGGAGATACAGATTCGTCACGTATTCACACCGCAGGTGAGTTTGAGTGGTGCTCCGGGATTTGGCAAGTACTGGGAAGAATATACCGATTATAATGGTAATACACAATATTATTCTCCTTTTACCAATCAGCCTTATGGCGTGCCTTCTCGTGAGGGGTCGGGAACGGTTAGTTTCTCGATAGCTAATAACTTGGAGATGAAGTATTATGACGCAAAGAATGATACAGTCAAGAAAGTTAGCCTTATTGATGATTTGAGTGCCAATATGTCCTATAATATGGCGGCAAAGGAAAGACCGTGGAGTGACTTAAGTATGAACCTCCGTCTGAAACTGACCAAGAATTATACTTTCAATATGAATGCCCAATTCGCTACGTATGCTTATACATTCGATAAAAGCGGTAATGTAGTGACCAGTAACCGTACAGAATGGTCGTATGGTCGTTTTGGGCGTTTCCAAGGATATGGTTCTTCTTTCAACTATACCTTTAATAATGACACATGGAAGAAATGGTTCGGTCCGAAAGAGGAGGATGAAAAAGGAAAAGATAAGAAGTCGGAGGATAGTGACGATGAAGAATCTGACGGAACGGAAGGAGATGGTACTACACCTAAGAAAGTAGAGAAAGCACAGGCAGACCCGGATGGTTATCAGGTGTTTAAGATGCCTTGGTCGTTGAGCCTTAGCTATTCGTTTAATATCCGTGAAGATAGGTCTAAGCCTATTAACCGTTATTCCATGCGATATCCTTATACGTATACGCATAACATCAATGCAAACGGAAATATAAAGATTTCTAATAACTGGTCGCTCTCGTTCAACTCGGGCTATGATTTTCAGGCAAAAGAGATTACGCAGACTTCTTGTACAATCTCCCGTGACTTGCACTGTTTCAACCTGTCCGCCAGTCTTTCTCCTTTCGGACGCTGGAAATATTACAATGTTACCATCCGTGCGAATGCAAGCATCCTGCAAGACTTGAAGTATGAGCAGAGAAGCCAAACGCAAAGTAACATTCAGTGGTACTAGGATAAGTTGAGAGTGGAGAGTTGAGAGTGGAAATTCGGACGTGTAATTGTTTTGCTACAATATAGAAAAGAAAAATGGCTGCGCTATCATTCGACGAATAGTGCAGCCATTTTTTTTACTCTTTACTCTTTACTCTTTACTCTTTACTCTTTACTCTTTACTCTTTACTCTTTACTCTTTACTCTTTACTCTTTACTCTTTACTCTTTACTCTTTATTCTTAACTCTCAACTCTCCATTCTCAACTTCTCCAACTACCATGCGATTTCTGTTTTTCCATGGGTTTTCAGGTAGTCGTTTGTACGGCTGAAATGTTTGTTTCCGAAGAAGCCGTTGTAAGCAGAAAGAGGAGAGGGATGGGCGGAAGTGAGTACCAAGTGTTTGTTGCGGTCGATAAACGCTCCTTTCTTTTGAGCGTATGATCCCCACAGGATAAATACCAGGTTTTCTTTTTCTTCTGCCAGGGCACGGATTGCAGCATCAGTAAATGTTTCCCAGCCACGGTTCTGGTGTGAACCAGCTTGGTGAGCACGTACGGTCAGCGTAGCGTTGAGCAACAATACTCCCTGTTCTGCCCAGCGAGTCAGATTTCCCGTAGCAGGGGCATCTGTGCCGATGTCGGCTTTGATTTCTTTGAATATATTCACTAATGAAGGGGGAAAAGGCACTCCGTCGTTTACAGAGAAACAGAGACCATGCGCTTGTCCCGGTCCATGGTAAGGATCTTGTCCTATAATTACAACTTTCACTTTGTCGAAAGGACAAAGGTTGAAAGCATTGAAGATCAGTTTTCCCGGAGGGAAGATCTGATACTGGCTATATTCGCTTTTGACGAAATCGGTCAGTGTGCGAAAGTAGTCTTTTTCGAATTCGGGTTCTAAATGTGCTTTCCAGCTTTCTTCAATTTGTACATTCATAGTTTGTTATATAAGGTGTATTTCAAGTTCTTCACATTCCTTGCGCATATCTTCGGGCCAGATGCTGGCTTGTATTTCTCCGATGTGAGCTTTGCGAAGGTAGAACATACACAAGCGGGATTGTCCGATACCTCCTCCGATAGACAGGGGAAGGGTGTCATTCATCAATCGCTTGTGGAAATAAAGTTCCAGTCTTTTTTCTTCTTTTTCTTCTTTTAACTGACGTTGCAAGGCTTCTTTGTCTACACGGATTCCCATCGATGATAATTCGATGGAGCGTTGCAGTACATTGTCCCACAATAGGAGGTCGCCGTTTAGTCCGGGCAGGTCGTTCAGTCCTTTGGTAGTGTAGTCGTCATAGTCCGGTGCACGTCCGTCGTGCTTCTTGCCATCACCAAGTTGACAGCCTATTCCTATGATAAACACAGCTCCATATTTCTGACAGATGGCATGTTCGCGACATTTAGGTTCCAGGTTCGGATAAAGCTGGCGCAATTCCTCTGAATGAATGAAATGTAGCTTTTGTGGCAGGCAAGGTTTGATTTGCGGATACATTTCATATACCATATATTCTGTACGGATCATAGCCGCATAAATACGGTTGACGATTTCCTTTAGGAAGTTCACAGTCCGGTCTTCATTGGTGATAACACGTTCCCAGTCCCACTGGTCTACGTAGAGAGAATGCAGATTGCCCAGTTCTTCGTCTGACCGAATAGCATTCATATCCGTATAAATACCATATCCCGGTTCGATGTGATAGTCAGCTAAGGTCAACCTTTTCCATTTAGCCAATGAATGAACCACTTCGGCTTGCGCATCGCCCAGATCTTTGATTGGGAAAGAAACAGGTCGTTCTATTCCATTCAAATCATCATTGATACCCATTCCTTTCAATACGAAAAGAGGGGCAGTCACACGTCTAAGGCGTAGTTCGGATGACAAGTTTAATTGGAAGAACTCTTTTATTTGCTTGATTCCCAGCTCGGTCTGTTTGAGGTCGAGTAGCGGCTTATAGTTCTTAGGTTTTATCAAGTAACTCATAGGTTTGTTAAATGTTAATTGTCGGCAAAGATAGGAATAAAATTGATATATGTAATGGATATTCTCTAAAAGATTGTCAATTTGATAAAGTAAATGCTCTAAAGCATTTCAAAATAACAGTCTTCTAATATAGGGAAGTACCTTAAGAACTATAAAAAAAGGAGAATCATTAGGAAGATGAGAAGATTTTTTATACTTTTGTCCTCGCATTTAGAAAGAATGGCCCCGTAGCTTAGTGAATAGAGCGTCAGATTCCGGTTCTGAAGGTCGTGCGTTTGAATCGCACCGGGGTCACAGAAAAATCCCTTGATAATCAGTTGATTATTGAGGGATTTCTGTTTTCTTATACCTTGGATAACTAAAACTAAATGCAGGATTTAGCCCTTGTAATTGATTTTTGTTGGTCTATTGTTGTTCCCAAGAAACCAATGTTATATGTTGACTATCAAAGTGAAATCTTTCTTTTATCTCGTAAGAGGTTCTATTATTAGTCTTTCTTTGTATAAGAATTACAAACTAATCGTCTATTTGGGTCATCTGGAAAATCCGGATTAGTTATTTGATTATAAAATTCCCAGTCTCTTTCAAGTCTTTGGGCTACATCTATGTTGGCTGTATAGCAGATGTATTTTTTATTTGCTACATCCAGAATGCCATAGGTAAGAATATCCTTTTCCTTTCCCTCCTTATTTATATATGTACTCTTGACCAATAATATCTTATATTTTCCGTCTTCCCGAGTACAGTATTCTTTATTGTTCTCAAGAGTATATGTGCCGGAGACATCTGTAAAATCATTGGAGGCCATTTCTACGATAATCTGTTTGGGCTCTCCTGTTTCCGGAGTGTCTGTCGAGTCATTGTTGCATGCGGATAGCAAGATGGCGGATAAGAATAATAGTTTAAGTAATTTCATCTTTATATTTTATTTGTTTTTGATCCTTTTTTTAGTCTAGTATATTATTTATAGTGCAAATGTACAGTTTTTGTGTGATATAAAAGCGGTAATGAGTAAAATAAATGTGTTTCATATTCTTGATATTTACATTCATAATCCTTAGATAGTCAGTCATGTATTTTGCTTTGCATTTTCTCAAACCTAGTTAGTTATTATTGTATGTAGTTGCATAATTTAGCCTAAATAGAATGAAAAAGTTGATTTAAATAAAAGGATTCTCGTGAGAAATGCTAACTTTGTAGATATGAAAAAGTAAGGAATGATATTCTGTAGTAGTATGTTCATAGCTTTCCAGATGTAGACATTTGACGATAAATTATATTAATCCCAATAAATATAAATAAGAATGGAAGAAGCTAGAAAAAAGAAATGGGGTAGTGTTGCGCTGATTATCGGAGCTATTGCTTTTATCATTATTATGATTTACTTTACAGTTATTTCAAGTCTCAACATGTAAAACAGATCATTATGGCGTTGAAAAATTAAAGCTTGGACATTTCGTTTGAATCTGTCCAAGCTTGTTTTTTATGGTTCCGGATGATTGACCGGCAATATGGTAACGCTTTCTCTTTAGCTTCTTGAAACCTGAAGTCCCTTATCAGAAAGAGTCATTTCTACAAAACGAGCACGAGGATTGGGGGCTTGTTCCGTCAGTATCCGTCGGATTTGTCCGGCTGCTTGCGGGTCTTTGGCTACCATATATAAATAGCCTCCGCCACCTGCACCGGGGAGTTTGTATCCCAGGGTGTAATCCTTGATTTTTTCGATAATGGCTGCTACTGCCGGTGGATTGGTTCCGCAGTCTAATGCCTGGTTCTGTATCCAGGTTTTGCCGACCAAACGACCGAAACTCTCGAAATTACTTCGTAAAATGGCTTCACTCATATCCATTGCATGAGCTTTCATTTCGGCCAGCAAGCTTAGATGCGGACCGGAATTGAGGAACATGGAACTGACGATCTCTGCCAAAATACTTTTAGCAGTACGAGTAATTCCCGTATAATATAACAGATGACAGTCGCGGTAATCAGGATGAACAAAGAACTGATCGGGTAACCAGCGTACTAATGGATTCTGTTCGAAACCAGCTTCGGATTGAAGCAACTTAATACCGGAAAAGACACCGCCATATTGATCTTGCCAACCTCCTCCAGTGGTCAGGAGCTGTTCTAATACTAATGTGTAACTACATATATCATTTTTATCCCAAGCCAATCCGCAGAAATCATTGATTGCTCCGAGCACGGTAGATGCCAGTATGGAACTGGTTCCCAAGCCAGAGCCCGCAGGAATAGCAGCCAGCAGAGTAATTTCGATTCCTGAACCGAAATCTTCCAGCTGTTTAGCTAAAGAAGGATAAGATTCCGTAGAGAATGCCGGTGCAAAGCCCGCCAATGTAAGGGCGGCTTTCGGAATAGAGAATGGAGAACCTACCTTTTTATAATCTTGCAGTTCCTCGTAATTCCTTATCACTTCCATTGCACCCATGTCGATAGAGCGAAGAGTGATGTGATATTCCTTGCATGGTTTCACATATACTTGTAGCGGTGGTTGACCGTTTAGTTCGATAGCAAGATTTACAACACTTCCCCCTGAATAAAGAGAGTAGGGAGGTGTGTCCGTCCACCCTCCGGCCACATCAATACGCACAGGACTGCGTCCCCATACGATTTGATCGGAATAAACGTTGAGTATGGGATGGCTCTTTCGTTCGCTCATTACCCCCAATAAACCGTCGCGAAGCAGTTGAAAGGCTGCCTGTTCCTCTTTGGCACAATCCTTGTCTTCATGTAGTTTCATGATACGTGCACGAAGCATCCGGTTGTGTATCCGTAACATGGGGGCAGCATCTTCTTTCAAGACGTCAGGCATGCCCAGATTGAAACGTACAAATTCATTTGCGGCATCCAGCAAATCGAGTTGATAGAATACGCTCTTCTCATAATTGGCCGCCAATCCTTTCCAGTTCTCCTTGCGGAAAGCATTGCGCTGTTCGTAAAGACGCTTGAGGTTGGCGTTTGCGGATATTTCGTCTGCAGAAACTTTTTCTGCTTTCAACCAAAGTTTTTTCCCTTCTTCCAGTTGTGGCTCCGAGGTCATCCAGCGTACTAATATGCCTAAATCTTCCACAGAAGCCACTTTGGGGAAGATGGATGCCGATTGTAAATCATCTGTACGCCCTTTTATATCCTCCCAGGTAATTCCTCTATCTTCCATCCAACGGGTAAAAGGAACATTAAGGTAAGTAGTCGTTATTTTGTCCAACGCTCCTTTGAATACATCATCCAATCCATACGGACGCGCAACAAACTCATTCTCACCGATAGGAATAATGTCGATGCAAACCCCATCCGGCAAATTGATGCTCCACTGGTTTTCAGGAACTCCTGTAATAATCTGGCGGGAACCTAATTTCCATTCTTTTCCCACATGGCTATTCTCAATCCATAAATTGGCGTTGTCGGCAGAAAGAGAAACTTGTGTGATGGAATTCTGTATAAAGATAGCCGGATTTGGCTTTACTTTCCGGTGCATGATTCTTCTTTGGTCCCGTACCTTGTCCTGTATGGCTAAAGTAGAAGAAATCAGTTCGTGACTTGTGCCGTAATGGTAGAATTCTCCACCTGGCAACGGCAATATAGCTACGGATAACTGATTGATTTCTTCATCTTTCGTTTTAGGATGCTCTCCCAAAGCCAAACCATAGTCCGAGTATAAGTCATAATAAGTAATATCCTTCGTACCTTCTTTCAATGACCGTTTCATCAATACTTCTATGGCGCGGTCACTCAAAATCCAGATGCCGATATCCATCAGGAAAAGATGAGTTTTCGACAATCCTTCCAACTCTTCCAAAGAAGGTTTCTGCAACATGAAATCGAGCACCTCCGGTTTTTTCCGGTCGGAAACAAACACGCCATGATGAGTTGCCAATGAAGGATTCACCCACAGCCCGTAGCATACTACATCTGCGTTCGGAATATCCTGAAGCGGTTTTTCCGAACGGATATATACGTCTCCGCTAGCAATCAGCGTATTCAGACCGGCCGGAGCCTGATTCATAATCCTTTCATAGAGCGGGAGCTGCAATGATAACAGATTCTGTCCCAGCTTTTGTCCTCTTTCCCAACTGAAGATCGGGATAGGAGTTAATATTTTGCCGGAAGGGCCGTAGCTGGGTAGCCGACGGCTTTGTCCGCCTGCATGGAGCAATATTTTTTTTTCGTGTCCTATCCAGTTGCTGAAAGACTCTTGTGGAGCGAATGCCTGATGGCAAGCTTGCAATAACCATGTGGTTCCGCCGCCGGAGCCTAGTTTGCTCCCTATGGGGTCTGATGTACAAAACCAATCGGTATGGTTAACTTCTTCCAGTTCGTGGAAGCAATGGATCAAATTGGGTGGTAAAGATAATAACTTTTGCATAGTAGAATCTGCGTTGGCTTAGATAGAATCTAAGCGAATTAAACTCCCGTAAAAATACTATTTATATTCCTGCTTTTCAATATTTTTCTTCTGTTTTGAAGAATAAATTTTCTTTTCAGCTTTTAGATGTCATTTTCAGTCATCATGTCCCAGGTGTCATTAAGTGCCTGCATGGATGGAAATAATAAATCAGCCCCGGCATCCAGCAACACTTGCCCGTTCAAAGGACCCGTATTGACTGCTATGGTGAAAATACCCGCGTTGTGTCCGGCTTCCACTCCTAACGGAGCGTTTTCTACTACAACCGCTTCATCCGCTTTGATCCCTCCTTTTTTCAAAGCCATCAAATACGGCTCGGGATTGGGTTTGCCATATTTTACATCGAACGCTGTAACCATCAGTTCTTTGTGAAACATTCCCGGATAGTGGTGTTCCAGCCGTTCGAGCAGGGATAACTGACCGGAGCCGGTGACCACCATCGGAATCAGCCCGTCCTTCTTCACTTTTTGCAGTAACTCCCATGCACCGGGCATAGGCTTTGCTTCGGGATATGAATTGAACAAAACACTTTTCTCCTGATAGATACTTTCTATCTCCTCCTGTGTGGCTTCTCTACCCAATTCACGTTGAAAAACAATATTGATTGTAGAGGCTCCTGTCCGTCCTTCATGCATATATGCTTCTTCGCGACTAAGAGTGAGCCCATGAGATTTCATTACTTTATGCCAGGCTTCCGAATGATAAGGCATAGAGTCAAAGAGTACGCCGTCCATGTCAAACAGGACGGCTTTCAGTTTCTTTTTCATACTTTGTACGTTGCGGAATCTTTTTTAAGATGATTATTTTATTTTTTATGAGCATTTTCTTCAGATCAGACACGGGAATAACTACATCGTATTGTTTCCCGGAATCCTTGCCGATATATCTGTAGGTAATATTTTTATTGTTCTCCACGCAGGTTTTTATGAATATCTGGGTGGCAGGATCGGTCTGACTTGCTAGCGTTGACACAATACCCTCTTTCACTTCAGCTGCGTTTTCTTCAATCTGGCTGATAGGACACAACTCTTCGTCCACACTGCATATATAAACAACCGATTCACCTATGATTTCGATTTTTTCGACAACGACTTCTTCACTGGCCTGCATTGGAAATTGCAGATTCGCCATTTTCAGTTGCGCTTCAAGCTTTGTCTGTCCGCTTTGTGCCGGGTCGGCATTTGTATTGATAACCTCTTTCAATTCTTCGGCAGTAAGTTCGCAAACCGCTTGTTCGCCCGACTTATTCCCTACAAATATCATGTGTAATCCGGAATTACACTTAGCCATCAATTTCAGCATTTCCTTTACATCAGCAGCCGGATTCTGAAACATCATTTTGATAGATGATTTCATGCTTTCCGGATTATCTTTCAAAATCTTAATATTGGTAATTTCCTCGTTCATGTTGAGAGTGTACACTACGTTATCCCCGTCGTAGATGATACTGGTAATATTGCCGACTTCTCCCATGTCCAGCGGACACTGTTTGTTGGCTATCCCGATTACAGTTTTGAGTTTGGCTTCCTGACAACCGGTCATGACTATCATTAGCAATGATACGCTACATAGTAGCATGAGTCCACTGGACTTCTTTAATAAATTTCCTGCCATTCTATTTGTTTTTTAAGTTTGATTCGCTTCATCTACAACTGTATACGAGGCAAAGATAACGATAAAAAATGAGAGATAAGTTAGAAAGGGAAGATAGTTGCAAATGACGCTCCCAAGCGATTAACTACATAATTATTTGCTGTTTAGAAGAATATGTGTATTTTTGTAACGTTATAAACTCGACGATAGCATGAAAAAGAGAGTATTATTGTTGCTACCATTGTTTTTAGGCGCCTGCTCTGATAGTGGGGAAAGTCCTGTTATCAAGATAGAAAAGCTTTATGCGAAGATCGAATCGGACGGTGAAAATACCAGTTCCGATGAAAAAGACTATGCGAATCAGAGGGAGGAACTGCCCGCCTTGAAAGTGGGAGATGAAGTGAAAGCCTTTCTGCTTTTGGATGGAAATGGGGCAGAACTGAAAACCTTTAAACTTCAGAATGACGATGAAGTGGATACCAAACTCTTTTATGAGCAAACAGAAGTATCTACAGAGGGAAATCTGACAGATGTGGAAAAAGGACAGCTTCGTTTTAAGGATGGGGTGTCAAAAGCCAAAATTATGGTGATTGCGACCATTAAACAGGTAGATAAGAACGGTGATGTGAAATTAGAGTTCTATCTTTCTTCCAAAGCCGAATGTGAAGGAGCACAGGAAGAAATCGGTTTGAAGACGAAAGTGGAAGATGAGAAGTAGAAGTGGTGAGCAGTAAACGGTACAACGGGCAATAAGCGGTACAATCGGAAACTGCAATCAATTGAATATAATAATGAACGGTGAACAAATCCATGTATATAGCATAGTTGTTCACCGTTCATTGTTTATAGTTTACCGTTTATAAAACGTTCTTGATTTATAGTTTTGCACGGATTGCTTTGGATTCCTCTTCATAACCCGGTTTGTCCAGCAAGGCAAACATATTCTTTTTGTATGCTTCCACACCCGGTTGGTTGAATGGGTTCACGCCCAACAAATAACCGCTGATACCACAAGCCTTTTCGAAGAAATAGAGCAGACCACCAATGTTGTATTCGCTCAATTCCGGAAGTACGATGCGCATATTAGGTACGCCACCGTCTACGTGAGCCAGCTGCGTTCCCAGTTCGGCCATCTTGTTCACTTCGTCCACACGCTTGCCGGCTAAGAAGTTCAAGCCGTCCAGATTTGCTTCGTCAGAAGGAACTTCCAGTTTGTGGTTAACTTTCTCTACTGAAATCACAGTTTCGAAGATAGAACGTTCGCCTTCCTGAATCCATTGACCCATAGAATGAAGGTCTGTAGAGAAATCTACCGATGCAGGGAAGATACCCTTATTGTCTTTTCCTTCCGATTCTCCGTAAAGCTGTTTCCACCATTCGCTTACATAGTGCAGTTTCGGGCAGAAGTTAACGAGGATTTCGATCTTCTTGCCATTCCTGTACAACTCATTGCGGGTAGCAGCATAAATAGCAGCCGGGTTTTCAGTAAATGCAACGTCCGATCCGCATACTTTTTCCATATCGGCAGCACCGGCAACCAGTTTGTCGATATCAAATCCGGCTACTGCGATAGGCAGCAAACCAACCGGAGTCAGTACAGAGAAACGTCCGCCTACGTTGTCAGGGATGATAAATGTTTTATATCCTTCTTTGTCAGCTGTAACACGGGCAGCACCTTTTTTAGCGTCCGTCACAGCAACGATTACTTTCTTTGCAGTTTCTTTACCGCGCTGATCTTCACATTGCTTTTTCAGCAAACGGAAAGCAAGAGCAGTTTCGGTAGTAGTTCCTGATTTAGAAATATTGATGACACCGAATTTCTTATCTTTCAGATATTCAGTCAGTTCGTACAGATAATCTTCGCTGATATTGTGTCCTGCATAGATCATGACAGGAGCCGTTTTCTTTTCCTGCAGCCAAGTGAAGCTGTTAGACAAAGCTTCGATTACGGCACGGGCACCCAGATAGCTGCCACCGATACCGGCAACGATTACTACTTCACAGTTATCTCTTAATACTTTTGCTGTAGCGTTCAGGTCGGCTAAGTGTTCTTTAGTGATAGAAGAAGGCAAATGCAACCATCCTAAAAAGTCATTACCTTTGCCTGTACCTTTTTCAAGCATTTCCTGTGCGGCTTTTACTTCAGCTTCGTAAGCAAAAACCTTTTCTTTGGAGATAAATCCAAATGTCTTTTCAATGTTTAAACTAATCATATCGTTCTTGTTTAAAGATTATCTAAAAGAGTCAGTCAGCAATTTAATCTCGATCATTGGTGAGATACGTTCGTATAGGATGTTATACACAGCGTCCAGTATCGGCATATTGACATGATGATGCTTATTGATTTCTTTGATACATTTCGTACCATAGTAACCCTCTGCAATCATTTCCATTTCAATTTGCGCACTCTTCACGGAATACCCTTTACCTATCATCGTTCCGAAAGTACGGTTACGACTAAAGTTGGAGTAGCCGGTCACCAATAAATCCCCCAGATAAACAGATTCATCCACGTTTCTGTTCAACGGATGCACCGTGTTCAGGAAACGATTCATTTCCTGAATGGCGTTAGAAATCAATACAGCCTGGAAGTTGTCGCCATATTTCAGTCCGCTACAGATACCGGCAGCAATGGCATACACGTTTTTGAGCACCGAACTGTATTCGATACCCGCCACGTCATCACTGACAGATGTTTTGATAAAACTGCTTCCCAGACGGCGTGCGAAGATACGTGCCTTGTCTTTATCAGGGCAGGCGATAGTCAGGTAGGAGAGTCGCTCCAAAGCTACTTCTTCTGCGTGGCAGGGACCTGCAAGGACTGCTATGTTTTCTGGTGGCACACCATATTCTTTTGTGAAGTATTCCGATACAATAACGTTGTCATCGGGTACGATTCCTTTGATAGCGGTGATGATAAACTTATCTTTTATCTTGGTTTTCAACTTTTTCAGATGCGCCTTCAGATAAGGAGAGGGAGTGACGAAGATCAGTGTATCCGATTCTTTCACAACATCGTTGATGTTGGAACTGAAAGTGATGCGTCTCGTATCAAATTTCACTCCTGTCAGATAAGCCGGATTGTGCCCTAATCGTTTAAAATCGGCAATGCGGTCGTCTCGCCGCATGTACCAATTGATAGAGTCCTCTTGGGCCAGACACATCTTTGCGATGGCTGTAGCCCAACTTCCTCCGCCCATTATCGCTATCTTGCCGGGTAATTTCATTTGTATGGATTTGGATGAAGAACTTATTAAATTTTCTGTATCCACTCAGTTACGTCGTTTACCGACGGATTGGTCAGTTCTAATTTATATTTCTTGTTAATGCCGCAGATGTCCTGGTGCAGCTTCTGCGGATTGACATCTTTCATGTCGGCAACTGTGTTGTAACCGGCTTTTTGAATCACCGGAACCCAGTCTTCTGCGATTCCCAATTCCATGTATTTGGCAGCAGCGTCTTTTTTCACTACTTTTTCCGGGCGCATTTGCGGGAAGAACAATACTTCCTGAATGGTAGTCTGTCCGGTCATTAACATCACCAGACGGTCGATACCGATACCGATACCCGATGTAGGAGGCATACCGTATTGTAAAGCGCGCAGGAAGTCCTGATCGATAATCATCGCTTCGTCGTCTCCCTTGTCGGCCAAACGCATTTGTTCTTTGAAACGTTCTTCCTGATCCAGCGGATCGTTCAATTCCGAGTAGGCATTAGCCAGCTCTTTACCGTTCACCATCAGTTCGAAACGTTCGGTCAGTCCCGGTTTAGAGCGGTGCATCTTGGTCAGCGGAGACATTTCAACCGGATAATCGGTGATGAAAGTCGGCTGGATATATGTACCTTCGCAGAATTCTCCGAAAATTTCATCAATCAGCTTGCCTTTACCCATCGTCTCGTCGATTTCTTCCATCTTCAGTTCTTTGCAGACTTGGCGGATTTCCTCTTCGCTCTTGCCGTTCAGGTCATATCCTGTCTTTTCTTTGATAGCGTCCAGAATAGGCAGACGGCGGTAAGGAGCTTTGAAGTTGATGGTTTTTCCGTCAACCACTGTTTCTGTGCTACCGTTTACTGCGATACAAATACGTTCCAACAACTTTTCGGTGAAATTCATCATCCAGTTGTAATCCTTATATTGTACGTAGAGTTCCATACAAGTGAACTCCGGGTTATGGGTTTTGTCCATACCCTCGTTACGGAAGTTCTTACCTATTTCATATACACCTTCAAAACCACCTACGATCAGTCGCTTCAGATAAAGTTCTGTTGCGATACGCAGGTAAAGATCCATGTCCAGTGAGTTATGGTGAGTGATGAACGGTCGTGCGCTTGCTCCACCGGCAATAGATTGCAGGATGGGAGTTTCCACTTCCGTGTAACCGGCTTCGTCCAAAGCATTGCGCAATGTTTTCACAACAGTGGCACGTTTCAGGAATGTTTCTTTGATACCGTCGTTCACTACCAGGTCCACATAGCGTTGGCGATAACGGAGTTCGGGATCTTCAAAAGAGTCATAAGCTACCCCGTCTTTGTATTTAACGATAGGCAACGGTTTGATAGACTTTGCAAGTACAGTCAGTTTCTTAGCATGGATACTGATTTCACCCATTTGTGTGCGGAACACGAAACCTTCGATACCGATAAAGTCACCTAAGTCGAGCAGGCGTTTGAATACAGAGTTGTACAGTTCCTTGTCTTCTCCCGGGCAGATATCATCGCGGGTGATGTACACCTGGATGCGACCTTTAGAGTCTTGCAATTCAACGAAAGATGCTTTACCCATCACGCGGCGGCTCATGATACGGCCGGCTACGGAAACTTGGCGTGGCTCCTCGTCGTCTTTAAATTCAGCTTTAATATCTGTAGAGAAAGCATTGGTTACATACTCTGCTGCAGGGTATGGATCAATACCCATCGCACGAAGCTCATTCAGGCTGTTGCGTCGAATGATTTCCTGTTCACTTAGTTCTAATATATTCATTTCGTTACGTATTAACTCAATTTTGGAGGCAAAAATACGAAACTTTTCTCATATATCCTGTAATCCACCTCTTTTTTGTATCTTTGCCGTCTCAAACTAATAGGTATGACAGGACAAAAGACACCCACTGCGTTGGGTACGGAAAAGATTGGGAAGCTTTTAATGCAGTATGCCATTCCGGCAATTATCGCCATGACGGCGTCTTCTCTTTACAATATGGTAGATAGTATTTTTATCGGTCACGGGGTAGGTGCGATGGCTATTTCCGGGTTGGCATTAACTTTCCCGCTAATGAATCTTGCCGCGGCTTTCGGCTCGTTGGTCGGTGTCGGTGCGGCTACATTGATTTCGGTGAAGCTAGGACAGAAAGATTATGATACCGCACAGCAGGTTTTGGGAAATGTGTTTGTATTAAACCTTATTATAGGTATCTCTTTTACGGTAATCGTTCTTCCTTTTCTCGATCCGATACTTTACTTTTTCGGAGGAAGCGATGAAACGGTGAAGTATGCCCGTGAATTTATGCAGGTTATCTTGCTCGGAAATGTGGTTACCCATTTATATCTGGGGCTGAATGCAGTGCTCCGTGCTTCGGGCCATCCGCAGAAAGCGATGATGGCAACAATAACGACAGTGATAATCAATGTATTGCTTGCTCCATTGTTTATTTTTGTATTCGACTGGGGAATCCGTGGGGCGGCTACGGCTACGGTTTGTGCGCAGTTGATTGCATTGGTCTGGCAGCTTCATCTGTTCTGCCGCAAAGATGAACTGATACGGTTGAAAAAGGGGATTTTTCGTTTGAAACGGAAAATCGTGTTGGATTCGCTGGCTATTGGTATGTCTCCCTTTCTGATGAATATGGCGTCTTGCTTTATTGTGATTCTGATTAATCAGGGATTAAAAGAGCATGGAGGTGATTTGGCGATCGGTGCATTCGGTATTGTTAATCGTATTGTTTTTGTCTTTATTATGATTGTATTGGGACTAAACCAAGGGATGCAGCCCATTGCGGGATATAATTTTGGTGCGAAGCTCTATCCTCGTGTGACGGAAGTACTGAAAGTAACCATTTGTTGTGCAACTGTAGTGACAACGATTGGTTTTCTGATCGGTATGTTTATTCCGGAAATCGTATCTTCCATCTTTACTTCGGACGAAGAGTTAATCAGCATTGCTTCTAAAGGTTTTCGTATTGTGGTATTTTTCTACCCGATTGTTGGGTTTCAGATGGTAGCTTCCAACTTCTTCCAGAGTATTGGAATGGCAAGTAAAGCCATTTTCTTGTCGCTGACGCGGCAGATGTTATTTCTCGTTCCCTGTTTATTGATTCTACCTCACTATTATGGACAAATGGGCGTTTGGGCCAGTATGCCTGTGGCAGATTTGGCGGCTAGTCTTATATCCGGAGGAATGTTGTGGTGGCAGTTCCGGCAGTTTAAGAAAGTTACTGTTTGATAAGTTTGTTCCGATATTCTTTAGGAGATATACCGACATACTGCTTGAAATATTTCCCGAAGAATGATTGTGTGGGGAAGTTGAGTTTGGTTGTTATTTCCTTAATACTTAAATCGGTATTATCGAGCAGATATTTAGCTTCTGTAATGACATTCTGTATGATCCACTGCAAAGCACTGCTCCCTGATTTCTCCTTGATGACAGAAGAAAAATATCGGGCGGACAAGCATTGCTTGTCTGCATAAAAAGTAACATCACGTTCCTGACGATAATATCGATAAAGGGTAATCATGAAATTTTGGAAGATTTTATCCTTTTTATCCTGTGGCAGTGGTGTTTGGGGTTCGTTACTGAAATAAATGTTTAATAACTCATAGCATATCACCTGTCCCCAGGATTTGATTAATTCAGAAGTTAAATGTTGTTTCTGTCGGGAACTGTTACAAATATTCTCCCTGTTAATTCGTTTTTCTACAGATTTGAGCAAGTTCTCTACAAATGTATATTGCTCTTCAGAGAGCGACAGGCAGGGATTTTCCCGCAAATAAAGCAAATTTTCCGAGTTAGCTACTTTGTTTACTATTGGTATGACATAATCCAGGTCGACCTCTATCATGATTCCTTCCAAGTCTGCGCTTCTTTGGCGTATCTGTAGAAGGTTGGCTGCTGTATATATGAAAAGATTCCTTTTGTTAATCTGATATGGTCTACCTCCCAACAGGATTTCCGCCTGTCCTTTCTGGCAGAGGAAAAGTCCGCATTGGTTGAATTCGGAAATAATGCATCCTTCTTTCATGGAAGTATCTTCCGGAGATATTATAACATACTTGAATGGCATCAGTGGTTCCATATTCCTTTTCGTTGAAATGAATTTCTTTACAAAGTAATAAACAAATAAATACAAATAGCAAACTATTTCGGCTTTTTATCTTAGGTAACGTACAAATAGAACAATGTTTCGTCTAAATCAACCTTTCTCCTCATGTTTGCTTGGGATACTTTTGTGGCAACTAACTAATAAGTGAAAATATGAGACGATTAGACTTCTTATTAACAGGATTTTTAGCAGTTCTGTTGACTTCGTGTGGGCAACGTGTACAAAACACAGACAGTAAGCCGGCAGTGAAGATTGATACCGTACTTTCTGCCGACAGACAAATAGCTTTGCAGTTTCCGGGTCGAGTGAAAGCGGCACAGGACATAAGTCTGTCTTTCCGGGTGAGTGGTACTATTCAGTATATGCATGTAAATGACGGTGCCTATGTGCGTAAAGGGCAATTATTGGCAGAATTAGATCCGACAGACTATCAGATTCAGCTGGATGCGGCAGAAGCAGAATATCAAAGTGTGAAAGCGGAGGCGGAACGGGTGATGGCACTTTATAAGGAAAATGTGACAACACCGGATGCTAACGATAAGGCCGTGTACGGATTGAGACAGATTACCGCCAAATATAACCATGCTAAAGACCAGTTGGCATACACCCGTTTGTATGCTCCTTTTAACGGATATGTGCAGAAACGTCTTTTTGATTCCCATGAGACGGTAGCTGCCGGTATGCCCGTCGTTTCCATCATCAGTGAGGGAAGCCCGGAGGTGGAGATTAATCTTCCGGCAGTGGAATATATTCGTCGACAGCAGTTTACCCGCTACTATTGTACATTCGATATTTATCCTCATCAAAGATATGCTTTGGAACTGATTAGTGTCACCCCTAAGGCAAATGCCAATCAGTTGTACACTATGCGGCTTCAACTGAAAAAAGAAGATAAACAGGCAGTTCCATCGCCCGGCATGAATACAATGGTAACTATCGAATGTAGTGAAGGAGATGTGTGTAACCTGTCGGTTCCCGGTGGAGCGATTCTTCGTGAGAACGGGCGTACGAGTATCTTTCTTTATGATGCTTCCAGTCACGCTATTCGCCGTTGTGATGTGACCGTCACCCGTCTGCTTAGCGACGGCAGATGCCTGATTACTTCAGACGGAGCGAATCCCGGTGATTTGGTTGTCGCTTCGGGGGTGCATCATGTAAAAGAGGGAGAACAGGTGGAACCGCTTCTTCCGGCTGCTGAAACCAATGTGGGAGGACTGCTATGATTGATATTAGTAAATGGGCATTTGAGAACAAGAAGTTAATCTACTTCCTGATTGCCGTACTGATTGTAGGAGGAGCTTATTCCAGTTATGAAATGAGTAAACTGGAAGACCCAGAAATAACGGTAAAGCTTGCCATGGTAGTCACCACCTATCCCGGTGCGTCTGCGCATCAGGTAGAATTAGAGGTGACGGATGTACTGGAGAAGAATATTCGCTCCATGGGGAATATAGATAATGTGGAAAGTTATTCCTACAACGATCTCTCCCTGATTCAGGTAGAACTGAAAACGACTGTCAAAGAGACGGACGTAGAACAATGCTGGGATCTGTTGCGTCGTAAAGTGGCGAACGCACAGGCAGAACTTCCCGAAGGTGCCAGTCCTTCTATTGTAAAAGATGATTTTGGAAATGTTTACGGAATGTTTTTCGCTTTGACGGGTGACGGACTTTCCGACAGGGAACTGTCTGATTATTCAGAACTGGTGAAACGTGAAGTCAGCGAACTGGATGGGGTGGAACGCGTCGACTTATACGGTAAACGTCCCGAATGTATTAATATCTCTCTTTTGCAAGACCGGATGGCTAACTTGGGTGTGAAACCCGCCGAAGTGCTAGCCACATTGAACGGACAGAACCAAACGACTTATACTGGTTACTATGATAATGGCGATAATCGTATCCGGGTGACAGTCAGTGACAAGTTTAAGACGGTGGAGGATATCGGTCGTATGCTGATTCAGGGACATGATGCCGATCAGTTGCGGTTGAGTGATATAGCCCGTATTGAGAAAGATTATGAAGATCCTACCCGCAACGAATTGTTTTATGACCGTCAGCGTGCGATAGGAATAATGGTGGCCGCTTCTTCGGATGCCGACATTATCAAAGTGGGGCATCAAGTGGAAAAGAAATTGGAGCAACTGAAAGTCGAACGCCTTCCAGCGGGGGTAGAGTGCCATAAAGTTTTCTATCAGCCGGAACGTGTAGGCAGTTCGTTGGGGACGTTCATTCTTAATCTGATAGAATCTGTGATTATCGTAGTTGTTATTCTGATGATTGCTATGGGATTTAAGAGCGGGGTGATTATCGGTATCAGTTTGGTAGTGACGGTATTCGGTTCCTTTCTGTTCCTTTATTTTATGAACGGTACGATGCAGCGTGTTTCATTGGCCTCGTTCGTGCTTGCGATGGGGATGCTGGTGGATAATGCGATTGTTATCATCGACGGTATTTTGGTAGATTTGAAAGCCGGAAAGAGTCGGATGGAGGCAATGACTGCCATCGGACGGCAGACAGCGATGCCTTTGCTGGGAGCTACTCTGATTGCCATCATCGCTTTTCTTCCTATCTTTATGTCTCCTGATACGGCAGGCGTTTATACGCGCGATTTGTTTATCGTACTCGCTGTTTCCTTATTGCTTAGTTGGGTGCTGGCTTTGGTGCACGTCCCGTTGATGGCTGACCGGATTTTGCATCCGGAAATCTCTGCGGCAACTACTGCTGCCGGAAAACGTGTGTATGAAGGAAAGATTTATGCTGTGCTCCGTTCATTATTGAAATTCAGTCTGGCACATCGTTGGAGTTTTGTGTTTACAATGATTGCTTTGGTATTGCTTTCGGCTTTCAGTTATCGGTTTATGAAGCAGGGCTTTTTCCCGGATATGGTCTACGATCAGCTTTACATGGAATATAAATTGCCGGAAGGGACTAACTCCACTCGTGTAGCACGTGACTTGGAAGAAATCGAAGTTTACCTGAAAAAGCGTCCGGAAGTTACACACGTCACTACTTCTATCGGTGGTACACCTGCTCGTTATAACTTGGTGCGTAACGTAGCCAATCCTTCCTTATCTTACGGTGAACTGATTATCGACTTCACCTCTCCGGACGATTTGGTGGATAACATGGCGGAAATTCAACAATATCTTTCACAACATTATCCGGATGCTTACGTAAAGATGAACCGCTACAATCTGATGTTCAAGAAATATCCTATTGAAGTGCAATTTACCGGTCCTGATCCTGCTGTTTTGCATCAGTTGGCAGACAGTGCCCGCAAGATTATGGAGAATTGCCCGGATGTTTACCTGATTACCACGGACTGGGAACCGCAAATTCCGGTACTGACTATTGAATATGACCAGCCTGCGGCACGTGCTATCGGATTGAGCCGTAATGATGTAAGCCTATCTCTACTGACCGCTACCAGCGGCATCCCTATCGGGTCTTTCTACGAAGGTATTCACAAAGATAATATCTACTTGCGTTGTCTGGACGAACACGGAAATCCGATTGAAAACCTGGGCAATACGCAGATATTCTCGTCTCTTCCTTCTCTGAACGGTTTGCTGACACAGGAAATGATGATGAAACTGAAGACAGGAACACTATCAAAAGAAGAACTGGTGGAAACGTTGATGGGAACAACTCCGTTAAAACAAATCAGTAAGCGGATTGATGTGAAGTGGGAAGATCCGGTGGTTCCCCGTTATAACGGGCAGCGTAGCCAACGGGTGCAATGTTCTCCTGTTCCGGGGGTAGAAACGGAGAAGGCGCGGCAATCCATTGCCACGCAGATTGAACAGATTCCGCTGCCTGACGGATATCGGCTTCAATGGCAAGGCGAGAGGAACGCCAGCACAAAGTCTATGCAATATCTGTTCAAGAATTTCCCGTTTGCTATCATTCTGATGATATCCATTCTAATCATGCTGTTCAAAGATTACCGGAAACCGGTTATCATCTTCTGTACTATTCCGCTGGTATTTGTCGGTGTTGTTGCTGTAATGCTGCTTACCGGGAAGACATTCAACTTTGTGGCTATCGTCGGTACATTGGGATTGATCGGCATGATTATTAAGAATGGTATTGTATTGATGGATGAGATCACTTTGCAGATTAATCAGGGAGTAGAACCTGTGACGGCATTGATAGACAGTTCGCAAAGTCGTCTCCGTCCCGTGATGATGGCTTCGCTGACTACGATTTTGGGAATGATTCCATTGTTGCCGGATGCCATGTTCGGTTCGTTGGCGGCTTCTATTATGGGTGGGTTGCTGTTCGGCACGTTGATAACGTTGCTTTTTATCCCGATTTTGTATGCATTATTCTTTCATATAAAAAAGACAGACAAATGAAAAAAGAAATTCTTGTAGCCATTAGTGTAGCGGGTGTATTGTTCGGCCTGTCGGTTTCTCTTGCCGCGCAAGAAAAACTAAGTCTGGCGCAATGCCGTGAAATGGCACTGAAATATAATAAGGATATGGCTGCCGCTAATAAGCAGACGGAAGCAGCCCGATTGATGTCTCTTAGTTATAAAGCCAATTTCTTCCCTAATTTTACAGTCAACGGAACGGGTATTTATAGCACAGCGGACGGAAGTCTCGGAGTTCCGGGAGGAAACCTTCCGGTTTTCTTGCCCAATCCTGCTACCGGAGAACTGGTATCGAGCGGTTTCGCTTATTTTCCCGGACTGAATCTGGACTATAAGGTCGGAACTGTTTACTCGGGCGGTGTACAAGTGGAGCAACCTCTTTATATGGGAGGAAAAATCCGTGCCGCCTATAAAATGTCACTATTGGGAAAGGAAATGGCACATTTGAACGAAGCTTTAACTACTTCGGAAGTTATTCTGAATACAGATAAAGCATACGTGCAGTTAGTGAAAGCCAAGGAGATGAAAAAAGTAGCGGAAAAATATCACGCCTTACTGACGGAACTTTCCAAAAATGTAAAGAGTGCTCATCGGCATGGCATGAAACCGCAAAATGATGTACTGAAAGTGCAAGTGAAGCTCAACGAGAGTGAACTTTCTTTGCGAAAGGCTGATAACGCCCTCCGTCTTGCAAGTATGAATCTTTGTCATTACATCGGCCGCCCTTTGACAGCACAGATTGATATATCCGATGATTTTCCGGAAGTGGAGCAGGAGTGGAAAGTGCAGGTCTCTGACATAACTGCCCGTCCCGAATATGGAATCTTGAACAAACAAATAGCCATTGCCGAGCAGGAGGTAAAGCTGAATCGTAGTGAACTGTTACCGCGTATCGGCGTCAGAGGTAGTTATGATTATCTTCACGGATTGGAAGTCAATGATGAAACTTTGATGAAAAAGGGTGCTTTTTCCGTATTCCTGAATGTCTCTGTCCCTCTGTTTCATTTTGGCGAACGTACCAATAAAGTAAAGTCTGCCAAAGTGAAGTTGGAACAAGCTCGTCTTGAACAGGAAAATGTCAATGAAAAGATGTTGCTGGAGTTGATGCAAGCTGCCAATAATCTGGATGAGGCCCGGTTGGAAACGGAGCTTTCCGAACGTTCGCTGGAACAGGCAGAGGAGAATATGAAAGTCAGTGGTAAGCAATATGAAGTGGGACTGGAAACTCTTTCGGATTATCTGGAAGCACAAGTGCTTTGGCAGCAGGCTTATCAGACGAAAGTGGATGCCCATTTCCAATTGTATGTGAATTATGTGGCTTATTTGAAAGCGGCGGGACAACTGCAATGATAAAACCAGTATTCTGGACATCCTTATGGAATGTCCAGAATACTGGTGATGATTTGTACCTGTCGGGGAGTAAAAGTTCGTGTACGCGGATGATAACCTGTGGCAGTCAATAACCGGAGCAGTTCTTTATTTATTTTAATCCATTTGGTGAATATGCGTATGGCGCAACGGGGTGTAATGTTCGGATTGTACATACAAGCCAATTCCTTTTTCTTATAAGTTTTAATGCGAAACGGAATTTCTTCCTCTTCTGATGGCAATTCTTTCATGTTGATATTTTAATGTTTTAAGATGTTGTAAAGATACAAAATAAAAAAGGCGTTGTCAAGTCTTTTACAGGAATACTTTGGGAAACAGTATCCGCCCGTAGGCGGGTACTGTTTTCCTGCTTTTAAAGGCTGATGATTAGTCTTATGCTGCCGGGTCCGGTGCTTCTCCTTTGCCGTCATCCGGGTTTGGATTCGGGTTGGGATCCGGTTGCTCCGGGCTGATGGAACCATCATCGGAAGCCACCGCTTTTTGAACACTGACTTTACTTAGCATCTCTTTGAATTTGTAGCCCGGAGTGAAAATGATTTTCACTCTGCGTATCGTATCGCTATCTACATCTTTTTCAGCATCCTGACTTTCGCAATTCATACCTGGACGGAAGCATCCGAAATCTCCTAATTGAACAGAGATGCCTTTTCTAAGGTTGAGATTCAATGTATCGATCAAAGCATCGAGTACAAATTTCACTGCTCCACTGGGAACCATTCCAACTTTAGTGATTTCCTCACACAAATCTCTGAAATCCAACGTATTGGTGATTACATTTTGTGCTACATATTTTTCAGCTTTAGTTTTATCAAAGCCGAATGTTCTTTTTTTAATGACGTATCTAAGTGCCATAGTTTTTTGTTTTTTTTTAATTAGTTACTTTACTTATCAATTCTCTTTGTGATCACGATGCAAAGATACTATGGGCACTTTCCGGGGAGGTGCTTTAACGATCCTAGATGTACGTACTTTGATTCACTTTTATTTATTTTGTTTGTATGATTCTGATTTATAGATTCTTAGATGTTCTACTTTAATAGCCATTTCCAAATAGGGAGTATTTCAATCAGTTTCACGATACTCAAATGTTCTTGATAATCATAAAATATGCCGAAAAACGATGAACGTTGCAAGAATAAACACTATATTTGTACATATTACACTAAGATAATAGAGGTATAGTATGCTACATTCAAGCCAATCAGCCCCCGTTGTTGATGGCAAAGTCATGGAGTTTGTGATTTTTGCCATTGAGAGTGCCGCCCAGAAGTTGGGTATTCCGGCTCCTACTCTCTATAACCGTTTGGAAAAACTGAATCTTATCCGTCAATACCTGATAAGTGGATATGACATGCTTCACACCCAGAGTCGTGAGTACATAGCCGATACGTTGGTAGAAGCTCTTGAAAACTGGGAAGCCCATTATAAAGAAAAAGGAGAATCTGTATGAAGGTCTATCATGGTAGTACGCAGGCCGTAGAGTATCCTTTGGTCGGTGTCGGACGCGAAAACCTCGACTTTGGTAAAGGATTCTCAATCAACGTCTCATTGACGAGTGTCTCTCTTTCAAAGAATATGTAACAATAAAATAAACTGCGTTTATGATAGATGTATTAGTATGGAATAAATACACTCGTGTGGTGATGCAATTAGCGGAGCGTTTGAATATTTCTCCCGAAAAAGCATTGCACTTGTTCTATAATAGTAAGGTATATGCATTGCTTCTTAATAAACAATATCCGCTTATAACGTTGAGTGATGCCTACATCACTGATGAAATCATACTTGAGTTACAACAGCAATAATCTTGTTGTGGCTCTTAATTCTGTGTTCCAAGAGTTTATACCTTTATATATACAGTCAACTTTCCAACCCCTTCCTTTTGGATTATTCTGTCGGTAATAAAGGAATTTAATTCTTCAATAGCTACTTTTTTATTTCGTCCTGTCAGATGGCTATAATCTGTCCGGCTGATGAATAGGTGATTTTCCAAATATGTGTTGAGGCGGTCGCGACACGTCTCACGGGAGATACTATTTTTCTTAGGGCGTGTGATAGATTCTCCTCGTTGCAGCCTCATTTTGTCGCCTACTTCTTTCTTGAATGGACGACTTGCGCGGAAATTAATATTTTTCATTTGGACAGACGCTGCCCGAATTTCTTTTTTATCTTTAACCGGCGGACATTGCAACGATGTAGAGAAGAATCCGAAGTTTCCCATTTCTACATTCCAGCCGTCGGCTAGTAAATCCCGTGCTTCATTGGCAAAGGCTTCCATGGCTCCTGCCAATAAACTTCTGCTGATACCGGTGAATTTGTGGACACGATCCAGAAACTCTTCTTTATCTACGGTTCCTTTGGAGACAATACGGGCATGTAGCGGTTGTTTCTCTCCGTCAGGTGACGGTGGATTTTCAAATAAGTCATATAAAGCACTCATATTCTATTATTAATGGATTAATTACTACTATTAATTCGTTCTACCAAGGTTATTCTTTAGTTCTACCTTGGTTATCGTTTGGTTCGACCATGGTATTTGTTTAGTTCTACCTAGGTGGAACGAATTGTTATTTGCTACAAAAGTAGGTAGTTTATGTAAGAGAGAGGTGCTTTAATTGTAGAGTGGTTTCTTATTTGAATAAGATAACTAATTGAAGCCTGTCTATTTATATACATACGCTTTAATTATACAATCATCATTCTAAACATTTATGCCTCTCTCTTGTTATTTTCCGAAAAGTATTTGTACCTTTGTCATTGGAACGTAGCACGCCTTTGTGGTGTGCGATTGTGCGTTTCCTCGGCTAGTAGGAAATTGTAACGGATTTTTTAATGCATGCTGGGAAGACGCCTGTACTTCTATGACTTCTCATAGGGTACGGGCTGTCTGCCCGTATGCATTGGGTAGCCGTTACTACCTCCTACTAGCGGGATGTGACAGCTCCGTACTCTTTTATAATAAAAGGTACGGGACTAGTTAATATTATTAATCTAGTTCCGTTTTTTTATGTCAAATTGGCTCACAACAAAACAGATGTCTGAAAGACACGGCATCCAGGAGACGATTCTTAGAAATTGGGCAAATCTTGGATACATTACGAGTTCCCGAATCAACGATCAGTTGTTTTTGGATGATGAGAGTTTGGATGCTTATCTGGAAGCTCACAAAAGACTTGGTTTAGAAGCAGGTTACCTTTCTAAAATCGTAGAAGAAAAGAAACTGGAACGGGACTTTATCATTTCAAAATACGATGAACTACTATATGTATTGAGAACACAGAAGACTTGTAAACCTCTATATGAAATAATCATTCGTGAACTGGCAGCATTGATTCTTCACCCTGTTACCCGCGATATCTTCTATTCAATTTCTACAGGAGAATCAGTAGCGAAAGTGGCTGATCGGCATCGAATTACCTATGGGAAGACATTGCAAATGTATAACTCTATACTTAAAGGGTTGAAACTGAAAAAAGATATATTGGCTACTTATCGAAAGCGTGCTATTGATGCTCGTTTTTTATCTTTGGCAGACAATAATAAGAATATAAATGTTGGGCAGGAGGAGTGGATACTTCAATTGCCTGTTTGTAAAGTAGCTGATACTCGGTTGGCTAATGTCTTGTATAATCAAGATGTTCGAACAGTAAAAGATTTATTGGAAATCGTATCGGGAAGAGGGTGGAAAAGTCTGTTGAGAATAGAAGGAGTAGGAAAAACTTCTTACTATCATTTATTATCCAAACTTCAGATGATAGGTGTTGTGGATGAAAGTCTGGATCGGATTCTTGCCGGATGCTCTAATGGTAGTTCGATAATAAATGACGGGTAGGACATGATTATGGAAAGAGAGATGATATAAAGAGGTTATTTTAAAGGAAAGATAGAGATTTCAACTTCTAAAATAGCCTCCTTATATTATATATGTATGAACATACGGTCTATCTCTCTGCCTCTATTGTATAAGTAAAGCTGTCTGCCCGATAATATCCGACGTTGTATTCAATAGGTACTCCGTTCACATCATAAACAAATCTTCTCCTTATTAATATAGGGTCATTGGATTTTATCTCCAGTTTCTCTGCAATAAATTCCCCTGCAAGTCTGGCTGAAATCTCCTCCTTGCTGGTCTTTACCACTATATTATATTGGGTTTCCAGCATTTCGTATAATGGACGTGTATAATCTTCCTCTCCTGTCAGTGGAATATTGGGGTTGAAATAAGAGATGAAGTAAACAAACGGATATTCTTTTTTTCCTCTGACACGCTCCATCACTACGCAGCGAGTGTCGGGACTGGAACCTAAATCAAAGAACGTACCGATTTCTTCGGTTGCACGCTTTAAACTGATATGTAGCTCGAAATTGCGAATCTCGATACCTAACATCTTCATCTCCTGTGAGAAACTAAGCCAGTTCTTTACTCCGCCTACGATACCTTTCTTTACTACCTTCGTTCCGTAGCCCTTCTTTCGCACCAGAAGCCCCTCAAACACGAGTTTGTTGATAGCTTGTCTCAATGTGTTCCTTGAAATATGTAATTGTTCAGACAATTCGACCTCATTGGGAAATAGCTTTCCGTTTTTGTACTCTTCAGATTCTATGAGTCTTCTTAGTATCTCTTCTGCCTGAATATGAAGCGGTTTATCACTATTATGATCTAATTTCATATCTATTCTGATTGGTTTATTTTCAGCAAATATAAGATTTATCAAAAAATAATCCAAGTTTTGTTTGGAATAAAAATAAAATCTATATATTTGCACAATTGAAAGTATGTATGAACATATAAAATTTAAAAACGCTATAAACATGAGAAAAGCTAATTATGATAAATTTCCTTCTACGAAGCTGACGGGGATGCTTGTTCAGGGTTGGGATAGTATCATTTCTATGTTAAAAAAGAAAATGGATGCAAGAAAAGTGCTGGCTGTGGATTTATATACAGGAGTATATGAAGAAGAAGTGCTGGATGCTTTTTCAAAAGAATTCTCCGGAAGAGTGATGAATGTACGTGATTTGATGAAACCGGAAAAAGAAATTCAAACGTTGACAGAACGCTTCATGACTGAAGATGTGTTATTCGGCTATGTTACCAATTTGAAGCTGGAAGATTATTTGGATGCGGATAAGGTGGCTGCTGCACGGAAGCAAATCAGTGAAGCAAAAGAAACCATTGTAATCATAGGTACGGGTGCTGCTGTTGTTGCTCCACAGGATGCGATGGTAGTTTATGCGGATATGGCACGTTGGGAAATCCAACAACGTTTCCGCCGGCATGAGGTAAAAGCTTTAGGTATAGACAATCGGAACGATGCTGTTTCTTTGCAATACAAGAGAGGGTATTTCAACGATTGGAGAGTATGTGATAGGTATAAGGAAAGATTGTTTGACAGGGTAGAATTCTGGATTGACACCCATGTGGCCGGGACACCGAAGATGATTGATAAGGATACTTTCTTTAAAGGGGTAGAGGCAACGGTGAACACACCGTTCCGGGTAGTTCCTTTCTTCGATCCGGCTCCCTGGGGTGGTCAATGGATGAAAGAGGTTTGCGACCTGGATCGTGAACGTGAAAATTTCGGCTGGTGCTTTGACTGTGTACCTGAAGAGAACAGCCTTTATTTTGAAGTGAACGGAGTACGCTTTGAGCTGCCTTCGGTTGATTTGGTTTTACTGAAAAGTAAAGAGTTGCTTGGTGAACCGGTGGAGGCACGCTTTGGAAAAGACTTCCCTATTCGTTTCGACTTTTTGGATACGATGGGCGGAGGTAATTTGAGTTTGCAGGTGCATCCTACTACTCAATTTATCCGCGACAGCTTCGGTATGTACTACACACAGGATGAAAGTTACTACATGGTGGATGCGGGAGAAGATGCCGTAGTTTATCTGGGAGTGAAGACGGGGGTTGATAAGGAGGCGATGATCGGCGATTTGCGTAAAGCACAAAAAGGTGAATTGGTGTTCGACGCAGAAAAGTACGTAAATAAGATTCCGACAAAGAAACACGATCACTTCCTGATTCCGGGAGGAACGGTTCATTGTTCCGGTGCCAACAGTATGGTGCTTGAAATCAGTTCGACTCCGAACCTCTTTACTTTCAAACTATGGGACTGGCAACGCTTGGGACTGGATGGAAAACCGCGTCCGATCAATGTGGAACGTGGTAAATGCGTAATCAACTGGAACCGGGATACGGAATATGTGAATGAACATCTTCGCAACCAGTTCAAGGAGGTTGCTTCCGGAGAAGGCTGGATAGAAGAACGTACCGGATTGCATCCGAACGAATTTATCGAAACCCGCCGTCACCGTTTCTCATCACCGGTATTGCATCATACAAACGATAGTGTAAATGTACTGAATCTGTTGGAGGGAGAAGAGGCCGTAGTTGAGAGTCCTACTCATGCTTTTGAACCTTTCGTGGTACATTATGCCGAAACATTTATCATTCCTGCCGGGGTGAAAGAATATACCATTGCCCCGTATGGTAAATCTGCAGGAAAAGAATGTGTAACGATCAAAGCTTACGTACGCTTTTAATAATGAAATAAATCATCTAATATCTTGAGAACTATGTATGAACATGATGAACGAATCGTAATGACGCTCGATGCGGGAGGCACTAATTTCGTGTTTTCAGCCATACAAGGCTGTCGCGAAATAGTGGAACCTATTTGCCTTCCGGCAGCGTCCGACGACTTGGAGCGTTGCTTGTCTGTTCTTGTAGAAGGTTTCCTGGAAGTTGAAAAACGATTGCCGAAACTTCCGGTAGCTATCAGTTTTGCTTTCCCCGGGCCTGCTGACTATGAGCATGGAATTATTGGTGACTTGCCTAACTTCCCGGCCTTCAGGGGAGGAGTGGCACTTGGACCTTATTTGAGGGAACAGTTTGGTATTCCGGTTTTTATTAATAATGACGGTAATTTGTTTGCTTATGGCGAAGCCTTGGCAGGCACTTTGCCCGAAGTGAATAAACGCCTGAAAGAAGCAGGCAGCAGTAAGGTATATAAGAACCTGCTCGGAATTACGCTGGGTACAGGGTTTGGTGCCGGAGTGGTGATTGACAGCCGGTTACTGACCGGAGACAACGGTTGCGGCGGCGACGTCTGGATTATGCGGAATAAGAAATATCCCGAAATGATCGCGGAAGAAAGTGTCAGCATCAGGGCTGTCAGGCGAGTATATCAGGAATTGACCGGAAAGGATGCTTCTTCTTTGACTCCCAAAGATATATATGATATTGCCGAAGGGACCGCAGAGGGAGATCAGCAGGCTGCTGTCCGGAGTTTTAACGAACTGGGAGAGATGGCCGGTGATGCTATCATCCGTGCATTGAATATTGTTGATGGCTTGGTGGTGATTGGCGGAGGAGTGGCCGGAGCGGCTAAATACATACTTCCGGGAGTTATGAATGAGATGAATCGGCAGATCGGCACATTTGCAGGAGCTTCTTTCCCTTGTTTGCAGATGGAGGTGTTCAATCTGTCCGAAAAAGAGGCATTTGATAAATTTCTGGAGGAAAAAGACAAGATGGTGAAAATACCATTTTCGGAGAGAGAGGTGCATTATGCCTGTCACAAGAAAATAGGCATTGCTGTTTCTACATTAGGAGCAAGCAGAGCCGTTGCTTTAGGGGCTTATTCCTTTGCTTTGTCCCAACTTAATATCTTATAATATATGATAACTCTTCTATTAATTCAAATATAAAATGTTATGAAACAATCTAATCTATTGAACGCGCAATTTGCCCGCCGGCTTTTCAGAGCGGCATTTTCGAGTTGGCAATTATTGGCTGTTATGTTGATTGTTTGTATGAATGTGGCTGTTGGTTCCAAACTGTATGCGCAATCTAATACAATCGCAGTGAAAGGTAAGGTAATGGCAGACGGGGAACCCGTGATTGGGGCTACCGTGCTGGTGAAAGGTGTATCTACGGGTACGGCTACGGATATGGATGGAAATTTTTCACTGAATGTTGCTTCAAAAGCGGTATTGGTAGTTTCCTCAATAGGATATGAAACACAGGAAGTTCCGGTGAACGGTCGTAAATTGATTAATGTGGTGCTGAAGTCGGACGTGGTTGCGTTGAAAGATGTGGTAGTAGTGGGCTACGGCGTACAGAAGAAAGTGAATCTGACAGGAGCTGTTTCTTCTCTTTCAACGGATGAACTGGAAGGAAAACCTATTGCCAACGTTCTGGAGGCTATGCAGGGAACTACTCCTGGTTTGGTTATTCAGCAGGGAACTTCTACACCGGGTAGCGTGCCTTCTATAAATATCCGCGGATTGAATACGATGAATAATAATGATCCGTTGGTGATAATTGATGGAATTGAAGGATCGCTGGCTAACCTGAATCCGGCGGATATTGAACAAGTCTCTATTTTGAAAGATGCTTCTTCTACTGCGATTTACGGTTCACGCGCTTCCAATGGTGTAGTGCTTGTAACTACAAAGAAAGGAAAAGCCGGTAAGGTAGAAATCTCCTATGATTTTATGTATGGTGTTCAGCAACCTACCTCGCTGCCTAAAATTGCGGATTCATGGGTATATGCGGAATTATATAATGAAGCGGCGGTTAATTCGGGAAGATCAGCAAAATTCACTCCCGAACAGATTGCACAATATCGAAATGGTGGCCCGAACGTAAATTGGGTGAAAGAACTATATAATCGCAATTCTCCTCAAAGTTCGCACAGTGTTTCAATGACAGGAGGAAATGACCAGCTGTCTTATATGGCTTCTCTGGGGTATTTAGATCAGAGCAGTATGTTTAAGGGACCGGATTATGGCTACAAACGTTATAACGCCCGTTTGAATGTAAGCCATAAGGTGACGAAGAATTTTACGTTGAATCTGACTTCACAGTTTGCCCGTAATGACATTAAAGAACATGCTTACTGGACAGAATGGATTATTGAGCAGGCAAACCGTATGCCGCCGATTTATCCGATCAAAAATGAGGATGGCAGTTATAATTATCCTGCCGGAAGTAACTCAAACGGTTTGCAACGTTTGGAAGAAGGTGGTTATCGCCAGAATGTGAATGATGAATTGTTGGGAACCATACGAGCTGAATGGGAAGTATATAAAGGATTGAAACTGATCGGAAGTGCCGGTGGACGCGTGTGGAATAATAAATTGCATGAAAACCGGAAAGCTTTTGAAGGTACGGGAGATTCGGAAAACAAGTTGACCGAACAATTCTACCGCTCTAAGAATATCACTACCAATCTGATGGTGACTTATAATACGAAGATAGGAAAGCACTCTATCGGTGGATTACTGGGTTATGCTTATGAAGGTTTCTCTGAAAAACAATTCTCTACCAGTCGCTTGACGGAAGATTCTAAATACGACATTTTTGTAGGTGATTTGAGTGGTGATAAGGTAAGTAATACAGGTTCGGGAAGTGATTGGGCTATCTATTCCGGTTTTGCAAGAGCCACTTACAATTATGATGAGAAATATTTACTGGAATTTAATATCCGTAATGACTACTCTTCTTATTTTGCTAAAGGAAACCGTTCGGGAGTCTTCCCTTCTTTCTCTGCAGGATGGCGTATTTCGGAAGAAAAATTCTGGTCTGTATTGAAACCGTATGTTCCTTCTCTGAAAATCAGAGGTTCTTGGGGATTGGTAGGTAATAACCGGATTGGTGCTTATCAATATATGCAAACGGTGTCTGTAACTAACGGTATCAGCTTCGGAGATAAACTGGCACAGACTGCTACATTTGCTTCTGCAAATCCCGATCTGAAGTGGGAAACTACCCGTATGGCTAATATCGGTTTTGAATTGGG
The DNA here is from genome assembly GCF_000162555.1 of Bacteroides sp. 3_1_23. Lineage (NCBI taxonomy): Bacteria > Pseudomonadati > Bacteroidota > Bacteroidia > Bacteroidales > Bacteroidaceae > Bacteroides > Bacteroides sp. 3_1_23. Next base: position 317,759 of record NZ_GG774954.1, read on the forward strand.
ATTATTGAATAATGACTTGAATATTACTTTTGACTGTTTTAATAACCGCACAAAAGATATTTTGGTGAATTTACCGGTTCCCGGACTGTTTGGTAATGGTGCGCCTATTCAGAATGCTGGTAAAGTAGAAACGAGGGGATGGGAGTTGTCAGTGAGCTATCGCTTGAAGACTGGCCCAGTAGTGCATAACTTCTCCGGAAATATTTCGGATAGCTTTAATGAAGTAATAGATACACGCGGTACGGAAATTATCGGTGGTTCGGATGTACAGACCATTATTAAGGAAGGTTATCCTTTGTATTCTTATTATGCATATCGTTCAGACGGATTTTTCCAGAATGAGGAAGAATGTCAGAAAGGACCGCACCTGGAAGGTATTACACCGAAACCGGGAGATATCCGCTATCTGGATAAAAATGGCGATGGTGTGATTAAACCGGATGATGACCGCTTTATCGTAGGTAATGATTTTCCGAGATATACTTTCGGCTTTACTTATGGGTTGGAATATAAAGGCTTTGATTTCTCGATGATGTGGCAAGGAGTGGGAAGACGTAACAAATGGATGCGTGGTGAATCTGTTGAGGCTTTCCATAATAATAATGAAGGTCCGGTAATGGATTTCCATCAGGATCGTTGGACTCCGAATAATCCGGATGCTACTTATCCCCGTCTGACAATGGGAGCAGAATCGGCTAATAATGCTGCAAAATCAGATTTCTGGATTCAGGACGCTAAATATTTGCGTCTGAAAAATGCGCAGATCGGATATACTTTCCCACAGCAATGGATGAAAAAACTCTATGTCAAGAATTTGAGAATTTTTGCCAGCGTGCAGAATCCGTTGACTTTCACGAAGATGAAAGGTGGATGGGACCCGGAATATACCGGAGACGGCAGTGGTCGTGCTTATCCTGTGGCAAGAGTATATTCATTTGGACTTAATGTTAAATTTTAAACTGTACCGTGATGAAAACAACTATAAAGAATTTGATTTTATCTGCTGTTTTGGTAGTGGGCGGTGCCTCTTGTGTTGACTTGGATACGGCACCGTATGACAGAGAAACGGACTTGACTTATTGGGAAGAAGATCCTGAAGCAGCTGTCAAGGCGTTGAATAATTGCTATACGTATTTGGGAAATATGGACGAACAGCTTTATAGTGAAGCTATGACGGACAATGCATATACCAAACAACCTAATGATTTTACACAAAATATTGGTAATGGTTCATATTCTACAGCCGACTCTTACGTGAAACAGGTTTGGGACGGACGTTATACGGGTATCCGTATGTGCAACCAGTTGCTCGAAAATATTGACCGGGTTCCTGATTTAGATCCGGAATTGAAGAAACGTTATATCGGTGAGGCTAAAGTGCTTCGTGCTTATAATTATTATGAATTGTATACGAAGTTCGGAGATGTGCCTTATACAACGAAAGTGCTTTCTATTAAGGAAAGTATGTCTATCGCACGTACAGCCAAAGCCACTGTAATAGCGAATATACTGGCTGATTTGGATGAAGTGATTAACGGTAACTATTTGCCGACTTCTTATGATGCGGATAATAAAGGTCGGATTACCCGTTGGGCGGCAATGGCGATTAAAGCTAAGATCTATTTGTTTGAAGGTAATTGGACGCAAGTGAAAAATATCACTTCTACCATTATGACAGAGGGGGGCTTTAAACTCTTTGGAAGTTATGCGGGATTGTTTGAGATTGCTAATGAATACAACTCTGAAGTAATTTTGGATGCACAGTATCGTCCGACTAGTCGTGAACATCAGATGATGTATGTTTTCCTGCCGCCCACTTTGGGTGGATATTCCCAGCTTTCTCCTTTGCAGGAGTTGGTAGACAGTTATATTATGCTGGATGGAAAAACAATTAAAGAAACAGGAACATCGTTTGATGAAAGTCATCCGTATGCCAATCGTGACCCACGTTTGAAGGCAACGGTGATGTACACTGGAAACTCTTATACTTTGGCCGACGGAACAGAAGTTGTTATCAACTGTGAGAAAGGTGAAGGTAAAGATGGTTATGGGGTAGGTTCAGACTGTTCGGCTACCGGTTATTATATTAAGAAATATTGGGATAATACGTATCGTGCTACTCTTTATTCTGGTTTGAATCCGATTCTGATTCGTTACGCTGATATTTTATTGATGAATGCGGAAGCATTGGCAGAATTAGGTGAACTGGATAAGACGGCTTGGGATGCAACTATTAAACCCATTCGTGATAGGGCCGGATTTACACTTGCTTCAGCACTGGAATTCCCGGAGGGAGCTTCTAAAGATAAACTGATTGAGATTGTGCGGAACGAACGTCGTTCGGAACTGGCATTGGAAGGACATCGCCATAAAGATATTATTCGTTGGAGAATTGCGGACAATGTATTGAATGGATGGTGTCACGGACTAAAGACAAATGATGTGGTAGGTACGGATGATGGATACGTTCGGGTTGAAAACAGAACCTTTAATGCAAATAGACATTATTTGTGGCCTATACCACAGGCTGAACGTGACTTGAATGGTAATTTGGAGCAGAATCCGAATTGGTAATTGGTTAAACGACTCAAAAAGGAATGATTATGAAAAAGATATTATGGATATGTTCAGTACTTCTGGCAATGGTTTCATGTCAGGAAGATTATGAATTGAACACGGATTTTGCAGTCCCTACAGAATTAAGTTCCCCTGCTTCTATCCAGTTGAATGTGTCATCTCCAACGCCTGTTGTGTTGTCGTGGTCAGGAGGTGGTGCGGCAGATGGCGGAATTGTATTGTACGAGGTGCTGTTTGATAAGGCAGATGGTGATTTTTCAAAGCCGCTGGCTACGGTGAAAAGTGATTTGGGAGCTGCAACCAGTTTGTCAATCACTCATGCGGCTATTAATACGATTGCTAGAAATGCAGGCATTTATCCTTTGGAAACCGGAGATATAAAATGGACAGTAAACGCTTCGAAAGGTGGAGTGGTGAAGAGAACCGACAAGGTGGCTACCATCACAGTAACTCGTGGAGAGGGAATTGATAATATTCCGGCTGAATTGTATTTATATGGTTCGGCTACGGAGAACAGTGGACAGGGTGGAATTCCGTTCCGTTGTGTAGAAGAGGGCGTTTTCCAGATTTATACGAAGTTATCAGCAGGAAATATATCATTTAAGTCTGCTACTACAGGTGAAACATTCAGCTATTATATTGATGATAGCTCGAAGTTAAGAGAAGGGGAGGGCGAAACGGCTGTAACTGCTTCCGAAGAAGTAACCCGTCTGACAGTGAACTTTAATACAATGGCAATGACCACGGAAAAAATCGGTTCTTCTGTTCGTTGTATTTGGGGAGCAACATTTGGAGATATAGCTGTATTAGAGTATGCGGGTGATGGTAAATTTGTGGGAGAGGGTGATATCCGATTCCTTGATCCGTCCAAACCGGAAACCGGTGCTCCTGATTGGTTAAGTTGGATAGAAGAACGTTACTACTTTTTAGCAAAAGTAAATGGTGGTGATATGTGTTGGGGTAGAGGTGATGGCGTGAGTGCCGAACGTCCGGTAGGTGGAGAACCTGCTTCTTTCTATGCTTTGTATGAATTCCAATGGAGTCAGTGGGATCATCTTTGGAAAATGAAAGGTAGTCTGGATTATACGCATGCAACTATCACTATCGATACGAATTCGGATGGATTGATGATACATACATTTACTAATGTGACTCCGATTAATTAATAAAACTAAGTTATGAAAAAGATAAAGACTATTTTAGCTATTCTTCCGGCACTATTATTCTCCTGTGCCGGAGATGACGTAGAGAAATATATCCCGCCTACACCGATTGCTCCGTCAGAACCCGGAGAGGAGGTCGTTTATCATAAACGTGCCAAAGAGCAGTTTGACTTGATTAATCAGTGCTACCGGATCAATAGTGGGGCAACAGAAGGACTGTATAATGAAAATTATCCTAAGAAAGATGGGGATAATTCCGCTTCTTTCTTGTGGCCGTATGACGGACTGGTTTCCGGAGCAGCAGCTTTGCATGCTTTAGGTTATGATGTGAATTATGCGGATATGGTAGACCGGTTTGAAGTTTATTATCGTACTCCTAATGGAACTGTGGGTGGTTATGGCTCTCAAACCAATGGTACTACCGGTAGTGGAACACGTTTTTATGATGATAATTCTATTGTGGGGATTGAACTGGTAGAGGCCTTTAATTTGCTAAATAATCAAGATTATGTGACGAAAGCTAAAAGAATCGTTGAGTTCCTGCAAGCTGGTGAAGATGATACGTTTGGAGGAGGTCTTTGGTGGAATGAGGACCAGAAAGGACAGCAGGGAGTTGGTGATTCGAATAAACCGACATGTGCTAATGGATATGCAACGCTATTCTTGCTTGAATATCATTCTGTATGTCCTCAAGAGGAAAAAGCGGATGTTCTGGCTCTGGCAAAACGTTTATATGCTTGGACGTTGACTAACTTGCGTGATCCGGAAGATGGATGTTACTGGAATGATAAACAAGCAGACGGATCCATTAATAAAACAAAATGGACTTACAATACAGGTGTGATGATTTCTAACGGAGTCCGTTTATACAAAATAACGGGTGAGCAGACTTATCTGGACAGTGCCATTGCTTCTTCCGAAGGTGCGTATAATTATTTTGTACGTCCGCTTAATGGGCTGGCATTGGCTTATCCCGATCATGATCCTTGGTTCACAACAAAACTGATCCGTGCATTTATTGATATTGAGCCTTACTATAAAAATGCAGGCAATTATATCAAAACATTCATCAACTTCCTGGATTATGCATACGAAAATGCCCGTTTATCAAACGGACTGTTCTATGAAGACTGGACAGGAGCAACTCCAAAACGTGCTGAACAGTTGTTGATGCAGGATGCTGCGCTCGAATCTTTGGGAATGATTGCTTTGTACAAAGGAGAAACAGTGACAGAGGAATAGGATATGAATAGTAAAATTAGAAATATAGTTTTATTTGTATCGACGGTATTCGTGCTTCTTTCTTGTGCCGGAGAATCAAAAACGACTCCGAATAAAGATAAGGCAGAAGAAATGTTTCAGCGTGTTTGGGAACTCTACCGGGTTCCCAAATACGGCCTCTTCTCTGAATATTACCCAAGCAGTCATCGTCCTGATCTGACTTATTTTAATGATTCCACCCGGCAAGCGCAGGAAGTTTCTTATCTGTGGCCTATGAGTGGTGTCTTTTCTTCGGCAGTGTTGATGGCTGCCATCGAACCGGAGAAATATACGGTTTATGTCGATTCGATGGTGATGGCGATGGAACGTTACTATGATACAACGCGTGTTCCTTTTGGTTATCAGGCTTACCCTGTTCAGTTTGGAAAGGTAGACCGCTATTATGATGACAATGGTTTGGTGGGTATTGATTATATTGATTCTTACCTGGTAACTAAAAATCCTCATTATCTGGAGAAAGCGAAACAGGTATTGACCTTTATTTTAAGTGGCTGGGATGAGAACTTTGAAGGAGCTGTTTCCTGGCTGGAAGGAGTGAAAGATCAGAAACCTGCTTGTTCTAACGGGAAAGCGATGGTGTTGGCTTTAAAACTTTATGAAGCAACTAAAGATGAGTATTATCTGGAGGTGGGAAAGAAGTTCTATCATTGGATTGATAAATATCTGAAAGATCCGGAAAGAGGAGTCGTTTGGAATTCATGGTTAACAACGACTTCGGCAGTATGCCCGGATTTGTATACTTACAATACTGGTACTTTGTTACAAGCAGCTGTAGCTTTATATAATTATACGGGTGAGAAGGCATATCTGGATAATGCTAAATTTTTGGCAGAAGGAAGCTACAAAGTGTTTTTTAAGTATACGGAAGACGGTATTCCTTATATTGCAGATTTGCCTTGGTTTAATTTGGTTTTGTTTAGAGGTTATCACGATCTGTACAATGTTACGGGGGATTCAAAATATGTGGATACGATGATAAAAGGACTGGATTATGCTTGGGATCATGCACGTGATCAGGCGGGACTGATGTATCATGACTGGACAGGGCGGACTGATGAAAAACGTAAGCCGAAATGGTTATTGGATGCTTCGTGTGTGCCGGAATATTATGCACGTGTGGCAATAATTAAAGGAGAAGTTACAAACAGAAAAATGAAATAAATGATGAAATTAAAATGGATAGGTAGCCTGTTGATTCTGGCAGGTGTTGTAGGGTGCAAGACACCTGATCGTCCCAATCTTGTAGAATACGTAAATCCTAATATCGGAACTGTACATAGTCGTTGGTTCTTTTACACACCGGCTGCCGAGCCTTTCGGTTTGGCTAAGTTAGGTGCATCTACAAATGGTACGTATGGGAACAATCAAGGTTGGGAGGCCGTAGGTTATGAAGACGGTCATACTTCTATTGATGGCTTTCCTTGTCTGCACGAGTTTCAGATAGGTGGCATTGCATTAATGCCTGTAACGGGAGAAGTAAAAACAAATCCCGGAAAATTGGAAGACCCCGATAAGGGTTTCCGTTCCCGTTTTGATAAGAAAGATGAAACGGCGCGTCCGGGATATTACTCTGTATTATTAAAGGATTATCAGGTAAAGGCAGAACTTACCGCTACGGCTCGTGTCGGATTTCAGCGGTATATATTTCCCGAGTCGGAGAATGCCCATATTTTGTTTAATATAGGTAATCGTCAGGGAGAAAGTGGAGCTGTGCGTGATGCATATATCAAACAGATAGATGGAAATACTATTGAAGGTTATGTGATTACGGAACCGGAATACGTGAAGAAATATCAGGCAGGCGCTTCCGTTGCCATGTATTTTTATGCTAAATTGGATCGTGCACCGGAATCTGTCGAGGTATTCTATCAGGATAGTGCTTTGATGGCTCGTAATGAAATAAAAGGACCCGGGGCTATCATGTGTCTGAATTATAAAACAAAGAAAGATGAGGTAGTCAATGTAAAAATAGGTCTGTCGTATACTTCTATCGAAAATGCGAAAGTGAATTTGGAATCAGAGGCAAAAGACCTGACTTTTGATGAGGCTATGAAGGCGACCACGGATAAATGGAATGAGTCCTTGAGCCGCATATTGGTTTCCGGTGGTACGGAAGATAGCAAAATCAAATTTTATACCGGGTTGTATCATGCATTATTAGGTAGAGGACTTGCGAGTGATGTGAACGGGGCTTATCCTAAAAATGATGGTACCATCGGTCAAATACCTTTAAATAAAGATGGCAAACCGGAACATAATCATTATAATACGGATGCGGTTTGGGGAGCCTACTGGAACTTGACTTCTCTTTGGGCATTAGCGTATCCGGAGTATTATAATGACTTTGTAAACAGTCAGTTGCTGGTGTATAAAGATGCTGGTTGGCTGGGTGATGGTATTGCCACCAGCAAGTATGTTTCCGGGGTGGGAACCAACATGGTGAGTATCACTCTGGCGGGTGCTTATAACAGTGGGATTCGCAATTTTGATGTGGAAACAGCTTATCAGGCAGCATTGAAGAATGAACTGGGCTGGGAAGGACGTATTGAAGGTGCGGGCAAAATGGATGTGAAACAGTTTGTTGAAAAAGGTTATGTGCCTTATGAAAATAGTGTTTATTTCGGCACGCATCCGGAAGGTTCCAGTTTCTCCGTATCTCATACATTGGAATATAGTTTTAGTGCTTATGCAGTGGCTCAATGGGCAAAAGCCTTGGGACGTACGGAAGATTATAAACGTTTGATGGAACTTTCTGCCGGTTGGGAGAAGTTATTCGATGATTCGTTGAAGATGATTCGTCCGAGAGTGCCTAGTGGTGAGTTTATTGATAACTTTGATCCATTGGAATCATGGAGAGGATTTCAGGAAGGAAATGCGATGCAATATACTTTCTTTGTTCCACAAAATCCGGCGCGTTTGATTGAAAAGGTTGGAAAAGATGAATTTAACAACCGGTTGGATTCTATCTTTACGGAAGCTCGTAAGTCGATCTTTGGCGGTGGAAAGGTTGTAAATGCCTTCTCGGGTTTACAGAGCCCTTATAATCATGGAAATCAGCCTAGTCTTCATATTTCCTGGTTATTCAATTTCTCCGGTAAACCTTACCTGACACAGAAATGGACGCGCTTGATTTGTGATGAGTTTTATGGAACAAACGGAGAGCATGGTTATGGCTACGGTCAGGATGAAGATCAGGGACAATTGGGAGCTTGGTATGTGATGGCGGCAATGGGATTGTTTGATGTACAGGGCGGTTCTTGTGAACGGCCGACTTTCCAGATTGGCAGTCCGTTGTTTGATAAGATTGAAATCAAACTTAGCCCGATGAATGCGACGGGAAAAACGTTTGTGATTGAAACGACTGGTAATACACCGGATGCCTATTATGTACAGTCTGCTACGTTGAACGGTAAACCGCTGGAACAATGTTGGATGTACCGGGATGAACTCTATAAAGGTGGAACATTGAAACTCACAATGGGTAATCAACCGAATGAAAAATGGGGAGTGGAAAATCCGCCTCATTGTTCTGAATAAACAGCTTATTTACCTCGGTGCCGATGTCGCTTGACAATGGCACCGGGGATTCTACATTTTATAATATAGTGAGTTAAACATGAAAACACAAAACTCTATTTATGCCGCCCTTCCTGTTCTCTTCGGGTTCTTTGTAATGGGCTTCTGTGATATAGTCGGTATTTCGTCCGATTATGTTCAACGTACTTTCAACTGGTCTCCTGTGATGACGGGATTTGTTCCTTCATTAGTATTTATCTGGTTCCTGTTTTTGGGTATTCCTATTGGAAATCAGATGAACAAATGGGGACGTAAAAATACAGTTTTACTTAGTATGGGAATAACGGTAGTGGGTATGCTGCTGCCATTAGTCGTTTATAACAGTGCGACTTGTATGATAGCTTATGCTCTTTTGGGAATTGGCAATGCCATTTTACAGGTTTCACTGAATCCGTTATTGAGTAATGTGATAACCAGTCAACGTTTATTGACCAGTAGCTTGACGGCAGGGCAGGTAATCAAAGCTGTATCTTCTCTCGTTGGGCCGGAGATTGTATTGTTGGCTGTAGCCCACTTTGGAGATGACAAATGGTATTATTGCTTCCCGATATTAGGCTTTATCACGTTATTATCCGCTGTTTGGTTGATGGCTACCCCTGTTAAGCGGGAAGATTCCAATGCTGCAACCCAACAACTTTCTATCAGTGATACTTTTTCTTTGTTGAAGGATAAAACGATTCTATTGTTGTTTTTGGGTATCTTTTTTATTGTGGGGGTGGATGTTGCCACCAATTTCATCAGTTCTAAGTTGATGGCAGAACGTTTTGACTGGACGACAGAACAAGTGAAGTTTGCTCCACAAGTTTATTTTTTAAGTCGTACGGTAGGTGCTTTATTGGGTGCTTTCTTGTTGGCACGTATTGCTGAAATAAAATATTTCCGTGTGAATATTGTTGCCTGTATTTTCTCTTTATTTATTCTGGCCTTTGTAAAAAATGATATGGTGAATCTGATTTGTATCGGTGCTGTCGGTTTCTTTGCGTCATCCGTATTTTCTATCATTTATTCGATGGCTTTACAGGCAAGGCCGGAAAAAGCAAACCAAATTTCAGGATTGATGATTACTGCTGTTGCCGGTGGCGGAGTAGTTACCCCGGTGATTGGGTTTGCAATAGGAACAGTAGGTGTTATTGGAGGCGTTTTTGTTACTTTAGCTTGTGTGTGTTATTTGACTTATTGTGCTTTTGGGGTGAAGACCGCGAAAGCGTAGTATTATTGCGGAGAAGATGCTATCTTCGCCCGAATCCTACTTAGCGACTGCGGAGTTATCCACAAGTAAGACGCTATATGTTTTAAAGGTACATATTGCAATAATTCAGGAGTCTCTTTGATAAGGTTGAGATAGCGTTCTTTAGCCCGTGGGCTTCCCGAGCTGATAAGCCAGTTCTCCTGTTGAAGAAACTGATGATCCATGAGGCGGAGCCCCAAATTAGCGAGTCCGATGGATGAGGCGAATAGCTGATTCAGGGCTGTTCGGGAAATACAATAGGCCACACTGTCACACATGACCTCAATATTTATTAATGAGTAGGCATTATCTACATAGCCCCAGACGGAGAAAGCAGCTTCTCCGTCTGAAGCAAACCAGATGGTAGTATCCACTCCGTCTTTATGATAATAGGCTCGCCATATTCCTGTCTTGATAAAATAAAGATTACAGTTCTTTGTCCCCTCGCGTACTATTAAATCTCTCTTTTTGAAATGTACCTCTTCCATACAGTTCAGTAGAGACTGTACATAGGTTTCTGATACCTTGTATCTATCGCAAAGTTTTTCAATGAATGTTCTCATATTGCAAAGATACTTATCGTCGGCAGACAATGAAACGATCTTTCAAATAAATTCCGAAAATATAGAAAGTGGTTAATAACTCTGCCAATGGTACGGCTAGCCAGATACCCGGTATACCCAATACCGGAGGGAGCGCAAAGAATCCCATCAACATAAATACGACTCCCCGGAGAAGAGTGATAATTGTTGCTCGCTGACCTCTTTCGACACTCTGATAATAACCAATGCCAATCATGTTGACGGCAAAGAAAATGAATCCTACTCCGAAATAAGGAAGCCCGTTTACTGCTATATCAAATGCAGCGTAGCTGCGGTCAATGAATAACGAAACGATGTCTTGGCAGCATAGTACGGTAAGAATGAAAAAGCTGATACCGCAGATTAAAGCGGTCCGAATGGCGAGATGTAGTGTCTTTCGTACACGCTCGGGTTGTCCGGCTCCGAAGTTATAGCTGATAATCGGCTGTGCGGATTGTGCAATGGCATTATAGACCATGAAGATGATAGGGAAGAAGTAACAGGCAATACTGAATGCTGCCACTCCGTCTTCACCGAGATGGCGGATGAAAACGTAGTTCCCCAGAAACATCATACAGGCAATGGAGGCTTCACTGATAAAAGCAGAACTTCCCAGTTTAATCATATAACCGATGTTGCGAAGAGTCAGTAACAGACTTTTGATACTTAACTTTATCCGGCATAGATGGAGGGTACGAGAGAAGCGGAGTAAGTAAATCAGTGTCATCAACCCTCCCACAACAGTCCCCAGACTGGTGGCAAAAGCTGCTCCCATTATTCCCCAACCAAATTCGAAGATGAATATATAATCCAGTATGATATTGAGTATGGCTGCAACCGCATTACACATCATGGCATAGGTGGGTGAACCGTCCAGACGGATGCAGAACATACCTATATTTAAGACTTCGTAGAATACGAGAAAAGGAATGTACCATGCCATATATTCTACAGCTAACGGCAACAATCGGTCCGAACTACCTAATAATCTGGCTAATGGCTCTATAAAATAAAGGCACAGAGCAGACAGGATAAGTATGAGCAATGCGGAAAAAGCAATTGCCTGAGTGATATTAATACTTGCTACTTTGCGTTTTCCCTGAGATAAATGAATGGAAGCCACCACCGAAGCTCCCACTCCGAACATCAGTCCGATACCCGCTGCGATCATAAAAAGCGGTGCAGTGATATTTACTGCCGCCAGCGCGTCACTGCCAATTCCTTTTCCTACAAATATCCCGTCCGTAATAACGAACAGAGCCGAGAATACCATCCCAAGTACCGTAGGAATTAGTAACTTACGGAACAACGTGGAGATGTTCATACTGCCGAAATCAATACTATCTTTCATAACTTTCTACCTTTGTCGTTGAAAATGGCGACAAAGGTAGGGTTATGGGAGGAGATAAAAATTACCATTGTATTTTATTCTCTATA
>NZ_GG774954.1:330023-368460 GCF_000162555.1 Bacteroides sp. 3_1_23
CCACTTGTACTTTGATAAAATCAATGTACTTCAGGTTTGCATCCTTACCGTCGAAAGTTACAGCATGGGATATCTTGAAATGATTGTCAGACGGTCCGGCATTATAGTTGTCATCATCTGTCAGACGATCAATGGCGCTGAAATTATCAGCATATCCCCATTCATAACTATCATTTACCCAATAAGTACCATTACCGGATTGATCGTAATTACGCTCTTTCAGGCGAGTACCTCGCAAAGTATATTGTTTTTCCTTTACCCAGGCGGGATAATAATAATCTTGCCGGTGAAAAGCACCCAGATAATCAATAGACCCACTTTGACCATGATTGTCTGTCCATGGGGTGGGAAGCTGAATACCAGTTGGTTTATGATAGGTGACGGCATAGTCCTGCCAGGTTTCGGCTTTCCCATATTCGGATCCGCGCAATTCATACCAAGTGTCATTAGGTAACCCATCACCATTTTCGTCCTGCATTACCCATACAATTCCCGGTTCTGACGAACCATCAAAAGCGTTTCCTGTAATAGCAATGTTGTAATCTCCATCATTCACGATACTATGATCGAATCCAACGATGATGTATCCACCGAATCCGCCTAGGGAAACATAAGCCGTCTGATTGATTCGTTCTTCTGCATAGGTGCAGGCTTCTGCCATAGTTGTTGTAGTATGATTCTCATTGATGAATTGACCGGGAGCCGGTAAATATTCATATACTCTGTTCATTGACGCAGAACTTGTGGCGCTAATCTTCCGCTGGTATGTTCCTGCGGGAGGGCAAACATTGACTTTTAATGTTTGCGTAGCGAGTATATATGAGTTCTTCATTTCGACCTTTACCGTGTGTTCTCCCTGCTGCTCGGATGTAAACAGATAAGTATCATTTTCTCCGGATTGCACTTGTTCATTGTCCACGGTCCATGTATAGACTGCATCCAGTGCATTATTCACGTCAACCGGTTTGATACGGATAGTTCTGCCGGCTGACATGTTATATTCCGTTTGCAGGAATGTCCAGTTGAAATCTACTTGATCCGGTGAACAAACTTCTACTTTGAAAGTTACTTCGTCATCGCCATCTTCATTGTGAGTAGCAAAACGAACCTGATATTCGCCAAGTTCGGTTGTGGGGAGAGTACAGGTTAATTCGCTCGAAATATCTTCACCGTTTATTTGCCAGGAGTAACTGGTTTCCAGAAAAGAATCTACTATAGGTGTAATGGTTAGTTCAGAGCCTTGAAGCACTTTGAAACCTTTGTCGGCATCCGCAATAGAGATAGTAGGTACATCAAGTTGAAAGACATCGATACGTATCTCCTTTTCTGTTGTCCCTCCGGCATTGGTGGCAGAAATCAGAATGAAATACCTGCCTGCTTCATCGGCTGAAAATGTCAGGGTGGAAGTGGTACAGATACTCTTTCCATCTATTGTCCAGTTAAAGGTCGTTTCCGAATCGGTATTTTCATAAATGGGAGCGATGGTTATCTCCCGACCAATTTTTGTTTTATAGATGGGGGATTCTTCTTTCAAGGTAATGACAGGAGCGGAAAGAAGAGGAGAGTCCTCCTCTTCTTTCACGCATGATATTAATGCTAACAGAACAAATAAAAAAAGTATAATATGTTTCATTAGAATCTCACTGCTACATCATCATAAGCAAAATAGGCAGGTTGGCTGAAACCATATCCGTTATCATTACTTCCAGTGACATTAAAGTCTATTTTGACCACTTTGCCTAATGCGGATAAATCCCATTTTGTCCATTCAAGTATATTACCCTCGGCTCCAACCAAATAAAATTCCGGACGTGTAGCTACTTCTTTTCCATCTTCATCATAACCGATAGCAACCAGTTTCACCCAATCATCTTTGCCTGCGGGTGCGGTCAAACCGTTACCGTTGGCCACACAGTTGGCTAGGTAGGTCGTCATAGTCACATACATGTGGTCAACTACACGAGCAACTCCGTCTCCAAAGTAAATATAGGGTAATGGACCGTTGGCATATCCGGAATTGTCTGCATAGCCGTAATGTACGCAGAAGTTTTTGGAACCATTATGTCCTCCAAAACCAGTTTTTGCATCCTGATAATAAACGGCTAGTTGGTGCTGGAAGTCTCCATGAGTAAGATCCATATCCAGATAATTGGAAATTGCGTGTCCGCCACCCCAGTATTGGTAATCACCCCATCCGTTAGGAAGTTCGGAAGCAAGAAAAGTGTTGTTTGCATCACTCCAGTTATAGAGTTGGTTATTCTTAGGATAAAGTAGTGGGCCACCATATTGTTGGCTGTCAATTAATGATGACCAGTTTCTTTCTCCTACCATGTTAGCATCACCTTTATAATCAACATCCTCGAATGTCAAGAAGTGTGCTTCACGCACTGCTCTTAATTGCATTTTTATTACTTTACCGAAAGCTTTGGACGGAGTGACAAGTATTTTAAGTTCACCATCTTTGACATCATCACCTGAAACTGCCGGAGCTGTGATTCTTAAGTCTTTATCATTAAGAACCGCTGTCCATCCTTGCGGAATAGCAATTAATGTTGCGTCGTCTATATTGGCAGTTGTAAGAAGATACGTCCTTGTTTCATTAGACGAGAACAAGGTATAATCCCTATTGGCAATGTCAAATGTATATGTTTCCCCTTTGGGCAATGTGAACGACGTTCCATCTGCAAGAGTAACTAGTACATGATTGTCATTAACTGTAACAGATTTGAAGAAAGAGTCTCCGTCTTGTCCTTCCGCTTTCACAGGTTTTCCGTCTGTTCCGTTAATACGTTTGGCTCCTTCGCCTGTATCAACGGTCCAGTATCCGTCACTGTCAACTCCCATAACTGGAGTTGTACCTGTCACTTTTAACTTGTTAGTTGCATCCGGCAGCCATTCTGTAGTACCGTTGGTAGTAATGGTCCAGTAATATATTCCGTCTTCGTCAGCTTTCACTCCAATCACAGGAGCATCTGTACCATTCTTTCCATTTTTGATAGATACGGTGCTTCCATCACTGAAAGTTAATGTGTAGCCATCAGATGTCTGTTCCGTGTTGGTGATTACTTTCCCTTGATTTAATGCGTCTACCAAACTCTGTAAAGTTGTAATTTCAGAGTTCATTTTCTTGACTGTTGTTTCTAGTGTTTCTACTCGTCCGTCGAGATCATTGACTTTATCCCAGAGATCATCGTCATTGTAGCAACTGCATACTGTAACGACAGTGAGCAGTAAAAATAGAATTTTCTTCATTGCTTTTGTTTTTAATTATTAATAGAATTGTGAATTATTGAATCTCTTTTAGTTTCTTATCTGTAAAGGCAATATGTGCCGGAATGTCCCCCGTGATGACTGACCATTTCTTTTTTCCATCCCGGGAGAAACAGTATAATGTGCCGGGAGTCACATAGTCTTTGGCATCGGTGACGAAGAATTCACCTGTTTCCGGATTGATTGCTATTCCATAAGGTATCTTGATAGATTTTTCCGTACCATCTGTAATAAAATTGCGGGTATCAGTTTTCTTTGTTTTTGTATTATAAATAGCGTAAGAGACTGTCCAACTGTTGGTGTAATAACTCCATTCTGTACTGTATACATACAGTGAATCTCTGCAAATGGCCATTTCTGTATTGGGAAGAAGCGGTAATTCATCGATTACTTTATCGGTATTGGAATCTATTACAAATGTTTCGGAGTAAGTGTCATAATAATCTCCCCGGGATGAGACATAAATATTTCCGTATTGGTCTAATTCCATTCTATGCAAATTGATTCCCACATCAATGGTTTTGATAACTTTGAATGTGTTCAAGTCGATGACGGATACCGTACGGTCATAATTAGGTACGCGATACCCGCCGGAGTTGGCTACATAGAGTTTGTTGCCCACAATCACCATTTCTTCCGGCTGGTAGCCGACCACACAGGTGTCCTTGACAGTCAGTGTGGTAGTGTCAACACGTGCTACATACCCCAGTCTGGCGTTGGGATCTATTTTGACAGGGCCTGCATACGAACTGACGTATGCATATTTATCTTTAAAGACGATATAACGGCAATTAGGTATGGAAATTTGCGTGATGTGTTTTGCTGTTTCTACATTCATCACTTCTACGAAATGAGAACAGTTGATGATGGCATATAACTTATTTCCATAGATTTGGATATCATTTCCCACATCCCCCAATTCTTGTACGACTCCCGGGTTCCGTTCCGCATAGATATTCTTATGATAGATACCGGTTTCGTAATCAAAGTAATCAAGGGTAGCCTTGTTGCTTCCCATATTTCCTTCATTGAGTAGAAAGAAACCTTTGACAGAGGTACCGCTTACTCCGGGAGTAACTTGGTTGGGAGTTGACGGAATAATGCGTTCATCTTCGCGACAAGAAGTCGATAGAAGAACAAAACAGATAATGATGGATAGAACAGATATTCTCATAACATGACGTTTAATTTGATTTTAAAACTTGTACCGGGCATAGGATAGCATTGCACTACTTCATATTGCTGATTGAAGATATTATTAATTTCTGCCGTTACACGTATTCCCGTTTTCCCCCATTGAAAAGTTTTGGATAGGGAAAAATCGTGGGTATACCAGGGCTGTGCGTAGTTCTCCGGGATATTGGCGACTGCTTCATAACGTTCACCTGTATAAATGAAACTATAGTTACAGGACCATGTTTGGTAACTTCCATTGAGGATGATGGAACCTCCATGCCAAGGTATATAAGGAATCTGGCCTCCATACCATTCACTGGTAGGATCGGTAAAATCCTGTGCCTTTTGATAGGTGTAATTGAAGAGAGTGCTAAGTTCCACCTTTCCGAAGCCCCATTCTCCTCGTATGGCTGCGTCTAATCCCCGAATTTCCACATGTCCGAGATTAATCATAGTCCAACGGAACTGGTTGGAGGTAGGCATGGCAATGATTTTATCATCTACTTCATTATAGTAACCATCTATTTGTAAGTCCAGGCTTTTCAGCCAATGGTTATTCCAGGTGTGAGAGAAAGTGATACCCACATCGTATTGGGTGGTATATTCTGGTTTTAAGTCCTTATTGCCTATAAAAGTATAATACAAATCATTGAGAGTCGGCATGCGAAAGACTTTTTTATAAAAGGCCCGTACATTCAGAGGGAACTTGGTCAATGGTTGCCAGGTGGCTATGACAGAAGGAGTGTATTTGTTTTTGGTGCCTGCATTAGCTCCTTTGGTACGTGTATTGTCGTCGACATGAGTATATAACAGGCTCGCCTGCAACATGAGGTGGTTGAAATCAAAGGACGTGGCGGCAGAAGTCAGGATTGTATTACGGGTTGGATAGACAAAATCTATGAGATCGGCCCGTAATGTATTCCATTGAAAATCATTGGATAATGACATACTCCACCAGGGATAGATGGTGAATAAATGGGCGGCCGAAGCATAGATTTCTTGTTGTCGGTAGTGATTGTCTACGTACATGGTGGTGACATCCAGTCTGGGATCGGATAAATAGTGGAGATAGTCATAAGCATATTTTCCGTTGGCTAGCAGACTGTACCAAGGCTTAAAATAGTTTTGAAAAGAGCCTTGCACAAACAGATTGGTATCCCACTGCCGGTCCTGATGGCGAAACTTACCCGGCTCTTCTCTTACCGCAGCTCCGGGATATCCTCGTTCTGAATTGTATAGGTATGCTTTGGCTTTCCATTCTCCTTTGGGGACTTTTCCGAAGAATGCATTCTCCAAACGTAACATTCTTACGTCTCCATTTTGACGAACAGCTGTTGTGTCGTAACCATCTTTCTTGGCGTATGTGAATTTATATCGTCCTGATGTATACATATACTCCGTACTGATGGAACTGCTTATTCGTTCGTTGAAACGATGTTCCCAAAGTAGTGACGGATTGATGGTAGAGAATGAACCGCCTTTCACCCCGATGTTCAGATTGTTTTTCTTTTCCCCTTTGAATAGGGGTTTTCGTGTCTGCATATATATGGCACTTGCGGAACTATAATCTTTGGCAGGTTGGAAGATGGCACTTTTTTGACCATTATATAGTGAAATGACTTCCATATTATCTAATGAAAAACGACCTAGATCGACGACTCCATTTTGCGCATTTCCTAATTCAATACCATCGTAAAATACTCCGACATGATGACTGCCCATACTTCGTATATTGACGGTTTTTAGTCCTCCAATACCTCCGTAATCTTTTATCTGTACTCCGGAAAAGTAGCGCAAAGCATCAGCAACGGAGTAAACATTGAGCTTCTCAAGTTCTTTGCCGGACAGAATCTGTACAGGAGACATCTTTTTTTGCATCCGGTTGCTGTAGATAGTAACTTCTTTGAGTTTGAGAAGTGTATCAGACAGAGAAGTCTGATGCCGAACCCTGGACTGGGAAATGGCCGGTAATGTGGTAAATAGAGATAGAATCAAACATAATATCCACCGTAAATGGATATAATGCTTATTGTATGAATGGACTTGAATAGAAAGCATGTCTTTTATTTTATAGGTATAAAAAATCCGTTTGTTCAGATCTGAATTCAATCTACACAAACGGACATATAGCTATTATACCAAATAAAAGATAATTGCTTATTTTCTATTTGACTACTACCCGAAATCCCGCAGGTGTAAATCAGAACATCAAGGCAGGTCTTCTGACTCATCCCATTTTGCAACGCCTTCCCAGATAAACTATCCAGTGACTTTTGTGTTGCAATTTTGCTCTTTGATTACAAGGAGCGGAGATTTACAGCAGCAGGTACTGTTGCCGGTTTACACGGCATTCCCTTTTCATTCCTTAACAACGCAAAAGTTGTTCAAGGAAACCTTAACGGCACAAAGTTAGAAAGTTTTTATTAATTAGTTTGTTTTATTCTAAAAAAATATCCCATTGACCAATAACAAATATTCCGGCATCTGATCCTATTCTCTCCATTTGTTAGTGATCAATTGGATGGAAAAGGATATATTAATATGTTATCCCAACGACAGAATCAATATTTGTGCCGTCAATACTCGCAGAAACATGGTGAGCGGATACACCGTAGCGTAGCCGACGGCAGGCGCATCACAGGAAGTCAGGTCATTGGAGTAAGCCAATGCCGGCGGATTGGTGGTAGAACCAGCCAGAACTCCGATAAGCGTGAAATAATTCAGCTTGCAATAATACCGTCCTATCAATCCCGTAATCAGAAGTGGCAGGATGGTTATGATTACTCCGTAGCCAACCCATATATATCCTCCGCCATGAATGACTGTGTCTACAAAGCCTTCGCCTGCTCCTAAACCTACGCAAGCGAGAAAGATGGAAATACCGATTTCACGAAGCATCAGGTTGGCACTCATGGTGGTATAAGTAATCAGCTTGTATTTCGGACCGAAACGGCTAATCAGGATAGAAACGATGAGCGGACCGCCTGCCAATCCTAGTTTCACAGGTTGCGGAATTCCGGGAAATGCGAAAGGAAGACTTCCCAGAATACATCCTAAAGCGATACCTATAAAGATAGGAATCAGGTTCGGATGATTTAAGCGTTTCATGGAGTTGCCAAGTACTTTCTCTGCATGGGCAACAGCCAGTTCGGAACCTACAATGGTGACACGGTCTCCCATTTGTAACTGTAATTGTGGAGAGGCTACCAAGTCTACTCCCGAACGATTGACGCGGGTGATGTTTGCTCCGAAGTTATTTCTGATTTTGAGTTGTGAAAGCGTTTTCCCGTTCAATTCCGGTTTAGTAATCAGGATACGGCGTGAAATGAGCTCTTTGTTCAGTTGTTCCCATTCCATTTTGATTTCCTTTCCGAAGAATATAGTGATTGCTTCCACGTCAATCGGGGTAGAGATCACTAATATGATATCCCCTACATGTAGAATTGTTTCGGAATTGACCAATTCGGTTTCTCCACCCTCGCGGTGTTTGATGCGGGAAATGACAAACTTACGGTTCAGTAACGGGCGGAGTTCTTTAATCCTGATGCCATCTACCGATTCGTTTCTCACTTCAATGGAGATAGGGCGTACGGTAAGTTCCTGGAGATGTCCCAGACCGACTTCTGCTTCTTTTTCTTCTTGAGCAGTATTGATGCGAAGGAGATATTTCAAAGCAAGCAGGGAAAGGATGATACCTACTACACCCAGCGGATAGCTGACAGCATATCCTAAAGCAATTTCGGGAGCATCTATGCCATTCAAATCACTGTTGGCCTGTTGTGCGGCTCCCAGTCCCGGAGTATTGGTGACGGCTCCGGACAAAATACCTACCATTGTGGTAATCGGAGTTCCGGTGGTGAAGTGCAGGATAATAGTAATGGTTACTCCTAATACTACTACGAGCATAGCTAGCATATTCAGGGTAAAGCCCCCCTTTTTGAATGCTGAAAAAAAGCCGGGTCCTACCTGCAAACCAATTGAGTAAACAAACAGAATCAATCCGAATTCTTTTAGAAAGTGGAGCAGGTGTTCGTCCAGATTCATGTTGAAATGACCGAATACGATTCCGACAAAGAGTATCCAGGTAACTCCCAGAGATACTCCCCGCACTTTGATTTTTGCAAGGATGATTCCAAACGCTATGGTTAGTGACAGAATCAGTACGGAGTGTGCCACTCCGCCGCCCCAAAGATTGGGGTAACCTTCAAATAAATTTCTTAGAACTTCCATTGTGATTATTATATGATGATATTTAGTTTAGCTAAAAGTACCCCCGGAGAAATCACTTCTGCGGGGATACGCACACATTGAGCATGACGGTCTAATGCCGTCCTTTTGATATTTTAGCTAGAGAGAATTTATCCTCCTTCAATCATTTCCGATGTCATGACTACTCGATTCTTTTTTTACAGTCTGCCGTTTTCCTATCCCACGAGTAAAAACAACTATAAAGGTATGAATGGCAGGTCTTCTGACTGACTCCCTTCCTGATGCCTTCCCGACCTTGACTATCGATACCTGGTCAGTGGTAAAAGTAAATATCAAGAAGTTGAATGGAGTTTCACAGCAGCGGGACTGTCCGGGATTTACACCCGATTCCCTTTTAATTCAGATAGTTGATATGGCTATCTGAAACCAATTCGGGGCAAAGATAGCGAATTTATATAGGAACCCAAATGAATGCTACCTATTTATTTTATACACAGTCTGATTCTTGTCGGATATCTGTTTGTTTATTTGATGCGTACTCTCATCTCCTGCACATCAAACGTGACGGATTCATTTCGGAAAAGTCTTTCTATATGTCCGCTGGCCACCATTTCCGGAGTAGGCAGCGTGTACATCTGCGGATTATCTATGAGCATGATGGAGTCGCAAAGCGATAAGGCGATGTCGAGGTCATGAGTGGAGAATAAGACACATTTTTTTTCTTCCTGTGCCAGTTTCTTTAAAAGCAAACAGAGCTCGTAGCGGTTAGGTAAGTCCAGGAAGGCGGTCGGTTCATCAAGCAGGATGACGGGAGTATCCTGTGCAAGAGCACGGGCAATCATAATTCGCTGACATTCGCCATCGGACATTTTATCCATTGTCTTTTCTGCATAACCGGACATACCGACTAGCTGCATAGCGTCATCCACCCGCTTTTGGTCTTCCGGTTGCAGTTGGCCGATCCAGTTGGTATAGGGAGCACGCCCTAAAGCTACTACATCTTTACAGCGGAGATTAGCGATACGTACTTTATCGGTGGTGACAAAGCTTATATTCCGGGCTAATTTTTCCGGTTTCAATGATGCTATGTTTTTTCCTTGCAGAGTAATCTCTCCTGATTGAGGCTTTTCCAGCCCCATCATAGCACGGAGCAGGGTGCTCTTTCCCGTTCCGTTACGTCCTAACAGGGCAACGAGTTGTCCGCCTGTGATTCGGGCATTTACCGTTTCCAACAGCGTGCGCTGTCCATATCCTAATGTCAGTTCTTTAAGTTCTATCATTTGAATCTACGCAAGTTTTTAGCAATTACCCATAAAATAACCGGAACACCTAGCAAGGCGGTGATGCAGTTAACCGGAAGTAGGAACTTCTTGGCGATGATGTCGCAGAGAAGCATGCTGATAAGCCCTGTCAGCATGGTGCCGGGGACCAGTATCCGGTGGTCGGCATTGTTGAATAGCAGTCGTGTGACATGCGGTACTGCCAGGCCGATAAATCCTACCGGACCACAGAAAGCGGTGACCGTTCCTGTCAGCAGTGCGGTAGAAACGAAGATGAACGTGCGTGAACGTTTAATGTTCATTCCCATCGTTCGTGCATAATTCTCACCGAGCAGTAACAGGTTCAGCGATTTGATACAGGCTACGGAAATTAGTAAACCGATACATAACATCGGTATCATAATTCCCAGTTGGGTGACTGTGATGTGGCTAAGAGATCCCATTGACCAGAGTGTGAACATTTTCAGTTGTTCGGCAGAACTTAGGTATTGGAGTATCTGAATGATAGCGCCTGCTACGTAGCCTATCATAACTCCCATAATCAGCACACCGAGAATGTTTTTTACTTTCCGGCTGATAATGGCTACTCCCAATAAGATTATGGCAGTTCCTATCCAGCCCGAACCTACGATACCCAGCGACTGAAGAATTGGAAACTCCGCCCATCCAAGTAATGGAGCACCTAGTATGAACAGAGCTACGCCCAGTCCTGCACCGGAACTTACTCCCAGCAGGTAAGGATCTGCCAACGGATTCTGGAATACTGTTTGCATCTGTAAACCGCTAACGGAGAGTGCTATTCCTATCAAAGCCGCTACCACTACCCGTATGAAACGGATAGAAAGGAGAATATTCCGTGTCATTTCGTCACATTCGCCTCCGGTGAGTACAGCCCATACCTTGGTGATAGGAATATATGTATCTCCCGTTGCCATGTCTATCAGTAATAACAGTATGGTAACTATACCCAGTGTAATGAATAAAAAGGGAGTACGTTTATCAGGCTGTTTCATTCCAGGTGTCTGTAATAGTAAAGTGAATCGGATACGAGTTCGGGGTGAAAGATATGAATCAGGTCACGCAATACGACGTCGGGACGTACCACTGCAGATTCCCAGTAGTCATTACCTCCTGTCGGTGTTGTTCGTAAATTGTTGTTGTAAACAGTTTTTTCGCGTACAGCTTTGGCGTCTACAAATTTAGGATTGACCGTCTTTAGTTCATCCAACGTAGAAGCCATGCCTACATTAATCCAGTAGTCGGCTTTTTGTATCAGTTTGTAAGCCGTTTCCAGTCCGATGGGAGTGGAACTGTTAGAAGTGTTTTCTTTGTAGATGTAATCCGCACCTGCATCAGTTACCAATTGTGCCATGTAACTTTGTGTGGAAGGCATCACCCAACTGTCGTTCCACGGGGTATTGAGCATAACGGTAGGACGTTGCTCTACCGATTCGGTGAGTGCTTTCAAAACTTGATAACGTTTAGGGATTTCACGGAATATTTCGATGCCTTTTTCCCTGCTGTCTGTTAATTCGGCAAGAGCTACCAGCCATTCGGCTTTACCAAGCGGTGATTCCTCCAAATATTCTCCTACATACATATAAGGTATATACAGTTCTTTCAGTTTGTCTGTTACGGCAGTTTGCGCATCTCCGATACCGTATAACAGGACAACATCCGGTTTCAGTCCCAATAATAACTCATAATTCATTTCGGGGCCCATGTCTTTGATAGAATTTTTATGTGCGAGAATATATGGATTGGATACATAGTCGATGCCCGATACTCCGACAATTTTGTCCACTTGACCTAGAGCGTCGAACATGGCGATGTAGGAAGAAGCCATACATACGATACGTTTCGCTCCGGCAGGGATGGTAGGTCCGTTGAATCCGGCAGGTGCCTGTTCACCGTTGCGTGAAATGAAATAAGACACTTTTACGTCCTTGGCTCCCTGCCATGGATTGGAAACCTGAATAAGTGTGCTGGCGGCCTTGTCCGCACCCAGAATCTTGAATCCGGTAGCATATTCAGGTGTATAGACATCCTGTTTGAAAGCCTCGAGAGAAGTCTTCTTGTTGGATATACAACTAGCCAGGAAGAGAAGACATAGCCATGTGAGGATTGAAATAGGAGATTTCATCTTTATTCGTGTATCTTTTAAATGAATAAATAATTTTCGGTGTCTGAAGATTGACATTGCGGGGCAAAGATAAGTATCTTTGGAGATATTCTTTCTTTTTTTATTGCATTTTCTCCGAAATCATTCCTATTTATGTATCCTCCCCTTAGGCAGGCAGAATGGATTAAGTTTATCGGTCTGCTGATTACTTCAGAGAATTTCTGCACCTTAAAGATTCAGAAAAAGTTTGGAGATGCTTTTTACCCTCGCACTCTCACCCATTGACTCAAACCGCTTATTCATCATAGTTACAGGTGTGAGGGTAAGAGTGAGAGTAGGGTGAGGGTAAACAGTTACTCTCACCCTGTCTCGTCTTGATTTGGTTGATAGGTTAAACCTGAAGTTTATAAGGATATAGTAAATCCATTGAAAGTATGTAGTTATTTGCAGAATCTGTGCAGATAATGGCTTGTTCATATAGGTAAACACTTAGTTTCAAGTAGCGAAACATTTTGTTTCTCGGTGTGAAACACTTCGTTTCATTACTTGAAACATTTCGTTTCTCGGTGCGAAACACTTTGTCCCAAGTAATGAAATAAAGTGGAACTGCCGTCAACCGAAAATTCTCCAGTAAGTAATTATTAAACAGGGTGTGAGGGTAAAGACATCGCAAACTTATTAGAGATATCTACACCTGTTTGTTTACGGGCACTCTTGATATAGAAAAACTCCTCCGTAGGCAGGTACTGCCTGAAATGCTTCTTCCGGTTGAATCAACTTTGCATAAATCTGTGCGCAAATCAATACGCCGCCATGAGCGAATACTATCGTATTTTCACCCTCCTTTTGTCTGACTTCGTCTAAAAACGCGGCTACCCGTTTATACTGATCGGCAAACGATTCTCCATTGGTTGCTTTTACATTCAAGTAATCGTCGTACCAGCACTGTAGATTCGGGTCTTTGATTTTATCAAAATACTGCATTTCCCAATCTCCGAAATTAAGTTCCAGTATTCTTGGGTCACGGATGGCATCTCCGAATCCGCAATACTGTGCCAGACGGGTGCATCTGGATAGAGGACTGGTGTAAGCCATATCAAAGTGAATGGATTCGATTTTGGCTTTGGTTACGGCTGCTTCTATCTCAAATGTAGGACGTAAAGGAACGTCTGACTGACCGTAACAAAGACCTTTAGGAACGTCGACAGAGGTATGTCTGATTAGATAAATATTCATAGGTTTACTTATTTTATATAGATAGACATCACTGCTCCCAGCCAGAAACTCATTTCGCTTAGGAGAAATAATGCACCGCAACAATCTCCGGTATATCCGTTCAGACGTCGTTTCATCATCCGGCAGATAAAGAAGAATACCAGAATGGGAAATATACATACGGGCCAGTAGCTTGGAGGAAGTAATAGGAGAGGTAGTATTCCACCCATCGCAGACATTACGATCTCCCCAAAACTCATTCTTGTATATACTGTTCCGGATTTGCTATCTTCTTCTTTCCGTGCATAGGGCAGGTAATTGATGATATTGGAAGAAATGAATTTACTCCAGGTATCTCCGCTTAGTAATAAGAAAGGAGTAACTGCTAAGGGAAGTGCGACCAGTAGATTGTAAGCAAATAAATAATAGATGATTAATCCCAAAACTCCATAGCTTCCGATATGGGAATCTTTCATGATGCGTAACGTGCTTTCTCTGTTCGTCCCACCTCCGAATCCATCGAAGAAATCGGCCAATCCATCCTCATGCAATGCTCCTGTGATAAGTAAACGTGAAGTCAGTGCCAGGATCACGGCTACTCCGTGAGGTAGAATAGTACTGGCTCCCCAGAAAATCAATGCCATCATTCCCCCGGTCAGCCAGCCACTGAAACTCCAATAACTGACAACGTGTTTGAAACACTCCTGCGGAACTTCTTTTATTTTCCAGAAAGGCAATCGTGTAAAGAATATGAGGGCGGCAAGTATCTGGTTCATTTTAGAAATATTTAGTGATGGAAGCATGAGCAAATGAATCCATTTCATTCAGCATTTTCACAGCGGAATCCACAATGGGATAGGCACAAACGGAACCGCTTCCTTCTCCAAGTCTTAATCCGAGATTGAGTAGGGGACGTGCTCCGAGATAGTCCAATAATAGCTTATGTCCGCTCTCGTCTCCCTGATGACCGAATATGGCATAGCTCATCACTTCCGGATAAAGGCGTGAAGCGGCAAGAATACAATTGGTCATTATAAATCCATCAATTAGAATAACCATTCCCAGTTCGGCAGCTTTGAGCATTGCTCCTACGGCCATTACTTCTGCGGAATGCTCTCCCGGATATTGTTCGAGAGATCTTTTCAGAACTTCGTATTTGTGATTTATTCCCTGGTGATTGAGTCCGCTTCCTGCACCTACACATTGATCTAATGGGATTCCGGTGAAGCAAGTCATCCATAGAGAAGAGGACGAAGTATTTCCGATTCCCATTTCACCGAAGCTAATGATATTGCAGCCTTCCTGGTGAGAAGTGGCTACACATTGGGCACCATGCTCCAGGCAAAGTTCCATCTCTTCAGGTGTCATGGCTGCTTCATGAAGGAAATTGCGTGTTCCTCTTCCGACTTTCATGTTAATGATACCTTTTTCATAAGGTAAATCATAATCGACTCCTGCGTCTACAATTTTAAGAGTGAAACCGTGCTGTCGGCACAGGAAATTGATCCCTGCTCCCCCATGAAGAAAGTTGCTGATTTGTTGCCAGGTTACTTCTTTAGGAGATGGGCTGACTTTTTCTTCTACGATGCCATGATCTGCGGCAAAGATTATATTTTGAGGATGAGTTAATCGTGGAGAAAGGGATTGTTGGATCAGTCCGATTTGCAAAGCAATTTCTTCCAGTCTTCCAAGCGATCCTTTAGGCTTGGTCAGATTATTGATTTTGTCAATCAGAGCTTCTTTGATAGCTTCATCCGGCTTTTGAATATGAAACGTTTTCATGTTTATTTTATTTTTACGGGAATACCACTTGCCATGAGATATACATCGTCGGCATGCGATGCGATATATTGATTGGTCCAACCTTGCAAGTCTGTGAATTTACGTTGCAGTTTGTTCTCGGAAACTCCCCCCCAACCAATCTCATTAGTTACAAATATGAAAGTGGCATCCTGCTGGGTAAATTTGTCGAATTCTTTTTTGACGGCTTCCAATGAGGAGGCAACGTTAGAATCAAACTCCATAAAGAAGTTAGTGCACCAAAGAGTTACACAATCTATCACTACGACTCTGCCCGCTACATTGTGACGGCTCAATTCTTTTTCTTCTTCTATATTTGTCCATTCAGGACCGCGGTTCTTTTGATGGCGTTCCACCCTTTTTCTGAATTCTTCGTCCCATATCCTGGCAGTGGCCAAGTAAACCGGTGACGTAGTAAGTTCATGCGCTTTTTTTTCCGCAAACGAACTTTTACCGGATCGTTGTCCTCCTGTGATTAGTATAATCCTTTTCATTAAGTTGCTGATTGAATAATGGATGGACAAAGGTATAAAAAATAACTCCGGGATTAACCGTTTTACGTAAAAGTTATTAACTTTGTCCCGATTTGTTTTAGATCAACATAAATATCAGACTTAACTACTATTAGATATGAACGCTTGTAAGTTAGTGGGATTGCTTTTGCTGCTACTTTGGGGACATACTGCTCTGTATGCTCAACAAGTGAGAACTGTGCGAGGAAGAGTGCAGACAGTGGAAGCCGGCAGTAATGAGAAGCGGGCATTACCATCTGCCAGCATTGTTATTTTGGCGAAAAGTGATTCTGCCTTTATCAAGGGAATAACAAGTGATAAGAATGGGCGTTTCATTCTTAATTATCAACCGCAGAAGAAAAAGAAATACCTGTTGAAGGTCTCTTTTATGGGAATGCAATCTGTATACCGGGCACTGGAAGACTCTGTATCGGTGAATATCGGTACAGTGGTATTGAAAGATGATGATATTCAGATTAGTGAAGTGACGATAACGGGAAAATTGCAGGAAGTAGTGATGGAGGGAGATACTACGGTTATCAATGCTGCCGCTTTTAAAACTCGTGAAGGAGCTTATCTGGAAGATTTAGTGAAGCGTGTTCCCGGATTGGTATATAATAAGAAAGATAATTCGTTGACATACAACGGACAGCCCATCAGTGAAATCAATGTAAATGGCGAAGCTTTTTTCTCCGGAGATAAAAAGACGGCACTCGAAAATCTTCCGGCAGACTTGATTAGTAAGTTGAAAGTATATGATAAGAAATCGAAAGAAGAGGAGTTCACCGGAATTAGTTCAGGAGAAAAGAAATATGTACTTGACTTGCAGACTAAGGATGAATTGAATAAAACCTGGCTGACAAATGCAACGGTAGGATACGGGAATAACCAGAAGAAGGATTTCGAGGGGCAAGTGAATTATTTTAGTAAAGACGGAGATAATCTTTCTTTTATCGCACAGTCTACCAACAGATACCAGAATAGTACGTACAAGGATAATATCAACAATTCGGTAGGAATGAATATGACTCATAAATTCGGTAAGAAATTCTCCCTGACCGGAAGTGTGAACTATAATTTGAACCGGAACGGAAATCTTTCTTCCATTTATCAGGAACAGTATTTGCCGGCAGGTAATCAATACTCTGCGTCTACTAACGAAAGTAACTCTAAGGGGCGGTCGATTAGTTCTAACTTCATGGGAAGCTGGGAAGTAGATAAACGTACACGTATACATTTTACCGGTAATTTAGGAATCTCTCCTAATAGGAATGAAAACAGTAGCCAGAATGCATCTTTTGATGCTCCTCCCGGCATAAGTCATGAGAGCTTGTTTGATGACTTTGAATCTATTCCCCGGGATATAAAAGTGAATCGTAGCGAGAACCGGTCGCGTTCGGAGAATCAGTCGAACCGTTATAGCTGGATGATGGGTATTATGAGACGTCTGAATGAAAAAGGTACAACGCTGGCATTGAACATCCTGAACTCGGATTCGTGGGGAGATAATGAAAGTTTTTCGCTTTCTAAAACTACTTATTTCCGTCTTGAAGATAAATTGGGAAATGATTCGGTGCTTTTTCGTAACCAGTATTTGAAGTCGCCTCAAAAAAATAATTCATGGAGAGTCGGGATTACCTTTGCCCAGCCTATTGGTAAGAAGATGCATTTCCGGGTAGCATATAACTGGGATACTAACTATGAACGTGATAATCGTGATACGTATGAATTATCTTCTCTGACGAAGTCGGAAGTTTTTGGTGAACTGCCTCCCGACTATGAAGCAGGGTATGTGGATAGTTTGAGTAATCGGAGTCATAGTCGTACGAATGGCCATAATCTGGATGTGGGGCTTAATTACTCTGATGATACCTGGATGTTTAATGCCTCATTAGGGATGACTCCGCAAAAACGTGCCATTGAACGGAAAATGGGAAAGCTCTATGCGGACACTACCATGCATACTATCGATTTTCAGCCTATGATATGGGTGAATTGGAAAAAGAAAGAGGCCCGGATCACTTTCAATTATAGCGGTAGAACCCGGCAACCCTCCTTATCAGATTTAATGCCGCTGACGGATAACAGTAATCCGTTGTATATCACCCGGGGAAATCCGGATTTGAAACAGATGTTTTCTCATAGTGTCCGTGTGAGCTTTCAACATTCAAAAAAAGGTATATCTGCGAATATCGGCGGGCAGATGGAACAGAACAGTGTGACGCAGGTAGTGCTATATGATGCAAAAACCGGCGGACGTGAGACATCTCCTATTAATATTAACGGAAACTGGAATGTATATGGAAGTGCCAACTGGTGGAAGCGTCTGGGACATTTTTCCTTGCGGTTGGATATGAACGGTAATCATAGCAATCGTGTCAGTATGATTAATGAAGACAAGAGCCTCGAACCGAAGAAAAGTACGACACGTGATACCGGATTGGGGTGTGACGCGAATGTATCTTATCAGCCCACCTGGGGAGGTATTGATTTCTCTACTTCCTGGAATTATCAGTATTCGCTTAATTCTATCAATGATAACGATACCTATACGCGTAATTATAGTTTTCGTCTTGAGGGGTACGTTGATCTTCCTTTTGGCTTGCAATTACGGACTGACGGGGCTTATTCTTTCCGTAATGGTACGAATATCCGTAAAGGCGAAGATGACCAGATGTTGTGGAATGCAAGTGCCAGCTGGCGGTTCTTGAAAAAGAAAGAAGCGGAACTGTCTGCTTATTGGGCGGATATTCTCGGAAAGAGGAAAAGTTTCGGCCGTACGACTTCTTCTGATGGTTTTTATGAGTTCCGTAACCAGGAAATAAAAGGATATTTCATAGTCACTTTCAAATATAACTTTCGTTTGATGATGTGATTTTTAGAAAAAAGTCGTATGTTTGCTACAGAACCATAAAACAAAATGTACTATGAGCGGTAATTATGTTATCAATATCGGCCGTCAGTTAGGTAGCGGCGGAAAAGAAATAGGAGAGAAGTTGGCAGCCCGTTTGGGAATCAACTTCTACGACAAGGAACTGATTAATCTGGCTTCGGAGGAAAGTGGATTGTGTAAGGAGTTTTTTGAAAAGGCTGATGAAAAAGCCTCGCAGGGTATTATTGGCGGACTGTTCGGTATGCGTTTCCCTTTTATCAGTGAGGGAGCTATGCCATGTAACAACTGCTTGAGCAATGATGCCTTGTTCAAAGTACAGAGTGATGTGGTCCGTCATCTGGCAGCAGAAAGATCTTGTGTCTTTGTAGGACGTTGCGCAGATTATATTCTGAGAGAGCATCCTCGTTGCGCTAATGTTTTTATTTCAGCCTCTAAAGAAGATCGCATAGCGCGGTTGTGTGGCATGCATCATATTGATGCGGAAGCTGCAGAAGAAATGATCGAAAAAGCGGATAAGAGACGTTCGGAATACTATAATTATTATAGCTATAAAACGTGGGGAGCAGCAGCTACTTATCATTTGTGCATCGATTCTTCTTCTTTGGGAATTGAAGAGACAGTGCGGTTCATTGAAGAATTTGTAGTAAAGAAACTGCAGCTTGTATGACAGGATAGAAAAGCAGATTGAAAAAATAAATAAAGCCGGCATATTCCATTTGGATATAGCCGGCTTTATTGTTTATATGCTAAACTTGATTTACATCATTGCTAATAATATCATCTGTCCCGTTAGAATACGGAGGAACATTGATAACGGATAAACTGTAGAGTATCCCACTGCCGGAGCATCTCCGGAGGTTGTTTGATTGGCATAAGCCAATGCCGGTGGGTCGGTATTACTACCGGCTATCAATCCCATCAGGGTGAAGTAGTTTACCTTATAATATAATCTTGCGATGGTGCCGATGATAAGTAGCGGGATAACGGTGATAAGGAAACCGGAACCTACGTATAGTAATCCGTCTCCCTCGACTACCGTTTGCACGAAATTGGCACCGGCATCTATACCGACACTGGCAAGGAAGAGAACGATACCGATTTCACGAAGCATCAGGTTGGCACTCATGGTTGTATAAGTCACTAAATGCAGCTTATGACCGAAACGTCCGATAAGAATGGCCACTACCAGCGGTCCGCCTGCCAAACCTAATTTTAAAGGAGTCGGCATACCCGGGAATGCAATCGGAAGACTACCCAGAAGGATACCTAAGAAGATACCAACGAAGATCGTAACAATGTTCGGTGTATCCAAGCGTTTCAACTGATTACCCAGTACACCGGCAACACGTTCTACTGCATCTTGCTGTCCTACCACCATAACGCGGTCACCTACCTGAAGTATCAGATTCGGATCGGCAAACAGGTCCATACCGGAACGGTTGATACGAGTGACATTGACCCCATACATACTACGGAAGTGCATAGAACCTAATGTTTTACCATTGATTTCCGGTTTGGTAACCAGAATACGACGGGAAACCATTGGGAGGTCTTGTTTTTCCCAGTCGAGCTCCACTTCTTTTCCGATAAATACTACAATTGCAGGAGCGTCTTCTTCCGAGCAGACGATAAATAACTGGTCGCCTATATTAAACACTGTTTCATGGTCGGGAATACTTACATGACCATCATGGCGAATTCGGGAGCAAACGAACTTACGGCCCAGGAAATTCTTGATTTCAATCAGCGTTTTTCCACTAATTGATTCATTGCGAACTTCCAGGCTCATCATGTGAGGTTTGTGGTGTGAATCTCCACTTTGGATTTTCAGGCTTTCTTCTTCTTTCGCCATATTGACACGGAAGATGTAACGGATGGCAATGATAGAACCAATGATACCTACCACACCGAGGGGATAAGCACATGCATAACCGAGAGCAATCTGCGGACCGGTATAATGCAACTGATTCAGAGCCTCATTGGCAGCACCAAGTCCCGGAGTATTTGTCACTGCTCCGTAAAGGATACCTACCATCATCGGCAGTTCTACCCGGCCGTTCCAGAGGTAATAAAGCCCCAGTGCGACAGCAATATTTAACACTACGATGCCTACAGCCAACAGGTTTAATGTCATTCCTCCTTTTTTGAAAGAGGAGAAGAAAGATGGCCCCACCTGAAGACCGATACAGAATACGAACAAGATCAATCCGAATTCACGGATGAAATGTAGGATGTGTGTATCGGCTGTGAAGCCGAAATGTCCCATTAGGATGCCGGCAAACAAAACAAATGTGACGCCCAAAGAAACTCCGAATATCTTTATCTTACCAAGATACACGCCGGCAGCCACTACAAATGCGTAGAGGAGCACGATGTGAGCTACGGAGCTGGGGTCCCATAATAAACTTTGTAACCAATCCATAATATAGCAGTTTTTATAATGTTTTTCTAAAAACGAGTGCAAAATTACTCATAACATTGGAGCTAATCAAATAAAAGAAGAACTAAAAATGAAGAATTTCTATGCAGATTGTATGCACTTGACGAATCGGGGCGTCCTGTGCGAATTTTCCCTAAAAAAGAGATTCGTTTTAACTTATTGGTTATATTTGCAGGTCGAACGACTGACATTTAGAAAGAGATAGATAAAAATAAAGACAATATTAATCTTGTTTTAATTTTAAATAAACTATGGCAGACAAAAAAGAAAAACTCTTCTCAGACTTTTCTCCTGCCTCCACCGAACAATGGATGGAGAAGGTTACAGCCGATTTAAAAGGTGCTGATTTTGAGAAGAAGCTCGTTTGGAAAACAAACGAAGGGTTTAAAGTGAAACCTTTTTACCGGATGGAAGATCTGGAGGATTTAAAAACTACTGATGCACTTCCTGGAGAGTTCCCTTATTTAAGAGGAACTAAAAAAGACAACAATGCATGGTTGGTTCGTCAGGAAATTAGAGTAGAATGTCCGAAAGAAGCCAATGCGAAAGCACTGGATATCCTAAATAAGGGTGTTGACTCACTTTCTTTCCATGTGAAAGCAAAAGAACTTAATGCGGAATATATTGAAACACTGTTAAGTGATATTCAGGCAGAGTGTGTTGAACTGAATTTCTCAACCTGTCAGGGGCATGTGGTTGAGTTGGCTAATCTGCTGGTAGCTTATTTCCAGAAGAAAGATTATGATGTGAAGAAACTGAAAGGTTCTATCAACTATGATTTCTTCAACAAGATGCTGACTCGTGGCAAGGAGAAAGGTGATATGGTACAAACAGCCAAATCTTTGATTGAAGCCATTCAGCCGCTTCCTTTCTATCGTGTGCTGAATGTAAACGCTTTATCATTGAATAATGCAGGCGCTTATATTTCTCAGGAACTGGGTTATGCTCTGGCTTGGGGAAATGAATATATGGGTCAATTGACTGATGCCGGTATTCCTGCTGCCATAGTAGCCAAGAAAATCAAATTTAATTTTGGTATCAGTTCCAATTATTTCCTTGAAATAGCGAAATTCCGTGCGGCACGTTTGCTTTGGGCAAATATTGTAGCTTCTTACAATCCCGAATGTGTGCGTGATTGCGAGAATAAAGGTCCTAACGGAGAATGTCGTTGCGCAGCAAAAATGGCGGTTCATGCCGAAACTTCTACTTTCAATCTTACTTTGTTTGATGCACATGTAAATCTGCTTCGTACACAGACTGAAGCCATGAGTGCTGCATTAGGAGGCGTAGACTCTATGACGGTAACTCCGTTTGATAAGACTTATGAGACTCCGGACGAGTTCTCAGAACGCCTGGCTCGTAACCAACAACTGCTGCTGAAAGAAGAATCTCATTTTGATAAAGTGATCGACCCTGCTGCCGGTTCTTATTATATCGAGAATCTGACTGTGGCTATTGCAAAACAGGCTTGGGAACTCTTCCTTGCTGTAGAAGAAGCAGGTGGCTTCTATGCGGCATTGAAAGCAGGAACTGTTCAGGCTGCTGTGAATGAGAGCAACAAAGCTCGTCATAAAGCAGTTGCACAGCGTCGTGAAGTGCTGTTGGGTACCAACCAATTCCCGAACTTCAATGAAAAGGCTGGCAATAAGCAACCTGTTGAAGGTAAGTGTTGTTGCGGAGGTGACTCTCATACTTGCGAAAAAGAGGTGGATACTCTGGTGTTCGATCGTGCTGCCAGTCAGTTTGAAGCATTGCGTCTCGAAACAGAAGCATCAGGCAAACGTCCGAAAGCGTTCATGTTAACCATCGGAAATTTGGCAATGCGTCAGGCACGTGCTCAATATTCTTGTAACTTCCTGGCTTGTGCCGGTTATGAAGTGATTGATAATCTGGGATTTGAGACAGTAGAAGCAGGAGTAGAGGCAGCTATGGCTGCAAAAGCTGATATTGTTGTTATCTGTTCCAGCGATGATGAATATGCTGAATATGCAATTCCTGCTTTCAAAGCACTGAATGGTCGTGCTATGTTTATCGTTGCCGGTGCTCCGGCTTGTATGGACGACCTGAAAGCTGCAGGTATCGAAAACTTCATCCATGTTCGTGTCAATGTATTGGATACCTTGAAAGAGTTTAACGCTAAACTATTGAAGTAAGATGAGAAAAGATTTTAAAAACATCGATATATATGCCGCATTTCAGCCGACTAATGGTGCTGAATGGCAAAAGGCTAACGGTATCTCCGCTGACTGGAAAACACCGGAACACATTGAAGTGAAGCCTGTTTATACAAAAGAAGACCTCGAAGGAATGGAACACCTTGGCTATGCTGCCGGACTTCCTCCTTATCTGCGCGGTCCGTATTCAGTAATGTACACTCTTCGTCCCTGGACCATCCGCCAGTATGCCGGATTTTCTACCGCCGAAGAATCAAATGCATTTTATCGCCGTAATTTGGCTGCCGGTCAGAAAGGTTTGTCAGTGGCATTCGACTTGGCTACTCACCGCGGTTATGACCCCGATCACGAACGTGTAGTGGGTGACGTAGGTAAAGCCGGTGTATCTATCTGTTCATTGGAAAATATGAAAGTGCTGTTCGATGGTATCCCATTGAATAAGATGTCTGTGTCTATGACAATGAATGGAGCTGTACTTCCGATTATGGCATTCTATATCAATGCCGGTCTGGAACAAGGTGCTAAACTCGAAGAAATGGCCGGTACTATCCAGAATGATATTCTGAAAGAATTCATGGTGCGTAATACTTATATTTATCCGCCTGCATTCTCTATGAAGATTATTTCTGATATTTTCGAATACACTTCGCAGAAGATGCCTAAGTTCAACTCTATCTCTATCTCCGGTTATCACATGCAGGAAGCAGGCGCAACCGCGGATATCGAGCTAGCTTATACATTGGCCGATGGTTTGGAATATCTTCGTGCAGGAACGGCAGCAGGCATTGATATTGATGCATTTGCACCGCGTCTGTCTTTCTTCTGGGCGATTGGAACCAATCACTTTATGGAAATAGCCAAGATGCGTGCTGCACGTATGTTGTGGGCAAAGATTGTGAAACAATTCAATCCGAAGAACCCGAAATCACTGGCGTTGCGTACTCACTCGCAGACTTCCGGCTGGTCACTGACCGAACAGGATCCGTTCAATAACGTAGGACGTACCTGTATTGAGGCTATGGCTGCAGCTTTGGGGCATACTCAATCTTTGCATACCAATGCATTGGATGAGGCTATTGCTCTTCCAACAGATTTTTCTGCACGTATTGCACGTAATACACAGATTTACATTCAGGAAGAAACTTACATCTGCAAGAACGTTGACCCATGGGGTGGTTCTTACTATGTAGAATCTCTGACGAACGAACTGGCACACAAGGCTTGGGAGCATATTCAGGAAATTGAAAAACTGGGTGGTATGGCGAAAGCTATCGAAACAGGTATTCCAAAGATGCGTATCGAAGAAGCTGCTGCACGTACACAGGCTCGTATCGACAGTGGTCAGCAGACAATTGTCGGTGTGAACAAGTATCGTCTGGAAAAAGAAGCTCCGATTGATATTCTTGAAATTGATAATACAGCCGTTCGTCTTGAACAGATTGAAAACCTGAAACGTTTGAAAGATGGACGTAATCAGGCTGAAGTGGACAAAGCATTGGCAGCAATTACCGAATGTGTGAAGACTGGCAAGGGTAACTTGTTGGAATTGGCTGTGGAAGCAGCTCGTGTTCGCGCAACATTGGGTGAGATTTCTTATGCTTGCGAACAGATAGTAGGACGTTATAAAGCAATAATTAGAACGATATCAGGCGTGTATTCATCAGAAAGTAAAAACGATAGCGACTTCAAACGTGCTTGTGAACTGGCCGAGAAGTTCGCGAA
The DNA here is from genome assembly GCF_000162555.1 of Bacteroides sp. 3_1_23. NCBI lineage: Bacteria > Pseudomonadati > Bacteroidota > Bacteroidia > Bacteroidales > Bacteroidaceae > Bacteroides > Bacteroides sp. 3_1_23. The sequence continues at coordinate 354,837 of NZ_GG774954.1, forward strand.
GAAAGAGGGGCGTCAACCTCGTATCATGGTTGCAAAGATGGGACAGGACGGTCACGACCGTGGTGCTAAAGTCGTAGCAACCGGTTATGCTGACTGTGGCTTCGATGTGGATATGGGACCGTTGTTCCAGACTCCGGCGGAAGCTGCTCGCGAGGCTGTTGAAAACGACGTTCATGTAGTAGGTGTTTCTTCACTGGCTGCCGGACATAAGACATTGGTTCCGCAAATTATTGAAGAACTGAAGAAACTGGGTCGCGAAGACATTGTAGTGATTGCCGGTGGTGTTATTCCTGCACAAGATTACGATTTCTTGTATAAGGCAGGTGTAGCTGCTATCTTCGGTCCGGGTACTCCGGTAGCGAAAGCTGCTTGTCAGATTCTGGAAATCCTAATGGATGAAGAATAAGGAAAACTTTCTTATTGACAGATTGTATATGCAATAAGTGGGAAACCATGAATTAATAGAAAAAAGGGTCAGTTACTGACCCTTTTTTTGTATCCTATTATTGAAAACTTCCTTTTTGGCGTTTTATAAAAAAGTACCTCAAATTTGATTTATTGAAAAAATATTCATAATATTGTCATCACTTTGTTAACTGTTGACCCGTACCTTTGCGCATAAATTTCTAAACTATGGTAGATTTCATGGATGATAAACAATTATTGGGAGAGCTGAAAAGAGGCAATAATGCAGCTTTTGAGTTTCTGTTCAAGAGTTATTATCCTCGTTTGCGAGGGTATGCTATTCGTTTTATAGAAGATGAAGAAACGGTTCGTGATATTATTCAAGAGTGTTTCTTACGATTTTGGGAACGTCGCGAAATGTTATCTGCCTTCTCACTTACTTCTCTTCTTTTTTCTATGGTCCGCAATGGATGTCTAAATTATCTGAAGCATCGCTCGATTGTTGAAAAGTACCGGGTGGAGTACCTGGCAAAGGTGGATGGGGAAGAAAGACTCTACTATGCAGACTTTATGCAGGATGCAGAACATAAATTATTATACAAGGAATTGCAGGAGCAGATTGCCCTTGTGCTTAATCAGTTACCGGATAGGTCGCGTGAGATTTTTTTGTTAAGCCGTTTCAGGGGATTGAAGAACAGAGAAATCGCAGAAAAACTACAAATATCTACCACAGCAGTCGAAAAGCATATAGCAAGGGCTTTGCAATATTTCTCCCGGCATTTCAGCGAACGCTATCCGGTGGATCTGTATATAGTGATATTGGCATGGCTGATGATGGAGCAGAAATAATCAATGCACTCTTCGGTTATATAAAGAATAAGAAGCAGGAAAGTTTTTTTCTGCTTTTTTTGTTTCAGAGGTTGGGTAAAAGAAATATGGGTTGTTACATCTTATAGAAAGTGAATATAATGAAGCAAGAAGAAAATATCCGTGAATTGTCTATTCAGTATTTTGAAGGACGCATATCAAGAGCTGACGAAAAGAATCTGTTCGAATATATCGAACAGGTGGAAGGTGGCTATGGCAGGTTCCGTCAATGGGAGAGAGAATGGATGAATCACCGGGATACCGATTCGGAGACAGATGCTGAATGGGAAGCTTTGAAGCATAAGATGTATACGCAGGAAGCGATTGTCCCGTTATTGAAAAAGTCGAAACCTGGTATATGGAAGATAGCCCGTATCGCTGCCGTTATAGCATTGATTGTCGGTACTACGTTGGGTATTCAACAGGCTATTTACTTGTTTACGCCAAAGACTTTTTTTGTTTGCGAAGCTCCGTTGGGGGATAAGAGTAAGATACAGCTTTCGGATGGTACAGTTGTATGGCTGAATGCAGGTTCCGTATTAAGATATTCGAATTATTTTAATACAGCCGACCGGGTGGTGGAGCTGGAAGGAGAGGGGTATTTTGAGGTGACTAAACAGAATGGAAAGCAATTTACAGTAAAGACGCATGAATATGATGTGGTGGTAAAAGGTACGAAATTTAATGTATCTGCCTATTCAGACGATTCGTATATAACAACCACCTTGCTGGAAGGAGCAGTAGAGTTGAATTATAAAGAAGATCAGATACGGATGTCTCCGGGAGAATCTATTTCTTTGGATTTGGTAACAAGACAGTTGAAAGGAAAGAAAGTAAATGCACGTCAGGCAATGGCGTGGGCGGAAGACAGGATTGAATATGATGACATTACGTTAGGAGAGATGGTGAAGAAGCTTTCACGTCAGTACGATGTGCATATTCAGTTAGAGTCGGAGAAATTGGGCGATATGAAGTTCCGTGTTTCGTTGCGTAATAAAGAGACAATCGTAGATGTAATGGATGCACTGAAAGAAATCATACCTATCAAAGTAGAATATAAGGAAAAGGATATATATATAAGATAAGAACTCAATGTTTAATTGTAAAGAAATCAAGTATGAATATTACTCAAATAGGCAGATTTGGGATGCTGTTGATGATGGCATCTGTTGCAATCTCGTGTTCTGACCCTAATCCTTTGGACTCATACACTCGTGTTCCGTTCGAAAAAACGGAAACGGATGACGGAAATAGTGATGGTGACGAAGACGGTGCCGGCGGTTTGTTCGAGAAAGGAAACGGAACGGACAGCAAACCTTATATGATAATGAATGCTACGCAGATCAGAAATATGCGTAGTGTGTTGAAATCGGGAATGAAAGTTTATTTCCAGTTAGGTGCTGATATTGATATGGCAGGCATTGATGACTGGCAGTCGTTGAATGGTTCCGGTGATTTTCCTTATGAAATAGATTTTGACGGAGACAGCCATGTCATTAAAAACTTCAAATGTTCTGCCGGTGATTATCCAAGTTTCTTCGGAGTATTGTGCGGTGATTGTCGTAATGTGGGCTTTGTGAATGCTTCTGTATCATCTGCTCGGCAGGGGATTGGAATTATTACCGGTTATCTCGGACTTAAAGATAAAGGTAACGGAAATAAGACAGGAAGAATTGTGAACTGCTATACGACCGGCGAAGTAATCGGTTCTGGTGCGGCAGGTGGAATAGCCGGTGTATTGGCAAATAGCTATGATGGGCAGGAAAGTTATATAAAGAACTGTTATTCAAATGCAACGGTCAGCGATCAGGCGGCAAGTGGCGGAAAAGCAGGCGGTATTGCCGGACGGAAAGTAGGTGTCGGCGGATTTATTGAGAACTGCTATGCATACGGAGCAGTCAGTGCAACTAAAGGAGGCGTAGGCGGTATTTTGGGACAAATTGACAAAAGTTGTGACATTGCTATCAAGAACAGCGCAGCATGGAGTAACTTGACCGGAGTGGATGCTTCGTCAACCGTAGGACGCATTGTTGGGGTCTCTGCTTCATTAGGCAGTTATGAGAATTGTTACGCCTGCGAAAGTATTGTACTCAAAGTGAATGAAAAAACGATTACCGCATCAGACGAATCATCAGCCACGGGAACAACTTTTCACGGAGTGGCGAAGTCAGCGGAAGAACTGGGGAATATCATCGTAGCCTGGAATCCGAATCTTTGGAAAAAAGGAACGAACGGTTATCCGATATTCCAGTGGTCTGAATAAATAAAGCCAGTCGATACAAAAAAGCAGAAATAATCTGCTTTTTTGCTTTTATAGGGGTTGGGCAGATGAATGATGAGTTGTTTTATCTTATAGAAGCGATTCAGAGAAATACTACAATCGAATATATATATATCCTTAAATATAAATCACTTTAAATTGTAACAACTTAATTGATAAAATTATGAATGACCGAAGAAACTCATTTTTTAGACTGTTTCTCCTGATTCTGTTGTGTTTGGGCGTCCAGTCACTACGGGCGCAGACAGTTACAAAGGTCTTTAAAAATGAGCCGCTGAAGGCGGTATTGAAAGAAGTTGAGCGGCAGACGAAGTACTCTATTATCTATAAAACGGACGAGGTTAATGAGAACAAGAAGATAACGGCTTCCTTTCAGCAGGCAACTGTTAATAATGTGCTTGCTACTGTTTTGGATAAGGATGTAGAGTATAAACTACAAAACCGGATGATTATCATCACAAAGAAAACAGAACGTAATACTACTGCCGTCCCATCGCAGCCTTTACATCGGGTTACGGGGAAAGTGGTCGATGTGAACGGTGACCCGGTAATCGGTGCCAGTGTACAGGTGATGGGACAGTCTATGGGAACGATCACGAATTTGGATGGTGAATTTACATTATCCTCGGTTCCGGCCAATGCCCTAGTCGTTGTGTCCTATATTGGATTTGAGAAGAAAGAAATTAAAGTCTCCGACTTGCAGAAATCTTCGAGAGTAATACTCCGGGAGGATACGGCTACGCTGGAAGAAGTGGTGGTGGTAGGCTACGGTACTCAAAAGAAAATAAACCTGACGGGAGCTGTTGCAGTAGTAGACAGTAAAGCGATGGAAGATAGACCCGTGCCGAGAGCCTCACAGATGTTGCAAGGGACTGTGCCCAATATGAATGTAACTTTTGGGTCTGGGTATCCGGGAGCTTCGGCAACTATCAATATCCGTGGTGTGAATTCTATCAGTGGCAATGCATCGCCATTAGTGCTGATTGACGGAATAGAAGGGGATATCGACCGCTTGAATCCGAATGACATCGCTTCTATTTCCGTATTAAAAGATGCATCTTCGGCCGCTATTTACGGGGCTCGTGCTTCTTATGGTGTTATCCTCGTGACTACCAAGGAAGGCTCCGCCCGCAAGACTACCGTTTCGTATGATGGAAGATATTCATGGAGCAATCAGACGACTTCTACTGATTTTGAAACCAGGGGATATTATTCGGCAGGCATCAACGACTTGTTTTATACCAATTATAACGGAAAGCCTTATACCAACTATACGGAAGAAGACTACCGCCAGCTTTGGTTGCGCCGGAATGATAAAACGGAGAATCCCGAACGTCCCTGGGTAGTTACCGACCAACGTGACGGAAGAGATACATACGTCTATTACGGTAACTTCGACTGGTATAATTATCTTTATCGTAGAAACAGACCGATGTGGGAGCACAATATCAGTGTCAGTGGGGGAAATGAAAAGTTGAACTATTATTTATCAGGAAATACAGTTGACCAAACGGGTATCTTCAGACAGAATCCTGATAAATACAAGGTGTATAATTTCAGAAGTAAAATCTCGGCAAAGATCACTCCACGACTGACAATCAGCAATAACACGAAGTACCATTATAATAGTTACTCTTATCCGGGATTATCGGGTATTAATAACAACTTCAATACTGCGGTGAATCATGCACTGGCGAGCTTTGTACCCATTAATCCGGATGGCAGTGCGGTGTATCTGACTTCGTTGAGCAATTCTGCTGTTTTGGATGGCATGGGAGCTATCCTTGCTTATGGAAAACATAAGAATGAAGACCAGCGGTATGAGTTTTCCACGACTTTCGAAGCAAGTTTCAATGTAATGAAGAACCTGAATGTCCGTGCAAACTACAGCTACCTGCACTATAACTATCAGACCATGAACAGAACAGTAAATGTACCATATTCCAAATATCCGGGTGAGATATCCTATCTGACTACCGGAAGCGGTGTGAATCAGTTGAAGGAAACACAGACCAATCATTGGTATCAGGCTTTCAATGTTTATGGTGATTATATGCTGGATATTGCCGACCATCAGATAAAAATCATGGCAGGTTACAATTATGAAACCAAGCGTCTGAAAGATATCAAAGTCTCCCGTCAGGGTTTGCTCTCCGATGACTTGAATGACTTAAATCTGGCAGTCGGAGATGCGATGACTATGTCCGGTGGACAGAATGAATATGCGCTTTTGGGAGCATTTTATCGTCTTAATTACTCCTATAAAGGAGGTCGTTACCTATTTGAGACAAGCGGACGTTATGACGGAAGTTCACGTTTCAGAAGCGGACACCGTTTCGGTTTCTTCCCCTCGGCTTCCGTAGGATGGAGAATCAGTGAAGAACCGTTTTTCGGGAATTTAAAGAAGAATATTGATAATGTGAAATTGCGTCTCTCATACGGTTCGTTAGGAAATCAGCAGGTAGGATATTACGATTATATCCAAACCATTAATACCAACGGTACAATGAATTATATCTTTGGCGATCAGAAGAAAGGCTCTTATGCAAGTGTCTCCGACCCGAATTCCGCCGACCTGACCTGGGAAACCGTTTCGACTTGGAACGTAGGACTGGATCTCGGATTCCTGAACAACCGCCTGAACCTGACTGCCGATGCCTATGTTCGTGATACTAAAGGTATGCAAACTTCCGGCAAAAAGCTTCCCGGTGCTTATGGAGCCAACGAGCCCAAGCAAAATGCAGCCAACTTGCGTACCAAAGGCTGGGAATTGATGCTGACTTGGAATGATGCTTTCAAACTGGCAAACAAACCTTTCCGTTATAACCTGTCCGTAGGCTTGGCAGATAATACATCGGAAATAACCAAATTCGATAATCCTTCCAAGATATTGAGTGATTATTATGTAGGTCAGAAATTGGGAGATATCTGGGGATATGTAGTAGACGGACTTTTCAGGACAGACGAAGAAGCGGCAAACTATAACGTCGACCAAACAGCAGTCAACTTCGTTATCAATACAGCGCAGGTGAATCCGGGACTTCACGCCGGTGATATGAAATTTGTTGATTTGGACGGCGACCATACAATATCTTCCGGTTCGAACACGGCAGATGATCCGGGCGACCGCAAAATAATCGGAAACTCATTGCCGCGCTATACATACAGTATTCAAGGTGGTTTCGACTGGTATGGATTCGACTTCTCCATCTATCTTCAGGGAGTAGGACATCAAGACTGGTATCCGGGTACTAATTCTGTATTCTTTTGGGGACCATACGCTCGTCCGTATTCATCGTTCATTCCACGCGATTTCTTGAGCCAGGTATGGAGCCCGGAAAATCCCGATGCTTATTTCCCACGTCCGATAGGGTATCTTGCCCTCGGCAATAACCGTTCTTTGGGAGTGGTGAACGACCGTTATTTGCAGAATCTGGCTTATTGCAGAGTGAAGAATATCACAGTAGGCTATACGATTCCCGCCGTATGGACGAAGAAGGTAAAGATAGAACGCCTGCATATCTATTTCAGTGGTGAGAATCTGTTTACCTTCTCTCCACTAAAGAGCGACTACATTGATCCGGAACAAGCGTCGGCAGAAAATTCCATCCAATCGGCAAATGGTAACGCAAAGTTGTATCCCTGGTCAAAGACCTATTCTTTTGGAGTGAACGTAACTTTTTAAACTAACTAATATTTGAATTATGAAACTTGTTTATATAGTATCTTGGTTGTTCGCGTTGGCGGTATCTTTCGTATCTTGCGACGATTGGTTGGATAAGACACCCAAAGACCGCCTGTATCCGGATGTATATTTCAAGACTGAAGATGAGTTGCGATTATTTACGAATCAGTTTTATAACAATCTGGTTCCGTCCGCTGTCGATATTTATTCCGAGTCGTCCGATTTGATTGTCAAGTCCGACTTGATGCTCGAAATGTCCGGACAGCGCATCATACCCGATGAAGGAAACGGTTGGAATTTTACGGCACTTCGCGATATTAATTTCTATCTGCAGTATTCCCATAACTGCACGGAAGTGAATGCCCGTAACCGTTACGATGGTGTTGCCCGTTTTTTCAGAGCTTATTTCTACTTTGAGAAGGTGAAGAGATATGGCGATATTCCCTGGTATGACAAAGCACTCGACTCGGATGATCCCGAATTGTATAAAGCCCGGGACTCACGTGAATTTGTCATGCAGAAAATGCTGGAGGACCTGGATTTTGCGATAGCCAATCTTCCGAAAACGAAGAATGCGTATGTACTGACCCGGTGGACGGCATTGGCTCTGAAATCCCGTGTCTGCCTGTTTGAGGGTACTTTCCGTAAATATCATGGACTGGAGGATTATGAAAAATACCTGAATGCTTGTGTCTCGGCTTCTGAAACCTTTATGAACGAAAGCGGATATACACTCTATAAATCGGGCAGCACACCTTACAGGGATTTATTCGCTTCCATAAATCTACAAGCGGATGAAGTGATTTTCGGGCGTGACTATGAAGCTTCTCTTTCTGTGCTTCATAATGTGCAGAATTATGAGAACTCCACCACAATGGGACGTCCGGGAATGAACAAGAAGATTGTGAATTCTTATCTGATGGCGGACGGAAGCCGTTTCACGGATAAAGCCGGTTATGAAACGATGACATTCGATCAGGAATGTCAGAATCGGGATCCACGACTGGCACAAACCATTCGTACCCCTGGATATACGAGAATCGGAAGTACAAAGAAAGAAGCCCCGAACCTGGCTTATACTATGACCGGATATCACCTGATAAAATATTCGATGACGGCTAACTACGATGAATATAATAAATCGTGCAACGATATTCCCCTGTTCCGCACGGCAGAGGTGTATCTGAATTTTGCAGAAGCAAAAGCCGAACTAGGCACTTTGAAGCAAGCCGACATCAATAAATCTATTAAATTACTTAGAGACAGGGTAGGAATGACTAACCTGGATATGGAACTGGCAAATTCAAAACCCGACCCGTATTTGATGAGTGCCGCCACAGGTTATCCGAATGTGAAAGGAGCCAATCAGGGAGTAATCCTTGAAATCCGTCGCGAACGAACCATCGAACTGGCAATGGAGGGTTTCCGTTATTACGACATCATGCGTTGGAAAGAAGGTAAACTATTTGAGAACGATCTGCTGGGAATCTATGTTCCCGGGCCCGGAACTTACGATTTAGATAAAGACGGTACGGATGATGTCTGTTTCTACGTAGGAACAAAACCTGCCGGAAATGTACCTTTATATTTAGAGATCGGCGAGCAGATTCGCTTGTCGAATGGCGAAAGTGGTTATATCATCTGTCATAGTCTGATTACCAAGAAATGGAATGAAGACAGAGATTATTTGTACCCTGTTCCTATCAGCGAACGTACTTTGTCCAATGGTGTGATAACACAGAATCCCGGTTGGAATGACGGATTGAACTTTAATTAATTAGATTCAGAAATATAAATTCTTATGAAAAATATGATTTCTTATATATGTCTTTTGGCAACCGTGTTTGCCAACTTGTCCTGTGCCGACGACATGGACAACTCTAAATTTGATAATATGATACCTTACGGTAAACAGGAAGTTTCCTATACTTATCCGAAAGGGGAGGGGAACCTTAGAGTGTTGACCTTTAATATAAGGCATTGTGCCGGTAACGATGACGTGATTAATTATGACAGGACAGCCGCTGTTATCAACGGAATGGAACCCGATGTCGTTTGCCTGCAGGAAGTGGACTACATGACTACCCGCAGTAATAAAGTCGACCAACTGAAAACCTTGGCGGATAAAACAGGCATGAATCACTATTTTAGTAAGTCAATCGCTTACCAGGGTGGTGAATACGGTAATGGCCTTTTGTTCAAAGGGACGCCGATCAGCACGAAGACTTATCCCCTTCCCGGTGCCGAACTCCGTTCTGCTGCCATAGCCGAATTTGAGAACTATGTAGTTATCTCCACCCACTTGGCTTTGGAAGAGAATAATAGAGTTGAATCTGCAAAACAGCTCACAGACCTTGCCAAAACATATAATAAAGTGGTTTATATGGCTGGTGACTTTAATGAGGACTTGATGAATGGCACATTCTTTACAGAACTGAAGAAAGAATGGGAGGTTGTCAGTTCTACAGAAAACACTTTTCCTACCGGACAGGCTACCAAACGGATTGATTTTGTCGTTACTTTGAAAACTCCACCTACCATTGTGGTAAAATCGAATGTAATATACAACCTGGATGGTGTCAACGTAGCAATAACTTCCGACCATTATCCACTTTATTGTGATTTTAAGAAGCCGACCGGACTTGGAGAATATCCGAAGGCAGAAGGTGACCTGCGCATAGGTAACTATTTCCTGACCTATTGTAAAGGTACAGATGGCGTGATTGATTACGACCGGACAGGACGTATTATCGCCAAAATGAATGCGGATATTGTCTGCTTGCAGGGACTGGATAAGGAGACGGAACGTTCGGAAGGTATCGACCAGTTGAACGTACTGGCACAGAAAGCAAATATGCATGATTACTTTGCTAAAGCCATTGATTATAAAGGCGGTGAATTCGGTGTTGGTATACTGACAAAAGAAGAACCTGTAAGTGTAGACAGATACCAAATGGCGGGAAAGAGCGAGATGCGTGCAGCCATGGTAGTGGAATATGAAAAGTTTGTAGTAGCCAGTACCAACTTCGATACGGATATGGCAAAGCGTATAGAGGCCCTTCAAACGTTAGAAACGAAACTGTCTGCCTATAATAAACCTGCATTCTTGTTAGGATACTTCAATGAGGGCGACTTGGAAAGCGAATTTTTCCAAATGGTGAAGAGTAACTGGAATCTTCTTAGTGCCGATAAGTCTACCGAAGTCAGTGGTAAGAAACGTCGCCTTGACTTTATCGTGTCTTTGAAGAGTCACAACGTAAATGTGACACAGGCTGATGTGATAGAAAGTCTGTCGGGAGTAGATGTGACCGTTGCTTCTACACATTATCCTCTTTTTTGTGATTTCTCCGGTTTAAAATAGAAACGTTATAGAGAGGCTGCACAGAGCTATGCACATATCGTGTGTAGAACTGTGCAGCTTCATTATATAGCTTATCAAACATCAAATGGAGTGGTATAAAAAAGGAGAAAGCGGTACATCTTGAAAACTATTCAGTTGAAGTTATCATTCTTTCTCCGATCTATGCCTTTATGGACTTTTTTCTCTCTTCATGCGGTCAATGAGAAATAATCGTGTAACTTTGTAAGCTGTTAGTGTAAAAACAAGAAGAGAAAAAATGATAGTTTGCATAGCCGAAAAGCCATCAGTAGCACGCGATATAGCCGAAGTACTCGGCGCTCATACCAGAAAAGAAGGATATATAGAAGGAAACGGATACCAGGTGACCTGGACATTCGGGCATCTTTGTACCCTGAAAGAGCCGCATGAATACACGCCTAACTGGAAATCATGGAATTTAGGTAGCCTGCCAATGATTCCTCCACGTTTCGGCATCAAGTTGATAGAGAATCCTACCTACGAAAAACAATTCCACATTATCGAGGGACTGATGCAGAACGCAGATGAAATCATCAACTGCGGTGATGCCGGGCAAGAGGGAGAATTGATTCAGCGTTGGGTGATGCAGAAAGCAGGTGCACGCTGTCCGGTGAAACGTCTGTGGATTTCTTCATTGACAGAAGAAGCTATCCGGGAAGGGTTTGCGAAGCTGAAAGATCAGACAGATTTTCAGTCACTCTATGAAGCCGGACTTTCTCGTGCGATGGGTGACTGGCTATTAGGAATGAACGCCACCCGTCTTTACACCATTAAATACGGTCAAAATAAACAGGTACTCTCTATCGGTCGTGTACAGACACCGACTCTGGCACTGATTGTCAACCGTCAGTTGGAAATAGCCAATTTCGAACCCAAGCAATACTGGGAACTGAAAACCAACTATCGGGATACCACTTTTTCCGCACTTATCCGCAAAAGTGATGAAGAAATTGCTGCGGAAGAAGAAAAGAACGGTGGAAAAAAGAAAATAGATAATCCGGGTATCGACCCTATCGCTAACCGGGAAGAAGGCGAGGCATTGGTAGAACGCATAAAGGATCTTCCGTTTGTAGTCACTAGTGTTGGCAAGAAAGATGGGAGAGAGTTCGCCCCACGTTTGTTCGACTTGACTTCTCTTCAGGTAGAATGTAATAAGAAATTCGCTTATTCGGCTGATGAAACGCTGAAACTGATTCAGTCTCTTTATGAGAAGAAGGTAGCTACCTATCCGCGTGTTGATACTACTTTCTTGAGTGACGATATTTACCCGAAATGTCCTGCTATCCTGAAAGGACTCCGTGATTACGAAGTCTTGACAGCTCCGTTAGCCGGCACTACACTTCCTAAATCGAAAAAGGTATTTGACAACTCGAAAGTGACGGATCACCACGCCATTATCCCCACCGGAGTCTATGCTCAAAACCTGACGGATATGGAACGTCGTGTCTATGACTTGATAGCCCGTCGTTTTATAGCCGTATTCTATCCGGACTGTAAGATTTCTACTACTACCGTCATGGGAGAAGTGGATAAGATAGAATTCCGGGTGACCGGAAAACAAATCCTGGAACCGGGATGGCGTGTCGTGTTTGCCAAGGAAGTAAAAGACTCTACCGAAGAAAAAGAAGAAGAGGATGAAAATGTACTTCCTGCTTTTGTGAAGGGCGAAAGTGGTCCTCATATTCCCGACTTGAACGAGAAATGGACACAGCCGCCCAGACCTTATACCGAAGCAACACTGCTCCGTGCAATGGAAACAGCCGGAAAACTGGTGGATAATGATGAACTTCGTGATGCCTTGAAGGAGAATGGTATCGGCCGGCCGTCTACCCGTGCTGCCATCATTGAAACACTGTTCAAACGAAATTATATCCGTAAGGAGAGAAAGAACCTGATTGCCACCCCGACAGGAGTGGAGTTGGTGCAGCTCATTCACGAAGAATTATTGAAATCGGCGGAACTGACAGGTATTTGGGAAAAGAAGCTTCGCGAAATTGAAAAGAAGACATACGATGCCCGCCAGTTTCTCGAAGAACTGAAACAGATGGTTTCGGAAATCGTGATGAGCGTACTTTCTGATAATACGAATCGACGTATTACTATTCAGGATGCAGTAGCTGCAAAAGCCGAAGAGAAAGCAAAGAAAGAGCCTAAAAAGCGTGAACGAAAACCAAGTACACCGAAAGAAAAGAAACCAAAAGCGGAAAAAACGACGAACGAAGTGAAGGCTGATTTGCCCGGTTCTCCGGCTCCGGTGGCTACAATTGCTTCAACTCCTTCTGCAACAGGTGGGGTAGATGCTTTTGTTGGCCAACCCTGTCCACTTTGTGGTAAAGGAACTATCATTAAGGGGAAGACTGCTTACGGGTGTTCGGAATGGAGAAATGGATGTACTTTCCGGAAGAATTTCTAATCTGTATTGGAATAAATTAAATCCATTGGCAGTATGGTTATATTTCCTGCCTCACTATTGCTTTTCACTGATTAATTTTGTATCTTTAGTGATTTTTATTCTTTCGGAGATAGATAGTCACCTTATAGAATGACAAATATCACCTTATACAGGGCAGACGCATTAAAAATTATTTTCCTGTAAAAGTTGTGACAAATATTTTTCATCCCATCCGGCTTTTAGTCTTTTCAGATTCATGCTTCCTTTTGTTGTTTTTTCATTCTTTAGTATGGTAAGTGCCATCTTTGTTGCCACCGAAAAGTTTCTGGCTGCATTTTTCACCTTTTTACTGTAGTCTTCTCGAAAGGTAACATCCAGTTGCCAATGAAGATTATTTTCAATAGACCAATGCTGCCTGATGGCAGATGCAATCTCCTCCGGTTTGGTATTATCAAGTGAAGTTACATAGTATCTGACCTCTTGAGTATATTCTCCTGTTGCTACTATTGTTCTCTCCGACTTTATCCCTACAATAGACTTCAACCCCACAAGTTTCTTCTTAAACATTTTCTCCATAATAGATCCATAACTGACTACAGTACATGTTCTTGTCTC
>NZ_GG774954.1:368705-408684 GCF_000162555.1 Bacteroides sp. 3_1_23
TGAACTCCAGACAGGTATGCGTACTTTTAGAAAAAAGCAATTTTCGCATTGCCAAATTCCTCAATCTCATTCCAGGATTGAGCGCCACAGATTACAGCAGCAATGGATATATAGATAATAGTTTCCTATTTTATGTTACTTTTTTGCGGTTCATCCTAGGATCTTCTATTTGTTTACAAAGGTCAATTATGCCAATTTTCATGTTAGTTTATGTTTTAATATATCTTATAAAGATAAGGAAAATAATCGACATTAGCAAATGATAATATGTTAATAACCAACAATATAGTAAGGAAATTACAAACGAGAATATAGTAAAAAATATAATGCGTCTGCCCTGTCACCTTATAAAGTGACATTAGTCATTCTATAAGGTGACTATTGTCCCATTGTAATGGGACAACTACCCGAGTGCATAAAAGATAATAAATTCCTGCACTGAAAATCTTAAATCTATGCACTGAAAAACTTTAAATAATAGAGACATTACCTGCATAGAAATAGTGTATCTTACCTAATTTCATATTATATGCCTCACAATAACAAGGTAAAGTGCATTGTAGAAAATAGTTATGTGAAAAACTACATAGTTTATTAAAAAACACTATATTTGTACACAACTCTAAATGTTCTACTTATAAAATACGACTATCAATAAATTATTCAGATGAACCGCTTTATTAACTACTACAAGAAGATATTCTCACAAGAGTACATGGATCGCACCATTTCGGGAGGTATCAAGTCACAGCTCACCTTGCTACTCGTTACCATTGCTACGGTGCTGACTATCTTTTTTATTATCGCGATGCTCTTTTCCATCCAACTGCATGGACACGAGGAATGGGGAGAAAGACTTTGGGTGGTGTACAATAACTTTGTCGATCCCGGTAACCAAATAGAAGAGACTGCCTGGCCTAACAGGATATTAGTGGGACTTATCAGCATTTCGGGATCCGTTTTACTGGGCGGTGTGCTCATCTCTACCATCTCTAATATTATAGAGCGGCGTGTGGGGGTGGTATACACAGGGCGAATGACCTACCGTAATATAAAAAATCATTATGTGCTAATAGGATTCAATGAATTGTCTATCAATATGATACGCGAACTGTATGACGAATGTCCTTCAGCACGCATCTTGCTGATGAGCGGTATAGAGGCGGCGACAGTGCGCCATCGTATACAGTCGGCCCTACCCATCGAGATAGAGAGACAAGTGCTTGTTTACTTTGGCAACATTGAGTCGATTGAGGAACTCCAGCGGTTGAACATAGAGAGTGCTATTGAAGTGTATGTGTTGGGTGATGAAGAACGTTACGGGCGCGATGCTAAAAATATCGCTATTGTGCATTTGGTGAGTGCTCTGCGTGGTAAATGTTCTGATGGCAAGATGATGCCTGTGTATGTACAGTTCGACAGCATCCCTTCATATTCCAACATACAGAAAATGAATCTGCCGCCCGAAGTCTTTTGTATAGAAGGCAAGCCTAATATTTTCTTTCGCCCCTTTAATCTCCACGAAAACTTGGCCCGGCAGCTATGGAGCCTTTATGCAGCCGATTGTGAAAGGCGTTATGATCCGCTGGATTATCGTCCCATAAGCATAACGCAACAACCTGATGGAAGTTGGAGCGCTACCAGTCAAGACTATGTGCATTTGGTTATTGTGGGATTCAACCGAGTGGGACGCTCGTTGCTACTCGAAGCACTACGTATCTGCCATTATGCCAATTATGATGACCGCCTGCCTGCAGATGAACGTATACGTACCCGCATCACTTTAGTAGATCGCGAGATGGAGGCACAGGAAGACTACTTCAAAGCTCAATTTCCCTATATAGAGAATCAAATAGATGATATTGAGGTGGAATATTGCCATGACGACATTTGTAGTACCGCTATGCGTACCCGCCTGCAGCAGTGGGCACAAAATAAGCATTGTATGCTTACAGTGGCTATTTGTGTGCATGATCCCGATTTGAGCCTTTCATTAGGACTAAACTTGCCGCATGAAGTTTATCAATATCAGTGTCGTGTGCTTATCCGTCAGGAATTTAATAATGATTTGTCGTCAATGGTGGACGATGAGAAGGGACGTTATCGCTATGTCAAAGTGTTTGGCATGGTAGACAGGGGAATAAAGAAAAACATCTTACAAGACAAACTGGCTTTGTATGTGAACTACTTATACGATTGTTGTTATGCTGATGAAAGCCTCAAACAAAAAGAGGTATTGAAGAAAATGTATGAATCCTATGGCAACCACTCTGCCGACTTTATTTTGATGAACCACCAGGCGCAATATCTATGGAATAAATTAAGCGAGCCGCTGCGCTGGGCTAACCGCTATCAACTAGATGCCTATAGTGTATTTTGTCGCACACTGGGCTATGGCATCAGACGGAGTAACTGCTCACCGACACACATATCCAAATCTATGTTCAATGAAGAACTGCCAGCCCAAGTTTTGTATCTGTTAGTGCGCATGGAGAAGTACCGATGGAATGCCGAGCGTACGGTGGCCGGCTGGAAACGTGCTAAGGTGAAGGATAAGGTGTTTTTGCTACATCCTCTTATTATGCCTTTCAGCGAACTACTACAAAGGCATCCCGAGGAGGTAGAGAAGGATGCTGATGTTATTTATAATTTGCCCTACATATTGGCATTGGGAGGATATGAACTTTATAGATTGGCCGATCAATAGATCCATATAACATTCGTATATAACGGCACAACATTTAGATACATGAAAAACGTGAAAGTCTTTATTGCTTCGTCGGCAGAACTTGATGAAGATAAATTGCAGATGGACCTCTACTTTTCGCAGAAGAATAAGGGATATAGGAAACGTGCCATCTGCTTCGAACAGCGTACCTGGCGTGATTTTCCCAGCTACCTTTCTGAGGAGCATCTGCAGAATAGATACGATGATTACATTCGCCAATGTGATATTGTGATTTTTCTTTTCCATACTCGTTTGGGGCAATATACGCTACGCGAACTGCAAGTCGCTTTTGAACAAGTGAAAGCGAGTGGTGGTAAACGTCCAAAAATTTACATTTATGCTAAACGCGACGAGCATGGCGCGGCACTACTGGAGAAACTAAAACAATACAGTGAGCAAGAATATGGACACTTCTGTGATACTTATGCCGACTACAATGAGCTGTTTCATCACTTTGACTATCAGTTAACGCAACTGGAAAATGAAGGTTTCATACGTCCCAATCCTGTAGACTTACCGCGTACTAGACGTTTTGTACTGCTTTGTTTGCTGCCTGTGGTGATAGTGGCTTTCTTCTTGCTGGCCTATCAGTTATGGCAACCTGTGACGTTTAGGGTCGAACTGAAGGAGAATATATCTACCACACTGCCCTTTCGGGGAGCTACGCTCACACTGAAGTATGCCGATGTAGTGGAAACCCGTGAACTGGCTACGTTGCAAGAGGTGGTGGAATTTGAAGGCATCAACCGCAAGTATGCTTGGCTCGACGACTTCACGCTAAGTTTCAAAGCTAAGGGGTATATGCCTGTAGATACTACACTAAGTTACACCAATACTTGTTTTCTAAGCATCTGTCGTAATAATGATGCTGGTGTGCTACAAGGTGTTGTGACCGACGAAGAACGACAACCCGTGGCTGATGCTCGTGTACAAGTGCTGGGCTATTCTGCACAAACTGGGGCCGATGGCTCCTTCTTGATAGAGGTACCATTATCGCAGCAAGCCACTAGCTATCGTCTCACAGTGATGAAAGCAGGTTTCGAAATCTGGGATTATAATGGGGTAGCTCCGTCGCCTACCGAGCAGATGCGCATAGCCTTGCGCAAAAAATAGTATAACCTTCAAACAACAGTGTACTCATGAAAAAACTCCTACTTACAGTTGCGCTATGTGCAGCTACTTTTTGGGTTATACGTGCACAGAGCCAACGCGGCACTGTAATGATACAAAATTCTGGTAAAAAAGCCTTGCCGCAAGTAAATATAGTGATAGAGGGGGCTACACCCACTACCAGTGATGCGCGGGGCTGTTTTGAGGTACAACTACCCAATCATATAGAGGGACAGCGGCTACTTATACAACAGATAGCCTATCGTGACTGGGTGGTGGTTAATCAATATATGGTGAACCAATGGGTATATGCACCTACCAAAAACTATCGGGTAGATATGTGTGCTAAAGAGGAGTATACGGCTAGAGTTGAGCAATTCTACCAGATAGGTAAAACCAATGCGAAGGCTAAGTATACCAGTGCCATGGCTCAACTCAAACAACTCAAAGAGGAAGGTAAAGTGAATAGCGACCGCTATATGCAACGCCGGAAAGAGATACAAGCGGCTCTGAACACTGCACAAGAGATGTTAGACTGTTATGTACCTTTGCTGGTAGCTATCAATACAGACTATTTGGAACCTATAGAAAAACAGGCACAACAACTAGTGACGCAGGGAAAGCTGGATGAGGCTATCGGACTATACGAAGGATTACAATTGGAAAAAAGATTGGCTCATGACCTTGGCTTAAAGAAACAGTGGGATGAAGATATCGAAAGTATGATACCCACTGTTGAACGCTATGCACAAACATTGGTGTTACAAGGTGGTGAGGAGAGTTACCGGAAGGCAGGAGATTTATTCAAGAAGATAGCTGACAGTAGTCCCACACACATGGACCGTAATGCCGATTACGCAAACTTTGCTTATCATCAACGGAATTTTACAGATGCAGAGACTTACTACAAGAAAGCCATAGAGCACAGCAAAACACCTTATGATTTGGCTGATTGGTATACGAAACTAGGCCTTATCTATGATGATATGAACCGTTTGGATGAGAGTATCGGCTACTTTGACAAAGCACAACAATTGCTCGAAAAGTTACCGCGGAACATACTGGCTACAGCCGAACTTACTGTAAACCTTGATATCAACTTATCGACTGTACTCTTTAAAATGGTACGTAAGGGTACTCCCGAAACAAAATTGAAAGGTTGCCGAATAGCGCTCAATTCGCTCAAAGAGGCTGTGAAGATACTATTAGCTTTAGGTCCCACACAGGCACCAGACTACGAATCTAAGCTTATGGTCTGTTATCAAAACATGACTACTATCTATGGGGTGATGGGCGACAAGAAAGGGCTGGAACAAGCCCAGGCGGACATTGCTAAACTTAATATGACTGATGCTAAAGCTGATACGCAGGTAGAGTATTGGGTGGCGAAAGGAAACAATGCCAATTATAAAAAGAAATATGACGAGATGTTAGCTGCCTATCTGAAAGCTGATGAGATCATAGAGAAATTGTATCGTAACAATCCTTCTCAATATAAAATAGAGCGTATTACTATCTATCAGTTGTTAGCTGCTGCCTATTATGAGCTGGATCGCTATGTCGAAGCGGTGGATGCTGATGAAGAAGGCTTGGCTATTTTCAACACTCTCCCCGACGAGGAGCAGAGTACACAACGCGAACTTTATTATAACCTCTATTACAATCTCTATCAATGCTACTATTACACCCAACAGCATAATGAGGCATACGATGCTATCGAAAAGATTCATCCTTTCCTGAAGACCGAGGCGTCAGAATATGCTATAAATATATGGTTCACAGCGCTCAACGCCGCCTACAATTTGGGGCGTTATGAAATCTTGAAATATAGTGAAGAGATTATTGAGACCCTGAAAGCATGTCAGGACAACAAGGCTGTTTATTCGCAGGTCAATGCTTGTTATGCCTTTTTAGGAGCACTTTTTTTCAATACTGGGCATGTAGATACAGCTCTTTATTTTTATGATCTTAGTGATAAGTGTGCTACCCAGCACGGACATGTCCGTATGTTGGCTTATAATAAACTCAATCGTCTGTCGCTTAATCTCACAGGTCATCGGGCACAGGAAGTCGTAGCAGATGCTCCTGCCATAGAAACTGAATTGAAGAAAAGGGAGGGAGATAACGACAGTTTTGCACAGCTAAAGTATATTCAAATGATGGCCTATATGATGCTGGGGCAGTGGAACGAAGCTAATCGTATCTCTCAACTCATGAATCAGATGCCACCTCAAGATGCTGCTGTCGGACGTGCCCGTGCGCTATTGGCCCAGGCTGTGCTATGTATACACACTAAACAGGAGGCAAAGCCCTATTTTGATCGTTTCATGACCGAGGCAGAGGATGCGCGCCGCTCCAGTCTCTTCATGTACCACGAACTGATGGCAGACTACTATTTTGTATGCCTCTACTATGCTATGCAGAATAAACAATACAAACAGGCTTCAGAGATTACTGCCAAATTAGCTGATGTTATGAATAATTTGACCGAGGAATCTCCTATTCGAGGCGTTTATATGCAAATACAGTTCCTGAACAAATGCGGAGATTTGGCTTACTTCACTCACCACTATCAGAAGGCTCTCGATATATATGAAAGTACTATCTCTTTATTTTATGAATATCATGCAAACTCAAAAGTGCAATGTTATACCTATATGTATGACTGGGTGTCGACATTACTGCTAGATAATGATTTTTATAAAGCAGAGCAAACCATGCGACAGATGGGAACAGCCCGTCAGGGGATCATTCAGCAGGCCTTCATACTAGCACTTCATGTTTTACATACCGATGTCCAAGCGGGTAAAGAACTGGTGGCTCATCTCAAAACTCGTAAGTTGTATAAAAGTGAAGAGTTTTATGCTCCGGTTTTATTGCTTTACAGTAAACAGATGAAGGATCGCATAGGTCAAGACTATCAACCTACACTAAATCTACTCATTCAGTTGTTGTCATGAGAAAATATTTGTTGTCATCAGTTTTTTGTGGGCTATGTGTTCTTGGTATTCAGGCTCAAGTTACACTCAAAGGAGTGGCTGTGAAAATGAACTCTGATTTTACTCCTGTAGCAGGAGTAGAGGTTGTTGTACAAGGTGGTGTGCCTACTCTCACTGATGGCGCGGGTACTTTTATACTGAAACTACCTCACATGGAATCGGGCGACCTTCTTTTTGATATCCGTATCAGCAAACAGGGTATGGAGATCGTTAATCTCAAAGAGGTAGAGCAATGGGTGGCAAGTGGAGATATACTCTATAAAGTAGTACTCTGTCCGAAAGGGTATATTGAGCAGAGCAGGCGCAAATTCTACAACATAGGCAAGAGTTACTATCAGCGGGAGTATGAACGCAAATTGCAGGAACTCCGTGTGACACGTGAGTTGCAGCAGGCAGATATTGCTACTTTTGAACAAGAGATGTCACAACTCAGTCAGGAGTATGATAAGCGTATGAAGTTGCTGGATTACTATGCCGATAAGTTTGCACGTATCAACAAGGACGAGCTGTCGGCCATGGAGCGACAAGCTATGGCATTGGTAGAGAAGGGAGACATTGATGGTGCTATACACATCTATGAAGCATCGGGTATTGTGGAACAATTTAGTAACAAAATGGCGCAACGTGATTCATTGCAACAGTCATTGCAAACTACCCGTAGGCTCATTAAACAGCAGTTGGAGTGGTATGAAAAAGAGGGAGGCAGTGTATCTCAAGAAAAAGCGATTCAGCTTAAGCAGGCGTTACAACAACTAGAGGAAAAGTACAAACTAATGAATAGAAAATGAAGTAAGCACTATACAAAGATTGTGTACTTTTAATCTGGCAGTGACACTACCAGCCGTAATCCATAATCAATATCCCATCGTTGCGGGTTAACTCCGTAGCGGCTGGTGACTTTACAATATTTCTCGAAGGTATAATAACTACCTCCACGCAACACTTTATGCGTATCTTTTTCGCTTATAACCGGAGCGATGTTTCCGGTAAAAGGAACCTTTCTGTCATACCAGTCCATACACCATTCATATACGTTTCCACTCATGTCATAAAGTCCCAGTTCGTTGGGCTTCTTCGTTCCTGTTTCTTTGGATACGTAAGTATTGTAATATTTTTCTCTAAACCAGGCGGCAACCTGTTCTGCATTATTGCTGCCGGCATAGATGAAATTCTTGGTTTTTAGTCCCCCACGTGCTGCATATTCCCATTCTGCTTCGAAGGGGAGACGGAAGGGTAGACCGCTTAATTGAGAAAGTTTTTGGGTAAATCGTTGAGCGTTGAACCAATTGACTTGGTCTACCGGATAGTTACGTCTGTGTTGGTTAGAAGGATTTTCTCCCATAATGACATACCATTCATCCTGACTAACTTCATATCGGTTGATGAAAAAAGAGGCTACATCCACGGGATAGTTGTTGTTGTCTCCGAGATTGGCTGTACCACCTTCCACATAAACCATATTCCATAGTATATAGCGTATAACCTCTTTTTGTTCTTTATTTATTGTTGGCGACCAGTGCAAGGCTTTTTCCAATTTGGAGGGGAGAGTGTCAATAATACTTGCTTCTCTTCGACATTTATCGTAGTATCGTTGCCACACTTGTTGTTCTTGCGCTCTGCTTGATAATGCGATTCCTTGTAATAGAAAGCAAATGATTATAGTTTGTTTGGTGTACTCTTTTATCATGATAATTGTATGTTTATTTATTGGACGAACTAAAGTAGTAATGACTGCAATAGTAACACTTAAATTTATTTAATATTTTTCGCTAAGAAGTGATCTCTGTGATGGTAACCCTCATACGTTGAAAACCCAAAATTTCTTCCTGCATTGAATAAATGCCTTTTTTTCATTAAAATCCTCTTTCTTTTAGGCAATAATCGTGGCGCGTTTGTTATTTATAAATAAGAAGATTAATTATTTAAATAGAATGAACATGAAGAAAAAATTAGCAGGAGTTGCATTGGTGTTGGCTGTCGTCTCTTTGATGAGTATACAGCCTGTAGAAGCATGTACGCGTGCAGTGTATATAGGCCCTGACCAGATGGTGGTAACAGGACGTACAATGGACTGGAAGGAAGATATCATGACGAATATCTATGTATTTCCGCGTGGCATCCAACGTATGGGACATAACAAAGAGAAAACTGTGAACTGGACTTCCAAATATGGAAGTGTGATTGCTACAGGATATGATATAGGTACTTGTGACGGAATGAACGAGAAAGGATTAGTGGCTAGCCTGCTTTTCTTGCCGGAATCCATTTACTCTCTTCCCGGCGATACCCGTCCGGCAATGGGCATCAGCATTTGGACACAGTATGTGCTTGATAACTTTGCCACGGTACGCGAAGCGGTGGATGAATTGAAAAAGGAGACTTTCCGCATTGATGCTCCCCGTATGCCGAATGGAGGACCGGAGTCTACCTTACATCTGGCCATAACCGATGAAACAGGCAATACGGCTGTATTGGAATATCTGGATGGGAAATTAAGTATTCACGAAGGAAAAGAATACCGGGTGATGACAAATTCTCCTCGATATGAACAGCAGTTGGCCATTAATGATTACTGGAAAGAAATCGGTGGCTTACAGATGTTACCCGGAACCAATCGGGCAAGCGACCGTTTTGTACGGGCTTCATTCTACATTCATGCCATTCCCCAAATTGCGGATGCAAAGATTGCAGTTCCCAGCGTGTTGAGTGTGATGCGTAATGTTTCCGTGCCATTTGGTATTAATACACCGGAGAAGCCTTATATATCTTCTACCCGTTGGCGTTCCGTATCCGATCAGAAGAATAAGGTATATTATTTCGAATCTACCCTGACTCCGAATTTGTTTTGGCTGGATTTGAAGAAAATTGATTTTAGTCCGAAAGCCGGCATTAAGAAACTGTCTCTGACAAAGGGCGAAATTTATGCAGGTGATGCAGTGAAGGATTTAAAAGACAGCCAATCATTTACCTTCCTTTTCGAGACTCCGGTCATGTAATTTGTCAGTGTGATAGATATATAAAAGAGTGGTGGACAAATGCTTGTAATCAAGCTTGTCCACCACTTTTTTATATGTATCGTTTATAACTTGATTGTTATTTATCCGCTTTATCGTCTGGCATATTCCTGATGAAACTCTATGACTGCCTCTATCCCTTTCCGGAAGATATCCAATGAGCAGTTCTCGTTCGGAGAATGGATCGCATTCGATTCGAGTCCAAATCCCATCAATACGGTTTTGATTCCCAATACCTGTTCGAAAGTAGAGATGATGGGAATACTTCCGCCACGGCGTACCGCCAACGGCTTTTTCCCGAAAGCGATCTCGAAACCTTTCTCTGCTGCCTGATAGGCAGGAAGTGAAATCGGGCACACATATCCTTGTCCCCCGTGCATGGGAGTCACTTTCACTTGTACTGTATCAGGAGTGATACTAAGAATATAATCTGCGAACATTTGCGAAATCTTATGGTGATCCTGATGCGGTACTAACCGGCAAGATACTTTAGCATAAGCCTTTGAAGGCAGTACGGTTTTAGAACCTTCTCCTGTATATCCGCCCCAAATACCACATACGTCAAAAGACGGACGGCAACTGTTACGTTCCAATGTGCTATATCCTTTTTCTCCGAAAAGCTCTTTTACACCGATTGCTTCTTTGTATTTCTTTTCGTCAAAAGGAATATAGGCTATCATTTCCCGTTCGGTTTGCGGCACTTCTTCCACATCATCGTAGAATCCGGGAACAGTGATACGTCCGTCGGCATCCGTTACTTTGCTAATAATCTGGCAAAGCGCGTTGATCGGATTGGCTACCGCACCCCCGAAATGTCCGGAATGCAAGTCACGATTCGGTCCCGTCACTTCTATTTCCCAATAAGCCAGCCCGCGCAGACCAGTAGTCAATGAGGGCAGTTCAGCTCCTAGCATACTCGTATCCGACACCAGAATAACGTCTGCTTTCAGCAATTCTTTATGTTCTTCGCAGAAAGCTTCCAGACTGGGTGAACCTATTTCTTCTTCACCCTCGAAGATGAACTTCACATTATTCTTCAGTAATCCGTTTTTGACGAGATATTCAAATGCTTTCACCTGAATGAACGATTGTCCTTTGTCATCATCCGCTCCACGTGCCCAGATATGTCCGTCACGTATTTCCGGTTCAAACGGTTCGCTTTTCCAGAGTTCCAATGGTTCGGCCGGCATCACATCGTAATGAGCGTAGATTAATACAGTCTTTGCATCCGGGTTCACGATCTTTTGAGCGAAAACAACCGGATTGCCCTGTGAGGGCATTACCAATGCTTCGTCCACACCTGCTTCCAATAACAGTTGTGCCCAGCGTTCCGCACAAGCCAGCATATCGTCGTGGTGCTCCGGCAGAGCACTGATACTGGGAATGCGAATAAGGCTGAACAAGTCATCCATCATCTTTGGTTCGTGTGCCGCTATGTATTTCTGAATCTCGTTCATTAGAGTTGCGTCGTTTTATCCAGTAAGTAATAATCGAGTATAGTCATGGCGGCCATTGCTTCTACGATAGGTACGGCACGAGGTAATACACAAGCGTCATGACGTCCGCGTGCTTTCAGAGTGGTGTCGACGCCATCAATGTTGACAGTTTCCTGTTCCATCAGCAGCGTGGCAATCGGTTTGAACACTACACGGAAATAAATATCCTGACCATTACTCAATCCCCCCTGAATACCTCCGGAGTGATTGGTATGCGTCTCGATCCGTCCGTTATTGTTATAGAAAACATCGTTCTGTTCGGAACCTTTCATTTTCAAACCCTTGAATCCTTCACCGTATTCGAATGCTTTGGCAGCGTTGATGCTTAACATGGCGTTACCCAGGGCAGCATGAAGTTTACCGAAAACAGGTTGTCCCAATCCGATGGGGCATCCCTTAATGACACAGGTCAGTGTACCTCCGATGGTATCGCCTTCACCTTTTACCTTATATATAAGGTCTGCCATTTCTTTTGCTTTTTCAGGGTCCGGACAACGTACATCGTTGGTTTCTATCAGGTCGAAATTATAGTCCGAGTAAGTACCCTCAAGCTTGATAGGACCTACCTGTGAGGTATAGGCAGTGATATTGACTCCCAGTTGGCGGAGTGCCAGCTTAGCCAATGCACCGGCTACAACGCGCGAAATCGTTTCGCGTGCAGAGGAACGTCCGCCGCCGCGATGGTCACGGATTCCATACTTCACCGTGTATGTGTAATCAGCGTGTGAAGGACGATATACATTTTTCAGATTGTTGTAGTCATTGGGGTGTTGGTTTTCATTCCAAACGATAAAACCGATAGGACACCCGGTTGATTTCCCCTCAAAAATACCTGAAAGAAACTCTACTTTATCAGCTTCTTTGCGTGGGGTGGTAAGGATTGATTGTCCCGGACGACGGCGATTTAGTTCTTGTTGTACAAATTCTTCGTCGATGGTAATTCCTGATGGGAATCCGTCAATCACTCCTCCAATTCCTTTTCCATGAGACTCACCGAAACTTGTGAGTCGAAAGATATTGCCAAATGAATTAAACATAGTTGTGGCTTTTTTAAAATTACTATATGCAAATATAACAAAGTTTTCGGTAAGAAAGTTGCGAACTCGAAATAACTTCGAAAAAGGAAGCATATTGAACCTTTTTTCTTCTTTTTAGTTTATAAAGGACGAATTTATTGTAATAACTAAACCAAAGACGTATGAAAAAGAATCTATTGTATTTATGGGCATTGGTATGTTCTCTTACTCTCTTTGCTGCTTGTAGCAGTGATGACGACGATAGTGATAACAAGAATAATGAGAATCCTCCCGAAGAGGAAGCTGTGATAACGGCTCCGGATGTAATCGGAACGTATTGGGGAAATCTGGATATATCCATGATACCGGATGGCTCCGATCAGGAAATTGTCATCGGCGACGGAATAGAGAAGTTTATCACGCTTTCGCAGGTCAGCAATACGGAAGTGAAGATTGAACTGAAGGATTTTGAATTGTTCATCAACCAGCAGATATTAAAATTTGGAGATATTGTCATTGATAAATGTGAAGTGAAAAAGGGGGAAGGTATGTCTACATTCACCGGACAGCAAGATCTTACATTTGAAGGAGATGCTGCCTCTTTGGGTAATTGTCCTGTAACAGTTACGGGAACTGTAGAAGGTGGAAATGCAGACATGACTATTAATGTGAAAGTGCCTGTATTGCAACAGACGGTGAAAGTAACCTACTCCGGAGTGAAGCAGGTGGCAGAGCCTAGTGGGACTTAAAAAGCATACCCGAAACCTATATTCAAGTAGATGGGGTACATGGCAAAAGTGACTGTATTAAAATCGTTTTTAAATATATCATTCAATCCCCAGGTAAGATCGGCATACACATTGAGGTGCTTGAAGGCTCGCCATCCGGCTCCTATCTGTAATCCCCACTGGAAATGTCTCAAGTCGTCCGAGAAATCGTATGTTGCAATTTTACCGTCGGTAAACTCAACCTTCGGACCGGTGGGATTATCTTCCCGCAAATATCCTTCGTATACGTGACCTGAAAATTCTCTTGAAAGTAGATAGGAGAAATAAGGCCCGGCTTTGATGTTCCACCGGTTGGTTAGTTTGTAGGTAGCCATTAGAGGTATTGTCAGTCCGGCAGTATGTACTTTGGTTTTTACTCCGCCTGTCCATACTCCGCTGATTCTTTCACCTCCCTGCCCGAGAATCTCCATATTGTAATTCTTCACGGTGGCTTCGGTAGTCATTGCTTTGTTTTCAAGTCGCAATCCGACTATAATTCCGAGCTTGTTCTGAACGGCAATCCATTTGGTCACTTCACCTCCTATACTGATAGCTAATGTCGGGTTATATCCGTCAATGGAACGGATTTCCACCGGAAGAGGAAGCGGGGCTGTGCCGCCAATGCTGAAACCTGCTTTTATCTCATATTCCAGTCCGTGAAGGGCGGAACGGATCAGTGTTTCATTTCGATCAACCTGTGCATAGCCGGGGAGGGCTATTCCTATACAGGTTAGTAAACTGAATATATACGGATAGATTTTCATCGTTTTTGTTGTTATAAAGTTATTTAGTTCCACTAATCTTCCGAGTGATAGATTAACTCGGCCTCGTCAATGAGCAACGTACTTCCGATTGCTCCGTTAAAATGATCTCCTTCCAGACTTGAGGTGAACACTATGGCTATATTGTATTTTCCATCCATTAGCTTTTCCTTATCTATGAATTTGCCGGGGAGAGTGGTGAAAGGAAGCTTAAAGTAAGTCCATTCGTTCGTTTCTTTGGCATTATTAATCCGTGCTGTTGAAATCAGGTTTGGGCTGGTAAATGCGTTCGTTCCGTCAAGGGTTGGAACAGATTCGCTGGTTTCGTACATGATGGCATATATGTCACAGATATCCCGTTTCCCATTTACAGGTTTGCCTCCTTCTGTAAACTGATCTCCCGCTTTGTACTTATAATAGCCAGCCAGATAAGTAGGTACATGCCGGAAAGGAAGACCGAATTTAGTTGCTTTAAGCGGATTACTCATTGCATTGCTTACATCAAAGGAACCGATAAACAGATTTCCTGCCGCGATAGGCATTCCTGCTATTTGTCCAAAGAATCCGGTACTGCGTGTCACTAAAGAAAGGCATTTGCCGGCTTTTCCGTCCGTTATTTGGAAAGTGGGATAGTCATCAGCAGTTTTGGCTACGCCGGTCATGGCATAGCCCGCATTTCCGCTGGCCCATTCCATAACGACTTTACCTCCTTCGCGTTCTACAAATATGTAGTACTTCTTTCCGCCAAGCGTATCTTCGAAATTATAGTTCGTGGCAAGTTCCGTGTCGATAACGGATATGATATACGTTTTCTTCCAAACACCATCGGCAGCTGTAACAGTATATTCTTGTGGAGTATTGAAATTTCGTTCCGTACCGCTAAGAGGATTAATTGTAGCTCCCGGAGTCAATGTAAATTCAGGTGTAAGTTCTGAAATATCAGTTCCCGGACCGACGAAGATAGTGATGGAATTATTGTTAATAATAGGACTGGTTGTCATGGCTACTCCTGGTAGTGCGCAACTTAATATGTCTGCTTCTGCATTGAGAGCTTCTTCGCGGATACATGAAGAGGAAACAATAGCCAGTAGCAAATAGAGAATCACGTGTTTTGCTTTCATTTTTCTATCAATTCTTTCTGTTAAAGTTTGGTGTATGGGAGATTTTATAACAATATGAGATTTTATTTGTTCATTATAGAATGTTGGAAAAGAAAGATTTTCCTATTTTTGTGGAACCAAAACTTATAAGTCCATGACTGAATCAGAAAGAAGGCAAATTATAGAGTTGATTAAGAAAGAAGTCATTCCGGCTATTGGATGTACGGAACCTATCGCAGTAGCGCTTTGTGTAGCTAAAGCTGCTGAAACGTTGGGAGTGAAACCGGAAAAGATAGACGTCTTGTTAAGTGCTAATATACTAAAGAATGCCATGGGAGTCGGAATCCCGGGAACGGGTATGGTAGGCCTTCCCATAGCTGTGGCTTTAGGTGCGTTGATTGGCAAATCAGACTATCAGTTGGAGGTGTTGAGGGACTGTACGCCGGAAGCAGTGGAACAGGGGAAACGGTTCATTGCAGAAAAACGGATTTGTATTTCTCTGAAAGAAGATATTACGGAAAAGCTTTATATCGAAGTGATTTGTAAAGCGGGAGATAAAACAGCTAAAGCTATCATTGCCGGTGGGCATACTACCTTTATATATATAGCCAAAGATGAACAGACATTGTTCGACAAGCAACATACAGTCAGCGAGGAAGAGGAAGATGCTTCGCTCGAATTAAACTTGCGTAAAGTCTATGACTTTGCACTGACTGCTCCGTTGGATGAGATTCGTTTCATTCTTGATACAGCCCGTTTGAATAAAGCTGCTGCCGAGCAAGCCTTTAAAGGTAACTACGGACATTCTTTAGGCAAAATGCTTCGGGGAACTTACGAACATAAAGTGATGGGTGACAGCGTATTTTCTCATATTCTTTCTTATACATCAGCTGCTTGCGACGCCCGGATGGCGGGTGCAATGATTCCTGTCATGAGTAATTCTGGCAGTGGTAATCAGGGGATATCCGCTACACTCCCTGTCGTTGTCTTTGCCGAAGAGAACGGAAAGAGCGAAGAAGAACTTATCCGTGCTTTAATGTTAAGCCATCTCACTGTTATATATATCAAACAAAGTTTAGGACGTCTGTCAGCTTTGTGTGGCTGCGTGGTAGCTGCTACCGGATCCAGTTGTGGAATCACCTGGTTGATGGGGGGAAACTACAATCAGGTTGCCTTCGCCGTTCAAAACATGATTGCTAATCTGACAGGAATGATTTGTGACGGTGCAAAACCGAGTTGTGCATTGAAAGTAACTACCGGAGTTTCGACAGCCGTATTATCTGCAATGATGGCAATGGAAGACCGTTGTGTGACTTCCGTAGAGGGAATTATCGACGAAGATGTAGATCAAAGTATCCGCAACCTGACAAGGATCGGCTCGCAAGCCATGAACGAAACGGATAAAATGGTGCTTGACATCATGACGCATAAAGGATGCTGATTTCAAGTATTAAGTATCAGGTATTAAGTATTAGCTCAAATAACGGCATAAAAAAAGTATTAAGTATTAAGGCCCGGCTGTGTCCGCACGGAATTAATACTTAATACTTTATAATTTAATACTTTATTTAGTGACAGTGTCCGCCTTCGCAACCGCAGTCGTCGCCACAGCCATCACCGCAGCTGTCGCATCCGCAACCACAGCCATCACCACCACTCATCATTTTCACAAGTTCCTGAATTTCTTCGTTCGTAGCAGGACGGCTTTCCAGTATTTCACCTTCAAAGATCAGGTCGGCACCAGCCAACGGATGGTTGAGGTCAACTACTACAATATCCGGTTTGATTTCTACTACGCTGGCATTTACGCGTTGACCGTCACCAGTCATCAAAGGTACGATGTTACCTTCTTTAATACGTTCGCTGTCAAATTTGCCATCTATTTCAAATATATTTTTGGGGAGGTCAATGACGTGTTGTTCGTCATATTGTCCGTAAGCCTTATCTGCCGGAATGGTAAAGTCAAATTTATCACCTTTAGAAAGAGCAGTTATTTGATTTTCGAAGTCTTCGAGTGTTGTTCCTAATCCTGAAATGAATTGAAAGGGATGTTCTGCTTTTGCTTCTTCGAACAACTCTTTTTCACCATCTTCCATTGTATATAGTTTGTATGCAACGGTAATGTACTTGTTTTCTACTGTTTCCATCTGATATTTTTTGTTTCTGATTAATAATTCCCGGTAATCCGGGGCGACAAAGATACGAATTATTTGCTTGTCCTCCGGTATAGGGAGGGTAAATTTCAGATTATTAAGTGCTTTTGTCAGAAAAAGAAGGTGGAGTGTGCACTTAGATAATAGTTGTAAATTCAACCTTTAAGTGATAAAATAGAGAAATAATACCTCTCTTTTCTTACAATTATTCGCTTTTAAGTGATTTTTTTCTTCGATTTGTTTGGATATAATAAAAAAGCCCTTACCTTTGCAGCACGAAAATAAAGAAAAGAAGATATGAATATGTTACATACATCTATTAACCTAGCAGTCCTGCATATTATTCGCGTCGTGGTGGTCCCATCAAGAGCGTGAGAAAGGTTTTTGTGTTGTATGTGTTCGTACCATAAAAGATAGAATTTAGAGCCTTTCTCACTTGTGTGAGGAAGGCTCTTTAATTAAAAGATAGATTGAAATGAAAAAGCAATTACGCAGTTCGTTTAGTACACAAGGCCGTCGGATGGCGGGAGCCCGTGCGTTATGGGCAGCCAACGGCATGAAGAAGAACCAGATGGGTAAACCCATTATCGCTATCGTCAATTCGTTCACACAGTTTGTTCCGGGACATGTGCATCTGCATGAAATCGGTCAGCTAGTGAAGGCGGAGATTGAGAAGCTGGGATGCTTCGCTGCGGAATTCAATACAATAGCTATTGACGACGGTATAGCAATGGGACATGATGGTATGCTTTACTCGCTTCCTTCACGTGACATCATTGCAGACAGTGTAGAATATATGGTTAATGCGCACAAGGCAGATGCAATGGTATGTATCAGCAATTGCGATAAGATTACTCCCGGAATGTTGATGGCGGCTATGCGTTTGAATATTCCTGCCGTATTTGTATCGGGCGGTCCGATGGAAGCCGGAGAATGGAATGGTCAGCACCTGGATTTGATCGACGCGATGATTAAATCGGCTGATGAAAGTGTCAGCGATCAGGAAGTAGCGAATATCGAGCAAAATGCTTGTCCTACTTGCGGATGTTGTTCCGGTATGTTTACCGCCAATTCAATGAACTGCCTGAATGAAGCAATCGGACTGGCTCTTCCCGGAAACGGAACCATCGTAGCTACACACGAGAATCGTACGCAGCTTTTCAAAGATGCAGCAGAACTGATCGTAAAAAATGCAAAGTTATATTATGAAGAAGGAGACGAAAGTGTGCTTCCTCGTAGCATTGCTACCCGTCAGGCTTTCTTGAATGCCATGACGCTGGATATAGCAATGGGTGGTTCTACTAATACAGTTCTTCACCTGTTGGCTATTGCTCATGAAGCAGAGGTAGATTTCAAGATGGATGATATCGATATGCTTTCCCGCAAGGCTCCTTGTCTCTGCAAGGTGGCTCCCAATACACAGAAATATCATATTCAGGATGTAAACCGTGCCGGTGGTATTATTGCTATCATGGATGAACTGGCAAAAGGCGGTCTGATAGATACATCTGTTCGACGGGTAGACGGAATGTCATTGGCGGAAGCTATTAATGAATATTCAATCACCAGCCCGAATGTAAGCGAAAAGGCAATTAAAAAATATTCGAGTGCAGCCGGAAATAGATTCAATCTCGTACTTGGTTCACAGGGCATGTACTATAAGGAACTGGATAAAGACCGTGCAAACGGATGTATCCGTGATTTGGAACATGCTTATAGCAAAGACGGTGGATTGGCCGTATTGAAAGGCAACATTGCCCAAGACGGTTGTGTGGTAAAAACAGCAGGTGTAGACGAAAGTATCTGGAAGTTTACCGGACCTGCCAAAGTATTTGATTCGCAAGAAGCAGCCTGTGAAGGCATCCTCGGAGGCCGAGTCGTCAGTGGCGATGTAGTCGTCATTACGCACGAAGGTCCGAAGGGTGGTCCCGGTATGCAGGAAATGCTTTATCCTACCTCTTATATCAAATCTCGTCATCTCGGAAAAGAATGTGCTTTGATTACCGACGGACGTTTCAGCGGTGGAACTTCCGGATTGAGTATCGGACATATTTCTCCTGAAGCGGCAGCTGGAGGCAATATCGGAAAAATTGTAGACGGAGACATTATCGAAATCGATATTCCGGCCCGGAAGATTAACGTGCGACTGACGGATGAAGAACTGGCGGCCCGTCCGATGACTCCTGTCACTCGTGACCGTTATGTACCGAAGAGCCTGAAGGCGTATGCCAGCATGGTAAGCTCTGCCGATAAGGGAGCAGTGAGAATTATATAATATAGTTGGTGATAGTTGATAGGTAATAGTTAGCTGCGCAGCACTTAGCGCAATGATTGTAAACCATTCATTTTCAACTGTCATTTCTCAACTATCATTTATCATTTATCAACTATCAACTAATATGAAAGATTTAATAACAGGTGCAGAGGCTTTGATGCGCTCCTTGGAACATCAGGGAGTGACTACCATCTTTGGTTACCCCGGTGGTTCTATTATGCCGGTATTCGATGCCTTGTACGATCATCAAAATATATTGAACCATATCTTGGTTCGTCACGAGCAGGGAGCCGCCCATGCCGCACAAGGTTATGCCCGTGTATCGGGTGATGTAGGTGTTTGCCTGGTGACGAGCGGTCCCGGAGCAACCAATACGGTAACAGGCATTGCGGATGCGATGATCGATAGTACGCCTATCGTGGTGATTGCCGGACAGGTAGGAACAGGCTTTCTTGGGACCGATGCTTTTCAGGAAGTTGACTTGGTAGGTATTACCCAGCCAATCACTAAATGGAGTTATCAGATTCGCCGTGCGGAAGATGTAGCCTGGGCGGTAGCACGTGCGTTTTACATTGCCCGTAGTGGTCGTCCGGGGCCGGTGGTACTGGACTTTGCCAAAAATGCGCAAGTGGAGAAAACGAAATACGAACCAACGAAAGTCGATTTTATCCGTAGTTATGTTCCTGTTCCCGATACGGACGAGGAGACTGTACAGGCTGCTGCCGAACTGATTAATAACGCTGAACGTCCGCTTGTATTGGTTGGACAAGGTGTTGAACTGGGAAATGCACAGAGCGAATTGCGCGAGTTTATCGAAAAAGCGGATATGCCTGCGGGTTGTACGCTGCTCGGACTTTCGGCTTTGCCGACAGAACATCCGTTGAATAAAGGTATGTTGGGTATGCATGGCAATCTGGGACCGAATATCAATACCAATAAATGCGATGTGCTGATTGCTGTCGGTATGCGTTTTGACGACCGTGTGACCGGTAATTTGGCTACTTATGCCAAACAGGCAAAAGTGATTCATTTTGATATCGATCCTGCGGAAGTTAATAAGAATGTAAAGGTAGATGTAGCTGTATTGGGAGATTGCAAGGAAACACTGGCTTCTGTGACGAAGCTCCTGAAAAAGAACACTCATACCGAATGGATTGATAGCTTCAAAGAATATGAGAAAGTAGAGGAGGAAAAAGTAATCCGTCCTGAACTTCATCCTGCCACAAACTCTTTGAGTATGGGAGAAGTGGTACGTGCGGTAAGCAATGCCACTCAACATGAAGCAGTTTTGGTAACAGATGTAGGTCAAAATCAGATGATATCTGCACGTTACTTCAAATATACGAAAGAACGCAGTATCATCACTTCCGGAGGACTTGGAACTATGGGCTTCGGTCTTCCCGCAGCTATCGGGGCAACTTTTGGAGCACCGGAACGTACCGTATGCGTATTTATGGGAGATGGTGGACTGCAAATGAATATTCAGGAGTTGGGTACGATTATGGAGCAGAAAGCTCCGGTGAAAATTATCTGCCTGAATAATAATTACCTCGGAAACGTACGCCAGTGGCAAGCTATGTTCTTCAATCGCCGCTATTCGTTTACTCCGATGTTGAATCCGGATTATATGAAGGTTGCTTCGGCTTATGATATTCCTTCCAAACGTGCTTTCACCCGTGAAGAACTGAAAGAAGCTATTGCAGAAATGCTGGCGACAGATGGTCCGTTCCTGCTCGAAGCGTGCGTAGTGGAAGAAGGCAATGTTTTGCCAATGACTCCTCCGGGTGGTTCGGTCAATCAGATGCTGTTGGAATGCTAGGAGAAGTTGAATATTGAGAATGGAAGATTGAAAGTTCGCAATTAAAATTTAGGATTATGAGTGACAAGACATTATATACGATAATAGTTCATTCCGAAAATATAGCCGGATTGCTGAATCAGGTAACTGCTGTATTTACTCGTCGGCAAATCAACATCGAGAGTCTGAATGTATCTGCTTCTTCTATTAAAGGTGTACACAAGTATACGATTACAGCTTTGACGGATAAGGACACCATTGAGAAGGTAGTGAAACAGATCGAAAAGAAGATCGATGTGATTCAGGCACATTATTTCACCGAGGATGAAATATACTTCCATGAGATTGCACTATATAAGGTATCTACTCCTGCTTTTCAGGAAACTCCGGAAGCATCCAAGTTGATCCGCAGATACAATGCCCGTGTAGTTGAAGTTAATCCGGTATTTTCTATTGTCGAGAAAAATGGTATGAGCGAAGATATAACCTCACTCTACGGTGAACTGAAGGCTTTAAATTGTGTTTTGCAGTTTGTTCGGTCGGGACGCGTAGCGATTACTACCAGTTGCTTTGAACGGGTGAACGAGTTTCTCGATGGACGGGAAGCCATGTATAACCAGAGTAAAAACCAACAAGAATAATGAGTGAAGAAAATAAAATAGGAACTTATCAGTTTGTGGCAGAACCGTTCCATGTTGACTTTAACGGACGTCTGACTATGGGCGTACTGGGAAATCATTTGTTGAATTGTGCCGGTTTTCACGCAAGTGACCGTGGCTTTGGTATTGCAACACTGAACGAGGATAATTACACTTGGGTACTTTCGCGTCTGGCCATTGAGTTGGATGAAATGCCTTATCAATATGAGGATTTTTCAGTTCAAACATGGGTGGAAAATGTTTACCGCTTGTTTACTGACCGTAACTTCGCTATTATTGATAAGGATGGGAAAAAGATTGGTTATGCGCGTTCCGTATGGGCGATGATTAATCTCAATACCCGCAAACCGGCCGATTTACTGACCTTGCACGGAGGAAGTATCGTAGATTATGTCTGTGACGAACCTTGTCCTATTGAAAAGCCTTCACGTATTAAAGTGACAAGCGACCAGCCAATGGCTACCCTGACGGCAAAATACAGTGATATTGATATTAACGGTCATGTGAACAGCATCCGTTACATCGAGCATATCCTTGATTTGTTCCCGATAGAGCTATACAAGACCAAACGTATCCGCCGTTTCGAGATGGCGTACGTAGCCGAAAGTTATTTTGGTGATGAGCTCTCTTTCTTCTGCGATGAAGTGAATGCAAACGAGTTTCACGTAGAAGTAAAGAAGAATGGCAGCGAAGTTGTTTGCCGTTCGAAAGTGATATTTGAATAAATGTGAGAATACAAAATTAATTAATAACGGATGACGTAAGTCATCAAAAACTAAAAACAAAAAGAAAATGGCACAGTTGAATTTTGGAGGTACTACTGAAACTGTAGTAATCCGTGACGAATTTCCATTGGAAAAAGCTCGTGAAGTATTGAAAAATGAAACAATTGCTGTAATCGGTTATGGCGTACAGGGACCTGGACAGGCACTGAACTTGCGTGATAACGGTTTCAATGTAATCGTTGGTCAACGTGAAGGAAAAACATACGATAAAGCAGTAGCAGACGGATGGGTTCCGGGCGAAACTTTGTTCGGCATTGAAGAAGCTTGCGAGAAAGGTACTATCGTAATGTGCTTGTTGTCTGACGCAGCAGTAATGTCTGTATGGCCTACTATCAAGCCTTACCTGACTGCCGGAAAAGCTCTTTATTTCTCACATGGTTTTGCTATCACTTGGAACGACCGTACAGGTGTAGTTCCTCCTACTGATATCGACGTTATCATGGTTGCTCCTAAAGGTTCGGGTACCTCTTTGCGTACAATGTTCCTCGAAGGACGTGGCTTGAACTCTTCTTATGCTATCTATCAGGATGCTACAGGCAAAGCAATGGATAGAACCATCGCACTGGGTATCGGTATTGGTTCCGGTTATCTGTTCGAAACAACTTTCCAACGTGAAGCTACTTCTGACTTGACAGGTGAACGCGGTTCATTGATGGGCGCTATCCAAGGTTTGTTGCTGGCACAGTACGAAGTATTGCGTGAAAACGGTCATACTCCTTCTGAAGCATTCAATGAAACAGTGGAAGAACTGACACAGTCATTGATGCCGTTGTTTGCAAAGAACGGTATGGACTGGATGTACGCTAACTGTTCTACTACTGCTCAACGTGGTGCTCTTGATTGGATGGGCCCTTTCCACGACGCTATCAAACCGGTAGTTGAAAAGTTGTATCATAGCGTCAAGACTGGTAACGAAGCACAGATTTCTATCGATAGTAATTCACAACCTGATTATCGTGAAAAATTGAATGAAGAGCTCCGTCAACTACGTGAAAGCGAAATGTGGCAGACTGCTGTAACTGTTCGTAAACTTCGTCCGGAAAATAATTAAACTGGATAAATTATACAAGTTTCTAAAAGGGAGAGGGCTGTTTGCTTTCTCTCTTTTTTTTGTTAAAAAGAGATTTAGAAATGAACAAATGAGGCTTGCCGAAATTTTTTTTCAAAAATATATTGATTATATGGACAAAAAATGCAAGTTTATGTTTATCTTTGCGTCATCAGATAAAATAAACGAGAAGTATGAATTAACTTAACCAGCCCTGAAGAATGATTAACATCACTAAATAGATAAACGAATGACGCTGCTTTTGATTTTTCAGAAGTGGTGATTTAGTGTGTTTTACCTTTGTGGAAGTTGATATTTCTTTTTAAGATCTGTATTTGTATATTGAAAATAAAAGTCATTTATTGACTTCTTAAATAAAGAATAGTACTGATGTGAAATAAAATATTGTTTGTTTTGTTTGTGTTAAAACGAAGTGCGGTTTCGTGAGAAAGTGCACTTTGTTAAAAGGAGGATTAAATTTAATCCTCCTTTTTAATGAATAACATCAGTCTTTTATAGAAAGGATGTTTGGTAAGGGTGGAGGCATCTCCTAATATAACAAGCTTCATTCGTGCCCTTGTAATCGCTACATTCATTCTTCGCAAATCATTCAGGAAGCCAATCTGTCCATCCTCGTTGGCACGTACAAGACTGATGAAAATAACATCTCTCTCCTGTCCCTGAAAACCGTCTACCGTGTTTACGGTGATGAGGCTGCGGAAGGGACGTAAAAAGCTATTCCCTTTGATCTTTCCCCTCAAATATTGCACTTGCGCTTTGTAGGGTGAAATCAGACCGAAATCAATTCTTTCATCCAGTATCCGTTCTTTGCCGATACGTTCGATATATGCTTCCAGTTCCTGTAGTAATAGATTGGCTTCCTGCTTGTTGATGCGTCCGAAACTCTCGCCTACAAAATCTTCGTGAAAGTCCATTTCTGAAGTATCAATCCAGTTCATAGGAGTGTCAAAGTCAAGAATACCTCGGTAGCGTACTTCCGGGGCGGCTTCCAATTCTCCGTGGTAGAACCAGTCGGAAGGAAACTGCATGATGGCCTCGTGCATTCTGTACTGTACTTTTAGTAAAGAGACAGCAGAAGGCTTTAGCTGAACCACTTTTTCCATTAACGTGTGATCCAGTCCTCCACGAGCGGCTTCTATACATTTGATAGTCGGCGGAAGCTGGCAATGATCTCCTGCAAGGATGACACGGTCTGCCTTACGGATGGCAATCCAGCAGGCAGCTTCGAGGGCTTGTGCAGCTTCGTCGATGAATAAAGTCGAAAAACGACGTCCGTTGAGCAGGCGGTGGTTGCTGCTGACTAGGGTAGAAGCAATCACGCGGGCACTGTCGAAAAGATCGGCATTGATTTGTATTTCCAACTCCGTGGCGCGGTCGCGGAGATGGCTTATGCGATTACGCATACCTTCCCGTTCAGAATAACTACCCCGTCGCATCCGGCTACCCATTTCACGGATTGATTTGCGAATTCCCCAAAGCTCCGGATAGGCAGGATGACTTTCAAACCGGCGTTCGTAGGTGGATGAAAGCATTTTGTCGTTGACTCGGGTTGGATTTCCAATGCGTAGCACGGGTACTCCCCGGTCTACCAGTTTCTCACAAATCCAGTCGACAGCCGTGTTGCTTTGCGCACAGACAAGCACTTGTGGTTCCCGGTGCAATGTTTCGTAAATCGCTTCGACAAGAGTCGTTGTCTTTCCGGTTCCCGGAGGACCGTGAACAATAGATACATCACGCGTACATAGCACCTTGTTGACTGCTGTTTCCTGTGTACTGTTCAGCCATGGGAAGCGGACAGGATATAATTCGCGGAATCCCGGCTTTTGGGGACCCAGCAAAATGTCGCGCAGTTCCGCCAGGCGGTTGTCTTTGGCGCGTATCGTGTCTTCCAGTGCCTCGAACATGGCCCGGTACGATGTTTCGTCAAAATAAAGTTGTACTCCCAGTATACCGTCAGTTTGCAGTTCCGCTAAAGCTCCCGCTCCGGGGAGTACAACGACCATTCGTTCTTCGTCGGCAAAGCTGACGGTAGCGATGAAATCCATATATTTCACTTTTCCTTCGAATGACTGGTGGAAAAAGCAAACAGGACGGCCGAACTCAAAGGAATGCTCTATTTCTTTATTTTCGGTCCGTGTAATATCTATTACAAGCTGATTCAGCGAATTGTAGTAACTTCGGCCAAGAGAGACAGGATACCAGCAGAGACCGCGCTTCACTTTACGGGCAACGCCCATTGTTTCGGTCTGCCGCTTAAATTCTTCCTTCTCATATTCATACTCCATCCGCAGGAGGAGTTGCTGTTGCTGAAGGTCTATAATGGGACTTTTCGGATTATTACTCATAATAGGCGCAAAGGTAACAAATCTTCGTTCCGGGTAGAAAAAATATTTCATTTTGTTAAACATTACTCGAACGCCGTTCGTTATTTTAATAGATAGACTAAAAAAACAAAAAGCAATATGGTATATGATGTGACTATGTTAGAAGCTTTCTACGCTGCTTATAAAGGAAAGGTAGAACACGTACGGGCTATACTGAAACGCCCTTTGACGTTGGCCGAGAAGATTTTGTATGCTCATCTGTATGATGTAGCCGATTTGAAAGATTACAAACGTGGGGAGGATTATGTGAATTTCCGTCCCGACCGTGTGGCTATGCAGGATGCAACTGCGCAGATGGCTTTGCTCCAATTTATGAATGCAGGTAAGGA
Organism: Bacteroides sp. 3_1_23; assembly: GCF_000162555.1. Classification (NCBI taxonomy): domain Bacteria; kingdom Pseudomonadati; phylum Bacteroidota; class Bacteroidia; order Bacteroidales; family Bacteroidaceae; genus Bacteroides; species Bacteroides sp. 3_1_23. The sequence goes on from NZ_GG774954.1 coordinate 395,149, forward strand.
TCAGGTGGCTGTGCCTTCGACAGTGCATTGCGATCACTTGATACAGGCGTATAAAGGTGCAAAGGCGGATATTGCTACGGCAAGACTGACTAATGAAGAAGTATACGATTTCCTCCGTGATGTATCTTCCCGTTATGGCATTGGCTTCTGGAAACCGGGAGCAGGAATTATCCATCAGGTAGTGCTCGAAAACTATGCTTTCCCCGGTGGTATGATGGTGGGAACAGACTCTCATACGCCTAATGCAGGCGGACTGGGCATGGTGGCTATCGGTGTCGGTGGCGCGGATGCTGTGGATGTGATGACAGGAATGGAATGGGAGCTGAAAATGCCGAAGATTATTGGTGTTCGTCTGACCGGAAAACTGAGCGGTTGGACTTCTCCGAAAGACGTGATTCTGAAGCTGGCCGGCATCCTTACCGTAAAAGGAGGAACGAATGCTATTATCGAATATTTTGGTCCCGGAACCGAATCCCTTTCTGCTACCGGGAAAGCTACCATTTGCAATATGGGTGCCGAAGTTGGAGCTACTACCTCTTTATTCCCCTTTGACGGGCGCATGGCTACTTATTTGAGAGCTACCGGAAGAAATTGTGTAGTCGATTGGGCTGAATCTGTTGATGCAGATCTTCGTGCAGACGACATTGTGACCGACGAACCATCCAACTATTACGATCGTGTAATTGAAATAGACTTGTCAGAACTCGAACCTTATATAAACGGGCCGTTTACACCGGATGCCGCTACTCCTATCTCTGAATTTGCAGAAAAAGTGTTATTGAACGGCTACCCTCGTAAAATGGAGGTGGGCTTGATAGGTTCATGTACCAATTCTTCTTATCAGGATTTGAGCCGTGCAGCTTCTCTGGCAAAGCAGGTGACAGAAAAGAATTTGAGCGTCGCTTCTCCGCTGATCGTCAATCCGGGTTCGGAGCAAATTCGGGCTACTGCCGAAAGAGACGGCATGATTGAAGCTTTTGAACGGCTGGGAGCCACGATTATGGCAAATGCTTGTGGACCTTGTATCGGTCAGTGGAAACGTCAGACGGACGATCCGACACGGAAAAACTCAATCGTCACCTCTTTCAATCGTAATTTTGCCAAACGCGCTGACGGTAATCCCAATACCTATGCGTTTGTAGCTTCTCCGGAACTAACGATGGCGTTAACGATAGCCGGTGATCTCTGTTTCAACCCGTTGAAAGACAGATTGGTGAATCATAACGGAGAAAAAGTGAAACTCTCCGAGCCTGTAGGAGATGAACTTCCTTTGAAAGGTTTTGAACAGGGAAATGAGGGATATATTGCCCCCCACGGAGCAAAAACGGAAATCAGGGTAAAACCGGATTCCCAACGTCTCCAGCTTCTGACTCCTTTCCCGGCATGGGACGGACAGGACTTGCTGAACATGCCTTTATTGATTAAAGCACAGGGAAAATGTACTACCGACCATATCTCTATGGCAGGTCCGTGGCTCCGCTTCCGTGGACATTTGGAGAATATTTCCGACAATATGCTGATGGGGGCTGTCAATGCTTTCAATGGTGAAACGAACCGTGTTTGGAATCGTTCGACAAATACTTATGGAACAGTTTCCGGTACGGCAAAGATGTATAAATCCGAAGGTATTCCGTCTATTGTTGTTGCCGAAGAGAATTATGGAGAAGGTTCCAGCCGTGAACATGCAGCCATGGAACCACGCTTCCTCAATGTACGTGTCATTTTGGCTAAGAGTTTTGCCCGTATCCACGAAACAAATCTGAAAAAACAAGGAATGCTTGCTCTTACTTTTGTAGATAAAGCAGACTATGATAAAATTCGGGAACACGATCTTCTGTCCGTATCAGGCTTAGTCCATTTCGCACCGGGGCGCAATTTGACGATTGTTCTTCATCACGAAGACGGAACGAAAGAAAGTTTTGAAGTGCAACATACCTATAATGAACAGCAGATAGCTTGGTTCCGTGCCGGTTCTGCCTTAAATGCAAGATAAAAAATGAGCAAAATAACCATGCAAACAGATGGTACGCTGTTGGTACCCGATGTGCCTACCGTACCTTATATTACCGGCGATGGAGTAGGAGCCGAAGTGACTCCTGCCATGCAAGCCGTAGTGGACGCAGCTATCCGGAAAGCATACGGCGGCAAACGTCGGATCGAATGGAAAGAAGTGTTGGCGGGAGAACGTGCCTTCAACGCGACTGGTTCCTGGTTGCCGGATGAAACAATGGAAACTTTTCAGGAATACCTGGTAGGAATCAAAGGTCCGTTGACAACTCCTGTCGGAGGTGGAATCCGTTCGTTGAACGTAGCACTGCGTCAGACACTTGATTTATACGTCTGTCTTCGTCCGGTTCGTTGGTATCAGGGCGTACAGTCGCCTGTCAAATCACCGGAGAAAGTGAACATGTGTGTGTTTCGTGAAAATACGGAAGATATTTATGCAGGTATCGAATGGGAAGCCGGAACTCCGGAAGCTGAAAAGTTCTATCAATTCCTGAAAGATGAAATGGGCGTGACAAAAGTCCGTTTCCCGGAAACCTCTTCTTTCGGTGTGAAACCTGTATCACGTGAGGGCACGGAGCGTCTTGTACGTGCTGCCTGCCAGTATGCGCTCGACCATCATTTGCCTTCCGTAACGCTGGTGCATAAAGGGAATATCATGAAGTTTACCGAAGGTGGTTTCAAAAAATGGGGCTACGAACTGGCGCAACGTGAATTTGGCGATGCTTTGGCAGATGGCAGACTGGTGATAAAAGATTGCATTGCGGATGCTTTCTTACAAAATACACTCCTGATTCCCGAAGAATATTCCGTGATAGCCACCTTAAACCTCAACGGAGACTATGTTTCTGACCAACTGGCGGCTATGGTAGGCGGTATCGGTATCGCTCCGGGAGCAAATATCAACTACCAGACAGGTCATGCCATCTTTGAAGCGACTCACGGAACAGCCCCCAATATTGCGGGAAAAGATGTGGTGAACCCTTGTTCTATTATCCTTTCGGCAGTAATGATGCTCGAATATTTTGACTGGAAAGAAGCGGCTGCTCTGATAGAGAAAGCCTTGGAACAAAGCTTCTTGGACGCTCGCGCTACACACGATTTAGCCCGTTTTATGCCGAATGGAACCTCCCTCTCTACTTCCGCTTTCACTCGTGAGATCGTGGAAAGAATTGAAAAACAAAAGTAACGAATAAAAAACGAAGAAAGATGAAAAAAGAGTACTTGATTTACAAGCTTTCCGAGGAAATGAAGGAAGCTACCCGGATTGATACAGAATTGTTCTCCAAGTTTGATGTGAAGCGCGGATTGCGTAATGAAGACGGCACAGGTGTATTGGTAGGTTTAACCAGAATCGGTAATGTAGTAGGATATGAACGTGTTCCGGGTGGTGGACTGAAGCCCATACCGGGAAAACTGTTCTATCGCGGTTATGATGTGGAAGATATTTCTCATGCCATTATCAAAGAGAAACGCTTTGGTTTTGAAGAAGTGGCTTACCTGCTGCTTTCCGGACGTCTGCCGGATAAAGAAGAACTGCTTTCTTTCCGTGAGTTGATTAACGACAATATGCCGTTGGAACAGAAAACGAAAATGAACATCATCGAGTTGGAAGGAAACAACATCATGAATATTCTTTCACGCAGTGTACTCGAAATGTATCGTTTTGACGCAAATGCGGATGATACTTCCCGGGATAACCTGATGCGTCAGAGTATTGAACTGATTTCGAAATTCCCCACTATCATCGCTTATGCTTATAATATGCTTCGTCATGCTACTTTCGGACGTTCTCTGCATATCCGCCATCCGCAGGAAAAGCTTTCTATTGCCGAGAATTTCCTGTATATGCTGAAAAAAGACTATACCGAACTGGATGCACGCACCCTCGATTTGTTGCTGATTCTTCAGGCAGAGCATGGTGGTGGTAATAACTCCACTTTCACCGTTCGTGTTACTTCTTCTACCGGAACAGATACTTATTCGGCCATCGCCGCAGGTATCGGTTCGCTGAAAGGCCCGCTTCATGGAGGTGCCAATATTCAGGTTGCCGACATGTTCCACCATCTGAAAGAGAATATCAAGGACTGGACAAGTGTCGATGAAATAGACACTTACTTCACCCGGATGTTGAACAAAGAAGTGTATAACAAGACCGGACTGATCTATGGTATAGGACATGCCGTTTATACCATTTCCGACCCTCGTGCTCTTCTATTGAAGGAACTGGCTCGCGACCTTGCCCGTGAAAAAGGCAGAGAAAGCGAATTTGCTTTTCTCGAACTGTTGGAAGAACGTGCCATCGCTACTTTCGGACGTGTTAAAAACAATGGAAAGACAGTATCCAGCAATATCGACTTCTATTCGGGCTTCGTTTATGAAATGATCGGTTTGCCGCAGGAAATCTTCACCCCTCTGTTTGCCATGGCGCGTATCGTAGGCTGGTGTGCACACCGCAATGAAGAATTGACTTTCGACGGTAAACGGATTATCCGCCCGGCTTATAAGAATGTGCTTGATGATTTGGCTTATATTCCAATTAAGAAACGCTGATAAAAACAAATCCTTTTATTGAATAGATAAGTAATCCCGGATGTGTGTCTGATCATTTCAGGTATGCATCCGGGAAATTTTACATTTTCTCCTTTTTTATGTTCGTAAAAGAATGTACTTCAGATTCTTTCTATTTTTTGTATCGTCGTTTATCTCATTTTTGTTATTTTTGCGTGTTACAAAATAGATCGATATGAGTATAGATGCTTTTAATCTGTTTCTGGGTGTGATGAGCCTGATTGCTTTGCTTGTTTTTATCTCCCTTTACTTTGTGAAAGCCGGATATGGTATTTTCCGCACGGCATCGTGGGGTGTAGCTATCTCCAATAAACTAGCCTGGATATTGATGGAAGCTCCGGTTTTCGTGGTGATGTGCGTGATGTGGATATATTCCGAACGTAGGTTCGAGCCGGTGATCTTTACTTTCTTCCTCTTCTTTCAAATCCACTATTTTCAGCGTGCTTTCATTTTCCCACTGTTGCTGACTGGGAAAAGTAAGATGCCGCTGGCAATCATGTCGATGGGAGTTCTTTTTAATTTGCTGAATGGCTATATGCAAGGAAAATGGATCTTTTATCTTGCTCCCGAAACGATGTATCAATCCGGTTGGTTCACTTCGCCGTGGTTTATTATAGGCACACTGCTCTTTTTCACAGGTATGTTGTTGAACTGGCATTCGGATTATATCATCCGCCATTTGCGCAAACCGGGAGATACCCGGCATTATCTGCCTCAAAAAGGGATGTACCGTTATGTCACTTCCGCCAACTATTTCGGTGAGATAGTAGAATGGGCAGGTTGGGCGATACTCACTTGTTCACTTTCCGGCTTGGTCTTCCTTTGGTGGACGATTGCTAACCTTGTTCCCCGTGCCAACGCTATTTGGTGCCGTTATCGCGAAGAATTCGGAGACGCAGTGGGAGAACGGAAACGAGTGTTTCCTTTCCTTTATTAGGGACGCTCTTCATCACGATTTACATATGACTTAAATAAAATATCAACTACTATGGAATCTAAACTTTTTAGCCCGGTCACCTTTGGCCCTTTGACGCTGCGGAATCGAACGATCCGTTCGGCAGCTTTTGAGAGTATGTGTCCGGAGAATACTCCCACGCAGATGTTGCTGGATTACCATCGGTCGGTAGCTGCGGGGGGAGTGGGTATGACAACAGTGGCTTATGCTGCCGTGACACAAAGCGGACTTTCTTTCGACCGTCAGTTGTGGTTGCGTCCGTCCATTATTCCCCGTTTACATGAACTGACAAAGGCTGTGCACGATGAAGGTGCCGCAGTAGGTATACAAATCGGGCATTGTGGAAATATGTCCCATAGAAATATTTGTGGTGTCACTCCTATATCCGCATCTTCAGGCTTCAACCTCTATTCTCCTACGTTTGTGCGTGGAATGGAAAAAGAGGAGCTGCCGGAAATGGCGAAAGCGTATGGAAATGCAGTCAATCTGGCGAGGAAAGCCGGATTTGACGCCGTTGAAGTACATGCGGGGCACGGCTATTTGATTAGTCAATTCCTGTCTCCCTACACCAATCATCGGAAAGATGAATATGGTGGTTCGCTCGAAAACCGGATGCGTTTTATGGATATGGTGATGGAAGAAGTGATGAAAGCGGCAGGCAGTGATATGGCAGTTTTCGTAAAAATGAATATGCGCGACGGCTTCAAAGGAGGAATGGAGATAGACGAATCCATACAAGTGGCCAAACGTCTGTTGGAACTTGGCGCTCATGGATTGGTGTTGAGTGGTGGTTTTGTCAGTAAAGCGCCGATGTATGTAATGAGAGGTGCCATGCCGATTCGTTCGATGTCTTACTATATGAATTGTTGGTGGCTGAAATACGGAGTCCGTATGTTTGGCAAATGGATGATACCCTCTGTACCCTTCAAAGAGGCCTATTTCCTTGAAGATGCACTGAAATTCCGTGCGGCTCTTCCGGATGCGCCGTTGATTTATGTCGGTGGTCTTGTTTCCCGTCAGAAAATAGATGAAGTGCTCGATTCCGGTTTTGATGCCGTGCAGATGGCGAGAGCTTTGCTCAACGAACCGGGATTTGTGAACCGGATGAAACAGGAGGAACAAGCACGTTGCAACTGTGGACACAGTAATTATTGCATAGGACGTATGTATACGATAGAAATGGCTTGTCATCAACATTTGAAAGAACAATTACCTTCCTCTTTACAAAAGGAGATTGATAAACTGGAGAAAAAATGAGTGAAATGAAATGGGCAATCATCACCGGTGCGGACGGAGGAATGGGAACAGAAATAACACGTGCCGTAGCCAAAGCCGGTTATCGAATCATAATGGCTTGTTATCATCCGCAGAAAGCGGAGGTTGTTCGTGAACGTTTGAGCAAGGAAACCGGAAACCCGGATTTGGAAGTAATAGCTATCGATTTATCTTCTATGCAATCCGTAGTTGCTTTTGCCAGTCAGATCTTAGAAAGGAATCTTCCCATCTCTTTGTTGATGAATAATGCCGGAACGATGGAGACAGGTTTTCATACTACTTCCGAAGGATTCGAACGAACGGTAAGTGTGAACTACATGGGACCTTATCTGCTTACCCGGAAATTAATTCCGTTGATGGTGCGTGGAGCGCGTATCGTAAATATGGTTTCCTGTACATACGCAATCGGCAAGCTCGACTTCCCGGATTTCTTTCATAGAGGGAAAACGGGAACGTTTTGGAGGATTCCTGTTTACAGTAACACGAAGCTGGCTTTATTATTATTTACTTTCGAACTTTCCGAGCAACTTCGAGAGAAGGGGATTACCGTCAATGCTGCCGATCCGGGAATTGTTTCTACTGATATCATCACTATGCACAAGTGGTTCGATCCGTTGACGGATATTTTTTTCCGTCCTTTTATCCGTAAACCCAAGAAAGGGGCTTCTACGGCAATCGGTTTACTGTTGGACGAAAAGGAAGCCGGTGTGACAGGGCAACTGTATGTCAATAACCACCGGAAAAACTTGTCTGATAAATACACGAATCATGTGCAAAAAGAGCAGTTGTGGGAGGTAACGGAACGTGCGTTGGCGAGTTGGCTGAAGTAGGTTTTCTTTTCTTTTTTTATTTAAATTATCCAGTATTTACTTATATATAGGTATTGTACATATCTATATACCTCATTTTTGTTGTCTTATTTTTACCAATAGATAGGGATTGTTTGGCATCCCTCTTTCTGCTTACCTTTGCATCGCTTTTAAAGCAATGAAAAGGTTATAAAGTAAAAAGGTAAAAAGGAGATGAGCAATAAATATTTTTTGGTTTTTCTGGCATTCTTGTTTTCCGTATCCGTATATTCACAACATGGGCGTCACCGTAGTAGTTTAATTTCGGGCAGAGTGATGTCCACGGAGAAAGAAGTGGTGGATTTTGCGACAGTTTATCTGAAAGGAACCAACCAAGGATGCTATACCGATGAAAAAGGTATATATCATTTGAAAACTACAGCAGGTGAATATACACTCGTCGTTTCGGCTATCGGTTATCAAACGGTAGAAAAGAAAGTTAAATTAGCCAAGGGAGAAAGAATAAAAGTAAACGTCACTATCGCGCCGGCGGTAAAAGAACTGGGAGAGGTGCTGGTCACGACATCCGGAGTCGGCCGTGTGAATCAGTCTGCTTTTAATGCGGTAGCCATTGATGCGAAGAAATTGCATAACAGTACGCAGACTTTGGCGGGTGCACTGACTAAAGTGCCCGGTGTAAAACTCCGCGAATCAGGTGGAGTGGGGTCGGATATGCAATTGTATATCGATGGCTTTAGCGGAAAACATGTGAAAATCTTCATTGACGGCGTACCACAGGAAGGAGCCGGTGCTGCATTCGATTTGAACAATGTTCCTATTAATTTTGCTGACCGTATAGAAGTCTATAAAGGAGTGGTTCCCGTAGGATTCGGAACCGATGCCATTGGGGGAGTGGTTAATATTGTCACCAACAAACAACCCGGAAAGTGGTTTATGGATGCTTCCTATTCTTACGGATCGTTTAATACTCATAAATCATACGTGCGCTTCGGACAAACGTTTAAGAATGGTTTTATGTATGAAGTCAATGCTTTTCAAAACTTTTCGGATAATGATTATTATGTAGATACTTACGTACGCGAATTTGAGATTAAAGAAGATGGAAGCGTACGTTTCCCGCCACTTGACAAAAATAAGATTTATCATCTGAAACGTTTTAATGACCAGTATCATAATGAAGCCGTGATTGGAAAAATCGGCCTGGTAGGAAAGAAATGGGCAGACCGTTTGGCGTTGAGTTTCAATTATTCCCATTTCTATAAAGAGTTACAAACAGGCGTTTATCAAGATGTCGTGTTCGGTGAAAAATTCCGCAAAGGACATTCGTTGGTCCCTTCTTTAGAATATTACAAAAAGAACTTATTGGTGAAAAACCTGGATCTGCTGTTGACTGCCAATTACAATCATAATATCACCAACAATGTCGATACCGCTTCGCGGGCTTACAACTGGCGTGGAGATTTTTATGAAAAAGGCAGCCGGGGAGAACAGTCTTACCAGAACAGTGAATCTAAAAATAAAAACTGGAATGGGACGCTGAAGATGAATTACCATATCGGACAGGCGCATACGTTTACTTTCAGTCATGTAATCAGTGATTTTGAACGTACGAGCCGCTCTACCATCGGTGCTTCTTCCAAATTCACGGACTTTTCTATTCCTAAAATCACCCGTAAAAACGTCAGCGGGCTTTCTTACCGTCTGATGCCGTCGGACAGATGGAATGTGTCGGCATTTGCCAAATATTATCGGCAATACAACAAGGGACCGGTATCGCAGAATACGGATGGAATAGGCAATTATATCAATCTGTCCAATACGGCAAGTGCTCTTGGATATGGAGCGGCAGGTACCTATTTTATATGGAAAGATCTTCAGGTGAAACTTTCGTACGAAAAGGCTTTCCGCCTGCCGACCACGGACGAACTCTTTGGAGATGAAGACCTTGAAGCTGGTAAAATGAATCTGAAACCGGAGAAAAGTGATAATGTCAATTTGAGTTTCAGCTATAATCATCAGTTTGGCAAGCATGGATTGTATGCCGAGGCCGGTTTGATATATCGGGATACGAAAGATTATATAAAAAGAGGACTGGACGTATTGGGAGGAACAAGCTACGGATATTATGAGAACCACGGTCACGTAAGGACCAAAGGGTATAATTTGTCATTGCTTTATAGCTTCTCGCGTTGGTTTGATATAGGAGGAACATTCAATAGCATCGATACTCGTGATTACGAAAAGTTTCTGGCGGGTTCCTCTTTGCAAGAAAGCATGCACTATAAAGTGCGTATGCCGAATCTGCCCTATCGTTATGCTAATATCAATGCAAATTTTTATTGGAATGACCTGTTTGTCAAAGGAAATGTGTTGAGCATCGGCTATGATAGCTACTGGCAGCACGATTTTCCTCTTTACTGGGAGAATCTCGGAGATAAAGATTCAAAGAATATGGTGCCGGAACAGTTTTCTCATAATCTGTCTTTGTCCTACACCATGAAGAATGGACGTTATAATGTATCATTTGAATGTCGGAATTTCACCGATGCCCAACTGTTTGACAATTTTAGTCTGCAAAAAGCGGGGCACGCATTCTATGGAAAGTTCAGAGTGTTTTTCGGTAAATAATAAGAGTAAGTTTTTAGTATCAATCAATAATAAAGAATATATGAAGAAGTTTTTATTACAGGCTTTTGCCATAGCTTTTTGCTTGAGTAGCGGTGTGTTTGTGGCATCTTGCGACGATGATAATAATCCGGTGGATAACCCGCCAATTGATGGAGAAACGGCTTATGTGGTGGCTGCCACAACCGGTGAAGCAAGTTATTTGGTAGTAGCCAATTCTTTGGATGAAGGAACAGTGTCGACTCAAGGGAATGGAACCGAGGTGATTGGCGGTACCTATTGGGTATATAAAGGATTGGATTATGTGTTTGCTTTAGTTTATAATAAAGGTGGCGCAGGTACAGGAGCTTCCTATTATCTGGGGGCAGATGGTAAAATGAAAGAAAAGTACACATACACTTATAATCGTATCACGTCTTATGGAACCTGGGGGGATAAAGTGGTGACTGTTTCCACCGGGGACTCGAAAATAACAGATGAGGATCAGAATGTGGCTCAAGCATTGTTGTTCAACTATTTGGATGCGACCGATGGCAGTCAGGAAGAGGGTACCTTGCTTGCCGAAAATTACTTGGGTAATGGTGAAAAAGTTTCATGGGCAGGTCTGGTTGAAGCTAACAATAAGATTTATACATCTGTCATCCCAATGGGAATGAGTAAGTACGGTATTAAAAAATGGCCGGAAGCTGTGACAGATCAGGAACTTGTGACTAAGACTGACGGTGGTAGCGGCAGCGGTGCATATACAGCCGGTGTCATTCCTTCTACACAATACCCGGATAATGCTTATGTGGCAATTTATAGTGGCACGAACTTCAATGAGACTCCGGTGATTGCCAAGACTGATAAAATAGGCTATGCATGCGGTCGTATGCGTTCACAATATTATCAGACCATTTGGGCCGCTGATAATGGTGACGTCTATGTGTTCTCTCCCGGATATGGACGTACGGCAGTTTCATCTTCAGATTTGAAGAAGGTAACAGGACAGAAGCCTTCGGGCGCAATGCGTATCAAAGCAGGCGCAACAGATTTCGATCCGGATTACTATGTGAACTTTGAAGAGATAGGCACTAAACATCCTATTTTCCGTTGCTGGCACATCTCTGAAGATTACTTCCTGCTTCAATTGTATAAAAAGGGAGCGGAAGATATGATTAATGGCGGTACAAGTGCAGATGTTAGCGAATTAGCTGTTTTCAAGGCGGAAGATCAGACGATTATGCCTGTTACAGGTCTGCCGGCTGACGGAAAGTTTGGTGGCGAGCCTTATGGAGAAAAAGGGTATGCTTATATGGCTGTCACTGTGACTACGGGCGAGAAACCGGCCTTCTATAAAATAGACGCAAAAACAGGCAAGGCAGTCAAAGGTTTGACGGTAGAGGCTGACGCTATCACTACGGTAGGTAAGATGGAATATCTTTCAAAATAATACAGTCGGTTAAATAGAGAATCTTTTGTAGATAAAAGCCTGCCGAGCGGAAAGCTTTGCAGGCTTTTTCAAGAAATAGTAATGAAAACATGAAAAAAATATTCAGAAAGATACATTTGTGGCTTTCCGTCCCTTTCGGACTGATAATAACTCTTGTCTGCTTCTCCGGTGCCATGCTGGTATTTGAAAATGAGGCGAATGAGTGGTTTCGACGCGACCTTTACTACGTAGAAACGGTAAAGGGGTCTCCTCTTCCTATGGATAAGTTGCTTGAAAAAGTGGCGACGACATTGCCTGACAGTGTAGCGGTGACCGGTGTCAGCATATCTTCTGATCCCGGACGTGCGTATCAGGTTAGTCTTTCCAAACCACGTCGTGCATCTTTGTATGTAGACCAGTATACGGGCGAAGTAAAAGGAAAAAGCGAGCGTAGCGGCTTTTTTATGTTTATGTTCCGAATGCATCGCTGGCTTCTGGATAGTATGAATCCGGGAAATGAAGGAATCTTTTGGGGCAAAATGATTGTAGGTGTCAGTACGCTTTTACTTGTTTTTGTACTGATTTCGGGAATTGTCATTTGGTGGCCGCGTACACGTAAAGCATTGAAGAATAGCCTGAAAATAACAGCAACAAAAGGTTGGAGAAGGTTTTGGTATGACTTGCATGTGGCAGGTGGAATGTATGCTCTGATCTTTCTACTGGCTATGGCACTGACGGGATTGACCTGGTCTTTTCCGTGGTATCGGACGGCTTTCTATAAGGTCTTCGGGGTAGAAGTACAGCAACGTGCCGCCCAAGGACATGAACAGAAAAGTGATGCTCAAAAGAGAAATACCAAACTGGCAGCCCATCGGGAAAAGAAAAGAGAAGGAAATGAGGTTCGAAAGGGTGAAAGAAGCAGACGTCCGGAAAACAATCATAGTGATATGTACTCGGTAACTTCACCATTCGTTTATTGGCAAGAGATTTATGATAAACTAAGACGTCAGAATCCGGAGTATAAGCAAATCAGTATTTCTTCTGGTACGGCAAGCGTGTCTTTCAACCGTTTCGGTAATCAGCGGGCATCTGACCGTTATTCTTTCAATACGGATAATGGTGAATTTACAGAAACAAGTCTTTATCAACATCAAGACAAGTCGGGAAAGATTCGTGGTTGGATTTATTCTGTGCATGTTGGTAACTGGGGAGGAATGTTTACTCGCATACTTACCTTTATTGCTGCCTTATTGGGGTCTGCACTACCACTGACTGGATATTATTTATGGATAAAAAGACTCATAAAGGTACGGAAATGAATGAAATTTTTTCCTACTATAAAGTTGAAAAACATAAAAACATCTGCCACCTGCAACGAAAAGCGTGTAATACACTAGTTAATAGATAGTTGTAACGTTGCAGATACCTGTGGCAGATAGGTTGCAGATAAAGTATCTGCAACACGTTATATAATCAAAGAAAAAGCCTTGATCCCTTTGTGCAAAGCTATGGGATAATTGGGGGACTGTAGTGTACTGAATAAGTTGACACTTCTTAAATTCGAAATTCACATGGAAGAATTAAAAAAGAAGTACACTCCTTACACAGAATCTGAACGAATGTCGTATATTCGTGAGTATTTATCGACTTCCGAAACGAAGTATCAGTTTGCCAAGCGTACGGGTATTTGCCGTCGTTTGCTGATTCTTTGGCTTGATAAGTATCATATAAATGATAAAGTTATGAGTACAGAACAACCCTCTTTAAGAAAAGCCTCTGATGAGTCTCTCAATGAACTGGAGAAAGAACTCGCTGCATTGCGTGCCGAAAACCGCAAGCTTCAGCGTGCCCTTCAGGAGGAAAGTCTTCGTCATGAAGCTTGTGAG
>NZ_GG774954.1:409207-418993 GCF_000162555.1 Bacteroides sp. 3_1_23
ATGACAGCTTTGAACAATTGGATAAACGTATAGCCGATGCCATATATGCATACAATTATGTTAGACCGCATCAAGGCATACAAATGAGAACTCCGATGGAATATATTCGTAAATGCAGTGGAAAGGTAGCTGAAGTCCCGCTCGTCGGGACGGGTGCTCCCGCCCCTTGCCGCTAGGGCGATCCCCGAGCGAAGAGTTTTTGTTATTTAATGAAAGTTTACAGCCCGAAGTCTTGCACTTATAAGAGAAGATACATAATTTTGCAAAATATCTAAAATGACAACTTATACAGGAATTACAAAGGGACAAGTAAACTTATTTAGGTTTTAAAAAATATTGAGTAAACGAACTTAGGTATAACAAGCGAAGTTGTCAACTAAATCCAGTACAGTACAGACCCTATGGAGAAACTGTAGTGTCCCGCCTTAGAAACTCTCGTTTCCTGCCGTGGAAACTGTAATTTCTAATGCCGGAAACGACAGTTCCCCGCCTGGAAACGGGAAGTTAATGTATACAATAAACTTTTGCACCCATGGAGAATTGGCTTTGCAAGGCTTATACTGTGTGGCAGATACTTTGATCTGCAACCTATCTGCAACAGTATCTGCAACGTTACAACTATCTATTAACTAGTGTATTACACGCGTTTGGTTGCAGGTGGCAGATGTTTTCATGTTTTTTCAACTTTATAGTAGGAGGATTACGCATCAAAATTAGGGTCGCAACCGTAAGTCATAAAACAAATTCACCTCTGTGTCCTCCGTGTCCTCTGTGGTGAAAAGAAGCATTGAATAAATGAAAGAAGAGCGGTGAATGATAAGGAAATCTCCCGTTCATCCACCGCTCTTTATCTTATATACTGATATAAGCTGAACTCCTAAAAATAAAAAGATTAGATTGAAAGCTCTTTCAATACAGTGACAAGATCTCTCTTGATTGGTTTGTCATTCTTAATAGCCTTGCTGAACGGTACGTAAACGATTTCATCATGTTCGATTCCGATCATTACGTTACGTTGATCTTCCATAATAGCATCGATAGCAGCAGCACCGAGGCGGCTTGCCAGGATACGGTCGTGGGCAGTTGGGCTACCACCACGTTGCAGGTGACCTAAAATCGTCACACGTACATCATATTGCGGATATTCGTTTTTCACACGTTCGGCATAATGCATGGCTCCTCCTGTCAGTTCGCTTTCGGCTACCAATACAATGCTACTGTTTTTTGATTTGCGGAATCCGTTTTTGATAAACTCTTCCAGTTGGTCGACTTCCGTACTGAATTCCGGAATAATGGCAGCTTCCGCACCCGAAGCGATAGCTCCGTTCAACGCAAGGAAACCGGCATCACGTCCCATAACTTCAACGAAGAACAAACGTTCATGTGAAGTGGCTGTGTCGCGAATCTTATCTACGGCATCCAATATGGTATTCAATGCAGTATCATATCCGATGGTCGTATCTGTACCATAAAGGTCGTTGTCAATAGTTCCCGGCAGTCCGATACATGGAACATCAAATTCCTGTGCAAAGATACGCGCACCTGTCAGTGAGCCGTCTCCACCAATGATAACCAAAGCATCGATGCCTTCTTTTTTCATGTTGTCATAAGCCAACTGACGACCTTCCGGAGTCGTGAACTCTTTACAACGTGCCGTTTTCAGGATAGTACCACCCAACTGGATGATGTTACTCACATTCTGACTCTTGAATTCTTTGATTTCACCTGTAACCAGACCTTTATATCCTCTGTATATACCTTTAACTTGCAATCCATTGTAGATGGCTGCACGTGTCACTGCACGTATAGCAGCGTTCATTCCCGGAGCATCACCTCCGGAGGTCAAAATTCCGATACACTTAACTGTTCCCATATAACAATCTCTCATTAATTAGTTTGACGCGGCAAATGTACAACAAAAAGTTGAAAGCAGTGGTTATGAAGTTTTTTTTCGTAAGAAGAAAACATTAAAAATGTTCAAATGACCTTTTTTCGCTTTCCTTTTATTCGTTCATGTTACTTTGCCGTTTCCTTATGTTGCTTTGCTATTATTCTTTGTCAGAATAAAGCTGTTATTCTTTGATGAGCGTCCGAATGTGATTGTAAATCTTCTCCATCAACCATTTAGGAGTAGAAGTCGCACCACATACGCCAATTGAATTTACGTTTTGAAGGAGAGAAGGATCTATTTCTTTCTCGTTATCTATCAAATGTGAATTGGTGTTCACCTTCAAACACTCCTCGAACAGCATTTTTCCGTTTGAACTCTTTTTGCCGCTGACGAAAAATATCAAATCGTGTGTAGCCGCAAATTCCCGAAGCTTAGGCATCCGGTTGGCAACCTGACGACAGATAGTATCATAATATTCGAAAGTCGCCTCCGGTGAAATATGTTGCTTGAAGTATTCCACAATTTCCTGAAACTCGTCCAGTGACTTGGTAGTCTGTGAGAAAAGACGGATGCTTTTGTTTAAATCCAACTTTTTGGCTTCTTCTGCCTTTTCGATGACAATTGCTTTTCCATCTGTTTGACCCACCAATCCCAGCACTTCAGCATGACCGCTTTTGCCGTATATGACAATTTGTTTTTCTTTGTCACTGTCTGCCAGATACCCTTGTCTGATACGTTTTTGCAAACGTAATACTACCGGACAGGTCGCATCGATAATTTCTATATTATTTTCACGGGCAATCATGTAAGTTTCCGGTGGCTCTCCGTGTGCGCGAAGCAATACTTTGGCATTCTTCAGTTGTTTGAATTCTTCCCGGTTGATCGTGATTAATCCCATCGTTTTAAGCCTTTCCACTTCCCGGCTATTGTGTACAATATCTCCGAGACAATAGAGAGTCTCTCCCTTTGCCAACTCCTCTTCTGCCTTATGAATGGCTGTCACCACACCAAAGCAGAAGCCGGAATCTTCGTCTATCTCTACCTTGATCATAAAGCAAATTATTTACTTACCTTATTAAATTGTCCGAAAAGCCATTCCTTTTGCTCTTCAATCGATAAGTGGGTGTTATCCAGAAGCAGAGCATCTTCAGCTTTGCGAAGTGGACTTACTTCCCGGTTCTGGTCGATATAATCCCGTTGTTTCACGTTTTCCAGAATTTCGTCGAAGCTGGCTTCCTGTCCTTTTGCTTTCAGCTCGTCATAACGGCGTTGAGCACGGATTTCGGGAGTGGCGGTT
The DNA here is from genome assembly GCF_000162555.1 of Bacteroides sp. 3_1_23. Taxonomy (NCBI): domain Bacteria; kingdom Pseudomonadati; phylum Bacteroidota; class Bacteroidia; order Bacteroidales; family Bacteroidaceae; genus Bacteroides; species Bacteroides sp. 3_1_23. Next base: position 412,396 of record NZ_GG774954.1, read on the forward strand.
ACAAATATTTTCAGTTCCGCATCCGGGAAAACGGTAGTTCCTATATCCCGGCCATCCATGACGATGCCCTTTTCCTTTCCCATTGCTTGTTGCTGCGCCACCATTTCTTCACGTACGAAGTCAAGCGTACTGATAGGGCTCACTTTGGAAGAAACCTCCATTGAACGGATTTTATTCTCCACATTCACGCCGTTCAGATACGTGTCGGGACGTCCGGTTTCTTTATTCAGCTGGAAAGATATACGAATGTTCTTGATTTCTTTTTTCAGTTTCTCCGTATCGATCACGTCTCCGTTGAAAATCCCGTTCTCTATACTATATAAAGTGACCGCACGATACATGGCTCCACTGTCAATGTAAATGTAACCCACTTCGCGGGCAAGATCTTTGGCCATTGTACTTTTTCCACAAGAGGAAAAGCCATCGATTGCAATTGTTATCTTTTTCATATTCAGTTCATCTGATTTGTTCGCCAAAGATACGGTAAATTTGAAAATCAACCATAAGTTTGCCGTTAAAAGGAGCAAGACAAGTACGAAAGAATTAAAAAAGTTAAAAAGCCGGATAAAAAGAGGCAAAGAGGGAAACGAATACATGAAAATGTACTATATTTGCCCGGAGACACATGAAAGGACACTTTTTTTTAATCATTATATTAATAAATTTATGGAAGTTAAAAAATCACCCAAGGCAGACCTGGAAGGCAAGAAGTCTACATGGTTGCTCGTTGGTTACGTGGTAGTTCTAGCTTTCATGTTCGTGGCGTTCGAATGGACCCAGCGTGACGTGAAGATAGATACAAGCCAGGCAGTAGCCGATGTCGTGTTTGAAGAGGAAATTATTCCTATTACCGAAACCCCTGAACAAGCAGCTCCACCACCACCTGAAGCTCCAAAGGTAGCAGAATTGCTGGAGATTGTGGATGATAAAGCTGATATTGAGGAAACAACAACTATTATCAATGAAGATAATCAAGCTCGTGTAGAAGTAAAATATGTGCCTGTACAAGTGGTTGAAGAAGAACCGGAAGAACAGACTATTTTCGAGGTTGTAGAAAATATGCCGGACTTCCCGGGCGGACAAGCAGCTTTGATGCAGTATCTGGCAAAAAATATTAAATATCCGACTATCGCACAGGAAAACGGAACTCAAGGACGTGTTATCGTACAGTTCGTTGTTAACAGAGACGGTAGTATCGTAGATGCGAAGGTTGTACGTAGCGTCGACCCGTATTTGGATAAAGAAGCCCTCCGTGTGATTAATACCATGCCGAAGTGGAAACCAGGTATGCAGCGCGGAAAACCGGTACGTGTTAAATTTACAGTTCCTGTGATGTTTAGATTGCAGTAATTTGTAACACTATAAATGGAGAGGCTGCTTTCGGCAGCCTCTTTTTATTCATTAATTTTTTTATTCATCATGTTTACAGCTTCTCAATTACTCGATAAGATAAATAATCATATTTCTGAAATCCAGTTTACCCGGACGCCGAAAGGACTTTATGAACCGATTGAATATATCCTTTCTCTGGGTGGGAAGCGGATACGTCCTGTATTAATGTTGATGGGATATAACTTGTATCGGGAGGATGTTGCGTCTATATACGATCCTGCCACTGCGATTGAAGTTTACCACAATCACACCTTGTTGCATGATGATTTGATGGATCGTTCGGATGTGCGCAGAGGGAAACCTACCGTGCACAAGGTCTGGAATGATAATACTGCTGTACTTTCGGGAGATGCTATGTTGATTCTGGCATTTCGGTATATGACGGGTTGTCCACCGGAACACCTGAAAGAAGTGATGGATTTATTCAGTTTGACTACACTCGAAATCTGTGAAGGACAGCAACTGGATATGGAATTTGAATCTCGCTGTGACGTTACAGAAGACGAATACATTGAAATGATTCGTTTGAAAACAGCCGTGTTGCTTGCGGGTAGTCTTAAAATAGGTGCAATTCTGGCAGGAGCGACTGCTGAAGATGCAGAAAATCTATATAATTTTGGAATGCATATTGGAGTAGCATTCCAGTTACAGGATGATTTGTTGGATGTATATGGTGATCCGGAAGTGTTCGGGAAGAAGATAGGTGGAGACATCCTCTGCAATAAAAAAACATATATGCTTATCAAAGCACTGAACCGTGCGGATGAAAAGCAGCATGCTGAATTGAATCGTTGGTTGAATGCGGAGGCTTTTCAACCTTCTGAAAAAATCGAAGCGGTAACTGAAATCTATAATCAGTTGAATATCCGCAATATTTGTGAAAGCAAAATGCGTGAATATTATACGTTCGCTATGGAAAGTCTGGCGGCGGTAGCTGTTGCGGAAGACAGAAAAAAAGAACTGAAGAATCTGGTGAAATTATTAATGTATCGTGAAATGTAGTTAAGTATCGGAGATATGCCTTATAGACGACTACCAAATACTGATCAAGCAAGAGTTCGGGCGCTGAAAGCGGCTGTCGAAAAGGGAGAGATGTATAATGTGCGTGACTTGGCTATTACATTGAAGACATTATTTGAAGCGCGTAACTTTTTGCATCGGTTTGAGGCAGCGCAAATTTATTATACCCAGTGCTACGATAATCAGTCGCGTGCCAGCCGTAAACACCAGATGAATGTGAAGACTGCCCGGCTGTATATCTCTCATTTTATTCAGGTGCTCAATTTGGCAGTGCTTCGTGATGAAATCAAGGTGGCACATAAAGAGTTATATGGCTTGCCTGCTTCCAATACCGTACCGGACCTGTTGAGTGAAGCCTCTCTGGTAGAGTGGGGGAAGAAAATAATCGAAGGCGAACAATTAAGGACCACTCAAGGTGGCATACCTATTTATAATCCGACTATTGCACGCGTAAAAGTGCATTATGATATTTTTCTGGAAAGCTATGAACGGCAGAAGAACTATCAGGCATTAACCAATCGTAGTCTTGATGAACTGGCGTCTATGCGTGACCGTGCCGATGAATTGATTTTGGATATCTGGAATCAGGTAGAAGCCAAATACCAGGATGTCACTCCCAATGATACCCGATTAGAAAAATGCCGCGACTATGGACTGATATATTATTATCGCTCCAGCGAAAAAATAAAAGAAGAAAAAGAAATATCATGTTGATCGATACTCATTCTCATCTTTTTGTTGAAGAATTTACCGAAGACCTGCCATTGGTGATGGAACGTGCGCAGAAAGCGGGAGTTTCCTATATTTTTATGCCCAATATAGACAGTACGACCATTGATGCTATGTTGTCGGTTTGTAGGGATTATCCGGGATTTTGCTATCCGATGATCGGACTGCACCCTACTTCTGTCAATGAATCGTATGAACAGGAATTAGCGATTGTTCACAAATACTTGTCGACTTCCCGTGAGTTTGTGGCTATCGGAGAAATAGGTCTTGATCTTTATTGGGACAAGACTTTTCTGAAAGAGCAAATCTTGGTTTTTGAAAAGCAAATAGAGTGGGCGCTGGAATATGGTCTTCCCATTGTAATCCATTCAAGAGAAGCGTTTGAATATATATATAAGGTAATGGAACCCTATAAAAATACCTCTTTGACCGGCATTTTTCATAGTTTTACCGGGACATCGGAAGAAGCGGCGAAATTGTTGGAATTTGAAGGATTTATGTTAGGTATCAATGGAGTTGTAACTTTCAAGAAATCGACTTTGCCGGAGGCATTGACGACTGTTCCTTTAGAGCGCATTGTGCTCGAAACCGATTCTCCCTATTTGGCTCCCGTGCCGAACCGGGGAAAGAGAAATGAAAGTGCCAATGTGAGAGACACACTCATGAAGGTGGCTGATATTTATCAGAGGGATCCGGAGTACGTGGCACAGGTCACCTCTGTGAATGCGCTAAAAGTGTTCGGAATCCGCAAATAAGGTTCGAAAGGTTTTAAATTATATTAATTTGCCGTATTTATTCGAGATAAAAGAGGGAGAATGCTTCTTGAAAAGAAAAAAAAGAATACATTTGTAGCTGAAAATGCTGAAAACTCAGAGGGAGAGATGCTCGAGTGGTTGAAGAGGCACGCCTGGAAAGCGTGTATACGCCAAAAGCGTATCCGGGGTTCGAATCCCCGTCTCTCCGCAGAAATGAAAGAGAGATGAGAAGTAAATACAATAATAATAATCAATTAATTAATCTTAAAAATTAGACACACAATGAAAAAGTTATTTGCAATTGTTGCTGTGATTGGGGCCTTCACTTTTGGCTCAATTCAACTTGCTCAGGCTCAAGACGCTCCTGCAGCAGAACAAACTGAACAACAAGCTGCTCCTGCCGCTGAAGCTACTACAGCTGCTGCTCCTGCTGCAGAAGAGGGTGGTATTCACAAGGAAATCAAAGTTAAATTCATCGAAGGTACTGCATCTTTCATGAGTTTGGTAGCTATCGCTTTGGTGATCGGTTTGGCTTTCTGTATTGAACGTATCATTTATTTGAGTTTGGCTGAAATCAACACAAAAAAATTCATGGCATCTATCGAAGCTGCTTTGGAAAAAGGTGATGTTGAAGCTGCTAAAGACATTGCTCGTAACACCAGAGGTCCGGTTGCTTCTATCTACTACCAAGGTTTGATGAGAATCGATCAAGGTATTGACGTAGTTGAGAAGTCAGTTGTATCTTATGGTGGTGTACAGGCAGGTTACCTTGAAAAAGGATGTTCTTGGATCACACTGTTTATCGCAATGGCTCCGTCACTCGGATTCTTGGGTACTGTAATTGGTATGGTGCAGGCATTTGATAAAATCCAGCAGGTAGGTGATATCTCTCCGACGGTTGTTGCAGGTGGTATGAAAGTTGCCTTGATTACAACTATCTTCGGTTTGATCGTAGCATTGATCCTTCAGGTATTCTACAACTACGTACTTTCTAAAATTGAGGCTCTTACAAGTGAAATGGAAGATTCTTCTATCTCTTTGCTTGATATGGTAATCAAATATAACTTGAAATACAAAAAATAATCTAAAATGAGTAAGTTAACATATAGAATATCGTATTACGCACTGTATGCGATGTTTGCTATTATTCTGATCGTTATTGGCTTGTTCTTCTTAGGAGGAGATGCCTCGGGCGATGCCTTAATTCCGGGAGTAGATCCCGAAATGTGGCAACCGGCTCAAACAGACGCCTTACTCTATCTGATGTACGTTTTGTTTGGCTTAGCCATTGCAGCCACTGTTATTGCTGCTGTATTCCAATTTGGTGCAGCTTTGAAGGATAACCCGGCAAATGCCATCAAGTCTTTACTTGGTTTGGTTCTTTTAGCTGTTGTTCTTATTGTAGCTTGGGCAATGGGTGATGGTACACCAATGCAGATTCCTGGCTATAGTGGTACAGACAATGTTCCTTTTTGGCTGAAAGTAACTGATATGTTCCTTTATTCTATTTACATATTGTTGTTTGTGACAGTTGTTGCAATCATTGCGAGTGGTATAAAGAAAAAATTGTCGTAATCAATTGAGGATACTCGATTAAATAAGTTATTAAAATGGCAAAAGGAAAAAGAAAAGTTCCTGATATAAACTCAAGTTCTACGGCGGATATTGCTTTCTTGTTGCTGATCTTCTTCTTGATTACAACATCAATGGATACGGACCGTGGTTTGGCAAGACTTTTGCCTCCACCACCCGAAGATGAAAAGAATGAGAATACCGATAAAATTAAAGAACGTAACATCCTGCAGGTTTATCTGAATAAAGATGATGCTTTGATGTGCGGGAATGATTATATTGGTGTTGATCAGTTGAGGCAGAAAGCCAAAGAGTTTATTGCTAACATCAATAACGCTGAGAATATGCCGGAAAAGACACAAAAAAATGTCGATTTCTTTGGTACTACTCTTGTTAATGATAAGCATGTAATTTCTTTGCAGAATGACCGCGGGTCTTCTTATCAGGCATATATAAGTGTGCAGAACGAATTGGTAGCTGCATACAATGAATTGAGAGATGAGTTAGCTCAAGAAAAGTTTGGGGTTACTTACGCTGAACTGAATGATGCACAGCAGAAAGCTGTTCGTGAAGTTTATCCGCAACGAATTTCTGAAGCAGAACCTAAAAAATACGGAGAAAAAAGAAGTAAGTAATGGGAAAATTTAATAAGACTGGTAAACGTGAAATGCCGGCATTGAATACTTCTTCGTTGCCTGACCTTATCTTTACCTTGTTGTTCTTCTTTATGATTGTAACAACGATGCGTGAGGTAACATTAAAGGTGCAGTTTACACTTCCGCAAGGTACTGAACTCGAAAAACTGGAGAAGAAATCACTGGTAACATTCATTTATGTAGGGGAACCTACACAAGAATATCGCGCGAAAATGGGTACTGAAAGTCGTATTCAGTTGAATGACAGTTATGCTGAAGTGGGTGAAGTACAAGACTTCATTTTTCAGGAACGTGCGAGTATGAATGAAGGCGATGCTGCTAAGATGACTGTGTCTCTGAAAGTAGATCAGAAGACAAAGATGGGTATTGTTACTGATGTAAAAAATGCTCTTAGAAAATCTTATGCTTTGAAGATTAACTATTCGGCTACGAAACGTGGTGAGAAGTAATTAGTTAATTCAATATATATAAAAA
>NZ_GG774954.1:419432-570962 GCF_000162555.1 Bacteroides sp. 3_1_23
CCCTTTTTATATATACGTAGCTGGAGTAAGGTTTTCCATTTGTGAAACTAATTTCGAGCTGCTACCTAATTTAATTAGTTGTCTTTTACTCCATATACTTCTTTATGTATTCTCTTTTTGATTGTTTCAAAATCCTTTTCACAATCCAATTCTCCGTGTACCATTAAATACATGGGCAGAAAATCATCTCCGGGCTTGTAAGGAGGTTGGCTATAGTCTTTTTCCCACAGCGTAAAGCCTTGACGTTGATAAAAGCTGATACGTCGTTTTGCCATTTCCTCTATCGGACGTTCTACTTCCAATACGATCGGGCGTTTCAAATAATTGCATAAGTATTCCAGCGTGCGTTTTCCATAGCCTCCATTTCGCAGGGCAGGATTGGTTGCAAAGTGTTCTACATAGTAGAAACTGTCAAAATCCCAATAGGTAATGAAGCCGACTGGCAGGTCATCATCAAAGATGATGTTATTATGAAAGTTGCCCGTACGATCAGTGTACTCGCGCAGTTGTTCCAACTGACGGTACTCTTCCGGTGGAAACGAATCAATTAGAAGCTCTTCCATGAATTTGTAATGTTGCAGATCCGACGTACTAATTGGTTGAAGTCTAATCATGAGGTTTGGGTTTTAAGTTTGACAATAATATAATTGTATTCCATTAAGGAACATAAAATTCAATCATTCGACGGATGGCACGTTGACAAACCGGACAAAACTCCGGATATTCGTTTGTTTTCATGCGACAGTCATAAGCCGGACGATAAATGCCTTTGGCAGAGTAGCCACCTCCTTCATATACTCCTACGGGATATTTCTTTTTTTCAGCAATGGGGGTCGGGATCGGGGTACCTGACGGAAGCATATCTTTCCATTTGGAAGCGAAGTTCACACGTGTTGAAATATTCTGTTCCCATGGTTCGACATCCAGCGGATAAGTATCTGTCATCACATCATCATCATAGAAATATTCGTCAGCTAATCCACCGAAACTGTGTCCGAATTCGTGCACGACTACCGGCTTGAACATCGGGTGATGGGCCGTGGTCAGCGTATACGAATTGTATATTCCTCCACCACCATATACATCCGTGTTAGCCAGGATAATGATATGTTCGTAGGGGATGCCTGCCAATGCATTATGGATAGACTTTACCCGGCTGGTAGTCAGATAACGGTCTGAGTAAAAAGTATCGAAATGGGAGTGAACCGCCGTTTGTTTCCACTGATTTTCACGGGGAACACTGACACCACTGTCCGTAGAAGGACTGGCTACGGCAACAATATTAAATTTACCCTTCATGGAGCGGAACGGCTCATACGAAAACAAACTTTCGCAGGTACGTTGGGCATCCTGGTAGAAAATATCCATTTCTTTTTCTGTGTATCCTTCTGCAAGGATGGCAACATCTATGCAGTCTTTTTCGTTACCACTTTGAAGCATATACCGATGCGGAGTGACATGTGATACCCCCCGTTTATGAATCAATATATCATCCGGACGCACGATATGTTTATAGGTAGCCAATCTTCTTTTTCGCGGAGAATATAAAGTGACTTCTACCTCCACAGGCTGTTTAGGATAAGGAAGAAGGAAAGTATTCTCAAATCCTTTGGCTGTTTCTTTAGCTTCGTCTGTGGACAGCCACTCTTGAAACAAAGAAGAGAATGACGTTTTGTAGATACACTGTTTGCTGGCAAGGTCTTTCACTATAATTTGTCCGTTGCCTTCCAATGGAAGTTCCGAAAGATGATGTTGACGTCCTGCCCAGGTAGGAAGTTGTGATAGCTCATCCAGATAAATAGCCTGTTGTGTAGCATCCCCGGTAAAGATATAATCCACTCGCAATGTTTTGTTCTGAAAATAATCAGCAAAATTCTGTGCATAACTTCCTATAGAAGTACAGAAACACAGAATAATACAGCAAATATGTTTCATATTAATGGTATATTTATGTTTTTCGCAAAGGTACGAACTATTGTTGACTTATCCGCTTTCTGCAAATAAAAGTAATAGATTATAGTATTTGTTGTCGAAAAATCGCTAACTTTGCATAAAAGATTCATTGATAAAAACAATTTGATTCAAAAATGGGACATCATCAATTAGATGCTTTAGATGAGCAAATTCTGAAACTGATTGCAGGGAATGCGCGTATTCCTTTTTTGGAAGTAGCACGAGCATGTAATGTTTCCGGCGCTGCAATCCATCAGCGTATTCAGAAGCTTACTAATTTAGGTATATTAAAAGGTTCGGAATATGTCATCGACCCCGAGAAAATCGGATATGAGACTTGCGCTTATATTGGTATATATCTGAAAGATCCCGAATCCTTTGATTCGGTAACAAAAGCTTTAGAAGCTATCCCCGAAGTGGTGGAATGTCATTTCACTACCGGAAAATACGATATGTTTATCAAAATTTACGCAAAGAATAACCATCACTTATTGAGTATTATTCACGATAAGTTACAACCATTGGGTTTGGCGCGTACCGAGACATTAATCTCCTTCCATGAAGCCATTAAGCGGCAGATGCCAATCATGGTCGACATAGAAGATGAAGATTAATCGTTATTTTCTCACGTAATCAACAAAAGCATAGGAGCAGAGATGTTTCTCATCCGCAGGATGAGCTTCTCTGCTTTTTTCTTGCCACATCTCTGGCGATACTTCCGGAAAATAGGCGTCGGCTTCGGGAGTCATATCATCTATTTCTGTCAGGCAAAGTTCGTCAGCGAAAGAAAGAGCCTGCTGATAAATACTTGCTCCTCCTATAATATAAATGTGTTCCTCCTCTTTACAACTTTGCAAAGCTGCTTCGAGTGAAGGGAAAACTTCCGCACCGGGACATTCTGTAGCCGGGTTGGAAGATAAAACGATGTTTCTGCGATTGGGTAATGCGCCTTTCGGTAGTGACTCGAAAGTTTTGCGTCCCATCAGTATGGTGTTTCCGGTAGTTAATGCTTTGAAACGTTTCAAATCATTGGGTAACCAGAAAAGAAGTTTGTTCTCGAAGCCGATAGCCATACGGCGGTCTACGGCAGCAATGATAGATATTTTACTCATAAAGTTACACGGCTACTGCTCCCGCAATATGCGGATGCGGGTCATAGTTCACTAATTCAAAGTCCTCAAATTTGAAGTCGAAGATACTTTTCACATCCGGATTGATCTTCATTTGTGGCAATGGACGAGGTTCACGTGATAATTGGAGCTTCACTTGTTCCAAGTGGTTCAGGTAGATATGCGCATCACCGAAGGTATGAACAAAATCTCCGGCTTTCAGTCCCGTCACTTGTGCCATCATTTGCAGCAATAATGCGTATGATGCAATATTAAAAGGAACACCCAGAAAAATATCTGCACTGCGTTGATACAGTTGCAGGCTCAACCGTCCGTCTGCTACATAAAACTGAAAGAAAGCATGGCAGGGAGGCAAATTCATATTATTCAAATCTGCTACGTTCCAGGCGCTTACAATGATACGGCGTGAATCCGGATTATGTTTGATTGTTTCCACCACTTCACTGATCTGGTCGATAAATCCACCGTTATAGTCAGGCCATGAACGCCATTGATAACCATAAACATGTCCTAAGTCGCCGTTCTCATCCGCCCATTCGTTCCAGATGCGCACTCCATGTTCCTGAAGATATTTCACATTAGTATCACCTTGCAGAAACCAAAGTAATTCGTATATGATTGATTTCAGATGTAGTTTCTTGGTTGTCAGGCACGGGAAACCGTCATCAAGATTAAAACGCATTTGGTGACCGAAAACGCTGATGGTTCCGGTTCCGGTACGGTCACTTTTTTCTGTACCTTCGGTTAGTACACGATTGAGTAAATCCAGGTATTGTTTCATAATGAATAAGTTGTGGTGAAAATGATTCTCCGCACAAAATTACAAAAATGGAGTGAATAAATTAGCAAACCAGCCGACGAACTTCTTCCACGGGGAGCGCTTTTTCCAGAATTCAGGCGTTAGTTGCGTGCAATGCTCGATATCGTTCCGGAACATTGTATTTAATTCACCCGTTATTTTGGTATCAAAGATAAAGGCATTTGTTTCGTAATCATAGCGCAAGCTGCGGCTGTTCAGGTTGGCAGTGCCAACTGTACAGAACAAATCATCCACCATCATTATTTTAGAGTGATGAAATCCACCGTTATACATATAGACAGTAGCTCCTCTTTTCATCAGTTTGTGCAACTTATAAAGTGCGGCATCCGGAGTAAACGGGATATCGGAGGCAGAAGAAACCATGATTGTAACATTTACGCCTCGGTCGATTGTCCGATTCAACGCCTTTTTGATAGAAGAAGTCGGTACAAAATAAGGATTGACGATATGAACATTCTTTTGGGCCGAATAGATGCTCATGGCATAAGCGTGGCTTAACATACGGCTATTCTTTTTCGGGGTACGGTCTACGATTGCTACCACAATATTCGTACTGTCCGTTTGTTCCTCATGTTGGGGGAAATAAGCGGCTCCACCTACATTCTGCTTGGTTTCCTTATTCCAGATCGTTAGGAATATCTCCTGCAGATCATTGACGGCATCCCCTTCAATGCGTGTGTGCATATCACGCCAGGTTCCGATTTTGGGTAGTCCGTTAATGTAGTAATCGGCGATATTCATACCACCGGTATAAGCCACTTTTCCATCGATGACAGCTATTTTCCGGTGATCGCGATGGGCGGCGTGATTGATATAAGGAAAAGTGAATGGATCGAACTTGACAATCTCGATTCCTTGTTCACGTATTTTCTTGAGATGTTTCTTTTTAAGTGGTTTGTTGTTCGACCAGTTTCCGAATGCATCGAACATAGCTCGTACTTCGACCCCTTCTTTCACTTTTTCGGCCAGCAGAGCAAATAAAGCATTGGCGATGGAGTCATTTCGGAAGTTGAAATATTCCAGATGGACGTGGTGTTTAGCTTCCCGGATGGCTTCAAACAAATCGATAAACTTCTCCCGTCCGCTTTTTAGCAGTTTTACCTTATTATTATCAGATATAGGGATTCCCGATTCTTGTAAATAACGTAGCACAAGGGAATCGCTGGTTAATCCGATTGAGTCCCTGGGATGTATCATCAGACTGTCGATGATACCTGCCTGAACACTCAATATAGGCAGGAACAGAAATAAAATAAATATACGTAATTTCAAAACTCTTCTCACTCTTTTAGTTTACAGAAGAACAAAGATACGATATCTAAGTTTGGGCTCCTTTGCTAACAAGGGCAAATTTATCATTCTTTAACGAAATAACTTCTTTCCAGGAGTTAATTATGCCATCGAAGCAACCTTTCGTGTAGCCATGAATAATAGTACAACAGCTGCGATAATAATTGACTTCGGATCAAGGCTTGAAGTGCCATGATTAATCATACCGATAAATACTTCTCTTATGGTTCCCCAAGTTGCTTCCAATCCGCCTAACCATACAAAAAGTGCGGCCGCCACAGTCATCACGAAAGCGCTCCAGATACGAGCCAGGCGATTACTACGATCGGGTAAGTGGTGCATGACACGGCGACTGAATCCGTTATCTGCTATTTCCTGCTTGTTTTCTGCGAAGAAATCGCGCAAGAGCTTATCATTGTCTATTTCTGTCATAACCGTTTTGTTTTAAATACGTTGCTAATTTTTCTTTCCCGCGTGACAGATGGCTTTTCACTGTCCCTGACGGTACTCCTACAATCCCTGCAATTTTGTCGATACTAATGTCCTCCATGTAGAACAACGTGATGCAGGTTCTTTCCACTTCTTTAAGCATTTTGAGCGACTGGTAGACATCCATTTTTTGCCCGATATTCTCCTGTTCGGTGCTGTTGATGGCGTCTATTTCTCTTGTATCCAAGTCGGCTGTCTCTTTCCGGCTGCGAATATAATCATAAAAAACATTATAAGCAATACGATACAGCCACGTAGAGAAACTTGACAAGTTCCGGAAAGAGGCAATGTTCGTATACGCTTTGATAAATGTATCTTGCGCAAGGTCGTCACTCAATTCGCTGTCGCCGCAAGTCAGGTTCAGGAAGAATCGCCGGATGGGCGACTGATACTCCTTCACCAACTGGTCAAAGGCCCTGGTGTTCTTGAACACCACGACCTGTGCGACTAACGATATATCATTGAGTTGGCTCATTTATTCTCGTCGTTCTTTTCTTCGTTTACTCCTTTGTCTTTCTCTTCGGATTCGGAAGGGATGATTTCGAAACTATCGGTTCTAACGTTATTCGGGTTCTTTTTTTCATCCTTATTACCCGTATACATCCGGGTAGCATTTGCGTCTTGAGTCTGTTGTTTACTACCGATAATCCATTGTCCGATACCCATGAATGTAACGAGTAAGCCGATAGCTCCAATTCCGAATTCGCCGGTGATTGCCCAGAGGAAGATGAAAAGACCGATACCCGTAAAGGTGTTCTTGATGCCTTGTGAACGCGAATCGACTGTTTTGTTTTCGCGGATAAACTCTGCCGGAAGCGGTTGGCCGGCAGCAAGTGCCTGTTCGGCAAGGCGATAACGTGCTTTCCGGTTTTTATAACGGAAGAAGAAGATTACAAATAGAATGAATACCGGAAATCCGAATACAGCAATGATTGCAATGATTGCTACCAGAATACCTCCGCCGGCACTAACATTGTGGAAGGGGAAATCGCTGTCATCCGAATCGAATGTGAAGCTGGCTTTGCCATGAGTGGTGCTAACATTACTTGAGTTTGCATTTACGTCTGCAGAATCAGCATCTGCTGTGTCTACACCAATCACTGTGACAGCAGTATTGTTCGTATTTGCTTTATTGTCTTTGGTCACAGTTACTTTTACTTTCCCGATGGAATCACGAACAACGGTGGTCTGGGCAACAGCCAGTGTGCAAGTGGTCAGTACAACCATCAATGCTAATAGAAAATTTTTCATATCAATAGTTTTTTAATTTATTTCTTTATCTGTTAGACGTAGTTAATATCATAGAAAGTTGCAAAGAGACGAAATATTTTTGATATTTGCGGAAATTAATAAACGAAAGATGGAATTACCTGCTTCTTTTATAGACTACACCCGCGCTCTATTGGGCGATGAAGAATACGACAAACTGGCTGTTGCCCTCCAACAGGAATCACCGGTTAGCATCCGGTTGAATCAATTGAAAATCAATCATTCTTTATCGGATAAAGTACCTTGGTCTTCCGAAGGATTCTATTTGGAGGAGCGTCTCACTTTCACGTTCGATCCCTTATTCCATGCAGGCTGTTATTATGTTCAGGAAGCTTCTTCCATGTTTGTGGAGCAGGTACTCCGGCAATATATCACGGGACCGGTGAAGATGTTGGATCTTTGTGCGGCTCCCGGTGGAAAATCGACTCATGCCCGTAGTGTACTTCCCGAAGGGAGCCTGTTGGTAGCCAATGAGGTAATCCGGAATCGTTCGCAGATTCTTGCTGAAAACCTGACGAAGTGGGGACATCCGGATGTGGTAGTGACCAATAATGATCCGGCAGATTTTTCGGCTTTACTCTCTTTCTTTGATGTGATTCTTACAGATGTTCCCTGTTCCGGTGAAGGTATGTTCCGTAAAGACCCGGTAGCTGTGGAAGAGTGGAGCCCCGAGAATGTGGAAATCTGTTGGCAGCGCCAGCGACGGATTATTGCAGATATCTGGGATGCGTTGAAGCCCGGAGGTATTCTTATATATAGTACGTGTACATTTAATACAAAAGAGGATGAAGAGAATGCACGTTGGATTCAACAAGAGTATGGGGGCGAACCATTAACTGTGCAGGTGCAGGAGAATTGGAATATAACAGGAGATCTTTTGTCAGATAAAGGGGATCATTCTAAATCTTCTATTCCCGTCTATCATTTTTTCCCTCATAAGACGAAAGGTGAAGGCTTTTTTCTGGTGGCTTTTCGTAAGCCGGAGACGGAAGAAGAGATCCCAGTATCTTCTTCCGCCAAAGAGAAAGCTTTCAAGAAGAAGGATAAGAAAGGAACAGCAGCATCTGCTCCTGTATCGAAAGAATATCTGAATATGGCTAAAAGTTGGTTGAATGATGAAAATTCGGACAAGTATATTTTATTGGCGGAAGGAACAAATATCCGAGCTTTCTCACAGTACTATACTAATGAATTGGCGACGATGAAACAAAGCCTGAAAATCGTGTCGGCAGGGATTGAAATAGGCGAAGTGAAAGGAAAGGATTTGATCCCTAACCATGCGTTGGCAATGTGTACCTCACTTTTATGCCGGGAAGCATTCGCTACGGAAGAAATAAGTTATGAACAGGCCATCACATATTTACGAAAAGAGGCCATTACCTTACCGGTAACAGCCCCTCGTGGATATGTTTTGCTTACTTATCGGCATATTCCTCTCGGATTTGTGAAGAACATCGGCAATCGTGCCAATAATCTTTATCCGCAAGAATGGCGCATCCGTAGTGGATACTTACCGGAAAATATACGCATCTTATCAGAATACGTTACTGATTAAGGCAGTATTCCCGCAGGTATTTCCTGTTGGGAAAGACTAAAGCTAAGCTGTCTGCCTTTTCCGATTTCTGTGCCTTCAGCTATTTCTTCCAGCGTGTAGGAAGGAGGAGGTGCAGGTGATGTCCGCGTTTCTCCAATGGGCGGAGTGTTCCAGTTCAGATTTAGGCTTTTATCCAACCGATGAAATAAGTATGAGTTTCCCCATATTATGAATTTATGATCGGAAACAGGTGTTGCCATATCTTCCGAAAAAGTGAGGGTTAGTGTCATTTTCTTATCGTCTCCTTCTTCTTTTTCCAGTTTGTAACTTCCTTGGGTTATTAATTCAAGTCCGGATGAAAAGGCGGTCTGTTCTCCTTGTTTGAAAAAATAAGCATCCCGTGCGTGGTTGTTAATCAGAAAAATGTCAGAAATACCGGGTAGAAGATTCGCATCTCCGTTGGGTAAGTTAGACAAGTAGCTGCGTAGCAACTCCATATTTTCGTAATTATCGACCACCTTGATTGGTAAAGTGCAGGTTTCTTGTGTGGCGTTGTCTGTTACTGTCAGATAAGTCGTTCCGGTGAGGATACCGGTTACATAAATCATACGTCCGGCAGGTACTCCACTCCAGCCAGTTTCAGTTCCGGCACTTGCGATGCGTGTGTCTTTCACTGCAAGTGAGTAGTCACCATTTCCGCTTTCCAGGCCGAGGTAACGTCTGCCACCCATAGGTACTTCGTATTCACTGTTGTAAAAACGCAGTGGATTGTCGTCATCATCTTTACAGCCACTTAGTAGCGTAAGGATGCAGCATAACATGAATAAATAGAAATGTTTAGGTCTCATAATTCAGATTTTATGTTCGTTGCAAATGTAATGTATTGTTTTGAAATATCCAGTCGGAATTTGAAGAAAAAGAGAGGAGATATATTTAGGCACGAATTACACGGATTAACACTGTTGCTTTATAGTTATGACAATACTAAAGACCGTGAATTCTGTGTAATCCGTGCCTAATTTATTATATAAACATACTTATATAACTTAAAAATAGAAATTAGTATGTTCAGCGTAACCCATACCTAAAGGGTTTTTATGTACTATTTATAGCTTGCTTTTGTAAATCCGTGCCATTGCCTTTTGGTACTGATTTTCCAATTGCAGATAATTTTGATGACTTTGATAGATCACCGATACTTCAACGAAGTACTCGATCATACTAATTTGTCCACCTGTCAAAGCTTGTTTCAGCAATGCCAAATCTTGTTGAGACTGGAAAGTCTTGCTATATTCTTCCATTGAAGCATGCAGCGTTTTCGCTTCCCGGTAAAGTTGTGCCAATTCAGATTCCACTTGCAGTGTAGCATTATCCTTTTGCAAGTCGATGTTGAGTGCCTGCGCTTTAGCAATTTTCACCTTATTCCGATTTTCGAAAAGCGGGAAGGAAAAGCCCACCACTACACCGTTGAAAGGTACACCAGTCTCTGTATTCCGACGGTAGCCGAGTTCCAGCTTCGGCAGCCACTGGGATTTATTGACAGCAATCTGTTTACGGGCAACGAGAGCCTCGTTGCCTAGTGCCATTAAGGTACGG
This sequence comes from Bacteroides sp. 3_1_23, assembly GCF_000162555.1. Classification (NCBI taxonomy): domain Bacteria; kingdom Pseudomonadati; phylum Bacteroidota; class Bacteroidia; order Bacteroidales; family Bacteroidaceae; genus Bacteroides; species Bacteroides sp. 3_1_23. The sequence goes on from NZ_GG774954.1 coordinate 429,514, forward strand.
TCTGTAGCCATGACTTCTGATTTCAACATTTGGTAATCGCTTGGGAACGGTATAGCCGGATATTGATTTTCTTCGAAAACCACCGGAATATTACCATTCAGCGTATTCAGTTCCTGCTGCTTATTGCGAAGTGCCGTTTCGTTCAGAGACGCTTCCGTTTTGACATTCAACAGTTCCAAGTTGATTTTATTGGTTTCGAGAGCATTTGCATCCCCTGTTTGGAGACGTTTGGCGTACATTTTAGCAAGTTCTTCCGCATTGCGGAGACGTTCCTCCAAAATATGCTTTTGCTGACGAAGCATGATAATGTCCAGGCAAAGTTCTTTTGCCTGTAACAGTTTCTCCTGACGAAAAACATCCGACTGACTGTCAAGAGTTCCGGCTTTCAGACGGTTTAACTTGTTACGTGTGGCGTATAAACTAGGGAAATCAAAACTTTGTGAAACAACCAGCTCACCGATTGTTTCGCTTTTATCTTTTGCTCCCCATAGATGCGCGTAAGAGAGAGTAGGATCAGGCAAGTTATTATCCGTTTTGGCTTCCAACTTCTGCGAGGTAATCAGTTGCTCGTTTGCCTGCAACTCCTTATTGTTCGTTTCGATATTCTTCAATACCTGTTCAATTCCGTTTTGGGCTTGCACTTCACCTATGGTTAAGAAAAGAAGTGCAGCGCTTATGGTCATGATTTGTTTCATTTCTAATTTCTTTATTTATTACAAGCTATTGTTGATAGATACTTTATGATAAGGCATCTATTTGTTTGACACCGAGGAACGACCCGTTCCTCACCGAGAAACACTTGTTTCCTCACCGGGGAACAATGGCTTTCTCACCGAGGAAAAATATCCCTCTCTACAGGCTTTTCTGGGCCTTTTTCCGATGCATCATCAGATAAACAATCGGAACGATAAAACCGTTCAAAAAAGTAGACGTTAATAATCCTCCTAGAATCACTTTTGCCATCGGACTTTGAATTTCGTTACCGGGCAAGTCGCCGGCAAGTGCCAATGGAATCAGTGCCAGTGCAGAAGATAATGCCGTCATTAAAATCGGATTCAGACGGTCGAGAGAACCTTGAATCACACTATCATATACATTCAAACCTTCTTCCTTTTGCAAATGATTGTAGTGGCTGATGAGCAACATACCGTTACGGGTCGCAATACCGAATAAGGAAATGAAACCGATGATAGCCGGAATGCTGACTTCCCCTGTTGTAATCACCAAGGCAAAGACACCACCGATCAATGCCAGCGGAAGATTCAGCAAAATAACCCCGGATTCTTTCACACTGCGGAACTCATTGTACAGCAACAGGAAGATAACCACGATACTGATAAATGAAGTCAACGCTAATGTCCGGCTGGCAGCCTGCTCGCTTTCAAACTGTCCACCATACTCGATATGATAACCTTCGGGTAATTGTACCGATGTGTCGATACGTTTCTGAATATCATTCACAACACTGCGCAAATCACGATCGGCCACATTGGCGGAAATGACAATTTTACGTTTCACATTCTCGCGGTTGATCGTATTCGGACCCATGGCCGATACCACTTCCGCTACATAGCTCAAAGGAACTTTGCGGCCGTCGTTCGTGTCTACCATCAGGTTACGGATTTTCTCTATTTCATCTCGGGCATCATCCTTCACTTTTACGATCAGGTCAAAACTCTTGCCTTGTTCATACACTTGTGAGATCACTTTTCCAGCCAAAGCTACATTCACATATTCCGAAAATTCCGGCAGGGTAATACCGAACTTAGCCAGCATTTCCCGTTTAGGCTGTATTTTCAGCTGCGGACGTTCAATCTGTTGTTCCACGTTCAGGTCGGCAACACCGGGAATGTCACTGATCGCTCCTTTGATTTGATTACCGAGTGAAAACATTTTATTCAGGTCATCACCGAATAATTTGATAGCAATATTCGCTTTCGTACCCGATAGCATTGCGTCGATACGGTGGCTGATCGGTTGTCCGATTTCTATGTTTGCTCCGGTGATCGTACCTAATTTTTCACGTACATCAGCTACCAGTTCACTGCGCGAGCGGTCTTTCAATTCGAACGGAGCTTCTATTTCAGAAACATTGACTCCTAACGCATGTTCATCCAATTCGGCACGTCCCGTTTTCCGGGCTACCGTTTGTATTTCGGGAATTGTCATCAATAACTCTTCGGCACGATGTCCCATTTTGTTGCTTTCTTCCAGCGAAATACCTGGCAGAGAACTGATATTGATAGTAAACGATCCTTCATTGAACGAAGGAAGGAAGCTGCGTCCAAGTGTGAAAAACACTCCGAGGGCAACTACAAAAAGTCCGATTGTACTTCCGAGAGTCACACGTTTATGTGCCAGTACCCAAGTCAGTGCTTTTTCATAAATCCCTTTCATCCAGCGGGCAACAGGAGCTTCTTTCAGTTCCTTGTTCGTCTTATTGCTTCCTAATAGATAAGAGCAGAGTACCGGAGTTAGTGTCAGGGCAACTATCGTAGACGCAAACAGGGCCACGATAAAAGCAACACCTAGTGGAACCAACATTCTGCCTTCCATGCCGCTCAAGAAAAATAACGGAACAAAACTGACTACGATAATCAACGTTGAATTAAGGATAGGCATGCGCACCTCTTTCGACGCATTGAATACCACTTCGAGCGTACTTAGTCTTTCTGCTTCCGCTTTCAGGCGGTTCTCCCGCAGTCGTTTATATACGTTTTCCACATCGACAATGGCGTCGTCTACCAATGAACCGATAGCTATCGCCATACCTCCAAGACTCATGGTGTTGATTGTCAGCCCCATGTAGTGTAAAGTCAGGATCGAAACGAGCAGGGAAAGAGGCAGTGTCACCAATGAGATCAGCGTAGTACGTACATTTGCCAGGAACAGGAAAAGCACGATGACAACGAAAATACCTCCTTCAAAGAGTGATTTTTTCACATTGCCGATGGAGCTTTCGATAAAGCGGCTTTGACGGAATATGTCCGTTGAAACTTTTACGTCCGGCGGCAGATTTTTCTGGAGGTCTTTCAGAGATGCTTCCAGTTTGTCCGTCAGTTCCAGTGTGCTGGTAGCCGGTTGCTTGGTAACAGTCATCAGGACGGCAGATTTGCCGCGTTCTGAAGCAGTACCCAGTTTCGGAGCCTTCGGGCCGATGGTTACGTTTGCAATATCTTCCAGCGTGACAGGGAAGTTATTCACTGTCTTTACTACCGCTTTGCCAAGTTGCTCTGTTTTCGAAGTGGAGAGTACACCACGTACAATATATTCATTTCCGAATTCATAGAGCACACCTCCATTGGCATTTAGGTTCATATCCTGTGTTACAGCCATCACTTCTCCCATCGAGATGCCGTAATGACGCATCCGTTCGGGATCTAGCTGAATCTGATATTCTTTGATATCTCCTCCGAGCACAGCCACTTGTGCCACTCCTCCGGTAGACAGCAGGCGTGGACGGATGGTCCAGTCCGCAATCGTGCGAAGATCGAGCATGGAAGTGGAGTCGGCAGTCAGACCGATGATGAGCATTTCGCCTAAGATAGAAGACTGTGGTCCAAGAGTCGGTTTGCCGACATTGACCGGCAGCGATTCGCTGACCACCGCTAATTTCTCACTAACAATCTGACGAGCGAGATAAATATCCGTTCCCCAATCAAATTCTACCCAAACAACGGAAAATCCGTTAGTAGAGGAAGAGCGGACACGGCGCACACCCGTAGCTCCGTTTACGGCAGTTTCAACAGGAAAAGTAACGAGCTGTTCAACTTCTTCCGCAGCCATACCGTTCGCTTCGGTCATGATTACTACCGTAGGTGCATTTAGGTCGGGGAATACGTCTACTTCCGTATGCATGGCGGTATACGTTCCCGCAATAAGCAGGAGGATGGCCGCACAAACTACCACCAGCCGGTTGTGTAGGGAGTAATGTATAATTTTATTAAGCATGATATTTCATTAATTGAGAGTTATAAAAAACTTGATGGATGCGCCGCACAAAAAAACGGCTGCGACGCCTAGTCTCTTTAGTGTTCGTGGCTGTGTGCCGGGATTGCATTGCTTGCGCTTGCCAGTCGAACCTGATAAGCACCCTCGGTCACTACACGGTCGCCAGCCTTTACACCAGTTAGGATTTGAACGCTTTTGCCGTTGTCGGCTCCTATCGTTACTTCCTGTTTTTTATAACCCTCTTCGTCCAGTTGCAGATATATGAAGAATATGCCTTGTTCCTCTGTCAGCGCGGTGCGCGGAAGAGAAATCACGTTTTCCATTGCTGAAGAAAGCAGGAATACCTCCACAAATGAGCCGGGAATCACTTCCCCTTTGTTGTCGAACTCAAAAGTGACAGGCACATAAAAAGAATTGTCTCCGGCAGCTTTTCCGAAAGAGAGAAGTTTACCGTTCAATGCTTTCAACTCGTACACCTGATTATTATAAGGAGTCTGGAAATTGGCGGAGCTGATGGTGCGGAGATACGGGTAATATTTTTCCGACACTTCGGCACGGAGGAAAAGACGACGGTTCTGCGTCACGCTTACCAGCGGTTGTCCGATTGTCACATAGTCACCTTCTTTCACGAGAATACTTTTCACATATCCGGCAATAGGAGCCGTAATGCTTTGGCCGATAGCCGAATGATTCTTGGAAAGAGCTTCGTAACTAAGACGGGCGTTTTCGTAACTTTGCTCCGCTTGTGCAAAATCCTTGTCGGATACGATTTTGTTTTTAACAAGCTCCTTCATACGTTCGTATTCCTTCTTGGATACCTCGTAGGCAATGCGGGCACGTTGCACCGGATCACCATCGGCGATATTCTTTGAAGAAATAGTGACTAGCGGAGTGCCGCTGCCGACGCTCATACCTTCCGTTACTTTTCCACGGAAAGATACCACGCCGGCTACTGTAGCTACGGCAACCGATTCATCCCCTTGAGCAGCCAGCACCTGTCCGCTGGTTTTAATCACTTGCTGGAAAGGTGCAGGTTCAATAACGCTCACCTTTACACCGGCTGCTTCAGCTTTCGCTTTCGGAAGAATGATTTCATCACTGTGGGCTTCGGCAGCTTCGTTGTATTCATCGGCTGCTTCATGATTGTGTTCTCCGCTACATTCGCCTTCATGGGAATGATCGGGTCCTTCTGCCTCGTGATTATGTTCTTCCGCGGCATGATCGTGTTCATCGTGTGTGTGTGTGACGGTACTATTATTACAGGATCCCAGCACGAATAAGCCCAGGATTCCCACGAAAATAAGTTTTTTCATAATGATATTTTCCTACTAAATTTTACTGTTTTCTTTTTACGCTACAAAGATAAGGTAGCGCAGATGCAACTAATTTGCATTTACGCTTTTACGCAAAAACAGAGTAGGGAGGGGCACGAAGAGAAGTGGTACGATGAGTATCCGTACCATGCAGAGAGTCTCGGTAAACGTAATAGTTTTTAATCCGTTTCTCTTGCGGTCGTAATAAATGCTCGATGATTACATCCGTGAATAAGGTAGCGATGAATACGTAATCCGGTCCGCTATCCGTATGTATGGATGGAGTGGGAGAGTAGAAACGAGTCATACATTCACTGCTGCAACATGAGTCGTTTCCCGGGTGATGATGATGCGTGGGACATTGCTGTTCTACAGGCAAGTCCTGCTTCATGCAAATCATTCCGTTGGGGTGATGATGATGGGGAATAACCGCTGCCACCAACATAATAATGTTGATAAAAAACAGCAGAGTTACTATAATTCGTTTCTTCCCTTTCATCCTTTCTTTTAGAGGTTATCCGCTTTTCAGAGCTTCAAAGTGCAAATATACAAATACTTTTATTTCGCCTGTAGCCGATACCCTCTTTTTATTATTTATTATTTCTTTTCCAGTTCTTGCAACGAATCCATTTTCTTCTTTTCGAGGAACTCATAGATACCGCAAAGATGTTCCGTCACCTTTTGATTACCGAACTCATACACCTTGGTAACCAGCCCGTCAAGGAAGTCACGGTCGTGTGAAACGACGATCAGCGTACCATCAAAATCCAGCAATGCCTGTTTCAGAATATCTTTCGTTTTCATGTCCAGATGATTCGTCGGCTCATCTAAAATCAGGAGGTTGACAGGTTCCAGCAATAATTTAATCATAGCCAGACGGGTACGCTCTCCACCCGAAAGCACTTTGACCTTTTTCATCGATTCCTCGGGACCGCCAAACATAAACGCCCCCAGCAAATCACGAATCTTGTTCCGGATATCCCCTTTGGCTACATCGTCAATCGTTTGGAAAACCGTCAGGTTTTCATCCATCAGCGAAGCCTGATTTTGAGCGAAATATCCGATTTGCACATTATGTCCGAGAGTCAATGTACCGTCATGCTCAATCTCCTTCATGATACACTTCACGAGCGTAGACTTACCCTCACCGTTCTTACCAACGAAAGCTACCTTATCACCACGCTCAATCGTCAGATTAGCATTGCGGAATACCACTTTGTCTCCGTATGTCTTTCCAACACCCTCCATGATGACCGGGTAACTGCCCGAACGGGGTGAAGGCGGGAATTTCAGTCGCAATGCAGAAGTATCCTCCTCGTCCACTTCGAGTAATTCCAGCTTCTCCAGCATTTTGACACGGCTCTGCACCTGCAACGTCTTTGAATAAGTCCCCTTGAACCGTTCGATAAACTCCTTCGTTTCAGCAATAAACTTCTGCTGCTCGTCATAAGCCTTCTGTTGCTGTTCGCGGCGGTCCTTGCGCAGCTGCAAATATTGCGAGTAATTTACCTTGTAATCATAGATACGTCCCATCGTTACTTCGATGGTGCGTGTTGTAATATTATCCACGAATTTACGGTCGTGACTAATTACAATGACCGCTTTCCCATTATTAATAAGAAAATCCTCCAGCCATTGAATAGATTCGATATCCAGATGATTCGTCGGCTCATCGAGCAAGAGCACATCCGGTTTCTGCAACAGCAATTTGGCGAGTTCGATACGCATTCGCCATCCACCGCTGAAATCACTCGTCTGGCGTTGGAAATCTCCTCGGGTGAATCCTAATCCAAGCAATGCCTTTTCCACATCCTCTTCATAATTAGTAGCATCGATTGAATAAAACTTCTCGCTCAAGCTGGACACTTCCTCGATCAGCGCCATGTAACTGTCGCTCTCGTAGTCCGTCCGTGTTTCAAGCTCCTTGTTCAACTTTTCGATCTGCGCTTCCATCTCATGAAGATGTGAAAAAGCCTGTGCCGTTTCGCCAAACACTGTTCTTCCGTCTTCCGTCATCAGATGTTGAGGCAGGTATGCTACTACGCAATCTTTGGGTGCGGAAACTTTTCCACGTGTCGGTTGCCGTGCGCCTGCCAAAATCTTCAGCAGCGTACTTTTTCCAGCCCCGTTTTTGCCCATCAGAGCGATGCGGTCTTTTTCATTAATTACGAAAGAAATATCACTAAATAAAGCAGTGCCGCCAAACTCTACGGCTAGTCCGTCAACAGAAATCATACTATTCTTTTAAATTGAGGCGCAAAGATAGCGAAATATATGAATATTTTTTATACCTTGCGGGCTGAAAAGGAAGATAGCTCTAAAAAAACAGATAAAAAAAACAATATATAAGCGATATGGAAAGCGAACAAATGAATGAATTCAGACCTTTAATTTTGGTAGCTGAAGACGATGACAGCAACTTTAAATTAATCAAGGCTATCATAGGCAAAAAGTGTGATATCGAGTGGGCTAAAAATGGCCAGGAAATGGTGGAGTTGTTTCAGCAACACCAGCAAAGAGCCAAAGCAATGCTAATGGATATTAAGATGCCGGTGATGAACGGATTGGAAGCAACGAAGATAATCCGTGAATCTAACACAGAAATTCCTATTATCATGCAGACGGCTTATGCTTTTAGCTCTGATAAGGAAAATGCAATGAATGCAGGAGCAACTGAAGTATTAGTGAAACCTATCACCTTGGGTATTCTCCGCACTACGTTGAGTAAATATTTACCCGATTTGCAGTGGTAAGATTGATTCTTACGAGATTTTTTTTAGTTTATTAAAAAAGTGCTTAAGCGTTAAAAACGTAAAAGCATGGAAAAGAAGTATGATTGGGTAGAAAAATGGTATTACTCTAACTTCATCTAATGCATTTGGATAAAATAAAATAGGCGAACCTCACGGTTGGCCTATTTTTGTTCGTCTCTGTTAATTTGTTAGAGTACAGAAACGACTCTATGTAAAGTCTCTCCTTTGAGAGATTTTAAGTTCATTATTTGTTTCCGCCAGCCCACCATACGGCCTCGCTATATACGTACTGTCCATCACCGAAAGCAGCTTTCACTTCAGGATTTGCCAATACATCGTCTGCTCCATAACCGAAGCGCAATGGGAATTTACTGCTGTTCTGCGGGTTTTTCAGTACAATGAAGTTTTCTCCTGCACCTTTCAGACGGCGGTAGTCATTATAGGCTTCCAGTGATTCGCCGGATGCGCCGAAGAAAGCAAGATACTTTTGTATCATTGTCTCTTGCAGAGGGTTGGTATCGAATAACGGTTCCACTTCATCCGTGAAATAGGCTTCTGCCACATCTGCACCCAAATCGCTGTCACCATCATATATCCAAGTGTCTGCAGCATCTATAATTGAATTTCCCAGATTCTCGAATCCGGCAGTGACTGCATCTTTCAAAGCAGTCTTAGCTTCGCCCAGTCTGCCTCCCAAACGGCACAATGCTTCTGCTTCAAGGAATTTCACTTCGTGATAGCTGATTAAAAGAGTAGGAGCCGACATAGCCCATGATATCATCGACATACCATAATTATTCTGCAACTCTTGCGGAGTTCCGTTAGGAGCCGCTTTGATGCCTGCGATGTCCGTAGCTTGCGTAGCTCCGTATCCATAAGTGATATATCCGGTAGGATCAGGTTCCAGGAACGCTTGCGGTGCTCTGGGGTCATTGCGCTCAACGAACTTTTCAATCAGACTTGCACTAGCTGCTAAACTGTTGCGGCTGTAGCTGAAGGACCAAAGCGGATTCAATTGCGAATCAGCATCGTAAACGGCCAACTTACATTCTTCACTTGCGTTGGCAAATGATTTGCTCACATAAGTAAGAATATTCTGAAGATCTGTAGTCTTGTTGGCACTTTTATTGAGCAGACGCATTGTATAACGTGCTTTTAACGCATAGGCCGTTTTAAGCCACATACTTGCCTGTGTACTGGTGTTTGAACCATAGATCAAGTCTTTAGAACCGACTGCACCGGATAAGCCCGTATCTTTGGCAGTACCGTTATTCAGTAGAGTGATGGCATCATCCAGGTTCTGCATTACTTCCTGATAGATACTTTCCTGTGTATCCATTTTAGGTTGCATATACATCGGTGTACCGTCCGGATTGAGGATACCTGTCTGGCTATACGGTGTGTTTCCAAACACATCGGCTGCCACAGCTCCATTGTAGGCGAGCAGGATTTTAGCAATCGCTTCCGTCACTACGTTTCCTTTTTCCGAAGGATCTTCTTCGCATTTCTTGATAACGATTTTAGCATTCTTGATATTTGAGTACACGTTGATCCATGCATTGTTGTAGGTAGTAGCCGTTGTGGGCTCTCCGCTGCGTACTTCCGCGCGGTAAAGCTGGTTGGATATACCCGTTTCATGTTCTATGTAAACAGAAGAATAGAGCGAGAAATCCCCTCCTACAGTGCTGAATGCAGTACTTACGCCTAAGTCCGTAATTAAGAACTTAGCGGGCGCATCCAACGGATTGTTAGGGTTTTCATTGATTTTATCCATTGCGTCTTCCGTACAAGCAGAAGCAATGGTAGCAGTCAAGAAAGAAACTGCCAGCAATTTTCCTATTGATTTATATTTTTTCATTGTCTTGCAGATTAAAATTTAATGTTGAAACCAAAGCCGAAACTAGCTGTTTGCGGCATTGAATAATCTTCAAATGCTCCTGCCATGTTGTTGTTACCCTGACTGGCTTCCGGATCGAGGTCAGGCAATTGTGCCCAGATCAGAATGTTTCTGGCAAATGCGTTTACAGAAAGTTCAATCGAACGTTTTTGAAGAATTTTGTAGTTGACAGCCACTTCACGCAGTTTGATGAAAGAGTTGTCATATACAGAAGATTCGTCGATGTCGTTCAAACGGCTGTAATATACCTGTTGTGCGTTTGCACCTGTGATGGCGATATCGTTTTTAGTTCCATCAGTTTTGTAGCCGTCAAAGATGATAGTACCATCACGGTTTTCCGTTCTCTTGCTGACACCATAGTAGTCTGCCAGTCCGGTTGTCCTACTATACATCTGACCACCCTGTTTCCAATCGAGCACTGCGCTGATTGTACACTTCCATAAGCGTAATGTGGTGTTGAAGCCCATCAGGAAGTCCGGAGAAACCTTACCGATAACCTGTGCTTCACCAGCGATAGGTAAACCGTTTTCGTCTACCAGACGATTACCATTCGCATCTCTCTTGAAGCCTACACCGTAGATGACAGGGAATTTCTCACCTGCTGAAGCGCGTACCTGCGGAGTAACGTATCCTCCCAGAGAGATATTCTCCACACCCGGTGCCAGTTCATCTACGTAGTTGTCGATCTTCGTCCAGTTGAATGCAAAATCCCAGTTGATATTCTTCGTCCGGATTGGATTGAAGCCAAGAGTGAATTCATGCGTGTTGGTATGAATCTTACCACCGTTGGTGAGCAGTTTGCTAGCACCGGTAGAAGAAGCCAAAGGCACTTCAAAAATCTGGTCTTTAACGTTCTGGCGTGAGTACGTATAACTGAATGTGATTAAGTTATCGAGGAAGTTCACGTCAGCGCCCACTTCATACGAACGTGTATTCTGCGGTTTCAGTTTCGGGTCGAAAATCGTGTAGTACGGAGTATAGGCGGTAGTACCTTTCATCGGGTACATGATTGGAGTTAACGTATAGAATCCACCTCCATACGTAGGAGTAGAGTAGTAGTTTTCAAGGAAATCCCCTGCTTGTCCTACTTCCGCATACGATACTCTCAATTTGGCGTGATTAACTATATTGTTTTTCAATGCATCTAATTCCGTCAGGATAAAACCAGCCGAAATAGAAGGATAGAAGAAAGAGCGGTTGTTACGTGGCATATTGGATACATAGTCCTGACGTCCGGTGAGGGTCAGATAAAGCATATTTCTGTAAGAAGCCGATACGTTACCGAAGAATCCCACCGTACGGTTTTTCCATGTCTCTTCCTCTGTCTGTTGAGTAGTGGCGTTGTTGATGTGGTTCCATCCCGGGAAGTTGTAGTTCGTACCATATTCATAATACTTCTTTCTGTTGCTTTGGATAATTTCGTTACCCACTACCGCGTTCAGTCCCCAGTCTTCATTGATATGCCAGTCGTAGTTGATGGTCAGCAATGAGTTGTATGTAGCATTTGTCCAGCCGTAGTTCTCGATCTGTCCGCGACCGCCACCGGTGTTGCTACCATATCCGTAGCTGTCTACATAGTGAGTGGTGTAAGCATCCACACCAACCATGTATTTCGCGTTCAACTTGTGGTTCGTTGTGCCGAAATCAGTCTGATAGCTTGCATACACATTTCCGAAGAAGCGGTTGGTATCTTCCGTAAATTTGTTGTTTTCCATCGCCCAGTAAGCGTTGTCAAAGCTGCCACGGAAAGAATTCTGTGTGTACGGGTTACCGTCTACGTGACTTGGAATACCGGCCAGATCATAGCTGGGAGGAGCTGCGTAAACCGTTCTCAACAGACCGTTACCGGAAGTCACTGCCTTGTCGATAGAAGTAGTGATATAGTTAGCTGTAAATCCGGAACTCCAGTTGTTAGTCAGTTTCGTGTCAGCACTAACCTTTACATTATATCTGTCCATACCAGTGCTTGAGATAATACCGTCCTGATGTGTATTTCCCAATGAGATAGAGTAGGAGCTTTTGTCGAGCATCTGCGCTACATTCAATGAATTGCTCCAGGTGATTCCTGTGTCGAAGAAGTCTTTTGCATTGTCATATGCCTGTGGAGTAGCCCACGGGTCAAGACCGGCTGCTGCACGCTGGGGAACATAATATTTTCCTTGTTGCTTACCGAACTTCTGCGTGTATTCGTTATCTGTGTTACCTCCATACGTTGCGTCGTTTGGAAGTTCGGAAATCTTAGGTCCCCAAGACGTTCCCGAAGTAGTGCTGAATACTCCACCCGAACCTTGTGCGTATGTTTTCTGGAACTCCGGCAGACGACCGACTACATCGAAGCTGACATTAGAAGAGAAGCTAACCTGCGGTTTGCCTTTTTCCAGTCCTTTACCACTCTTGGTTGTGATGATAATCACACCATTGGAAGCGCGGATACCATAAAGTGCAGATGCAGCCTGTCCTTTCAAAATGTTGATACTTTCAATATCATTAGGGTCGATATCTACCGCACGGTTGGCGAAGTCCGCTCCGCTCACACTACCATTGTTCTGAATGTCTGTGCTAACATCCGGCGTACTGGTCACCGGCATTCCGTCAATAACGTAAAGCGGAGTGTTGTCACCCGAGAAAGAACGTGCACCACGGATAGTGATCTGTGAAGAAGCTCCCGGCATACCACTTGAAGGCTTCACGTCCAAACCGGACACCTTACCTTGCAACGCTCCCGCCAGATTAGAGTTGGCAGCTTGCGTCAGTTGATCCGATTTTACGTCCTGAACGGCGTAACCCAGTGCTTTTTTCTCGCGTGAGATACCCATGGCTGTCACCACAACCTCATCCAGTGCTTTCGCGTCGTTTTTCAAAACAATTTTTATCACTCCCGGTTTGATGGAAACGTCCTGCGAAATCATTCCTACATAAGAAACGCGCAAAGTTTTAGCAGAACTTGGTATGTAGAAGTTTCTGCCTTTATCATTGTTAATAGTTCTTTAACCCTTTTGAAGGTGCAAAATGATAAAAAGATACCGTTTTGGAGGCAATAATGTTCACTTTTCCTTGAAAAGCCTGATTTTGGTGCTATCTTTATGATAGAAATTATCTTTTAAAATATGCTAAATCGGAAAGGTATTATTTTAATCTATCAGTTTTTGAATACTTCTTGCTTTCAAAACGATACTTTTTAGTTAAATACGTAACACTTTTTTCGGTTTGTCATAATTAGTGTTATCTTTGCAACCTGTTAGAGACAAAAAATCTGTTTATAGGTTAAATTTAAGAGAGAATTTATGAAAAGAAAATTGATGTTCTTAATGACCTTCCTTTTTATAGGTATAGGTCTAGTGACAGCGCAAACATCCAGAGTTACCGGTTTGGTTACCTCTGAAGAAGATGGGCAACCTGTCGTAGGTGCTTCAATATTGGTGAATGGCACTACCCTTGGTACTATCACTGATATTGACGGTAAGTTTACAATCACGAATGTACCAAGTTCTGCTAAGACTTATTGATTTTTCTTTCCTCCTTTCCTTCTGCTTTTTTTCTCCTATCTTGTTGTTTTTCAATGTTTTTGTTTCGGATTTTAAAAATTAACCTATTCTTCCGGTTTCTTTTATTGAAACTTCCTTTATCAATTTAGTAGTCTTTGCTTCTCATTGATTTTTGAGAAGGGATTAATATTCTACCCAAATTTTTAATAAATTTCCCGGTGTTTTTCTTTATCTAGGCGTTTTTAATATTCGTGTTTTGGAGGTATGAGTTAAATGTTACAATCTAATAGTGATTGAAATTATGAGTGATAGTAAAGAAGAATGCAAAAGACTGCAAGTATAAGTTGTCTGACACCCGGGTCTCATGATGCCTGACACCCGGGTGTCAGCATACCCAACACCCGGGTGTCGGTATGTATGAGACCCGGGTGTCAGATAACCTAGTTCTACTAACTAAAATAAAGGTAAAGCCATACTATTTAATTTGCATTAGAACAAATCAAATTTACGTCTCTGCAAAATGGGATTTTCAGCTTGTGTTATTTTATTCCGCCACGATCACTTTGATGTCATAACCTATGAAAAGTCCGCTCTCTATAACACCGGTGATTGCCTTCAGTTGTTCTTCGAGCGAAGAGTCGATGTAGTTGAAACGGGTGTCGAGGATAAAGTTGCCGTTTTCTGTAAAGATAGGTCCGTCTTTGCCACGAGCGGGACGAAGAACAATCTCCGAGGCACCCAGCCGCTGCAACTCATGCTCTACATAAGTCAGTGAGTCCGGAAAGACCTCTACAGGGATGGGAAATTTGCTTCCCAGCTGATTCACACGCTTGCTGGGGTCGATGATGATGAACGTTTTGCGGCTGCTTCTAATCAGTAGTTTCTCTTTGAACATCGCTCCGCCACGTCCCTTAATCAAGTTCTGTTGCGGATCTACTTCGTCCGCTCCGTCGAATGTCCAGTTGGGGCGTTTGTTCCAGAGGGTAGTTTGGGGGATGCCTAGCTGTATGCAGGTCATCGAGATTTCTTGTGAGGCGGGAATCACTTCGATATGCAAGTACTCTTCACGAATTCGTCGTGAGAGTTCGAACAGAGTCAGGTAGACTGTAGAGCCGGAGCCGGCTCCTATCACATCTCCGTCTTTTGCCGTGGCGGCAATTTCACGGGCTACGTGTTCTTTTGCCTCCCGGTTGATGATGGAGTCCGACCATTGCAGGTGTTTTATCAGGTGATTTTTCCAATCCATAAATTTGCGTTCTAAATCGTTTTCGTTTTAAGTTCCTCTTTTCTATATAACGAATTTGTGAATCTGTTTGTTTGTTCGTTTCAAATTCAGAAGGAAAAAACTCATTAGCGGCAATTCAATCATTTAAATCGTTAATAAACGATTCGTTAATTTTTAACTTTATTGCGTTAAACGTTAACGAACATCTGCTTTTTATTAAACCGTGTTATAAGTTAGGCTGCTTTGGCCTGAAAATTTGGAGATGACCGAAAAGTCCGTATCTTTGTACTGTGTTTTTCATAGTATTAGATTTAAGGTTAACAAAGATTGGCTGTCTGGGATAGATAGCCTTTTTTTGTCCCTACCATTCCTTACAGAATCAGCCAGATGGCAATGATGTGCCCGATGCTGCCTCCCAGACAAAACAAGTGGAAAGTGGCATGCATATAGGGTTTGCGCAATGAATAAAAAACAGCTCCCACAATATACGAAACTCCTCCGCCAATCAGCCACCAGAAAGCGGTAGTGGCTCCCAGTTCTCCCAGATGATCTAACAAAGGTTTCATGGCTACCAATATACAGGCGCCCATACCTACGTAACAAGCCGTTTCGAGATTGCTGTGTTCTTTCAGCTTTTTGAAGCTAAGAATGAAACCGGCGATAGCCGACAGCCAGACGAAAGCGAAGATTCCCCATCCCCATCCGCCGGCATGCCGCAGAACGAGCAGGGTAAAAGGAGTGTAGGTTCCGGCAATGTGCAGGTAGATAGCTCCATGATCGAATTTGCGGAGCAACTCTTTCAGTTTCCCCGGACGGCTGCCGTGATACCACGTAGAACTGATATAAGAGGAAAGCATCCCCGCCAGATAGACGGATACACAAGCAACTGCCCACTGCGGTTCCATATTCTCGGAAGCCTTTTCCAATAGGAAATATCCGGCCACGATTCCAAGCAGGATGCCTATTCCGTGGCTAAGGGTATTTGCCCATTCTTCTATATGATTGTATCGTTTGTTCTTCAATGTTCCTTTTTTTGAATGGTTAAGTCACAAAAAATGTTGAGTCGCAAAGATACTTTATTTTCTGTAAAGCGTTTCCCTCCTTATTCTTTTTTTAAAATGATTTTTCCTCCATATTGTCCTGCCACTTGCTTGCGGAAATCAATGAATGCCGCATATTCATCCGGACTGTAAACCCCTTTGCGCATAAACAATCGGTGAGTGATGTAGATTTCCTTATCTTTCACCTGAATACCGGAATGGAAACTGCCGAACTTGCTTTTCACGTCAAGCGGTTTCGGAAGTCCTTCGATTACATATCCTTCCGGCAGTTGGATGCGGATGCTGTCGGTATCTGTGTATCCGTAGTTGATGTAAATGGGATAGGTGCGCTTCGTCACAGGAGGAACACTGAATTCTTTTCGGAACACATTGGTGGGGATAAACAGACGGTTGCCCGTTTTATGCCCGTATTGATTGCTGGTGGCAGTGTAGTCGAAGGTGATAGACGGATTGGGCTCCTTGCACTCGCTGATTTGCAGGTTCTGAATATCGGCTTGGGATAAGTTGATGCTTGAACGGATGCGGTCTTTCTGTTTGTTAGGCTCCAGATAGACGATGCCTGCTTCATTCTCATATTGGAAAATCCGGGAGATTTCGTTCACCTCTATCCGTGCCTCGGCTGTGGGGGAGAGGGTGATGTTGGCAACGATGTGCTGCGTGTTCAGTGAGTCGGGATAGGTGGGCAGGCGATACATCTGGCCGCCGGTCGGTTCGATGAGTAAGGCGTCGTGTCCCGCAATGTCTTGGTGGACATAACCGAAGGGAAACGATGGGTTTGTACATTCCAGCCAGAGCGTATCTTGGGGAAGTGGAACTTGTAGGATGACGTGATTCATCTGGTTGGCACTGGAGAAGTCCGGTAGTAAACGCTCGTTGGTGGTGCTGATGACTGTATAAGTGGAAGCAATTCCCAACTCTTTCAGCATGGCGCGGGTGTAATTGGACAATCCTTTACAGTCGCCGAATCCCGTGCGGCAAACATCGGCGGCGGCAATGGGCTGTAAACCTCCGATGCCTAGTTGGATGCTCACGTAACGGGTGGTTTTGGCCAGATAATCGTAGATTGCTTTCACCTTGTCCCGGTCGGTAGTGCAGTGGGCTGTCAGTTCGTGCAGTTTGGCGCGGAAAGGTTCGGTGAGCAGGTCGCGCCCGTCGAGCAATCGGTATTGCCATTCTCCGTACTTTTGCCAGTTGCTCATATCGCCTTCCGACTTGTCGTACTTGAAGGCGGAAGGCGCAAAATAGACACGTGGAAACAGTTCAGTAAAATCCGGTCCGAAAGGTTCTTTAATGATGGGAGAGAGTTTGGAGGCGGTGGCTTCAATCACTTGCTGTCCGTTGGCTCCGGTGGATTCTTTTACCTGGATTCCTTTTCCTTGCGTGTTCAGTTCACGATATCTGCATCCTTGTCCTGCGGGCAGTTCGATCCGGTAAGTCGCTTTTTCCACACCTTGGTTGAAGTCTGCCAGCGGTATAAAGGGGGGATAGCCGATCAGACCGTTGTTGCACTTCACTTCCCATTCGTATTTCACCGTGAAAGGGAGAGAAGGATAATTGCATTCGTAAAAATAAAAATAATCATCCGTGCTAAGCGAGGAGCTGTATTCACTTTTCTGTAGTTCAGATTTCTTTATCTTACGTACACTTTGTCCATCGGCATTGATGATTTCCCCGGAGAATTTCTGCAAAGAACGGAACATATCACATCCGCAGAAGAAATGTGCAGCTTCCAACCCCTTACGGTTGAGGATGGTGATTGTCAGGCTCTCTTTTTCTATGGATTGGGTCATAGATTTGCAGAGAACCTCTGTGCGTGCTTCAACGATAACGGAATTGGCATCCTTGAGAATATCCTGTGCACATGCCGGCTGTATGTGCAGACTTAGGCAGATAAGGACACAGGACAGGCTGAATGCCCGATGTGTCATTTGCTTCAGGATGAGATAGCTGGAACGGATCATCGGTATAGATAGGTAAAGTTTATATTTTCTTGAGTACGATCAGCGCATTATTTTTCTCGATCACTTTAGTCCACAGTTCTTGTAGTTGTTTATATTGTTCGGAAAGGAATATATATCCCTTTAAGTGGAATACATAATTGAGCAGGATTGTATTTCCCTGTTTCTGAATCATATATTTGCATTGCAGGCCGTCTCCTTCCGACCGGATGGCTTGTGGTTGGGGGAGTTCTTCCACTTCGTAGCCTTCGGGGAGAGTCAGCGTAGACAACATCGTGAACTTGTACGGATATGGAAATTCGATGGGGAGCACCCGTTCCGTCTGGATAAACGGATTACTCTTTAGTTGCGGAAAGAGCATCGGATTGATATAAAGATGATTGTCCGTCCGGTTGACTTGCAAGACGAAATCGAATTCTTCTTCTATCAGTGCCCAGTCATTTTCTTGTTTTTTCACTTTCAGGTTGGTGACAGTGAGTTGCTCTTTCTGACTACTGATCTTGTTTTCGGGATTCGAGACGAGGCTGTCCTGCTTATGTTTTGCATTTGCCTGATACTCTACAGCTTCTTGTCCGTAAAGAACTGTGCTGCGATGTCCTTTCACCTGATCTCCTTCTATTCGGGCATCGATTTTCATGAAACTTTTGTTGTTGGAAAGAGTCATCACATTCACCCATTTATTCTCTTCTTTCTCTTTCCGGGAAAGGATGCGTGCTTTGTTTACAGACAATTCAAGCGGTAATATATTAAAGGCAGGTACGTCCATAGAACTGTCTAAAAATACATATTTTTGTTTGTTTATATCGTGGATAGCAACAAAGAACGTATTTAGTTTTTGCAGAGAAGGAAAGTTGTACGGCAGCATACCTGATGAACGTCGGCTCATAACCACCGGATAGGCCTCCAGTCCAAAGTCTTTCAGGATGCTGATAAGGATGAAATTCAGGTCGGCATTACTGCCGCTTCCTTTCTTGATTACTTTTTCGAGCTCTTTGCTGTAGAGCTGATACCGTCCGTTCCAGGCCATTTTCTTTTTGAGCACCTGGAAGGCGCAGATGATTTTCTCCTCGAAATTCATTTCGCTGTTGTAGGCTTGTTTGGTTTCAGGGCGGAAAGGGTTGGTGAGTGAGAGGTGTTCGCCGAACTGTATATTTTCCGGTTTGAGCAACTGCTTGTCTACATCTTCCCATTTCTGGCTGTATGGTTTGTATTCATTGGGGGTGAATTGAGTGCCTTGCAGATCGAAGCTCACTTGCACCTTATAGTCTTCCGGACACCAGCAGTAGGATTCGTCCTGACGGATAGCCGGAAGGTTGCGTGAGATAAAGGTGGTTTCTTGTGCCGAAACGGTGAAGTCTTTGCTGACTCCACCCGCACCGGAGCCTTCACGTTCTGTGGCATGAATGGAGGAGTCTCTTTGCTTCACTTGTATGTAGTCCTTTCCCCGGAGTTCGATGTTGTAGATAAACACATGCGGGATGGTGATCTTATACTGGTTGTAGAGCATCGGGAGTTCTTCCTGCATCATCCAGTTGTCGATGTGTGAAAAATAGTCGGAGTAGAGTTTGTAGTGATATTCGATGACAGTGCCTTCTTTGACAGCAGGCAGAGAGAATTTTAGCATTTTATACAGGTTGTTGATCCGCTCGAAAGAGATGGATTCCCGCTTCATGGGTGTTTTTATGCATTTCCCGTTTTCCATATTGTAGGAGCAGCCTTCTATCTCACTGGCTCTTTCCTGTCCTTCATCTTTATCGGTAGGAGAGTAGTAGGGAACGGACACGTCGGCGTATGACACTCCTTGTGGTTTCAGGATTTTGATGCGTACCCAGTGCTCGGTAGTTAGTTGAAAACCGTCATGGTAGATGAAGTCACTTTGTCCCTGATGGAAGAGATAAATAGCCGTAGCGGTGGTGTCCGGGGCATAAGAGGTGAGAGACAGTTCTTCTTTGGAGGGTTTTCCGTATTTCAGATTGGGCTCTATGGTGGCTGTTGTGGCTTGCTGTGGGTAGACAGGCGACAGGAGCTGTAATAGAAATGCGCAGAGAATGAATAGTTTTCTCATAATTGTGTTTTTTGTAGTATGCTCACAAAGATAAAAAAAATAGAGAAAGGTGTACCGCCTTTCTCTATTTTAATTTTGTTTTATGTATAAAATATATTATACCAAATGTCCGATCCATTCTTCGCGGTCGCCGGGGAGAAGGTCGATAACGGGAACTTCTACCATCGTGTAGCATCCCGGTTGTTGCTTCATGGAAGCGCGTGCCACGCATACCAGTACTTGTGCGGTCAGTGCGGGGTTGTTGATACGCATATTAAATTCGAACAACTGGTTCTGTGTTTTGCCGGATACACCTTTGCGAGTCAGATTTACACCATGACCCATGTCCAGCAGGGCGTCTACACTCGGAACGAGTTTCACGTGTGTTTCATCGTTCACGAAGTAAGGATCTGCTTTGATGGCAGCGGCTACTTCTTCGAATTTATATCCGTCTTTCAGTTCGATGTATACCATGCGGCGGTGGATTCCCGTGCCGGTCGGAATGGTCATGGAAAGGGCAGCTTTCACTCCGTCAATCGCTTTTACGGCTACTGTGTGTCCCATGCTCATACCGGGACCAAAGTTGGTGTAGGTGACGCCTTTCGGAGCAATTGCTTCCAGCATGGTGCGTACGATGGAGTCGCTTCCCGGATCCCATCCGGCAGAGATGATCGATACGGCTTTATGTTCTTTGGCGGTAGCATTCAAGGTACGGCGCAGGTCTACGATACCGGTGTGGATATCGAAACTGTCTACCGTATTAATCCCCATCGCCAGATATTCTTTTGCATATTTTTCTACGCTGCGGGTCGGCGTGCAAAGAATAGCTACGTCTACTTCTCCCAGCTCTTTTATGTCCTTCACTACTGCGTAGTTTGCTAACTCTTCCGGTTTGTTCTCTGCTCCTGCACGACGAATGACTCCGGCTATTTCGAAATCAGGTGCCGCCTGAAGCGCTTCAAGTACATAATGTCCAATGTTGCCATAACCAACGATGGCAGCTCTTACTTTTTTCATTCTTTTCTTGGTTTTAATGAACAAATTTCTTTCTTTTGCTTGCAAAAGTAAACAAATTACTACTAACTTTGGTTCATCTGCTTTAATATTTTTATTTTTTTCATATTCTTCATATCTAATGTACAAAAGAATAATCTGTGAAAATCAGTGTAATCTGTGGTGAGAAAGTTTTATCTTTGTCCCTGTTATGATAGAATATATTAGAGGCGAACTTGCCGAACTAAGTCCGGCAACCGCGGTGATCGACTGTAACGGGGTGGGATATGCCGCCAATATATCTTTGAATACCTATTCGGCTATTCAGGGAAAGAAAAGCTGTAAGCTATATATTTACGAGGCGATTCGTGAAGATGCGTATGTGCTCTACGGATTTGCCGAGAAACAGGAACGGGAGATTTTTCTATTATTGATTTCCGTTTCCGGAATCGGTGGGAACACGGCTCGTATGATTCTTTCGGCTCTCTCGCCTGCCGAACTGGTGAACGTAATCAGCACCGAAAATGCGAACATGTTGAAAACGGTGAAAGGCATCGGGCTGAAGACTGCGCAACGCGTGATTGTCGACCTGAAAGATAAGATAAAAATAATGGGTATGTCTGCTGCCGGAGGGGCTTCCGCAGGTTTGTTGTTACAACCTGCCAATGCGGAAGTGCAGGAAGAGGCGGTGTCTGCATTGACGATGCTAGGCTTTGCTGCTGCGCCTTCACAGAAGGTGGTGTTGGCTATCTTGAAGGAGGAGCCGGATGCTCCGGTAGAAAAGGTTATCAAACTGGCTTTGAAACGTTTGTAGTATGAAGCAACAGAAGATATATATGAAAGCATGGCTGGACGCTCACGGTCGTGCAAAAGCAGTGGATACGGATGAATGGTATCTGGATTTCGCTAACCAGCTATTGCCGTTGGTGGCAGATTCTTTTATATATGGTGGGAGAGAGTGGGAGGAAGACCAGAAGCGAGTGGCTTTGACGTGTGCCCTGTATTTGGAAGATTGCGTAGCAGACGGAGGAAATTGGCGTCAGTTTATTCATTGGCACCGGAAAAGCTACGGACATTATTTACCTTTTTACGCACTGACGGGAGAATATTTGCCGGACGAAATTAACCGTGAAGATGTTGTTTTCCTTTTGTGGGCCATCAATTCTCCGGTTGGCGATGATTTTGATGGAGTAGAGAACCCGATGGATGCGGATTTGCTGGAGTTTGCGGATGCGCTTTACAACCGTTTGGATGCTGCGTTCGAATCGGCTCCTATCAGCGATTATCTGGCAACGGACTGGCTGATGGAAACGGAGCTGATGCAAAAGAAGCGGATGCCTCTGCCGGTAGCTTTGCCGGGAGAAAAAATGCCTACCAACGTAGAACGTTTCCTTGAAGCAAGCAAAGGTGAACCGCTTTTATATTTTGACTCTTACGATGCGCTGAAATTTTTCTTTGTGCAATCATTGAAATGGGAGGATGAAGAGGATTCTTTGTTGCCTGACTTAAAGGAGTTCGGTAATTTCGTGGTTTTTGCCAATCCGAAAGGGTTGTTGATCGGTCCTGATGTAGCCGAATATTTTGCAGACAAACGTAATCCGCTCTACAATGCCGAACTGGCTGAAGAGGAAGCATACGAGCTGTTTTGTGAAGAAGGTTTGTGTCCGTTCGATCTGCTGAAATATGGAATGGAACACGATTTGTTGCCGGAAGCACAGTTCCCGTTTGAGAACGGAAAGGAGTTATTGCAGGAAAACTGGGATTTTGTGGCTCGCTGGTTTTTGGGTGAGTATTACGAAGGAGAATAAGAATTATAAGAAATAAGTACTGTTTATATAAGTGCTGTCTATGCCAATCAAAAAAAGTAACAATCCTTTTGCCGGAAAGACAAAGTCTGCAGTCGGTAAAAAGAAGACGACCGGAAAACGGGTCGGAAAATCAAAGCAGGAAAAGGCTAATAATCAGTTGAATAGAAGGATAAAATAAAGGCGTGTAGACCACGCCGTTTTTGGTTATCAGGCTACGCCGTTTGATGATGGCAGACTACGCCTTTTCTCCCTACCAGGAAACGCCTTTTCTCTCACGCAGAGGATTAAGAGTCTCATTATGCATTTGACGGGAATAGTTGTCGTTTATGAAAAATAACAACTATTCCCGTCTATTTTATTATTAACCAATGGCTTTTTCTGGTGGATGGCTTTCCTTTTACTAATCGGTAATTTCTTCCTGTGCTTTCCGTTCTTTCTTCTTATTGATGAATCCGATTTTCAGGTTGGCTTCCTCTTGTTCTTTTTTAATCTGTTCCATGGCCGAGAGGATTTGTGCTAATTCGTAAACACCTGCTGCGGCCTGGCGGTCGGTTGGACTCATTGTCGTTTTATAGGTGCGGTCGCCTATATATTCCACACGGATATTTTTGTCTTTATTGAGATTCAGGAATTCGATCACATTTCCGTCTTCCCCTAGTTTGTAGTCAGCTTTTTCTATTTTCTCGTTCATATCCGTTGTCTCGTAGCTGTCTTTGGAGCTTGGAGTTTCTGCAAAACTGCCGTCAGGAGCAATCACTTTCACTTTTGTATGGTGAATATTGCCGGCACCACAGTAGATGGAAGTCATACTCATTATACCTTGCTCGTTCACTTGGAAGCGGAGGTACGAACGGTGCATATTCTTTTCAATGGTCTGTGTAGGCCAGAGATAGTTGCCGACTTGTTGATATTCGGCATCTTTTTCTAGTTTGAATTTGTCCTTGATGGCATTGAATTCTTCTGTCTTTGCCTGAAAGGCGCTATCCAGGTAAGCAAGCGTTTTTTGCTGTGCCTTTGTTTCAACATCGAGCATCAGTGCCTGTCCCGCCTTACGTGCTTCGAACGCTTTGGGATAGAGAATCTTGATACTGTCAATTTGTAACTTAGCTTCTTCATAGTCGCCACGTTCGTAGGCAGCCTTGGCAACCATCAGTTTTTCATTGGCTTTTTTCTCAAGGCCATTTCCGCAGGCAGCTAATGCCAGCGTACCACAAAAGAGGATAATCAGTTTTTTCATCACAAATTCTATTTACTGGTTTTATTAGCGGCAAAAATACAAATATATCCCTTATTTTTGTAATTTTGTCCCCTCAAAACTTATAACTAAAAAGAATGATAGAGTTGACTCAAGAGGAATTGAAGCAGCATTTTAGCGAACCCATCTTCGGACAGATAGCCGAAACGGCTGATACACTCGGTATGGAGTGTTATGTGGTAGGTGGTTATGTTCGTGATATTTTTCTGCAGCGTCCCTCTAAAGATATAGATGTAGTAGTTGTAGGAAGTGGAATTGCAATGGCGGAAGCCCTTGGAAAACAGTTGGGACGTGGTGCTCATGTTTCTGTTTTCAAGAATTTCGGAACAGCACAAGTAAAATATAGAGGCACGGAAGTAGAGTTTGTTGGTGCACGTAAAGAATCTTATCAACGGGATTCGCGTAAACCTATTGTTGAAGACGGCACGCTGGAAGACGATCAGAATCGTCGCGATTTCACGATCAATGCTCTGGCCGTATGTCTCAATAAAGCACGTTTTGGTGAATTGGTAGATCCGTTTGGAGGTTTGGAGGATATGAAGGAAAAGACAATCCGCACTCCCCTCGACCCGGATATTACTTTCAGCGATGATCCCTTGCGCATGATGCGTTGCATCCGTTTTGCTACGCAATTGGGTTTTTACATTGACGATGATACTTTCGAATCGCTTTGCCGGAATAAGGAACGGATTGAAATTATATCCCGTGAACGTATTGCGGACGAACTGAATAAGATTATTCTTTCTCCAATCCCCTCAAAAGGATTTATTGATTTGGAGCGTAGCGGTTTGCTGCCGTTGATTTTTCCGGAATTTGCTGCCTTGCAGGGTGTGGAAACACGGAACGGACGTTCCCATAAGGATAATTTTTATCATACGTTGGAAGTGCTGGATAATATCAGCAAGAAGACTGATAACCTTTGGCTGCGTTGGGCTGCTTTGTTGCACGACATTGCCAAACCTGCCACGAAACGTTGGGAGCCTAAAGCGGGATGGACGTTCCATAATCATAACTTTATCGGTGAAAAGATGATTCCGCATATCTTCCGCAAGATGAAGTTGCCGATGAATGAGAAGATGAAGTATGTACAAAAGCTGGTCAGCCTGCACATGCGCCCGATCGTTATCGCAGATGATGTGGTGACAGACTCGGCTGTACGCCGTCTGCTCTTCGAAGCGGGTGATGACATTGACGACTTGATGATGCTTTGTGAAGCGGATATTACTTCCAAGAATATGGAACGTAAACAGCGTTTCCTGAATAACTTCCAGTTGGTTCGACAGAAACTGAAGGATTTGGAAGAGAAAGACCGTGTCCGTAATTTCCAGCCACCTGTGAGCGGAGAAGAAATTATGGAGATTTTCGGCTTGGAACCTTGTCGTGAGGTCGGAGTCTTGAAGAGTGCTATCAAAGATGCAATCTTGGATGGAGTGATTCCGAATGAATATGAGGCGGCTCATGCTTTCATGCTGGAACGGGCAAAGAAGATGGGAATGACGCCTATTCGCTGATAGAAGGACGGAACAGATATAAAATCAGGCATCGTAATCCTATAGTATTCAGACACTGATTTATGCGAATCAGTAGTTGAATTGGAGTAAAACAAGGCAGGAATGAACTAATCTTAGTTCTTCTAAGATTTAATTGGTAATATGCGATGATTTAATATTCATTATACATAGATTTATTCGTCTGACAATTGTCAGACGAATAAATTCATGTATCATTAGCCATAACCCCATTAGGTATCAAAAATAAATCTGCACAAGCTCGAAATTAGTTCATTTCAGTACCGGCATGAACAAGATTCACCTCTGTACCCTCCGTGTCCTCTGTGGTGAAAACTGTATAGGAATGAATGATAACTTGCTTTCCAACTGCTGATTACTCATTATTTCTTTATCTGTGTGTTTATCGTTTGGGCAACGTTACCGAAAAATGAGGATTCGGAGTATGTTGTTCAAAGATGATAGCCTTCATCTTTTCCACGATATCCGGATGTTGGAGTGTTATGTCATGATCCTCATGAATATCTGTTTTTAGATTATAGAGGAACGGTGTTCCTTTTTTCACTACCATTTTCCAATCATCCATGCGTACGGCAATCTGGTCTGTTTCATCAAATTCCCAATACAGAAAATCATGCTTCTTTTGCTTTTTATTTACCCAGGAGTGTGGGGGCGAAAGAAATCCCATCGAAATAATCGACTTCTTTTTCCTTATTGCGGTATTTCTTTTCGTAGTCTTTGATACCAATAACTTCGCAGAACGTCGGCATTAAATCATAAAATGCACAGATGTGATCGTTTACTTCGCCTGCAGGTATGTGTCCCGGCCAACGGGCGATAAATGGAATACGTATTCCTCCTTCGTGGCATTGACGTTTCAGTCCGCGTAGTTTTCCGTCTCTGCCGAAGAAAGTAGGATCAGCTCCGCCTTCCTCGTGAGGGCCGTTGTCACTGGAGAAAATAACCAATGTGTTTTCGTCCAGTCCTTTTTCTTTCAGTTTTTTCAAAACTTCGCCCACGTAATAGTCCAGGCGGGTAATCATTCCGGCAAATTGGGCGTGTGTATGCGTGATGGCGTTGTATCGTGAGCCTTCGCTTCCCTTAAATTCTTTATCCGGGTTGAATTTAGCTTTGTATTCATTCAGGATAGAATCTTCCGGCTGAACGAGTTCCGCATGAGGTAAGGTGTAAGTCAATACGCCGAAAAACGGTTGTTTGCCGTCTTGCTGATCCAGCCACTCCAATGCTTTCTGGTGAATCATGTCGGCCGAATATTGCGGACGTTTCAGGTAGTCGGGACCATACATCGGATATTGGATGTTTTCATCCATCACTACACGTACCACTCCGGTGTCACCCAACGCTTTACTATAACGGTTCAGGAAATTGGGATAATAAAGATGAGCCTGAAACTGACAGATATAACCGTAGTATTCGTCTATCCCCCGTTTGTCGGGAGTGGAACAGGAACCTTCGTAACCTCCGGCCCATTTACCGAACATACCTGTGGTATAGCCGTTATCTTTCATTATCTCCGGCAGGATTACGTGGTCGGGATCATAAGGGTGTTGCCCCACTATTGAGTATTCTTTATTCTGTCCATATTCCACGATCGGTGCATTTTTCCAGTACTCCTTGTTACCTCGTACTTCACAATGGCCTGAATGTTGTCCTGTCATGAATGAAGCTCTGGAAGGGGCGCTGACGGGACTTCCTGCGTATGCTTGCGTAAAACGCATTCCTTCACCGGCCATGGCGTCTATATGAGGGGTACGGATAAATGGTTGACCGTAGCATCCTAAGTCTCCATATCCCATATCGTCACAAAGGATGAAGAGGATATTGGGCTGGGTATTTTTTTTCTGTCCGTTGGCAGATAGGGTAGATAGGAGCAGGGCACTGCCTATCAACGGGATTGATTGATAATTCATGATATTGTTGTCATTAAAATAAAAGCGTTTCAGTGTTTCATATCTGGAATTATTTCCCGATTAAGTCCTTTCCTTCGCGTACGCTTTGAAGGATACTTTGCAGTTCTGCCACTTTCTCCGGCATATTCTTTGCATAGTTGGTTACCTCTTTCACTTCTTTCATCTTATAAAGCTGGGGTTCTTTAGAGTTTCCGGTTTCTATCTTCGGTCCCCATTGAATCATTTTCGGTCCGTCATTCGGTTCGATGTATTTCCAGTCTTTGGTGCGGACGGAAAGTGTGTGATTAGAAGCCTGCTCTATCACCCACGGGCGGTCTGTCTTTTCTTTACCCAGCCAACTTCCCAGATAGTTGTAACTATCCGGTGCGGTATTCTTAGGCATCGTAGCTCCGGTCAGGGAAGCGAGAGAGGCGAGCCAGTCCACTTGTGAAACCAATAAGTCTGAAGTCATTCCTTTTTTTACTCCTGCAGGCCAGCTGACGATGGCAGGAATACGGGTTCCTCCTTCAAAGGCACTATATTTGTTGCCCCGTAGTGGTCCCGCAGGACTATGACCGTTGAGTAGTTCTTCTGCTTTGTCATCGTATCCGTCGTCTACTACCGGGCCGTTGTCACTTGAAAGAATAATGAGTGTATTTTCTCTTAATCCCAGTTTTTCGAGTGTATTCAGGATTTCACCGACACAATAATCGAACTGTACGATAGCGTCGCCTCTTAATCCCATCGGATTTTTTCCTCTGAAACGGTCGTGAGGAAAGCGGGGCACATGTACGTCATTGGTGGCAAAGTAGAGAAAGAAAGGTTTGTTTTGGTTTTCCTCGATGAATTGAATGGCGTGTGTGGTAAGTGAATCAGCAATGTTTTCGTCTTTCCAGAGTGCCTTTCCACCGCCTTTCATAAAACCGATGCGTGAAATTCCATTAACGATCGACATGTCGTGACCGTGACTTGGCTTGAGGTTATAAAGTAATTCAGGATTACTTTTTCCGGTAGGTTCACCCTCGAAGTTCTTTTGATAACTGACTTCGATGGGAGCACTCGGATCATAGTTGGCTACTTTCCCGTTTTCGATGTATACACAGGGTACACGGTCGGCTGTAGCTGCCATAATGTAATGATAGTCGAAACCTAAATCGCCCAGTGCGCACGGTAACGGAGCATTCCAGTCTTGAGTGGCGGTTTGATCTCCGAGTCCCAGATGCCATTTGCCTACTGCGGCAGTGGTGTAACCGACACTTTTGAACATATCTGCCATGGTGTATTGTTCGGGACGGATAATCATTCCGGCATTTCCTGCCGCGACATCCGTTCCTTCTTTGCGCCATGCGTATTCTCCGGTTAGCATGGAGTAGCGGGAAGGGGTGCTGGTGGCGGCTGTTGCATGAGCATTGGTGAAAAGGATTCCCGATTTTGCCAGTCGGTTGACGTTGGGTGTCTGTACATTTTTAGCTCCGTAACATTCCAGATCGCCGTAGCCGAGATCGTCGGCGTAGATAAATACAACGTTGGGTGTTTTTGACTTTGTCGGTGTGGTGTTTTCCGGTGCTTTGTTGGCGGCTGTTACAGCACAGGCAACAGAAGATACAAGGGTTAGAATGAAAGGTTGTTTCATTGGTTTTGGGGGTTAAGTGTGTTATTATTAGTAGAAAAAGATGTGCCTGTTCTTTGCTGGACACATCTTTTTCATCGTCTGTTTAACTTAATTCAATGATTTCTTCATTGCAGTTCGTCAGTTTTTCTATTCCTTCGTTGGTCACTACCCAAGAGTTCTCGATACCTACGGGACCTACACCCGGAATAACGATTTTCGGTTCGAGGGCAAAGACCATACCCGGTTCTAATTGTTGCTTTATGCGGGGAGCCAGTACCGGAGCTTCGTTAATTTCAAGCCCGATGCCGTGACCGATAAATTTGGCTTGTTGTCCTGTTCCCATAAATTTGTCGGCAAATCCGGCTGCTTTGACCACTTCGACTGCTGTGTCGTAAAGCACTTCACAGGCAATACCCGGTCTGGCAATGGAAGCAATTTTTTCTTGGATATCCAGACAAACCTGATGGGCGGTGTAAGCTTCTTCGGGCAGTTTGCCGATGGAGAATACACGGCTCATATCGTTCATGTAACCGTTGAAGTTGCCACCTAAGTCCACCATAACGCTTTGTCCCTCTTTTAACGGAGTTTTATTTGCTCCTCCCGGCAAGGCAGGATCAAGTCCCTGACCGCCTAAGGCAAAATCATAAGGAGAGGGGTAACCGGCATTATCTCCGGTCAGTACGCTACCCATGAATATTTCCATACTGCGTCCGAATACCCGGAAAATTCCGAGGCAACCTTGCAGGCGCATCAGGCGTTCTATTTCGATGGAAAATTCAATATCCGTCATACCGGGACGATAAACACCTGGAATCTGCTCATAAGCCTTTGCATGAGCAATGCCGGAGCGGCGGAACATTTCAATTTCTACAGGTGTTTTCACGCTGCGTGCCTGGCGAATCAACGGGGTACCATTTACCACTTCCGCTTCCGGGAAGAGACCGGCCAGACGACAATATTCCGTATAAGGAAGTTCGTCACCTTCTAACATCAGTTTGGTTGGCATCGGTAATCCTTGTTCTTTCAGCAGATCAACAATTTGTTCCGGTTTGCGGATAGAGAATGAGTGCTCTCCTGTGATGTTATTAGGACGTTTAAAAAATAATAGTGCAGGCGAATGAAGGGGGAGGTAAAGATAGCCACTGACTACACAGCCATACGTGTAAATTAAATTTGCATTACACGTGATAAGTGCGGCGTCAATGCCCTGCGACACCATCAGACTGCGAATTTTGTCACGGCGAAATTTCAATTCGGGTTGTAGCATTTTTTATTTATTACTTGATTATTAATTACAAAACCAATAATGGTAAATTATTAGTTGTGAGTTGTTTATCGCATATAACAAATTCACAAACTATTATTTAACCTATCATGCTACAAAGATAATTAATTCCAGCGAAAATAATGTTAATCTCAAAAAAATAGCGCTACCCGCGTCCTGTCACAGGAGACGAGCAGCGCAAACCACAAATACAAATACAACTAAACAAAGTCTTCTAAATAACGCCTTGCCCCATCATTGCGTGAGCTACTTTCATAAATCCGGCAATGTTGGCACCCTTCACATAATTAATGTATCCGTCGGGTTCCGTGCCGTATTTCACGCATTGTGCATGGATGCCGTGCATGATTGCATGGAGTTTTTCGTCCACTTCGGCAGCACTCCAGCTAAGGTGCATTGCGTTTTGAGACATTTCCAAGCCGGAAGTGGCTACACCACCTGCGTTGACCGCTTTACCCGGAGCGTACATCGTCTTATGTTCAATGAAAAGATCGATAGCTTCAGGGGTACATCCCATATTGGAAATTTCTCCGACGCAAAGTACGTCATTTTTTATGAGATTTTGAGCATCTTCTCCATTTAATTCGTTCTGGGTGGCGCAAGGAAGTGCGATGTCTGCTTTCACTTCCCACGGGCGTTTTCCTTCTACGAAGGTTGCGTTCGGATACTGTTCAGCATAAGGAGCCACAATATCGTTACCCGAAGAACGAAGTTCGAGCATATAGTCTATCTTCTCGCCGCTGATACCATCCGGATCGTAGATATATCCGTCCGGACCGGAAATCGTAATCACTTTTGCACCCAGTTCGGTAGCTTTAGTAGCTGCTCCCCAGGCAACGTTGCCGAAACCGGAGATGGCTACTGTCTTACCTTTTATATCAATCCCTTTTGCCTGAAGCATCTGATTGACAAAATACAGTCCTCCAAAACCAGTAGCTTCCGGACGAATCAATGAACCGCCGAATTCTAATCCTTTACCAGTGAATGTACCGGTAAATTCACGAGTCAGTTTCTTGTACATGCCGAACATATAGCCCACTTCACGTCCTCCTACGCCGATGTCACCGGCAGGCACATCCATGTCCGGTCCGAGATGACGCCACAACTCCAGCATAAATGCCTGGCAGAAACGCATGATTTCAGCATCACTCTTTCCGCGTGGAGAGAAATCGGAACCGCCTTTACCGCCACCCATAGGCAAGGTAGTCAGTGCATTCTTGAATGTTTGTTCGAAACCGAGGAACTTCAAAATGGAAAGATTAACGGATGCATGAAAACGGATACCACCTTTATATGGGCCTATCGCATTATTGAATTGTACACGATAACCGAGGTTGGTCTGCACCTCACCTTTATTATCCACCCACGTCACACGGAAAGTGAAGATACGATCAGGTTCTACCAATCTTTCTATGATTTTAGCTTTTTCAAATTCAGGATGTTGATTGTATATATCTTCGATAGAAAGAAGAACTTCCTTCACTGCCTGAAGATATTCAGATTCACCGGGATGCTTAGCCTCCAAAGAGGACATGATTTTCTGGATGTTCATGATACTATATTTTAAAAGGTTAATTCTGATAAAATGTCAACTAACTCACTGCAAATATAGGAAAATTTTTCAGATGTGATTGATTTTATGCCATTATTTTGATTAAATAATGATAAAATGATAGTAGAAAAAGCATTAGGTATCAAGTATTCAGTGCTAATACTTAATACTTGATACCTGAATTTAATACTTTGTACTTTTACTTCTTAAAATCCGGCTTCATGTCCAAATTGTACATGATGAAACCGTAAATGTCTGCCTGTTCTTCAAGTACTTTTGCCATCGGTTTGCCTGCACCGTGACCTGCTTTGCTGTCGATGCGGATCAGTGTCGGGTTTGTACCGTCGTTGTCTGCTTGCAGCGTAGCGGCAAACTTGAATGAATGGGCGGGAACCACACGGTCGTCATGGTCGGCAGTGGTCACTAGTGTTGCCGGATATTTCGTGCCCGGTTTCAGGTTGTGCAATGGAGAATAGCCTTTGAGGTATTCAAACATTTCTTTGCTGTCTTCGCTTGTTCCGTAATCGCTTGCCCAGTTCCAGCCGATAGTAAATTTATGATAGCGTAACATATCCATCACGCCTACTTGCGGAATTGCTACACGGAACAGGTCCGGACGCTGTGTCATGCAGGCACCTACCAGCAGACCACCGTTGGAGCCACCTACAATGGCGATTTTGTCTTTATTCGTATATTTTTCGTTGATAAGATATTCGGCAGCAGAGATGAAGTCGTCGAATACATTCTGCTTCTGCATCTTAGTTCCGGCTACGTGCCAGTCTTCACCGTATTCGCTGCCACCACGCAGGTTGACTTGTGCGTAGATACCGCCATTTTCGAGGAATGGGATGCGCATTGCACTGAAACCCGGGTTGAGGCTGATGCCGAAACCACCGTATCCGTAGAGGAATACAGGATTTTTGCCGTCTTTCTTCAGATCTTTTTTATAGGTAAGGAACATCGGGACTTTTACACCGTCTTTGCTGGCAAAGAATACTTGTTCCGTCACAAAATCATCCGAGTTGAACTGTACTTTCGGTGCACGGTATAGTTCGTAGGTGTTCTGGTCCATATCATATTTGTAAGTGGCACCCGGAATGGTGAATGAAGTAAATCCGAAGAAACATTCTTTATCATCTTTGTTGCCGCTAAAGCCTACGGAACCGAGTGACGGCAGTTGAATCTCCTGAATTTGTTTGCCGTCGAGGCCGTAAACGTATGCATGGTTCGAAGCATCTTTGTCGTAAGTAAGGAACAGTTTGCCACCGATCACTTCTGCGTTTGAAAGAACGGCTTCCGATTCGGGAACGAGTTCTTTCCAGTCCTCCAGTTTCGGACGGTTGATGTCGGCTACCATGATCCGGTTTTTCGGTGCGCCATAGTTAGTATAAATATACATCTGATCGCCGATCACTTCAATCGGGTAGTATTGGTAGTCGAGGTCGGTAGTCAGTTGGATAAAAGGAGAATTCGGCTTTTTCAGGTCCCTTATAAATAAGTTGTTGCCTCTTCCGGCACCGGATTCTGTGAGGAAGAGAATACGTTCGTCTTCGCTGGTGCTGGCTGTATAGAAACGTTTCGGATAAGCCGGATTCTGATAAATCAGTTTATCTTTCGATTGCGGTTCACCTATTTTGTGATAATAGATTTTGTGCTTTTCGTTTACGTTGGAGAATTCTTTTCCTTTGGCGGGAGCATCGTAGGCACTGTAGTAGAATCCGTCTCCCTGCCAGGCGGCACCGGTAAATTTGGCCCATTCGATATGGTCTTCCAATAGTTTGCCACTTTCAGTGTCCATGACAAATATTTCAGACCAATCCGATCCGCTGCGTGAGATACTGTAAGCGGTATATTTGCCGTCGTTTGAGAAATAAAGACCGGTCAGTGCTACTGTGCCATCGTCCGAGAGCTTGTTCGGGTCGAGGAAAACGCGAGGCTCGCCGTCCAGTGAATCCTGTACGTAGAATACACTCTGGTTTTGCAGGCCGTCATTTTTACTGAAGTAATATTTGCCATGTTTCTTGATTGGCGCACTGATCTTCTCGTAATCGGCCAGTGTGGTCAATCGTTTCAACAAGTTTTCCCGAAATGGAATCTGACTTAGATACTCATTCGTTACTTTGTTTTGTGCTTCTACCCAGGCAGTAGTAGCTGCACTGGTGTCATTTTCCAACCATCTATAAGGGTCGGGAACTTGTGTACCGAAGTACACGTCTACGGTGTCTACCTTCGCCGTCTCGGGGTAGACTAGCTTTTTCTGTTGGGGAGCGCATGACATCACCATGATTCCACTCATTAATAAAGTTACTTTTTTCATGTGAATAAAAAGTCTTTTTGAATAAACTTAAAGTTACAAATCTACAAAATAATAAGAGATAAACAAGTAAACTTTATAAAGAAGATGGTGGAAAATGAGATTTAAAGAATTAACTTTGCAAAATGTGATTCTGCAGATAGACGATTTGAAATAAGAAAGGAGAATGACTTTATGCTTAGTAAATATAAATTAAACCAGCTTTACTTCAAAGATACACAATTCGTTAACTTGATGACAAGGCGGATTTTTAACGTGTTATTAATCGCTAATCCTTACGATGCTTTCATGTTGGAGGATGACGGGCGCATTGATGAGAAGATTTTCAATGAATACACTTCTTTGTCTCTGCGCTATCCACCTCGTTTCTCGCAGGTATCTACGGAGGAGGAAGCACTGTCACAGTTGGAAAATATGTCGTTCGACCTGGTGATTTGTATGCCGAGTACGGGGGATAATGACAGTTTCGATATCGGCCGTCACATCAAAGAGAAATACGAGCATATTCCTATCGTCATACTGACTCCTTTTAGCCATGGTATTACCAAACGGATTATCAATGAAGATTTAAGTGCGTTCGAATATGTGTTCTGCTGGTTGGGTAATACCGACCTGTTGGTGTCTATCATTAAGTTGATAGAGGACAAGATGAATCTGGAACACGATGTACAGGAGGTCGGTGTGCAGCTGATTCTTTTGGTGGAAGATGGCATTCGTTTCTATTCTTCCATTTTGCCGAATCTGTATAAGTTCGTGTTGAAGCAGAGTCAGGAATTCTCTACCGAAGCCTTGAATGCACACCAGCGTACGCTCCGTATGCGCGGACGTCCTAAAATAGTGTTGGCACGTACGTATCAGGAGGCGATGGAGATCTATCATAAGTATCAGAATAATATATTGGGGGTAATCACTGACGTCCGTTTCCCGAAAGTGGAACGGGGAGAGAAAGACGGTCTGGCAGGTATCAAGCTGTGTGCGGAGATACGTAAGAATGATCCGTTTGTTCCTTTGATTATTCAGTCTTCCGAATCTGAAAATTCGTCTTATGCAGCCAAGTATGGTGCCAGCTTTATCGACAAGAACTCCAAGAAGATGGACGTTGATTTGCGCCGTATCGTCTCCGATAATTTTGGTTTTGGTGATTTTATTTTCCGCAATCCGGATACCGGGGAGGAGATTGCCCGCGTCCGGAATTTGAAGGAGCTGCAAAACATTCTTTTTGCCGTACCTGCGGAATCTTTCTTATATCATATCAGCAGGAATCACGTGTCGCGTTGGTTTTATTCACGTGCCATGTTCCCGGTAGCCGAGTTCTTGAAACCGATTACCTGGAATAGTCTTCAGGATGTGGATGCGCATCGTAAAATCATCTTTGAGGCGATTGTGAAATATCGTAAGATGAAGAACCAGGGAGTTGTGGCGGTCTTTAAGCGCGATCGCTTCGACCGTTATTCTAACTTTGCCCGTATCGGGGATGGCTCTCTCGGAGGAAAAGGGCGTGGACTGGCATTTATTGATAATATGGTGAAGCGTCATCCGGAGTTTGACGAGTTTGAAAATGCGCGTATTGCTATTCCTAAAACAGTGGTGCTTTGTACGGATGTCTTTGATGAGTTCATGGACACCAACAACTTGTATCAGATTGCACTATCGGATGCGGATGATGCTACGATTTTAAAATATTTTTTGAAGGCTAAGTTACCGGACCGGTTGATAGAGGACTTTTTCACTTTCTTCGATGTTGTGAAGTCTCCGATTGCCATTCGGTCTTCTTCCTTGTTGGAGGATTCTCACTATCAACCGTTTGCCGGAATTTACAACACTTACATGATTCCTTATCTGGACGACCGCTATGAAATGTTGCGGATGCTTTCCGATGCCATCAAAGGGGTGTATGCTTCGGTTTATTTCCGTGACAGCAAAGCGTATATGCAAGCTACGTCGAATGTAATCGATCAGGAGAAAATGGCTGTTATCTTACAGGAAGTAGTTGGCAATCAGTATGGTGACCGTTATTATCCTTCCATGTCCGGTGTGGCACGCTCGCTCAATTATTATCCGTTGGGGAATGAAAAGGCAGAAGAGGGAACGGTGAATCTGGCTTTGGGATTAGGAAAATATATTGTTGACGGTGGCATGACCCTTCGTTTTTCTCCTTATCATCCTAATCAGGTGTTACAGACCAGCGAAATGGAAATTGCTCTCAAGGAGACTCAAACCCGTTTCTATGCATTGGATTTGAAAAATGCCGGACATGATTTTTCTATCGACGATGGTTTTAATTTGCTGAAACTTCATGTCAAAGAGGCAGAAAGTGACGGTGCTCTGCGTTATATTGCTTCTACCTACGATCCGTACGATCAGATCATTCGTGATGGTTTATATCCGGGAGGACGTAAGGTGATTACTTTTGCTAATATCCTGCAACATGATGTTTTTCCGTTAGCTCGTATTCTGCAGTTAGTATTGAAATATGGTGAACAGGAGATGCGCCGTCCGGTTGAAATTGAATTTGCAGCAACGTTAAGTCGCGAACATGATAAATCCGGAACTTTCTATCTGTTGCAGATCCGTCCTATCGTAGACAGTAAAGAAATGCTGGATGAGGATTTGAACGAGATACCGGATGAAGATGTGATTCTCCGCTCATATAATTCATTGGGACATGGTATCATGAATGATATTTATGATGTGGTCTATGTAAAGACCGATAATTATAGTGCCTCCAACAATCAGACAATTGCCTGGGAGATAGAAAAGATTAACCAACAATTCTTGAATGAAGGAAAGAATTATGTGCTTGTCGGTCCGGGACGTTGGGGAAGCAGCGATACTTGGCTCGGCATCCCTGTGAAGTGGCCGCATATTTCGGCTGCCCGTGTGATTGTGGAAGCCGGATTGACTAATTATCGGGTAGATCCAAGTCAAGGGACACACTTTTTCCAAAATTTGACTTCATTTGGAGTTGGATATTTTACTATTAACGCCTTTATGAATGATGGTGTGTATAATCAGGACTTCCTCAATGCGCAACCTGCGGTGGAAGAAACGAAATATCTTCGTCATGTTCGCTTTGAGAAACCGATGGTGGTCAAGATGGATGGAAAGAAGAAGCTGGGAGTAGTGTTGATGCCTTTTTAAGTGGAACTCGCAATAATTTAATGTGAAACAAATTTTGGAAGTACTAGGAGGATCGTTTTTTTATGTGTTGGAATTGATAAGATTCTATTTTCTGACCGTTGGTCTTTTTAACTAAATTAAAATATGATTTAAATCTTCCGTAGCATACCGTATAGTGTGAATATTAACCTTAAAAAAGTCTATATAGACAGGAAATATGGTCTTATAATCTTAAAAATAGAACATAAAATACAAAGAATTGACCTTGTGTGAATTATTATAAAGTTGTTACTTTGCACTCGTTTTTGTGATCAAATAGATTATTAATTAATTATGAGAATTATGAAGAAGAGTTTATTGTACTTGTTTATGCTTGTTTGTTCTGTTAGCATATTCATGAGTTGTAGTGATGATGACGATGAAGTGAAATATCCGATAGATACAGAATTGGCTGGAGGCTATGTTGGTAATCTGTCTGTAAATGTGGATGGTAATCAAATGGGAACTACCGAAAATCAAAAAATCACAATTTCACAGTCTAATAAGGGAACTAACCAAATTGCATTATCATTGAAGAATTTTACTTTTTTGGTAAATGTTGGTGATATTGAAGTTGATCCTTGCACTGTGAAAGCTATAGATGGTGGTTATGCTTTTGAAGGTCAACAGAATCTAGATTTGGTACAGCCACTTGGTAATTGCCCTGTTAGTATTTCTGGTACTGTGAAAGGTAGCAATATTAATATTGAAATAGGTGTAAAGGTTGGTGCTCCTTTAAATCAAAATGTAAAGGCTACTTTTGTTGGTCGTAAATTGACAGGTAGTGAAAGTTCGGAGGCTAAAATAACAAGTTTTATTATTGACGATGAGGCAGTAGTAGAACAACCAGTTATAAATGAAGAAGCTGGTACGATTGTTTTTGCTGTTAATGAGGAAGTAGAATCTTTAAAGTTTACTCCTATTATTGAAATATCTGAAGGAGCAACTATTACTCCGGCTTCCGGCGTAGCACAGGACTTCTCGAATAATAAGAAAGTGACTTATACTGTGACGGCGGAAGATGGCACCGTGAAAGTTTATACAGCTTTTGTGGAAGGTACTCGTAAGGTATTGAAATATTCTTTTGAAGACTGGAAGGAAGGTAGTAAGAATGATGAACTGTTACCCAAAGATTTGTGGGCAGGAAGTGCTGCTGGAGCTGGTATTTTAGGTGGTACTTTGTTGAGAAAGGAAACTAGAGAGGATGGTACGTATGCGGCTAAACTGATAACTTTTGAATATCCAAATGAGCCAAATTCATTAGTTCCGAAGATTACTGCCGGTTCTATTTTTATTGGTAAATTTGATATGATGCCTGCTTTACAAGGTGATAGGTTGAGTTGTACTAAATTTGGTCTTGATGCAGAAACAGTTAGTTTAGGTGGAAAACCGCTTCGTTTTAAGGGTGTTTATAAATATGAATCAGGTTCTAATTATCTTGATGCTTCTAATTATGAAGATGTAAAACCGGTTGATATTAAAGATAAAGGACAGATTCAAGCCGTATTGTATAAAGTGCAAACAGGCGAGGATGGTAAAGAGATTGTATTGACAGGTCACGATGTGAACACTTCGGAATTAAGAGTTGCTGTTGCTAATATTATCGTTGAGGATATTAAAGAATATACTCCTTTTAACATTGAATTTGAATATTTACAAGAGTATGATCGAAATGCAAAATATAAATTTGCTATAGTTTGCTCTTCAAGTAAAGATGGTGATTTATTTAAAGGTGCTGGTGGTAGTACTTTGATTGTGGATGAATTTGAAGTAATATGTGAATAAGATTGTTATAATATAAGTTGGCATACATTTAATGTGTGTTTATTGTATAAACGAGGGTGTCTATGAGGATATCCTCGTTTTTCTGTAAAATCCTGTATATATATCAAATAAATATTAAATAAATTTCCCTTACTGTTTTTGGACAGTGGGGAATTTTTTTGTAGTGAGGGAGAATAATTATTTGTTTATGGCAATCATACCCAAAATGTCATTCAATATACGATACAGAAAAGAATTTGTTCACTATAGAATAACTCCGGATATAAAGTTTCAATGAATTTGAACTCAGCAAATACTACATAGTGAAAAATATTTACCATACTATCATTTATTTTTATATTAAGCTAATTTTCAATAAGATAAGTGTGATAGATGATTTCTCAAACAGGTATCTATCATACCCCTACTGCATCCGCTTTAGTGTAGTATCATGGAAAAACACCCATATGAAGCCACAAGAATATTCACTTTATAGGATGATAACTTGTATTTGGCAGCTAAATAATACATTGGAAACGGTAATCTTTTTATAGCCTACATATGTAGGCTGTACAGCCCTGGCTATCAAAGTGGGATTATTAAGCCATACAAGCCGGATTTATATAGATTCATTGCAACAAAAACAAGCCATCTTACGCCTGTTTGAACCTTATTGGACTATTTTATTGATGAGAGATACCCGCTTTTTGGTGGTATAGAAACGCAGAGACGCTTACGATACTACCCTGTATTTATTGATTTAGCCCATACATAAATAAAAAACTACGAGAAGAATTCCCGTAGTTTTCTATTGACACAATATTCTGGATCGTTTAGTATAAAACAATATGCTAAAATGCATATCCAAATCCCACGTTCAAATAAATAGGATACATGGCAAATGAGATTGTATCAAAATCTTTTTTGAAAATATCATTCATCCCCCACGTTAAGTCAGCGTATACATTTAGATGTTTAAATGCTCTCCATTCGCCGCCTAGTTGTAGTCCCCATTGAAATTTTCGGAGATTTTCGGAAAAATCATAGGTAGCTATGCTTTCCCCAGAGAAAACAACTCGTGAACCTGTTTGGTCCGGGGTACGTAAATGACCGTTGTATACATGTCCGGAGAATCCTCCTTCGATGAGGTATGATATGTATGGACCTGCAGACAATTTCCAACGCTTGCTTATCTTATAGTTAGCAACCACCGGAATTGTCAGATATGAGTTTTTAACTTTGGTCTTTACTCCTCCTGTCCATAATCCTTGTAATTCTCCACCATTGGTGTTGATAATTTTCATACCGTAATTTTTTACGGTAGCTTCGGTGGTCATATTCTTATTTTCAAGTCGCACTCCTACAGTCATCCCCCATTTGGGATCGAACCACTTCGTCGCATTACCTTCAATTGAAATTGCGATTCCTGGTGCATAACTATCAATTTTACGGATTTCTTTTGGTAGAGGTAATGGTGAAGTTCCACCAATATTGAAACCGGCTTTTATTCCATATTCCCATCCATGTAAATAAGACCAGATGATACCTTGGTTTCTTTCTTCCTGTGCTTGAGCTGTGAATATGCTTACAAATAGCAGCACAACTATGATATTGATTGATTGATATTTTTTCATTGTGTTAGTTTTATTTATTCTTTACAAATAAGTTCTAGCTCATCAACGTATAGAGTGCTACCGACAGCTCCTCTAAAATAGGCGCCATCTACGCTGGATGATAGTACAATACCTAATTTATATTTACCGTTTTGTAGTTTCGTATCGTCAATTTCTCGTCCTTTTACTGATTCGAAATGTATAGTAAACTCATTCCATTCATCTGATTCAACAATATCTTCAGGTTCTATTCGTGCTAATAATACCAATTTATCAGAGTTAAATACGTTATCACCATTAAGCATGATAGAATTATTTTCTGCCTCATACATAACAGCATAAATATCACATTTGTCCCTTTTTCCGGTTTGTGGCTGTCCTTCTACAGAATAAACTTCCCCAGCTTTAAATTTATAATATCCTTTAAGTGCTATGGGATGTTTATAAAATTGAAAACCAAAGTTCGTTGCTTTTCTAGGATTTGTCAGTGCATTTTCTACTTCAAATGTCCCGATAAATAAATTTCCAGCAGCAATATACATTTTTACCATTGCACCAAAATCTCCAGTATTACGAGTTTCTAGCTTTACAGCCTTACCTTTAAAACCATTTGCAACTTGTACTGTTGGGTAATCTATTCTAGAATTAGCCATACCCGTTAATTTAAAACCGGGATTACCGCTTGACCATTGTAATACTTTAGATATTTCTTGTGAGGTTGCAGGTGTAAATTCGTAAAATGTATCGTATTCACTGGAGGTTGTCAGTAATTCTTCAAATTTGAAAAGGGTAGGTAATTCCGCTAAAATCACATTAACGGTATAAACAGGCTGCCATTGACCGTCTTCTGATGTAACAGTGAATTTACGGGAGTGCGGTTCTTCGCTGAAATCATAGGTAGATTCAGTATCTCCAGTTATTGGAGTATTTACTTTAATTGTAGCTCCTTGTGGAAGTGTAAATTCTAATTTTTGTTTGGAAAGGTCGGCTCCTTTATTTACATATACATTGATTACTTTAGAATCTGCATCGATATTTGCCAATTGCACATCATCGCCTGAACAAACATCAATGGCTGCTTCTGAATTTAATGCTTCATCCTGTATGCAGGAAGATATTGCACATGTAAAGATGAAATAGGCTATTAAAGTCTTAATTTTCATTTGATTTTCCTTTTTAGTTTACTAATTCAGTCTCTTTTATAAAACTTGGTTGCAAAGTTAAGTTTCTTTTTTGAAATGCAGTACTTCATCACTTAAGTAATTCAATAAAATTAGCGCCTTTTTAAAATTAATGTTATAAATGAATTATTCCTTTTTAAATCCCCGCACTGTTTTTATAATAAATCTAACTTCCTTGTTATAATCAACTTGTACTGTTGCTTCATTTCTTTGGGCAAGAAAGAAATATCTATGAACTCTAACCATTTCTCGGCAACTTTGGTAAATTTAGAAAATAGGTTGTCTATGATCTTTTTCTCTAAACTGCAGCTATTCATGGCAACTTCAAAATCAGAACGCTTGATTTTGCGTCTTTTCCCATTAAGTGTCAAAGCCAATTCTTCAGTGTCCTCCGGCATGAGGAGTGCCGTAGAGAGCATGTCATATCCCGGGGTCAGTGAATAATAGCCTTTACGCTGACTATAAAGTGAAAAGTTTTTCAGATGCATATCCGCATTTCCGGTCAGCCATGAGAAAACGACTTGTTCCCAGAAATTTATTACGTCAAGTTTTGGCACAGAGGAATATTGCATAATTATCTTTGATATCTTTTCATAAGAGCCCTTATATTTATACTCTGTGAGGCGTTCCGAGAGCTGGCACATATCCTCCATTGGCAACTTTTCACCCTTTGCGGTTCTATCTATGCGTTTAGTGATATAGGCCAATTCGCCATCGGCAAAACGAATCAATGAATGAGGGACAACGTTCACTTTAGCCAATTCGGCAAGATGCATCGTTAAATCCTCAACTTCAGGCATGTATTTAAATTGTTCCGTTTGCGGTTTGAGAATATAACGTCCCCATAAACCAACGATAGTAAAGCGTTGCGGTTGGTTGGGGGACGATGATATATCGAGAGACAATTTTGCTTGCACTCCTGTAAGTGTGGTTTGTGAGCGTATGACTTGTTCGGCAAGTTGCTTAATATCCGCTTTTGTATAAGGTAGGAGAGGAACTGTTTTGCTCCCAAATATTTTCTTTCCGCATTGAGGGTGAAAATCAGTTTCTCCCTCGCCAAGTTCCTGATAACAATATAGGCATCTGCTCATCATTATTCTTTATTTAAGATGGGAATCACACTAACTGCACCGATGCAATCTTTGCAACAGGCAAGCAGTAGTGACATACGGTCACGTCGATTTATCTTCCAACTTTTTTCAGCAATATCTAAAAGCCAGCCTTCAGGAATAAGACCGTCAAAGAATGGGAATAATATTAGACTTGTATATGGCTTTTCCGAGATTGGCAGTGTGAGGCTGATAGATTCCGCATCGCTGGATTTAATGTAGGCTGTATCATATTGAAAGGTATAGCCATTTTCATCTTCTGTAAGCAATCCTGCCAACTGGTCTTGGTTGTATATGAGTGCTTGTCTCATAGCTTGTTGAATTTACTTATTGGTACAACACCCACTTCCGTTCCAAAGAGACTAAGCACTTGATTTACTTTATCAAGACGCAAAGTCTGTTTCCCCTGTTCGAGTTCGCGTACAAAACGTAACCCGACTCCTGATTTTTCGGACAGCTCTACTTGGGTCAAGTTATGTTCTTTACGCATTTGCTTGACGTATTCTGATAATGATTTATCGTTCATATTATACCCTTTTGGGTACAAAGATAATGTAAATTTTCTATTTTACACCCTTTAGGGTATAAATTTAGTTGTAGATTTATGAATTATACCTTATGGGGTATAAGAAAACAGGTACTCTTTCTTTGGGAAGAAGGAGTACCTGTAGAGGAAAGTGATAGCAGATTATTCTTTCAAAGCCTCTTGTAAGTCAATACCCAGCGCTTTGGCAACTCCTGTTCCATATGCAGGATCGGCTTTGTAGCAGTTGCGCACATGACGTTGTTTGATAAACAATTCGGAGTCTCCCATGGCGCGAGCTGTATTTTCGAACAATAATTGTTGTTCTTCAGCTGGCATCAGTCGGAATAAGTCACCCGGTTGGCTATAATAGTCGTCATCATATTCCCGTTCATTGTAGTTGTAAACTTCACCGGTAACTTTAAGAGGCGGTTCTTTCATAGTAGGAGAATCCTGCCATTCGCCGTAACTGTTCGGTTCATACCCTTTAGTAGCACCGTAGTTACCGTCTACGCGCATAGTACCGTCACGATGATAGGCGTGGAAAGGACAACGAGGTTTGTTGACCGGAATTTGTTCTGCATTCACCCCTAGACGATAACGTTGTGCGTCGCCATAAGAGAATAAACGACCTTGTAACA
This sequence comes from Bacteroides sp. 3_1_23, assembly GCF_000162555.1. NCBI lineage: Bacteria > Pseudomonadati > Bacteroidota > Bacteroidia > Bacteroidales > Bacteroidaceae > Bacteroides > Bacteroides sp. 3_1_23. Next base: position 473,428 of record NZ_GG774954.1, read on the forward strand.
TTTTGTCGGGAGACAGACCGATACCGTCTACAATATTCATCGGGTTGAAAGCAGCTTGTTCCACTTCAGCAAAATAATTTTCCGGGTTGCGGTTCAGTTCAAGGACACCAACATCTTGTAGAGGGAAATCTTTGTGCGGCCATACTTTAGTCAGGTCAAACGGGTTGATACGATAGTTGTCCGCTTCTTCCTCCGTCATTAACTGAATCTGGAATAACCATTTCGGATAATCGCCCTTTTCGATGCTCTCGAAGAGATCACGTTGATGAGATTCGCGATCTTTAGCAACTATTGCTTCTGCTTCCTGGTCTGTCAGATTCTTGATACCCTGCAAGGTACGCAGATGGAATTTAACCCAAATACGTTGATTTTCTGCATTGATAAAACTATAAGTATGACTGCCGAATCCGTGCATGTGGCGATATGAATAAGGAATACCACGCGGACTCATAGTGATAGTAACTTGATGTAATGCTTCCGGTAAAAGCGTCCAGAAGTCCCAGTTACTGTTCGGGCTACGCATATTTGTTTTCGGATCTCGTTTGATGGCATGATTCAGATCCGGAAATTTAAGCGGATCACGTAAGAAGAATACAGGAGTGTTGTTACCCACCAAATCCCAGTTACCTTCTTCCGTATAGAATTTCATAGCAAAACCACGGATGTCACGTTCTGCATCAGCAGCTCCACGTTCTCCGGCTACGGTGGAGAAACGGACAAAACATTCTGTTTGTTTTCCGACTTTACTGAAAATAGCAGCACGGGTGTACTTTGTAATGTCATGGGTGACAGTAAACGTACCGTAAGCTCCCGAACCTTTAGCGTGCATACGTCTTTCAGGAATTACTTCACGATCAAAATGGGCAAGCTTCTCTATAAGCCAGGGATCTTGTAACATTACAGGTCCGCGTTGACCTGCGGTTTGCGAGTTTTGATTGTCAGCGATAGGACGACCGTTCGCTGCAGTAAGTTTTTTCTTTTCCATAAATAGATTTTTTAGTCGGATACAAGTATAAGCAGACTGTTTCCTTTTATTCTTTCATCCGGGGTTTATAATATATAACAAAGATAGGCTTCTTTTGCTCGCTTGTCAAACAGATAATTTCTATCTAAAGATAGAGAATAACTATGAATTGTGTGTGTATTGTCTGCTATTTATTTTTCTACAAAGATTATTGTGCTGACACCCGGGTGTCGTACATCTTTTTATTGCATAAAAAACTCCCGCACTTCCTTCACGGAAGACGGGAGCTTTTAAATAAACTATAGCTTATATATCTTTTGCTGATTATACGATACCTTGTGCCATCATTGCTTTAGCAACCTTCATGAATCCGGCTACGTTAGCACCCTTCACATAGTTTACGTATCCGTCAGCTTCTGTACCGTACTGAACGCAAGCTTCGTGGATATTCTTCATGATACTCTTCAGCTTTTCGTCTACTTCTTCAGCGCTCCAGCTTAATTTGATAGAGTTTTGAGTCATTTCAAGACCTGATACTGATACACCACCGGCGTTAGCAGCTTTACCCGGAGCGTAAAGGATTTTTGCATCCTGGAATACTTTGATAGCTTCTGGAGTAGAAGGCATGTTAGCACCTTCAGATACAGCGATACAACCGTTTGCTACCAACTGACGAGCGTGGTCACCGTTCAATTCATTTTGAGTAGCAGAAGGAAGAGCGATATCACATTTTTCACCCCAAGGTTTAGCTCCTTCTACATATTTGCAACCATATTTTTCTGCGTATTCACGGATACGGCCACGGTACAGATTCTTCAGTTCCATGATATAATCCAGTTTTTCGCGGTCGATACCGTCCGGATCGTAGATATAACCGTCAGAGTCAGAGCAAGTAACTACTTTACCACCCAGTTCGATTACTTTTTCGATTGTATATTGAGCAACGTTACCAGAACCAGAAACCAGACAAACTTTACCTTTCAAGTCAGTTCCTTTTCTCTTCAACATTTCCATCAGGAAGTAGATGTTACCGTAACCTGTAGCTTCCGGACGAATCAGTGAACCACCGAATTCGCGGCCTTTACCTGTAAATGTTCCGGTAAATTCATGAGCCAGTTTTTTATACATACCGAACATGAAACCTACTTCGCGGCCACCAACACCGATGTCACCAGCAGGAACGTCAGTTTCAGGACCGATGTGACGCCACAGTTCCAGCATGAATGCCTGTACGAAGCGCATTACTTCAGCATTTGACTTTCCACGAGGAGAGAAGTCGGAACCACCTTTACCACCACCCATTGGCAGAGTAGTCAGTGAGTTTTTGAATGTTTGTTCAAAGGCAAGGAACTTCAAGATAGAAAGGTTTACAGATGCGTGGAAACGGATACCGCCTTTGTAAGGGCCGATCGCGTTGTTGTGCTGAACACGGTAACCCATATTGGTCTGAATATTACCTTTATCATCCATCCAAGTCACGCGGAACTGATATACTCTATCAGGAATACACAAACGTTCGATCAAGTTTACTTTATCAAACTCCGGATGTTTGTTGTATTCTTCTTCAATAGTAGAAAGTACTTCTTCTACTGCTTGATGATACTCCGGTTCATTGGGAAATCTTCTTTTCAGATCGTCTAATACCTTTGCTGCATTCATAATCTTTTTTTTCTTTAATTGGTTGATATAAATAAAGTGCTAATTTGACAATTTGCTAATATACCGTTTGACTATGTGCTTTTGTGCTATATAGCAGATTTGCACATCTGCGTATGGGTACATCGGATATTTATTTTCGGTTGCAAAAGTAAAGATAAAAATTGAACTAGCAAACATTTTATAAAGAAAAATGCGATAAAACATCAAATTTGATATTTTATCGCATTAAAAATAGGAAAAAAGATATTTATTTGTTCTTTTTGATCGACTTATAGACAGGAATAAACACTAATGCTGCCGAAATGCCAAGCATTACCACCGTCATCCCGTCAATTCGTTCGGCTTTTGTCAGAACTAGATAGCAAAGCGCCAACCAAAGCAGGCTGATGCAAACTATTTGTGATTTGGATAACGGACGTTTCATTTACCTCCTCTTTTCTTTTTGTCAACGATGGCGTCGATCACGGCTACAGCTGTGATATTGACAATGTCGCGGACAGAGCTTTCGAAATCGGTGAAATGAATAGGTTTGTTCAATCCCATCTGGATAGGGCCGATGAATTCCGTATCCGGGTCCATTGCCTGCAACAGTTTGTAACCGGCGTTTGCTGAACTCAAGTTCGGGAAAATCAATGTATTTACATCTTTTCCTTTCAGGCGGGTAAACGGATATTTGGTATCACGCAATTCGCGGTTCATGGCAAAGTTTACCTGCATTTCACCGTCAATAGCCAGTTCCGGATATTCTTCCTGCATGTGGGCAACAGCTTCGTGCACTTTCACAGGGCTACCTGCAGTATCAGCACCGAAGTTGGAGTATGACAACATTGAGATAACCGGCGTGTGATTGAAGAAGCGAACTGTTTTATCAGACAATTTAGCGATGTCAATCAATGTTTCCGTATCCGGGTGGCGGTTAATCAGTGTGTCTGCCAGGAAGTAAGTACCTTTCTTGGAGTTCAGGATATGCATTGTTCCGAAGTGTTTGAAGCCCGGTTGGATACCGATTACTTCTTTGGCCACTTTGATCGTATTGCTATATCTTGTATAAAGTCCGGTGATGAATGCGTCTGCATCTCCCGTTTCCACCATCATCATACCGAAGTAGTTGCGTTCGAACATCTTATCGTTGGCTTCTTCATAAGTAAAGCCTTCGCGTGCACGTTTTTCTGCAAGAATGCGTGAGTAACGTTCGCGGCGTTCCGATTCATCCGGGTGGCGGAGATTGACGATTTCAATACCTTCCAGGCTAAGATCCATTTCTTCTGCCAGTTTTCCGATAGCTTCGTCGTTTCCTAATAAGATAGGATGGCAGATACCTTCGGCTTTCGCTTCAACAGCGGCTTTCAGCATATTCGGGTGAATACCTTCGGCAAATACGACACGTTGCGGTGAACGGCGGGCTGTATCATACAGCTGACGGGTCAGTTTGGATTCATAACCCATCAATTCGCGCAGGTGAACACAGTAAGCATCCCAGTCTTTAATTTCAGTGCGGGCCACTCCGCTTTCCATAGCAGCTTTTGCCACTGCGCAGGAAACTTCGGTGATGAGGCGTGGATCTACCGGTTTCGGGATAAAGTATTCCGCGCCGAAAGAGAGGTTGTTCACGTGGTATGCCGCATTAACTACATCGGGTACCGGCTGTTTTGCCAGATTAGCGATAGCGTGTACGGCTGCAATCTTCATCTCTTCGTTGATAGCTTTAGCGTGAGTATCCAAAGCACCGCGGAAGATATACGGGAAACCGATTACATTATTAATCTGGTTCGGATAGTCGGAACGTCCGGTAGCCATCAGTACGTCAGGACGTGCTGCCATGGCATCTTCGTAAGAGATTTCCGGTGTCGGGTTAGCCAATGCGAACACAATCGGCATCGGAGCCATGCTGCGCACCATATCCTGGCTTAACACATTTCCTTTCGACAGGCCGAGGAATACATCTGCACCTTTGATTGCTTCTTCCAGCGTGTGAATATCCGTGCGGTCGGTTGCAAAAAATCTTTTCTGTTCGTTCAGATCCGTGCGCGCCTTGCTGATAACGCCTTTACTATCCAGCATGACGATGTTTTCGAGACGTGCACCCAGTGACACATACAATTTAGTACAAGATACGGCAGATGCACCTGCACCGTTCACAACGATTTTTACATCTTCGATTTTCTTTCCGGCCACTTGCAGGGCATTCACCAAACCGGCACTGGAGATAATAGCAGTACCGTGCTGATCGTCGTGCATGACAGGTATATCCAGTTCTTCTTTCAGGCGACGTTCGATTTCAAAACATTCGGGAGCTTTGATGTCTTCCAGGTTGATACCTCCGAAAGTAGGAGCAATAGCCTTTACTGCAGCAATAAATTTCTCCGGATCTTTTTCATCCACTTCGATGTCGAAAACGTCGATGCCCGCGTAAATTTTGAAAAGCAGACCTTTACCTTCCATTACAGGTTTACCGCTCAATGCACCTATATCACCCAGTCCGAGTACGGCTGTACCGTTGGAAATAACGGCTACCAGATTACCTTTAGCCGTATATTTATACGCATCTTGCGGATTCTTCTCAATTTCGAGACAAGGTTCTGCTACACCGGGAGAATATGCGAGTGATAAGTCGGTTTGTGTACTGTAAGGTTTGGTAGGCACTACCTCAATCTTACCGGGTTTGCCCTGTGAATGATAGAGCAAAGCGGCTTCTTTCGTTATTTTAGCCATGGTATTTATGAAATTTGTTAATAAGTTATCATTTGACCGCAAATGTAGGAATAAAAGTTCGAAATTGTAGCTGTTGATTAATAATTTCTATTAATTTTATAGCAAAATGGCTAAAATAATGAAGTCGGATACAATTAATGGACAACTTACTATTATCAGATACAGATGACGCAGGATCACATATTTTTCGTTTGATATAAACATGCGGTTATCATACGATCTGTGTCTAATAGTTATCTTTCTATTTCTTTCTCCGACGGCGTGTGTGTTGTCCGCCAGAACGTATTTTTCACCTCCCTTGCCACCTCTTTCCAGCTTGGTATATTTTTTAGTGAGCGTCGAGCCGGGAAATCGTAAAGCAATAACAATAGGAAGAGGAAAATGCAGGCATAAGCCACCCAGCCGTAAATCTGCTTGATGCTTATCTCCATCATCTGACTGATAAACTCTTCCATATAGTGACCCAGATTGAACGGACTACTGCTGAAAGCTACATGATCGATGGCTGAACCGTAACGGGCCAGATTGTCGGGAACATAATACGCCAATCCCTGTGCATAGATTGCGGCTCCCACTACGCCGCCTACTACCATGTGCAGCATATTGAACACACTTAATCCCTGGAAGAAATGCTGGAAAGTCATGATTTCCTCCAGACACACCATAAAAGTAGCACTCAATATGGCATAAGCGAAGCCCCGACATACGGTCGGCAGGTAAAGCTGTGAAATATGGATGTCGGTGGATAAAGTCAGGTAGAAACCGATCAGGTAACCGATCAACCCGATAAAGCCGACAATGACCAGGCGTACATAATTATACTGCTTGACGTGCATCCACCAATACGAAAACACACAACCGCATACGATACCGACAATGGCAAGCCAATCGAGTTGGGAACTGACCAGTTCTTCATATTTCATTACTTCCTCGTAAAAGACTTCCTCCAGCACGTGCTCCGTGGCGAGGAACGCTTCCACTAAAGTGACTAATCCCAATAAAGGCAAAAAATGGCGGTACGTCCACATCTTTGGTTCGAGAAATGGGTGTCGAATGGTCATCATGCGCCAAATACAAATTCCTAAAGTGATGAAAATCACGATGGTAAGTTGGCGGATGACCGGGCTGTTCCACCAGTCGTACCAGTCTCCGTAGTTGAAGAGGAAGGCGATTTCCGCTAATAAGGCAGCCCATAGTATCCCGCCCAGCCAGTCGATACCAAACAGAGGAAATTTACGCATGAACCGGAAATGCTTCACACAAGTGAACTGTATCAATAAGACAATCAGCATCAGACCGGCAACGAACAGGTTCATGTACGTCCAGTGATAATGATACATTAGACGGGTCGTAAGTAGGTCAGATAGCTGGATGCTTCCCAAAATTACAATATGAAGCCAGGGAAAGAAAACGGTGAAATCCCGTTTAGGGGTCATCCACAGCTGAATGTTTGACATACACTCGAAAGTTCCCTGTATTTTGCACATACCTTCGATGAAGCAGACCAACCACAATAGAGGGAGAAAGGTGATATGCGGTGCTATCAGGTTGCAGAGTAATACTCCCAGTGCGGCCGATGTAAGCAGGGTTTTATTGGTAAAACGGAACTTCATGCGGAACAGTAACGGAAAGTAGATCGCCATACCGGCCAGGTTGGCATACATGCACATTAAAATATCCTCCCGCATCAGTGACATGCTGCCGATCATCTGATTCAATGCACCCAAATAGACACCTCCCGAAAGTTGGAAGGTGACGGCTATGAAAAGATAAATCCACGGTTGCATCTTCCGCGGCACGAAACTGCGGAACATCGGCAAAACAAAAGGACCGTTCAGAACAGGAGCACTCATAAGAATTGAAAATTAAGAATTGAAAATTAAAAAATTAAAGCAATTGATAATTAAAACAATGATTAAAACGATAAAGGGTTAAAGCGGTTAATACTTCACTTCACATTCCACGTTAAAACCGGCACGCATGCGTTTTAAATCTTCCGGTTTGTTTCCTTTCAGACTGATACGTACGGGAATACGTTGCTCCACTTTCACGAAGTTTCCGGTGGCGTTGTCTTGCGGAATCATTGAGAAGGCGGCTCCTGTTGCATCGGAGATGGATTCTACTACTCCTTTGAATGTGACGTTCGGCACGGCGTCTGCGGTTATTTCCACTTCTGCACCTTCTTTGATATTCGGAAGCTGGGTTTCGCGGTAATTGGCGATTACCCACAAATCACTGCTGTCTACGATATCAACCATAGTCTGTCCCGGTTGCACCAGTTGCCCTTCCAGGATTTCTTTCTTTCCTGTCGTGCCGTCACACGGAGCAATGATGACTGTATAAGAGAGATTCAGACGGGCAAGTTCCAACGCAGCTTCTGCCAGGCGGACACCTGCTTCATTCTGTCCCAGGCGATGAGTCTGCTCACTTTTCACTAAAGAAGTAGACATTTTAGCCCGTGACACCTGTTCATAACGGGCTTTGGCAGCTTCGTATGCTGTATGTACGTTGTCATATTGCTGTTTCGTCACTGCGTCTTCCTGCAACAGTTTCTCAAAACGGTTCAGTTCACGTTTGGCATTTTCCATCTGTACACGTACTTCTTCAATACTTGCGTCGCTCACACTTAAATTGTTTTGCGTAGTGGCGATACCGATGGTAGTGGCCTGGCGTCCTGCGGTGGCATTCGCCAAATCTGCTTCTGCCTGTGCCACACGGAGACGGAATTCCGCATCTTCGATGATAAGAAGCGTGTCGCCTTTGCGCACTTGCTGATACTCGTCAAAGTAGATTTTCTTGATGAATCCCGGTACACGGGTATTGATCGGCGTGATATGTTGTTTCACCTGTGCATTATCCGTATATTCGATATTTCCCAAGTGGATAAACCGGGAACAAACATAAGTGACACCACCGATAAGTAAACAGATAATTACAATGTTGTATATTATCTTCTGGGTTTTTCTAGCTATCATAATCTGTTCTATTTTAAGAGAGATGAGAATTTGATTCTGTTATAAGTTGGATTCTTTTTGATAAGTCATTACTTCTCTGTCAGAGAGTGTGTGTGATATATTTCATTTTATAATAACTGTATATCAAGTTAATACGTGCATTGACCAGACCGAGGTCGGCACTTAGTTTCATATTGCTGGCATCGAGCATATCGGTGAGCAGGGCAAGGTCGTTTTTATAACGGTTGCTGGTTACGTTATAGTTCTGGTCGGCAAGTTCCACGCTTTTCTCCTGTGTACGCAGGTCTGTGAAAGAGGTGAGAAAGTTGACGTAGTTCGCCTGTACACCGTTTTCTATTTGTTCCTGTGCCAGTGAATATTCCTCCTGTGCTCTGCGGACGTTCAGTTTTGCCTGGCGCACTTTCTTGTTGTTTTTAAATAAAGAAGAAAGATTGTATTTGATACCGACCCCCACATACCAGTAATTGAAGTTATTGTCGAGCACCGGGACTTCGATGGTGATAGGACCATCTAAATGTTCACCGGCCACAAGTGCAATTTTCGGAAGCAGTTCCGAGCGTTCCAATTTCACTTTCTGCTCGTTCATTTTCATAGCCAGCTGGGCTTGTTGCAGTCCTACATTGCTTTGACTGGCCATCATTTGCCAGTCGTTTTCGGCTAATGCTGTCACTTCCTCGTTCAGCAAGGTAGAATCGGGAACGATTTCTGTTCCGGCAGGCAGATGTAAGGTAGTCACCAGTTGGTGATTCATTATTTTGCGGGTATCCTGCACCTTTGCCAGTTGCAGTTTCAGCGTCTCTTTCTGTAGCTCATAGCGGGTGATGTCATTTTTTAAGGCCGTTCCCTGTGTGCGGCGTGATTCCATGTTGCGGATCACCTGTTCCGTCAAATCCAGATTCTTCTGTAACACTTGCAGCTGGTTATTCAACTTGTATAAATCCAGGTAATAGCCGGTCAGGAGAAAGCGGATTTCCTGACGGTTCTTCTGCCAGTCCAATGCAGCCATTTGCTGACCGAGTTCAGCCAGAGTAATACTGCTGTTGATGGCTCCTCCGGCGTAAATCACTTGTTGCGCTTCCAACGCAAAGTTATTGCCGAAGTGTGGCATAGGGATATTCTGCCCGTTTTTGAAGTCACGGTCCCATATATATCCGTCGCCCAGGTAACTAAATGAGAGTGAGGCACCTATGTCCGGCAAACGTTGTGACTTGGCAGCCTTCAAAGCTTCATCGGCTGCTTCCTTTCCGGTTTTATACGTTTGAATACTCTGACTGTTCTCGTCTGCCAGACGGAACATTTCGTCAATGCCCAACACTCTCCTGTCAAGCGTCTGGGCAAACAGTCCCTGACTGCATAGCACGGCACATAGCGGCACTATGAGCCATCTTTTTTTGCTCATAAAGTGAAAAGAAATTTAATTAATAGTAGAATTTTGAATTTTCTTCACCACGGAATAATACAGAGTAACACAGAGTTTTTTCTTTTGAAATATGTCAGTTGACACAAGTTAATGAAGATTATTTGAACGCTGTGTCCTCTGGCGTTCTCTGTAGTGAAAATAGGAGGGTTATCAAATCTGCGCTGCTACACCCCAACCGTGAAAGTCATGCATTTTGTTCTTGTAACGAATGGCGATTTGATAATATCTTAGTTTCATCTTGATACCTATTTTTCTATTTTTGGTTTGCAAAATTATGAAAAAAAACAAGTAAGTTGTAACCCTATATAGGCTCAAATATAATGTTTTTTAACGAATGGCAGCTAGCATATCAAATAGGAGAAAGAATAGAAAGAAGCACAACCACTCCTGAAGTAAAGATGCGATATAATATGTACCGTAAGGTGAAGCTTGCTTCGCGGTGAATGCGGTAGCTATCGGGGTGGCAGCAGCTATCTCCGTGAAATTCCGCCAACCTGAAACTGGGACGCTGACCGGATGCATCGGTATGTTGTGTCTGTCCGTCTGTGTGATGATTGCCTTGTATAACGGATGCGGCTTCTGGACCTATGAACTGCTGATGTTCGCATTACTTTTCACAATGGGACTGACCTTTACTTCCTCCACCACCTTGGCGATGGATAGCGAACGCCGTTACGCCGGAGCAGCTTCCGCCCTGTTGGGAGCACTCTGTTTTGCTTCCGGAGGTATTGTTTCTCCGTTGGTCGGCTTGGGAAATATCCTTGTATCTACCGGAGTTACATTTGTGGTCTGCGCCATCTGTTCCCTGCTTTGTGCACTATGGGCGATGAGGAAAGTACCGATGAAAGTAGCAATGTGCCGGATTTTCCGTTAAAGTGAGATTGTTTCAAAAATAAAAGTCATGAGGAAGTTAAAGCTTAAACTCCCTCATGACTTTTATAATTTACTACCAGTATAATTATAATTACTACCAGTATAAACAGACTGAAATAAAACTAGAGTTTTATCTCTTCCGTGAATATCTCCCCGAAACGATTCTTAACCACCACCTTGACAGATTTTGCATCTTTAGAAGGCTGTGCACGGAAAAGATGACGTGTGCGATAACCCGTTTTCTTTCCCTTTACCATATTGATATAATCCTGATCCTCATCGTCAAAAGCCTGCATAGCACCTTTCAACACTCCATCCTCGTACCAGTTTACCGTATACGTCCAGTCCCAATCCCAGATATTGGCTACCACATAGTCTTTCTGGCTTTCAAACTCTCCCGGTTGGTAAAGCCGGAACTGATAGTCCGGCGAACACCCTGTTGCCTTGTAACGCCATTTCACATCATCACCTTTCACTTGTACCACCAGATAACCGTTTGGTGCTCCGCAACGATTCACGTGTCCTGCCCACCATGCGCCGCAGGCCGCTCCGATATTATGTTCGTAAATGGTAGGGGCGGGCAACTGATTTTCATAAAAGTGCGTGTGTCCGGAGAAAATATGTACTTGGTAAGGCCTCAACAGTTGGAAAAGCGCATTGGCGTTGCGCGCATTTCCCCCCGCAGCTACCGTGTTATTAGCTACTGGAGCGTGAACGTTCAGGAACACGATATTTCCTTTAGGCACATAACTTAAATCTTTTCTCAACCAGTCCAAATCTTCCGGCGTGAAGCGTTCCGTGTATTTCTTGTTGCCGTCGTAATCAATATCCTTCATTGCTATCACATGCACTTTACCGATATTGAATGAATAGTTGGCCGGGCCGAATGACTGATAATAATTCTGTTCCCCATAACCATCCGCCGGATGATCCGTCTGCGTTATAGATTTGTAGAGCAGGTTGAAGTCGTGGTTTCCCATCAGTTGGAACATCGTCATTCCCAAGTTGGACACCGCTTGCCGGTAAGGAGCGTACAGGTTCATGGCATCCCACACCAGATCCCCCAGTCCCATGCCGACGATTTCGAAGTTCTTTAGTGAGTCGGCAGTCTGTTTCAGGTCGGGCACTGTTTCCGTGCGGAAGCGGTCCAGTTGCTTTTCGTTTCTCACTTGCGGGTCGGAAAGGACGATGTAGACAAATTCATCCACCGGCTTCTGCCGTTTAGTCAATACGAAGTCACATTGGTTTTCGCTTTTCCCGGCATCCAGATATTGATAGAAACCATCGGCTACCCCCTCTTTGGAAGGAAGCTCATACGCTGCCGGAGTAGAGATGTAAACCATTGGATAACGTGTCGGATCAGTGTTCAGAACATAATTTCCTTCTGCATCAGTCGTATTGAAATGTGCCCCGTCTGTCACCACTACACCGCTGATGGGTTTACCTGTATTATCTTTCACACTACCTTTCACCACCGTCTGACCAAAGGCGGCAATAGCGTTCAGCTGGAAAAGCAAAACCGCTGCAAACAGCGTTTTTCTAAAATTGATCTTTTTCATTGCTTATAACTTTCTTAAAGTAACCTGATTGAATAATGCGATAATTTCTTCCGGTTCATCTGCCGACTTGAGAGCCTCCTCAAAAGACTTGCTGTTATCATCGAAACACATCACATTGGCGCAATCCAGAATATGACCCATGTTGAATGTAGCAACTTCCCGGCTCACCTCTTCTTTCTTCAATGCCTTCTTATAATATTTATTCACCTTATTGACCGCCTTGTAAATAGAAGGCTTCAAAATTTCGACCGAAGAATCCGTAAATCCGATTGTTACATCATACTCGTGCGTATAATTCTGGATGAAAGTATTCCATTTTCCGGTAATGTCACTCCCCAGATAATGTTCCGCTTCAAACACTGGTTTGGTAGTCGGGATTTCTCCATACACGTCGAATATAAACGCCGCTTTCGGCTTTTTGCCTACGGGAGTAGCTTCTTTTTCGTTTTTGGAAATATGGTCTTTTCCGGAGATATTCTCGTTCATGGCGAGCTCTCCTTTTTGCGCCATTGCTGCCATCGTTATAACTAACACAACAGCCATACTGATTATTCTTTTCATATTCATTGAATTTTAAAGATTGATTGAAATGATGATTATTGCCGCAATCTTGGTGACCGACACATTCATTTATTGCTGCCACATCAGTCGGATATGGAAGTCATCGCCTCCCATGTTCGCTTTAGCCGCTTGATAATTCTTCAGATTAGTACGCTGCAGAGCAGATGGATATTTAAAGCGTTTCGGCATTTTGTTATTAGCATTTGCGATGCCGGGCCCCACAGGTAACACAGGAAAACCGGTACGGTTATATTCAAACCACTGCTGATAATCGCAGAAGAACAGTGCGACAAACTTCTGGTTCATGATTCGTTCCAGCGTATCATCATAAGCAGCTTCCGGATTTTCAAAATAATGGTCAGGCATTTTCTGTCCCCACTGTTCGATAGCCGCCTGCACTCCCTTCTGATAAGCCTCTTTGGCAGCGCTACTTCCTCCGTCGATCACTCCTTTTTTCAGTAATTCCGCTTTGATGAATTCCACTTCGGCATAAGGCATCATGGCAAGTTTCATAGGTGCCTTCGCCATTTCCTGATTCAGTCCCGAAGCAGTGATTGAAGGCAACGTCTGATAACCGCTGGGCAAACCCACATAATCTTTAGTCTGGTCGGGGAGAGTGACCTGTGTTGCATACACCTGCAGACGGGGATCGTTCCAACCTTTCAGCAGATTAACAAAGAACTCTGAAATCTGAACATAAGAAGTGAAATCCTGTGGACGGGTGAGCGGAGCTTCCTCCGGATAAGTTCCGCTGATGGCAAGCAGGGCAGCATCATCGTTCGATTCGAATACCGGATAAGTGGCGGGATCGGTCAGCATGGTACGCAGCTCCTGTTTCGCGTTGAATTCCGGCACGTCGATCACCCGGAGCAGTGCACGCAGACGGAGCGAGTTGCAGAACTTCTTCCATTTCAAAATACCGGTTGCATCCCCTTTGGACGTCTTGTACAACATTTCGCCCGATTGGTTGTAGATCAACCCGTTAGCTTTGTCGAACAACTCGTTAGCTGTTTTCAGGTTGTCGATAATCTGTTGGTACACCTGCTGCTGGGTGTCGAACTTCGGTGCAAGTATTCCCTCGTCGGCGGAGCAGGCTTCGCTCATCGGAATATCACCGAAGGCATCCGTCAGAATCTGGTATAGCCAACATTGCAAAGTCAGCGATATAGCATCGTAGTTGGGTTGTTTGGAGGCTTCCGGCAATTTTCCGGTGAGGCGCATCATCTCTTTGGCGTTGTTGATCCATTTATAATAAGTAGTCCATGTGCCGTCTCCTTCGCTGTCCGTCATATACCACCATCCCACACCGTTGGTGCTGCTGGTAGATACGGCGCATTGCATCAGGTCGTAGGTATAGCTGTTGTAGCGTTTCCAGTTGTAGACCGATGTTTCGTATAAAATCGGGTTGAGCAGCGTGCCGGGATTCACCTCATCCATGCGGGTGGGGTCTGTATTGAGTTCGTCGAAGCTGGTGCAGGAAGTCGTGCAGAGAGCTCCGCACAAAGTCATTCCCCATACTATATTTTTGAAAAGTTTATTGGTTTTCATAAGTCAGTGTTTAAAAAGATACGTTAATATTCAGTCCGAAAGTACGTGCCGTAGGCAGTGAGCCCGTCTCCACACCGGTCACCATCGAACTTCCGTTGAGGGCGGCAGATTCGGGGTCGAACAGAGGATAGTCGGTGATACAGAACAGGTTGCGTGCGTAGAGTGCCACCGATGCTTTGCTGAACGGTGTTTTCTTCAGTGTGCTGTTCGGCAACTTGTACTCCAGTCTCATTTCGCGCAACTTGAGGAATGAAGTGTCGAACGTGTTAGTTTCCACATTGGCCATCCGGTAATATTCCTTATAATAACTTTCCACGGTCACCACTTTGGTGTTTGGCGAGTAAGTTCCGTCATCGTTCTTCACCGTTCCCGGGGCAATCATGTACATCCCGTCTTGTGGTGAAAGTCCGGCGGCAGCGATGCGCGGGTCGTCTTTCGACATATAAAATTCCGTTCCCGGCAGACGTCCGTTCAGGGTATGTTGCAGTTTTCCCTGTTCCGTCATTTTGTGGTGCGAGTGCGAGTACATTTTACCTCCCACTTGTCCGTCGAGCAGGACGCTAAGCGTGAAGTTCTTGTAAGAAAATTCATTGTACAGTCCGGCTTTCCATTTCGGATAGGCCGTGCCGACGTATTCAATCTCTCCCGAACGTTCGGGCAATCCATTGTCGTTGATGACCACATTTCCTTCCGGGTCGCGTACCAGTTTATATCCCCAGAGATCGCCCGTAGTTCCACCCACACGTCCGATGATAGACACACTACCGATACTGCTGATTAACTGGTTCTCATCCGCCCCTTCCGCCAGTGAGAGAATCCGGTTCTCGTTCTTAGACCAGGTGAAAGTAGCGTTCCATCGGAAATCCCTGCTGACTACCGGAGTAACGTCCAACTGGATTTCGTAACCGCGGTTGCGGACGCATCCCGAATTGATGGTAGCTTTGCTGTAACCTGTGGTCGGGTCCATCGGAGCATCCAGAATCTGGTTTTTGGTGCGGTTATAATAGAATGTGAAATCGAGTCCGATGCGGTTGTGAAACATACGGAAGTCGAATCCCGTTTCGTAATTGGTCGAAATCTCCGGTTTGAAATCCTGATTATAGAGCGTAGAAGATACGATGGCCGATCCGGGGAAATCGCTCGTGCCATAATAGGGCGATGTCTTGTAAGGGTCTGTGTCATTGCCCACCTGTGCCAGCGAACCTCTCACTTTCAACAGACTGATCTGTTCCGGCAACGTGAACCACTCGTTCATCACTGCACTGACGCTGACCGACGGATAGAAGAAAGAACGGTTACTTTTCGGCAGGGTAGACGACCAGTCATTGCGCCCGGTGACATCGAGAAACAGTTTATCCTTATACGAGAAATTGGCCGTGAAATAAAGACTGTTCAGCGCTTTCTTTTTGATAACCGTCTGCACGTTCGGGTTGGAAACACCGTTTGCCAGTTTGTATACTCCCGGCGTAATCAATCCTACCACCGAGGCAGCCAACATATCGTAGCTTTGTTGCATCATGTTTCCACCTGCCGAAGCGTTGACACGCAATCCGTTGGCGAATGAATCATGGTAAGTAAATAAAGCATCGCTGTTTAATTCATAATCGAACACATTCTGCTTCTTGAAAAACCCGTTTCCGAAAACCACGTCACTGATAGGACGATGCTGTTCGCGTTGGTCTGCTGACAACTGGATACCGGACCGGATCATGAAATCGAATTTACTGTTGATGCGCAGATTGGCAGAAACGGATGATACATTACTGTGTTTCTCCGAAGGATTTTCAGATTCGTACAGAATGACATACGGGTTTCCGATAAAGGAACTGTACGGTTGGAGCTGTTTCACATTTTCCTGTCCGGTACGCCACATCGGACGCAACCAGTCGAGGTTGACATTCGGATTCTGGAAGATAAGGAAGTAGGAGATAGAGTTACTGTTATATCCCAGTGCAGGCGTGTTGTTGAGCTTGCGGTACGTATAACTCGACTTGAAATTAATGCGCAGTGCCCTCGAAATCTGCTGTTGGGCGGAAACCATGGCGGTGATACGCTGGAAACCTGTATTGGGGAGAATCCATTCGTTCTTAGTGTGGGTGATGGACGCCCGTACGCTGCCCCGGTCGGATTTTCCGGTCAAGGCTACCGAGTTGGTCAGGGTGTATCCTGTCTGGAACAAATCTTTGCGGTTGTTTTTGTACGCTACCCAAGGGGTGGCAACAGAAGCGCGTCCCTGCGTTACGGGGTCATATTGGTAGAACAACCTGTTGGCGTCGAAACGTGCTCCGTAGGCGCTACTGGTTCCGCTGGTGCTTGCGTAACTGCCGTCTTCCGCTTTCCCGTAAGAGTAATAGGGCTGGCCTTCGTAGATAGAACCTGCCGGACCGATATTGCTCGGCAATCCCTGTCCGAATTCATACTGGTAATCGGGCCATCTCATCACATCGTCAATACTGAAGTTACCGCTGTAAGACACACCGATACCTTTGGGTGCACCCGCTCCCGATTTGGTAGTCACCATAATCACGCCATTGGCTGCACGCGTACCGTACAAGGCTGTCGCACTGGCCCCTTTTAATACTTGGATGCTTTCGATATCATCCGGATTGATGTCGGAGAATCCGTTACCATAGTCCACGGAAAGTTCGCTGTTTGAACCTGCACCGTAGGCAACACCCGGATTGGTCATCGGACTACTCATCGGTACACCGTCCACTACCACCAATGCGTCGTTTCCGTTCTGGTTCAGCGAGACGTCCCCCCGCAGCGAGATACGGCTCGAATTAAGCGGACCACCGGAAGAGATAACACTCAATCCGGCTACCTTGCCGTTCAGTGCCGTCGACCAGTTGGTGGGCAGGGCACTCGTAATCATATCCCCTTTCACGGTTTCCGTGGCATATCCCAATCCTTTTTCTTCACGTTTGATCCCCAGGGCAGTCACCACCACATCATTCAGTTGTTGCGACTCTTCCGCCAGTTTTACGTTCATCGTATTGCCTGCATAGTTCTTCTGTAGCGTTTTATATCCCACATAACTGAATACAAGCAAATCCTTTTGAGTCAATGTTTTCTTAGTCTTCAGGGAGTAGTTTCCGTCGATGTCGGTCACCGTGCCGTCTGTCGAGTTTTTCACAGCTACGGTAGCCCCGATTAACGGTTCCCCACCTTCACTCGTTATTTTTCCTTTCACTGTTGTCTGTGCGTATGCAGAGCCACAGCACAAGAGCCCAATTGACAGAGAAAGCAGCCATTTGTTTCTTTTCATAATCTTTTACCTTGCTTCTTTTAATTTATTAAATGCAATAAAGTTATTCACACCCGTGTTTTTGTTTCACGGTGCAAAGGAATGCAAGGCAGATTAAGATAGTATTACAGATCTGTTAACAATCTGTGTTGTGCGATAAATACAAATTAATAAAATAAATGGAGGCACGGATTACACGGTTTTAGTTAATAAAAGAACCGCGTAATCCGTGCCTAATAATCTAATAATAAAAGATTATTTTACTTGATTAGATAGAATATTTACTCTGATACTCTTTCGGCGACATCCCCTCGTGCCGTTTGAAGTACCTTCCTAAATACGACTGATCGGGAAAACCAAGTCGGTCGGCTATTTCCTGAATCGTCAATCCGGTGGATTGAAGCAACACTTTTATCTCCAGGATGGCAAAGTCGTCGATAATCTTTTTGGCAGCCTCGCCCGTCACGCTTTTGCAGATACCTGTCAGGTATTTGGTGGAGATACACAGTTTGCTGGCGTAGAAAGTCACTTCCCGTTGTGAGATACAGTTTTCATGTACCAGTGCGATGAAATTCTTAAAGATTTCATCCTGCCGGCTTCCTCCTTCGATTTCCTGTCGGTCGAAGTAGCGGTAACACTTATCATAAATATCCAGCATAAACGACTGGAGATGATTTTTGGCGATCTGGTTGCGGAAACGGTTTTCACGATCGTTGTATATAGCTGTTGTGGCACGCATTAACCCGTTGATTGCTCCTGTGCTTTCATCCTTGAGTGTATAGCACGGTTTTTCTTTGATGAACCGGAAGAAGATCGGCTCGAAACGGAGGCAGGCTTCGCGAAACATTTCTTTGGGAAATCCGAAGAAAGAAGCTGTGAAATCGCTGCTGTTGCCATTGATGCGGATAATCGTTCCCGGCAAGAGCACGATTTGAGTGTTTTCTACTATTTCATAGTCTTTCAGGTCGATTGTGACGTGTGCCCATCCGCTTCTGCAAAAATAGATGGCACCCCCTTCCAGTTTCCACAGGCGTTGCATAATTGGAGACAGGTTTTCGTCCATTCCGGCAACGAACGGTTCATGAAGTATGGCTAGGCTAGAGTTTTTTGATTCCATTGTTGTTCTTATTTTGGGTACAAAAATAGGACTTTTTCACTAAATATCGGTTTTAATGTTCCTAAAATGAACAAAACTGAAGATGTTAAGTCCAGTTTCCTATGAAGAAAACAGTCTACCTTTGCCGCGTTCAAAAATAGTTAAATAGGTAACAGAAAATGAGTAAAAAGGTATGTAAAGTGAAGCAAGGGCTATTGTTGCTCTGCTGTATGGTAGCTGCTACGGGCTGTAAACAAGCTCCTCCGGCACAAATGGAAACAGAATACGAAGTGATGACCGTTTCTCCGGCCGACCGGATGATTTCAAGCGCCTACTCGGCGACCATCCGCGGACGTCAGGATATTGATATTTACCCCCAGGTAAGTGGTACGCTGACTAAAGTCTGTGTAACGGAAGGGCAGCGTGTAAAGAACGGACAGACATTGTTCATCATCGACCAAGTGCCGTATGAAGCTGCTTTGCAGACGGCAGTGGCAAACGTTGAATCGGCCAAGGCCTCTCTGGCTACAGCGCAACTGACGTATGACAGTAAAGAGGAACTGTATAAAGAGAACGTAATTTCCTCTTTCGATTTGAGTACGGCAAAAAACTCCCTGTTGGCTGCCAAAGCACAGTTGGCACAGGCCAAGGCGCAGGAAGTGAGTGCCCGCAATAATCTTTCTTATACGGTTGTGAAAAGTCCGGCCGACGGAGTGGTAGGCACGTTGCCTTACCGTGTAGGAGCTTTGGTTAGTTCCGCTCTTGCCCAGCCGTTGACTACCGTTTCCGACAATTCGGATATGTACGTCTACTTCTCCATGACGGAAAACCAATTACTGGGACTGATCCGCCAATACGGTTCTAAAGAGGAAGCATTGAAAAATATGCCTGCCATCGACCTGCAACTGAACGATAAGTCAGCCTACTCCGAACGGGGACAGATTGAATCTATCAGCGGAGTGATCGACCGTTCGACGGGTACGGTCAGCCTGCGTGCAGTTTTCCCGAACAAGGAAGGATTGCTGCATAGCGGTGGTGCGGGTAATGTGATTGTTCCTGTTCAAAAAACAGCTGCGCTGACCATTCTACAGGCTGCCACTTTCGAAATACAAGATAAGAGATATGTCTATAAGGTAGTGGACGGCAAGGCTCAATCCAGCCAGGTACAAGTGACCCGTGTCAATGGCGGTCGGGAATTTATTGTAGATGAAGGATTGGCACCGGGAGATGTGATCGTGGCAGAAGGAGTAGGTTTGCTTCGTGAAGGTACTCCGGTCAAGGCAAAGGCTGCTCAAACTCCAGTGGCAGGAGTGACAAATGCTAATCAATCCTCATCAACAGAGACAACAACGAAGTCTCCGGCAACTACTACTGAAAATTAAACCAAGGAGGAATCATTCATGAATTTAAGAACCTTTATAGAACGCCCCGTATTATCGGCAGTCATCTCTATCACGATTGTCGTAGTGGGTATCATCGGGCTGTTCAGCTTGCCCGTTGAGCAGTATCCCGATATTGCTCCGCCTACCATTATGGTGAGTACCACCTATTATGGCGCCAGTGCGGAAACATTGCAGAAGAGTGTTATTGCGCCTTTGGAAGAGGCGATCAACGGAGTGGAAGACATGACCTACATGACTTCCTCCGCCACCAATTCCGGTTCGGTGAGCATCACCGTCTATTTTAAGCAGGGCACAGACCCCGATATGGCGGCTGTCAACGTGCAGAACCGTGTATCACGTGCTACGGGACAACTTCCGGCGGAGGTAACCCAGGTCGGTGTGACCACTTCCAAGCGTCAGACGAGTATTCTGCAGATGTTCTCATTGTATAGTCCGGACGACAGTTACGACGAGAACTTCCTGTCCAACTATATCAGCATCAACCTGAAACCGCAGATTCTTCGTATCTCCGGTGTGGGCGACCTGATGATTATGGGCGGTGAATATAGTATGCGTGTATGGATGAAACCGGACGTGATGGCACAGTACAAACTGATTCCGTCCGATATCACCGGTGTGCTTGCCGAGCAGAATATCGAATCGGCTACCGGTTCGTTCGGTGAAAATTCCGATGAGACTTATCAGTATACGATGAAGTACACCGGACGTCTCATTACTCCCGAAGAATTCGGGGATATCGTCATCCGTTCCACCGACAATGGCGAAGTCTTGAAACTGAAAGACGTTGCCGATATCCAACTGGGACAGGACAGCTACGCTTACCACGGTGGTATGGACGGTCATCCGGGTGTATCCTGTATGGTGTTCCAGACGGCAGGTTCCAATGCGACCGAAGTAAACCAGAATATCGACAAACTCCTCGAAGAGGCAAGTAAAGACCTTCCGAAAGGCGTGGAACTGACGCAGATGATGAGCTCCAACGACTTCCTGTTCGCTTCCATTCATGAGGTGGTGAAAACGTTGATCGAGGCTATCATCCTGGTTATCCTTGTGGTGTACGTCTTCTTGCAGGACTTCCGTTCTACATTGATTCCGCTGGTCGGAATTGTGGTTTCCCTGGTGGGTACGTTTGCTTTCATGGCGATAGCCGGATTCAGTATCAACCTGCTGACCCTGTTTGCGCTAGTGCTCGTTATCGGTACGGTGGTGGATGATGCCATTATTGTCGTCGAGGCGGTGCAGGCGCGGTTCGATGTGGGCTACAGGTCGTCATATATGGCAAGTATCGACGCTATGAAAGGTATCAGTAATGCCGTTATCACCTCTTCGCTGGTGTTTATGGCGGTGTTCATTCCGGTGTCCTTCATGGGCGGCACTTCCGGTACGTTCTATACCCAGTTCGGTTTGACGATGGCGGTTGCGGTAGGTATCTCCGCTATTAACGCGTTGACTTTGAGTCCGGCTTTGTGTGCATTGCTGCTGAAACCTTATATTAATGAAGACGGAACGCAGAAGAACAACTTTGCGGCACGCTTCCGTAAGGCTTTCAATTCGGCTTTCGATATGATGGTGGATAAATATAAGACGATTGTATTGTTCTTTATCAAGCGCAGATGGTTGACATGGTCGTTGCTGGCTTGTTCCGTGGTATTGCTTGTGTTACTGATGAATAACACGAAGACCAGTCTGGTACCCGACGAGGATCAGGGTGTTATTTTCGTCAATGTGAGTACAGCGGCAGGCAGTTCGCTGACAACGACGGATAAGGTGATGGAACGTATCGAAAAACGCCTGATAGAAATACCTCAACTGAAACACGTGCAGAAAGTGGCCGGTTACGGATTGTTGGCAGGACAGGGTAGTTCGTTCGGTATGTTGATTCTCAAACTGAAACCGTGGGACGAACGTCCGGGTGATGAGGACAATGTGCAGTCGGTGATCGGTCAGGTATATGCGCGTACGGCTGATATCAAGGATGCCAGTGTGTTCGCCATCTCTCCGGGTATGATTCCGGGTTACGGTATGGGTAATGCGCTCGAACTCCACATGCAGGATAAGATGGGCGGTGATATGAACGAGTTCTTCACCACCACCCAGCAATACTTGGGAGCTTTGAACCAGTGGCCTGAAATATCGATGGCTTATTCGACGTTCGACGTTCGCTATCCGCAGTGGACGGTAGAGGTGGATGCGGCTAAATGTAAGCGTGCAGGTATCACGCCCGACGCTGTGTTGAGTACGCTGTCCGGTTATTACGGTGGGCAGTATGTGTCCAATTTCAACCGTTTCTCTAAAGTGTACCGTGTCATGATTCAGGCCGATCCGGTGTTCCGTTTGGACGAAACTTCCCTCGATAATGCTTTTGTGCGTATGTCGAATGGAGAGATGGCGCCGTTGAGCCAGTTCGTTACGCTGACCCGTAGCTACGGTGCGGAATCGTTGAGCCGTTTCAATATGTACAACTCCATTGCGGTAAATGCGATGCCGGCCGACGGATATAGTACGGGAGACGCCATCAAGGCTGTGCAGGAAACTGCCGAACAGTCTCTTCCGAAAGGCTATGGCTATGATTACGGAGGTATCACCCGTGAGGAAAACCAGCAGAGCGGTACGACGATCATTATTTTCGGTATCTGCTTCCTGATGATTTACCTTATTTTGAGTGCGCTTTATGAGAGCTTCATTATTCCGTTCGCTGTGCTTTTGAGTGTGCCTTGCGGATTGATGGGTAGCTTCCTTTTCGCCTGGATGTTCGGACTGGAGAATAATATTTATCTGCAAACAGGTTTGATTATGTTGATCGGTCTGCTGGCGAAGACGGCTATTTTGCTGACGGAATATGCTGCCGAACGTCGTAAAGCAGGTATGGGGCTGATTGCTTCTGCGGTCAGTGCGGCTAAAGCCCGTCTGCGTCCGATTCTGATGACGGCATTGACGATGATTTTCGGTCTGTTCCCGTTGATGATGTCAAGTGGAGTGGGAGCCAACGGTAACCGTTCATTGGGCACGGGTGTAGTAGGTGGTATGACCATCGGTACATTGGCGTTGCTCTTCATCGTGCCTACTTTGTTTATTGCTTTCCAGTGGTTGCAGGAACGTTTGCGTCCCGTGCAGAGCGTCCCGACGCATGACTGGCAGATTGAAGAAGAAATCAAGGTGAGCGACGAAGAAAAATCTAAAGCTGGAAAAGAATAATTGATGATTAAAGGTTTTAGACCTGAATTAAAATAAGAACTAATGAGAAAAATAATCATTCTGTCCGCAGCAACGCTTATATTGAGTAGTTGCGGTATCTACAATAAATACAAACCGGTATCGGAAGTTCCCGAAGGACTTTACGGCAGCGAGTCTGTTGCTGCCACCGATACGGCAAACTTCGGTAACCTCTCGTGGCGGGAGGTCTTTACCGACCCTTATTTGCAGAATTTGGTGGATTCGGCACTCTTGCGCAACACCGATATGCAGACTGCCCATTTGCGTGTGAAAGAAGCGGAAGCCACGCTGTTGACGTCCAAACTGTCTTATCTGCCTTCTTTGTTTCTGGCACCGGAAGGAGCTGTCAGCAGCTTCGACCGTGGAAAGGCTACACAAACTTATTCGCTGCCCGTGACTGCTTCGTGGGAACTGGATATTTTTGGAAAGGTGACAACAGCAAAGCGTCGTGCGAAAGCTGCCTACGAACAGAGCAAGGAATATGAACAGGCTGTCAAGACGCAGTTAGTAGCATCCGTTGCCAATACGTATTACACCTTGCTGATGCTCGATTCGCAGTATGAGATAGCTGTGGCTACCGAAGCTGCCTGGAAAGAAAGTGTAAATGCCACCCATGCCATGAAAAAGGCCGGGATGGTGAATGAGGCCGGACTGGCGCAGACGGAGGCTACCTACTTCAATATATGTACCACCGTACTCGACCTGAAAGAGCAAATCAATCAGGCGGAAAATTCACTGGCACTTTTACTGGCAGAAACTCCTCACAAAATACAGCGTGGCAAATTGGGAAATCAACAGTTGCCGGAAAACTTCTCCGTGGGTGTTCCCTTACAGATGCTTGCCAACCGTCCTGACGTGCGTAGCGCAGAATTTTCGTTGGCACAGGCTTTCTATACCACGAATGCCGCCCGTGCCGCTTTCTATCCTTCCATCACGTTGAGCGGCAGTGCAGGATGGACCAACAGTGCAGGGAGCATGATTGTCAACCCGGGTAAGTTCCTGGCCTCCGCCGTGGCTTCCCTGACGCAGCCTTTGTTTAATAAAGGAGCGAACATCGCCCAACTGAAAATAGCGAAAGCCCAACAGGAGGAAGCCCGCCTTAGTTTCGAACAGACCTTGCTGAACGCAGGCGTGGAAGTGAACGAGGCACTGGTGCAGTACCAGACTGCCCGCGAGAAAGCCGACTACTACAACAAGCAGGTGGCTTCCCTGCAAACAGCAGCCAAAAGCACAAGCCTGTTGATGAAACATGGCAACACCACTTATCTGGAAGTATTGACCGCCCAACAGACGTTGCTCAACGCGCAACTGTCACAAGTAGCGAACCGCTTTACCGAAATCCAAGGCGTAATCACTTTGTATCAGGCATTGGGTGGCGGCCGTATGTAGGGAGGTATGTATGAATCCAGAAACACTGCGTTGCCGGATACTCGACTACACCAAGCGGGAAATGTACCAGCATGGTGCCGACGGGTTGACGATGGATGATATAGCCAGGGGAATGAAGATGTCGAAGCGGACACTCTACAAGCTCTTTCCCAGCAAAACGAGTCTGTTCCGTGTCTGTCTTTCTGATTTTGCCAACGGAATCAGAAGCCGGATCCAGCAAAAACAGATACGGATGGACAGCTCGTGCATGGAGGCACTTTTCATCACAGTGGATGGCTATCTCACCCTGCTTCATTCGCTGGGGAAGAAGTTGCTGATGGATATTGCTGCCGACAGGGAATACCGTGCTGCTTTCGAGCGGGAGGAGGCTTTCTGGTTGCAGCAGTTGATTGATGTCTTGACGCATTGTAAGATTTGCGGTTATCTGCTTCCCGGAGTCGATCCCGACCGTTTTGCACCGGATTTGCAGGAGGTCATCTACCAGAGCAGCTTGCAAGGCACCCCGTACCTGGTACAGCGTATGTTGAACTATACGCTTCTGCGGGGGCTTTTTAAGATGGACGGTATCCGTTATATTGACGAACACCTGAAACCTGATAATTTGAATGTTTGTGTATGAAGAGAAAGAGGTGGACTACCCTGCAAAGGGAGCTCACCTCTTTTTATTTTCTTCGTTCGTAAACGGTTGGTTACAACATAGTGCCTTTATGAATCCGATTACTTTATAACCCTTCGATTATGCTTAAAGGTAAATCGGTACATTCGGCGATAGACTCATTGTCTATCCCTTTGGCTTTCATGTTCCGGGCTATTTTCAGCTGGGTTTCTTGTGCACCTTTTTGTTCAGCTGCATCCATTGTCACCAAATAATCTCGGTACACTTTGACGCTATTGTCGTATCGCTCCCTGTCTTCCGGAGACATAGAAGCCACATCAGCGATATCTTCCAATTTCTCGAAGACAGCTTTTCGTGCCTTGAACGGCATGCGTTTTAAAGTTTCCATATTATTTAATATATAAATCCAACGTTCAAAATTCGTTTCGCATTCCTCTTCGTTTTTGTTGAAGAGAGGGAGAGCGATAAAGATTTCCCGGAACTTATCCGAGAAGAGTTCTCCTGTTTCCCTGTCACTTAGAATAACATCCGTGCGGAGTTTTATGTTCTTGTCGATAATGAAATTCATCAAGAAAACTCCGTATACGGCTTTTATTTCAAACTTCCATTCATTGCCTACCCTTCCTTGATTGATGATGGCACGCGATAAATAATAAATCGAGCGTTCTTTGAAGTTGCTTTGCATACGGTTCTGCATTTCAACGATGATTTTTTCGCCTGTGTCCGTGGTGCAATATACATCATAGATAATACCTCGTCCTTCCGGATAGAGCGGCAATTGCTCATTATTCAAAAACTGTAAGTCCGTTATCACTCGTTCACCTTCGAGCAGGTCGTTCAGAAATTCGATTAGTAAATCCTTAGACACTTCTCTGCCGAATATTAGTTTGAATCCGTAGTCGGTGAACGGATTGATAAATTTACTCATTGTTTTGGGTCGCTTCTTTTTATGTTTTGCAAAGAGACGTTTCTCTTTATACATAAAAAAGAGGCTTTTTCTTCGTACTACAAAGGTACGATAATTCTTGGTTTTCCATCCCTTTTGCAGTAAAAATAAAAAGGTTCCTTGTTTATAGGCAGACTTTTCCGCTTTATCTTCCCCTGATTAGCTTTTTCAGTGTCCCGTTGTAGGTGTTTTCAAATTCCGTCGGATGATTGAGTGCCCAAAGAATGTAATCACCCGGTTCATTCTTTTTGAGTAGGGTAGGGCGGTATTGGGAACTAAGAATTTTCCATAAAATACCGCCGGGGCCTCCCAATTCTTTACGTCGGGCAAGGGCGACAATCGCTTTTACGGTCTGTTCGTTCCGGATGCCGATAGTTTGCATATTAAGTAGAAGTATAGCTTCCGAGCCTCCTCCCGCTTGCATCCCTTCCGAAACCGTTTCTTTTCCAATCGATTTATCCAAAGACAAACCCTCTACAACGACAGGCGAAGCCTGAAAAACGCTGTTTGACGGAACGGGCGGCATGCTCCTCTCATTCTCCTTTCCGTCTTTTCCTTCCCTCTCTGTCTCTATGTCTTTTTTTATTTCAGGTTTGATTTCATTTTCCATATTCCTTTCCTGTTTACCTTTGATATCTGTATCCGTTTCTTCTTTTGTTTGTGGCATTGTTGTAGCAAATTCATGGGGTTTTGTAACATCTTTGCCGGAGTTGGCACTGGAGTCATCCGTATTTTCCGGTTCTATTTCACTACTCTCCTCCTTGATATTCCAGAAATGTTCCAGGGGTAATTTATATTTTCTCCGGCTGTCGGTGATGATTTTATGATATTGTTCCTGAATCGCCTGTGAAGTCAGTACGCCATACTCCTTATATATAAGATCATCGAACAGCCCCACTGACAGGCAATCATCAATGATGGCCTGCATTTCCTCCTCCCCGCAACACGCTTCCTGGGCGATGTCGAAAAGAGTGTCTTTGTTCCACAAAATATAATAACCTTTTTCTTTATAGATGAGGCAGAGCAGCGAAGTGAGTGCGGCAATCCCTGCCGCGTGGTGGCGACAGGAGATGCGGCGTACTTTTCTGTCCTGCAGAAAATTGACATCGAGGGGGAAATAATCTAATCCGGGTTTGGAAATGCGGGCCATGATGATAAAATGCTGGTTGTAAATGGTTGATTATTACTGAATAAATTCTGCTTTTACATCGAAGCAGGGGCAGGATTTTATATACTCGTCAGGTGAGATAATGCCGTCTCCATTGAGGTCAGGACTGGTGTCCCGATGCCCTATCACCTGCTTCAGAGAAGGGAAGACAAGGCGCAAATCTTCTACCAGCCGGACGAGTGCTTCACGTTGCGCTTCCGTCCGTGTGTCGGCAGGCCGGCCGTTCCTGTCCAATCCGCCAATGTAGCAGATGCCGATAGACCGATGGTTCCAACCTGTACAATGCGCTCCGTCGAGAGCAACATCTCTTCCCGGTTCTATCGTACCGTCGAGACGGATGACGAAATGATAACCGATAGAACGAAAACCACGTTGACGATGCCAGCGGTCGATGTCGGTAGCGGTAAAATCCTGTCCCGCACGAGTGGCGGAACAGTGGATGATGATCGTGTCTTTCATGGCAGAATCCTCCTTTCCTGTTTGCAGACGGCAGGTGAGATAACCCCGAACGCAATAGCCTCCTCTTTGGACAGTTGGCGGTAATATTGCTTTGTTACTGAATGGAGCACCGGAGAGAAGGGAGCATCCATCGGCGGCGTTGTCGTTTGATTAGGCATGGTGGGCCGATTAAGCACTGTAATCAGATCAGGCCTTGTCTGAACCATAATAAAAGCATCTCCCCGATGATGTTGCACACGCAAGGCGTGTTGTTTCACGCGGTCCGGATGCTTTAGTTGGAGGATAAGCCAGTTTCGGTGCGCAGGCTTCAGACGTTCCTCTCTGACCATTTCTTTCATAGACGGGTAGGCACGCAATACTTTCCCCGTTGCATCCGTAACGGCGAAAGGTGTTTGATGAGATCCCACTCCCGTACGTCGTAATCCCGTCCGGATGGCGTGCATCATATTGGTGTATGCATCGCACCATTCGAGGTTTGACACGTGGTTGTTCATCGTATTGCCATCGAGGTGGTTAATCTGTGGCAGCTGCTCCGGGTTGGGGATGAATGCTTTGGCAACCAAACGATGAATTTTGTATTCGATACAAACACCTTTATTCGGCAGTATGACAGTTTCGTAACCGGTCCCCATGATTTTGGCACAAAGGATCAACTTTGATCTGCCCTTGAAACTCAATACCCGTCCGTGATCTGAAATCATATAGTCGGGGTTTTCTTCAATAAATCTCCAATTTTCCATACTTGATATTGATAATGTTAATAAAATTATACTCTGTTAAAAAATAATCGTTTTTCTGAATCATGCGGGGAGAAACGGCGTTTCCTCCATCTGTTAAACGGCGCTTTCTGGTGCGGAGAAACGCTGTGGTCTGTATGTGTTAAACGGCGTTTCTTCCTCCTCCTCCGTATGAGGTTCGAGCCGTTCGGCACAATGAATCAGAAACTCCAGTTCTTCCCGGCAGCCTTGAATGGCCTCGTATAGCGAATCTACGTTATACTGTCTGCAAAGCGCCTCCCATTCTTTTCGTTCCTGCCCGTTCATTCCGTTCTTTTGCAGATTCATTTTTACTTGTTGCTGTCTTGCCCGTCCGTTTCGATATCCAGAAAATTTTCAGCGTGAAAGGTGCGCCAGCCTTTGGCTTCGATATCATAGTAGACAACGAACGTATTTTCCGGTTTGGGTAGATACGGACGGTGGAAACTATGTTCATATCCGGTGAGGGTGCCGGTGGCATGTCGGATGGTTCCATCCTGTTTGGTGTAGCGGAAACAGACATTTCCGTGATGCATCTGCCGGATGAGAGCCCCTATCCGGTGAGCCGTGACGAGTGCATCGTGCCGGTTCATACCGTTGTTTTGCCGGATGACGGCAGCTTGCTTCATTAGCTGTACCCGTTGGAAGGAATGATTTTTTTCAGTTTCAGTCATTTTGATTCGTTTTAATGATTTGATTATGGGGACAAAGGTAGAGAGCAGGTAATGCAAAGGCTGTCCAAGCTTGAACCATAATGAAACGTTGAAACTTTTAGTGCAGGAATGCTTTCTCTTTTTTAGCGCAAATCACAGCTTTTGGAACGAGTGATTTCTTTCCTCTTTGGCAGATTTTATTTCATCTATTTTCTTGATAATACCGGTAAGGTAGAAAATGGGTACCCCAAACCCTCTTTCTTTGTGAAAATATGGATGAAAAATATAGAATGTGTCATGCTTGAACATATATGTTAAAATAAGCATTGTACTTTTGTCGTGAATTTTATATGTAGATATTAAATAAAATGTAAAAAAATGACTAAGGTAGAAAGAGAAGTGGTTTTTAACAGTGAAAATGGTCAGAAAGAAATGACCGGTGTACGTCACAGCGACGATGATGTTAAGAAGAAAGTAATTGATTGTGTTTTTAAGTTGGGGCAACTGAATAATATTCCAGAAAAATATGTTGAAAAGAATTCGGATTGTTCGCGTTCGTCCGTGGGGCGTGTGTACAGGTGTAATTTCGACGGTCGGAGTCCTATACCAAATTGGACAACTATCTTTAATTTTTTCTCTTGTGTGATTGGAAAGGCAACGATTATTGTCAATATTCCGGAGGTGTTGTGCTGGATTCTGAAGCTTTTTCTAGGAGATTCTGCGGATGTAGGCTATACAGTTGATGATAGTCATCATATTCGTATAGATATTCAGTTTCATGACGATAAAACACTGTTCCTGGAGACTGGTGAAAAGGAAGGAAAGGTGAAGAAAAAAGATGGAAAATAGAAGAAAGCGGGAGGGGAGTTACCAAGTTCTTGATGAACTTGGTACATTATTGATAACGAACTTTCCATCGAGGTCGGTGGTGGTTCCTATAGATGTACCTTTAACTAAAACGGATGCTCCTATGACGGGCTGGTTGTCTTCCTCGGAGAAGACAACGCCCATTACCTTTCTGGAGGTTTGAGCGATTGCCAGGCTAATGCCTGCTAGCAGGCAGGTTAATAACAGCGTTAGTTTTCTTTTCATATAGTTTTTATATAGTAGAATAGTCTGTTTTGCTATCTTACGATTCGCAAAAGTAATCACTTTTTTAGAAAAACAAAGAAAAATATGAAAAAAAATATGAATTTGTGCTGTCGATACAAAATACTTGTAGCAAAAGGACTTAAATACAAGATAAGTACATGAAAGGCGGTTTCTTATTTCTTTTTGGTGATTAATAAACGAAAATAAGTATCTTTTTGATAAATAAATGTGGATAAATTCGTAGATAAGATGTTTAATAACACATAATAATCTGCAAATAAATAATTGCAGGTAGAAAAAAGATAGTTTATTGGACAAAGAAAGAAATTCTATCCATAGTCTCTTATATTAATACCCTAATTGGGGAGACGAGAGTTGCTGCCGGACTTGAAGTTTGCTACATGAAAGATATTTTCTACCTTTTCAGTAAGTAGATAAAAAGCAAAAAAGGACGATTTATTTTGCGTTTCACTTCCTTTTTTGCTTTTTTTATTCCCCTTTCGGTATTTTCTTTTTTATATTTATTAAATATTTTGTGCTCAAGCACTTATGGAAGGAGGGGCAGAAAATGCATGAGTTCATCAAGAACTTTGCAAATCACCTATGTCGGCATGAAGTCGCAGGATGTTCCCATCAAGTCCGGGACCATCAAGGTAATGATGAAATCCGATTCCGAAGTATTACAGGAAGTGGTAGTGACCGGTATGCAGAAAATGGATAAACGTCTTTTTACCGGAGCCACCAAACAATTAAATGCCGATAATGTGAAGCTGGACGGTTTGCCCGACATTAGTCGCGGACTGGAAGGTCGTGCGGCAGGAGTTTCCGTTCAGAATGTTTCGGGCACTTTTGGAACTGCCCCCAAGATTCGTGTGCGTGGAGCTACTTCCATTTACGGAAGTTCCAAACCATTGTGGGTTGTTGACGGCGTGATTCTGGAAGACGCCATCGACGTAGGTCCCGATGACCTTTCCTCCGGTGATGCCGAGACACTGATTAGTTCCGCCATAGCCGGACTGAATTCCGACGATATCGAGAGTTTCCAAATTTTGAAAGACGGTTCGGCAACCTCCATTTACGGTGCACGTGCGATGGCAGGCGTTATCGTAGTCACCACTAAGAAAGGACGTGCCGGAGTCAGCAAGATCAGTTATACGGGCGAGTTCACCACCCGTGCTATCCCCAGCTACAAAGAATTCAATATCATGAATTCGCAGGAACAGATGGGAATCTACAAAGAAATGGAACAGAAAGGCTGGTTGAACAGTGCCGACCTTTTCCGCACCAGAGACACCGGAGTGTACGGTCGTATGTACCGCCTCATCGACGAATACAACAACAGTAACGGCCAACGCGGACTGCTCAACACCACCGAAGCCCGTAACGCTTACCTCCGCGAAGCGGAAATGCGCAACACTGACTGGTTCGACGTGCTTTTCACCAATGCCGTTTCGCAGAACCATTCCGTCAGCATCACCGCCGGAACGGAAAAATCCTCTTTCTACGCCTCCTTGAGTGCCATGCTCGATCCGGGTTGGTACAAGCAGAGCAAGGTGAAACGCTATACGGCCAATGTGAACACAACCTATAATATATATAAAAATCTGTCGCTCAACCTCATATCCAACGCCTCCTACCGCCAGCAGAACGCGCCGGGAACGATGAACTCCACCCTCGACATCGCATCAGGAAAGATGTCCCGCGGATTCGACATCAACCCTTATTCATACGCGCTCAACACAAGCCGCACACTCGACCCCTCTGTGGACTATATCAGCAACTACGCCCCATTCAATATTCTCCACGAACTCGACAATAACTACATCGAAATCAATATGGTCGATGTGAAATTTCAAGGCGAGATGAAGTGGAAAGTGGTTCAGGGACTCGAATTGAGTGCCCTCGGAGCCGTTAGATACCAGACTTCATCGCAGGAACACAACGTGCTCGACGACGCCAATCAGGCAATCGCCTACCGCACCGGTATGGACGACGCCACCATCCGCGAGCAAAACAAATTGCTCTATACCGACCCCGACAACCCATACGCCCTGCCTATCACCCTGCTGCCCGAAGGTGGTATCTACCAGCGTCAGGACCGCCGTATGCTGGGACTCGATTTCCGTGGAACACTCTCATGGAATCATCTTTTCGCCGAAAAGCACATCGCCAACTTCTTTGCCGGAATGGAAGTGAACAGCCTTCAAAAAACATATTCCTCTTTCCAAGGCTGGGGAATGCAATATTCGATGGGGGAAATTCCGTCCTACATCTACCAGTTCTTCAAGAACGGTATCGAATCCGGTTCGCGCTATTACAGCCTGGGACACTCCGAAACCCGGAGTATAGCCAGCTTCTTCAACGCCACGTATTCTTACGACGGACGCTACACCCTCAACGGCACTTTCCGCTATGAAGGAACCAACCGCATGGGACGCAGCCGTTCATCCCGCTGGCTACCCACATGGAACCTGTCCGGTGCCTGGAACGTGCATGAAGAATCTTTCTTCAAAGCGCTGCAACCCACCCTTTCCAACCTGACACTGAAAGCCTCATACTCCCTCACCGCCGACCGCGGTCCGGCGGAAGTGACCAACTCGCAAGCCATTATCCGCAGCTTCTCGCCCTACCGCCCCTTTACCGACATTCAGGAAACGGGACTTTATATCGATGACATCGAGAACAGCGAACTTACCTACGAGAAAAAGCATGAGCTGAACATCGGCATTGACCTCGGCCTGCTCGAAAATCGCATCAACTTCTCCGCCGACTGGTACCAGCGTAACAACTACGACCTGATCGGTGTAGTCCCCACACAGGGAGTAGGCGGCGTCATCAACAAATATGCCAACGTAGCCACCATGAAATCTCACGGTGTGGAATTCACGCTCTCCACCCGCAACATCCGCACGAAGGATTTTTCATGGAACACAGACTTTATCTTCTCCTATGCCAAGAACGAAGTCACCCAACTGAAAGGACTCACAAGTATGATGGAACTCGTTTCCGGCAACGGCTTTGCCCGCGAAGGATACCCCGTGCGCGGACTCTTCTCCATCCCTTTTGCGGGACTTGATGAAGACGGTATTCCGCAATACCTCATCGACGGAAAAGTGACTAGCACCAGCATCAACTTCCAGGAACGCGAAAAACTGGATTACCTGAAATACGAAGGTCCTACCGATCCCACCGTCACGGGAAGTTTCGGTAATGTATTCACCTATAAAGGCTTCAAACTAAATGTCTTTATGACTTACTCTTTTGGCAACGTAGTCCGCCTCAACCCGGTGTTCAACTACAAATATTCCGACCTTACCGCCATGCCGCGTGAGTTCAAAAACCGATGGACTGTTTCCGGAGACGAAGCGAGAACGAATATCCCGGTGATACTTAGCGACCCGCAATATAGGACGAATACATCGCTTTATCTTGCCTACAACGCCTACAACTATTCTACGGAGCGCATCGCCAAAGGCGATTTTATCCGCATGAAAGAAATATCACTGATGTATGAGTTCCCGAGAAGCTGGATCGCTCCTGCCAAAATATCCAACCTGTCGCTCAAGTTGCAGGCTACCAACCTCTTCCTGATCTACGCCGACAAGAAGTTGAACGGGCAGGACCCCGAATTTGTGAACACCGGAGGGGTGGCATCCCCCGTTCCGCGTCAGTTTACCCTCACCCTGCGTCTGGGACTGTGATTGTAACCCCCAATAGAGAACCCGAAAAAATATACGATAGATGAAGACGAAAATAAACCATATACTCCCTGTGCTGCTGCTCACCGCAGCTTCCGGTCTGACTACCGTTTCCTGCAATGATTTTCTGGACAAAACACCGGACAACCGCACGGAACTGAACACCGACCAGAAAATAGCCAAACTGCTTGTATCGGCCTATCCCGACGTATCGCCCAACGAACTGTTCGAACTCTACAGCGACAACTCCGATGATAGCGGCCCCACCTACGGTTACTACCAGCTTTCCGAAAAGGAATGTTACAACTGGGAAGATACCAAAGAGGAATATCAGGACACACCCAATTCCCTTTGGGGAGGTTATTACGGTGCAATTTCAGCCGCCAACATGGCACTCAAGGCGATAGAGGAGAAAGGAAATCCGGCATCGCTCAACCCGCAGCGCGGTGAAGCACTGGTGTGCCGTGCCTACTGCCATTTCATGCTGGCAACTATCTTCTGCAACGCTTATGACACTCATGCTTCCGAATCGTTGGGAATCCCTTATATGGAAGACGTGGAAACCACCGTGTCGCCCCGTTACGAACGCAGCACGCTGGAAGAAGTGTACCGGAAAGTGGAGCGTGACCTCCTGGAGGGAGTGGAACTGATTTCGGACGACGGATATTCCGTCCCCAAATACCATTTCACCCGCAAGGCCGCCTATGCCTTTGCCGCCCGTTTCTACCTTTATTATATGAAACCCGATTTCTCCAACTGCGACCGGGTGATTGACTTTGCCACCCGTGTGTTGGGCAGCAACCCCGACGACCTGCTCCGCGACTGGGAAGCATTGAGCAATCTTTCCGTGAACGGAAATGTGCAGGCAGATGCGTATATTGCTTCTTCCAATGAGGCCAACCTGCTGATAAGCAGCACCGTCTCCAACTGGGGCGCACTCGGAAGCGACTACCTGGTAGGCCCGCGTTACTTCCACAACCAAACGCTCGCCACCAGCGAAACCTGTCTTTCTGCAGGACTGTGGGGCAGCTCGGATTATTTGTATCTGAAACCTTTCTCTACCACCGGATTTGTAGCCAGCATCCTGCGCAAGAGCGGACTTTATGATGGCGGCTACCTTTATTATATGCCGGTATTGTTTTCAACGGACGAAACCCTGCTTTGCCGTGCCGAAGCATACGCGTTGAAGAAAATGTACCCCCAGTCGGCTGCCGACATCACAAGCTGGCAACGTGCCTACACCCGCAACAAATCGGCCCTGACACCCGACCAGATCAATGCGTATTATGATAAAATGAATTTCTACACGCCTTTTACGCAGCAGACACCTAAGAAACAGCTTGCTCCCGATTTCACTATCGAGGAAGGGATGCAGGAAAATATTCTTCACTGTATTCTGCATATACGCCGTGTCACCACCCTGCACGAGGGGATGCGCTGGCCCGATATCAAACGGTACGGTATTATGATTTACCGTCGCAACATGGCTACTCAACGTGTCACCGACGAAATGCCGCCGAACGACCTGCGCCGTGCCATCCAGATTCCGCGAAACGTGATCGTGGCGGGAATGCAACCTAACCCGAGAAGAAACTAACAGAGAAAAAAGTGAAAATTATGAAGAAACAGATCATTTACTCTTTGCTTGCTCTCACCACAGTCTGCCTGGGGGCTTGCAACAATAACGACGAGATAGACACCGCGAACAGCATCTTCTCTACCGAACCGCTGGAGAGAAATGCTTTCGACTACTGGCTGCTCGACAACTACACCTATCCTTATAACATCGACTTCATGTACCGCATGAAGGATATCGAGAGCGATCATAAATACAACCTCGTGCCCGCCGACTATGACAAAGCGGTGGCACTGTCGAAAATCATCAAACACGTCTGGATGGACGCTTACGTCGAACTGGCAGGAATGGATTTTCTCCGTGTCTACGTACCCAAGACATTCCACCTCATCGGATCGCCCGCCTACGAAAGTAGCGGTAACATGGTGCTCGGCACGGCAGAAGGCGGGAAGAAAATCACCCTCTACAACGTGAACGACCTCAACATAAAGAAGATCAATATCGAAAAGCTCAACGAGTATTATTTTGAAACGATGCATCATGAGTTTGCCCATATCCTGCATCAGAAACGGAATTTCGACCCTTCTTTCAACCGCATCTCGGAGGGAAAATACGTGGGAGCCGACTGGTATTACTACATGACCGCCCAAGGTGCCATGCCCCGTACGGACGATGTGGCCTGGCCCGACGGTTTCGTGACGGCTTATGCCATGAGCCAGTCCAACGAGGATTTTGTGGAAAATATAGCCATGTACGTCACGCATACGCAGGCCTACTGGGACAATATGATGACGGCAGCCGGAGAATCGGGCGCTGCCATCATCAACAAGAAATTCACGATTGTCTATAACTATATGCGCGACACATGGGGGATCGACCTCAACGAACTGCGTAAGATCGTGCTGCGCCGCCAGCAGGAGATTACCGAAATTGACTTGAGCACTATTCAATAAGTGCCGGTCACCTCTTGTTTTTTTGATTGACGATTGGATGATTATTTAATTACACATTATTATGATGAAGAAAAATAGAACGATATATTTCCTGTTGGCCCTTGTCTGCCTGGGTTTGCAGTCGTGCCTCTTTCAGGAAGAAGATTATTTTGACGATTCGTCTGCCAACCGTGCCACGGCCGATGTGAAGCGTTGCAGCGAACTGCTGGAAGCAGCACCCAACGGATGGGTGATGGAATATTACGTCGGTAAGGACTACTCGCTGGGAGGTATTACCCTGCTTTGCAAGTTCGACGGGCAGCGGGTGACGATGGCTTCGCAGATAGCGGGAGCGGATGAGACGGTCAGTTCGCTTTATAGCGTCAAGTCCGAGCAGGCAACGATGTTGTCTTTCGATACCTACAATTATCTGGTGCATTATTTCGGTCAACCACAGGGAAGTATGGCCGACGACCCGAACGGAACGCTCGGAGGCGACTACGAATTCGTGATCTCCGATGCCACCGCCGACCGTATCGAACTGAAAGGCAAGAAATATGGCAACCGCATCGTGATGAAGGCTTTTTCTGCCGACCAGACGTGGAAGCAATATCTCACCCGGATAAAGAAAGTGGAAAACGATGCTTTCTTTTATGAATACGACCTGCGGATGGACGGACTCTACACCGGGCAAATGCTACGCAGCAACTATACATTCATTGTGACCTATTATGACGAAGTTGGAAAGGTGCATCAGAAAACCGTACCTTTTATGTTTACCACCGGCGGAATGCGTTTTCACGAACCGGTGACGATAGACGGACAGACCATGCAGAATTTTGTCTGGAAGAACGAGGAAATCAGCTTTGTCTGTACCGACGAAGGAGCTACAGGAGTGAAGATGAAAGGCATCTACATTGACGGATATCAGAGCTACGACTATTATCCGGGCACTTATTTGATGGATTTCTACCGCCTGAACGGTGCGACGAACCAACTGGAAGTGGCTTCGCAGGAGATTCAACTGGTGAAGAACGAGGACGGCAAGAGCTACTGGCTTAAAGGACTCGAATATGACATTCTGGTAACTTACGACAAGCCGCGTGGCGGACTTTCCATCCTGCCGCAATTCTTGAAGAAAGTACAGGGAGGTTACGTATATCTGGCTATGTGGGATTTGATGAATGATTACGTTTTGCGCAGTCCGGCAATCGGTCTTATCAGTTATCCTACCACCGACGGCATTTATCTGGTGGACAATGGAGTGTGGATAGGTGAAATCTCCGGATTTATCTTCGGTGTGTACAACTCGCAGGATGAGGAGGCCTCTTTCATGGGATACACGGATGCAGTTGCAGCAATCAGGTTGGTTAAAAAAACAATAGAAGAATGATATGATGAATAAGTTTTTTATACTGTTATTATCTGCGTGCTGTCTGCTGACGACAGCGTGCGACAAGGAAAACGATGAAACGGCACAAGGCTTTCGCGTCATGAAGGCGGACGTCGATCTGGTAGCCGGAGGCGGAACAGTGGAAGTGGCTTTGCAGGCTACCGGAGAACTAACTGCCGTTTCGGGTGCGGACTGGTGCAGGGTAATCGAAGTGACAAACGAAAAGATAACTTTGCTTGTCAGAGCCAATTATGAATATACGTCACGTGCCACGCAGGTGACCGTGAGCGATGGCAATAGCGAACAGAAAATTGTAGTGACGCAGGAGGGAAATATTTTTGCTCCCGACTCCGACCAGCAGGTGATACGCCTCGGAAATGCTCCTTCACAGACGATTGTACGGGTGAATAGTTCGTTTGATTTCAAAGTGAGCGTGCAGCGGGGAATCGACTGGCTGGAAGTGCCGGCTGCTTCAAAAGAAGATGGTTTCTTGCTTGTGTTGAAAGAGAATAAAACCGGAAATCCCCGTGCCTGCCAGTTATTGGTCAGCACCAATGAAGGGCGGAAGTTCTTTTACTACGTATATCAGTATGAAGTGACAGACTTGCTCGGAGCGTGGGGAAACAGCCGGATTTATGTGAAATGGGACACGAAGGATATCGAAGACGCCTATCCCTTGTCGGCTACTGAAATTTCGAAGAATGTCGATGGCGAGGGATATACCATTAAGATGTCGTTGGCAAATACTCCGGCGGCACAATATCTGAAAGACCCCGCAAAGGCTACGGTTTCATTGCAGGCTACCTATAAGAATGGATCGTTTGTGGTACCTATCGGTGCGGCACAGAAAGACTTTACAGTCGTGGAAGAGGTTGCGGATGAGGCGGCAGAAGGCGCATCGGACGGAACATCGGATGATGGGGCAGGTGTTGTTTTGCAAACCCTGTACGGTTTTTCTGTAGCGGCTTCTTCCAATATTTATTCGAAAGGAAATTTCGGTTTCGCTCCTGTGCTCTATCAGGACGGTTCTGTCGGAATCAGTTTTCAGGACGTGGCCGAAGCACCGGAAAGCGGATGCTACCTGGCGATAGCATTGTTTGACGGACAGCAGTTCCTGACCGGAACGCTGAAAGATTATATCCTTTTCCCGGATATTGCACTTTTCAGATAAAACGAACATTACCTTGATGAATAAAGAAAAGAACTACCGTTGTGAAACGGAATGAGAATTTACTAATTCTCTCTTAATTTAACTTTACTATATGACAGGCGGGGATACTCGCGCGAAGAATGGGAATCCTTTTCCCGGGCTTACTCCGCCTTTTTTATGATTCCCGGTCGCTACGGAAGTTCTTTTCAATGATGTAAAATATATAAATCAGTCTGATATGGATAAGAAAATAATGAAGTTGTTGGGTGTCTGCCTGTTCGCTGTTGCGTCTGTGGGGGTGTTGACCGCTTGCAGTGACAATGACGCCGAAAATCCGGAGGGAGGAAAACCCGGCGGAGAAGACGTAAACCCGGCGCCGGAAGTGGTGGAGTTTGTCAACTCCAACCTGGTGTACTGGGGAGATAAAGACGGAGTGGGAACGGATCATTTTGTATTGACGCTTTATACGGATATGGAAGTGGATGCTACTGGTAATCCGATAGGACCGGGCAAGATCATGGCTTTCAGCCTGAATGTCCCGCCATTTGCTTCGGAAGCTACGGAATTTCCGCTCCCTGAAGGCACTTTTGATGCAGCATTGAACGGATATACGTTTGATGAATGGACGTTCAACCTCGGATATATGAATCAAATCGATTTACCGACCGGAAAGGTGGAAATTCCTGCCGGAACTTTCTATGGTGAAGTGAAATCCTACTCTACGAGTGTCGATGCCGACTTGCTTTCCGATGGTAAAATGACGGTGAAACGGATGTCCGGCGGCGAATATTCGATTAGCGGAACGTTGGTAGGCAATCTTTCCTTGAAACATTATTTCACCTATACGGGAAAAGTAACCACCATCGACCGTCACGAAAACAAGGTTGAAACTTCTAATTCTACCCTGACCGCCGATATTGCACTGAACGGATGGACGCAAGCCCGCCTGCAGGATAAGGGAGATTCTTATTATCTGCAAGATGAATCGTGTCGTGTAGTCGAGTTGTATCTGGCGGAAGACGGTATAAGTCTTGCCGACACCTGGCCGTCCGGTAACGGAAGAGTATTGAAGGTGGAATTTTTCGTGGAATGGGCTACGGATGTAACACAGGGTATTCCGGCAGGCACCTATACAATGGTGGCGCGTGATGAGGGATCGCAGGGTATCCCGCGTGAGTTGCTGAAACCGGGAGGCATTGCCCCGGGTTACCCCAATGTCTTTACATATCCGGGAGGAACCTGGTATGAGAAACTGCAGAACGGAGCCATGAAAGAATATGCACGCATAGACGGCGGAACCATGACCGTGGCACGCGACGGTGACAAACACACGCTGACGATAGACTTTATTGACTGTGATAAGGAACACCCGCACCATGTGCGTACCACTTATTCGCAGGATACTCCTATTACCGTATTCAGCTATCGCCCGCAGTAAATACGGGTGGATGGCATCATTTTACTAATAACGCGATTTTATAATTAACCCTAAAAATAAGAAATATGAAAATTAGATTTATTTCCTTTTTCTTGTTCATGCTGGCAATGAGTTGTTTGGTGGC
Source organism: Bacteroides sp. 3_1_23 (assembly GCF_000162555.1). Lineage (NCBI taxonomy): Bacteria > Pseudomonadati > Bacteroidota > Bacteroidia > Bacteroidales > Bacteroidaceae > Bacteroides > Bacteroides sp. 3_1_23. The sequence continues at coordinate 514,047 of NZ_GG774954.1, forward strand.
ATGTAGTGACGATGATCCGGCCCCTGATCCCGAACCGGAGCCGGAACCTGTGGAAACAGTGAATACGTATACGTATAAGGATAAGACGATACAAGCTAAATCGGTGTATTGTTTTGAACAGGATGGCATTGTGTATGTGTGTATGAGTCCGTTGCAGAGTTTGGAAACGCTTGAAGACTTTATGAATAGCGGAAAGGAATATGTGATGCTGGGAGTGAGTAAGAGTCTGGTGGGCAGCCCGGTTACGATAGGCGGCTCTGAAGATGACAATTATGTGCTTTATTACATGGATGCCGATGGTGAGGCTATTGTAGCCGTGGACCCTTACGAATGGGAAGAGGTGCTGACGCAAGGCAAGATCACTTTGACGATGACTCCGGGTGAGAATGAAACATCGGCTGTGAAAGCTACTTTTGATTGTACGCTGAAAAGTGGCGGTAAGTTTACAGGGGAGGCTGGTTGTAGCTACAAGGCTCCTGCAAAGTTGCCCAGTGAATTTTCTTTCGGAAGTGAAGTGCGTCCGTTGAAATCGGCGGTGGCTACTGTCATCGGAGGGATTCAATACCTTTATCTTAGTCCGGACGCGGGAGTGACAACGGTGGAAGATATGTCGGACACGGAGTTCCTGATGATCGGAATCAATCCCGCTATGTTGGGACAGGTATTGGATATCACGTCTTATGACGGTACGGATTATGCTTTCTATAATATGACAGAATTGGGAGCTGACGATCTGGGTGCGGTGGAGCCTTATGGATGGTCTGAAATATGTTCGGCAGGTAAGTTCAAAGTAGAAAAGACGGACGATCATGTGAAAGTAACTTTTAGCTTTACTTTGCTTTCGGGTGAAAAGTTCGAAGGTTCTTATGAGGGTGCTTATTCTGAAATTAAGCAGAGTACGACGAATATATTAACGTTGAACGGAGAAAAAACGCGTGACATCAAAGCTACTTTCTATGAAAAGACGGATGAAGGAGTGGCATTGTATCTCACTCCGTCGAGAATTTCGTCTGCTGCGGACTTGGAGAATGTAAACACATATTATGTGCGTCTCTTTGTCCCGAACGCAGGACTTAACGGGAAGGAAGTGGATATAACAAATACCAATCTGGCTTTTGAATTTACTTATTATAGCCCGTATGACGAAGAAAGAATACAAATATCCAAAGGTCACTTGGAGGATGCGGCAGGTACGTTCAGTGTATCGAAATCAGCGGATAATGAATATTCATTGACGCTTAACCTCAAATATTTGGGTGATAATAGTCTTAAAATATCAGGTAACTATAGCGGTACTTTCACGGTGTATGATACGACGATCCCGAATGAATATCGCTTAGGGGCGGACGGTGCTCCAGTCACTATCCAGTCTGTGGTGATAGATAAGACGGGTGCAGATATCAGTGTTATTTACCTTTCACGGCAGGCAGGTATCACTACTGTGGCGGGAATGTCGGCAGCGGATGCAGTGGTGCGTCTTCCGAAAGCAATGATGGATGGAGTGCTCCGCGGATTCTCCGGTAATGAGGAAAATGCGAAAATCTCTATTACGTATGAAGGAGTGACGTACAGTCAGGCTAATACCACATTGGGCAACCTGGCTCTGGGAGGCCGGACTTCGGTGTCTCTTCAGGGCAATGAGGTTGAAATGACTTTTGAAGTGGTAGGTATTAAGAAGTATGGCGATGTCAGTTTGTCCGGCTACTATAAAGGTGCGGTGACGGTAATAGAGTGACGATTTAATGAAGTGTATTCATGAAGAAAATCTTATTGAAATATTTAAATTTATTCGTTTTATCGGGACTGCTTCTGGTGGGTTTTGCCGGATGCAGTGACGATAAAGATAATGATCCGGTAAATCCCGGTCCGGATGTGGAGGAATTGCCTTCCATCGGCACTTATTCGTTCCGGGGAGAAGCGAACAAGATCGTGTCCGGTGTGGCCTCTATGGACGGTGACTATTTCACCTGTATCCTTTCTCCGGAAGAGATGGAGGGTGGGAAAACTAATACTTATTTTATGTTTTCTCTTCACATGTACTGGGAGGGGCAAGTGGTGGATGCATCGACTTTGTATCACAACGACCAGTATGTCTTTATCTATGAAGATCCGTTTTATTATTATTCCCAATATAAAAGGGTGACAGGAACGTTTTATGTGAAGCGTAACAATGATAAGAATGTTACTGTCAAATTGAATCTGCGGCTTCACGACGGTGTCCGTTTTAAAGCGGAGGTTACAGCCGATTTGATGAAGCCGTCGGGAGAAGGTACTCCGGAATGATATAATCCTTTTCTTATATAATGGGCGGACATTTCGCAACAGATTATCTTGGGTTCTTTATAACAGCAATCAGCTAGTTATAATTTGATTCGCGTGATCTGTGATGAAATGTCCGCTTTGTTTGGTCTTGCCTTATTTATCTTTGGCTTGTTTTTGCCTTGTTTTGTCTTTGTCCGAATGATGTTTCCTTATAAAAGAGCCGTTTCAAGGCTCTCCTAAAAACTTGAAGAATAACCCTACTTGTGCCGGGGTGAGCAGGATGGCTTTTTCACTATATCCGGTTTGGGCAAGTGCGGCTTGCAGTGCGGTATTCTTGGCAATCCAACTACGGAGGGTACGTCGTGCCGAGGCGGACTGTATGTGAGGCAGGTAAAGCCCGGCCAACTGGCTTTTGCTATAGGATTGTATGCGGGTACGGTTCTCTGTTTCTGCTTTTGGAGTTGTTTCTGTTTTCATATTGACTGTTTTTTAGAGGTTTATTTATGAACTCATGCAAAGGTACGCCTTTTTATGCTGGTTGGTTCTGTGTTGTACAGAAGCCTTTGCAGGCATGAATCGTGTCAATTTGTGCTTGTCTGTTCTCTCTTGCGACGGGTTGTAACATCGTGTTTCCCTGCTTTTTTCTCTTCGTGTACTTTTGTCTTCGTAATCGGTTACAAACAGTAGTTATTTATTAATCAATCAAAAAAGAAAGGAAAACAGTATGCCATTAATTTACAAACCTTATCAGGCAACACTTGCCAACAAGGAAGGACAGAAACTTTATTATCCCCGTCTGGTGAAATTCGGGAAAATGGTCAATACGCAGAAAATGGCGGAATTGATTGCAGAAAAAGCCTCGCTGACGGCGGGTGATGTTCATAACGTGATTCGTAACCTGATGTCGGTGATGCGCGAACAGTTGCTCAACAGCCGCACGGTGCGCCTCGAAGGCTTGGGAACATTTACAATGATTGCCAAAGCAGGAGGAAAAGGAGTGGAGTTGGAGAGTAAGGTCAGCAGTTCGCAGATCACTTCATTGCGTTGTCAGTTTACCCCTGAATACACCCGTGCCGCTAACGGAAGTGCTACCCGCGCATTGACCACCGGAGTGGAGTTTGTGCACATCAAGGATGTAGCGGGTTCGTTTGTGGCCGACGATGTCGTTGACAAAGACCCGGATGACGGCGACGAACCTGGTGGCGGAGGAGGCGAAGCGCCGGACCCGGCCGCTTAACCGGAAGTGCAGCTGGCAGCTGAATCCGTTGGGATTAACTGATAAGTTTGTCAGGCAAACTAAAGCTTATTGATAGACTTATCAGTAGCCGCGAATCGGGTATAGCTGATGGTTGCACTTCGACCGATATAAAATAGATTATCAACCTTAATAGAAAAGCGAATGAAATTATTACTGGAAAAGTTGTTAGACATTCTTGAGGCTGTTCTGCGGTTCCGTCATCGGAGAAGCAGTAAGACGGAAAAAGATTAGTGTACGTGTAAAAAAATGATCCTGAAAAAAACGAAACGTGCCGCCCGCACATAGCTCACGGAACCGGTAACAAACGTGGAGCAACTCATAAAGTGAAAGTAAAGTAAGGCTCAAGGTTCAAATGAAGAAGCTGTCTCCCGATGAATGAGGCAGCTTCTTTTTTTGTACCCATTTATTTTTTTCTATTCTTGACCGTATTCAACAAAAAAACTCTATCTTTGTTTTGTAATTGAGACACAGCATATAATGGGAAGATTTATCAATCCCTTTACCGATTTTGGCTTTAAGTTTTTATTCGGCAGAGAGGTAGAAAAGGAGTTGTTAATCGACTTCTTGAACGATTTGCTCGTAGGAGAGCATGTGATTACCGACATTCAGTTCCTTAACAGTGAACAGCAGCCGGAAGTAAAAACAGAACGAGGTCTTATCTACGACATCTATTGCGTAACCGATACCGGTGAACGTATTATCGTAGAAATGCAGAACCGGGAACAGCCTTACTTTAAAGATCGTGCCCTCTTCTATCTTTCTAGGGCCATTACGCAGCAGGCGAAAAGGGGAGTTTGGAACTTTCAATTGGATGCCGTGTACGGAGTGTTCTTCATGAATTTCGTGATGGACAAGGATATGCCCTCTAAAATCAGAACGGATATCGTTCTTTCTGACAGGGATACGGGGAAGCTCTTCAGCAACAAGTTCCGGCAGATTTTTATCGAACTGCCGAACTTCAACAAAGAGGAGGATGAATGTGAAAATGATTTTGAACGCTGGATTTATATACTAAAGCATATGGATACACTTGACCGGATGCCTTTCAAGGCTCGCAAGGCCGTCTTCGAGCGACTTGAAAAGTTGGCTTCCAAAGCAAATATGACCCAGGAGGAAAGAGCCCGGTATGAAGAAGAATGGAAAGTTTATAACGATTATTTTAATACGTTGGACTTTGCTGAACAGAAAGGCTTGCAAAAAGGTAAAGAAGAAACAGCTCGTAATTTGAAAGAATTAGGAGTGGCTGACGATATTATCATAAAATCTACCGGGCTTTCGAAAGAAGAAATCGAAAAATTATAATTTCTTTCATTTTATCGGAAAGAAAGGTTTGGTTGAAAGTGAAAAATAGTCTGTAACTTATGAAGCAAAAGATAGTTGTGGAGACTTTTAACACATTCTTTTTTCGCTAAGAGTGAAGTAGCTAAAAACTATATATGTCTTTTGGGTGAAATAAACGGAATTGGAATATTATCCACGTTAAAATCAGAAAAAAGTTTTCCGTTTTGGAAAACTTTCTGTATCAGCGAGAAAGAAATGTTTCCCGAAATTTAATGTTAAAAGCTAACCAAGCTATTAGATTATCTTCTATCTTTGTATCCGGTTTCGGAGCTAAAAGAGGTTTAGTCAATGAGGGAACGCTGTGTAAATCGGCGACAGTACCCGCTGCTGTAATTCTCTAAGAATCCGCACAATAAGCCACTGCATCGATGTCGGTGTGGGAAGGTGTTGCGAGGGAGGGATAAGTCAGAAGACCTGCCGGAACTTTTTCTTTTAGTTATCAATATTTTAAATTTAAACTTTCGGGAGTTAAAGTTATGAACTACGCGGAAATTTGTATCATCAAACGTGATGGTAAGAGAGAAGATTTCTCTATCAGTAAGATCAAGAATGCAATTAGTAAAGCATTCAGTGCAACAGGTATTCAGGATGAGCAGCAGTTGGTGGCTGACATCACTATGAACGTAATCAGTCAGTTTACTACTCCTACTATTACCGTAGAAGAGATTCAGGATTTAGTAGAAAAGTCGTTGATGAAAGTACGCCCGGAAGTAGCGAAGAAATATATTATTTATCGCGAATGGCGGAATACGGAGCGCGATAAGAAAACCCAGATGAAGCAAGTGATGGACGGCATCGTTGCTATCGACAAGAACGATGTCAACTTGAGCAATGCCAACATGAGCAGTCACACGCCTGCCGGACAGATGATGACGTTCGCTTCCGAAGTAACCAAAGATTATACGTATAAATACCTGTTGCCGAAACGTTTTGCCGAAGCGCACCAGTTGGGAGATATTCACATTCACGACTTGGATTATTATCCGACAAAGACGACGACCTGTATCCAATATGATATGGATGACCTTTTTGAACGTGGTTTTCGCACCAAGAACGGTAGTATCCGTACCCCGCAAAGCATCCAGAGTTATGCTACGTTGGCTACCATTATTTTCCAGACGAATCAGAATGAGCAGCATGGCGGACAGGCAATTCCTGCTTTCGATTTCTTCATGGCAAAAGGTGTGGCCAAATCTTTCCGCAAGCATCTGGCATCGTTCATCAATTTCTATGTCGCCATGGAAAACGGAAATCAGGTCGATGAGAAATCCATCCGCACATTGATTAAAGAATATCTTCCGTCTATCAAGACTACTGAAGCCGAACGCGAAACATTGCGCATTGCTTTGGTGGCTTTACAGATTATTATAGATAAGGAACACCTTGCCCGTATCGTTGAGAAAGCTTATCAGCAGACTCGCAAAGATACCCATCAGGCCATGGAAGGATTTATCCACAACCTGAACACGATGCATTCACGTGGCGGTAATCAGGTGGTATTCAGCTCCATCAATTACGGTACGGACACTTCTGCCGAAGGCCGCATGGTGATCGAAGAATTGCTGAAAGCTACCATTGAAGGATTGGGTACAAGAGGTGAGGTGCCTGTATTCCCGATCCAGATTTTCAAGGTGAAAGACGGAGTTTCTTACTCGGAAAAAGACTTTGAGAAAGCAATGAAAGCGGAAAATATCGAAGAGGCAATGACCGACCGTTACGAGGCTCCCAACTTCGACTTGCTGTTGAAGGCTTGCCAGACTACGGCGAAAGCATTGTTCCCGAACTTCATGTTCCTCGACGCACCTTTCAACCAGAACGAGAAATGGAGAGCGGACGATCCGAAACGTTACATCTACGAATTGGCGACGATGGGTTGTCGCACCCGTGTCTTTGAAAACGTGGCAGGAGAAAAATCTTCTTTAGGTCGTGGCAATCTTTCATTCACTACGCTGAATATGCCGAGACTGGCAATTGAAGCCCGCATCAAGGCGGAAAACCTGATAGAGGATGAACGCAACAAGGATGCCATTGAACAGAAGGCAAAAGAAATTTTCATCGAATCCGTACACCAAATGTCCGTGCTTGTAGCCGATCAGCTTTACGAGCGTTATCAGTATCAGCGTACGGCCCTGGCACGTCAGTTCCCGTTCATGATGGGAAATAATGTGTGGAAAGGCGGCGGTGAGCTGAACCCGAATGAACAGGTGGGTGATGCATTGCGCAGCGGTACGCTGGGTATCGGATTTATCGGCGGACACAACGCGATGGTGGCTCTCTACGGACAAGGTCACGGCCACAACCAGAAAGCATGGGACACGCTGTATGAAGCGGTGATGGAAATGAATAAAGTGGTAAACGAATATAAAGAGAAATATAACCTGAACTACTCCGTTCTGGCTACTCCTGCCGAAGGACTTTCGGGACGTTTCACTAAAATGGATCGTCGGAAATATGGAAAAATCCCCGGAGTGACAGACCGCGACTATTATGTCAACTCTTTTCACGTAGACGTGAAAGAACCGATCAGCATCGTTGAGAAAATCAAGCGTGAAGCTCCGTTCCACGCCATTACGCGCGGCGGACATATCACGTATGTAGAACTGGACGGTGAAGCACAGAAGAATGTACGTGCCATCGCCAAGATTGTGAAAGTGATGCACGACGAGGGGATTGGCTACGGCTCTATCAATCACCCGGTAGATACTTGTCATAACTGTGGTTACAAAGGGGTTATCTTCGATAAATGTCCGGTGTGCCAGAGTGAAAGCATCCTTCGTATGCGCCGTATAACCGGTTACCTGACAGGCGATTTGAGTTCCTGGAACTCTGCTAAACGGGCAGAAGAACAAGACCGCGTAAAACACCTGTAGAAGTGAATTTATTAGGAACTTATCCTGAAACGATTGTCGATGGTGAAGGCATCCGGTACTCTATTTATCTTGCCGGATGTTCCCATCACTGTCCTGGTTGCCACAACCCGGAGAGCTGGAATCCGGGGGCGGGGGAAGAGTTGACGGAAGAAAAAATACAGTCCATCATCCGTGAAATCAAGGCAAATCCTTTGCTGGACGGTGTTACTTTTTCCGGTGGTGATCCGTTCTTCCATCCGGAGGAGTTTCTGCTTTTACTGAAACGGGTGAAAGAGGAGACGGGGATGAATGTGTGGTGCTATACAGGATATAGCTACGAAGAAATCAAGGCACAGCCCCGCTTGAGTGCTGCCCTTGATTATATAGATGTGTTGGTGGACGGACGCTTCGAGCAGGCTCTTTTCTCTCCGTATCTGGCGTTCAGGGGAAGCAGTAATCAACGGATCTTGAAGTTGAAGTAACGACTTTTCTCCACTAAAAAAACTTATTTTTCAAAGGAAACAAAAACACCTGTACCATTGTTTTGTTTACCTTTACGAAACCAAGTGAATCATTTTTCATCACAGAGTAACGCGGTGCTTTTTTTGTCGTCGGTGGTGTTTGTGTTTGCATCCCTGCGTTGCTTTATGGTGAAAAAAGAATGACTACTTACAAGAATAAGTTTTTATGGTACAATCGATAAATTCAACTCAAAAAATAGAGGAAACCGACGGATTGCCGATGCCTAAGCGTATTTGGGCGGTGGTGTCCGTCGGATTCGCTCTTTGTATGTCGGTATTGGATATTAACATCGTCAATATCGTACTACCCACGCTTTCGCATGATTTTGGGACTTCTCCCGCTGTAACCACCTGGATTATCAACGGCTATCAGCTGGCCATCGTCATATCGCTACTGTCTTTTTCCGCTTTGGGTGAAATCATCGGTTACCGGAAAGTCTTTCTTTCAGGTATCGGTCTGTTTTGCATCACTTCGTTGATTTGTGCCTTGTCCGATTCGTTTTGGACGCTAACCGTCGCCCGTATTTTTCAGGGGTTCAGTGCCTCTGCCATCACCAGCGTGAATACGGCACAGCTACGTTACATCTATCCGAAGAGCCAGATTGGGCGGGGAATGGGGATTAATGCGATGGTCGTTGCCATATCGGCTGCCGCCGGGCCTTCTGTGGCGAGCGGTATTCTTTCTATTGCCAGCTGGCACTGGTTATTTGCTATTAATGTTCCGTTAGGACTTACCGCATTGTTCCTCGGCATCAAACATCTGCCAAGGCAGGAGGAACGCTCGAAACGCAAGTTTGATTATATCAGCGCCATAGCGAATGCGGTTACCTTCGGCCTGCTTATATATACGCTGGACGGATTCGCCCATCACGAGGAAATGGATTTCCTTTTCATCCAACTGGTTGTATTGGCAGTGGTAGGCACGTACTATGTGCGCCGGCAACTCACGCAGACTACTCCGCTATTGCCGCTCGACCTGTTGCGGATTCCGATTTTCCGGTTATCCATCCTGACTTCCATTTGTTCCTTTATCGCTCAAATGTCGGCAATGGTTTCCCTGCCTTTTTTCCTGCAGAACACTTTAGGACACAGTGAGGTGATGACCGGACTTTTGCTTACTCCGTGGCCGTTGGCTACGCTGGTCACGGCTCCATTGGCAGGGTATCTCGTGGAGCGTATTCACCCCGGTATACTGGGAAGTATCGGGATGGTTTTGTTTGCCATCGGGCTTTTCTCGCTTTCCAGTCTGACTGCCGAATCATCTGATATAAGTATTATCCTGCGTTTGATGTTATGCGGTGCAGGCTTCGGATTGTTTCAGACGCCAAACAACAGCACAATTATCTCTTCCGCTCCTACGCAGCGTTCGGGAGGGGCCAGTGGGATGCTGGGAATGGCCCGCCTGTTGGGACAGACCACCGGAACAACATTGGTTGCCTTGCTTTTCAGCTTTGTTACTCATAGCCGGAGCACGGCTGTTTGCCTGATGGTGGGGAGTGGGTTTGCCGTTGTGGCAGCTATCGTCAGTAGCTTGAGGCTATCACAGCCTTCCACCCTGAAAAGAAAATAATGAAGTCCTGAAAGAGGATTAAGTCTTTCAGAACTTCACAGGAACATCATACAACATATCAGTAAGCAATCATTCAAGATGAACTTGAAAGATTTGACTTTCTAGTATTTCGTTTCCCGTATGACTTCTACCAGACGGCGGAAGTCTTCCGGATGCACATCACCGATGTTTCCGATACGGAAGGTATCTGCTTTTGAAATCTTTCCCGGGTAAATCACGAATCCTTTATTTTTCAGTGCATAATAGAATGTTTTGAAGTCGAATCCTTCATGCGGATAAAGGAAAGAAGTGATGATAGGCGACTGGATGTCATCTTCGAGCAGTGTTTTGAATCCGAGTGCACGCATTCCTTCCACCAAAATACGGTGATTTTCGCAATAACGTTGGTAACGTGCTTCTACGCCTCCTTCTTCAATCAATTCGGTCAGGGCTTGTTTGAAAGCACGGACAACGTGTGTCGGTGAAGTGAAGCGCCATTTTCCGTGTCCCTTTTCCATTGTTTCCCATTGGTCGTAGATGTCCAGGGAAAGAGAGCGTGCCACTCCTTTGCAATATTTTAATTCCGAACGGCGGGCGATGATGAATCCGAATCCCGGTACACCCTGAATACACTTGTTGGAACTGCTGATTAGGAAGTCGATACCGAGTTCGTTTACATCTAAGGGGATACCTCCGAAGCTGCTCATACAGTCTACAATCAGCTTTTTACCATGCATCTTGACGATGTGGGACAGTTCTTTGATCGGATTCAGGATACCGGTCGTTGTTTCGCAATGAACGAAAGCGACATGTGTGATATCGGAGTTATTGCTAAGATAATCGTCTACATATTCAACTGATACCTGCTCTGTTTCTTCAAAAGCCAGCATGTCGTAGTCGAGATGGTAATATTCTGCAATGTTGCCCATACGGTCGCCATAGGCTCCGTTGCTACAAATCAGGAGTTTGTCTTTCGGGGTGATGGTGGCGCCTAAAACGGCCTCCACGCAATAGGTTCCGCTTCCCTGTAAAAGGATGGAAGTGTATTCTTCCGGTTTTTTAGTGGCGATGTTAACCAGGTCTTTGCGGAGTTCCTGAACAATGCCGAGGTTGTAGTCTTCGTCCCATGTACACCAGTCGGTCATCATGGCTTCTTTTACTGTTTCAGAGGTGGTTAGAGGTCCCGGAGTTAATAACAAATATGGTTTCATAATGATGTTTTCTTTAGAAATGAATAAATAAATGATTTTGTTTCTTTTCTGATTGTTGGGTGCGGGCTTGAATGTTAGTTGCCGGCGTTGATCGTTTCAATCAGTGCGGGAAGTTCTTCGATAGTGCGTATCACGTAAGAAGCTCCTGCGGCAAGCATGCGCTCTTTGACATCGGCGATGCGGGCTTCGAGTTCGGAGGCAGGCATTGATTTTGTTTCTGCTTCGGTAAGTGCCATTTCATTGCTGCCGAGAATCACGCCTACACTATACACTTTCGCGTTCACTCCTTCGAGAATATCAGCAATCGTATCACCCACTTTTATAACGGCGTCGAGGCTGGGGACTGCTAATTTCGTCAGGTTCTCAAAAATCATGTAAGGAGCGGGACGTCCGGCGGGAAGCAGGTTGGGAGTGGCGCAATAATCCACGTGGTATCCTTTTGCCTGTGCGGCGGGGAGAACTACATCCATCATTTCGCGGGTATAGCCGGTGGTCGATCCTATTTTAATACCTGCGGCACGCAATTTTTCCAAAGTTGGGATTACTCCCGGAATAGGGTCTGTGTAGTTTTCGAGAGAGGCGAAGAGATGCTTCTCGAAAAGGCGGTTTAGTTCTACCACGTCTTCTTCCGTCCAGGCGCGTTGGTAACGGGCGGTAAACTGTTCGTTCACGTCAGGCATGGAAAGTAGTTCGCGGATGTGTTGAATTTTGGGTAGTCCCATTGGTTTGCGGGTCTGTACAACATCGATTACCAGTCCTTTTTCGGCAAATGCTTCGATAAAAGCAGCCACGGGGGCAAAACATCCATAGTCAACGGCTGTACCAGCCCAGTCCATAATAATACATTCAATCTTTTTCATTCTTGTTTCTATATAATATTGGTTTATTCGTCGGAAATTAATAAGAAGCGAGGGAGGGGACGGGGCAGGATTCGTTCCCGCGTATTTCACCCTGTTTCCCTTTTCTGTATTTTTGTGTCAGATAAATCATTGCTAAGGTGAACGCAAAGGTGCAGACGATTCCTACTGTCCCTGCCATCGTATTGTAGAACTCCAGCCAATTCAAATCCGGGTTGAAACATTCTTTCACTACCAATACCACCACTGTGCCTGTGTAGCCGATGGAATCGACCATCGCTATGAAGAAACCTACATTTCCCTTGATGCGGAAACAGGCGATGAAGCGGTCGAAGAAAATGGTTTGAAAGCTCAAGTAGGAAAAATAGAGGCAGAGGCTCTGGATAAATAACCACACGAGCGGAGAAAGTTGCAGGGTATGGTAGTTGAATGCCACAGTGCTAAGTGTGATTGCTCCCGCAATGACAAGGGTCAATAGAACGGAAAGTACTTTGATGTGGCTTTTCATCACTGCCAAGGTGGCGAAAATGGCCAGGATAATCAGTGTGACTACACCGTCCACTTTGGCGAATACCCACGGGGAAAGTCCGGCGGCATTGACGTCTATGATTTTCACCAGAAAGTCTTCCTTGACATCTTGCAAAACGGTGAGAAAGAGGTTGGCGAAGAAAAGCAGTGTCAATATGGGAGCAAAGCTGCGGAACAGGTTCCAGCGTTGTTGTTTGTTGAGAGTGACACGTTCCACACGCAGTGCTTTGTCTTCGGCAGTCGGTTTGGGCAGGTGATCGAGGATATAGCCCAGTCCTGCCAGCAAGGGCAATGCTACCGCACCGATCAGTGCAGGCATCCAGAATTCACTGACATGCAGGGTGTCGACAACGAAAAGTCCGATGGATTTGGCTGTGCCGCTACTGACTGCGATACTAAGTCCGAAAAGGGAAGCGAGCAGATCCGTCACCCGGCGTCCTTCGAGGAAGCTGAAGATGACTCCCCACATACAGCCAAGCGACAGTCCGTTGAAGAACAACGCCAACACATTGAACGGGCGGGGTAGGCATCCGAAAAGAACCAAAGAGAGTTCGGCCACTAAAATAGAAACAAGAATGAATTTCAGGCGGCCTTCTCTCTTCAGTTCGGAAATAAGTTTGATCCCGATAAACTTGGATACCATATATCCGAATATCTGGATGATGCTGGTGGCTATCTTATAGTCCATACCAAATAGTTCCATGCCGTCGAACGTGGCAGCGGTGAACGGTTTGCGTAGTGCGTAGACTAATGAATAGGATAGCAGTGCCGCTCCTCCCGCATAAAGGATAAAGAGTAAATCGGAAAGTTTCTTTTGGGCCGAAGGCGACAGTTTTTCTTTGAAATTCATAATGCTATTTTTTTGTTTCCGGTGCAAAAGTAGGGTGTCGGAGCGAACGAAAAAATGAATTTCAATGAATCATATTGTATATATGAGCCTTTAAGTGTACTGAAATATTAATGTAATATTCATGCAATACAAACATAATACCTTAGTCATTCCTTTGCAACGGAATCAATTAACAAACCGAAAAATCATGGACGAACTTACGGATATTTATAAAAGAATAGAGTACCTGCGCAACAACGGGGTGAAGATGAAAGAAATTGCCGACCGGGTGGATATGGCTCCGAGTGTGTTGTCTGCTTTGTATTCGAGTGTGCTTCCCGCTTATATCGACTTATTGAAAACACGCACACCGGACGAGGCGCTGGATGAAGCTTTGGCACTGGTGAATAATGTTTCCAAGAAACGCTTATTAAATAATGTGGGATCGGTGAGGCTGTTGCTTCAGGAGATGGAGCCGGACGTGCAGAGCGAGGCGGAGAATGGCAACTCTTTTATCAAGTTGCTGGGGAAAGAGGCGAAGGAGTCTGTGCAGGAGGTGTATAATTATAGCGGTATGTATCTTAGTTACAGTTTGTCGTCTTCTACGGATAGCTTGAAGATCGAGCCGTACATGATTTGTGCTTCCGAGAATAATGAGTATGTGAAGGTGGGGATGATTAATGCGTATAAGTCGGTGCATTGGGGGAGCGGGATTATCAGTAATCATCAGAACTCTTACCTGATGTTCAACGAAAGGGATTTGCCACAGTTTGCGCTGGTGACTATTTACCTGCAACTTCCGCATTATGAGTTTCCGAATATGCTGAAAGGGCTTTATCTCTGTCTGGACTACAATCATAATCCGATTGCGCGTCGTATTGTACTGGTGAAACAGTCGGATAGTACGGATGTTAATCAGTTTCTGGAGATGGAAGGGTGTCTGGTTCCGCGGGCGGAATTGACTCCGGAATTGGAGGTGTACTATAATTATACGTGTCAGGAGGGAGATTATATCAAAACGTGCACGGTGCCTTCACCTAAGTTGGATGAGACGGATTTGGAGAGAGAGAAGAAGATGTTGAAGATTTAAAGACAAACAACAATAAAAAAAGATCCCGGATGAAAATTGGTTTTTAAAACCTTTTTCATCCGGGATGATTCTTTTTATATGTTTTCTCTATCTTTCTATTGTTATATTCGCTAGAAGAAGAATCGCAAAATATCATTGAAGTTAGCCCATATCAACAGACCGAAGAGCAGAATCATACCGGTCATTTGGGCGTATTCCATAAACTTGTCGCTCGGTTTGCGGCGGGCTATCATCTCGTAGAAGAGGAAGAGCACGTGGCCACCGTCTAATGCGGGGATAGGGAGGATGTTCATGAAAGCCAGGATGATGGAAAGGAAGGCTGTCATATACCAGAACTGGTGCCAGTCCCAGGTAGCGGGGAAGATGCTGCCGATCGTTCCGAAGCCGCCCAGCTGTTTGGCTCCTTCTTTTGAGAAGAGGTATTTCATGTTTCCTACATAGCCTTTCAGGGTTTTCACACCGAGGGAGACACCTGCGGGGAAGGATTCAAAGAAAGCATATTCTTTTTTTACCATAGGGAGCAGACGGTCTGTGACGAGACAGGCGGTTACACCCATCAGGTAGGCGGAGTCTACACGCATACTTAGCGTGTCTGTTGCACCGTTACGCACATAAGTCAGCGTGATTAGACGCGGATCTATGCTGTCTTTGAGCAGGGTTGCTTCGTTTTTCTTACGTTCTGCCATCGCTTCTTTGAAGTCGGAGAAAGAGATCGGTGTTCCGTTCAGGGCGATGATGCTGTCACCTGCCTGGATTCCTGCTTGTGCGGCAGGAGAGTTCACCATTACGCTGTCTATAACGTACGGGAAACGGTAGGAGGCGAAGCGGACACTGTCTGCCAAGAGGCGTTGCATCAGGTCTTCCGGGATATAGACGGAGGCTTTTGCCCCGTTACGGATGACGCTTACTTCGCGTGCATCGGCAATCTGGCTCAACATGTCGCCGTCATAACGTTCGAAAGGAACACCGTCGGCAGAAAGGAGGATATCACCGTCCTGGAAACCTACCGCTTTGGCAGTCTCGTTGAATTCCATACCAAGAGGGGCTTCCTGTACCTTTATATATTGGTCGCCCCATGCAAAAAGAATCATGGAGTAGATGAACAGTGCCAACAGGAAGTTGAACAGTACGCCACCCACCATTATCAGCAGACGTTGCCACGCCGGCTTGGAACGGAACTCCCACGGTTGTTCGGGTTGTTTCATCTGTTCGGTATCCATCGACTCATCAATCATGCCGGCTATTTTGACATAACCGCCCAATGGCAACCAGCCTACTGCATACTCTGTGTCACTTTTCTTGGGTTTGAACTTAAAAAGGGTGAACCAAGGGTCAAAAAATAAGCAGAATTTTTCTACACGCACCTTAAACAAACGGGCAAAAAGAAAATGCCCGCCTTCATGAACGATAACGAGCAAGGATAAGCTCATAATCAATTGCAGGGCACGAATCAAAAATGTTTCCATATAGTCTATTTACAGTTTAAAGCCTTCAACTAATTCTCTACCGAAGAGAGGATATAAAGGCTATTTTCAATTTATATTAATACTAATCAATTTCTTTATTTTCTTTGTTCATCAATGGGATGAAGCGGATCATATCAGACTGGCTGCTATTTTCCTTGCTTCCGCATCCGTAGCTACATAATCGTCGTATGTCGGATTGGCGATGAAGGCAACCCGTTCCATTGTTTTCTCTATTACGTCGCTCATGCCGAGGAAGCTGATGCCGTCTTTCAGGAAAGAGGCTACCACTACTTCATTGGCAGCATTGACGATACAGGGCATATTCCCTCCGCGGTACATCGCTTCGTAGGCGAGTGCCAGGTTGCGGAACCGTTTCGTATCGGGTTGCTCAAACGTCAGATTCGTGCATTGGGAGAAATCGAGTCTGTCGAAAGAAGAGCTGATACGGTCGGGGTAGGAGAATGCGTACTGGATGGGCAGGCGCATATCTGGCATCCCAAGTTGTGCCTTGACAGCTCCGTCTTCAAACTGCACCATCGAGTGGATGACTGATTGCGGATGCACCACCACTTCGATCTGGCTGGGCTGAACACCGAACAACCATTTGGCTTCGATCACCTCAAAACCTTTATTCATCATGGAAGCGGAGTCGATTGTGATTTTTGCTCCCATTTCCCAGTTGGGATGTTTCAAGGCTTGCGTCTTTGTGACGGATTTCAGCTGTTCCAAGGTGCAAGTGCGGAACGGACCTCCGGAGGCTGTCAATATCACTTTCTCGATCGGGTTACCCACTTCTCCCGCTAAACACTGAAAAACAGCAGAGTGTTCAGAGTCTACCGGCAGAATCGGAGTGCGATATTGTTGTGCCAACTGATTAATCAGTTCGCCCGCTACTACCAATGTTTCTTTATTGGCCAACGCAATCGCTTTCTTGGCGCGGATGGCGTTGATGGTTGGTTTTAGTCCGGCATAACCGACCATGGCTGTCAACACCATGTCGATGGGGCCTGCTTCTACAATCTGACAGATAGCGTCTGTGCCTGCGTACACTTTGATAGGCAGGTCGCTCAATGCTTCTTTCAGTTCGGAATACTTTTCTTCGTTGGCTATCACTACCACTTCCGGCTGGAACTTCCGTGCCTGGGCAATCAGTAGTTCCACGCGGTTGTTGGCTGTCAGCGCATAGGCTTCGTACAGGTCGGGATGTTCTTCGATGACTTGCAGAGCCTGCGTCCCGATGGAGCCTGTTGAGCCTAGGATAGCTATTTGTTTTTTCTTTTGTTAGTCTCTATATTCATTTTTCTATTATCACTTAAAATACGATGTATTTTTCGGGATTTACCGGATGACCTTTATACCAAAGTTCGAAATGGAGGTGCGGCCCTGTACTAAGTGTGCCGCTGTTTCCTACCAGAGCGATGGCTTCCCCTCCTTTCACGCGTTCACCTTCCTTTTTCAGGAGGGAGCCGCAGTGTTTATAGATTGAAATTAAATCCTGGTTATGTTGTACGCCAATCAGATAACCTGTCTCGGCGGTGTATGTACTTAGGATGACGGTCCCGTCCATGGTTGCCAATACACTTTCGTTGGGATTGGCGGCGATGTCGGTGCCGTAATGTTTCTTCTCGGCATTGAAGTGGTCGGACACCATACCTCGTGTCGGACGGTATAAAATGAGTCCGGTCACGTCCGGTTGGGAAGTGATGGAGGTCAGGTTATATTTTTCATTCTCTTCATACTGACGGCGGAATTCTTCTTCCCGTTTGGTACGTTCCATCAGTGTGTCTTCGCGGGCAGTGGTCAGTGAATCGAGTGTCTGCACGCTGTCGATGGATACTTTTCCACTGAAGATATCCTGAATGTTCATGATGTAAAGATTCTGCTTGTTGAGCACTTGTTGTAAAGAGTCTACACGCAGGGCATTGTCCACGATTTGTGTACGGACTTCACTGTTCATGTATCCGGGGAGGTAGTTGCGCAGCGGGGTGAAGGTGATGATGCAGGAAGCGATCAGGAAAAGTACCGCCAGCACGCAAAGTAATACGGAAAGTCCATTGAGCTTGGATACGCGAAGTCCGACAATTTCTTCAAGTGTATTTTCATTAACGATCGTTAGTTTATACTTGAACTTGAAATTTTTCCAGAAAGCTTTACTTCGTCTTCTCTTTGGCATCTCGGGTATTTACTGTTTTTACTATTTACTATTTACTATTTTCAGTGGATGAGCGGCTCATCGTTTGATTCGTTCTCACCGGTCATCTTCCAATTCCTCCAGATTGAGCAACCCTTCGGGAAGTTCCACCGTGATGAGTTTCTGTTTCTGGTCTATTCCTACGATAAATTCCTCCTGGGCGGGAACGAGCAGTTCCTCTTCTTCCGCTCCTTCAACCACGAAAAGGGTGTTTACCGTAGTGGTATCTACATCTATGACTTCTCCCAGAAGTCCGTGATGGATGTCTTCCATTTGGAAACCGATGAAGAAGTTCCAGGATAATTCGCCATCTTCCGCTTCTTCGGCGTGTTTCACGGGGAAGTAGACTTCAATGTTGGTGAACATTCGGGCACGTTCGGCACTGTCGACTCCTTCCAGTTTCACCAAGGCGGTGGAGTCTGAACGGAAGCGGTATTCTTCGATGAAGAAAGGCACGAAAATGCCATCGAGCAGGCATATCAGGTAATCACAGTCCACACGGTCGAAAATATCGTCCGTGAAGGTAAATTGCAATTCGCCGTGGATGCCGTGCGGTTTATTGAATAATCCTATCTTGTATACTTCTTCTTTCTTTATCATATCCGGGTGATTCTGGCTCCGATAGCGTTCAGACGTCCTTCGATGTTCTGATAACCACGGTCTATCTGTTCGATGTTACTAATGGTACTGGTGCCTTCGGCGCTCATGGCGGCAATCAGAAGGGCGATACCGGCACGTATATCCGGTGAAGTCAGGCGGGCACCGCGCAGCTTGAAGCCGTGGTTGTGTCCGATGACTACGGCGCGGTGAGGGTCGCAGAGAATAATTTGTGCACCCATGTCGATCAGCTTGTCCACAAAGAACAGGCGGCTTTCGAACATTTTCTGATGGATCAGTACGCTGCCTTTGGCTTGTGTGGCTACAACGAGCATCACACTTAGCAAGTCGGGAGTCAGTCCCGGCCAAGTGGCGTCGGCTATCGTCATGATGGAGCCGTCGATAAATGATTCTATCTGGTATGTTTCCTGTGCGGGAACGTAAATATCGTCTCCTCTTTGTTCGAGCTTGATGCCCAGACGGCGGAAGCTCTCGGGGATGATTCCAAGATTTTCGTAAGAAACATTCTTGATGGTAATTTCGCTTTTCGTCATTGCCGCCATGCCGATGAAGCTGCCCACTTCAATCATGTCGGGCAGTACGGTGTGTTGCGTGCCGTGCAGTTCTTCCACGCCTTCGATGGTGAGCAGGTTGGATGCGATACCGCTGATTTTGGCTCCCATCCGGTTGAGTAACCGGCAGAGTTGTTGCACGTAGGGTTCGCAGGCGGCATTGTAAATGGTGGTCGTACCTTTGGCAAGTACGGCTGCCATGACGATGTTGGCTGTTCCGGTGACAGATGCTTCGTCCAGTAGCATATAGCTTCCCTGAAGTCTGTCGGCCGTTATTTCGTAGATACCCCGCTCTTCGTCGTAGCGGAAGTCGGCCCCTAAATTCTGAATACCTACAAAGTGAGTGTCCAGACGGCGGCGACCGATTTTATCTCCTCCCGGCTTGGAAATCAATGCCTTGCCGAAACGTGCCACCATGGGACCTATAAGCATCACAGAGCCTCGCAGACTGGAACATTTCTTTAGGAATTCATCGCTTTCCAAATAAGCCAGGTCTACATTTTCTGCTTTAAAACTATAAGAATCAATGCCTTTCTTTGCAACCGTCACTCCCATCTCCCGCAAGAGCTGAATCAGGTTGTTGACATCAAGAATGTCAGGTATATTGTTCACCGTCACTTCCTCTGCGGTCAGCAACGTGGCACAGATTATCTGCAAAACTTCGTTTTTAGCTCCTTGCGGGTGGATTTCTCCGCTAAGCCGATGTCCTCCTTCGATTACAAATGAAGCCATTAATTTTTTTAGTATTAAGTATAAAGTGTTTTAGTATCTTCTTTTATTGTTTTGACGATTGTTGGTATAGTTCGTCTTCGGACGGTAGTTCTGATTCAGGCGTTCTGCCATCAGCCGGACGATATCGTCGGTCATTTGGAGTTCCCCGTTAGACAGTTCGTATAGGTCTTCGGCAATCTTTTTGTCGTCCACTGTATCTTTGTTCCATGCCAGGTAATCCTTTTTCATGTGGTTGCAGATAAGGGCAATCAGGTTTCTCTTTTCGTTTCCTTCAGGGAATTCGATCGCTTTTTTTATCAGTACTTCCAGCGTATGTCCGTAGTGACG
Organism: Bacteroides sp. 3_1_23; assembly: GCF_000162555.1. Classification (NCBI taxonomy): domain Bacteria; kingdom Pseudomonadati; phylum Bacteroidota; class Bacteroidia; order Bacteroidales; family Bacteroidaceae; genus Bacteroides; species Bacteroides sp. 3_1_23. The sequence goes on from NZ_GG774954.1 coordinate 534,227, forward strand.
GTAACGCATACGGGCAGTGGAGTAGGGGATATGGTCCGGGCGGGTCACCAGATTGTCCTTGCGGATGATTTCATACGGATAGTCAATATCCAGCTCAAAACCGGACATGATAGCCAGGTGGTCCCAAAGCTTGTGCTTGAAATCGGGTACATCACGCAAATGGGGGAACATATTTCCCATAATGTTGATGATGGTGTTGGCACAACGCTGACGTTCTGCACGATCCTGAATGGTCAACGCATAATCTACCATGTTCTGGATGCTACGTCCGTATTCGGGAAGCGGCATTCTTTTCTGTTGAGTATTGTATTGCATTTGTTAAATTAAAATTGAGAATTAAAAATTAAAAAATTAAAGAAGCTTTTTCGGCATGGAGGCAACGAATTCTTTCAGGTAGAAAGGTTCGAAGTAAGCCACGTCTTTATAGTCTTCATCGGCCACTGCTTTTTCTGCCAGTGGGAACATCATTTTAGCCAACGGATGGATATTGTCGATAAAATGTGCGTTCGGATGCGTGATCTGTTCGCGGCATTTGTCGGCTCCGTTTCCAAAGAAATAAACCGGTTGTTCGTTCAGGAACTCCAGGTAAGAGTTCTCATCTACGATGTCGGCGGCAACTGTACGTTTCACTTGTAGACGACGGTCATAGACGGCTGCATATACTTCCATGCGGCGGGCGTCGATCATCGGACAAAGCAAAGCGTTTTCGGGCAAGTCGTGATACAACAGCACCGGAACACTCAATACTTCCAGCGTCGGGATACCGATCAAGGGGATATTGCGCCCGTAACAAATTCCTTTCGCCATAGAAACCCCGATTCGGAGTCCGGTGTACGAACCCGGTCCGCAACTCACTGCAACGGCATCCAAAGGGATGGCATGACTGTCTATGAACGACAATGCTTCATCTACAAAAACTCCTAAAGACACGGCGTGTGAAGGGCCTTGCAAGTCTTCTTTCACAAAAATCGTCTGTCCGTCTTGACTGGCCGCTACCGAGCAAACAGAGGTAGAGGTTTCAATATTCAGTATACACGACATAAAAATCAGCTTATTAAATTGTCGCAAATTTACATGATTATTTCCAATTCTTAAAATATTCGTGTACTTTTGCACAAAACTTTAAGGTTATGATACAGTCTATGACAGGATACGGTAAAGCTACGGCCGAACTTCCTGATAAAAAAATAAATGTAGAAATCAAGTCGCTCAACAGCAAGGCAATGGATTTGTCCACTCGCATCGCTCCGGCGTATCGTGAAAAAGAGATTGAAATCCGTAATGAGATTTCTAAAGTTCTGGAACGTGGAAAAGCTGACTTCAGCCTGTGGATAGAGAAGAAGGAGGGTGCGGATGCTGCTCCCATCAATAAGGATGTACTGAAAAGTTATTATAGCCAGTTGGATTCGATAAGCCGCGAACTGGGGATTCCTTGTCCCGCACCGGAAGACTGGCTCCAACTATTACTCCGCATGCCGGACGTGATGACGAAAACGGAAATCCAGGAACTGACGGAAGAGGAATGGAGCATGGTGCATGCTACCATACTTGAAGCCATCAGTCATTTGGTCGATTTCCGCAAACAGGAGGGGGCTGCATTGGAAAAGAAATTCCGTGAGAAGATTGCCAACATCAACAGTTTGCTCGAACAGATTGCTCCTTACGAGAAAGAACGTGTAGAGAAAGTGAAGGAACGCATCACTGATGCTCTCGAAAAGACGTTAAGCGTAGACTACGACAAGAATCGTCTGGAACAGGAACTGATTTACTACATCGAAAAACTGGATGTCAACGAGGAAAAACAACGTCTTAGCAACCATCTGAAATATTTCATCAGCACGATGGAAAGTGGTAGCGGACAGGGTAAGAAGCTTGGTTTTATCGCCCAGGAAATGGGTCGGGAGATCAATACGTTAGGCAGCAAGTCCAATCATGCTGAAATGCAGAAGATCGTAGTTCAGATGAAGGATGAACTGGAACAGATTAAGGAACAGGTGCTGAACGTGATGTAAAACAGTATCTATCATTTTTAATTCTTAATTCTTCATTAAACTTATGACCGGTAAGCTAATTATTTTCTCTGCTCCGTCGGGTTCGGGCAAATCTACTATAATCAATTATCTGCTGACGCAGAATTTGAATTTAGCGTTTTCAATTTCTGCTACCAGCCGTCCTCCGCGTGGAACGGAGCAGCATGGGGTTGAATATTTCTTCCTTACACCGGAAGAATTTCGTCAACGCATTGAGAACAACGAATTTCTGGAGTATGAGGAGGTGTATAAGGACCGTTATTACGGAACGCTGAAAGCGCAGGTAGAAAAGCAATTGGAAGCGGGTCAGAATGTGGTGTTTGATGTAGATGTGGTTGGCGGATGCAATATCAAGAAGTTTTATGGTGATCGTGCGTTGTCGGTGTTTATCCAGCCGCCTTCGGTGGAAGAATTACGCTGCCGGTTGGAAGGACGCGGAACGGATGCGCCGGAAGTGATTGAAAGTCGCATCGCTAAGGCGGAATATGAATTGGGTTTTGCTCCGCAATTCGATTGTGTGATTGTCAATGACAATTTGGAAACAGCTAAAGCGGAAGCTTTGAAAGTTATCAAAGAGTTTTTGGAACAATGAATAAGCAGAAAACCGGAATCTTCAGCGGATCATTCAATCCGATTCACATCGGACATCTTGCTCTAGCCAACTACCTTTGCGAGTATGAAGGATTGGATGAGATCTGGTTTATGGTGAGTCCGCAGAATCCTTTGAAAGCACAGGAGAAGTTATGGAATGATGAATTACGTCTCGAACTGGTAAAGTTGAGCATCAGTGACTATCCTCGTTTTCAGGCTTCAGATTTTGAGTTTCATTTGCCTCGCCCCTCATATAGCGTATATACGTTGGAGAAACTGCGTGAGGCATTTCCCGATCGCGAGTTTTATTTCATTATCGGTTCCGATAATTGGGAACGTTTTGGATATTGGTATCAGTCCGAACGTATCATTAAAGAGAATCAGATTCTTATTTACCCCCGTCCCGGCTTTCCCGTCAAAGAGGAGGAATTGCCGGAAACGGTGCGTCTCGTTCATTCTCCTGTATTTGAAATCAGTTCTACTTTTATTCGAGAAGCACTGGATGCAGGGAAAGATGTTCGATACTTTGTGCATCCAAAGGCTTGGGAGGCTATCCAGTTTACTCCGTTAATCGATGAAGAGTAATAACGATGATTTCCGCCGGAGCGCCGACACGGATTGGTAATTTGGAGGTTCCTATTCCGTTTGTTATAATCAAAGGTATTTTTGCAGAATTATATGCCAGTCCGGTGATGAAACGATTGCCATAGTGTGAGTTAAGTGCCGGGGCAACTCCGAATACACGGACTTGTCCGCCGTGGGTGTGTCCTGCCAGGGCAAGGTCGGTGTTAGCTACTGAAACATCTTCGATGTAATCCGGAGTATGAACCAGTAAGATGACAAAATCTTTGGGAGAGAGTGCCAGAGTAGGCGATACTCCGTTGCGCCCCAGATCAAAAGGATTGCGCACTCCAGCGATAATGATCTGCTGCCCGTCTTTACGAAGCGTATCTACTTCATGTTCTAACGGACGCATGCCGTAATGTTTCATTGTATTCACAATATCGTCGTGGCAACGTTCGTAGTCGTTATTGCCCATTACCCCATAAGTGCCCATCGGTGTTTTTACGCGTGCCAGTGCGGAAAACAAAGGTTCCACATATTCACAACCTTCCTGATAGTCACCACCCATTAGAAGCACATCAGCCTTTTGAGCAATCAGCAGGCGGACAAGGTCGTTCAGACCTTTCTCTTTCAGCAGACTTTTGTAGTGTAAGTCGGAAATGAAAGCGATACGGAAACCTTCAAAGGCTTCGGGAACATCGCGGTGTGTAAAGTCATATTTTACTACACGGTCCACTCCGGTATAGACAGAAGATACATCTACGCTGGAAGAAGTGATTTTTGTTCCCCGCAGTACCAGATCCGACGATTCGTGTGTATCGGTAGAAGTCTTTTCCTTTGTATTCTGCTTTTTGTTTTTGGAAACATTCAGCTCTTTGAGTTGCGAGTGGTCGGGGGAGAATAACCCGGCTATGGCATTAGCCGTATCCGGATAAATAGAATCTGAATTTAAAACAGGGCGTGGCAAGGTAGCCACCATATTCTTTTTCGACTTACAGGAAACCAGCAAAAGCAATGTCAACAGGATAACAGGGTAGATTGTTTTTATTTTCTTCATCTTCTCTTAGTTTGAAGTTTTTCGGGGTGCAAAGATACGAAAAATCATGTATCTTTGTCCGTCAAAACTATTTATAATATATTAAAGTATGGAAGAAGTAAAGCGTAACTCGCTACAAGCATGGATATTAGCTGCACGTCCCAAAACGCTGACAGGGGCCATAACTCCGGTTATGATAGGTACTGCTCTTGCTGCAATGGACGGACGTTTTCACTGGTTGCCTGCACTGATCTGCTGTCTGTTTGCAAGTCTGATGCAAATTGCCGCTAATTTCATCAATGACCTTTTCGACTTCCTCAAAGGAACAGACCGGGAAGACCGGTTAGGCCCCGAACGTGCTTGTGCGCAAGGATGGATTTCTCCGCAAGCGATGAAAACCGGGATTGTTATTACAGTTGCTCTTGCCTGCCTTATCGGCTGTACGTTGCTCTTCTTTGCCGGGTGGGAATTGATTATCGTAGGAGTGCTTTGTGTGTTATTTGCTTTTCTTTATACCACCGGTCCTTATCCTCTTTCTTACAACGGTTGGGGCGATGTATTGGTGATTGTCTTTTTCGGCTTTGTACCTGTAGGCGGAACATATTACGTACAGGCGCTAACCTGGACACCGGATGTCACTATCGCCTCTTTAATCTGCGGACTGCTTATCGATACATTGTTGGTAGTCAATAATTATCGTGACCGCGAAGCGGATGCACGCAGTGGAAAAAGGACAGTGATCGTTCGTTTCGGCGAGAAATTCGGTCGCTATTTTTATTTGATGCTGGGGATTACCGCTTCTCTTCTCTGCTTGTGTTTCCTTCGTGAAGGTCATTTCTACGCCGCTTTTCTTCCGCAACTTTATCTGATCCCTCATTTCCTTACCTGGAAACGGATGGTGAAAATATACAGCGGTAAAAAATTAAACAGCATATTAGGCGAGACTTCGCGTAATATGCTGCTTATGGGTATTCTTATTGCAATAGGAATGTTGATAAATTGAGAATCATTTCCCGTACATCTTTTCGTAGTAACCCTGATAATCTCCGCTGGTAACTTCTTCCACCCAAGCTTGGTTGGCTAAATACCATTCGATTGTCTTTACGATACCGACCTCGAATTTAGTTTCGGGATACCATCCTAAGGCATTTGTTATCTTGGTGGGGTCGATAGCATAACGTTGGTCGTGTCCCAGACGGTCCTTAACGAAAGTAATCAGATCTTCGTTGATCCATTCGATCGAAATATCTCCGTTTTCGTCTTTCACTTTCTTTTTGAGAACCTGACGATATTCGGGATTTTCTGCCATCAGACGGTGGATAGTCGAAATTGTCAGTTTCACGATTTCGAGGTTTGTTTTCTCGTTGTGTCCACCAACGTTGTACACTTCTCCGTCTTGACCTTCACGCACAACGAGGTCGATTGCTTTGCAGTGGTCTTCCACATAAAGCCAGTCGCGCACATTGCTACCGTCACCGTAGACGGGGAGATGCTTTCCTTCGAGGATATTCTTGATAATCAACGGAATCAATTTTTCCGGGAAGTGGTACGGACCGTAGTTGTTGGAGCAACGGGTAATCGTTACCGGCATTTTATAAGTGTCGTGGTAAGCCATTACCACCATGTCTGCACTTGTCTTAGAAGCACTGTATGGGCTGTGAGGACAAAGCGGAGTTGCTTCAGTGAAATACCCTTCGGCTCCCAATGAACCATACACCTCATCGGTAGATACCTGATGATAGCGTACACCTTTTCTCCAGGTCGGATATCCTTGTTCGTCTTTCCCCATCACCCATGCACGGCGTGCACAATCCAGTAAGTTCTGTGTTCCGAGAATGTTGGTAATCAGAAACAGCTGCGGATTTTCAATGCTGCGGTCCACATGGCTCTCGGCAGCGAAATTCACCACATAGTCAAAACGATACTCAGCAAAAAGACCGTCTACCACATCGCGGCTACAAATGTCTCCTTTGATAAAGACACAGCGTTCGTTGTCGATGTCTTTGGCAATCGTTCCTAAGTTACCTGCATACGTCAAAGCGTCCAATATCACGACTTTGATGTCGTTATGTTTGGCTAAGATGTACTTGATGTAATTTGCCCCGATAAATCCTGCGGCACCGGTCACTAGATAAGTTTTCATATTTTATTCTTTATGTTGATTTTAGGATTGTTTAGCCAATTCGATAAGGTACTTTCCATACTCGGTTTTTTCGAGCTGTTGACCCAGTAGAAGCAACTGCTCCGTCGGAATCCATCCCTGACGCCAGGCGATTTCTTCAATACAGCTGACGTAAAAACCTTGGCGGTTCTGAATAGTGGCCACGAAGTTGGAAGCTTCCAGCAGACTGTCGCAGTTACCCGTATCGAGCCATGCAAATCCGCGTCCGAAGAGTTCCACTTTCAATGTACCTTCTTCCAGATACAGACGGTTCAAGTCTGTTATCTCATACTCTCCACGTGCTGAAGGACGAAGAGCCGCTGCTTTTTCCGTCACACTGGCATCGTAGAAATAAAGTCCCGGAACGGCATAATTGCTTTTCGGCACTTCCGGCTTTTCTTCCAGTGAAATCACTTTTCCCTGTTCGTCAAATTCCACTACACCATAAGCGCGCGGGTCTTTCACGTAGTAACCGAAGATGCAGGCGCCCTTTTCTATATTGGCAGCCCGGCGGAGCATGGCGGAAAAGCCCTGTCCGTAAAACATATTATCCCCAAGAATCAGACAGCCCGGTTCGCCGTTCAGGAAATCGGCTCCCAATACGAAAGCTTGTGCCAGTCCGTTAGGTTGTTCCTGAATTTTATAGGAGAAAGACATACCCAGTTCCTCACCCGTTCCCAACAAGTCGCGGAACATCGGCAAATCGCGTGGAGTCGAAATAATCAACACTTCGCGTATTCCTGCCAACATAAGTGTTGACAACGGATAATAAATCATCGGCTTGTCATACACAGGCATGATTTGTTTGGAAATCGCTTTAGAGAGCGGATAAAGTCGGGTGGCACTACCACCGGCTAGAATAATTCCTTTCATGTTCGTCTGAGTTATTCATTAACTGCGTGCAAAGGTCGGAAAGAATTCCGACGTGGCAAAATTTTAAAATAATTTTTCAATCTGGCAGGAACATTTATTTTATTTGTCCGCCAATTCGATGACTTCCAAGTCCTGAAAGGCCCCCTGGTTGATAACAAAACGTACCAAAGTCCGTACTTTGTGGAAACCGGACATGCCGGCAGCTCCCGGATTAATATGCAACATATCCAGCGTTTTATCATATTTCACCTTTAATATATGAGAATGTCCGCTGATAAAAAGTTTGGGCGGACGTGTCATCAGACTGCCGATGATGGAAGGATCGTATTTCCCCGGATAACCGCCGATATGTTTAATCAGCACTTCTGCACCATCTACCGTGAAACGGTTTATTTGCGGATACAGCTTTCTGATTTCCTGTCCGTCAATATTTCCATATACCGCCCGGAATGGACGGAAGGCGGCTAACCTTTCCGCTACTTCCAGCGAACCGATGTCTCCGGCATGCCAGATTTCGTCACATGGTTCAAAATATTCCAGATATTTCTCGTCCCAGTAAGCGTGAGTATCAGATAATAATCCAATTCTTGTCATAAATTTCTTTGTTTAATCCCACAAAGATACTATATTTGGAAAAATCTTAAAGCACATGGAAAGCAAATATAATTATTTCAAGCGAGATATTAGTTGGCTCTCATTTAATTATCGCGTATTGTTGGAGGCTCTGGACGAGCGTCTACCGCTCTACGAACGTATCAACTTCATCTCTATCTACTCTTCCAACCTCGAAGAGTTTTACAAAATCCGTGTAGCCGACCATAAAGCTGTTGCCTCCGGCGCTACGGAAAGTGATGAAGAAACTGTACAATCCGCCCGCGAACTGGTAGAAGAAATAAATAAAGAAGTCACCCGCCAGCTGGATGACCGTGTACGCATTTATGAAGAGAAACTACTACCTGCCCTGCGCAAGAATCACATCATCTTTTATCAGGACAGACATGTAGAACCGTTCCACCAGCAGTTTATTAAAGACTTTTTCCGGGAAGAAATTTTTCCCTACCTGCAGCCTGTGCCTGTATCCAAAGATAAAATAGTCTCCTTCCTGCGGGATAACCGCCTTTACCTGGCCATACGAGTCTATCCGAAGAAAGAAGGAAATGAAGGAACTACCAGTCTGACAGAATCCCGGCAACCTCTTTACTTCGTGATGAAGCAACCCTACGCCAAAGTGCCCCGCTTCATCGAACTTCCATCCCGCGAGAAAAACCATTACCTGATGTTTACCGAAGATATAATCAAGGCAAACCTCAACCTTATTTTCCCCGGCTACGATGTTGATTCCAGCTACTGCATCAAAATCTCCCGTGACGCTGACATATTGATTGACGACACCGCCAGCAGTGCCGACCTTGTCGCTCAACTCAAGAAGAAAGTGAAGAAACGTAAGATCGGTGACGTCTGCCGTTTCGTCTACGACCGTGGTATGCCTCATGACTTTCTGGACTTTCTGGTAGACGCCTTCCATATTCAGCGTGATGAACTTGTCCCCGGCGACAAGCACCTGAATCTTGAAGACCTGTGTCATCTTCCCAACCCGAACAAATCTCTTCACAGCCTCGAAAAGCCGAAGCCAATGAAGCTGACCATCCTCGACGAAAAAGAATCTATCTTCAACTACGTTGCCAAGAAGGACCTGTTATTATATTACCCTTATCACTCTTTCGAGCACTTCATCCACTTCCTGTATGAAGCCGTGCACAACCCGGAAACCCGTGAAATCATGGTAACCCAATACCGCGTAGCTGAAAACTCCGCCGTCATCAACACCCTGATAGCCGCCGCCCAAAACGGCAAGAAAGTCACCGTATTCGTGGAACTGAAAGCCCGTTTCGACGAAGAAAACAACCTTGCCACGGCCGAAATGATGCAAGCCGCCGGCATTAAAATAATATACAGCATACCCGGTCTGAAAGTACACGCCAAAGTAGCCCTTATCCGCCGCCGCGGACTGAACGGTGAAAAAATACCCAGCTACGCCTATATCAGCACCGGTAACTTTAATGAAAAGACCGCCACCCTCTACGCCGACTGTGGCCTTTTCACCTGCCGCCCGAAGATAGTGGCCGACCTCTATAACCTCTTCCGCACCCTGCAAGGAAAAGAAGACCCGAAGTTCACCACCCTTCTTGTCGCCCGTTTCAACCTCATCCCCGAATTGAACCGCCTGATTGATCGGGAAATCGCCCTCGCCGACGAAGGCAAACAAGGCCGTATCATCCTAAAAATGAACGCCCTCCAAGACCCCGCCATGATTGACCGTCTCTACGAAGCCTCCGAACACGGCGTACAAATAGATCTCATCGTCCGTGGAATCTGTTGTCTTATCCCCGGACAGTCATACAGTCGTAACATTCGTGTCACCCGTATTGTAGACAGTTTCCTCGAACACGCCCGCATCTGGTACTTCGGCAACGACGGCAAACCCAAAGTCTTCATGGGCTCCCCCGACTGGATGCGTCGTAACCTCTACCGCCGCATCGAAGCCATCACCCCCATTCTCGCCCCCGACCTGCGTGACAGCCTCATCGAAATGCTTAATATCCAGCTCGCCGACAACCAAAAAGCCTGCTGGGTAGACGACAACCTGCGAAATATATTCAAAAAAAGAGCGCCCGGCACCCCCGCTGTACGAGCCCAATACACCTTCTATGACTGGTTAAACAAAACAAATAACTAAAAAACAACCAACTAATTAACTAACATAAGAATCCCATACCCGTGTCCTGCAACTTACAACGCCCCACACGGCCTTCCCGCAACGTTCCCGCTGCACATCCCCCGTTATACGCCCTTACTACATGGCTTCCCTCGCAACAACCACACCGACATCTCATGCAACCTCCCCCACAACGCCCACCCCGCACGCCCCTCCGGCCTACTTTTTTCTCCGTCAAGCGAGCCCCCGTAACGGAGCGTCAAAAAGGGCAGACTGTTTGAGCGTAGCGAGTTTCTGCCCTTTAGCGCAGTGCAGGGAGCGAGTAGGAGAAAAAAGTCAGCCTTGAATTTTTCTTTGCTTCTTTCTTTTGTTTCAAGACAAAAGAAAGACGATTACGAGACAAAAGAAAGACGATTGTAACATAAATGTAACATGTATGACACCTCCCTGCAACGTCAAATCCCGTCCTTTGCAGCCGGAAACAACATACACATATATTTATTATGGAGACTATTTATTTATGCATTATCATCTTCCTCTTTGTACTAGCTGTTTTCGATCTGATAGTCGGAGTCAGTAATGATGCAGTTAACTTTTTGAACTCTGCGGTAGGCGCCAAGGCCGCTTCGTTTAAAACCATTCTTTTCATAGCCGGTATTGGTATATTCATTGGCGCTTCCCTGTCCAACGGTATGATGGACATTGCCCGGCACGGCATCTACCAGCCCGAGCACTTCTACTTTGCCGAAATCATGTGCATTCTGCTGGCCGTCATGTTGACCGACGTAGTACTGCTGGACGTATTCAACTCCATGGGGATGCCCACCTCTACCACCGTTTCACTAGTCTTTGAACTACTCGGAGGTACCTTTGCCCTCTCACTTATCAAAGTACATAATAGCGATACCCTCGGTCTGGGCGACCTCATAAACACCGACAAAGCCCTCTCCGTCATCATGGCGATCTTCGTCTCCGTCGCTATCGCCTTCTTCTTCGGAATGCTTGTACAATGGCTTGCCCGTGTGATATTCACTTTCAACTATACGAAAAAGATGAAATACAGCATTGCCCTCTTCGGAGGTGTAGCCGCTACCGCTATCATCTATTTCATGCTTATCAAAGGACTGAAAGACAGCTCCTTCATGACCTCTGAAAACAAACACTGGATACAAGACAACACACTGATGCTAATCACCGTTTTCTTTGTATTCTTCACCGTACTGATGCAAATCCTTCACTGGATGAAAATCAATGTTTTCAAAGTCGTCGTACTGATGGGAACCTTCGCTCTGGCTCTCGCTTTTGCCGGTAACGACCTTGTCAACTTTATTGGCGTTCCCCTCGCAGGTTTCTCCTCTTTTTTAGATTACACCGCCAACGGAGAAGGAAATCCGAACGGCTTCCTGATGACCTCCTTGCTGGGACCTGCTAAAACACCGTGGTATTTTCTTATCGGAGCCGGAGCCGTCATGGTCTACGCCCTCTGCACCTCTAAAAAAGCACATGCTGTAATTAAAACATCTGTCGACCTTTCCCGCCAAGATGAAGGAGAAGAAGCATTCGGAAGTACTCCGATCGCCCGCACAGTAGTCCGCATCAGCATGACACTTGCCAATGGAATCTCCCGAATAATGCCGGACGGTAGCAAAAAATGGCTTGACTCCCGCTTCCGCAAAGACGAAGCAATCATTGCCGACGGAGCTGCTTTCGACCTTGTCCGCGCTTCTGTCAACCTGGTATTGGCCGGTCTGCTCATCGCCTTGGGAACCTCCCTGAAACTTCCCCTTTCCACCACCTACGTAACCTTCATGGTAGCTATGGGTACTTCTTTGGCCGACCGCGCCTGGGGACGTGATTCAGCCGTTTACCGTATCACCGGCGTATTAAGCGTCATCGGAGGCTGGTTCATCACCGCCGGAGCCGCCTTCACCATCTGTTTCTTCGTAGCTCTCGTACTCCATTATGGAGGTAACATCTCTATCATCGCCCTCATCGGTATAGCTGTATTCATCTTGATCCGTAGCCAGGTGATGTACAAGAAACGCAAAGCGAAAGAACAAGGTAACGAAACGCTGAAGCAACTGATGCAAACCACAGACAGCACAGAAGCCCTGCAACTGATGCGTAAGCACACCCGCGAAGAACTTTCCAAAGTATTGGAATATGCAGAAACAAATTTCGAACTGACTGTCACTTCATTCCTTCATGAAAATCTGCGAGGATTGCGTCGTGCCATGGGGTCCACTAAATTTGAGAAACAGCTCATCAAACAGATGAAACGTTCGGGCACCGTCGCCATGTGTCGTCTCGACAATAACACCGTACTCGAAAAAGGACTTTATTACTATCAAGGCAACGACTTCGCCAGCGAATTGGTCTACAGTATTTCCCGCCTCTGCGAACCTTGCCTCGAACATATCGACAACAACTTCAACCCATTGGACGCCATCCAGAAAGGTGAATTCAGCGATGTATCCGAAGATATCACCTATCTGATTCAGCAGTGTCGTAAGAAAATGGAAAACAACGAGTACAACGACTTCGAAGAAGAAATCCGTCGTGCCAACGACCTCAACGGACAGCTTTCACTATTGAAACGTAAGGAACTGCAACGCATCCAAAGCCAATCAGGAAGCATCCGGGTGAGCATGGTGTATCTCACGATGGTTCAGGAAGCACAGAACGTAGTCACTTATACCATCAATTTGATGAAAGTAAGCCGTAAATTCCAGATAGAAACTGAAATGCCGTAAGGACGAAAAGCAAGGATCGTCCACTGAATAACGGACGAATCATACTCCGCACGGAAAGGACTGTCTGATAAACCCTGTTTACATAGGAGGGGGTGTATCAAACAGTCCTTTCTTTTTCAGAAATAGGTTTAAAAAAAGCTCTATTCTTTAGTATTTGATCTGGTAAAATTGTATATTTATAGTCGATAAGATACTTGAGACGATTTTAGATGCAATGATATAAAAACGAAATGAATGAAATATCAGTTAGAAATAACCACCTTACTGGTTCCTGTCAATGTGCATCAACTGTTTGAGAAATGTGAATGGCCTGAACTAAACTGTTTTGACAGAGAAATGGTTGAAGGCTATTTCTCTGATTTGGTGAATGGTATTCAAACCGATGAGGCTTTGGACGATTGGACGCTGACCGTTGTCCTTTATATCGGCACTTATTTGGGAGCCAACCATATCAGTATCTGGAAACATGGAATCACCGATACGGTAACTAAAGAAAAAGTACTGACGATAGGTATACCTCTTCCTTGTAGTAAAACCATTCGTTGGGGAGTGAAGAAGAAAGGACGTTTTACGGGTAAAATACCGGATGAAAGCTTTAGGAGGAATAACAGACTCCTTCCCGTCAACTTTGCAAAATATGATAATATGGGAACTTATATAGAAGATAACATCCGGATAGCCCTTTTGAACCTGTTTGAAGTTGGTTTTACCCTGAAAGGATATAAAGTAAAGAAACGGTGATAAGTAACTGAATTGTAATCAAACTTCTTTTTCATAGGGATTAAACTTGCTTATCCCGGCAGGAAAACGTATCTTTGTTGGTAAGAAAACTATAACCGCAAGTTCTGATTATAAAACCGGAACTTTTGATTATGTAATCAGAAGTTTCAGTTATAAAACCAGAACTTGCGGTTTTAGTTTGTCCTATAGGAAAAACAACTTTTCCTGTAGGGGAGAACAAGTTTTCTACCTATAGCGAGTAAGTTTTCTATTAATAATCAATATTTCAAATAAACTTTAGTATTATGGCAATGTACGTAATGGAAGAAATGCCCGATATTCATGGAACGGGCGAACAGGTACTTTATCCTCGGTTTGCAATGATAGATCAGGTATCTACCGAGGATTTAATACGTCAGATAGCATCCAGCAGTGGTTTTAATGTCGGAGATGTGGAAGGCGTAATTACACAGATCGGTATTGAAATGGCACATCAGATGGCAGAAGGCAAGTCTGTGAAGCTGGATGGTATCGGAACATTCTCTCCTTCGTTGGCGTTATGCAAAGATAAAGAACGCGAAAAGACCGGAGAGGGTGAAACCCATCGTAACGCACGAAGCATTGTGGTGGGGAGCGTGAACTTTCGTGTAGACAGGAAGATGGTGAGGCGTATCAACGGAAGATGTCTGCTGGAAAGAGCTCCGTGGAAGTCGCAACGCTCTTCACAGAAGTATACACCGGAGCAACGACTAGCATTGGCTGTTAGATATCTGGAGGAACATTCTTTTCTGACGGTCTACGAATACCGGAGACTGACAGGTCTGCTGCGCACAACGGCTACCAATGAATTGCGTCAATGGGCGTATACACCCGGTTCCGGTATCGGGATTGATGGTAGAGGAACACATCGGGTGTATATAAAGAAAACATAATTCATCATATTTGTATGATGATACTATACAAATACTTTATATCTTTGTAAAACAATGACATAAATCGCGATTTAACCATACCACTGAAAATATGAAAACAAAAACTTTATTAGGCTTCTTTCTCCTCTCTCTCATGACTTTTTGTATATCAGCCTGTCAAGATGATGCAGAGATTATTTTATTTAGCGGTTCCGAATTAATCGACGAAACGGGAACCTGTACGAACACGATTTCTTCTACAGTCCTGTATCTTAATGGATGGGAAGCGGAGAATATCGGGATAGCTAATGGAAAAGGTGGCTACTCGGCGCAAAGCTCCGATGAAACGATTGTGACGGCGACAGTCAACGATAATAGGTTATGGCTTAGCTCACACGGTAAAAAAGGGAAAGTAACGGTTACTGTTAGTGATAAGGATGGTAATTATGTCACGCTGCCTGTTACGGTTTCTTATGGTGTACTGACATTTACATGTCTCGACCAGCCTGAATTCCAAGTGTCCAGACCTAGTGAAGATATGTTGTTATTGGACGCAGAAGAGGACTTGCAGAAGAAGGTGAATGCGGCAATGGCTTTTTATTCTTTTATTAATAAGGGAGATATCTGTGTGTTACGACCGGATGATGTGTATCGTTTATCTGAAGAAGGAGAAGGAGGGAAATTCACCTATAAAACAAAGGATGAACAGGTGCTTGTTGAAGGGACATATCGGATAGAATGGGCTTCACTGGCTGGAAAACAGAAAAAAGCTTTTGTCTTTACATATAAAGGTGAAAATGATGTAGAGAAACAACACACCTTCTTTAATTTTAGCCCGTATTTAGGAACTCAAAGTCTTACAAGAGAAAGAGGTCCGATTACTACGGCATGGTTGGAAGATGTATCTGATTCACCTTATCTCGAAGATGTTTTACCTGCAGATAGAACGGTTGTATATTGGGTGGATACAATGATCTTCAGTTTATCTGCGGAGGATTTGTAATCATTTGTACGGGCTTTATTGTAAAGCCCGTATACGTACTTCGGTTGTTTTCTCATTTTTCAATCCTTCTTTTACTTTATTGATATCCGTATCTCCGTAATGATAAGGATACAAAATGTGCGGCTTGATAATTTGAGTTGCACGTATCGCTTGTTCCGGTGTCATGGTGTAGGGTTGGTTGACTGGCAGGAAAGCGATATCAATATCTTTCACTTGGTTTAGTTCTGGAATATCTTCTGTATCTCCGGCGATATAGATGCGGGTCCCTCCCAGAGTAAGAATATAGCCGTTGTCACGTCCTTTGGGATGGAACTTATCTCTGCCGGGAGTCGTATTATAGGCCGGTACGGCTTCCAGTTTCATATCATCTGCCAGTTGAAGCACATCACCGTTCTTCATTTCCTGTCCTCTGTTCAGCATTTTCCGGCAATTAGGATTAGCAATAATTCTAGTCCCGCTTGTTTCGATAGCTGCTATTGCTTTGGTATCGAAATGGTCTCCATGTTCATGCGTAATCAGGATGAAATCCGCCTTCGGCTGTTGTGTATAGTCGGCGTAATCGGATACTGGATCAACGAATATTTTTTGTCCTGCATATTCCAGCAATAAGCTCGCATGTCTGAAGAAAGTGATCTTCAGGCTTTTCCCATTTTGGGTGGTAAATGAATCCATTTCAAAGTTTTGCATCTTTGTAGTCAGGTTAGTTGGGTTGTTAAATGAATGGGAATAAGAAAATCCGTAAGAAAAGCATAATACGAATGCTAATAATAGATTCTTTTTCATATCTGTACAGAATTTGGTTCCCTGCAAAGATAAACATCCGAGAAGATTTATCGGTTCATATTTGAAATGATTCTTTGCGAAATTAACTTTCTTTTTGTGGAAAATAAGAAGGCACGGGAAATATTTCATTCCCGTGCCTTCTCTTATTATTTTATACCTTTACGGTATTCTTATGCGTTCAATGCCTGTTCGATATCAGCAATAATATCATCCGCATTTTCGATACCTACCGATAGACGGATCAAGTCCGGGCGTACACCTGCTTCCATCAGTTGCTCATCCGTCAACTGGCGGTGAGTATGGCTCGCCGGATGGAGCACGCAACTACGTGCATCCGCCACGTGAGTAACGATCGCAATGAATTCCAGTGAATCCATAAACTTGATAGATACGTCACGTCCGCCTTTCAGTCCGAAGGAGATGACTCCGCAGGAACCATTCGGCATATATTTCTGTGCAAGGCTATAATATTTATTGTCCGGCAGTCCGCAATAGTTTACCCAGGCAACTTTCTCATTTTTAGAAAGATATTCGGCTACTTTCTGCGCGTTGCGGCAGTGTTGAGGCATACGCAGGTGCAACGTTTCAAGTCCCAGATTCAATAAGAAAGAATTTTGCGGGCTTTGGATGCTGCCGAGGTCACGCATCAGTTGGGCAGTTGCTTTGGTGATATAAGCACCTTTGCCGAATGCTTTGGTATAAGTCAGTCCGTGGTATGACTCGTCCGGAGTACAAAGTCCCGGGAATTTTTCAGCATGAGCATCCCAGTCAAAATTACCGCTGTCTACGATACAGCCACCTACGCTTGTAGCGTGTCCGTCCATGTATTTGGTAGTAGAATGAACCACGATGTCAGCTCCCCATTCAAATGGGCGGCAGTTGATCGGGGTCGGGAAAGTGTTGTCAACAATCAAGGGAACCCCGTGACTGTGTGCAATGCGTGCAAATTTCTCAATATCCAGTACTTCAAGAGAAGGGTTGGAAATCGTTTCACCGAATAAAGCTTTTGTATTCGGTTTGAAAGCTGCAGAAATTTCTTCTTCGCTGGCATCCGGATTAACGAAAGTCACATCGATGCCTAGCTTCTTCATGGTCACGCCAAACAGGTTGAACGTACCTCCGTAAATAGCGGAAGAGCAAACAAAGTGATCTCCTGCCTGACAGATATTAAAAATGGCATAGAAGTTGGCAGCCTGGCCGCTGGAAGTCAGCATAGCGGCTACACCACCTTCAAGGGTAGCGATTTTGGCGGCAACAGCGTCATTCGTTGGATTTTGCAGGCGGGTATAAAAGTAACCACTGTCTTCCAGGTCGAACAGGCGGGCCATCTGCTCGCTGGTATCGTATTTGAAAGTTGTACTTTGATAGATGGGCAATACGCGTGGTTCGCCTTTTTTAGGCGTCCATCCTGCCTGTACACACAGGGTTTCCGGTTTGAATTGTTTTGCCATAATGTTATCGGGTTTTAATGTTTTATTTCAAAAAATGTTTTAATGCTGCAAAAGTAGGGAAAATAATTGTATTTTTGCCCTGTTTATGAGTGAAATGATACTCTTGCGAAGGAGATAGTTAATGTAGTTATGAAAAATAAACTCTATATTCTTTTATTCTTAGCTTTTCTTTTTTCGGGCACAACTCTTTGGGCACAGCAGAAGGCAACCCCGAAGGCGGGTGAAGGTATCTCTTCTTTTCTATTAAGGCACAACCGCTCTCCGAAGAAGTATTACGACGACTTTATTGAGCTGAATAAACAGAAACTGGGAAAGAACAATGTGCTTAAAGTGGGCGTGACGTATGTTATTCCTCCCATCAAGAAATCACCTTCCGGAAATACCGGGACAAAGCAACAATCTCCGAAAGCTAAATCAACAAAAATAGGAACTACCCTCAATCAGCCTCTGTTTGGAAAACAACTGGCTGATGTGAAAGTCACTTCCAACCGTCTTGCCGGTGCTTGCTTCTATGTGGTCAGCGGACATGGAGGTCCTGATCCGGGTGCTATCGGGAAAGTTGGTAAATACGAACTGCACGAAGATGAATACGCTTATGATATTGCCCTTCGTCTGGCACGTAACCTGATGCAGGAAGGGGCCGAAGTCCGTATTATCATTCAAGATGCTAAAGATGGTATCCGTGATGATTCATACCTGTCAAACAGTAAACGGGAGACTTGTATGGGTGATCCAATTCCTTTGAATCAGGTGCAACGCTTACAGCAACGCTGTGATAAAATAAACGCTCTTTACCGGAAAGACCGTAAGAACTACTCTTATTGCAGGGCGATTTTTATTCATATTGATAGCCGTAGTAAGGGAAAACAAACGGATGTCTTTTTCTATTATTCGAATAAAAAGGGAGAAAGCAAACGATTGGCGAATAATATGAAAAATACGTTTGAGTCAAAGTACGATAAACATCAACCCAACCGGGGCTTTTCCGGCACAGTAAGTGGGCGTAACTTATACGTACTTTCCCATACCACTCCCGCTTCCGTCTTTGTGGAGTTGGGTAATATCCAGAATACGTTCGATCAGCGTCGGTTGGTGATGAATTCCAATCGTCAGGCACTCGCCAAATGGCTGATGGAAGGCTTCCTGAAAGACTACAAGGAGAAGAAATAACATTTTTACTTCTCCTTTCGTGAACAAAATAAAAATCTGAATGTTTTATATATGCAAATCGCCTGATGGCTATTTGTAGGTATGCGAATATATATAGGCTAGTGAATATGCCTCCCCGGCATAACAGGAAGATTGCATAGTAGTTTTGTCGTGTTTTATTTTGTGTTTGTGTTGTGACGGTGCTGCGATGTGAATCGGGTACCGTTTTTTCGTTTCTCTTGAATTCCTTAAAGGGCGTGTTATTTCATTTTCTTATCATATTATTGAATAAAATCTTATCAATCCTGTGAACAAAATCCGGAAATCTATGTTATTTATTGTGCAAATCGCCTGATAAAGCTTCTTGTGTGTATGCGAATATAGATAAGTCAAGCAAGGTATGCCTCCCCGGCATGACAGGAAGATTGCATAGTAGTTTTGTCGTGTTTTATTTTGTGTTTGTGTTGTGACGGTGCTGCGATGTGAATCGAGGTGCCGTTTTTTTTGTCACATATAAAGAAACGGCAGGCTTACAAATAAGAAACGAACTTACAAATCTCCTAAAGTATATCATAGAATCTCTGCAAGCTCGTTTTATGAGTGGTGCTTTTGCGCACCTTATCTAGTTGTTATAAAGGCATATTACCATGCTTCTTGGGCGGGTTTGTCTGCATCTTGTTTTCCGTCATTTCCAGTGCCTGAATCAGACGTTTGCGAGTCTGTCTCGGATAAATGATTTCGTCAATATATCCCAGCTCAGCAGCCTGATACGGAGTGGCAAACTTTTCTTTGTAGGCTTCCAGTTCCTTGGCCTTTGTTGCTTCGTCAGCTTTGCGGAACAGGATATTGATGGCGCCGTCCGCACCCATCACAGCAATTTCTGCACTTGGGTAAGCGAAGTTCACGTCAGCTCCGGTCTGCTTGGAGTTCATTACGATATAAGCACCACCGTAAGCTTTGCGGGTAATCACTGTCAGTTTGGGAACAGTGGCTTCTGCAAATGCATAAACTATTTTTGCACCGTGACGGATGATACCATTGTTTTCCTGTGTATATCCCGGAAGGAATCCCGGAACATCTTCGAATGTAATCAATGGAATATTGAAGCAATCGCAGAAACGGATAAAACGGCTTGCTTTGTCGCTGGCATCAATATCGAGAACACCGGCAAGATAAGCTGGCTGATTCGCTACGATACCTACCGAACGACCTGCCATACGGGCAAAGCCAATGATAATATTCTTAGCAAAGTTCGGCATCACTTCGAAGAAATAGCCGTTGTCTATAACACGTTCGATAATGTCTTTCATGTCATACGGTACGTTCGGGTCTACCGGAACGATTGTATCCAGAGAAGTATCTTCGCGGTTTGTTTCGTCAGTGCAAGGTTTTTTCTTAGCTTCATCCATATTATTCTGCGGTAAGAAAGAAAGCAGTTCACGGATGCTCATCAGCAATTCTTCTTCGGTATTGCACATAAAGTGAGTCACACCGCTCTTGCTACTATGTGTCATTGCGCCACCCAGCTCTTCTTTACTTACTTCCTCATGAATCACAGCTTTTACTACATCCGGACCAGTCACAAACATGTGACTTTTTTCTTTCACCATAAAGATGAAATCGGTCAGGGCAGGAGAGTAGCAGGCACCTCCGGCGCAAGGACCCAGGATTGCCGAAATCTGTGGAATCACACCGCTGGCCATTGTATTCTGATAGAAAATATCAGCATAACCGGAAAGGCTCTCGATCCCTTCCTGGATACGTGCACCGCCCGAATCATTCAAAGCGATAATCGGGGCGCCGTTCTTCAATGCAAGTTGTTGTACTTTCACAATCTTTTTAGCATTGGAAGCTGACAGTGAGCCGCCATATACTGTAAAGTCATAAGCGTAAACAAACACCTGGCGACCGTCTACCTTTCCATAACCGGACACGATACCATCTCCCGGAATTTTGTTCTTATCCATACCGTAATTCGTACAACGGTGAACCATCAACTTATCCAGTTCAACGAAAGTACCCTTATCGAGCAACATCTCGATACGTTCGCGAGCAGTCATTTTACCGCTTTCATGTTGCTTCTCTATTTTATCAACGCCTCCACCAAGAGAAGCGATGCGGTCACGTTCCTCGAACGTGGCGTATGCTTTATTTATTTCTTCCATAATGCAATCCGTTCTTATTATTATGCAATCGGTTCTAATGTTATTAATGTCTGTTCGCCGGTTATGCTATCACCTTCTTGAACCAGAATTTCTTTAATGCGGCAATCCGAAGTCACTTTGTAGTTGCTCTGCATCTTCATTGCTTCGATAACGATGGCAGTATCTCCCGCTTTCATTTCCTGGCCGGCTACAACAGGTATTTTCACTACCTTGCCCGGCATCGGAGAAATGATGCAGTCGTTCTGTTCCTCTTCCCCTTTCTTGCGCATCCGTAGATATTTTGCCTGGCTGTCCACAATTTCTACATTGAAACTGCTATAATGCGTATTCACTTTATAGCTTTTCCCGTTATCACGGCGAATCAGCTGTGCATTCGAACTGCGTCCGTCCATCAAGATATTGCAAGTGCCGTTTTCCGCCATCACTACGTCTGCTTCAAACGGTTTTCCATCAATGGTAAGCACCACCTTGTTATCTTCCTTACTGACCAACTCTACTTCGGCCACTCGGTTTCCTATATGAATTTCCATAATTGAATTCTCTTTGTTAAAATTAGATTCTCAACACTCCCTTGTGCAGTCCGAACTCTTTCCATTTGCTGATAGGACGGTTGTCGGTAGCCATACCGCTGTTGTTCTCTTCGAGGTTCATCAGGTAGTCCATATAGGCGGCAATCAAAGCGATATTTTCGGAATGTTCGCTGGTGCGCATGATGCGTTGTTGCAGATATTCGCCGTTCTTGGTGATGAATCCTGTATCATAGTGACCTTCCACGAAATCGGGAGTGTCCATGATGGCACGCAGATAGCTGATGTTGTTTTTCACACCGGTCAACTTATATTCGTGGAGTACACGGCGCATCCGTTCGATAGCGTATTCGCGGTTGGTAGCCCATACAATCAGTTTACCGATCATCGGGTCGTAGTAGATTGGAATTTCGTATCCCTCGTACACATAACTGTCGATACGTACACCGATACTGTTCGGCTCTGTAATCTGTTTGATGATACCCGGGCTCGGCATGAAATTCATTTCTGTATCTTCGGCACAAATACGACACTCAATAGCGTGTCCACGTTGCTGGATATTTTCTTGTTTCAGTTGAAGCACTTGTCCGTCGGCAACTTTAATCTGCTCTTTCACCAAATCTACCCCAATCACTTCTTCCGTAATCGGATGCTCCACCTGTAAACGGGTGTTCATCTCAAGGAAATAATAGTTGCGGTGTTTGTCAACAAGAAATTCGATAGTACCCGCACCAATGTAGTTTACTGCTTTAGCCGCGGCTACCGCTTTTTCACCCATGTCTTTCCGTAGTTCGGGAGTGACGAAAACCGAAGGAGTCTCTTCTACGATTTTCTGGTTACGGCGTTGCACGGAACATTCGCGTTCACATAGATGAATGACGTTTCCATGCTTGTCACCAAGAATCTGGAACTCGATATGATGAGGCTCTTCAACGAACTTCTCCAGATAAACCGTGTCGTCGCCAAAGGAAGACAACGATTCGCTCTTGGCAGTAGTATAAGCTTCTTCCACTTCTTCGGCACTGTGGATGAGGCGCATACCCTTTCCACCACCGCCCATAGAAGCTTTCAGCATCACCGGGTATCCGATCTTATTGCAAAGTTCTATGGCTTCTTCCACACTTTTCAAATTGTCTTGTGTGCCGGGAACAACGGGTACTCCCGCCTCGATCATTTTGATACGGGCAGCAATTTTATCCCCCATGGCTTCCATTGTTTCCGGATTAGGTCCGATAAAGATGATTCCTTCTTCCTGACATCGACGGGCGAAGGTAGCATTCTCGGACAAGAAGCCGTAACCCGGATGGATGGCGTCCGCATGAGCTGCTTTCGCCACTTCGATGATTTTTTCTATATTCAGATAACTCTCTTTGGATGCTGCCGGCCCTACGCAATAAGCTTCGTCTGCATAAAGCACATGCTTCGCGGTCCGATCTGCTTCGGAGAAGATAGCGATACTCGTTATCTCCATCTCCCGGCAGGAGCGCATCACCCTTACGGCAATTTCACCGCGATTGGCTACTAAGATTTTTTTTATCATACTTTTTTCAATTAAGTACATACTTATTAATGTCTTCCCATCTAATGGACATACTCCACCCGACGAAAAACAGTATTTTTTTGATTTGGGGCTTAACAAGTGATGCTCTTTCTCCTAACCCACGAGGAGGGGAGCGTCTTACACAAAATGGCAGGTCTTCTGACTGACTCTTGTCTTATTTGCCTTCCCGATTAACATCAGTGGCGTTAAATTAGTTCAATTATAAGACATTGAACAGAGCTTCACAGCAGCGGGACTGTTCGGGACTTACACCCGATTCCCTATTAATCGTCGTCCGTTGGATACGGATTCTGAACCATTTCGGGGGGCAAAGATAAATAAATATTAAATAAGATGTTCCTTTTTTGCACGAAAGTTTCATTTTTGTGCAATGCTTGTCTTTAAATAAGGATTCTTTAATTAGTGTATAACCTTGCTACTTTTCTAAACTATATTTCTCCTGATATTGTTAGGTTGATAGTAATTAATTAAAAGGAGATATTCGTATGAAAGAAAAGAAAATAGCTCGTGAAGAAAGAAATCAGGAGAAACTGGCTAACGGTGATTGGGTAATGGCAGAGTTTTATGCAACGTGGTGTCCTCATTGCCAACGTATGAAACCGGTTGTTGAAGAATTTAAGAAACTGATGGAAGGAACATTGGAAGTGGTATTGGTAGACATCGATCAGGAACCTGCCCTTACAGATTTCTATACAGTTGAGTCGACTCCTACCTTTATTCTTTTTAGAAAAGGACAACAGCTCTGGAGACAATCCGGCGAATTACCTTTGGAAAGATTGGAAAGAGCAGTGAAAGGATTCAAATCCTGACGATTATTGCATAGTTTGTTACAATGATATGCGTAGCTGATTCTATGCTGGTATGTCTTTGTCTGGCATACTTCTAGTATGCATAAAGAAAAGCAGAAAGTATTCTCCGGTGAGGTACTTCCTGCTTTTCTTTATTTTTATTGCTTTCTGTTGAGTCGTAACTCATACAGGCAAGCCTGTACCTCTTCAAGGCTGCCGGTATGTTTTCCTTCATCATCAGACAGTTTGATACATTCCCTCCATTCCTGATTGACATTCATCTTACATTGTGTCAGTTTCATCACGATGTTCGAAGGTTCGAACCCGGTATCGTTGGTGAGATTGGTACCGATCCCGAAAGAGCAGCGGATTTTGTTTTTGCAGTATTCTTGAATATCCAATGCTTTTGTAAAGTCTAGGGCATTGCTGAATACGATGGTTTTGGTTGTCGCGTCGATTCCCAACTCTTTGTAGCGGGCAACCAGCTTATCGATAAACTCAAATTCATTGCCGGAATCACACCGCACTCCATCGAAAAGTTTGGCTTGTTTACGGCTAAGGTTGCTAAGGAAGATGCCGGAAGTATATGTATCGGAAAGTGCGATACCTAAATCACCGTCATAAACATTCACCCAGTTTTCGAGTGCCATATAGTTGGCATGTTTATATCCGAACTGTGCTCCATGAAACATAAACCATTCATGTGGATGAGTTCCCATCATTTTCATTCCATATTTCATTGCAAAGTTACAGTTGGAAGTTCCGGTGCAATATTGCGCTGTTTCGTTCAGCTTCTTGATAACCGTTTCCTGCACATCAATGGAGAATCTTCTCCGTGTGCCGAACTCTGAAAAGCGAAGCTGATGTTGATTCGACAATTCTATTTTCTCCGACAGCTTGCAAAGAATCTCGTTCATGTCTGCTACATTGCCAAAGAAACGGTTTTTGATTTCGGAGACAATAGCGAGCAAAGGCACTTCGTATAAAGTCACTTTATAAAGCAAGTCAGTCACTTCGATGTGGAGATGACAAGCTTCATCCAGATGAATATCAATCTTATTCGGATCGAAACGAAAAGAAGACAACCACTCCCAGTAGACTCTCGGAAGGAATCTGCAGTTTTTCGTCATATATTCCAGCTCCTCTTCCGTAAACCTCAACTGACTAAGATTCTTGATCTCTGCCTTGAGTGCCTTCAGGAAATCTTCGGTATATTGAGTTTCATTCCGGTCGTTGAAACTAAACGTGCCCATTGCATAGGGAAACAGTTTGATATAAGCATACGATGTGGTAAACTTATAAAGATCGGTATCTAGTAATGTCTTAACAATCATTTCGTTCGCTCTTTATATTTTATAACGTCGTAAAGTTAGTATTTGTTGAATAATATAACGACTTAATCATTAATAATTATGCCTTTTTTTATTCGAGGGGAATAAAGCCAGGATCTGAATATATATTCTGTTTGCAATGGCAAATTACTTATCTCTTATTATAGTTACCTCAATAAGTCAAGCCGATTTTCAACGTAATGGAATGGTGTGACAATTCTTCCTTAAACGTCGTATGGAAATACGGATCTTCCTGTTTCTTTGTCCGTTCCAGTTTCTGGAGTTCATAACCTGCCATCAAATTCAGTTTAAATTTCCGGTTGACCTTAAATTGTGCACCGATGGAAGGAGAGAGGTAAAAGCCTCCGTTTGCTTCTCTGTCTGTGGCAAAAGACCCACCGATATGACATTCCAGATAAGGAGTCAGTCTCCTGGGCTTCGTTATATAAAATTGCGCACTGGCATAAAGCGGAATGAGTAGTTTTTCATAAACAGAAAGTCCGCTACCCGCACCGATGGCAAACCGTTGACTGATGTGGTAGTGACTGACGATTTGCCAGTTGAAAGGCGTGTAAGAAGGCTGATTCATAGAAAAACCTGTCCCGATATATGTAGTGTAAGAGAGACGTCTGCTGTCTGTTTGTCCGTCGGCACATACAGTGATGAAAGATAGCAGCGCAAAGATGAATATAAATTTCCTCATAATGATGCAAGGATAGAGTTTGATAATATTATGGTTAGCTACTGCTATTGCACATACACGGTTATACTTTTAACGATATGCAATGCAGTTGTGAGTGAAGAAGTATCTTTGGTAAGATCTCCATTACTTCCATCCGGGCTACTGTGTCCGATCAGTTTGGCTGTAAATTCTTTCTTGCCGGAAGTCAAATCCACTTCTGCTGCGTAGACAAGGGCAGGCTGTCCGCTCCCTTCTTTTCCACCGGAGTAATTGGCGTCTCCTTCTTTGGCCGATTTCGGATATGCATCATTGAAATCTGTAGAATGATTGATTTCAATTTTGACTATAAACTTCTTCAACTTCCCGGTTGGCGACATCTTCACATTAAAACTACCTTTCGGAGTAGCTCCGCTGATACCGTCCGTCAACGGTTCCTTTTTGCTAGGGAGATATAACCCGTCTTCATATTGGATTCCCCGTTGATAACACCAATGCGGCAGCGCTTCCTTTCGGCGGTTACCGCCGGAGGCTTGCCAGGATTGAGTGGCTATTTTGTGTGTCACATACACGGTGGACAGATAATTCCCTTCCATGTCTTCAGTCCAGATTGCAATCTGGGGCGGATTTTTGATGTTGATGCCTAGAAACAAAGGAAAATTATGCAACCACTCTTCCCCTTTTTCAATAGATATTTTAAGATCGTTACTGTCGTATTCTACTAAATCCCGGTTGCATCCACTATTTATCAATAGAGAAAGAAACCATATTCCCATTATTGTCATTTTATTCATTTGATTAGAGTTGTTTTTGTAACCAGAGGTCTACTAATAGATTGATGCCTTCTTCCAATTCCTCCCAGCCGCTTTCCTGCTGAATCTTGAGGCCGTTGTAGACCGGGCAGTTTTCTTCGAGCAATGCCAGATAACTGATGGCTGCGGTGATGATGGAAGCCATAGCAGCAATCTCTTTTTTCGGATGTTTTGATAGTTTGCTGACTGCCTCTACCAGCCAGATTCCTTTCTCTTCCCGTTTGTTGCGCAACTCTTTCACAAACTTATTGTCCGTTGTCAGTTCCCAGCGATACAGGCGTTTCAATGTATAATTCTCCCGTAACCGCATGATTTGTCTTTTGAATATCTGCTTGATAAATGTGGCTAAATGAGCCTGATCCGGTAACTCTTCATCGAAATTAATCCAATAGTCGTTCTGCTGAATGTAGGCTGCTATCAGTCCATCCAGCGAATTGAAATAACGGTAGATAAGCATTTTTGAAACTTTGGCCTTGGCTGCTACCGCATTGATGCCCAACCCCTCGAAGCCGCTTTCTTCAATGATGTCGTTGACGGCTTTAATCAGGATCATTTCCGTAGCCTGTCTGTTTTTAGTAATCTCTTTTTCCATACTTTGATACTTTTGTTACTGACTGGTCACAAAGATATGTTTCCTATCGGTAACATCAAGGAAAAAGAGATTATTTTTTGTAATGGTTGCCGGTTAATAACCTATCATCTTTACCGATAATACGTTATCCGGTCGTTTTATGATAACGCCACTGTCGGATTATGAACGGTCAGTCCGCCATCCACCACAATCGTTTGTCCGGTGATGTATCTGGCATCGTTCGAAGCCAGAAAAGCGATGGTAGCTGCAACATCCTCCGGTTCTCCCAGATAAGGAGTGGCACATTGACCGAGGAAGATATTACGTACATCCTCATTCAGGTTGTCCAATGCAGCGGGAGTAAGTACCAGTCCCGGAGCTACGGCGTTGCAACGGATGTTTTTCTTTCCCATTTGAGTAGCGATATATTTCGTCAGGTTGATGACACCCGCTTTGCTGGCGCCGTATAAAGTACCATTGGCATCAGCCGTAAGTCCGCTTATGGAAGCTACGTTGACAATGTTCCCGCCACCATTGGCAGTCATGATAGGAATGACCTGTTGGGAAAGATACATCGTGCAGCAGAGATTCAGATGGAATGCTTCGTCAAAGTAGTTGATGTCCAGCTTTTCGATGCTAAGGTCACGTTTGGGATCAGTTCCTCCTACATTATTAATCAGTACGTCTATTCTTTGATATTCATTCATGGAAAAATCAATCAACTCTTTGCAACTCTGGAGTTCGGTGGCGGAGAAATAGACATGACGCACGTCAGCCCCTGCGTGCGTGAGTTCGTTGGCAAGCTGCTCCGCTCTTTTCTCGGAATGGTCAGCGATGACTACTTTGCCTCCTTCGGAGACAATGCGGCGTGTGGTTGCTTCGCCGATACCACCGGCGGCACCGGTGATGACAACTACTTTATTTTCGAATCTGTTCATATAATGGGAATTTGATGGTTACCTTCTATTAGAAACAGCTGGCAGAGGAATTTGTTAGCCCTCATAAACTCTCTTTAATAAGATAAGGTGTTCGATTCGAAAACTTTTGCATCTATTCCAGTTTTACGCTCTGATTATTTAAGAAAACTGTTAAATGTTAATGCATGGCCACTCATTTGTTAATACAGCTCTGATTCTATTAAACCATGTTATAAGATACGCTGCTTTGGCCTCAAAATTTGGAGATAACCGAAAAGTCCGTATCTTTGTACTGTGTTTTTCATAGTATTAGATTTAAGGTTAACAAAAGATTGGCTGTCTGGGATAGATAGCCTTTTTTTATGCCTGTAAGTCAACTGCAGACCGAAGAGATTAAAACAACGAATATTGGTTATCCCGCAGGCTTTTCATCTCCCGTTCCTTTACGATATCATCTTCGGATAAATGGCCGATGAGTAGCGGTGAGTTTTTATCATGTTTCCTCCTATTATATACTGCCGTGTTATAATTGCCTTTGATGGCATAACAATAAATACATCCGTTCAGGCAACTTTCATAAGTTCCGATATCAATGCTTTCAATGCAGTTGCAGATGTTACGCTGGTTTTTATCCTTTTGGGCGAGGATAGGATAACCGATGATCTTTTCTATCAGATCCTTATCAATACACAGGCCGCTCGGAATACCTAAATGTCTTAAATCCACTTTTACAGTACAAGTATCCAGCTGTATGTCGGGATAAACGTCGATTGTTTTTTTAAAGGAGACAGCCATTTCTTCTATTTCCTCTTGAGTCAGCGGATGGATGTTGAATAACCGTACAGAGTTCCGGATATGCTGGTAATGATCTATGAATCCCAGCATACATTTGGCAGTGTGGTCTTTGAGTTCGTCGGCAATCCGGGCAAATGCTTCCTGATGGAAAGAAACATTGTATTCCTCGTTCGTCAGTATCGGATCATATCTCCAGATCACCCTTTCCCTGCCGATTTTATCAGCCAGCTTTTTAAAGGTATCCATTCGTTTATCGATGGAGGGCAAATGATTTTCCAGCTTTTCTCCGTAGGGGTTAAGTGTAAATTGGAAGTAATAGTTGTAATCCTGCAATTTCTCCAGTTGGTTGAGCATAGGTGCCGGGTTCTTGGTCCAGAAAACAAAGCAATCTACTACAGCAGGAGATAGAGAGATCTTGCTAATCATTTTCGGATGATATGGATTGGGCACTAATACATATCCTTCTTTAATCCGGTTGAAAAACCACTGGGAATAGAATGCCGGAATATCTGTCCGGCGGCTGGCACTGATTATCATAGTTCAAAGTTACAAAAAAAAGACGATGTTGTTTCAATGATTCCCTCTTTTTTGTATTCTTACTTACCCAAGAAGTAGCTTGTGTGAATGAATATGTTAAATGTTAACGTGTGAAGTCTGAAATGTTAATGCGCTTCCCAGAGTATTAAACCCTGTTATAATATGGGCTGTTTAGGCTCTAAAATTTGCTATTTACCTGAAATATGGTACCTTTGTACAGTGTTTTTTTCATAAGTATTAGATTTAAGGTTAACAAAAGATTGGTTGCTCGTGATGAGTAGCCATTTTTTGTTTTTATACACTATGATTGTTTATTCCTTAATCATAGTCAACAGCATCTTAGATCTCTCCACTGCTGTAAGGGCATGCGGCGCATTCGCCGGAAATACGATACTTTCTCCTGCTTTTACGGTGAACAGAGTTCCGTTTACAGTAATATTCACTACCCCTTCCAATACCTGCACGAGCGCATCAAACGGGGCACGATGTTCGCTTAACCCTTCTCCTTTATCAAAAGAAAATAAAGTGATATTTCCTGCCGGACTTTTGATTAACTGTTTGCTGATAACGCCTCCTTCAGTATATTCAATGAGAGAAGCCAAATGGAGCACAACTCCTTTTTGAAATGATTGTTCCATATTTGTTTTATTTTTAAGTTAATATCATATAGAGAACACTTTTCGAATATGCATTGTTTGTCTATAACAAAAAACGATTTTTATTGTTATAGTACGAAAGACTCAATAAACTAACCATTATTATGAAGAAGAATATCTTATTGTTTGGAGCACTGATAGGTGCTTTCTTATTGGTTTCCTGTTCGGGAGGAAACAAGAAACAGGCTGCGTCCTCCGTCACTCCAGAGGAATTGGATAATGTCAGTAAAGTGATAAACTATTATCATACATCGCTCATCGTGTTGAGGCATGTAGCTAATGCAAAAGACGTAAATGCGGTCTTGGGATATATGGAACAGACAGGAAAAGTTCCTGAAGTATCTCCGATAGCACCGCCTGAAGTATCTGCCAGAGACACTGCGGAATTGATGGATCCGGGAGATTACTTTAATATACAAGTCCGTCAGAATCTGAAGCAGAGTTATAGAGGACTTTTCAGTGCACGGGCGCAATTCTATGATAATTTTAATAAGTTTCTCTCTTACAAGCAGGCCAAAGAGACAGCCAAGGCTGGCAAGCTCTTGGATGAAAACTATCGGCTAAGTGTAGAAATGTCCGAATATAAACAAGTGATTTTTGATATTCTAAGCCCTCTCACGGAACAGGCTGAAAAAGAACTTCTTGCCGACGAACCGTTGAAAGATCAAATCATGGCTATGCGTAAGATGTCCGGCACTGTGCAAAGCATAATGAATCTTTATTCCCGCAAACATGTACTGGAGGGTGCTCGCATTGATGTGAAGATGGCAGAATTGAAGAAAGAACTCGAAGCTGCAAAGAAACTTCCTGCTGTCACAGGCTATGATGAAGAGCAAAAGAATTATTATAGCTTCCTGTCTTCTGTGGAATCGTTTATGAAAGATATGCAGAAAGCAAGAGATAAAGGCGCATATTCCGATGCAGATTACAATGCGATGTCGGAAGCCTACGAATATGGACTTTCCGTTATCTAAAGAATTCTTCCTCTGTTTGAATGAGTTGCAATCATGTTTCTTCAAGCAGGGGATGCTTTTTTAATTAAGTAAAGAAGTCCTTTTTTTACTATCCCCTTTTAAACAGGAGTTTTACTTTTGCATTTGGATTAAGAAATAATATCTTTGTTATATGCAATCATTTCAACTGATAAAACCCTGTTTTGCACTGGCTCCCTATATACGGCATTACTGGATATTGCAAGACGACTCAATAGCTCCTGTCTCCGAACGGATTCTGCCTATTGGCTGCATGCAACTGGTATTCCATAAAGGGAAACAACTTCTTTTGTTGGGCGAGTCGGAGCTGCAACCCCAATCCTTTATTTCCGGACAATCGGTCGGTTTCTCGGATGTGATGTCTACAGGCAGGATAGAGATGATTACTGTTGTTTTTCAACCTTATGCGGTAAAAGCATTGTTTCATATACCCAGTCATTTGTTCCGTGGGCAGACTGTAGATACCGATGCGATGGAAGATGTAGAACTGTCGGATTTAGTGAAACAGGTCACGGATACTTCTGATAATGCAGTTTGTATTCGGTTGATAGAGCAGTTTTTTCTTCGTCGTTTATACACTCTTCCCGAGTATAATCTCAAGCGGATGTCTGCTGTCTTTCATGAAATAAACCTCCGGCCGCAAATCAATATTTCTCATTTGTCGGAAACAGCCTGTTTGAGCAGTAAGCAGTTTGGGCGTATCTTCGCCGATTATGTCGGCACTACTCCCAAGGAATTTATTCGTATTATCCGTATGCAACGGGCGTTATCCATGCTGCAACAGGATGCTACGATTCCTTTTGTACAAGTGGCTTATGAATGTGGCTTTTCCGATCAGTCTCACATGATAAAGGAATTCAAACTCTTTTCCGGTTATACCCCTGCGGAGTATCTTTCTGTATGCGCCCCTTATTCCGATTATTTCTCTGAACTCTAAAGATGTCTCTTTTTTTCTATCGGGCTTCCTCGTGTTACCCTACTTTTGCAATGTCTTTGCAAAGGCTTAGTAGTAACCATAAAAAAGAAACGAGATGAAAAAATTAATTGCATTTTTTGAGATTCCTGCTACCGATTTCCGTCGGGCTGTCGATTTTTACGAAACTGTGTTGGGTGTGCAACTTCCGACTTTTGAATGTGAAACAGAGAAAATGGCTTGTTTCACGGAAGAAGGTGAAACCGTCGGTGCTATTTCTTATGCTTCAAATTTCGACTTTCTTCCTTCAACGCATGGCGTACTTATCCATTTCAACTGTGAGGATATTGAACAAACGCTGGAAAAAGTGCTTCTGAAAGGAGGGAAAGTTGTCATTCCCAAAACAAAGATTGAGGCAGACGATAAAGGATGGTTTGCCGTATTCACGGATAGTGAAGGAAACAGGATTGGCGTCTATGCTGAAAAATAACAGGTAGGGAAGAGGGAACAGCCTGTCTGGAAGTGACTGCTGTTCCTTCGTCCCCTTATCCGGATTATTCTACCGGAATATAGATCTCCGTCAACAACTCTTCGGGGGGAGTGTCACATGGATTGTTCAGATAGCGTTCAGCACTGGCTTCATCACGTATCGTACATTCCATTTCGGGCAGATACTTTCCGTAAATCGTATCGTACACAGCTTGCAGATTGTCATACGGGCCTTTATAAAGGAAAATAGCATAACGTCCGGCTGGGATAACCTTGAATCCCACATCACTTTTGGGGGCAACCTTTACAGGCATTACCATGCATACGTCTGTACGCAGTTTCTCGGCTGGCGTCACTTTCGGATCATCGTGGTAGATGCAAAGCGGGCTGAAATCTCCCATCGGCAGTTTTTGTTCTTTGATGAATTGGAATAAACGGCCCCAAGTGCCACCGTAATCATTCAGTTTGTAGTCGCCTGTAAGGCGGATATAAATCACATTCCGTTCGGAGACATTTCTGATCTCTTTTTTTAGTTCCAGGTCTGGCCTGATAATCGCTGGTTTCATAATTACAAAGTTTTTATTGTTTCTATATTCTAAAGGTGAAATGCCATAAAATTGCTTGAACACTTTCGATAATGAAGAAGGGGATGCGTAACCAATCCGGTAGGCGATGTCAGCAATCGGAATATCCGAGTAGCGGAGTAGGCGTGCGGCAGCTTCTGTCCGCGTCCGGACAATAAACGTACCAATCGGTTCACCGAGAAAAGCTTTCATGATCCGGTGAAAGTAAAAAGGAGAAAAGTTTGAAATTCTGGCCAGAGATTTTAAATCAATATCTTCTCCTAAATGTTGGATGATGTATTCCACTACAACATTTACGCACTTTTGATATTCCTCTTTCGTTGTTTTTTTCTGTTGCATAACTAATTTTGGTATTTCACTTCGCAAAGGTATTGGTAAAAAAGCGAAATGACTTGTCCGATATTGCGGAAATGTCAACTTTCTATTTTCTTTCTATGGTTGCCCTATACCTGTTTTGAGAATTTATTTTGATATATAATGTACCTTACAGTGGTGTTATGGTGTGAACCATGACCAAATTTTTAACCGTTAATTGCGAAATTGATTTTCTTGTTTTAAATAATGTCAAAAACTAAAATAAAAAGGCCGGTTTTGTTATAAACTATTATTAAAATGATTATATTGTAACCGAATTATTAATAAAAATAGCCATGGATAAAACAATTGTAGGGAACAATGCCGGAAAGGTCTGGTATGCCCTGAAAGAAATTGGTGAAATTTCAATACCTGAATTGGCGAGAAGATTAAACCTAAGCGTAGAAAGTACAGCATTGGCCGCCGGTTGGTTGGCACGAGAGAACAAAATTTGTATCCAACGGAAAAATGGATTAATTGCTTTATCTGATGAAAGCGCTTTTCCCTTCAGCTTTGGATAATAGCAGGTTTTGTGAGTGAATATCTTTGAAGTTCCGTTAACTTATAAGTAAGAATATGTCCGTATAAGGTATCACAAGTTAAGTTTGAACTTAAGAAGTTTTATATTTAAAAGAGTTGCTCAATAATAGGGCAACTCTTTTAACGTATAATAAACGTATAAAAATGTCGAATCGTGTCCGGATGTAGATAAAATTTATATACTTGTATTCCACAATAATAATTGCCTGTTTTTTCTCTGGCAATTCTATTCCGGAGAATATCTTTAGAATCCTACCCGTTTTCTTCCCTGGGAGAAATCCATTCCTTCGTAATTATAGATTTCAGCCAGTGTCATGGGGTGTGTCTGTTCGGGAATATCCAGGCTTTCTTCCTTGATTAGTTGATTAACCTTATCAGTAGTCAGGTCTTTAAACTCGTATCGGGCAGCCAGACGTCCTTTTCTAAGCAATGCTTCGTCGATATCTTTTAATGGAGCATTAAAGGTGCAGATAAATTTGATACACAATTCATCGCTCAATAGCCCGTCGCTAATATTCAGTATGTTGACTAAGCCGGCATTCATACGGTTGCCTCCGTTGCGGCTTGACAATAGTTCTTCGCAATCCTCTACGATGAAGATAGAATTCTTTTGTTGGCGGATGAAAGTGATAAAGCTCGGATCCGAAAGTTTATCTACCAGGTCTCCACTCATATAGATCATTCTCTTTTTTCCAAGATTGATAAGGTGGCGGATATAAGTCGTTTTTCCTGTACCCTGTTTTCCATGCAAAATGATTAATCCGCTTTTGTTGTCCTCCAGCAGAAAGTTTTCGATCTCGGCAGCTACGGGAACAAAATCATCGTTATAGTGACGATCAATCTGAATAGCAGGTTCATTAACTTGCGATTGTTTCAGGCTGAAGTAGTTATGAGAGTATGTTACTATAAATAGATTGTTAAGTTTCTCATTTTCCTTCTTGTGGTTTTCGCAAATCTGATTGATCTGATTGATTTCCTCCTTGTCGATATTGGAATAGACAATCTTTACGCAATTATCAAAATAGCCGATCATCAAATTCTTTTTGCAGATAACGATACAGTCGTATAACTCTTTTGTAGATGTATTATCTTCTTCTTCCTCCTCTTCTTCTTTTTCATTTTCAAAATGATTGCAGTACACATGCTCGAATATATCGAACGCGTCATCTTGCTGATAAAGTTCCTTGATTTCTTTCAGAAAATCCTGGTTTACTTTATATTTTACCATTTTCATGGAAGGGAATCGTTTGAATATCTGATAGAATAGACTACAAATGCTACTGTCGCTGAACCATCCTGTGGAGTAATCAAAAATATCTGTGAAATCTGCGAGTGTGTATTCTTTACTCATTTTTTCTTTTTATATAAATAGAATGGCAAAGGTACGAAATAAATCTATGATATGAACTGAACCGATTTATCATTTTCTCGAAAAACATAGGTGTGGATAGTTTCCTGTATTTATATCAAAGCTCCTGCAAATGATTTTTCATTTTCATTTCTCATGTTCTCATAATATATGTGATAACAATCTTCAAATCAGTTATATAATACTATGAGAAATAAAACACAAAAGGGTATTTCTCATAGTGTTACCAGCATTTTGTCCACAAAACAAAGTATTTCTCATAGCTTTTCAAGGCATTTCTCATAATCTTTCGTAGGGCAAAGAGGCTAATTAATTGTAATAGATTCAATGCTACATATTCAGTTATGTATTGATTAATAATATATTATAAAGCGTTTATGAAAGTGTATGGAGTAGATATTCTCATGTTTTCCTACCGGTATCTGAATCGTTCCACTAGAGTGGAAAGGTCTGTTCACTAGAGTAGATAGAACCGTTCACTCCAGTGCAACGATCTGTTCACTAGAGTGCAACGATACGAATAGTGGTAGGAAGAAATAACAATGATTAGGGAAAAACATAAAGGTATAAGGTGAATAACATACAGGAAAGTAGTAAATAGCAAGAAGTTGCTTAATAAAACCGAAGAAGGAAAGGAGTAATCGTAAATCCGGCAAAAGTCCGGAAAAACTACAATTATACTGTATGAGAAATGAGTAAAATGTATAGACGGAGTATGAGAATAAGATGAGAAATAGTTTAAACCCTATGAGAAATGCTCGATTTTACGGACTAAATCACGGAAAAGCTATGAGAAATGCCCTTTTGTATTTTATTTCTCATGGTGTTATCTGTTTGATTCACAGCTGATTATTGTGTATATTATGAGAACATGAGAAATGAAAAAGAAAAATCCTTTTCAGTAAAGTGAAGATTCTACGTATCATTCTCATACAAGTATCATATTAATGAATCAAACTAAGGAATGGAATCCACTATAAAACCACTATCTCTTATATCTATCTTTCTTTCCTCTTATTTTAATGAACTGATTCTTTAATTGCTCCCTAACGCAAACTGATTCCCGGCGCACCTACGCGCCCGCGTGTGATATAATAATGTGTAGCCCTCTCGTCGTTTCCGCACACAATTTCCCTATACATAAAAATATGTTCTACAACATCGTTATGCATCAGCACTTTAGCAAATGTATTCAAAAATACTTAGAAAAAATAGTTTGATATATTTGGAGTGTATACCAAAAGGGCGTACTTTTGCACCCGCTTTCCAAGAGAAGAAAGCCTTGAAAAATTGACTTAGTGAAAAAGTGGAATCCCACTTAAAGAAAAGAACAAAAAAACTTCCGAAAAAGTTTGGATTATAATAAATAAAGTTCTTATCTTTGCAGTCCGATTCGCAAAGAAAATTGGCAAGAG
>NZ_GG774953.1:0-131160 GCF_000162555.1 Bacteroides sp. 3_1_23
GTACTATATTGTGGTATATTATGTTTTTAATAAGGAAACATTACTCAACCTAAGTTTTTTGAGCATGATGTAATTTTTACAGTTGTTATTCTTGGCGGGTCAAGAGGAAAATCTTCATCGGTTGAATACCCCCATTTAAGGATTCTTTCTGATGAAGATTTCATCTCTTTCGCCATTTCTTCATTAGTTTTCCCCCAACAATCTAAATTCTCTTTTGCAATTCTAACAGCAGTTAATCTATTGTACGCTGCAAATTCATTCACTAGTCTTTCTAAAAGTTCTTCTTTCTTTTCCATAATCTTTAATTTTAATTGTTTATAAAAAAAGCCCGGATTCTCCGAGCTATAACTTTTTGTTATACGGTGTCAGTATCGTCTAAGTGCCCAAAAAATAATAGACGAACTAAAATTGAAAACCTCTTTTGATGGGCGGGTTCTGTTTGTAGAGAATTGGCTTTTAAGTAATATGAAAATCTTTAGTTCTGACTTTAAGCTTAAAGCTGTAACAAAAGCAATTTACTACATTAATAATAGCCATGATTACAAGCTAAATGTTGTAAGCAAAGAGGTCGGAGTATCAAATCCTACTCTCAACAGATATTTCAAAGAAGTATTAGGAGTATCGCCTAAACAATGCTTTAAAGCTCTACGCTTCAAAACAGCATTGAAAAACTATAGAGCCAAAGGTAGTTATGATTTATATGACGAATTGGGCTATACTGATTTTTCTCATTTTGTAAAAGAAGCTAAGAATTTAGCAAACAACCCCCCATCAGAATTATAAAAAGTAGTAAGAACGATAAAACACATAAATAAAAAATCATTCAGCATAAAACAGGACTTCGGTCTGACAATCAATATTAATCATCAAAAAATTATGCTTATGAATGAATTAGTA
The DNA here is from genome assembly GCF_000162555.1 of Bacteroides sp. 3_1_23. Lineage (NCBI taxonomy): Bacteria > Pseudomonadati > Bacteroidota > Bacteroidia > Bacteroidales > Bacteroidaceae > Bacteroides > Bacteroides sp. 3_1_23. The sequence continues at coordinate 898 of NZ_GG774953.1, forward strand.
AAGACGGAGTTATTCAGCTTATTGTCTGAATCTTCACAAGAAAACACAAACGAAGAAATGCAAAGTGCCAAAGTAATCCTTTATTCATTTGAGATACAAAAATACACACAGGGAATAGAACGGAAACACCAAGCCCTACGGGTTTTACAGGAAATCTCCACACCTGCGCTACGCTCCGGGTAGTATTTCCTGCAAAAGTGTTGCCTTATCTATTCCCTGAATGAAAGAAAGGTATATCAAATAAAAAAAGGAAAAAAATATGTATTGGTTTGTGAGAAATAATTTGTAGATTTGCAGTGAGTTATTTGAGGAAATACAGCGCAAAACGCAGAAATACGCACGGTTGCCGAATCGTTACCTCGAACGCTGAAAAATCTCGCTTAAAGCCTTTTATTCAAAAGGTTATCTCCCAAAGATAATTTTATAAAATAAAAAGAGGCCGAAAAGGCCTTGATATTATAATATAATCTTTACTACGGTTGACCTGCGCCCCAAAAGTTAGACAGAAAACTTGAGGAGCGCAGTTCTTTATGTTGTAGTAAGGGTAATTTTTCTTTTTAGGGACTTTCCTGGCTTTTTTTATAATTGCTATTACAATGCTTTTGTCAGAGTGAAGCAGTCGATGTCCGGTGCCCAGTTATAACTATTACCCATGCGAATAGTGTTGTATCCGGCTTTTAATTCAACGGGAACTGTGATTTGGTTATGACCGTTATCCTCTCCCAAAGAGTCGATTTTGGTAATGATACCGTTTACGTCCAGTTCTATTTGTCGTCCTTTGCCATATAAATAATGGATGGTCATATCATAGCGTCCGCCATTTTCGCTATATACTTCCCGCCATTCGGCATAGTTTTCAGGTTGTCCGCCAAGGAAACCTACTTTCATTTTGCCGGAGGCTTCCTTATCATGGGCATAAATAATACCTTTAGGATTTTTGCCAAGGTCATTGAAAAGAGGTAGGTAAGCCCATTCCGCTTCGTAGAGGGTCGGTTCCAGACGTGTTTCGCCTTCTATGCGGAGGAACATGGCACTGTGTGCAGGAAGCGTTTGTTCGAAGGTACCGGAGAAGTTTCCTAAATCGCTATGTTTTACCAGATCACGTACTTTTACGTTTCCTCCAAATTCCAGTGAAGAGAACGGCACGGAAAAACTACAGATGGTATCGGAAGGATTGTAAAGAGCTACTGCACGTACATTCCCACGTTTCTGTTCAATATCTTTTACGAGTACATAACCTTCATTTTCATGTTGAGCTACATAAGCCTGTAAGCCCAGCGGATCTTGGTTGAGGGCGATCAGTTCTTTATTTGTCAGCAGTTCGAGCGAAGAATCCGGCATGTTTTCCAGATTGCATCCGATAAGCAAAGGAGAGCTCATGATACACCACAAACCGAAATGAGCTTCTTCTTCTGTCGGAGTAAGACCTTGTCCACCTACTTTACTGTCGTTGCGGAATCCGATGACCATCATATCCATGTCATTATAATGTCCGTTTCCGGCATAAGCCGACAGGTAGAGATTCTTTCCGACTACATATCTTAATGATCCCCAATGTGCATTAATATCTCCACTGATACGCCAGGAAGTTGCTGCATCTTTAGCCCAAGTGCCCGGGAAGGCCCATCGGCAAATATTGATGGAAACATCTTTGTTTACTTTGTCTATACTGTTCCGGATGGAAGTGTAGCGTTCCTTTTCATTAAGTCCCAGCGCATCTCCTCCGCAGTAATCAATTTTGATAAAGTCGAAACCCCAGTCGCCAAAGTATAATTGGGCGTCTTGCGGTTCGTGTCCATAGATACCAGCTCCTACGCCTGCTGCATCATTGTCCCACATGGAGCCACATGTACTGTTGCCCGCATCGGTATAGAGACCGGCTTTCATTCCCAGGCCGTGAACGTAATCCGCAATCGGTTTCATCCCATTCGGGAAACGTTGTTCGTGGGTATGCATAATTCCGTTGTCATCGCGCTTTCCGAAATAGCCGTCATCAACATTGACATAATGATATCCGGCATCTTTCAGACCTTTTTTTACCATCAGGTCGGCTTGATGCTTGATGATGTCTTCGCTGATGTCTACGCGAAATGCATTCCATGAACTCCATCCCATGATGGGAGGATTGACTGTCTTTTCATTCTCGGAGAGGGTAGTTTGAGTCTTTGTACAACTGATGCACATAAAAGAAGCTACTGCTACTGTAAAGAGATAAATTCTGTTTTTCATGATATAATGGGTTAGTGTTTTTTGTATAGCCGTCCCGATTTCGTCCCGGTAACTAAATAAAGATAAAGGGTAACTTGCTGTACTCCAGAAAGTTACCCTTTGCTTTGTCGGAATGAGGCGACTCGAACGCCCGACCCCTACGTCCCGAACGTAGTGCGCTACCAACTGCGCTACATTCCGATTGCTTAAGAAGTGGTGCCACCAGGAATCGAACCGGGGACACAAGGATTTTCAGTCCTTTGCTCTACCAACTGAGCTATGGCACCTTTCTCGTTTGCGGGTGCAAAGATAAGTATATTTTTTAATACCGCAATAACTTAAAGGGAAATTTTTACCAATTTCTGACTCGTGGAAATATAAATGCATTTTTGTTAGAATAAATATGTAGATAAACAGCTATTTATGCGACATATTTTATAAATTTACGCACTGAAACGATCAAAACAATATAAACACTCTATTACTATGTCATCACTGGCGATTATTGTTATAATAGTTTTGTTAGCTGCCTTCATCTATATGTGGGCAAAGTGCCACTCACTCCAGAAAGAGGTGCATTCGAAGGAAAACAAAGAGAATGAACTTAAAAAGTTGGCTCTGGTTTTGCAGAACATCAATGCTTACTTCTTATTGATTGACAAGGATTTTGTGGTTTGTGACACCAATTATTATTCTTTAAACCGTTTTCCGATTCAGGTAGGTGGAGTTACCAAAAGAGTCGGGGATTTGCTGCATTGTAGAAATGCGATTGCAGCCGGTGAATGTGGTCAGCATGAACAATGCAAACTATGTTGTATCCGTGCGTCTATCGGAAAAGCTTTTTACAAGAAAGCAAGTTTTAAAAATCTGGAAGCTTCCATGAAGTTATTAAGTGAGGATGAAACGAAAGTGACTCCTTGCGATGTATCGGTATCGGGTACTTATTTGAATATTCATGGTGAAGATTATATGGTGTTGACTGTTTATGATGTGACGGAGCTGAAAAATGCGCAAAGGCTGCTGTCTATTGAAAGAGAACATTCCATTTCTGCTGATAAATTGAAATCTGCCTTTATTGCTAATATGAGTCACGAGGTACGTACACCGCTAAATGCAATTGTCGGATTTTCCGGTTTGATGGTATCGGCTTCCAGTGAAGAGGAACGAAAAATGTATGCTGATGTTATTGCAGAGAATAATGAACGCTTGTTGCGCCTGGTGAATGATATTTTCGATCTTTCTCAAATAGAATCGGGAACAGTAGATTTTGTTTATACGGAGTTTGATGCCAATGATTTACTAAGAGAGTTGGAGGGAATTTTTAAGACGAAATTGAATAACTCGTCGGTGGAATTGGTTTGTGAGGCACACATACAACCTATAATGATGTATTCGGAACGGGAACGTATCATTCAGGTATTGTCTAACCTGTTACATAATGCAATGAAATTCACCGAATCGGGTGAAATTCGTTTGGGTTGCAGCCTGAAAGGAACGGAAGAGGTTTGCTTTGTTGTGTCCGATACAGGCATTGGCATACCGAAAGAGGAACAGAAAAAAATATTCTCACGTTTCATAAAACTTGATCGTGAAATGCAGGGGACAGGACTTGGACTGACTCTTTCGCAAACGATCATCCAAAATCTGGGTGGAAATCTTGAACTTGATTCGGAAATTAACCGGGGATCTACTTTCAGCTTTGTGTTGCCACGGGTGATAAAACCGGAACTAATAAAGTCACAGGCAATAAAGTAATCTCCAATCGCTAGGTATTGTATCTATTAAATGATGATTGGCATACTTCTAAATAAGAGGGCCTGCAAAAATCTCTAAAATAAATTACCCTCACTACAACCGTGAAGTGCATCCCAAAGGTTTTATAACCGACTAAAGGGGAGCACTTCACTGTAGTGAGGGTAATTTTATAAGTTCAAAGCTGTTTGAATAGCCTCTTACTTTTTTGTGAACAGGATGAACACTTAGTCTTTACGACTTAGGTGCATCCTTATCTTTGTCTCCGGTTCCCGGAGATGCTTTGCCGGAAGTAGAATTTCCGCCGGATGTAGCAGAACTGCTGCTTGATGGAGTAGCACCGGAAGCGGTGGCACCAGAGGATGCCGCATCAGGAGCTGCTGCATTAGAAACGGTTGCACCAGGCTTAGCTGTACTTGCCCCGGTTGCTCCTCCTGTATGTGCAGAAGTTGCGGTAGGACGGGCAGCATTAGCGTTACTTGCACTGACATTGACAGTGGCAGGTTGAGCCTGAACTTCCCAGTGGAACGGTTCGAAATTGGAGTTTGGATCTACCCAAGACGGTTTCTTGGAAGCATAGATAATAAACGGAGCAATAACAACGATAATGGCACCGATAATCAGTACGGAGAACCAAACGGTGTTGCTACCTGTAGAGATCTGGCTGGGCGGGATGAAGCTGAGGATAAAGGCAAGCAATGATCCGCAGAAACCAAGACCGCCAACAAACCACATCAAACCGTTACCTGACTTACCGATACGGAACGGACGGTTGAGTTTCTTCATCTTATAACGCAATGCGATAGCTCCGGAGAACATCAACAAGTACATAATCAGATAAAGAATAACTGTCAGCTGTGACAGAATCTGATAGAAGCTCTGTACGGACGGCATAACGACGAACAACAGACTTAATACAGTAACAGCGATACCTTGTACGAACAGGATATTCTTCTGTACACCCAGTTTGTTTGTTTTCTGGAAGAACGGAGGCATATACCCCGCTTTACCTACGGCAAATATACCTTTTGACGGACCGGCAACCCATGTTAATACACCTGCCAGTACACCAAATGCAAGAGCGACAGCAATGATTGGTGACAACCAGGAAGCATGAATATATCTGAAATAGTTGTCGAAGCCGACGAGTAGACTTTGAGTCAGGTTGATATCTTTTGCAGGGATAATCACACCTAATGCAAAAGTACCCAAAACGAAGATCAACACTGTGATAAGTGCACCGATGAATACGGCTTTCGGATAGTTTTTGGAAGGGTTCTCTACGTCTTTTACGTGGATACCACCCATTTCCATACCGGCATAAAACAAGAAGATACTGGCAGCAAGAACAACATTATCAAAGTTGGTAAAGTCGGGGAAGAAGCTGCTGTTGAAATCCATATTGGAATGTCCGCCGCTTGCCAGATAAATGATTCCTAAGATAATCAACAGGGCAGCCGGGATAATTGTACCGACCATACCACCGATTTTAGCAACCTTACCTACCCAGCTCATACCTTTCAGGGAAATGAAAGTAGCCAGCCAGTAGATGATAAGTACTACGACGAGCGTATAATACTTATTGTTTGCCAGTGACATGTCATGTACGTCATTCATTCCGATGAAAGCGATAGATACGGCACCAAACGTTAACACTGTCGGATACCAGATCGTACTTTCGATCCATTGTACCCAAATGGCGAGGAATCCCAGTTTTTTGCCGTAGGCTTCGCCTACCCACCGGAACACACCACCCTGCTTATCCTGAAACATCGCCGCCAACTCTGCTGCAACGAGCGATGTAGGGATTAGAAAGACAATAGCTGCAAAAAGATAATAGAAGGCCGAACTCATTCCATATACGGCCTCGGCTGGTAGTCCACGCAAGGATACTACTGCCGTAACATTCATGATAGCCAGGGTAAACACACCCAGCTTCACTGCATTTTTAATATTCGCCATAAGTTAAGGTTTTAAGTGAAAAATATTTTAAAGTCAGTGTTATAACAACATTTTGCGTGAGATGTTTCCGCAATCTCTTTCAAAGTTCGTTAATTAACATCCCCGAAATGGGAGATTGTAACCCCGGATTTACTTCTTCCGAAACAATCGCTTTCTCCAATTGTTTTTAAGCAATCTAAATTATAAATGAATCATTTTATTATAAATTAAGTAGTTATGAAATCAGCGCTTTCAGATTTTATTTCCGGGAAAAAGGGAATCTATGGTATTCTTCACATTATTATATTAGTAATGTCCCTATTCCTGGTTATTAGTATCTCGGTAGATACTTTTAAGGGAATTCCTTTCTATACACAGTCTTCGTATATGAAAGTACAGCTATGTATCTGTCTTTGGTTTCTTTTTGATTTTGTATTGGAGTTCTTTCTGGCAAAACATAAGGGACGTTATTTGCGGACGCATTTTATCTTTTTATTGGTGGCGATTCCTTATCAGAATATTATCGCCTATTATGGGTGGATATTTTCGGATGAGATCACCTATCTTCTCCGTTTCATACCTTTATTGAGAGGAGGATATGCGCTTGCCATTGTGGTCGGCTGGTTGACCTACAATCGTGCTTCGAGTTTGTTTGTCTCTTATCTGACGATGTTGTTGGCAACGGTCTATTTTTCCAGTCTGGCATTTTTTGTGCTTGAGCATCGGGTGAATCCCTTGGTGAATGGTTATGGAGATGCTTTGTGGTGGGCTTTTATGGATGTCACTACCGTCGGTTCGAATATCATAGCGCAGACGGTGACCGGACGTGTACTTTCCGTTTTGTTGGCTGCCCTGGGTATGATGATGTTCCCTATCTTTACGGTTTATATCACAAATCTGATTCAGCAATCTAACAAACGTAGAAAACAATATTACGAAGAGGAGGAACTAGAGAAAAAGGCTTCCGAGAAAAAAGAATTGGCAGAAAAAGCAGCCGTACAGAAAGCAAGCACATCATAATGTGCTTGCGGATAAGATGAAAAAACAGATGAAGTGATGATGACGGTAAAGTGTTGAAAACCAAAGATGAATTACTTTTCTTAATACTATAATTACTTTTCTTTATAAGCGGCGAAGGAAAAGGGGTGGAAAAGAGGTATTACTTTCTATCTTTGTTGAGAAGAGATAAGACACGACGCTGTTATAACCGTTATTGAATGAATCAAACTTTACCTTATCCGGGTTAATAACAGCTATCTCATTTTAATAACTAGAGTTGTTCAGGGGTAAGTTCAATTTGTAGCATTTGAAAAATGATGCCGTTTGTATTGAAACATTGGCGGGAAATCAAGAGGGTAAGGGGAATGGAAAAAGGTTACTATCAATAGATAGTAACCTTTACCTTTCTTATAAAAGAGATTGAGAGAATTTTAGTCAACAACGGTGATATGGTTGTTGCTAAATACATTCAATTCCAGCTTGTTCATGATGTATTGAATAGCTAACTGCGCTTTCACGGAGTTGCCCGAACCATCCAAAGGAGGAGCAAATGCGGCAATACCGAACTGTCCGGGCAGTACGCCCATCACACCGCCACCTACACCTGTTTTTGCAGGAATACCGGAAGTGTACATCCAGTCGCCGGTATGTTCGTAGAAACCTACGGCGGCAATCATGGCAGTGATTTTAGGAGCCAGGACGGCATCAAAAACATCTTTTTTAGTCACAGGGTTCACACCACCGTTGGCGATTGTACCGGCTGCGATGGAAAGCTGCAATGCGGTAACTCCCAATGAACACTGGCGGGTGTAAAGGTCTAATGACAGATCCGGGTCATCATAAATCCGGTTGTAATTCTTCAGCAGCCATGCGATAGAACGGTTGTTGAAGTTGGTGTCCGATTCCGACTTGTACAATTCATCAATCAGTTGCGGGGCACTGCCGCATAAGTCTGTCACATTTCCTACGATGGCATCCCATTTCTTGGCAGAGTCACCAATGGGCTGCACCATACTGCAGGCAGAGATGGCTCCGGCATTTACCAGTGGGGTAGACGGATGATCGTTCTCCAACAAGATAGCGATGATTGAATTGAAGGGCAAGCCTGTTGCGTCGGCTCCAATCTTGTCCAGAATCTCTTTAGCACCGTATTGACGCAGTGCCAGGATAGCCGTATGTACTTTGGATACGGATTCTATACCGAAGCGATAGTCAGTATCTCCCACATGGATGGTCTGCCCGTTGAGCAGGCAGACACTGATTCCAAAGAGATCCTTGTTGACATTTGCCAGATAAGGAATATAGTCGGCATTCTTGCCACCGGTATTGGCCTTTACCTGATCGTATGCCTCCTGTACCACTTCTTTCAATTGAGCGAGTGTTACTTTTTTATCCATAGATCATTTTATTTTTTTACGGTTTTACGACGACCACCGTGGTTGAACATCTTGACTTCTACCGGAAGATTCTTTTCTTGAGCCATACGGGTAGGAGTTGGATATTCCAGTTTTTCCAGTTCGGCGATGGCATTGTTGATGTCGCCCAGAAGCATATCTGCCATGTCACGGCTGAATCCCTGACGAACAACGACACGCATCACTACATAATCTTCCAGTTTAGAAGGCAATGTATAAGCAGGAACCATCCAACCATGTTGAGACAGTTTGTCTTGCAAATCATACAAAGTCCATTTGGCGCTCTTTGCATATTCCGGTTTCAGATACCAGATGAATAGCGGGTTCACAACATCTTCTGAGTAGTTAACGAACGGAACCATCTTGGCTATTTCACTATGGATATATTTGGCAATTTGCAGGGAGTTGTACTGCACTTCTTTGTAACCCTGGAATCCTAAGCGGATGAATTGATAATATTGTCCCAGAATTTGTGCGGCCGGACGAGAGAAGTTCAAACCTACCTGTGTAATGTTGGCGCCCAGATAGTTGACGCTGAATGACATTTCTTCGGGCAGATATTCTTTGCCTTTCCAACAAACCCATCCGAGTCCCGGATATACCAAACCAAACTTGTGGCCGGATACGCTGATAGAAAGTACCCATTTCAAACGGAAGTCCCATTTCTTTTCCGGATACAGGAACGGAAGGATGAAACCACCACTGGCGGCATCTACGTGGATAGGAATGTCATAACCGGTCTTGGCATTGTAAGCATCCAGAGCTTTATCCAATGCTTCGACATCATCATTCAGTCCAGTCCATGTAACACCTTGAATCGGTACGATACAGATGGTGTTTTCATCACACATTTTCAAAGCTTCTTCGGGGTCAAGAGTGGTTTTTTCAAGCGTCAAAGGCACTTCACGCATTTCAATCTGCCACAACTGTGCAAACTTTTCCCAAACAACCTGGAAACCTGTAGAAATAACAAAGTTTGGTTTATCAAATGGTTTGCCCTGTGCTTGTCTTTTCTTACGCCAACGCAACCAGGCAGCTACACCACCCAACATACATGCTTCTGAAGAACCGATAGCCAAAGCACCTGTTTTCCAGGTATCTTTTTCAGGAGAGTTCCACAAGTTGGCAACGATGTTGATACATTTACCGTTCATCACAGCGATACGCGGATATTCTGTTTCATCAATGTAGTTGATGTTGATGGCCTCATTCATCAGCTTGGTTGCATATTCGTCCATATAAGTGGTAACGAAAGTAGCCAGATTCAAACGGGGCTGAGTTTGAGCAAATGTTTCATCTTTCACCATTTGATAGGCGACTTCAGGAGTAGTAGGTCCATCAGGTATTTTCTCTACCGGAGAGGGTTGTAACATTCTGTCTGAACCAAATACATCGGTTTTTGCATCACCTTTTCTGAAATTTAAATCTTCCATACTAATTTGTTTTTTTAAAGGTTTAGGGCGATGGGGATTTTCCCCGTCGAATTTCCCACAACAACAGCAGATAGGTTTGAAAGTTTCCCGGTTTTACATTATTTGGCGTTTATTAAGGAGGAGGACGCCCTTATTGAAGCGGAGCTTTTGTGATTTAGCGGAAAAGCTTATGATCGTACTAGTTTTGAACTAATTTCGAGCTTGTGCAGATTTATTTTTGATGCCTAATGGGTTTATGGCTAATGATACATAATTTTATTCGTCTGACAGCTGTTATTCTTTCGTCTGACAACTGTCAGACGAAAAAGAAACAACTGCCAGACGAAAGTTCAACAACTGTCAGACGAATAAATTTATGTATGATGAATATTAAATCATCGCATATTACCAATTAAATTTTAGAAGAACTAAGATTAGTTCATTCCCACACGGTTATGAATCAATTGATATTTTAGCAAATAAGTATTGAAACGCAGATTAACGCAGATTTTCGTAAAGAATAAAAAAGTTCTCAAACATGGCGCAGCCTTCTAATAATCTGCGAAAATCTGCGTTAATCTGCGTTTCAATAAATGTTCATTTGGCTCATTTCGGTGCATATTTGAACTTTATAAAGCAACTATTGTTTTCTTCAAACCTAAACTTTTAACGAATAAGCATTATGAAGATACAGACGGGACGGGGAACAATTCCTCTTATTACTTTAATTGCCATCTGGTCTATTTCGGCATTGACTTCATTGCCGGGACTGGCTGTTTCACCTATATTGGGTGATCTTACGAAGATATTTCCAAAAGCTACGGATCTGGACATACAGATGTTGACTTCGCTGCCATCACTGCTCATTATTCCTTTTATATTGCTGGGTGGTAAACTGACAGAGAAAGTCGATTATGTCCGTGTATTAAAGGTCGGACTCTGGCTTTTTGCCGCGAGCGGTATTTTGTATCTGATTTCCAATCGAATGTGGCAATTAATTGTGGTAAGTGCTTTGCTCGGTATCGGTTCCGGTCTGATTATCCCTTTATCTACCGGGTTGGTTTCCAGATACTTTGTAGGAACCTATCGGGTGAAACAGTTCGGATTAAGCTCCGCTATTACTAATTTCACATTAGTGATAGCAACTGCCGTAACGGGCTATCTTGCAGAAGTCAGCTGGCATCTGCCTTTCCTGGTCTATCTCCTCCCATTGATTTCCATTCTGCTGGTAGGACATTTAAAAGAAGACCGGACGGGAGAAGTCGCTTTTACACCTTCTTCTTCTGCAGATACTACAAAAGACAACGAATCCTCCGAACAATCTACTTCCATAGATATAGGAGGCAGCAAGTACGGTATTCACATCAAACATCTGATAGAGTTGATGCTCTTCTATGGCGTGATAACATATATCGTGGTAGTGGTGATCTTCAATCTACCTTTCTTAATGGAAAAGCATCACTTTTCCAGTGGCAATTCCGGATTGATGATTTCGCTTTTCTTTCTGGCCATCACCGCTCCGGGTTTTTGCCTGGACAAGATTGTAGCCCTGCTGAAAGGACGTACAAAAGCATACAGCCTCCTGTCTATGGCATTGGGATTGTTGTTAATCTGGATAGCTCCGATCGAATGGCTGATTATTCCCGGATGTATCCTGGTTGGTTTGGGATATGGCATTATTCAACCTATGCTTTATGATAAGACCACCCAGACCGCACTGCCGCAAAAGACCACATTGGCTTTGGCGTTTGTGATGATGATGAATTATCTGGCTATCTTGCTTTATCCCTTTATTGTCGATTTTTTCCAGTGGATATTCCATACCCAATCACAGGAGTTTCCTTTTATCTTTAATCTTCTGATAACTATTGTTACTCTTTTCTGGGCATATCGGCGCCGTAATACCTTTTTGTTTAACGACCAATTAAAATAGAAAATGAAGAATAAGAAACTGGAAGCCAATCTTAGCATGGCTGTCTCGAAAGTATTTAGCGGTTTAAATATGAATGCCTTAAAGTATCTTCTGCCTTTGTGGATGAGTCCATTGACAGGAGCCACGCTCCGTTGCACATTTGCAGCAGCTGCTTTTTGGGTGATCGGGTGGTTTATGCCTCCGGAGAAATCGTCAACCAGAGATAAATGGCTCCTCTTTCTGTTGGGGGCTTTGGGACTTTACGGCTTTATGTTTCTCTATCTGGCCGGATTGAGTAAAACAACTCCTGTCTCCAGTTCCATATTTACCAGTCTCCAGCCTATTTGGGTTTTTCTTATCATGATATTCTTTTATAAGGAGAAGGCGGGCGCTAAAAAAATAATAGGAATTTCTATCGGTCTGATAGGAGCGTTGGTTTGCATCCTAACCCAGCAAAGCGATGATTTGGCCTCTGATGCTTTTACGGGGAATATGCTTTGTCTTCTAAGTTCTGTGGTGTATGCTGTCTATCTGATTCTTAGTCAGCGCATCCTCACGGCCATTGGAGCGATAACGATGTTGCGATATACCTTTTCCGGTGCTGCCGTGTCTGCCATTATAGTCACGTTTATTACAGGATTTGATGCCCCGGTATTCTCCATGCCGTTCCATTGGACGCCTTTCCTTATTCTGATGTTCGTATTGATTTTCCCAACCACTATCAGTTATATGCTGCTGCCTGTCGGTTTGAAATATCTGAAGACAACGGTCGTCGCTATCTACGGTTATCTGATTCTGATTGTGGCGACCATTGCTTCCCTTGCTCTCGGACAAGACCGTTTTAGCTGGACGCAGACATTTGCAATCATTTTTATCTGTATTGGAGTTTACCTGGTTGAAGTGGCCGAAAGTAAAGAAAAGTAAAGAAAAAAGGCATTCCATCACGGAATGCCTTTCATTATTTCATCATCATGTTTTATAGAGAGGAGTTGATTGCTTGCGCTATGGACTTGAATTCTTCATCCGACAATTTCAGTTTCGGATTCGAAAACAACATATCCGATTCCTTTTGAATAGGAATTAAATGAATATGTGCATGGGGTACTTCCAGTCCGATAACAGCTTCGCCTACCTTTTGGCAAGGGAATGCTTTTTTAATGGCACAGGCTACTTGCTTTGCAAACACGTGCATAGCAGCCAAGTCTTCATCGCTCAAATCGAAAATATAGTCTACTTCCTGTTTGGGCACTACCAATGTATGTCCCTTTACCAATGGATTGATATCGAGAAAAGCAAAAAACTTTTCGTTTTCTGCCACCTTGTAGCAGGGGATTTCTCCTGCGATGATTCTACTGAATATTGTTGCCATAACTTTTATTGATAAATTAAGGCAAGCCTCACATGGAGACCTGCCTTTACGTTAAATTGATATGTTTACTACTTCCAGTGCAATTTTACCTTGTGGAACAGTAATTTCTGCTACATCACCCACCTTCTTGCCAAGCAGACCTTGTGCAATCGGGGTATTAACGGAAATCTTTCCTTCCTTCAGGTTAGCTTCACTTTCTGAAACGATGGTATAAATCATCTTCATGCCATTCTTTACATTCTTCAGTTCCACCTTACTTAAAATCTGTACGGAATCTGTTTTCAATTTAGATTCATCGATGATTTTGGCATCTGCAATGGTAGCTTTCAGTTTGTTGATACGCATTTCGAGCATACCTTGCGCTTCTTTTGCTGCATCGTATTCAGCGTTTTCCGACAAGTCTCCTTTATCTCTGGCTTCGGCTATTGCCGCAGAGATCTTCGGGCGTTCCACTGTTTCCAGTTCCTTCAGTTCCGCCATCAGTTTCTTGTAACCTTCTTCTGACATATAAGCCATGATGTTTTCCTCCTTTAATTGTTTTAAATGGTCATATAAACAAAAAAGAATTCCAACATGAGCCATGTTGGAACCCTCTTTTCATTATTTCTTTGCAAAGATAGCCTTTTAAGTGATACGTGTCAAGTGAAAAAAGATGCTATGTAACATATTTAAATGAAATATGCTAAATTATAACAACTTAGAGCAATGACTTGACAGCTGCTTCCAAATCCTTAATGTCTTCGCCACGAAGCTTCAATTCGTTGTTACGATTAATCAAAAAGATAGATGGAACCTGACGAACATTATATACGGCTACGTTGGTAGAGTAAACTCCGTTTCCATCGCGCACACAGACCCATGGAAGATTATCTGCCGCTGTTTTCCAGTAGTGTTCGTCCGCGTCGAGAGATACTTGGTATATTTCCAGTCCTTGTTTTGCGTATTCATTATATAGTTCGCGGAGCATCAGGTTGTGAGGAGCTCCGGCAGGCGACTGGAATACAGAGAAATCGAGCAAAACGACTTTGCCTTTCAGGTCGGTCAGCTTGCGCACATTTCCTTTCACATCACGCAAGGCAATGTCGATAATACCGGTTTCTACGATTTTGTCCTGTGGAATTTCCAGAGCTTTTGTTTGCGGCTGACGCGTGTTCTTCATTCCTTTGATTACAATATTATAAAGGTTCTTGGAACGTACCGCATGAGGAAACGCATTGTTGAGGCTCGTAGCAACAGCTGCGAAACATTTCACATCGTCTTTATTGTTCAACGGATCGAATATCAGATAATTATTGAGCTTCTGGAACAGGGCAAAGTAAGCTGCAGCCGTGTTGGGAGCAGCAAAAATATAGTTCACTTTGACATCTTCCTTATAGTTGTTGAGCAATGTTGCCAGGCTGTCTTCAAACACATCATGTCCTATTCCGTTACTGCGCAGGGATGCCAGTAAATTGTCCACCTCTTTTTGAAGGCGAATCTGCTTCAACGTCAGTTCTTTTATCTTATTGCTGTTTTCCGAACCTTCCACCGTATAAGTAGTAGAGAAATCCACATACGGAGCTTTGATTTGAATCGTTTCGATAGAATCTACAGAAAAATTGATGATTTTGTCGTCAATCCGCAAACGGTAAAATTCGGGTGACTCGGGACGAGGCTGCTTGAAACTGAATGTACCTTCCCCTTTCAGCTTCACTGAATCGAGCGGAACAATACCTTCCAGACCGGAAGCTTCGAGATAAAGCATTTTACCGTCGGCTCCTGATACATCCCCGTTCACCTGGAATTTAGGGCCGGAACTACAAGCAGTAATAGTAAGTGCGGCGAGCGCTGCAAAAGTAACCTTTTTCATATAGTGTGTGTTATTAACGAGATGCAAATATACTTCTTTTCGAGATTAGTCAAAGCATTTTGCTGTGTTCTTCATCCTAATTTTGAAAAAAAATCAGTTCGCCACTAACTTTTTACCTCATTTCCACCTAATTACCACGATAAATGTATATCTTTGCAGGAATTTTGAAAGAAAAAGTATAGATAAAACAATTTTTATGATTAACCCAATTGTTAAGACAATCGAGTTACCTGATGGAAGAACCATCACGCTCGAGACGGGAAAGTTGGCAAAACAGGCAGACGGTTCTGTAATGCTCCGCATGGGAAACACCATGTTGTTAGCTACTGTTTGTGCCGCTAAAGATGCAGTTCCCGGAACAGATTTTATGCCTTTACAGGTAGAGTACAAAGAAAAATTTGCGGCATTCGGCCGTTTTCCCGGTGGTTTCACCAAGCGAGAAGGTAGAGCTTCTGATTATGAGATTCTCACTTGCCGTCTTGTCGACCGTGCTCTTCGTCCTTTATTCCCCGATAATTATCACGCAGAGGTATATGTGAACATCATCCTCTTTTCTGCTGATGGTGTGGATATGCCGGATGCATTGGCAGGACTTGCCGCTTCTGCAGCACTTGCCGTTTCAGATATTCCTTTCAACGGACCGATCTCTGAAGTGCGTGTAGCGCGTATCGACGGTCAGTTCGTTATCAATCCTACTTTTGAACAACTGGAAAAAGCTGACATGGACTTGATGGTAGCCGCTACTTATGAGAACATCATGATGGTAGAAGGTGAAATGCATGAAGTATCTGAAGCTGAATTGCTGGAAGCAATGAAAGTGGCTCACGAAGCTATCAAGATTCATTGCAAAGCGCAGATGGAGTTGACTGAAGAGGTTGGAAAAACTGTAAAACGTGAATACAACCACGAAGTAAACGACGAAGACTTGCGCAAGGCTGTTCGCGAAGCATGTTACGACAAGGCTTACGCAGTTGCCGCTTCCGGAAACAATAACAAACACGAACGTTTTGCTGCTTTCGAAGCGATCCGCGAAGAATTCAAAGCTCAATTCTCTGAAGAAGAGTTGGACGAAAAGGCTGCATTGATCGACCGTTACTACCACGATGTAGAAAAAGAAGCCATGCGCCGTTCTATTTTGGACGAAGGTAAGCGTCTGGATGGTCGTAAGACTACCGAAATCCGCCCGATCTGGTGTGAAGTAGGTCCTCTGCCTGGCCCTCACGGATCTGCTATCTTTACTCGTGGTGAAACACAGTCATTGACTTCTGTTACTCTGGGTACAAAACTGGATGAGAAGATTATCGACGATGTTTTGGAACACGGAAAAGAACGTTTCTTATTGCATTATAATTTCCCTCCTTTCTCTACAGGTGAAGCAAAAGCACAACGTGGTGTAGGTCGTCGCGAAATCGGTCACGGTCACTTGGCTTGGCGTGCTTTGAAAGGACAGATTCCTGCTGACTATCCGTATGTAGTACGTGTGGTTTCAGATATTCTCGAATCTAACGGCTCTTCTTCTATGGCTACTGTATGTGCCGGAACATTGGCATTGATGGATGCTGGTGTGAAGATCAAGAAACCGGTATCAGGTATCGCTATGGGATTGATTAAGAATCCGGGCGAAGAAAAATATGCTGTATTGTCTGATATTCTGGGTGACGAAGACCACTTGGGTGATATGGACTTCAAAGTAACGGGAACAAAAGATGGTATTACGGCTACCCAGATGGATATCAAGGTAGACGGTCTGTCTTACGAAATTCTGGAACGTGCTTTGAATCAGGCAAAAGAAGGACGTATGCACATTCTGGGTAAGATTACTGAAACAATCGCTGAACCACGTGCTGACCTGAAAGAACATGCTCCACGCATTGAAACGATGACAATTCCTAAAGAATTTATCGGTGCTGTAATCGGCCCTGGTGGAAAAATCATCCAAGGTATGCAGGAAGAAACCGGTGCTGTGATTACTATCGAAGAAATTGATGGTATGGGACGCATCGAAGTTTCCGGAACAAACAAAAAATGTATTGATAATGCAATGCGCATGATTAAAGCAATCGTTGCTGTTCCTGAAGTGGGCGAAGTTTATAAAGGTAAAGTTCGTTCTATTATGCCTTACGGTGCATTCATCGAATTCTTGCCGGGCAAGGATGGTTTGCTGCACATCTCTGAAATTGATTGGAAGCGTCTGGAAACAGTAGAAGAAGCTGGAATTAAGGAAGGTGATGAAATCGAAGTAAAACTGATTGATGTTGACCAGAAAACTGGTAAATTCAAACTTTCAAGAAAAGTGTTGATGCCAAGACCAGAAAAGAAATAAGAACGCGATAGCGTCTATATATAAAGAAGGCTGTTTCAATTTTGAAACAGCCTTCTTTTTTTATTAGTATCATCCGGGGTTGAACTGTTTTATATATAGAGTTAGTATATATTAGATTTATTCAGTTTATTAAAACCTTTAAAAAGATGAAAGACACCTTGTTATATCCTCCCCAAAAAAAGAATCGGAAAGTACCCCCATACTTCCCGATTCGAAACAGTCAAAAATCGACCTTAATCAATTTATTAACTTAACACGTCGCAAAGATATGAGAAAAATTTCTTTGAAAGAGCTTTTTTATTTAAAAAGTTTATGATACAGGCAAATATACCTGCAAATAAGGCTGTTTTTTCTTCCTTTAAAACCAAAGCCTCGTTCCTTTTAAAGGAACGACCCCTTCCTTTAAAAGGAAGAGGCCGTTGGTTTTAAAGAAACCGGTGGGGTGTTTATATAGAGATTAGGATTAATGATTTTTCGATTATATAGATCCGTTTACAAGTTTGTTTTATACTCCTCTTTTATTCGTTTTATGTGTGCGAAGTTCTTTTCCAGTAATTCATTTAACTCATAATCTGAAAAACAAGCTCCTAAATAGATCGTGCTTTCTGCTTCAAAATCAAATGATTCGTTGTCTTCATTCACCACAATCTCAATTTTCCCTTGCGCATCTGTAGAGATCACCGCATTGTATTTAATCATCAATTCTTTGAGCCCTTTTATGAACCTGTATTCTTTATTTGTCAATATTCTTTTCATGTCCGTAAGCTCTTTTGTTTTGTTGCCCTTTCGTGCGGTAAAGTTCGTGATAATTTAACACATTATGCGCTGTTTGAAGTATTCATTTTATTCTATTTGTCAGGTTGTAATATTCCTTTTATCCATATTATCACATCTATTCGTTTTTTTCGTATATTTGCTTCGAGCGAAACTTTTCATTTGTATATTTGTTGGATTTTAAAAAGAAAGAAAATAAAAATGGAAACAGAAGAATTGACAATTGGGAGAGTCCATCACGGACGCAATATACGTCGTACCCGTATTGAAAAGGATATGAACCAGGAGGGTTTGAGTGAATTAGTACATCTCTCACAACCTGCTGTTTCTAAATATGAGAAGATGAAAGTGATTGATGATGAGATGTTGCAACGTTTTGCACGTGCATTGAATGTCCCTTTCGATTATCTCAAGACTTTGGAGGAGGATGCACAGACGGTGGTGTTTGAAAATAATACGGTGAATAATTCAGAACAAAGTGCAGGTGGGGCAAACATCAGCATGGGTATAGTTAAGTCTGATACCGAAGATAGTATTAATGATAGTCGAGTTAACAACTTCAATCCTATCGACAAAATCACTGAACTCTACGAGCGTCTTTTAAAAGAAAAGGATGAAAAGTATGCTGCGTTAGAACGCCGTTTGCAGAATATTGAAAAAAGTCTGCAGAAATAAGGGACAGATAAATTGAAAGGAATCGCAATATGATGAAACAAATACCTTACGGAATAACTGATTTTAGCCGAATTCAGAAAGAGAATTATTATTATGTAGATAAGACAATGTTCATTGAAAAAATAGAGATGCAACCGCCTTATCTGTTTCTGATACGTCCCCGTAGATTTGGGAAGAGTCTGACTTTGGCTATGTTAGAGGCCTATTATGACGTAAATCATGCTGAACAGTTTGACGAGTTGTTTGGTCAGCTATACATAGGTCAGCATCCGACGAAGCTCCACAATCAGTTTCTCATCATGCGATTTAATTTTTCGGAAGTGAGTTCCAATGTCAATGAAGTAGAACTATCGTTTAAGCTGCATTGTTGTAGCAAACTTAAAGATTTTGTCTTTAAGTATGAAGATTTGTTAGGAAAAGAAATTTGGGATGTTCTTGATGAGAAAATACAAGAAGAACCCGGTGCTTTTCTGTCTGCGATTAATTCCTATGCTACCCGTAAGAAAAATATTCGTATTTATTTACTCATTGATGAATATGATAATTTCACCAATACCATTCTTTCGACTTACGGTACGGAATTTTATAGGAAAGCAACGCATGGCGAAGGTTTTATTCGTGGCTTCTTTAACGTGATAAAATCTGCCACTACCGGAACCGGAGCCGCTCTTGAACGGTTGTTTATTACCGGAGTGAGTCCGGTGACGATGGATGATGTGACTAGTGGCTTTAACATCGGAACCAATATAACGACTGATCCTTGGTTTAATGATTTAGTTGGTTTTAGTGAGAAAGAATTGCGTGAAATGCTGACTTATTATAAAGAACAAGGAGTGTTGATGCAATCTGTAGATGAAACTGTTGTCATGATGAAACCTAATTATGACAATTATTGCTTTAGTAGAAGTAGATTGGTGGACTGTATGTTTAATTCTGATATGGTACTTTATTTTATGAAGTCTTTTGTTTTGCATGGGGAAAAGCCTGAAGAAATCGTAGATCCCAATATTCGCACTGACTTTAACAAGTTGGCATACTTGATAAAGCTAGATCACGGGTTGGGAGAGAATTTTTCCGTTATAAAGGAAATAGCCGAGCAAGGAGAAATCACTACTGACATCGTTACTCATTTCTCTGCATTGGAGATGACGGACCCCAGTAATTTCAAGTCTTTATTATTCTATTTCGGACTTCTTTCCATCAAAGGTGTGGACATGGTGGGAAGACCCATTTTACATGTACCGAATTTGGTTGTAAGAGAACAACTGTTTAATTTCTTGATACAAGGCTACATCAAGCATGATATCTTTAAAATTGACATGAACAGGATGAGTGCTTTATTTGAGAATATGGCTTTCAGGGGAGACTGGAAACCTTTGTTCGATTTTATCGCCAATGCTGTTCGTGAGCAAAGTCGTATCCGTGAATATATTGAAGGTGAAGCGCACATTAAAGGCTTCTTGCTTGCCTATTTAGGAATGTATCGTTATTATCAGCTCTATCCGGAATACGAATTGAATAAGGGTTTTGCAGATTTCTTCTTCAAACCTAGTCCGTCGGTTCCTGTACTGCCTCCTTTCACCTATCTGCTTGAGGTGAAATATGCAAAAGCCGGTGCTTCGGAAAAAGAAATACGTATCCTTGCCGATGAGGCACGTGGTCAGTTGCTTCGTTATAGTGAAGACGAACTAGTGGCAGAAGCCAGGGCGAAAGGTGAGTTGAAGTTAATTACTATTGTTTGGCGTAGTTGGGAGCTTGCTTTATTGGAGGAGGTAACTCTTTCTTAAGAGACAAGTAGCATACATGTTGCTATAAGGTGTGTGGCTCCTCTATCTTTTTCTGATTTTTGAAACGTTGATGAATAAGGAGATCACTTTTTCCTTTTAATGAATATCCCTAATAAGTCTTGAAGAATAAAATTTGCCTCTGCTATGGATTCCCATAATAGAGGCAAACTTATCAACATGAGACTTAGTTAAACAGTCTCTTGTTTTTTATGAATTTAACGAATCTTTTTTAGGACTTTAGAGAAGGAGTAAGGAAAGCTTTCCTCTTCCGTTCCTCTGTTTAAATTGGGCTGGCTTCCCATTTGGAAGTTAATGTTTCCTCCTTTTAATAAGTCTTCATGGCGTAGATAGTTCTTTTTATATTCTGTGCCGTTCAGATTCATTGTTTGAATATACATATTCTTCTTGTTGTTATCGGTTGCACGGATGATGAGGCTGTTACCGTTTTCAAGATGTAAGGTTGCTTTTTTAAAAAGAGGAGCTCCAACGACGTATTCGTCGGTTCCCGGACATACGGGGTAAAAACCTAATGCGGAGAAAACATACCATGCCGAAGTCTGCCCATTATCTTCATTTCCACAATATCCGTCAGGGCCCGGTGTGTACATTCTATCCATGACCTGGCGTAGCCAATACTGCGCTTTCCAGGGTTGACCGGCATAGTTGTATAGGTAGATCATGTGTTGGATTGGTTGGTTGCCATGCGCGTAATTCCCCATATTCATGATTGTCATTTCACGAATCTCATGAATAACCTGCCCGTAATAACTCTCATCAAAGACAGGAGGTACGGAAAATACAGAATCCAGCATAGTGATAAACATATCTTTTCCTCCCATTAAGTCAATTAATCCTTGTGGATCGTGGAATACAGACCATGAGTAGTGCCAGCTGTTTCCTTCGGTAAATGCATCTCCCCATTTCAATGGTGAGAATGGAGATTGGAATGTTCCATCTTCATTTTTTCCTCGCATGAGCTTGGAGTCTTTATCGAATACATTCTTATAGTTCATCGCCCGTTTGGCAAAGAGCTGTATTTCTTTTTCCGGTCGCTTTAATTCTTTGGCTAATTGATAGATACACCAGTCATTGTAGGCATATTCCAAAGTTCTGGCTGTGTTTTCATTGATTTTTACGTCATAAGGGACATAGCCTAACTTATTATAATATTCGTATCCGCGTCTTCCTGTGGAAGATACGGTGGGATGTACGTTCTTTGTTCCGTGTATTAACCCTTCGTACAAAGTTTTCACATCTTCTACTTTAATACCTTTTAAATAAGCATCTGCCAGTACGGAAGCCGAATTATTTCCTATCATGCAGTCTCTGTGTCCGGGGCTGGCCCATTCGGGGAAGAATCCGCTTTCTTTGTAGGTATTGATGAGCCCTTCCTGCATTTCTTTATTCATCGACGGATACATCAGATTCAGTAATGGGAAAAGACACCGGAAGGTATCCCAAAATCCGGTGTCGGTAAACATATATCCCGGTAGAACTTGCCCGTTATAAGGGCTGTAATGAACAGGTTTTCCGGCTTCGTCCAGTTCGTAGAATTTTCGGGGGAAAAGTAACGAACGGTATAAGCAGGAGTAGAAAGTGCGGTATTGATCGAGGTTTCCTCCTTCCACTTCGATTTTTCCCAGTACTTGGTTCCATGCTTTCTGTCCCTTTTGTTTTATCTGCTCTAGATTGTCATTTCCTAATTCTTTCATATTTCTTGCAGCCTGTTCGAAGCTGATAAAGGAAGAGGCGATGCGTGCATGTACTCGTTCTCCACGTTGAGTTTTAAAACCTATAATGGCTCCTGCATGGTCAGTTGTCTGTTCGGTTGCATTTTCTTGAATATTTCCATTATTTACAGTGGCTTTATAGGTGAAAGGCTTATCGAATTGAATAATAAAATAGTTCTTGAAGTTTTCGGGAACTCCTCCGCTATTGCGTGTACTATAACCGATAATTTTGTTTTCTTCTGGGATAATCTGAATAAAAGAACCTTTGTCAAATGCATCGACTGCAATATACGAATGTGCGTTTTCCGGGAAAGTGAACCGGAAGAGAACAGCACGTTCGGTCGGAGACATCTCCGTGACAATATCATATTCGGCCAGATATACCTTGTAGTAATAAGGAGTTGCTTCTTCTCCTTTGTGTCCGAACCAACTAGCCCGCTTTTCTTCGTCGAATTCAGGTTTACCCACCATCGGCATAATGGAGAACTGTCCGTAATCGTTTATCCATGGGCTGGGCTGATGAGTTTGTTTGAATCCACGGATTTTATTGGCTGTATAGACATATTGCCATCCGTCTCCCATTTTTCCGGTCTGTGGGGTCCAGAAATTCATTCCCCAAGGGCGGGCAATGGCGGGGTAGGTGTTACCTGTTGATAATTCAAAAGATGATTGTGTTCCCATTAACGGATTAACGTATTGTGTCCAGTCTTTGGACTGGGCAAGAAACGTGCAACTAAGCACTAAAAATAATAACCAACATTTCTTCATAATTTTCTTTTTGAGTTTATAGCTTGCGAAGTAATCACAGCGTTTTCATGTGTTGCCAATGTTGAATGTTCCAACGAGTTGAGACATGACAAAAGTATAGCTTCGTGGTTAAGGTCGTGGTTAAAATCGTGGTTAATGCGATGGCTAATAGGCGCTTTTTTATTAACCCCGCTAAAGAAACTATCGCAAAAGTGTTTTTTTACTATGTTATTCAACTATCTATGTGAAATAGACAAATATACCTTACTGTTATTATTTGTATTACTGTTTTTTGTCGTACCATTTATGTGTTCAAGACTTTATATTAGCAGGCATTGTGAATGATGCTGTGCAGTTAGCCGTTTCCAATTAGAAACAGAAACTATCAGATTGCTTGGTGATTGGTAACTGAATAGCCTTTTTGTGCGCCCGCCTATTTATAGATTTGTATCGGCAATTCCCCCTTTAGTGCTCCTATGGCATTAAATGCTAACGACTCCATTTCATTCTCTCCGGGATAAACATAGATGGGAGCCAGGAAAGAGATTCTTTTTTTCAGTCTTGAAATCACATAGTCCGAATAGGCGATACCTCCTGTCAGAAGGATGGCATCTATCTTCCCACAAAGTACGGTGGCACTGGCTCCTATCGCTTTTGCAACATTGTAAATCATGGCATCCAGTATCAGTTCCGCTTTTTTATCTCCTTCTTCGATAGATTGTATAATGGCGGGAACATCGGTTGTACCTAGATGGGCGGTCAGTCCGGCGCGTCCGGAGATACGTTTTTTCAATTCGTCTTTGGTGAGTTGACCGCTAAAACATAGGTCGATCAGTTGACCGGCGGGAAGTGTACCGGCACGTTCCGGTGAGAAAGGACCTTCACCGTCCAATGCATTGTTGGCGTCAATGGCTCGTCCGTGGTGATGGACTGCGACAGAGATGCCACCTCCCAGATGGCAGATAATTAAATCCAGATTTTCGTATTGGGTTCCCTGCTCTTTGGCAAAGCGGCGGGCGATTGCTTTCTGGTTTAATGCATGCCAGATGGTGATCTTCGACATTAAGGGAGAACCTGTAATGCGTGCTATATCTTCCAGTTCATCCACCACTCCCGGATCAGCAATGAAAGCCGGACAGTCGGGTAATGTGGAGGCCAGTTCGCTGGCAATCAATCCTCCTAAGTTACAAGCATGGGTACGCATAGCATGCACTGTATCACGTTTCATGGCCTCATTTACTTCATACACTCCGCCCGGTATCGGTTTCACTAAACCGCCGCGTCCGATGATTGCATCAAAAGAAAAAGGTATCTTATTGTTTTCCAATTCTTGTAACACCAGGTTTTTCCGGAATTCAAACTGGTCTATCACCTCGGGAAAAGCGGATAGTTCTTCTACAGAATGTTTTATATTACTGACAAACAGCGGAGTTTCATTTTCGTAAACTGCTATTTTAGTAGAAGTAGAACCGGGGTTGATAACCAGAATTTTCATGAATAGTAGGCTTTTAGTGGTGAATTTAGAATGATGAGCCGGTGACTTGGCTGACTTGTTTTCTGCATTTGCAATCTCCTGACACTTGTAAGCATGCCATTGCAATGCTGTAATATTTGGACAAGCCGGAATCACTACGCGATGGAAGTACTACAGGGCAAATAGGACCTTGCAGCAATCCTGCCATTTCTGCCTGTGCAAACAAAGAGACGGATTTGTAGAATGCATTACCCGATTCAATGTTCGGGAATATCAAGACATCTGCCTGTCCGTTGATAGGAGATACAATCCCTTTAATATCACCACTTGCTTGTTCGCAGGCAGTACGTACATCCAGCGGGCCGTCAATAATCACATTTCCGAATTCTCCCGCTTCGGCAAGTTCTACGATATTCACATAATCTAGTGAATGAGGGAACTTGGCACTCACTTTTTCTGTGCAGTGAATCAATGCGACACGCGGTTGTTCGATACCAAAGTGACGGCAGGTGCAGATAGCATACCAAATCATTTCTATACGTTGCTGTAAAGTAGGACGCGGAATGACGGCGGCATCCGAGAAGAAAAGCAGTTTATGGTAAGTAGGAATTTCCATTACTGCCAGATGCGTGAGGATTTTCCCTTTCGGTAACAAACCTTTTTCTTTGTCGAGTATGGCATGCAGTAAGTTGTCCGTATTGATAATCCCTTTCATCAAAATATCCGCTCCTCCTTCACGCACAATGCGGACAGCTTCGCGCGCCGCTTCATCCGGATTTTCTATGTGGATGGTTTTTACGTATTCAGGATATTGTTTGAGCGTGGGATATTTCTTCAGAATGGTAGAATCTCCAATCATCAGAAATTCTGCAATCCCTTCTTCCAAAGCACGGGAGATGGCATATTCAGTGTTAGGATCGTTCGCACAGACCACGGCAATTCGTTTTCTATGGTTTAGTTTTTTAAGATGAGCCGTTAACTGGGCAAAATTTAGAATAGGTTCCATAACGTTAGATTTTTAGCAAATATCAGAAAAATGATTGAAAAAATAATGATTATAACCCGAAAAATTACATCCATTATGTAACATTTTGCTATATTTTATTTGTTTTGGCTGTTGGATGTGCATGGAACCGTTTTTTCCTGTATTTTTGCAAATAAATCCCCCAATAAAATAAAAGCACCATGAAACAGTTTAAAAATCTATTATTTCTTAGCTTAATTCTCCTTTGTTGGACGCTTGTTTCCTGTAAAAGCAGCAAGACGTCTTCCGGTTGGTCTTTGATCTGGGAAGAGAACTTTAATCAGAAAAAGAGTTTCGATTCACAGGTCTGGAGCAAGATTCCACGAGGTAAGTCAGACTGGAATAACTATATGACAGACTTTGATTCCTGCTATGCCATGCGTAAAGGCAAACTGGTGTTGAGAGGTATTGTCAATCATACCCAACGCAATGACACTGCCCCTTATTTGACAGGCGGTGTGTATACAAAAGGCAAAAAGGCTTTTACGAACGGGCGTATTGAGATTTGTGCCAAGTTGAATGCGGCGGGAGGAGCATGGCCTGCCATCTGGATGTTGCCTGAAGGAGCGGCATGGCCATCTGGCGGTGAGATTGATATCATGGAACGTTTGAATAACGATTCTATTGCTTATCAGACAGTTCATTCCCATTACACTTATACGCTGGGGATCAAGGATCATCCGGTATCACATTCTATGGGAGTGATTCACCCTGACCGCTACAATATTTTTGTAGTCGAAATGTATCCGGACAGTCTTTCATTTTATGTCAATGATGTGCATACGTTTACTTACCCCCGCATACAAACGAAAGAAGAAGGACAATTCCCTTTTACTCAGCCATTTTATCTGCTGATTGATATGCAGTTGGGAGGCTCGTGGGTGGGAGCAGTCTCTCCCGAGGATCTTCCGGTAGAAATGGAAGTGGACTGGGTACGTTTTTATCAACGAAAGTCAATAAAATAAGAACATATATGGATATTCAATTTCCTCCCTTTTTGCAGAAAGGTGATAAAGTGGTTATTGTATCACCTTCGAGTAAGATAGACCAACAATTCCTAAAAGGAGCCAAGAAACGGATGGAATCATGGGGCTTGAAAGTGGCTATAGGAAAGCATGCCGGAAGTTCATCCGGAAGATATGCCGGGACAATCAAGCAGCGGCTGAAAGATTTGCAGGATGCGATGGACGACCCTAAAGTGAAGGCTATTCTTTGCAGCCGTGGAGGGTACGGGGCGGTACATTTGATCGATAAAATTGATTTTACGGCCTTTTGTGAACATCCGAAATGGTTACTGGGCTTTAGCGATATAACCGCTTTGCACAATCTGTTTCAGAAAAATGGATATGCTTCCCTTCATTCATTGATGGCACGTCATCTTACGGTGGAACCGGAAGACGATCTTTGTGCGAACTATCTGAAGGATATTCTATTGGGAAATATTCCTTCTTACATGTGCGAGAAGCATAAACTGAACAAGCAGGGGACGGCACAAGGCGTTTTGCATGGCGGTAACATGGCGGTAGCCTACGGTTTGCGTGGCACTCCTTATGATATTCCGGCGGAAGGCACTATACTGTTTATTGAAGATGTTAGCGAACGTCCGCATGCCATCGAACGTATGATGTATAATTTGAAACTGGGGGGCGTGTTAGAAAAACTGTCCGGATTGATTATCGGTCAATTTACAGAATATGAAGAGGACTGTTCGTTGGGCAAGGAACTGTATGCTGCTTTGGCAGATTTAGTAAAAGAGTATGATTATCCCGTCTGTTTCAATTTCCCGGTGGGGCATGTGACTCATAATCTCCCGCTTATCAACGGTGCAAAAGTAGAGCTTGTGGTGGGAAAGAAAAATGTGGAACTAAAGTTTATATGTTAATAATCCATTCCATCTGAACGATGCTGTGGTGAAAATGACTAATTTTGAGGCTTTAATAGATAAAAGGACGATGAAAAAGAAAACTATGATAGTATTAATGAGTGCCTTTTTGTTATTATCAGCATTCTCTTGCGGTGGAGGTAACAAGGCAAATAGTACGAGTGAACAAGACGAAAAGACAGTTGTGAATGTACCTCAGTTTGATGCGGATAGTGCTTATTTGTATGTAAAGAATCAGGTAGATTTCGGACCTCGTGTTCCTAACACTAAAGAACATGTTGCCTGTGGCAATTACCTTGCCAGTCAATTAGAGGCTTTCGGTGCTCAAGTGACTAATCAATATGCTGATTTGATTGCTTATGACGGTACGTTGTTGAAAGCGAGAAACATTATCGGTTCTTATAAGCCGGAAAGTAAAAAGAGAATCGCTTTGTTTGCACATTGGGATACACGCCCATGGGCTGATAACGATCCTGACGAGAAGAACCATAAAACTCCGATTCTGGGTGCAAATGATGGTGCCAGTGGGGTAGGAGCTTTGCTCGAAATAGCTCGTCTGGTCAATCAGCAACAACCGGAATTGGGGATTGATATCATTCTGTTGGATGCAGAGGACTACGGTGCGCCACAGTTTTATACAGGAAAGCATAAGGAGGAATTCTGGTGTCTGGGATCGCAGTATTGGGCACGTAATCCTCATGTACAAGGATATAATGCACGTTTTGGTATCCTGCTCGATATGGTAGGAGGTGAAGGCAGTGTGTTTATGAAAGAAGGGTATTCGGAAGAATTTGCTCCGGACATAAATAAGAAGGTTTGGAAAGCGGCAAAGAAAGCGGGTTACGGAAAGACTTTCATGGATGGAAACGGAGGATTTGTAACAGACGACCATCTGTTCATAAATCGTCTGGCACGTATTAAAACGATCGATATCATTCCCTACAATCAGGAAGGTGATTTTACCCCGACATGGCATACTGTCAATGACAATATGGAACATATTGATAAGAATACGTTGAAAGCAGTCGGTCAGACGGTATTGGAAGTGATTTATAATGAGAAATAATAGAATTGAGAAATAATATAATAAGGTGTTGATAGATTGATATGCCGGTTTTAAATACGGCATCTGCTATTCGCACATTGGTATATTGTCTAATTAAATAATTACTATAATGTCAATTAATGAACTACAAGATGAAGTGATTGCGGAATTCAGTGACTTCGACGATTGGATGGACCGTTATCAATTACTTATTGATCTGGGGAATGAGCAGGAACCACTTGAAGAAAAATATAAGACGGAACAAAATCTGATTGAAGGATGCCAGAGCAGGGTATGGCTTCAAGCGGATGATGTGGATGGTAAAATCGTTTTTAAAGCAGAAAGCGATGCTTTGATTGTAAAGGGGATTATTGCCTTGTTGATTAAAGTCTTTTCCGGACATACTCCTGATGAAATCTTAAATGCAGATCTTTATTTTATAGACAAGATCGGACTGAAAGAGCATCTATCGCCAACGCGTAGCAACGGTTTGCTGTCGATGGTAAAACAAATACGAATGTATGCATTAGCATTCAAAGCGAAAGAGGGGAAGTAAAAACTTCCCTTTTTTATTGCTGCTTTTGGGAAGTCAGGTGGTTCATGGTCAGTATGATACCGATAAACAGGAGGATTGACCCGAATAGGACGATGAGATACGGGGTACCGTTAATCAGGTCGTCCATATTTTCTGCTTCGGGGTATTTGATACTAAGATATACTGCTAAGGAGTTATTCAATATATGCATGAGTATACAGGGAATCAGACTGCCGGTTTTATAGTATGTCCATGCCAGCAGGATACCAATCAGAAATGCCGGAAGTATCTGGGCCGGATTGATGTGAAAGACACCGAATAGAAGTGCTGAAATGAGGATGCCTTTCGTCGGGTTGTATTGTTGCAGCAAAGCTTTGGTAATGGCTCCGCGGAACAACAGTTCTTCAAGTACAGGACCGATGATAGCTATTGCAAGAATACCGCCCCAACCGGATTGGAGAATGTCGAAAGATTGCTCCATGATGTTGGGTATCCAGTCTAGCAGTCCCATCAGTGCGGATACCAGAAAACCACCGGTGAGAATAGCTAGTCCGCTACAAATTAGGAATGGAGCTGATACGGGTGACCATGTTGTCTTCTTTTTACTGATATAACCGGCTTTCCATAGATAAATACCCATCATAATCTGTCCGGCTAGTTGTGCCGGGATCATAATCATTTGCGTCAGAGTGACTTTATCCAGATTTCCCGTGGTGACGAACAAATAGATCGTACAGGGAATCATAATCAGGATAGGGGCGACAATCTGTGCAATGAGAAGGTCTATTAATACTAATTTGATAGCCGTTTTCATGGTTTTTTATTTAGTGGTAAAGAAACTATAGATAAACATAGCTAACATGGATATAGCTATTACCACCAAAGAGATGCTCATAAATGACTTTTGCATAAGAATCTATTTTTTAAGAATTGTTTCTGTCTCTTCAGCATCCTTATGGAGCTGTGTTATTAACTCGTCGATACTGGAGAATTTCAGTTCGGGACGTGTCCGTTTAACAAAAGTAAGCCGGATGAATTTATCATATATGTCAGAATGGAAGTGGAGGATATTCACCTCAATCGTCCGGTTCGGACCATTGTCAATCGTCGGGCGGACACCTATATTCAGCATCCCCATATACGTTTTCCCGTCAAATGTTACCCATACGGCATATACGCCATCGGCAGGAATCAGTTTATCGGGATCATCCACCCGTAAATTGGCCGTTGGGAAACCTATCTTTCTGCCTACCTGATAGCCGCCTACTACGATCCCGTCAAGGAAATATTCATATTTCAGACAATGGGCGGCCAGGCTAACTTCTCCTTCATGAAGAAGTTTGCGGATCAGGGAAGAGCTCACCGGAATGTTGGGTTCGTTCCCTATTTCTATATTGCTGGTATACGCTTTGGCGCGAATTACTTCTATGCCAATTTCTTTTCCATAACGTACATAATCCTCGAAACCTTCGCTGCGGTTATGTCCGAAACGATGGTCATAGCCGATAACCAGGTATTTTACCTGATAACGCTCTTTTAGCAACTGTGTCATAAACTCCCGGGCAGTGAGCCGGGAAATTTCCGGAGTGAAATCAAGCATCAGGCAGTAGTCTACCCCGATGTCTGCAAGCAGACTTATTTTTTCTTCGGGGGTAGTCAGAAGTTCCGGATGATACTCCACATTCATCACTTTTCGGGGATGAACGGGAAAAGTAACCAATGCAGAGCGTAGACCTTTGGCGGCGGCTATCTCTTTCACTTGCTGAATCAGATAGCGATGTCCTGCATGTACTCCATCAAAGAAACCGATGGTAGCTACGCAGGGTTCCGGGGTAATTGCCGATGTGTCACGTATAATCTGCATATCTCTAAAATTATTTGAGGTTGAAAAGATGGCTCCAGTCTTCGCCTACTTTCGCTGTATAGGTAGAAATTCCTAAATTTTGGGCTGTCTTACAGTTCATTTCAGAGTCATCAATAAAAAGCGTTTCTTTCGGCTCGATACCGGCATCCTCTATGATTGCCTTGAATATCTCCGGTTCGGGCTTGGCCATTTTCATTTCAAAAGAGAGGTACGTTTTTTCAAAATAATCTTCCACCTTAAAGGTGCGGTAAGGAAACAAATGAGCACATGTCCATTCCCAATGAATTTGGTTGGTATTGCTCAATAAATAGACGACATATTTCTCACGTAATTTTAATAATAAATCCAGTTTTTGTGTGGGTATATCTACCAGGAAACTATTCCAGGCTGCATCTATTTGTTTGTCGCTAACTGCTTTGCCTATCATTTTACGAACTCCGTCACGGAATTCGGCAGGTGTTATCAATCCTTTTTCCTGTTGCATCAGGAGTCCGTCCTGGTTCTGGATATCCAGCAATGCATCCACGTTTTGGAGCCCTAACTTCTGAAAGTGCTCAATGCAACGTTGGCGGTCGAGATTGATAAGTACACCACCCAAATCAATAAGAAGGTTTTTTATTCCTTTACTTTTCATTTCTGTCTTTTTTGTGAATAATACGTTGAACAAGGCGAACAAGTTCTCCAACCCATAACACCGTGGACGAAACGCCTATAATAAGAAGCCAGGTTTGCCAGTCGAGCGGTTCCGTGCGGAATACGGCTCCACCGAATTGTACGATGAGGAATTGTCCGGCAAGAATAGCCAGTACAATAAGCTCCATCCCATACGATTTGGAAAGTCCCTTGAATGCCGAATCGGTAGTACCGAATACACGGGCATTGAACAGATTCCAGAATTGCAGCATGACAAAGAAGGTGAAGAAAATAGTCAGGTTGTGTACATTCATTCCTTGCGTACTGTGGTCGAAATAATAAATCATTCCGAGCAATACGATGAGGAAGATAGAGCCCACACCTATTATATTAGACCGCATTGCCTTACTGATAATAAAATCGGTACTGCGACGAGGTTTCTCAAGCATCACCGTTTCGCTGGGTGGAATAGAGGCAAGAGCCAAAGCGGCAAAAGTATCCATAATCAGGTTCACCCATAACATTTGTGTTACAGTCAGCGGAAGTTCCGTACCGATTACGGAGCCTAGCAGAACGATAAGCAATGCCACAAAGTTAATCGTTAGCTGGAAAACGATGAAACGCTGGATATTCTTATACAGTGAACGTCCCCACATAACAGCGGTTCCGATACTGTTGAAAGAGTCGTCGAGCAATGTAATATCACTAGCCTCTTTGGCTACAGAAGTACCTGTACCCATCGATAAACCTACTTGGGCATGATTCAAAGCCGGAGCGTCATTCGTTCCGTCTCCGGTTACAGCTACCACTGCTCCTTTTTGTTGAAGCAGTTGTACCAGACGTTGTTTGTCTGTCGGACGGGCGCGGGACATGATTTTTAAGTCCATCACTCTGTCCAGTGCTTCTTCATCGCTCAATTCGGCAAATGCGACACCGGTGATTCGATTTCGTTCCGTATCAGTTTCAGGGTTCCAAAGACCTATCTGGCGTGCGATTTCTGTGGCAGTTCCCGGAGTGTCACCGGTCACGATCTTGATGCCGATACCTGCAGACTGACATTTTGCAACCGCAGCAGGTACATCCGGACGAATCGGGTCGGAGATGGCAACTACTCCCAAGAAATTGAGGTCGTTGGCTGAAACTAGTTCCGTGCAATCGTTCGGTTCATTTTCTCCGACAATCTTGAATGCAAATCCAAGTGTACGCATAGCCATATTCTGATAGTTCAACAGTTGTGCTTCCACTGTAGAACGATACTCTACCGCATCCACTTGCCGTCCATCCAGAACAACTTCTTTACACTTACCCAAAACAATTTCAGGAGCTCCTTTTATATAAAGTATTTTTTTGCCGATCAATGGAGATTCAACAAGAGTTGCCATGAATTTCCGTTCGGTAGAGAAGGTGAGTTGATCGAGAACATGAGCTTGTTCGCGGAGTTGCAGGTAATCTCTTCCCTGTTTGTTTAGCCAGAGTAATAAAGCCACTTCGGTTGGATTTCCTACGCCTTTGGGTTTTTCTCCATTGGTTGATTCTTCAAGGAAAGCTGTTGAATTGGCGCTGATTCCTTCTGCGATAAGTGCGCTAATATCGTCATCAGACAAGTCACTGCCATTTTTTATACCATAGAAATTGGGTTCGTGCACTTGCATCAGATTTTGAGTCAGTGTACCGGTTTTATCCGTACAAATCACGGTGATGGCTCCCATTGTTTCGCAAGCATGCATTTTCCGCACCAGATTGTTGGTGGAAAGCATACGACGCATGTTCAATGCCAGACTAAGCGTGACACTCATTGGCAATCCTTCAGGCACAGCTACTACAATCAGCGTAACTGCCATCATAAAATATTTCAGTGTCCGTTCGAAAACCGGAAGCCACTCATGCCATCCGTTCAGCGAACCGAAATCAAAATATAGCACTACATCCTTCACGAAGAAAATAAGGAAAGCCAGACCGGCAACGGTGAAACCTATCTTTCCGATTAGATTTGCGAGTTTGGTGAGCTGTATGTTCAGCGGGGTGGGTTCGAGGTTATCCTCTGTACTCTGCCGGGCTACTTTTCCGATTTCAGTAGCATCTCCCACATGCAGCACGCGCATGGTACCATGTCCATCCACCACTGTAGTGCCACGCATCACCAGATTGGAGGCATAAGTCGCTTCTTCATCAAAATCAGCTTCTACAGTAGTTTTATTAATAACAGGCTCTCCCGTCAGATTGGATTCGTTCACTTGCAGAGAAATAGCTTCCAGCAACTCTCCATCAGCGGGAATTTCTTCACCTGTTTCCAGAATGACGATATCACCTACCACTATGTCTTTACGAGGGATTTCCTGTACGCGTCCGTTTCGGACCACTTTTACCAGAGTTTCTTCATTGACTGCATTCAGCAGATCGAACTTCTTACTGGCATCATATTCGAAGAAGAAACCGATTCCGGTAGCCAATAAGATAGCGGCTATGATTCCGATTGTTTCGGCATATTCGTTTTCGATGATGGAGATAATTAATGAGAAAGCGGCTGCTACTAATAATACACGGACAACCGGGTCTTCAAATTTTTCCAGATAAAGTTTCCAGAGAGAAGGACGCTTGGGGGGCGTTAACAGGTTAATACCATTTTTCTCCCTGCTTTGTAGGACTTCGTCATCAGTAAGTCCTAAATGATAATAGTCATTTTTATTTGTACTCATGCAGATACATGCGTTTAGTTTGAACCGCAAAAATACAACATAAAATTGTGATAGAATGTTTAATTAAAACTTTTTATGAAGTCGAATTTGTTAGCGTGGTTTACCACATGACCGATAAGGAATTGTAAACCAGAATGTAGAGCCTTCACCTTCTACGGAATCCGCTCCGATTTGACCGCCAAGTTTGGCGACAATAGTTTGAGATATGGAAAGTCCCAGTCCGGCTCCTTTTTTATCTTTATTCAGTTTCACGAAACGCTCGAATACATCCGGTAATTTCTCTGCTGGAATTCCGGTTCCGGTATCCTTGACATAAAAGTAAAGCTCGGTATCTCTAGTTTCATAGCCGAGGCGGATGCTACCTTTATGGGTGAACTTAATGGCGTTGCCGGCAAAGTTTGAAAGCACTTGTGCCACCCGGTTCCGATCTGTTTGAATCATGCAGGAAGAACGGGATGATTCCGCTATAATTTGTATATTTCCTCCGGCGTCATCGACTCTCATTTGAAAAAGTTGTTGTAAATCTGAAAGTAACTGATTGACAGTCAACTGTTGTCTGCACAAATTCCAATGTTCCGGCTTCGATTTTTGACATATCGAGAATGTCGTTGACCAGTTGCATCAGGAGGTCGGCATTCATTTTTATGATTTCTTGATATTGGGCCTTTTCCTCTTCTGTAGTTGCACTGCCTAATACCTCTGCAAATCCGGTAATAGCATTGAGAGGGGTACGGATTTCATGGCTCATGTTGGCTAAAAAGGCAGATTTTGAAATATCGGCTTTTTCTGCTTTTTCTTTGGCTAGCCGTAACTCCTTTTCAGCTTGTTTTCGGCGGGTAACATCGTGTACGGTGATTACCATGTTCTCTTCTTCATTCAGAAGGAAGTAAGAACCGGATATTACTGCATCACATTCCACGGTAGTATTATCAGATGTAACTATGGATAAAGTGGCTTCAAGATCCGTGAAGTTTCGTCTCTGTTCGAAGGCTTGTCGTATGGCGGTACGTATCGGGCAAGAGCCGCAGAAACTATGTGTGCCGCAACCTCCTTCGGCTGCCAATGCATTGCGACATTGCAACAAGTCGCCCACTCTTTTCTCTTCTGTTCCTTTTCTGGTTCCGGTTTTTTGGTAATAGTTAGTCTTCAGTACCTTGAAATCATTGTCTATTAATAGGATAAAGGCATGCACATTTTTCAAGATGGCGCCGGCAATATGGCTGGTGCGTTCCAACTTTCTGGATTCACGGAACAATCGTTGTTGCATCCGCAGACATTTCCTACGTTCCAATAAAAAACTGATTAGTAGGACTGCGCATAAAACTATTAAGGTAGACAATAGTGCTATAAGCATAGTATAATATTGTTGTTTTAGCTTGATAATATGACTACAAAGATAGTTTTTTTCTTTAGTTTAAAAATAGTGTTGAACAAATATCTTGCTATTTGTGTTATATTATTTAGAAAACCAATTAAAAATACGAACGTTATGAAAAAGTACATTTGCACGGTCTGTGAATATATTTACGACCCCGAACAAGGAGATCCGGAAAGTGGAATTGAACCAGGAACAGCATTTGAAGATATTCCTGATGATTGGACTTGTCCATTATGTGGAGTCGGAAAAGAAGACTTTGAACCGTACGAAGGATAAAACCAAGAGAGAGAATTATTAAGAGGAGAATGACTGGGTGTATAAATATATACCCGGTCATTTTTTATTTTTATGGTTGGAAATTATTCTGCTGATTATAAATGTGATATCTTTGATGCAAAAATCGGAAGTTATGTATAATAGAGCAACCGTCATAACCGATCTAAGGTATCTATCATACCCTGTAATCTTTGTATTATTGATATTCAGCCTTTTGATGGCTGGTTGTAGCGACGATGAGAATGAAGAGCAACCTCCTGCTCTGGATGTTCCGGATTATAGCACGCTTGTAGTAAAAGATATACAGAATATACCTGCGGACTTCACATTTGACCGGGTTGAGGTGAAAGTGACGGGTGTTGATTGGCAAGTGATTGAGACTCTTAGCTTTCCTTATGAGAACGGGCAAATAGTAATGACACTTCCCACTAGTTTTCCTTCGGAAAAGCTTCAGACAGTAGACCGGCGTAATGGTATGGGTGGTTACTGGACCGGAACCTCAGATGATGCGGACGCTCTTGTGGCGACGTTAGGAGATTTCTTTGTTTTTAATGGAAATAAAAGGGTGGGGCGAATTGCTATTTCCAACTGGTCGGGTAAAGGGTCTTCTGCCGGAAAAGCTACATTGGTGAGTTATCAGTATGCCGACCGTTCTTTTACATTGACAGGCAGTGACAAATCATACTATTATAGTAACTGCTCTTTTAATAAGGGATGGAATATTTTTGCCAATATAAATCCGGCCTCAGAAGGCGGGACTGCAAAAGTGCTTCGTACAACTACTGTTCCGGAATCTACATTGTTCTGGCGTTTGGCTGAATCATACGTATATAATTGATTTTATAAAAGATACTATTAGATATAAAAAGGAGAATCAGGTATGTATTGATACTACTGATTCTCCTTTTTTATTCTTTATTTTATCTGTTAAGAAGCTCTTTTCTCTTTCACATCACTGCTGGCTTCTACTACATTCACTACGTAGTCGCCAAGTTTCTCGCACTCGGCGATAATATCCATGTAGTAAACTCCCATCTGATAATCATATTCTTTGTTGTTCACATCCAGAATATTCTGATTCTTCAGTTGATTACGATAATTATTAATTTCGTTTTCAATGTTGAAGGATTTGTTGATGTCAATGCTCTGATGCTCCGGTTTTTCTACTACCACAATCATTTGGGCAAGTGCATCGTTAGTCAGCTTCATCATGAAATGAATATGCTCATATTGTTTCTCGGTAAAGTCTTGATTAGTCTGACGTTTCCGGTTGATGGTACGTGCCAGATTATAGCAGCTGTCGCCAATACTTTCAATTTCTGTCACTTCACGCAACATGGCGCGTATCTGTAACTTACTTTCAGAACTCAAACGGCCTTCGGATACCTGATTCAGGTAGTTGGCTATTTCAAGTTCCATATTGTCGCTGATATTTTCATATTTCTCTATCCGGCTGAACAGCTTATTGAAATCGTCATCCTTTTCCGTATGCAACAGATCCTGCACCATGCCGAACATCCGGTGGGTACGTTCTGCGAAAAGATGGATTTCCTTACGTGCCTGAAGGATGGAAAGTTCAGCAGTGGAAAGCATACCACCAGTGATAAACCGCAGGCGAGGTTCTTCGTCCTCTTCTTTGGGGTGGATTAAAGCGCATACGGTACGTTCAATCAGTTTTACAGCCCATATCAAGATACATACGTTACAGATATTGAAGATAGAGTGGAAAGCAGATAGCTTGTAGGAAATAGCAACCTCTGGATTACTGCTTTGAAAGAAGGTGTCTACTACCCAGTTTACTAGATCCATGAAAGGATGGAAGACAATCAATACCCAAATGACCCCAAACACGTTAAAAACAAAATGGGCCAATGCTGCCCGCTTAGCCTGTGTGTTGGCTGTAAGTGCGGCAAGATTGGCCGTGATAGTCGTTCCGATGTTTTCTCCCAATACGAGTGCTGCTCCCAGTTCCAGGCTGATCCAGCCGTTGGCACACATAATTAATGTGATTGCCATGGTAGCTGCAGAGGCTTGCACAATCATGGTCAATATTGTACCGATGAGCAAGAACAGAATAATGGAAAAGAATCCCATATCCGTGTAGTTCTGTACGAAGGCAAGCATTTCCGGATTGGCATTCAGGTCGGGGGCGTTTGCTTTCAGATAAGAGAGCCCCATGAAAAGGAAAGAAAAACCAAAAATGAATTCACCGATGGACTTGCGGTTGCTTTTTCCAGAAAAGATGAGCGGGAGGGCAATGGCTAAGAGGGGAAGAGCGAAAGCAGCCATATCGACCTTAAATCCGAAAATTGAAATGATCCAAGCAGTTACAGTAGTACCGATGTTGGCACCCATAATAACGCTGATGGATTCGGCAAGTGTAAGTAACCCGGCATTCACGAAACTAACGACCATCACCGTCGTTGCTGAAGAAGACTGGATAAGGGCTGTAATCAACACTCCTGTTAGAACTCCCGTTACCCGGTTGGTGGTCATTGCCGTTAGAATACTTCGCAATCTATCACCCGCGACCTTTTGTAAGCCCTCGCTCATGATTTTCATTCCGTAGAGGAAGAGTCCCAATGAGCCTATGAGCTTTAAAAAATCATAAAAAGAATATTCCATCTATAATATTTTTAATGGTTATTTGTTCTCAATCTGATTATAAGTATATTAGTCCCAAATTATTCACCTTTTAACGAACTCGATGAAACAGATGTTACAAATATGTTGCAAAAATAACAATAATTCCAAAGAATTCCCTATCGGAAGCTCACTTTTGGATATTTATTACGGTTTTAATCTTAATTTTCCTTATCAAGTAGTGAGTGCCAAGGTCAATAATCGCTCCGAGGGACTTAATTTCAGAGTATATAATAATAAGGATGTAGAGTTTCTGGATGTGAGAGATCAGTCCGGTATGCGTACTTATGTCCGTTCGCTTTGTTTTGTCTTGTTTAAGGCTGTCACGGAACTCTTTCCCGAGGGAAAATTGTTTGTGGAACATCCTGTTTCAAAAGGTTATTTCTGCAATTTGCGGATTGGACGCCCCATTGAACTCGAAGATGTGACGCGTATCAAGCAACGGATGCAGGAGATCATTGCGGAAAATATTCCTTATCACCGCATTGAATGTCATACGGCGGAAGCGGTACGGGTTTTCAGCGAGCGGGGGATGAATGATAAAGTGAGATTACTTGAAACTTCCGGTTCTCTTTATACC
Source organism: Bacteroides sp. 3_1_23 (assembly GCF_000162555.1). Lineage (NCBI taxonomy): Bacteria > Pseudomonadati > Bacteroidota > Bacteroidia > Bacteroidales > Bacteroidaceae > Bacteroides > Bacteroides sp. 3_1_23. The sequence goes on from NZ_GG774953.1 coordinate 39,821, forward strand.
TATTATTATACATTGGGTGATACAATTGATTATTATTATGGTAATCTGCTTCCCAGCACCGGATATCTTAAATTGTTCGATATCGTGAAGTATTATGATGGGTTGCTACTCCGGATTCCGAGTCGTGAAAACCCAAGTATGCTCGAAGAAGTTGTGAAGCAGGAGAAGATGCTGGATGTTTTTAAGGAATATCTGAATTGGAGTTATATCATGGGGCTTAATAATGCCGGAGATTTTAATCTTGCCTGTGAAGAAGGACATGCCACTGACTTGATTAATGTGGCGGAAGCATTGCAGGAGAAAAAGATAGCGCAGATAGCCGATACTATCTTCCATCGTGGCGAGAACGGTAACCGGGTAAAACTGGTATTGATTGCCGGCCCGTCTTCTTCGGGAAAGACAACATTCAGCAAACGGCTTTCTATTCAGCTGATGACAAATGGCTTGAAGCCATTCCCGATCTCTTTGGATAATTATTTCGTAGACCGTGAAGAAACCCCTTTGGATGAAAACGGAAACTATGATTATGAATCACTTTATGCGCTCGATCTGGAATTGTTTAATCAACAGCTGCAGGCGCTTCTTCGTGGCGAGGAGGTGGAATTGCCACGTTTTAATTTCTCTCTTGGCAAAAAGGAATATAAAGGTGATAAACTGAAAATAGAAGATAATACAATTCTGATTCTGGAAGGTATTCATGCCTTAAATCCGGAACTGACACCGCATATACCAGCCGAACGGAAATTCAAGATTTATGTTTCAGCATTGACTACTATTTCGTTGGATGACCATAACTGGATTCCAACTACTGACAACCGTTTGTTGCGTCGCATCATCCGCGACTTTAATTATCGGGGATATTCTGCACGTGAAACCATATCACGCTGGCCTAGTGTACGTGCCGGTGAAGACAAATGGATATTCCCTTATCAGGAAAATGCTGATGTCATGTTTAATTCAGCGCTACTTTTTGAGTTTGCCGTACTTCGTTTACACGCTGAGCCTATTCTGATGGGTGTTCCGCGTAACTGTCCTGAATATTGTGAAGCCTACCGATTGTTGAAGTTTATCAAATATTTTGTTCCGGTACAGGATAAAGAAATTCCGCCTACTTCTTTGTTGCGTGAATTTTTAGGAGGAAGCAGCTTTAAATATTAAGCAGAAAAATTAGGATATATTCGTGAATTGTGTTTCCTTTGCAGAAAATACAAATAAACCTTTTGTTGTAGTGAAGCAAGGGAACACAAAAATAAACAATATTTGAGTGATATTTAGGGAAAGAATGTTATGGTTGTTATGCAAAACTTTAAAATATTGAACCTTTAATTACTTTTGCTGTTAAGAAGGGACTACATGCAACAAAAAAAATGTGAATATGATTTTTTATAATAGTCTTTTAGCAAAGTGGTTCTTAGGAAAAGGGAAGAAGCACTATTTTATGTTAGGCTGGTTTTTCTTTACCCGCTATAAATATCTGGAAGTCTGGGAAGATATGGAACTCCGAATTCATGCCAGACAGTATTGGGAATGTTTTTCTTTAACCCTGATACCAGCACTTATTTTATCGTTACTGTTTTCATGGTGGTGGATGGTGTTACCATTCGTGACTTATCACATACTTTATTGGTTTGAAAAGATCATCTGTCACCATTCTATCTTTAATTGGGAGGCGATGAAACATTGTGGCGATACGCTTTATCTCAGGAAGAGGAAAGCGTATGCCTGGAAAAAAGGTTACGGGAAAAAAGAATTGCCCGCATCCAGATGGAATGATTAAAACTTCACTTTAAATGCTTCTTTATCCAAAGCAGATGTCCATACTCGGTATCGTTGGAAGTCCAATGCTCATTAATGGGAGTAATCAGTGCTTCTTTCGGACAGTTTAGTACATTGTATACGATGTAGCTGGTTGTCGGAGGACATACATCATCGTTGAATCCCCATGTCATGTAGGTATCTGCTTTGATTAATTTCGCAAAGTTCACAACATCATAATAGGCCATTGTCTTTATTTTTTCAGGAGTATCCATATCTACCGAATTCCTGAAGAAATGAGGATATCCGCCGGCACGTCCGGCTTTATAGCCTGCCATATCGCTTAATGCAGGATGATTGGCGACACAAGCTGTCACCCGTTCATCCAGTCCGGCAGCGATTAATGCCAGAGCGCCTCCCTGACTACCTCCTTGTGCGATTATATTTTTGCCATCCCATTCCGGTAGGGAAGTTAGAAAGTCGATACCGCGTACACAGGCCAGATATACCCGTTTCATATAATAATTATCACGACTGTCGAGCCCATTGGTCAGGTAGCCGTTTTCTCTGCCATTGAAAGCGTTGCTGATTTCTTTGAATTCTTCTTCACTCATTTCCGGGTTGAGGCCGTGTATCTCGAATTCAAAACGGATGCATCCTTGTTCCGCATAATATTTATGGCGTAGAGGTTCTTTGATGGTTTTGATTCCTGCTCCCGGAGGGCATAAGACAACCGGGAACTTTCCTTCTTTTTTCGGATAGAATAAATATCCGTAGACGCATTGTCCACGTTTGTTCAGTTGCAATTTTACGAGATAACAGTCTATTTTATCAGTGGAATATTTTTCGACATGTTCTTTGGTATACGTTAGGGGAAACTCCTTTTGTTCCGCTTTAGCCTTTTCCCAAAATTCCTTGAAATCGGAAGGCATGGTTGTATATGGGTGAAGTTTCTCCGGTGAAAATCCTACTTTGATATGATGTGAATAGGTCTTTCCATCTACGGTTGCTTTCAGGCGGCAGTCGCGGAATCCCGGCTCTTTCATTGTGCCCACAGGAATCACCCCCCTGCCATTCTTTAAAGTTATACTTCCTTTTGTATCGGCAACAGGCATCATATCACCGCCAATTTCATAAGTGACGGTTACATTATCCCTGGGGATGCCGTATTTATAGAATTGTACTTCTACAGTTACTTTTTCTCCGGTTTTATAAAGCCAGTCGGCATGATTGGGTACGGTGACCCAAAGCACATCGCTTTTATAAGGATAGTTTTCAGCTACGGCGGACAGTAAGGAAAGTGACAATAGCCATACAGATAAAAGTAGTCTCTTCATGGTGTTATTCATTGTTTTTATATCATTAAAAAGTGAATTATTTTAATTCTGTTGCAATATTACGCAAGATTCGGGAAAAGAAGGGTAGAAAAAATGTGATTTTAGATGGACTATTTGGTACTTTGACAAAAATAGCGGAAGTTTTTCATCCGGATGAAAAGCTTCCGCTATTGATTTTGAATAGAAGAAAGGTTCTTCTTTTATTTTGATGAGGCTTTTTATCTTAAAGCTTCCACCTCTTCCGGTGTCAAAGGAATCTTCTTGCCTAATCGGCGGGCACCGGTTTCTGTAATCAGATAATCTTCCTCATTGCGGATACCACCGAAGTCCTTATAAGTCTCCACTATCTCGTAGTTGATAAAATCGGTAAATTTCTTTTCTGCTTTCCACATGTCGATCAGTTCCGGAATAAAATAAATACCCGGTTCTACCGTGTGTACAAAACCCGGTTCCAATGGAATAGCGAGGCGTTGCGATTTGCGACCGAACTGTGTGCTCTTCGGTTGACCGTTGTAACCTACCCATATCTCTCCCAGATTCTCCATATCATGTACATCCAATCCCATCATGTGACCTAGTCCGTGCGGATAGAACAACGCATGGGCACCTTCGCGTACAGCATCCTCGGTATTTCCTTTCATCAATCCGAGCGTCTTCATACCGTCCACCATGACGCGGGCTGACAGTTCGTATACGTCCATATAAGGAATACCCGGACGGAGAGCCTTTACGGATTCCAGATGCATGGCGTTCTGAATCTCGTATACTTCACGCTGACGGGTGGTGAACTTCTTATCGGCAGGAATGGTAGACGACATATCACCCGCATAACCTGACTCTACTTCTGCACCGGCATCGATTAAGAACAAATCACCCGGCTTCACTTTATTTCCGTGATAATGATTGTGCAGAGTCTGCCCGTTGATAGTGGCAATTGTAGCGAATGATAGCTGGCAGTTATTAGATTCGGCCACCCGGTTCATTTCAGCTACCACTTCATATTCGTACATACCCGGACGAAGTACTTTCATAGCTGTAATATGCATATCGGCAGTTACATCGCAAGCCTTTTCTATTTCTACGATTTCTTCTGCAGATTTATAGTTGCGTTGAGCGATCACGGCACGGATGAATGGAACAGAACCTTCCTGATGTGCGGGAGGAATACCCAGCCAGTCCATCAGTTTCAGTTTATGTTCAGGGCGGTAAGGAGGCAGATAGTGAATTGCTTTCCCTTTCTGTACACACTGATGGAGGTCGCTTACAATGTCAGCAGACGGCATCAGATTTTTTACGCCTACACGTTCGCATTTTTCGTGCAACGTCGGCTGTGATCCCATCCATACGATTGCGTCGATAGACAACTCATCACCAAAGATAATTTCTTTGTCTTCATCTATATCGATAATAGCCGAAAGTCCGGCACATGAAAGTCCGAAATAATAAAGGAAAGTGGAATCCTGACGATAACGGAATGTGTTATCTTCGTAATTCAGTCCGCACTCGTCATTTCCGAGAAATAACAACACTCCGGAGCCTAAGTTCTTTTTTAGCAGGGCTCTCCGCTGCATATACGTTTCTTTGGCAAACATATTGTCCTAGTTTTTAAGTTCGTGCAACAAAGATAACGAATTTTGTGTTATAGGATTAAAAATTATCTCCCTAATCTGTGTAATCTCTCGTTAAAAAGTTACTTTTGTAGCGAGAAACAGTAGAAAGCAAAAACGAATATGGCACAAGGTTCCCGTCAAATACAATCTCAGGCGCAACAGCAGGTACAGACGCTCTCGCCCCAGCAGATTCTGGTCGTGAAACTGTTGGAGCTTCCCGCAGTAGAGTTGGAAGACCGTATCCATGCTGAACTGCTTGAAAATCCGGCACTTGAAGAAGGTAAAGAAGAGAATGCTACGGATAATGAATATTCCGATACCGAGAATGCAGAGGATGGCATGGATAGCGATGCCAATGACTATGATTCTTTGAGTGACTATCTGACAGAAGACGATATTCCCGATTATAAATTGCAAGAGAACAACCGTTCGAAAGATGAACAAGCGGAGGATATTCCATTTTCCGACTCCACCTCTTTTTATGAAATCCTGAAAGAACAGTTGCGTGAACGCAACCTGACAGAGCACCAGTGTGACTTGGTGGAATACCTGATCGGTTCATTGGATGATGACGGATTGCTTCGCAAATCTTTGGAAAGTATCTGCGACGAACTGGCGATTTATGCCGGTATCGAATCGACCGAAGAAGAACTGGAAGAAGCATTGAACATCTTACAGGACTTCGATCCGGCAGGTATCGGTGCGCGTAGTCTTCAGGAATGTCTGTTGATACAGATTCGCCGGAAAAAAGAAGAAGAGAAAACTCCCAGTCCTATCTTGAATCTGGAAGAAAGGATTATCAGAGAATGTTACGAAGAATTCACCCGTAAACATTGGGAGAAGATTATAAAGAAACTGGATATTGATGAAGAGACTTTCCAGGAAACCATTACTGAAATAACCAAACTGAATCCACGTCCGGGTGCTTCTTTAGGAGAAGCAATTGGCAGAAATCTCCAACAAATAGTTCCTGACTTTATTGTGGAAACGTATGATGACGGAACCATCAATGTAAGTCTCAATAACCGCAATGTTCCCGAACTCCGTATGAGTCGTGACTTCACGGAAATGGTGGAGGAGCATACAAAAAACAGGGCTAACCAGTCTAAGGAATCTAAAGAAGCGATGATGTTTCTGAAACAGAAAATGGATGCGGCACAAGGATTTATCGATGCTGTCCGTCAGCGTCAGAATACCTTGATGGTTACCATGCAGGCGATTATCGACCTGCAACGTCCTTTCTTCTTGGAAGGAGATGAATCGCTATTGAAACCGATGATTCTGAAAGACGTGGCGGAACGTACGGGATTGGATATTTCGACAATCTCCCGTGTGAGTAACAGTAAATATGTACAGACGAATTACGGTATCTATCCGCTCAAATACTTTTTCAGCGACGGATATACCACAGAAGATGGCGAAGAGATGTCTGTCCGTGAGATTCGTAAGATCCTGAAAGAGTGTATTGAAGGCGAGGACAAGAAGAAACCCCTGACCGATGATGAATTGGCGGATATATTAAAGGAGAAAGGTTATCCCATTGCCCGCAGGACAGTAGCCAAATACCGTCAACAACTGAATATCCCCGTGGCGAGACTGCGGAAATAATGGATAATTGACAATGAAGAATGAGAATTGTAATTTATAATTAGTAACTAGTAATCAAAGAAGAGTGGACAGAGAGAGAGAACATATCATAGCGGATAAGACGATGTTGCAGGTGGCGAGAGTCACTTCGATGGTCTTTACTCCATTTTCTATTCCGTTTTTATCGTTTCTGGTGTTATTCCTGTTTTCTTATCTTCGTATCATGCCGATACAATATAAGTTGATAGTGTTGGGAATCGTTTACTGCTTCACCATACTGACACCTACTATTACAATTTTCTTGTTTCGTAAAATCAATGGGTTTGCCCGTCAGGAGTTGAGTGAACGTAAGAAGCGTTATGTACCTATTCTGCTGACCATCATCTCGTATGTGTTCTGCCTGCTGATGATGCGTAGGCTGAATATCCCGTGGTATATGACTGGTATCATTCTTGCTTCCCTGGTAGTGTCTATCATTTGCATTGCAGTAAACCTGAAATGGAAGTTGAGCGAACACATGGCAGGAATGGGTGGGGTGATCGGAGGCTTGATTTCTTTCAGTGCCTTGTTCGGTTACAATCCGGTCGGATGGCTATGCCTGTTTATTTTGATTGCCGGTATATTGGGTTCTGCACGCATTGTTCTGGGACATCACACGCTGGGTGAGGTGCTTTCCGGTTTTGCTGTCGGTCTGATATGTGCCCTTTTGGTACTTCATCCGGTGAGTAACATCTTATTTCGAGTATTTTTATTTTAAAACAGTATAAATCCTAAAAACTAATCATTATGAACTTTCCACAGAATTTGAAGTACACGAACGAACACGAATGGATTCGCGTTGACGGAGACATTGCATACGTTGGTATCACCGATTATGCACAGGAACAATTGGGCGATATTGTGTTCGTAGATATCCCGACTGTTGGTGAAACGTTGGAAGCCGGTGAAACTTTCGGAACGATTGAAGTAGTGAAAACTATTTCCGATCTTTTCCTGCCGATAGCAGGTGAGGTGCTCGAACAAAATGAAGCATTGGAAGAAAACCCGGAACTGGTTAATAAAGATCCCTATGGCGAAGGTTGGTTGATTAAAGTGAAGCCGGCGGATGTAAAAGCGGTGGAAGATCTACTGGATGCCGAAGCGTATAAAGCCGTGGTAAACGGATAGTGCAAACAGAAATATAACTAATATAAGTTGAATGTAGCTGAACCCCCTCTCTTCGTGAAAGGGCTGTGAAGAGGCTTTTAATTTTTATTCTATGACTCCAATTGTAAGTATTATCATGGGCAGCACGTCCGACCTTCCTGTTATGGAGAAGGCTGCACAGCTACTGAATGATATGCATGTATCGTTCGAAATGAACGCTCTTTCTGCTCACCGCACGCCCGAAGCTGTGGAAGAGTTTGCGAAGAATGCCCGCAACCGTGGCATTAAAGTAATTATCGCTGCTGCCGGAATGGCTGCCGCCCTTCCCGGTGTAATTGCGGCTAACACTACATTGCCGGTGATCGGAGTACCTGTAAAAGGTTCCGTGCTCGATGGTGTGGACGCACTTTATTCTATCATTCAGATGCCTCCGGGCATTCCTGTAGCAACGGTTGCCATCAACGGAGCGATGAATGCCGCTATCCTTGCCATCCAGATGCTGGCATTGAGCGATGAGAAACTGGCAGAAGCTTTTGCTGCTTACAAGGAAGGACTGAAAAAGAAAATCGTAAAAGCAAACGAAGAACTGAAAGAAGTGAAGTTTGAATATAAAACGAACTAATGGATCTATTCAATTATTTTCGAAGAGAAACCACAGAAGTAAATATTGGGGCTGTGCCGTTGGGCGGCCCCAATTCTATTCGTGTCCAGTCGATGACGAACACGTCTACGCAGGATACACAGGCTTGTGTGGAACAGGCGAAACGTATTGTTGATGCAGGTGGAGAGTATGTCCGCCTCACAACCCAGGGCATCAAAGAAGCCGAAAACTTGATGAACATTAATATCGGACTGCGTAGCCAGAGATATATGGTTCCGTTGGTTGCCGATGTGCATTTCAATCCGAAAGTGGCAGACGTGGCTGCTCAATACGCAGAAAAGGTGCGAATCAATCCGGGAAATTATGTAGATGCTGCGCGTACTTTTAAAAAACTGGAATATACAGACGAGGAGTATGCGCAGGAAATACAGAAAATCCATGACCGGTTTGTCCCGTTCCTGAATATCTGTAAAGAGAATCACACGGCTATCCGGATTGGAGTAAATCATGGCTCTCTGTCCGATCGTATCATGTCCCGTTATGGCGATACCCCCGCAGGAATGGTAGAGTCCTGCATGGAGTTTCTCCGTATCTGTGTAGAGGAAAACTTCACGGATGTGGTGATTTCCATCAAGGCTTCTAATACGGTGGTCATGGTAAAAACTGTCCGCCTGTTGGTAGACGTCATGGAAAAAGAAGGGATGGCTTTCCCATTACACCTCGGGGTGACAGAAGCCGGAGATGGAGAAGACGGACGTATCAAGTCCGCCCTTGGCATCGGTGCGCTGTTGAGTGACGGATTGGGAGATACTATTCGGGTATCTTTGAGCGAAGCTCCTGAAGCTGAAATCCCGGTGGCCCGTAAACTGGTGGATTATGTTCTGTTGAGGCAGGATCATCCTTATATCCCGGGATTGGAAGCACCGGAATTCAATTATCTGTCTCCCGAACGTCGCAAGACAAAAGCCGTCCGTAATATCGGAGGTGAACATGTACCTGTGGTTATTGCCGACCGCATGGACGGGAAGACAGAGGTAAACCCGCAATTCACACCGGACTATATTTACGCCGGAAGAACCTTGCCCGATCAACGGGAAGACGGAGTAGAATATATTCTTGATGCGGATGTATGGCAGGGAGAAGACGGAAGCTGGCCTGCATTCAATCATGCACAGCTGCCTTTAATGGGAGAATGCAATGCAGAGCTTAAATTCCTGTTTATGCCCTACATGGCACAAACGGATGAAGTGATAGCCTGTCTGAAACATCATCCGGAGGTAGTGATTGTTTCCCAAAGCAATCACCCGAACCGTTTGGGTGAGCACCGTGCACTGGTACATCAACTAATGACGGAAGGTTTACAAAATCCGGTTGTCTTCTTCCAGCATTATTCGGAAGATGATGCGGAGAATTTGCAGATAAAGTCCGCAGCCGATATGGGAGCCTTGATTTTTGACGGTCTTTGTGATGGCATCTTCCTGTTCAATCAGGGGAACTTGAGCCATGCCGTCGTTGATGCTACTGCTTTCGGAATCTTGCAGGCCGGACGTACCCGTACCTCCAAAACAGAATATATATCTTGTCCCGGTTGCGGCCGTACACTTTACGACTTGGAAAAGACTATTGCCCGTATCAAGGCAGCCACTTCACATTTGAAAGGGCTGAAGATCGGCATCATGGGGTGTATCGTGAATGGTCCCGGTGAGATGGCAGATGCAGACTACGGCTATGTAGGAGCAGGACGGGGGAAAATCAGTCTCTATAAAGGCAAGGTGTGCGTAGAGAAAAATATTCCTGAAGAAGAAGCGGTAGAACGACTTCTGGAGTTTATCCGGACAGACCGGGAAGAAAACCAACAATGATATTATATTGGGCACGGAATACAGGTGATGGGGTACTGATCTCATAGAAAACCTGTCATCCGTGCCTAACTATGTACTACATATCTTCCAATGACAAACACATTGTTTCAATAGTATAACGAGGCAATAGCTTTTTCTTCAAATGTTCAACTTTCTGTTCCAGCAACTCTGGCTTAAAGTTTTTACGTTGGCGTTTTACTTCAGCAACTACTGCTTTGTTTTTTTCAAGACAGAGTGCAACAATATCTATTTCGTTTTGATTCCCTTTGGTTTCCCACCATGACCCGATAGCGCGGAATTGATAACTTTCAGCGAATTTCTGTTTGAAGTAAAGTTCTAATATCTTTCCGCTGTAGGTTGGATAATCAGTTTCTATGATATTACGCAGCCCTACAAAGTTTTTAATTTCTATCAATGAACGGTTACGATCGAAGTAATTGAACCAGAACCTGATAAAATTATCGCATATTTCATATCGGACAGTCGTCGAGTTCTCTTTTGCTAAAATGGGACGTTGACGTATGATAATATTATAATCGTCTATCAGACGTTTCAGATAGCCACCTGCGCTTTTTTCTCCTAGTGCTGCCTCAATTTCTGCTTGTGTATTTCTGCCTCCGGCAATTGCACTTAAAATAGAAAAGTAGGTTCCGTAATTTTTCCCGAATTCTTCTATCAACAAATTTTTTCCTTCTTCGGTAAAGGGAGAATTATCGCGAGCCATAAAATGGATCATACTTTCCACGTGAAGCGTATGGTTGTCGCAAAAAAGTTCCACGTATTTAGGCACCCCGCCAGTAAAAGTATAAAGTGCTAAAAGATCATCATTCGAATGTGTCGGGGCATATTCATACATGATTTCTTTTAGAACAGAGAGACTGAAAGCTGACAACTTGATTATGTTATCGGCTCTTCCGAAGAGTGGCTCTTTGTTGTTTTGGAAAATTTTTTGCATAAGAGAGTAGATGGAACCACTGACAATTAAATTCATGTGTGAGGACTTCCGATATTGGTCCCAAATATTTTGCATATCGCTGAATATGGATTCATTAATAGTATAGAATTCCTGAAATTCATCAATAACCAGGTTGAAAGTCCGTTGTGTCGAAAGCTGCATTAGGTATTGGAATAAGTTTCGGAAACTTCGGATTTCTGTCGGAACAAAGATTTGCAGGGCTTGTGCGATAAGTGGGATGAATTCTTCGCACAAAGTTGCTTCATTTTTGCGCCCTATAAATAAGTAGACAGTGGGAGTCTGTTCAACGGCTTTCATGATGAGGCTCGTCTTCCCAATTCTACGGCGACCGGTAACGACTGTCATTCTTGAACTTTCCTCAAATGCCAATTGCTGAATTCGTTTTAGCTCTTTTAGTTCTTCTTCTCTATTATAAAACCTCATAATCAGTGAATTATATTAGTAACTGTGGTTACTGTAACCACGGTTACAAAGATATTTATTCTTAAGGGAACGGCAAACTTTTTCTTTCTTTTTATAAATTCTTTATCCTTCCCTGGAAAAAAGATGTGTCAAAGATAAGGTACATCTCCTTTTCGGGTAGTCCGTGTGGTATGGGCTATATAGGAAATATTAGCTATAGTTGGAAAGAAAAAGGGTGTATTGCTTAATATATTGAGCATAATTTCGCTATATTTGTGCAATATAAAAAGCATATTTTATGGAAAAACGGATAATAAAGGCAATTATAGCCGAACGTCAGCAAGAAATCGGTAAGATTCAGTTGGTTGAAAGACCGATCTATTTTGAGGAGCAGGCGAATTATGTTCTGGTCGGTATTCGTCGGGCGGGTAAATCTTATCAGATGTATCAGGATATACAGAATCTTGTGAGATCGGGCAAGGCGACCCTTGAAGATTGCCTTTATATTAATTTTGAAGATGAACGTATCTCTTCCATTGAGGCTTCAGAACTGGGACTTCTGTTGGAATGTTATGCTGAAATGTATGATAACCGCAAACCCTTGGTTTATCTTGATGAGATTCAGAATATTGAAGGATGGGAAAAATTCGCTCGTAGACTGGCAGATTCTAAATATAGGGTTTTCATAACCGGAAGCAATGCGAGAATGCTTAGCAGGGATATTGCCACTACTTTAGGCGGACGGTATATCATACGGGAAGTATTTCCTTTTTCATTTGCCGAGTATTTGACTTTTCATCAAATTCACTTGAAGACAAACTGGGAATTTGATCCGGAGCAACGGTTGGAGGTCATTAAATTATTCAATACCTATTTCCATTTCGGCGGTTTTGCCGAAATGTTCTCTCTGACAGATAAACGGGAATGGATTAATTCGTTATATCAAAAGATTTTGTTGGGGGATATTATAGCACGTAACGAGATTCGCAATAGTGGCGCTATCCGCCTGCTAGCAAAGAAACTTGCTGAAAGTGTCATGCAGCCAACTACACAGACACGACTATTGCATATTGTAAAATCTTCAGGTAGTGGCATCAGCCGTAATACATTGGCGGATTATCTGACTTATATGAATGATGTCTATCTGACTTTTAATATTCCTAATTTTACAGATTCGGTAGCTGAACGTATGTCTAGTTGTAAAAGATATTTTTATGACAATGGACTGCTTGGTAATTTTCTGATTAATGCCGAAACTAAGTTGTTGGAGAATATTGTAGCTATAAATTTGATAGAACGGTATGGAAAAGAGGAAGATAGAGTGTTCTTTTATCATAAAGGTGTGGAGGTGGATTTTTATATTCCTGATGAAGAAATGGCTATACAAGTATCATATAGCATTGATGATCCGCTCACTCGGGAACGGGAAATCAGGGCTTTATGTAAAATGTCGGAAGTTTTTGGCATCAAAAAAGCCTTTGTCATTACTTGGGATGAGGAAAGGACTGTTTCAGCAGATGAGTTGGACATAGAAGTCGTACCTGTTTGGAAATGGTTGTTGCGGTAGGGAGAGGCACGAAACATTTGTCGCTATGTTGGAATAAATAGTCTGGTTATTATTTTGAGGAATGTTCAGAAAAATAAAGTGCGATATAAATTGTATGGCTGATAATTTGCTGTAACTTTGCTCTGCCAAATAGGAAATAAAACTTGGAATAATAATGGAAGATAATTTTGACTATCAGTCAGTGCCTTATAGTTTCGCTCATTGCTTTAACAGCCGATGTCCGAAAGGAGAAAAATGCCTGCATCGTTTGGTGGCAATGCATAGTACCGACCAGTATCCCACTCTGTCTGTGGTAAATCCCAATTGCATCCCGGAAGATGCGAATGCTTGTTCTTTTTATAAGCCGGTACAGAAAATACGTGTAGCGTGGGGAGTCAGGCACTTGTTGGATAACGTGCCCCATAAGGATGCGGAACAACTTAAAAGCTTGATGTTAAGCCATTTCGGACGGGGAATGTATTACCGCTTCTATCGTAAAGAGAAATATCTCGCTCCGGAACAACAGGAATATATCCGGCGGATTTTCCGCCAAAAAGGAATAACGGAAGAACCTGCATTTGATTCCTACACAGAAGAATATAAATGGTAATTATCTTGCACCTTGCACTTTTGACTGTTAATGGCTTGAATACGAATTGATTGGTGGCGTGCAAGATATGGTTGCAGATGCGTGTAAGATAAAGTGTCTTGCACGCATCTGTTTGTATTATGAAAGCCTTACAACATGGTAGAGAGTGCCTCGGTTGGCACGTTTGGAAGGTATATTGTGTTTGCAGAGTATCCGGCCGAATACGCTTGTCCGTTTATTAGACAATGATATAGTGCTGTTTTTGTTGATATCTTCCAGTATTTCTGCCGGAGAAAGCCATTCACCACCTTCTTCCTGCTCTTTGGCCGGACGAAAATAACGATAGAACAGTTGCTCTTCGGGTGTAGTCTGTTCAAACTCCCGGTTGTTTTCTGTCATCATCCGTTCCTCTTCCCGGTCAAACCAATAACGTTCGTTATGATCCAGTTCATACATGGCTTGTGCATAGAGTTGTTCATAATCTATGGCATGACTGTTGTCTATTGTATCCGTCACTTCTATACAGATAAAACGGCGGCTGCCCGAAGGATCGGTGAGCAAGTCTTTCTGGTTACTTGTAGCGATGAATGATGCATAGCGCCGCATTTCCAACACGGCATTCCCGTAGGGTTTGCGCATATTTACCACCGGTTTTTGAAGAATATGTTTCAAGTATCCTTGCTGATTGGCGCTTATCTGGTCGAACTCGTCAATATTGATTAGTGCAAACCGGTTAAGGTACCTTTCGGCTTCCTTTTTCTGTGAGAAATCAATGCTGTCCGTATAATATGCCCGTATGGCAGGCGGGATAATGCTCCGGCAAAATGTAGATTTACGAGTTCCTTGTCCGCCGACCAATAGGGGAGACACATTGTTTGCATATTTTTTATCCGTTCCACGCCAGTGCATCACCATATTAAGGAACCAACGGTGAAACAATTCCGTCCAGTAGGGATTCTTACAGGGCACTGTTTGCGCCAGTCCACGGATACGGTCGCGTCCGTCCCAGACCGGGAGATGGTAAAGGAATTCTTCCAACGGATTGAATACCGGTACACGGTTGGAGTAGATATATCGGCTGATGTCTCTGTCCCACAAGGGGATACCTTCAGCTTGTGCGTCCAGTGCGATGCTGTTTAATACCCGTTTGTCAATCGGATTGAAGTAAAAACGGAATGAGTTTCGTTCGCGGTATTCCACCTCACCTATTTGGGTGTTGTAGCGGAATTCATAGCGTCGTTTCATAAATTCCTCGGTTTGAAAAGCCAGTGCCTGTTCTTTACCCAGGCTGCTTTTCTTGCCAAATCCTTCACACTCGTCATATACATTTCTGATTAACTGGCGGATAATCGCTTCCTGATTTCGCAAGTAGTAGTGAAAAATAGTACGTTTCACCGTTTCTTCTTCAGGAATACCCGACTGGAAACAGTTGACGGCCAATTGTGTCACTACTGCCTGAAAGTCTCCCTCTCTCGGGCGGGCGCCTTCGTCTTCTGCTTTGTAAATCTCTTCATGAGTTTTCCTCAATGCCGCTTCAAAGAGCATAAATAGAGCTTTCTCCGTATCGTATCCCGGTACCGCTCGTGTCAGTGGCGACTTTTCCGAATGTACGGCTTCCCGATAAGATAGTTCCTCGGGCATTCCCATGGGCTGTGACAGATAAAACGGTACGGCATTCGGCCTGTACATGAGTTCTGTATCGTATGATAGTCGTGAATATTGTTCCAGCGTAGGTTCTTTCGATAAGATATTGAATGGAATTTGTGGTTGGTAACATTTCACGGCAAGCCGGTAGGCATGTGCATGGAATATTTCCGCTTCCTCTCTTTTTTGAGGAAGCGAATTGTCGGGGCGGGTAAATTTCACCCAGATCTTTACGCTCCGTTTGCTCGAACCGGTAAAAGCGCAGTACGTTTGCGGCTGTTCCCAAGCGAGTTGTTTCACTAATGCGATTTCTGAACTGCCTGCGAGCGGGCCGACGGTGAGTTCTACTATCCCGTTGTAACTTTTCATCTGTATGCCACCTTCCGTTCTGCGGAATTCTGCGGCAGGAAGAATCTTCGGCAATTTGTCTGCTTCATAGCAGCGTGAGTCGGGGAGGCTATATCGTAACACTTCTCTGAAAGCGGATACAGGCTGTGCCTTTGTTTCAGTTCGTGTTTTTTCTATCCATGTTTCAATTTCCATTGTAGTTAATGCAGTGGATTTGTCCTTGACTCTCAATTGAGTAACCTTCATCTTTTTTGTTGATTTAAATAGTTTATAAAGGTAACCATAACTATCCGGTCTGACAAGTAAATCCGGTTGTTTTATCCGTCAACTAGGACTTTTCCGTCATTACTGAACAGCTTGTTTCCGGTTGATTGCTGTTCCGGTTTGTTTCAAATGCTTGAAACACTTTGTTTAATTGCTTGAAACAAAGTGTTCACTATAGCGAAACACATTGTTTAGATATAGCAAACACTTTGTTCCAAAGCATGAAAACAGATTGTTTCTCGGCATGAACAACTCATTCTCTGCATAGATTCTATAAATTAATGCGTATCTTCCGTGGATGTAGTGCAGTTCTTTTTGAGTTTTATTCAGCGTGTAAGATATAGGTATCTTGCACGCATCTGCAACCGTATCTTGCACTCGATTAGAGTGTTGTATATTAGGGAAATAAGGCGAAAAAGTGCAAGGTGCAAGATGTTTCTGTGTTTTTCAAACTTTATTGTAGGGGGATTCAAGTGCACATCTTTACAAAAATAGAGGGGAACTCCTGAATGAATCCATTTGTTCCCCTCGAGGGTATAGCTAGCCTCTGTCTCTTATATTTTCAAAGGCAAGTAGTAACATCTAAATGTTACGTTTTCGACTTTGCAGTCGTTCGGGTGCCGCTCCATCCGAATTGACTTGCCTTTGTGATTATTGCTAATTTGTCGTTTAATTGCAAATTTATAGGCACAAAAAAAGCGGAGAGCATTTGCCTATCCGCCAGTGAGGGAGTCGAAGCCCTAAACACACACACAGGAAACACCCCCCGCATATTGCAAGGAGCATTTATCTGCTTCTCTGTGTGTTTGGAATTTTCGACTTTTCACTAGCACAGAAATCAGCTAAACGCTTTTTTTCTTAAAACAAACAATACAGTCGCACTACGACTGATTGTGCAAAGATAACAATTAATTAAGTTATACAGTCTTTCATCCTATGTTTTTTTCTCTGTGCAGAGTGTTTTTGTTCTATGTTCCATAAAATCGTTTGAAATAGTCTGGTTCCCTTGCTATGACTATATCTCATAAGATTCATATCGTTTATTTTTTATATTTTTACTAAACCTCTCGGAGTTGTGCGAATTATTATTATTTTTGCCTCACATAATTTCTAAACAATAATTAAATTATTTATTCGTATGAAAAAGGCCTTATTATTATTCGCTTTAGTAGCGATAAGTGCGGTGAGTATCAATGCTCAAGACAATCTGAAATGGGGTGTGATGGCAGGTATGAATGTTAGTAAATACACCATTACAGGTTTTGACAGCAGGATAGGTTTTCACGCAGGTGTTAAAGCGGAAGTGGGATTGTCGCAGGCTTCGAATGGCGGTGGTGCTTATATGGATTTCGCTGCATTGCTCACATTGAAAGGTGCTAAAGTTGATGGCGGATCACTTGCAAGTATAACATTTAATCCATACTATCTGGAAATACCGATACGTGTAGGATATAAATATGCTGTGAATGATGATTTCTCATTATTTGGTAGTGTAGGTCCTTATATGGCTGTCGGACTGTTTGGAAAAGCAAAAGCGAAGGTAGATGGTGATTATTTTGATTTCGATGAAATAGGAGGCAATTCTGCATCCGAAGATATATTTGGAGACGATGGTCTGAAACGATTCGACTTCGGTCTTGGACTGAAAGCCGGGGTTGAGTTCAGCAAGAAATATCAGGTTGCCATAAGTTATGACTTTGGACTTGTTGAGGTAATCAAAGAAGTAGGAATGAAGAACAGAAACCTGATGATCTCATTGGGATATATGTTCTAAAACGGATTTTGCAACTTTGTTGCATAAATCATTTGTTACCTTTGCGTCAACTAAATGATGAATGTTATGGGACATTGTAGTTGTGGCGCTCATTCATGCGCAGCAGAAAAAAAGGTTGATGCAAAGGTTTCGGTATTCCATGAATATGGGAAAGTGATATTTTCTCTCCTGCTTCTGGCAGGTGGAATAATTATGAATGCTCTCGATTTAGCATTCTTCCGTGAAGGATCTGTAGCCTTGATATGGTATATCGTGGCCTATCTTCCGGTAGGAATTCCAGTGATGAAAGAAGCCTGGGAAAGTATCAGGGAAAAAGACTATTTCAGTGAGTTCACTCTAATGATTATAGCTACTTTGGGAGCTTTCTATATTGGTGAATATCCGGAAGGAGTAGCCGTGATGTTATTCTATACAGTAGGAGAACTGTTTCAGGATAAAGCGGTAGATAAAGCCAAACGTAATATCGGAGCCTTATTGGATGTAAGACCCGAGAAAGCATTAGTGCTCCGGGAAGGCAATCTTGTTATTGAAAGCCCTAAAAAGATAAAAGTCGGTGAAATCATAGAAATAAAGGCAGGCGAACGGGTACCATTGGATGGAACCATGCAGAATGAAGTGGCTGCCTTCAATACAGCCGCATTAACGGGGGAAAGCGTTCCTCGTAATATTCGGAAAGGTGAAGAAGTACTTGCCGGAATGATTGTAACCGATAAGGTTATCCGGCTTGAGGTAACGAGACCTTTTGATAAGAGTGCACTTGCCCGAATATTGGAACTTGTTCAGAATGCTTCCGAACGTAAGGCTCCGGCTGAATTGTTTATTCGTAAGTTTGCGCGCATTTATACACCTATTGTTATAGCGCTTGCAGTGTTAATTGTTTTGTGTCCATTTGTTTATTCACTTATTAATCCTCCATTTGTATTTGCATTTAATGATTGGCTATACAGAGCTTTGGTCTTTCTGGTGATTTCGTGTCCCTGTGCGTTGGTGGTTAGTATTCCGTTGGGCTACTTTGGGGGAATTGGAGCGGCATCCCGGTTGGGAATTTTATTCAAGGGTGGTAATTATCTGGATGCTATCACTAAGATCAATACAGTGGTATTCGATAAAACTGGAACCCTGACAAAAGGAACCTTTGAAGTACAGGCCTGTAAAAGTGCAGGCGAGGTTTCGGAAGAAGAATTAGTGAAACTGGTTGCTTCGGTAGAAAGTGATAGTACTCATCCGATTGCCAAGGCTGTTGTGAATTATGCGAAAGAACAAAACATTGAATGTGTAGCTGTTACCGGTACAAAAGAATTTGCCGGCTATGGTTTGGAAGCAACGATAGACGGGGCTATGGTTCTGGTCGGTAATTGCCGGTTACTGTCTAAGTTTGATATATCCTATCCAAAAGAACTGCTGGAAATAACGGATACCATCGTGGTCTGTGCTGTTGGAAACCGTTATGCAGGTTATCTGCTGCTGGCTGATGCCCTGAAAGAGGACGCAAAGGTAGCTATTGACAATTTAAAAGCTTTAAATATTGAAAACATCCAGATACTATCCGGTGATAAACAGAGTATTGTTACTAACTTTGCAGAAAAGCTCGGTATATCGAAAGCTTATGGTGACCTGTTGCCGGAAGGAAAAGTGAATCATCTGGAAGAGCTGCGGCAGGATGAGGCAAACCGGATCGCATTTGTCGGTGATGGAATGAACGATGCACCGGTGCTCGCTCTAAGTCATGTTGGCATTGCTATGGGAGGACTGGGTAGTGATGCGGCTATTGAAACAGCCGATGTCGTGATACAGACAGACCAGCCGTCGAAGGTAGCCGAAGCTATCAAAGTAGGAAAACTGACACGAAGAATTATTTGGCAGAATGTATCACTGGCATTTGGAGTGAAATTACTTGTATTGATTTTGGGAGCCGGTGGAATTGCTACTCTTTGGGAAGCTGTCTTTGCAGATGTGGGTGTTGCGCTACTTGCCATTATGAATGCTGTCAGAATACAGAAAATGATAAAATAGGAGAAAGATGGAAGAAGATATTTATTTGGATAAGTTGGATAGAAGAGGTATCAAGCCAACTGCCATAAGGCTTCTGGTGATAAAAGCGATGATGCAGGCAGAGCGTGCGGTGTCATTGCTCGATTTGGAAACACTGCTCGATACAGTCGATAAATCGACTATATCCCGTACCATCGCTCTCTTCTTGTCTCATCACCTCATACATAGCATAGACGATGGGAGCGGCTCGTTGAAGTATGCCGTTTGCGACAACTCCTGCAATTGTGTGGTACAGGATTTACATTCGCATTTTTATTGTGAGAAATGTCATCGTACATTCTGCCTGGAAGGTACACATATCCCGGTGATTGATTTGCCTAAAGGATTTACTTTGCATAGTATAAACTATGTACTAAAAGGAGTTTGTTCCGAATGTACTTCTCAAAAATGACAGATATTTTATAAACTTCGATGCGCAGTTTTATTCCATTCACTAATTTGGATAGGATAATCACTATATTTCGCACTTTGAGTACCTGTAACTTCAGTTTAGGTACTTTCCCCATTTTGTCTATTTTTTTAATTGACGAATTATCCCCAACTTTGCATAGTCATTTGAATTGGAGTCTTGAAAGATTTATAGACTAAGTGGGGGGTATATGTGATATGTAAGTAATTGGAATAAAAGCCGAAAAAGAGATGTATTTTCTCTTTTTCGGCTTTTTGCTAATATTGTTTGATTAGTCAATATTGGGATTCAATGCGTGCCAGTCTTTAATAGCTGGGATGATCCCCATTTCAATCACTTCATCACGAAGTTTGCATAAATGCTCGTAGCTTTTTTCCAATTCTTCCTGTTCGGCAGGAGTTCCGGCTACTTCTTTATAAGTGACGCCGTCTTTAGTTATTGAAGTTTCCATCGCCATCATGATATGGTCGAACTTACTGTTAGAAACATACGTTCCGGCAGGCCAGCGGAAAGGTTGTCCACCCATAGCAGCGGCAATCATTTCGATAGAAAGATAAGCCGGGCTTTGGAAAGAAGAACGACCGCGCAGGTCGATAATATGCTTACCACCCTGGATGACACGTACTTTCAGTGCTTCCCAATCTGCCAATGGAAGACGGGTAGTGCCGATGAAATTGGTCAAAGGCTCTCCTTTTATTTTGGTTGTAGATGCGAATACAGCCATTTGTTCGCCATGACCACCATACGTACGGCAATTCTGAATGTCGGAAGCCGGGATATGGAAGAATTTCACCAGTTCGTTTCGCAGACGGGTGCTGTCCAGGGCAGCCAGTGTAGAAACTTGAGAGGGTTTCAAACCTGAATACAACAAAGTAATCAATCCGGTGATGTCTGCAGGATTAAAGATCACAACGATATGTTTTACGTTCGGGCAATATTGATGAACATCTTTACCGAATTGAGCGGCAATTTCTGCATTTCCCTTCAGCAAATCTTCGCGGGTCATACCTGCTTTACGGGCAGCTCCACCGGAAGAGACAATGTAAGAAGCTCCTGTCAGCGCTTCTTTGATATCGGAAGTAAATGTAAGGTTGACACCTTCAAAACCGCAGTGATACAATTCTTCAGCTACTCCTTCCAGAGCCGGGGCAAATGGATCATACAGGCAAATATTCGGAGTGAGTCTCATCATCATGGCTGTTTGTGCCATATTGGAGCCGATCATTCCGGCAGCTCCTACAATCGTAAGTTTCTCGTTGGTTAGAAATTCCATAAGTTTATATGTTTAAAGGTGAATAATTTACTTTTTCTTTTTGTCGCTACAAAGTTAACATATTAGAAAGCAGATTGTTCATTGCAAATAGTTTTGCCCGATAACGAAAAGTTATGGCTGACTGTTTGAGAGATCTATTCAAAATAGATTATCTTTGTGTCTTATTACAATAAATAGATAAGAATATGAGCATCGAATTAGGAAAGTTCAATCAGCTTGAAGTCGTGAAAGAAGTAGATTTCGGCGTATATCTCGATGGTGGGGAAGAAGGTGAGATTTTGTTGCCTACCCGCTATGTGCCCGAAGACTGTAAGATAGGAGATTTTTTGAACGTGTTTCTTTATCTGGATATGGATGAAAGACTGATTGCTACGACGCTGACTCCGTTGGTGCAGGTAGGTCAGTTTGCCTGTCTGGAAGTCTCCTGGGTGAATCAATACGGAGCTTTCCTGAACTGGGGATTGATGAAAGACCTGTTCGTTCCGTTCAGTGAGCAGAAGATGAAAATGCAGGTTGGGCGGAAATATGTGGTCCATGCGCATTTGGATGAAGAGAGTTATCGTATTGTGGCTTCAGCAAAGGTGGAACGTTATCTGTCGAAAGAAAAGCCGGAATATACTCCGGAAGCAGAAGTGAATATCCTTATCTGGCAGAAGACGGATTTGGGCTTTAAAGCGATTATAGATAATAAGTATAGCGGTTTGCTGTATGAAAATGAAATATTCTGTCCGTTGGAAACAGGAATGGAGATGAAAGCTTTTGTGAAACAGGTGCGTGAAGATGGTAAGGTAGACCTGATTCTTCAGAAACCCGGTTTTGAAAAGATTGACGATTTTTCGAAAACGCTGCTCGACTATATCAAAGCGCATGGAGGACGGATCAACTTGAATGATAAAAGTCCTGCGGAAGATATTTATGACACGTTTGGTGTTAGCAAGAAAACCTTTAAGAAAGGAGTGGGCGACTTGTATAAGAAACGTCTGATTACCTTGCATGAGGATGGCATTGCTTTGGCGGATTCCTAAACAGAATAGGGATTTCCCTACATACGAATAGAGAGAATCATTGGGGTGGGGAGTTTCCTCACCCTATTTTTGTGCTATCAGATTAAAGATATAAATAATAAAAACTAGATAAGCTATGCGTAAGATTATAATAAGTTTCTGCATCCTGTTCGCTGCCCTCTCCTTACAAGCGCAGTCTGTTAACGGAATCCGTATCGATGGCGGGAATACTCCGATTCTTGTTTACCTGGGAGGGAGCCAGATATGTTTACCTACTACTACCTGCTTTATAGCCAATTTAAATCCCGGACATTATACTGTTGAAGTGTTTGCCACCCGCTTTACCCGTGCGGGAGAGCGAGTATGGAAAGGAGAAAAATTATATAAAGATTTCGTTTATTTTGATGGGAGGGGAGTGACAGAAATATGGGTAGACGGACGTGATAACATGCGCCCGGAAAGACCCGGCCGTCCCGAACAGGGAGAACATCGTCCGGGATATGGTTACAACAGGGTGATGAACGATCAGCTCTTCCAAACGTTTTATAAAGAGATGAAGAATGAGCCTTTTAAAGATGACCGTATGAAGTTGCTCAATGCTGCATTGGCTGGTTCTGATTTCACATCTGCCCAATGTCTCCAACTGACCAAACTATATACATTCGATGATGACCGGATGGAGATTATGAAGATCATGTATCCCCGGATTGTAGATAAGGAAGCTTTCTTTACGGTGATTAATACCCTGACATTTAGCTCCAGCAAGGAAAAGATGAAGGATTTTATCATAGGGTACGGTAAACGTTGATACTATTAACTAAAAACGATACGGTTATGAAAAAGATACATATTATGCTGTGTTTGGCGTTGGGAATATTGGTCAGTGGCTGTTTTACCAGCTATGTATCTACCAAACAGATGATGGGTATATATCAGGGAATGACTCAATCGCAGGTAGAGTCCGTTTTAGGAAAACCTGATTTCCGGCGTTTTGACGGTGATATGGAAGAATGGGAATTCCATCGTGATAACGGTACGCCTGTACTTACTTCGGAACCTGTGACGATAATCGTTCAGTTTGTAAATAGAGAGGTGGTTAGTATGGATACGTTCAAAGGTTATGGCAGACCTGCACCAATGCATTCCGTTGTAGTACCGCCTGCTGTGAACACTACCGTTGAAGTCTTTCCTAATCATGAACAAGTGGAAGAAGCTCGTTTGATGACTGATCCGGAGTTTGATGAATTTATCAATAAGCTCAAAATAACGGTTATGAATGAAGACCAGAAGAAGCTTGTCGATCGGATGTTGAGAACGTATGATGTCACTTCAAATCAATGTGTGAAAATAGTGAAGGAGATTTCGTATACTCCTGACCAGGTGGAGATGATGAAGAAGCTGTATCCTTATGTAAGGGATAAAAGAAATTTTAATAAGGTGATCGATATTTTATTTTCTAATGCATATAAAGATGAGATGCGTAAGTTTATTGAGGAATATCATCAGAATAATAAATGATAGGAGATTGAATTATGAAACGAATACTGTTTTTACTCTTTGCTGTCGGTCTGACTGCCAATATGACCGTAATGGCTGGAATGAGCACTAGCAAGGTACGTAAGGAGACGCGTTTTCTTACCGATAAGATGGCATATGAATTGAGCTTGAGTACACAGCAATATAATGATGCGTATGAAATTAATTACGACTTTATTTATTCTGTCCGTAATATCATGGATTACGTAGCACGTGGTTACGAATGGGCATTGGATGATTATTATGAAGCGTTGGATATCCGTAACGACGATCTTCGCTGGGTATTGAGTGATGCACAGTATCGCCGGTTCCTCGGTGCCGGGTATTTCTATCGGCCAATCTATGTAACCGGAGGGAAATGGAGTTTCAGGGTTTATGTTAATTACCCGAATCGTAGTTTGTTTTATTTTGGTGTGCCTTACCATTACCGTACTTATTGTGGAGCACATTATCGTCCACACTTTCACCATGTGAGTTATTATCGGGGCAGATATACTAATTTCAACCATTATTCTGCACCGCATCGGGTGAGAGATCAGCGAGTATTCCACTCTTATCGTCGTTCGGATTTCGGTTCTGTCCGGTTCCGTCCGAATACTTCCACTCGTCCGCATAATGCACCGACACGTCCGGGTAATTCTTCCCGTCCGGGTTCATCGACAACGCGTCCTGGTACGTCTCGCCCAAGTACCTCTACTCGTCCTGATACTTCTACTCGTCCCGGAACGACAACAAGACCTGGTACGTCAACACGTCCCCGTCCGGAATCTGGAGGAGATCGACCTTCGACTTCTGTCAGACCATCTACACCGTCCGGAAGTGGAAGACCTGATAACAATGTTGCTCCTGATAAAAATGGGAATACGAATAGAGTAGAAAGTGATCGTAATTCTGGTCGTCGTCCGGAAACAGGTTCCGGTTCTTCAAGCTCTAATCGCAGACCAACAAGCGGAAGTTCAACTGGTTCCAGTTCCTCCAATCGTGAAAGTGGAAAAACAAGTAGCAGTTCGAGAGAAAGTTCAAGTAAACGAAACGATAGTGGTTCCTATAATAGAAATAACAGTTCCGAGAGAAATAATAGCTCTTCCGGTTCCAGTCGCGGTAGTTCCAATCGTAGTAGTTCCAGTCGCAGTGATTCTGGTCGCAGTAGCGGTAGTACTACCAGTCGTAGCAGCAGTACCACTTCTAACCGGAGTAGCGGTAGCTCGAGCTCTACCCGGAGCAATGTTTCTAGTGGACAAACAGAAAGACGCTCTTCTTCCGGAAGTACGAGAAGCAATAGCACTCAAAGTTCTTCCCGTTCCTCTGAAAGAAACAGCAGCAGTTCAAGAAGATAACCTATTCCTTTATTATTTATATCAATCTCATTACTCCTCAGCGGAAGGAGAACTAGACTCCGGGTTTTCACCGGCTAGACTATTCCGGGCAGCGCCCGTAACTTGGATATCGGGGCGGATACTATCCGCCTCGATTTCACTTATTACTCCTTTCTGTGCAAGCCGCTTGGCTATCAACTTATAATAGCCTTCCATATTCTCCTTTAACTGTCCGCCTTCAGCAAAAGAGCTGCGGAAATGCTTGGGCTTCGGGATAATGGAAGCCAGGAAAATACTTTCTTCCGTGTTCAGTTGTGAAGGGCGTTTATTGAAATAATAAGCAGAAGCTTCCTGAATACCATAAACGAGCGGTCCCCATTCAACAATGTTCAGATATACTTCGTACATGCGTTCTTTAGAAGTTAATCTTTCATTTTCTATTAGCCATACAATCAATGCCTCTTCCAATTTACGTGCAAAGTTCTTATTACGGTTCAGGAATACATTCTTTACGAGTTGCATGGTGATCGTGCTTCCTCCACGTGCAAAGCGTTTCACTTGCAGGTCGTAAATCAATGCTTCCCGTAGGGCGTCGGGCAGGAAACCGCGATGGTAAAAGAATGCTCCGTCTTCACTTTGCATAACGGACATTCTTAGGATGGGTGAAATGCTATCCAATGGTGTAAAGTGTTTGCACGAGGGACCAATAGGAAAAGTCCGCACCGGTATTCCATTCTCATAAGCTGTATAAATGAACTCGCCGGACATTTTGGAGAGTGAAGTGGCTCCATAGCTTGTGATGCGGAAGTCTTTCTCTTTCAGTTCGGATTCCAGTTTGAGACTATCTAGTTGTGCAAAATCAATATCTAATAGAAAATGATAGGCCAACTCGCCACTTGTCTTGATGCCTTCCAGATTGCTGAATAATCCTTTGGGGAGAGAGCTGAACAGATCATCTGCCGGAAACCAGGATTTGTTGACCGCAGCAGTGAAATGCCAGTTTCCTTTCTCTTTCTCGGCTCGCAAATAAGGATGAAACTGGAGTTTGTTGAAATCAACAATGGTCGTGCTATCCAGCTCGAGTGAGTGCCCGCTTATGTTCATCTCGTAACAGAGTTGTCCACGATTGAGATGAATTACTTCAGGAGAGAGAGCTTTATGAAATACGTCAAGTCCGTTCACTCTCGCTTTTCCTTTGAGGAGCAGTTGATTGGATGCACGCTTATCTTTAGTCATATTATAAGATAGGGTGTCGAAAGTGACTTCTGCTCCAAAACGGCGGGTAATATAAGGTAGTGAGATTTTTCTTTTTTCCGGGGCAAAGAGAGATGCTTTTAATGTATAGTCTCTTCTGTTTAGTTCGCCGGTCGCTTCCCATAGTTGTTGAGGAAGTGTATCTTCTTTTATCTGAATGGTTGATTGGAAATGATTGTTCTCAATAATAAAAGAAGGAATGTTGACTGCAACGAAATTACTATCTTTACGTTCGGTTATATTGATTTGCCTGAGTTGCCCGTTTTCAGGCAGGAAACCGTAAATGAGGTTTAATATCCGGTCAATACGGTTGGCATAGTCACTTTCTATGACAGGTTGGAGTTCTGCTTCTTGTTGCCGTTTAAAGAACAGGAAATCGTAGTTAGCTATGCTATCATGCTTGATGAAGTTGATTGCAAGGCCATTCATAAGCACATTCCGTACTTCGATTTCTCCTTTTAGCAATTCCCAAAAACTTAGTTTTACATTGACGGATTGTAATGTCAGGAGGGTATCCCGTTGGTTGGGAACAATAGAAAGTCCTTGTAAAGCCACTTCATTGTAGCCTTTCATTCGTAACTCCTGATAATGAATTTGTAGACCGTATGTTTGTTCGGCACGTGTAGCTCGTTTGTCAACGATATGGCATAAAATGACATTGCGGAATGCAAAGAGACAAATAAGGCTGGTAAGCAAGATACCGGTAGCCGATAGAATGATAATTCTTTTTTTGCTGGACGTTTCCATCTTCTTTTTCTTGATATGATAATCGCTGCAAAGGTAGATAATAATTCGGGCAACAAGCGGAGTATTTTCCCATTTTTAGAGTTATATTCATCAGTAGAAAGAAGAAAATGCGAAAAAAATGGTTAGTTGTTCGCTTTTAAGCGTACAACTGTTCGTTTTCGTACACCGTTCTGTTTTATGATTTCCTTGATTATTAGTTAGTTATCGTTTTGGCACGCTCGTTGCATCTCTATAGTCGCAAGCGGACAACGAAGAAAAATGAAAAAAACTTCAGAAGGTTGCAACCGTTTGAGACGCTTGATCCGTCTAATAAACAGAAGAACAAAAACAGAATGTTGAACAAATAAAAAATATACAATTATGAAGACTACAGTATTATTCAGAATGATCGTTTTAGTTGCTATGGTATTTGCAGGAATCGCTAATACAACAGTGAAGGCACAGGGTAATAACTTCATTACTAATGAAGAAAAAGTAGATGATCTTGTAGTATCGAAAGTGATTTACAGACTCGATGGTTCTCTCTATCGCCACATGAAATATGATTTTACCTATGACGATCAGAAGAGAATGTCCTCCAAAGAAGCTTTCAAATGGGATGCTTCTACTGAAAAATGGATACCGTACTTTAAAATTGATTATACTTATTCATCTAATGAAATCACTTTGGTATATGCACGCTGGAATGACTCTCACAGAGCTTACGACGCATCTGTTGAAAAGAGCGTTTATGAACTGAACGACGCTAATATGCCGGTTGCTTATATGAACTATAAATGGAATGATAAATGGATTGAAGAATCCGCTGCTAGCTGGACTATGAATGTATCTACTCCGGCAACTAATGAAGCAACTCTGCTGACTGCCAGCAGATAAAAATAAATCGGAGTTGTGAAACTCCTTCTCTCTCTTTTAATTTAACTACATTAAAAACGGTGGATTTCCTTATGGGATAATCCACCGTTCTGTTTTTCTAATGAACAGTTACGATTAGCTTTTGTAACTCTTCAATATCTATTTAACGAGTGGTAGATATTCTCCATAACCTTCCTCTTTCATTTTATCTTTCGGGATAAAACGAAGTGAAGCGCTATTGATGCAATAGCGTAATCCACCTTTCTCTTTCGGCCCATCTGTGAATACGTGTCCCAAATGAGCATCTCCGGTTTTACTGCGTACTTCCGTACGTATCATGCCGTGCGAAGTATCTTTCTTTTCTGCGATTAGATCTTTTTGAATCGGTTGGGAAAAGCTTGGCCACCCGCAACCTGAATCAAACTTGTCGGTAGAGACAAACAGAGGTTCTCCGGTAGTAATATCCACATAAATGCCGGGACGATGCTCATTCCAGTATTTATTGTGGAAAGCAGGTTCAGTGGCATTCTTTTGGGTTACGGCATATTGTTCCGCCGACAATTCCTTACGAAGGGTTGCATCATCCGCTTTTTGATACGCTTTAGCTTTCGGCGCATTCGCTTTGCGTGCCATTTCGAATAAAGCGGGATTGATATGGCAGTATCCACCCGGATTTTTATCCAGATAGTCCTGGTGGTAAGTCTCTGCCGGATAGAAATTTGTCAATGGCTTTACTTCTAGGACGATAGGAGTTTTATATTGCGCGGATAATAGTTGAATCGCCTGCTTGATGACAGGGAGATCTTCTTTATCTACATAATAAATTCCGGTTCTATACTGCGTTCCCCGGTCATTACCTTGCTGGTTGAGGCTGGTAGGATCGATTGTCTTGAAATATAGATCGAGCAGTAAATTCAAATCTACCGTTTTCGGATCATAAACCACCTTTACTGTTTCGGCAGCATTGGTTTTTCCTGAACAGACCTGTTCATAACTCGGATTGGCAACATTACTGTTGGCATACCCTACCTGAGTATTTTCTACTCCTCGAATTTGTTTCAGGAAATGTTCTGTCCCCCAGAAACATCCTCCCGCAAAATAGATTTCTGCTTGATTCTTCATTGGTTTAGCAACTCCTAAAAATGTATTACTAATCATTACAATCACTAGGACGATAAAATACTTCATATCCGTTAGTTCTTTCTATAATAACGAATGAACCAACGGATATGTTTTAAGGAACTACTATACTAAACTCAACTTTATTTTTTTTCATTCAATGACCTGTCCTTTGTAGAAATCCAGAATTTTAGTCCGGAACAGGTAGTCATATTTTGCCTGCAACTTATCCGAAAGAGCTTTCGTCAGATTAAGTTTGGCTTCATTGTATTCCACAAAGGTAGCCTTGCCGTTATTGAACTTCTCACTCATCAGGCGGAAAGATTCTTCGTTGGCTTTTACTGCCACTTCACTGGAGTTGTATTTACTTTCTGCTGCCAGAGCATTGTACCAGGCTTGCTGAATTTCTTTATAGAGTATTTTTTTACTGTTATCCAACTTCAAGGATAAATCTATTTGTTGCAAACGAGCGGTGCGTACCCGGTTTCTTGTGGCAAAACGGTTGAAGATTGGCACGCTCAAATTAAATCCTATATATTTATTCAGATTGTTTTTCATCTGACTGCCGAAGCTGCTCTCTGATCTTCCGCTAACCGTATAATAATTACTTCCCAGACCGGCACTGAAAGAGAGTTGTGGATAAAACGCACTTTGGGCAATACGAATACTATTAAGACTACCTTGTAAACGATATTCTGCAGCCTTAATGCTTGGTTTGTAAGTAAGCGCCTGTGTATATATGTCATCCGGCGGAGTGAGAGATTCGAACTCTAATTCTTCCTTAGGGCTTTCGAGTACAAATCCTTCAGGCGTGGGTAATTCCAAGAGTTGGGTGAGATCCAGTAAGGACAGTTTGTACGTATTGTCTGATTGTACAGCAGTCATTTCATCCTGTGCAACACGGGCTTGTGCTTCGGCCACTTCAGAAGAGGATGCCTTACCCACTCCCTGAAGACCTTGAATACGTTTTAACTGGTCTTTGCTTAAATCGACCTGATTATGAGCAATCTTACTTAATTCTTGATTGAATAAAACCTGTAAATAAGCCGAAGTGACATTGATTGCAATATCCTCTCTGGCTTTATTCAAATCTTCTATGGCAGCTTTTAAATCCAGTTTGGCAAGTGAATATTGGTTGGACAGTTGCAAACCGGTAAATATAGGTACGTTTGTTCCCAAGCTGAAACTGGTATTGGCGCTGTTGATGTCACTATACGAGTTGTCTATCGGAGAAGCAGTACGGCCCCAACTCCAGTTTTGGCTGGCACTACCGCTCAAATTCGGAAGGCGTGCCCATTTAGTAGTGTTTACACTCACTTTGCCTGCTTCGACATTATTGGCCGATTGACGGATTTCTATATTATGCTCAATGGCATAGTCGATACATTGCCGCAGCGTCCACGCTTGCGAAGAGTTGTTCTGTGCCTGGATGGAGGTGATTCCGACTCCGGCAAGCAGAATGGCTGATATGGTTTTACGAATTATTTTCATCGGATTCAATTATTTATCTTTTTTCTCTGCACCACGTATTTTGTCCTGAATGGTTACCCCTTTCTTGATTTCTATCTTGATTCCATCACTCATACCGGCAGTCACCTGTGTACGCTGGAACTTTTGTTCGGGCACTGAATCTGTCATGATGTACACAAATGTAGAGTCACCACTAAATTCAACAGTGCTTTCGGGCACTGCCAATACCTGATTGGCTTTTTGTAATACGATTTCCGCATTAGCCGAATATCCGGAACGAATCTGAACAGAATCCGGAATGGTAATCGCAGCCTTGATTTCAAACTGGTTGGCTCCATTGGTTTCCACCCCTTTCGGAGAGATATATTCCAGAATGGCATTGAAAGTCAGATTCTGTAAGGCTCCGATGGTCAGCTTGATTGGCATTTGTTCGTGGATACGTCCCACTTCTGTTTCATCAATATTGCCGCGGAAAATCATATCGTTCATGTTGGCTACCGTAGCAATCGTGGTTCCATCATTGAACGTATTACTCATAATCACCGAATTACCAGCTTTTACAGGTACGTCCAGGATTAACCCGTCAATGGTAGAGCGAATCATCGTGCTACTGAAAGAGGCACTGTTTTTGGTAATTCCTTCTTTTACGATTTCCAGATTGTCTTTGGCCGTCTGTCTCTCTTCGCGAGCCTGTTTCAAAGCCACTTCACTTTTCTCGTATTCCTCCCGGCTAATTAACTGACCGTCATACAACTTCTTCACACGGGCGAAATCCGTTTCTGCCTGGGTTGCATTAATTTCTGCCAGGCGCACACGGCTTTCTGCAGAATTCAGTTGTCCGAGTTCAGGGATTACTTTTACTTTGGCAATAACTTCCCCTTTTCTTACAGCTTGTCCGGCTTCTTTATATACTTCGTCGATAATACCCGAAATTTGCGGTTTGATTAAAATTTCGTCTCTCGGTTCCACTTTTCCGGTAGCTACTGTAGTTTTTTGGAGGTCAGTCATTTCCGGTCTAACTGTTTCGTAAGTGATTACCTTAGGCTTGGATTTCTGATAAAGGAATACGAATGTTCCGACAAGAATGATAGCAATGACTACCAATAATGTGATTTTCAGATACTTTTTCATGATTTTATTTATAATTTTATTATTTACGATTGATGATTGAAACTAAACTCCTCACATATCCAGATAACTGTTCCACTTCCTTATTCATCCCGAATCGCCTCAATCGGTTTGATAGCCATGGCCCGGTAAGCAGGTGCCAGACCTGCCAACATTCCCAGTGCGATTAGAAGGGCACAAGTACCGATTGCCAGTCCGAAAGTAACTTGAAAACGGGTGTCCCCTCCGTCAGCGTTGGCTCCCATTTCTACAAGTTGCAACACCATGACGGCAAAGGATATTCCACACATTCCTGCAATGGTGGTAAGTACCATACTCTCTGATAGAATTTGTTGCAGAATATCTTTCGGCCGTGCACCGATCGCCCGGCGGATACCGATTTCTGTGGTATGTTCTTTAACGGTCACCATCATAATATTGGATACTCCGATGGCACCTGCCAGCAAAGTTCCCAATCCTACCATCCAAACAAGTATGTTGATACCGGTAAACAGGTTATCGACCATAGAGAACATAGCTTCGGCATTCAGGCACATAACAGCCTGTTTGTCATCCGGGGAGATATAATGTGCGGCTTTAATGACCTGTTCCATTTTGGGTTGTATTTCAGACACTTTGACTCCATGCTTCGCAGTGAAACAGATCACATCAATTCGTCCTCCCAGATTATATGTTTGCTGCATCGTAGTAAAAGGAAGAGTGACGGCCTCCGAAGCCCGTCCCTGTATATTCATGTCCCCTTCGGAAGAAGACATGCCAATCACTTGATAATAAATGCCATCTACTCTTACATATTTGCCACACGGGTCTTCTCCCGGTTTGAAAAGACTTTCATAAATTCGTTTTCCGATGACACATACTTTGCGTGCTTCCTTTATATCCACCTCATTGATGAACCTGCCGTATGCCATTTCCTGTGATTCAATGTGGAGATAATCCGGATACAATCCTTTCACGCTACAATCATATTTCTTATCTTCGTATACGGCTTTGGAACCCCAACGGGCTACGGACGGAGTAATGATCTCCACCTCTTTCACTTGGGAGCGAAGACGGTCGATGTCGGTAGATTCCAGATTCCACCATCTTCCTTTGCGGAAGCCTTTGTAAGCCTCGCCCGTTCTTTGCGAGACAAGGAAACCGGAATTGGTGGCAAATCCTTCAAAGTTTTTTTTCATCATGTCCTCCAATCCTTGCCCGCCGCCGATAAGGGCTACGAGCATAAAGATTCCCCAGAAAACACCGAATGCAGTCAGCAGGCTTCTCGTTTTATTTCTTGTAATGGTAATGAGGATTTCCTCACAGGTATCCATGTCTATTCTCATAGTCTTAATCTGCTCTAAGTGCTTCGATCGGTCGGATGCTAACTGCTTTTCGGGCAGGGAATAATCCGGCTAACGTACCAGCTATTATTAATGTGAGTGTAGCCTGTATGGCGATTCTTATATCTACTGTCGGATTCAGGAAAACGGTTTCCGTCCACATTCCGGTGTCCATGGTCTGATTGCCGAAAGCGCTGTTCATCCATTCGGTCACTCCGATACCGGCTACCATCCCGATATATCCGAATATGGTGGTGATGGTGACACTCTCTACAATAATCAACCAGAGAATGGAAAGCGGTTTGGCTCCCAAAGCCTTACGAATACCAAACTCGCGGGTACGTTCTTTGACGGTAATCAGCATGATGTTGGAAACTCCAACGATTCCGCTAAGTAACGTAAAGATGCCGATTACCCAGATGGCGATACGCAGCATGCCCGAACCTTTTTGCTGTTGCAGATAGTTGGTAAACCGGTTCCATATCCAGATAGCACTGTGGTCCGTTGGGTCAAACCGATGGTTGGCTCCCAATACTTTACGGTAATGGGCTTCAAAAGCCTCATTAGCCTCTACTGTTTCCAGATTTTTGGTAGTCATGACCAGGTTATTCAGTTTGTCTCCTTTATTATAAATCGTTTGTAGAGTGGTAAAAGGAATGTAGGCATCGCTGTCTCCGCTATCTCCTTTATCATTATAAAGACCTACTACCTGATAAACCACATTTCCGGCGTTGACAAACTGTCCGATTGGCTCGGTATGAGTCTTGTTAAAAAGGATTTCTGCTGTTTTCTTATGGAGTACAATTACTTTCCGGCGTTCCTTGATATCGATTTCATTGATAAAACGTCCTTCGAAAAGCTTCACGACTTCTACCTCTGTATGATTGGGATATACGCCGGAAAGGTTCAGGCTGACGTATTCTTGCCCGAAACTAAGATTTACGCCTCCCTGCCACACGGTTGCTCCGGCCTTGATGACATGATTCGGGAAATAATGACTGGTAGCATCCATGTCTTTATTGTCCAGTTGCACCCGTCTTCCTTCTTTCAGTCCGTCGTATGATTTACTGGTCCATCCCGGAAAAATCTTGATGGAGTTCATGGCACGTTCGGAAGCCGATTGCTCGAATGCGTGGATCAGTCCGTTACCTGCACCTAGTAGGACGATAAGCATAAAGATTCCCCATGCCACGGCAAATCCTGTGAGAAAAGTCCTTAGCTTGTTGCGTTTGATGGTACTATATATTTCTTGCCAGATGTCAATCATGATAATGTTTGTATAGTGGTGGATTTTAGATTATTTCATGATACCGTCTTTTCCGAAAGGAGAAGCGTCATGGTCGATATTATCTTCAATACGTTCGATGATTCCATCTTTGATATGTATAATCTTGTCTGTCTGGTTGGCGACTCCACTTTCGTGGGTGACAACGACAATCGTCATTCCCAGTTTATGAAGATCTTTCAGAATCTGCATCACTTCTACGGAAGTTTTGCTGTCCAAAGCTCCTGTTGGTTCATCTGCCAGAATGATTTGTGGTTGGGTGATTAAAGCTCGTGCAATGGCTACACGTTGTTTCTGACCGCCACTCATTTCGTTCGGCATGTGATGTGCCCAGTCTTTTAAACCCAGGCGGTCGAGATATTCCAAGGCAAGCGCATTTCGTTTTTTGCGACTTATACCCTGGTAAAATAAAGGAAGTGCTACATTCTCTACGGCATCTTTAAAGGAAATCAGATTGAATGACTGGAAAATAAATCCGATCATACGGTTCCGGTATTCGGCAGCTTTGGTTTCGCTCAAGTTCTTGATAAGTACGTTGTTCAAGTAATAATCTCCGGTATCGTAGTTGTCGAGGATTCCCAATATGTTGAGTAAAGTTGATTTCCCAGACCCGGATGCCCCCATGATAGAAACAAATTCCCCCTGTTCAATGTTGAGATTGATACCTTTAAGTACATGGAGAGGCGCTCCGTTGTTGTAGGTCTTGTTGATATTCGTTAGTTGTATCACAATTTTCTTTATTTAGTTTCTGTTTTCTGATAATTTTCTACTATTAGACGTGCGAAAGATACGAAAAGTTGCAAACAGGTTGAACTTTTTTCAAAAAACATTTTGTAGACTCAATCTTCTTTACGTAATTTGTGTGCAGTAAACTTAATGATTAACTAACCCTTTTAAATAAAAGTATCATGAATTCAAACATGGAAAAACCCTACGTAGTAGGTATTGACATAGGCGGAACGAATACCGTCTTTGGAATTGTAGACGCACGCGGAACTATTATTGCCAGCAGTTCAATCAAAACATCTGGTTACCCTACAGTAGAAGAATACGCTGATGAAGTGTGTAAAAGTCTGCTTCCATTGATTATTGCTAATGGTGGTGTTGATAAAATCAGAGGTATTGGTATCGGTGCTCCGAATGGCAACTACTACACGGGAACGATTGAATTTGCTCCGAACCTGCCTTGGAAGGGAATTCTTCCGTTGGCTGCCATGTTTGAAGAAAGACTGGGTATCCCCACTGCTTTGACAAACGACGCAAACGCTGCTGCTATCGGTGAAATGACTTACGGTGCTGCCCGTGGTATGAAAGACTTTATCATGATTACACTGGGTACTGGTGTGGGTAGCGGTATCGTTATCAACGGTCAGATGGTGTATGGTCATGACGGTTTTGCAGGTGAATTGGGACACGTTATCGCCCGTCGCGATGGTCGTCTTTGCGGTTGTGGCCGTAAGGGATGTCTGGAAACTTACTGTTCGGCTACCGGTGTAGCTCGCACAGCCCGTGAATTCCTTGCTGCCCGTACGGATGCTAGCTTGCTTCGTAACATTCCTGCAGAAAACATCACTTCAAAAGATGTGTATGATGCAGCTGTACAAGGTGATAAACTGGCACAGGAAATCTTTAACTTTACAGGTAACATCTTGGGTGAAGCACTGGCAGATGCTATTGCATTCTCCAGCCCTGAAGCAATTGTATTGTTTGGTGGTTTGGCTAAGTCCGGTGACTATATCATGAAACCAATTCAGAAATCAATTGATGATAATATCCTGAATATCTATAAAGGCAAGACTAAACTGCTCGTTTCCGAATTGAAGGATTCTGATGCTGCTGTACTGGGCGCCAGTGCATTGGCTTGGGAACTGAAAGATTTGAAAGAATAACATTTCATTATTATAATAAAGGTAATGAAGCCTCGGGAGTTTATGACTTTCGGGGCTTTGTTTTATTTAGTCCTTTCTGACGTGTACGGCTTATTCAGACAAAGGGTTATTCTCACCGAAGTGAGAAAATATTCTTATACCTTTGAGGAATTATTCTCATTGCAATGAGAATTTTTTCTCATAGGCATGAGAATGTTTGAGAAAATATACAATAAAAAAGGGAACCTCATAATGAAGTTCCCTTTTTTATTTCGAATCGAAAAGTTCGGCTTATTAGTTAGCTCTTTTTTCTTTGATTCTAGCTTTCTTACCAGTAAGAGCGCGCAGGTAGTACAATTTAGCGCGACGAACTTTACCTACCTTGTTCACTTCGATGCTATCGATAGCCGGTGATTCGATTGGGAAAATTCTTTCTACGCCTATAGTTCCTGACATTTTACGTACAGTAAAACGTTTCTTGTCTCCGTGACCGGCGATTTTGATAACAACACCACGGTACAACTGTACACGTTCTTTGTTACCCTCGATAATACGATATGCTACTGTTACAGTGTCTCCTGCTTTGAAGCTCGGGTGCTGTTTTCCGGTAGCAAATGCTTCTTCTGCAATTTTAATTAAATCCATTGTTGTTATTATTAAATTGTTTCATCGTTACAACGCAACATACCAAGTATCTCTTCTCTTGACAGCGATTGCGCGAAAGCGGTGCAAAGTAACGAATTATTTGCCAGATAGCCAAATGTTTTTGTATATTTGTGGCATATCTAAAAATAGCGAACATGAAACAGACTTATGTAAAGTATCTGATGGTGGCGACGTTTGCAGGAGGCTTCCTGTTTACTTCCTGCCGGACCGCACGCGAGACTACGGCACAGTACGAAGTAACCAAAGTAGAGGGTAGCATGATAACGATTGATTCTGTTTGGGACACCATTCCCAACGCGAAAGCTGCCGAAATCTTAAAGCCTTATAAGGAAAAGGTGGATGCGATGATGTATGAAGTCATCGGCACCAGTGCGATGAAAATGGACAAAGGAGGTCCCGAAAGTTTACTTTCCAACCTTGTTGCAGGTGTTTTGCAGCAAGCGGCTGTTCAGGTGTTGGGGAAACCTGCTGATATGGGATTGGTAAATATGGGCGGCTTGCGTAATATCTTGCCCGAAGGAGATATCACGGTAGGCGATGTGTTTGAAATTCTTCCTTTTGAGAATTCTCTTTGCGTACTGACTATGAAAGGAACAGACTTGAGACGTCTTTTTGAAGCGATTTCATCTCTGCACGGAGAAGGAGTGAGCGGTATCCGCCTTGAAATCACCAAAGATGGAAAGTTGTTGAACGCCTTTGTCGGTGAAAAACCACTAAAGGATGACCAGCTTTACACGGTGGCCACTATCGACTATCTGGCAGATGGAAATGGACGGATGGATGCTTTCCTGCAGGCAGAAAAGAGAGTATGCCCCGAAGACGCAACCTTACGCGGACTATTTCTTGATTATGTACGCAAACAGACTGCCGAAGGCAAAGCGATTACCTCCAAACTGGATGGACGTATTACCATAAAATAAAAAGGAGAATCTAAAAATATTGAATATGAAAAGAATTCAGATATTATTCCTGTTATGTCTTGCATTGAGCTTTACTTTCTCAATTTTTGCGCAGGATAAGGATACCAAAGAAGTGATTATTTTACAAACAAGCGATGTGCATAGCCGTATCGAACCTGTCAATCAGAAGGGGGACGAATACTATAACAAAGGCGGTTTTCTTCGCCGGGCTGCTTTTCTCGAACAGTTTCGCAAGGAGCATAAGAATGTGCTGCTTTTCGACTGCGGAGATATTTCTCAGGGAACACCTTATTATAATATGTTCCGCGGAGAAGTGGAAGTTAAACTAATGAATGAAATGGGTTACGATGCTATGACTATCGGTAACCATGAGTTTGATTTCGATGTGGATAATATGGAACGTATTTTCAAGATGGCTAATTTCCCGGTTGTTTGTGCCAACTATAATCTGGATGCTACGGTATTGAAAGATATAGTTAAACCCTACGTCGTTCTTGAGAAATATGGTTTGAGAATTGGTGTGTTTGGCCTTGGAACCCAACCCGAAGGGATGATTCAGGCTAATAAATGCGAAGGAGTCGTTTATGAAGATCCTATCCGCGTATCCAACGAAATAGCTGCTTTGTTGAAAGACGAAGAAGGTTGTGATTTGGTAGTATGCCTGTCTCATCTGGGTATTCAAATGGATGAACATCTGGTTGCCGGAACACGCAATATCGACGTGATTCTGGGCGGGCACTCTCATACATTTATGAAAGGCCCCAAAACATACTTGAATATGGACGGAAAAGAGGTGCCTGTTATGCACACGGGAAAAAATGGTGTTCGTGTAGGCCGTCTCGATTTGACTTTGAAACATAAATGAAGATAATCCCCTCAATAGTAACGCTTTTATTCCTTATTGCGGCCGGCACGGTTTCAAGTCCGGCGCAGAATGCTACAATCGTTGAACCTCTGCTGGTATATAAAGCCCTTCAGGACAAGGACTGCCGGCACTGGGTTGATTCGGTTATGGATAAGCTTTCCTTTAAAGAAAAGGTAGGGCAGTTGTTCATCTATACCATTGCCCCGGTAGATACCAAACGAAACCTGGAACTGTTGCGCGAAGTCATCGACACCTATAAAGTGGGCGGACTTCTCTTTTCCGGTGGGAAGATGCAAAATCAGGTTGAACTGACAAACCGGGCGCAACGGCAGGCAAAAGTCCCTTTGATGATTACCTTTGATGGAGAATGGGGGCTGGCCATGCGTTTGCGTGGTATGCCTGTTTTTCCACGGAATATGGTATTGGGATGTATCCGTGACAACAAGCTGCTCTATGAATACGGGCGTGAAGTTGCTCGTCAATGCCGACAGATTGGAGTACAGGTCAACTTTGCTCCGGTGGCGGACGTGAATATAAATCCTGAAAATCCCGTAATCAATACCCGTTCTTTTGGAGAAGATCCGATACAGGTGGCTGATAAGGTAATCGCTTATGCTTCCGGTTTGGAAAGTGGAGGGGTTTTATCTGTGTGTAAACATTTTCCCGGACATGGAGATACCGATGTTGATTCGCATAAGGCGCTTCCGGTACTTCCTTTCACTCGTGAGCGTCTGGACAGTGTGGAACTTTATCCTTTTAAAGAAGCCATCCGTGCCGGATTGGGCGGTATGATGGTAGGACATTTGCAAGTTCCGGTGATAGAACCGATTGGTGGACTTCCGTCTTCCTTGTCCCGCAATGTCGTATACGATTTACTGACAGATGAACTGGCGTTCAAAGGACTCATATTTACGGATGCGCTTGCCATGAAAGGAGTGGCGGGAAATGGAAATGTCAGTTTGCAGGCTTTGAAAGCTGGTAATGACATGGTATTGTCTCCCCGAAACTTGAAGGAAGAGATACCGGCCGTACTGGAAGCCATTGAAAAAGGAGAGTTGACCCGCGAAGATATTGAAAGCAAATGTCGTAAGGTCTTGACTTATAAATATGTGTTGGGACTGAAGAAAAAGTCGTATGTACAATTATCCGGTCTGGAACAACGGATTAACAGTCCGCAAACGCGTGATTTGGTTCGCCGGTTGAATTTAGCGGCAATAACAGTTCTGAACAACAAGAATCATATTCTCCCCTTGCATACAGACAAAGAGCAGACGATTGCATTGCTCGAGGTAGGAGATCCCGGAGAAACTGATGCGTTGGCGAAACAACTTTCCCGCTATACGTCTTTGGCTCGTTTTTCCCTTCGTGCCAATCAGACGAAAGAGGAAAATCAGCGGTTGCGTGATTCTTTGTCTACCTATAAACGGATTATTGTAGCCGTCAGTGAACAGCGGCTGGCTCCTTATCAGCCTTTCTTTGCTAAGTTTGTTCCCGAAAGCCCGGCCATTTATCTGTTTTTTACTCCCGGGAAGATGATGTTGCAGATTCAGCGCGCGGTGGCTCATGCTTCGGCGGTGGTGCTGGGACATAGCTATAGTAGTGACGTGCAGCGCCAGGTGGCAGATGTGCTATTTGCCAAGGCATCTGCAGACGGACAGTTGTCGGCAAGTCTGGGAGAACTGTTCCCAACGGGAGCAGGAGTGACTATTACCCCTAAAACGCCGTTGCATTTCGTTCCGGAAGAATACGGGCTTTCCTCTGCTCATCTAAAACAGATTGATTCCATTGCATTGGATGGTATTCGTCAGGGAGCCTATCCCGGTTGCCAGGTGGTGGTGCTGAAAAACGGTCATATTATGTTCGACAAGGCTTTCGGTACTTATACGGGTAAAGGAAGTCCTCGTGTCGAATCTACGAATATCTACGATCTGGCTTCCCTTTCAAAAACGACGGGTACCTTGCTTGCCATTATGAAACTCTACGATAAGGGACGTTTTAATCTGACAGATAAAATTTCGGATCATTTGCCGTTCTTGCAACGTACTGATAAGAAAGATATAACGATTCAGGAAATTCTGTATCATCAGTCCGGTTTACCTTCCTGGATTCCTTTTTATCAGGAAGCCATCGATAAGGATAGCTATGACGGAAGATTGTTCAGCGCACGTAAAGATGTCCACCATCCGGTACAGATTGGTACGACTACGTGGGCGAATCCGAAATTCAAATTCAAGAGTGAATATATTTCTCCGGTCAAGACCGGTGATTATACTGTTCAGATCTGTGACAGTTTGTGGTTAAACCGTTCTTTCCGAAAGGTGATAGAAGAGAAAATTGCAGAAGCTCCGTTAAAGCAGAAGCGCTATGTATATAGTGATGTCGGATTTATACTCTTGGGAATGTTGGTGGAACAACTGGCCGGTATGCCTATGGAAGCCTATTTGCAACGTGAGTTTTATGAGCCGATGGGGTTGGAACATACAGGTTACCTGCCTTTACGCCGCTTTGCCAAATCGGAAATTGTCCCTTCCAACAAAGACCGTTTCTTGCGTAAAGAGACTTTGCAGGGATTTGTACATGATGAGGCTTCCGCTTTCTTTGGCGGATTGGCCGGAAATGCCGGACTTTTCTCTACTGCCCGTGATGTAGCCCGCGTTTATCAGATGTTGCTGAATGGAGGAGAAATAGATGGACAACGTTATCTTAGCAAAGAAACTTGCCAGCTGTTTACTACTGAAATCTCGAAGATCAGCCGGCGTGGCTTAGGTTTTGACAAGCCCGATGCAGACGATCCGAAGAAAGGAAATTGTGCGCCTGCTGCACCTGCCGAAGTATATGGCCATACCGGATTTACCGGTACATGTGCATGGGTGGACCCAATGAATGAACTGGTTTATGTATTTCTTAGCAACCGGATTTATCCGGACGTAACGAACCGCAAATTGAACCAGCTGCACATTCGTGAGCGAATACAGGGAGCTATTTATGATGCGATGAAGAAAAAATAAAAAAAGAAAGGTAAAAGGTATCTATATTAAAAGCTACCTTTTACCTTTTTTATTATTAACGTAATATTCTGATAGTTGCAGTTCTTTTTAGAACGATACACCCAGGCGGAAACCGAAGTTGCTCAATCCATCTACACTGTAATGCAGTACATCAGCCTTGTTGGTACCATAGCTGTAGTACAAAGCAAAGTGCAAGCCCGGTCCGTAAACCCATGGGAATACATTGATACCTACTTCAGGAGAAGCGTAGAATCCCCAACTGTTTTCTCTTGCTTCCAACATATTGAAGTTAGAGCGGACTTTTGCATATTCAGCACCTAATTTAGCACTGACATAAGGTTGGAAAGATCCACCGCGATTCCACTGGTAACGTGCAGCGGCACCGAAAGGCAATTGGAAAATGGTATGTTGCTGATCGGTAGTCACTTCACCGGCACCCATCTGGAAGGTTTCGCGACCTACATATTCGTGGTTGCTGTGATAGTTGAGGAAAAGCCCCAAGCCAATGTTAGGAGTCACAAAATAACCACCTTCAAAGTTCATACCCCAACCGCTTGCTTTATCTGCAAAGTGATTACTTAGCGGAGCATTGAACTGCCAGTCGATATTCGCATATCCGTTGTCTGATAGCTGTGCCTTAGCCGGCATGGCGAAGGCGATGGCAATAGCCGCCAAGGCTACTACCTTGAAGTATATATTTTTTCTTGTTTTCATAACAGTTGTAGTTGTTTATTTGTTAGTAAGATAAGGTGACTGTGTAAATGACTGGTTGACAGCTTCTACTGCAAGAGTACGGTTGATAGCTTTGGAACCAGTTTCAAATCCGGTCAGATAACTTGTCCATACAACAGGCAGTTTTTTACTGTCTCCCTGTTCGGCTTTCAAGTTCACCATTTCTGTCAGGAAGGAGTTGGTGCTATAACTATAAGTTACAGCGTACGGGTAGTACCATCCACCACCCCAGTTGCCACCCCAGTAGCCAGGTCCCCAGTATCCGGGATAACCCCACCACCATTCAGGTTGTGTGTAGCTGGTGAAATAATAAGTACTTGCGATGTAGCTCACTTGGATACCAAGATCTGCACTTTCTTGGTCTGCTGCTGCTTCGTAGCCTCTGGCTACCATATTGTCTGTATAAGCAGCCAGAATTTGTTCTGCGCCTTCACCTTCGAGATATTCCGGTTCTTTACTGTCACTAATCACCAGAATCTGGGGTGCCAGATAGAATGTAGGAACTTTGAAATCGGCTTTCTTGTCATAGTTAGTGTATACCAGATAATTGTCATCCAGTTTACCCATGTCCGGGTCTTTTTCACATGAAGCGAGTGCAAAGACCGCCAATAAAATAGGAATTAATTTCTTCATATCTTTTATAATGTTTAGGTTATATAAAAATCACGCCCAGGTACCTTGGGCTTTTGATACAAACAACAAGAAAGGTGGAAAAAGGTTCGCGTGGAAATTTCTTTTGCCGGAAAATTAACATATTTCTTTGGCCCGGCGGAAAGAAAAACGGTGAGCGCTCTGCCCTATTATCAGGGAGTTTGCTCACCGTTTATTATTTACAGATATTTATTTGAAAAATCCGTTTATTAAAACAGAGGTTTTAGTAGATCCGGTATTTCTACCTTATCAAGTTCCAGTTCAGTTACCCGTTGTTTACCCAATTGAGTCAGATGGAAATACATCTGTCTCCGGTCTTCACT
The DNA here is from genome assembly GCF_000162555.1 of Bacteroides sp. 3_1_23. NCBI lineage: Bacteria > Pseudomonadati > Bacteroidota > Bacteroidia > Bacteroidales > Bacteroidaceae > Bacteroides > Bacteroides sp. 3_1_23. The sequence continues at coordinate 83,065 of NZ_GG774953.1, forward strand.
TCCGAGTGATCGGACGATTAGTCCTTTTTCTTCCAGTATCCGCAGCATTTTGGATGTGTGTGAGGGGCTTAGTTCGGTTTGTTTAGACAGGTTGGTAGCCGTCACTTTGTCCGAAGCCTCTTTAAGGGCACACAATATCATTGCTTCATTAAGCGTTATCTGGTACATTTTTTCAAATGCTGTTTCAAAGTTTCCCATTGCTTTGAATACATCACGCATTGCACATATTGTTTTCATACCTTATTTAAATATTTCATTTGTTCATTTTTTAAATAAATAGATTAACGTTTGCGTTATCCGCCCGTTCCATATACGTTGCTACGCCGCCAATGGTCACCTCGTCCAGGAGTTCTTCTTGTTTGACTCCCATCACGTCCATTGACATCTGGCAAGCAATAAATTCCACACCGTTTTCCAGCGCTTGCTGGCGCAGGGATTCCAGTGAATCAATCCCTTTTTTGTTCATGATATACCGCATCATTTTTTCGCCTATTCCGCCCATGCTCATCTTAGAAAGTTTCAGTTTCTTGGAGCTGGAAGGCAGCATCATACCAAACATTTTTCCGAAAATATCCTTTTCGGTTTCCGGTTTGTGCAACTTCTTGATAACGTTCAGTCCCCAGAAAGTGAAGAAGATGGTGACTTTTTGTCCCGTAGCTGCTGCGCCGTTTGCCAGTACAAAAGTAGCCAAGGCTTTGTCCAAATCATCACTAAACATGATGAAGGTTTTTCCTTTGCCCTCACATGAAGTAACAATATTGCACGATTTTGGTTCTCCTTTTTCTATTACAACAATAGATTTTCCTCCGGAGGTATCTTTCGAAATCAATTGATTACCCGTCGAACTGCACCATGCGGCGGCGTCGCGCGGAAAGCCTGGATCGGTTGAGGTGATTTCCACCCGTTCGCCTGAAACCAGTGTATCCATTGTTTTCTTCATTTTCAGAATCGGACCGGGACACTGTAACCCGCAGGCATCCACCCGGACTGTTTTGGCAGGGGTAGCAGCAGTGACGGGAGCCGTAGAAACGTTGGGTTGACTGGTTTGGGAAGCGGTTTCCTTTTGTATGGGTGATTCGTCCATTTCGTTTCCATTTTCTTCCCGTATGATGATGGGAGCAGTGGCAGCCCGATAAGTCTTTAATCCTCCCGAGAGATTACGTACCTTGTCAAATCCGTGTTGTGTCAGTATACGGTAAGCAAGATACCCCCGTAACCCGACTGCACAGAATGTATAAATCATTTTATCTTTCGGTAATTCTGCCAACCGGTTGCGAAGTTCATCCAACGGAATATTCACGGCACCCGGTAAGCTACCCAATGAAAATTCATCCGGGGTGCGGACATCCAACAGGAACTTATTTTCCATTTCAATGTCTCGCAATTCTCTCCAATACACAGGATTGGTTTTGCCTGTGATGATATCTTCAGCTACATATCCTGCCAGTGCTACCGGATCTTTGGCCGAAGAGAACGGAGGAGCATACGCTTGTTCCACTTTCATCAGATCGTAGATTGTTCCCTCGTGCTTGATGACAAGTGCGAGTTCGTCAATCCGTTTGTCCACCCCATCGTAACCAACGATTTGTCCGCCATACAATCTTCCTGTCTTTTTATCGAAAGTGATTTTAATGCTCATCGGCATGGCATCCGGATAGTAACCGGCATGGGAAGCGGGATGAATGGTAGACGACATATAGTCTATCTCTTCCTGACGCAGACGCTTGCCGGGTAAGCCGGTTGAAGCAACGGTCATGTCGAAAACCTTTGCGATTGAAGTACCGATAGAGCCTTCGTAAGGAATCTTTGCTCCGAGGACATTGTCCGCAACGATGCGTCCCTGACGGTTGGCGGGTCCGGCGAGATAGTTGAGCCAGGGTTTGCCCGTGATCGGGTGGCGGAACTCGATCGCGTCACCGATGGCATAAATAGACTCGTCAGAGGTTTGCAGGTAATCGTTTACAGCGATACCTCCTGCAGGACCGATAGTCAGTTCGGCAGCCCGTGCCAGATTGGTTTCCGGACGTACGCCGATAGATAGAATAACGATGTCGGCAGAGATTGACTGGCCATTCTTGAAAGTAACTTTCAATCCTCTTCCATCCCGGCTAAAAGAGGCGACAGCTTGCTCCAAATAGAGGTTTACTCCTTTATCCATCAGATGTTGATGGACAAGTGATGCCATCGAAAAATCAATAGGGGCCATCACTTGATTGCCCATTTCCACAATCGATACTTTCGCTCCCTGTGCATGTAAGTTTTCCGCCATTTCAAGGCCGATAAATCCGGCTCCTACGACAACGGCTTTTCGTGGGGCGTGGCTCTTGATATATTCTTTGATCCGATCTGTGTCGGTGACATTCCTTAGTGTGAAAATTCCACTTAGGTCGATTCCGGGAAGAGGGGGGCGTACCGGAGAGGCTCCGGTAGATATGACTAACTTATCATAGCTCTCTTCATAAGTATCTTCACTGCTTTGCCGGATGGTCACTGTCTTTCTTTTCCGGTCAATGAAAATCGCTTCGTTTTCTGTACGTACATCTACGCGAAAGCGTGTAGAAAAGGCTTCGGGCGTTTGCACGAACAATTTATCCCGTTCCTCTATCACTCCCCCTATATAATAGGGCAGGCCACAATTGGCGTATGATATGTACTTTCCTTTTTCTAAAAGGACAATTTCAGCTGTTTCATCTATTCGTCTGATTCGGGCAGCAGTGGTGGCTCCTCCTGCAACTCCCCCAATAATAATTATTTTCATCTGTTTATAGCGTAAATAGTTTCCTTTGGAAAGAACAAACTGTATGGAAGAAATGTTCATGGATTCAGATAAAAAAACTATATTTGCACACCCTGTTTTTCATTCTTCTATTTAATGTAGATAAATTGTATGAGTAAAATTCTTATTATTGACGATGAAGTCCAGATTCGCAGTCTTTTAGCTCGTATGCTGGAACTTGAGGGCTATGAAGTGTGTCAGGCAGGTGATTGCAAAGCTGCCATCAAACAACTGGAAATTCAATCGCCCGACGTAGCTTTATGCGATGTTTTTCTTCCTGATGGAAACGGAGTGGATCTGGTGTTGAACATCAAGAAAATAGCTCCCAATGTAGAGGTGATTCTTCTTACTGCTCATGGCAATATTCCCGACGGGGTGCAGGCTATTAAAAACGGTGCATTTGATTATATAACAAAAGGAGATGATAATAACAAGATTATCCCTTTAATCAGCCGTGCCGTGGAGAAAGCAAAGATGAATGTCCGTTTGGAAAAACTGGAAAAGAAAGTCGGGCAGATGTACTCGTTCGATTCTATTCTGGGTGAGTCAAAGGTGTTGAAAGAGGCTGTATCTCTGGCGCAGAAGGTATCTGTGACAGATGTTCCCGTATTACTGACGGGGGAAACAGGAACAGGAAAGGAAGTTTTTGCGCAAGCTATACATTATAGTAGTAAACGGAGCAAACAGAATTTTGTGGCAGTCAACTGTTCGTCTTTCAGCAAAGAATTGCTCGAAAGCGAGATGTTCGGACATAAGGCCGGCTCGTTTACCGGTGCACTGAAAGATAAGAAAGGACTTTTTGAAGAAGCTAATAACGGAACGATCTTTCTGGATGAAATCGGAGAGATGGCTTTCGAACTGCAGGCAAAGTTACTGCGTATCCTTGAAACAGGAGAATATATAAAGATCGGTGATACCAAGCCGACAAGAGTCAATGTGCGTATCATTGCTGCTACCAACCGCAACCTGCAGGAGGAGATCAAAGCAGGACATTTCCGTGAAGATTTGTTTTATCGTCTTTCGGTTTTTCAGGTGCATCTTCCTTCGCTCCGTGAACGTACCGGTGATATCCGGATTCTTGCAACTGCTTTCGCCAAGAGTTTCTCCGAAAAACTTTCGTATGCCATCAATGAGATGACTCCTGCTTTTCTGGAAGCTCTGGAACAACAGCCGTGGAAAGGGAACATCCGTGAATTGAGAAATGTGATTGAGCGTAGCCTGATTGTGTGTGAAGGGGGGCGACTGGATATTTGTGATCTTCCTTTGGAAATCCAAAACACTCATTATGAATGTTCGGATGATAGTGTAGGCAGTTTTGAGTTGGCCGCAATGGAACGCAGACATATTGCACGTGTGTTGGAATATACAAAAGGGAATAAAACGGAAGCTGCCCGTTTGTTGAAAATCGGACTTACCACCCTGTACCGGAAGATAGAGGAATATAAAATCTAAGCATACATTTTCTTAAGTCCTTTTATGCTGGCTTTGGGATATATAGCATTTCAAAATAGGCAAAAAGGACTTGAGAAACCATACCATAAGGACTATCGGAAATTTTTTGCATCTTCTTCCTCTTTGTCAATCAAAGTTGTGGCACTGCTTTTGATGGCTTGAATAATAGAAGAAGTGAAGCCTTTGTGCTCCAGTTCGTTCAATCCTTTTATAGTGGTTCCGCCCGGAGTGGTTACTTTCTCTATTTCCAGCAATGGATGAGTGTTATGATTCAGAATCAGTTCTGTCGCTCCTTCCATGCTATACGCTGCCATTTGCATGGCATCCTTGCCGGGAATTCCTAGCTCAATCCCTGCCTGCATAACCGCTTGCATATATTTTAAGGCGAAAGCTATTCCGCTGGAGGTTAATGCGGAAGTGGTATCTAGTTGTTTCTCTTGCAGGAACAGGCATTTTCCTCCTTCTTCAAATATCTGTTTTATTAATTGCTGATATTCTTTATCGGTTCCGCGGGAAGCTATCAAAGTGAGGCTGGAACGTTCTGTAATGGCCATATTGGGAACTGCCCGAAAGATAGGCATCTCGGCTTCTGTTAAATGAGCCAGGTGGGAGATACATACTCCGGACACAAGAGATACGAGGATTTGTGTACGCGAGAAACGTAGAGGGGACAATACTTCATCTACTTTCCAGGGATTGATGGCGAGGACGATTACTTCAGCTTCCGATATGGCTTGTTGGTTATCGGTCGTTATGTGTATTGCAGGGAAATGTTCTTGCAGTCTCTCCAGTTTATCGATATTTGGATTGGAGACAATAATGTCTTTCTCATTGTAAAGATGTCCTTGCGCCAGACAAGTGACGATTGCACTCCCTATGTGTCCGGCTCCTATAATAGCTATTTTCATCTCTTTATTTTTTTATTTGGCTTTCAGATGTCTCTTTTTATCCGGCTTTGAATCAGGCTGCGCACTGACTCTCGAAAAATTGTCTGGATAGCGAACTAATTAGTCTGTTTTTATCTGTGGTATGTACAGATAGTGTGAAACAATGATCGCTTCCTCCATAAGAAATGAGAGATACGGGGATATCTTTGATAGTATCCATAATATGGCTTTCTACTTGTGTGCGTTCCCAATGAAGGGAGCCGATGATATGTATTACAGACATATTTTCGTCCATAACCATTTCGGCATATTTGTGTAGTTCCCTTTGAATGATTCGCAGGGTGTCCCGGCTGGCTGTCAGCATCATCGAGATGGATACATTGGATGAGGCCATTGAGATGACATTGATTTGATATTTGTTGATAACTTCCAATATCTTACCCATAAACAAATATCCGGGCAATACATTCAATGAGGTAAAACGCACAAAAGTAGCCGAATCCTGTGAGAGGATGGCCTTGACACTGTTGCCTGTGTCATGGGAAGATATATAGAGTCGTTCTGTTGACAGATCGTGTGTATCGGTTAGGCGGATAACTATATTGGAGCGTGCCGCAAGGGTTATACAATCTGCGTAGAGCAGGTGTACTCCGCTGTTAATCAGTTGTTCGGCTTCTATGTAGGTTAGTGAATGTTGTTCTCGCAGGCAATTCCGGTTTGCGTAGATATGATTGATAGGGGTGGATAACAGTATTTCGTCCGCTTTGAATAGGGTGGCAAGCACTGTTGCATAGTAATCATTGCGTTGTTCGCTCATGAAGTCTATTTCACCATACACATTTCTGCAAATGGAAAGTGGGGCGATAAAAATATCTACATTCCGGTTCTCGTCAATGTATTGTTGGATAGATTCCTGAATATATGGGATATCCGGCTTTCTTTCCAGGTTGATCTGTATAAGTTTGCCGGTATCTAATGTTTGGGCACGAAGACCCTGTTGACGTAAGCAATAAGTGAATAAATCACTGGATAATCCGTATACTTCCGCTTTTATCATTTTATCAATCAGTAAATCTGCTTTGTCTTCTACAAGTATATGTATTTTCTTTATGCATTCCAGAATCCGGTTTTTAATTTCCTGATTTAGGTGCGAATCTGTAATGAGATGATTGGCAAGGGCACAGCAATATGTTTCGATGGCATTGACTGTGGCATGAGAAGCTTCATCTTCTTCGTGAAACCAACTGATGGAAATAGCCTGTAACCACTCCTGTAATTGTGCCAATATAGGGACTACAGCTACATAAGGATGTTCTTTCTGAATACAATTGATTACTTGCTTCATTTCATCCTCATCTTTAATTTTCTCGAATTTACAAACTTTCATTGTTATCTGGTTATTTATTGGTTACTACTCTTTTCAAAATGATATGCCTTTTTTCAAAAGAGAAAGATATTTAAGAATCATTCCTTAGCTTTAGAATATGGTATATCTGTATAAATCAATCTGTTAATGTTGCAATCAATGTTTTTAATACATTTCTTTACTATAAGTAATCTGCTAATACCATACCACATTGGGATATGAAAATAAGATTTCTTATCTTTGTTGCGTAATTGATTGATAAACCAGCAATATTCATCCATTTATGAAACTCTGCATATAGCTACGCTCAACGAATAGCATCATTTCTAACAGGGCTATTCAGCTATCCGACAGGCAACTACTCGCCTGCCAAAGAGTTTTATATCCATTTTTATAAATTTACGGAACTGTGTGCTGCTATGATGTGGTATACCGTATCGTGTTATTTTTAAGTTGAGCAATGAATTATACATATAAGCAAATATGGCTCATCAACTTTCCTGTGATGATGAGCATTCTGATGGAACAATTAATCAATATTACCGACGCTATTTTCCTGGGGCATGTGGGAGAAGTCGAACTGGGAGCTTCTGCGCTTGCCGGAATCTATTATTTAGCTGTTTATATGCTGGGCTTCGGATTCAGCATCGGGCTGCAGGTGATGATTGCCCGGAGAAATGGGGAACAACATTATAAAGAGACGGGACGTACATTTTTTCAGGGAGTATATTTCCTGTCGGGGATGGCAGTCATTCTTTGCCTATTGCTCCATTTGGCTTCTCCCTTGATCCTGCGCCGGTTGATAACTTCGGATGAAATTTATCAGGCAGTGATTCATTATCTGGATTGGCGTAGCTTCGGTTTGTTATTCTCATTTCCTTTTTTAGCTTTCCGGTCTTTTCTGGTAGGGATAACAACGACCAAAGCATTGTCCGTGGCAGCTATCATGGCTATCTGTATCAATATTCCTTTTAACTATCTGCTGATATTCAAACTGAATCTGGGTATATCCGGGGCGGCGATGGCTTCTTCTTTGGCAGAGTTCGGAGCTTTTATCGTACTCCTATTATATATGTGGGTGAGGGTAGATAAAGTGAAATATGGGCTGAAGGTCGTTTATGATGGGAAAGTGTTAATAAAGTTGTTGAGGATATCTGTATGGAGTATGCTTCACTCTTTTGTCAGCGTTGCTCCCTGGTTTCTGTTCTTCGTTGCTATCGAGCATCTGGGAAGGACAGAGCTTGCTATTTCCAATATTACTCGTAGTGTTTCTACCGTCTTTTTTGTGATTGTCAACTCTTTTGCATCCACTACTGGTTCATTAGTCAGCAATCTAATTGGGGCGGGGCAGGGGAAGGAACTTTTTCCCGTTTGCCATAAAGTTCTTAGGTTGGGTTATGCCGTGGGGGGGCCATTGATAGTTATGGCTCTTTGGGGTAACCAATGGGTTATCGGATTTTATACGAATAACGATAATCTGGTGAGACTAGCTTTCTATCCTTTTATAGTTATGCTGTTGAATTATGCTTTTGCACTGCCCGGATATGTTTATATCAATGCTGTTACCGGTACAGGAAAGACGAAGCTCGCCTTTATCTTCCAGTTAATCACCATTCTTGTATATTTGATTTATCTGTATCTGTTAAGTGAATGTTTTCATGCTTCTCTGACTGTGTATATGACGGCAGAATATTTGTTTGTTATTTTATTAGGGATACAATCCGTCATTTACTTAAAGAGGAAATCCAACTAGAATATGTATTTTTGTACTTTCAATACTTGATACTTTCTCGAAATGACTGAAGATATAAAGAATAAACTTTTAATGTGTGCGGAGATGTATCATCGCGCAGACTTTATACAAAGCGATCCGGTGCAGTTTCCCCATCGTTATACGCTGAAACAGGATATCGAAGTCAGCGGTTTGCTGACGGCGATTATGAGTTTTGGCAATCGCAAACAGATCTTGAAGAAAGCGGACGAATTGCACGGGCTAATGGGAGATTCGCCTTATCAGTATGTATTGTCCTGCCAGTGGGAGAAGGATTTTCCTTCAGGAGCAACCAATAGCTTTTATCGGATGTTGTCGTATGCTGATTTTTATGGATACTTTCGGCGATTATATATAGCTTATACACAGTTTGAAAGTCTGGAGGAAGCTTTGATGTTATATCCCGGAATACCAATGGAAAAGTTATGTGCATTTCTTGAAGTTTCTGCCAAAAGTCCTCAAAAGAAACTGAATATGTTTTTGCGTTGGATGATTCGTCGGGATTCGGAGGTCGATTTGGGGATTTGGGAAAGTTTTGATCGCAGAGATTTGATTGTTCCTTTAGATACACATGTATGCCGGGTAGCACATTATTTCAAGTTGACGGATACGGAAACTTTTTCTCTGAAAAATGCCCGTCAGATAACGACTGCATTGGCAGAGGTCTTTCCGGATGATCCTTGCCTGGGCGATTTTGCTCTGTTCGGCTTGGGGGTGAATGGGGAGATTTAAATAGATAAACTAATAGTACTGATTTTTCCGGCTATTATCGAAAATATAGTGTTTTCTTAAGTTATTTCGATTATAACCGGAAAAGTCGATATTAAACCAACTTTATTCGATTATAATCGAAAAACTGGAGAACTGTTAGAACGTTGTTATCTTGTTTGTGAAATCCCTCCAACCATTTGCGTTCTTATATTTTTCCACAGATTCGGCAGGAACACGAATGACGGTAATATCATCCGGAAATCCGTACCATACTTTTTCAAATACCTGCGGAGGTGTTGTCCCTTCTACCTTTACTTCTTTAATACCTGTATTATTGAAAGCCGAAAAATTAATCTGTGTGACGTTTGCCGGAATGGTTAATTGGGTCACTTTCCTATTACCACCCAGTAATCCCTGTCCCAATATCCGAATACTTTCAGGTATTTCGAAGCGAGCCAATTTCGGACATCCTTCAAGACAATAGGGGTGGATCATAGCTTCGGGGTCATCATTGAAAGTACTCCCGTAGGTGGTCACTTCCGCCAATTCCGGGCAGTAATAAAAGGCTCTTTGCGCCATGGTTGTAACGCCGTTCGGTAACTTCACGGTTGTAACGCTACTTTCCCGGAATGCTTCCAATCCGATTGTTTTTACATTTTCCGGAATCTCAATCGTTTTCAGTTGAGATGTCTTAAGGAATGCCTGTGCTCCGATTTCTTTCAGTGTCGCAGGCAGCAGCACTTCTTCAATGCCCGCATATACAAAAGTGCTGGCGGGAAGTTTGGTGAGTTTCGTTTGGCTTAAATCTGCTTTTTTCAAATTCCGGCAATAGTAGAAAATGTTTTCCTCCATCTGTTCCAGGCTTGATGGAAATACTATTTCCTGAATGGCCGAATTGAAGAAAGCCATATCTCCAATCGATTTTAATCCTTCATTGAGTACTACCTTTGCTGTTTGGCTGTTGCTGAAGGCAGCTTTCGGGATTGATCTCACGCTATTGGGAAGTATGATTTCATTGTATCCTTTCAATATTTCCGTCAATACTCCGTTTTCTATACGGACGGGTGAAACCTGAACAGAAAAGCTTTTCTGTTTTCCTTCCAGTGTGATGGTTACTTCTTGTTTTTCGACAGGCGTGGATGAAGAGAAACCGCTGATCTGTTCCGGGGTAACTTTTACAGGCCGTTGTTTCCCGTCATCATATTTGCCTGTCACGTTAAGGCCGGTTAAGTCTATATTCTCTCCTAATGCATAAATTGTTTTTGAGGGTAGCTGTTCTATGAAGAAATCTTCAAGTGAAGCCTCTATGGGTTCAACAGGATTTGCTGCCGAAGGTGAATCTTTCCTGTATTCGTCATTTTCGGTGCTGCAACTTAGTAATATTGTTCCCAAAAACATTTGCAGGCAAAGTGCTGTAATTATATAAAGTCTAGTTTGCTTCATGTGATAAAGGCTTAGTTAGGGAATTGGGTTAAACGTATTTCTACTTTTACGGCTTTTCCGGCTTCTACGGTTTTGCCGGAAGACCATATCTGATAGTTGTTAGGGCCGCCCCCTTCTTGTACCACGAATGTCAGGAACCGTTGCGACTGCGTTGCAAACCATTCCTCTCGTGGCAGTACAAAGGTGGCCATACCACTTTCATTTGTCTGTATGATTGCAGTAGGCAAAGTTAAATTATCTTTTTCAAAAACCTTATAATCCTTTTCATTATACATTTTTACGGGAACGCCCGTTGCAATTTTTCCATTCTCATCATAAACGGATACCACTACTTTTGCTTCTTTCATTTCTTCGTTTCCTTTTTCGCATGCTACCATGAAAAGCATGGCGCTTAATAGAATAACAATCTTCTTCATAATCTTTTCTTTTTTCTAATTTTTCGAATGCAAAAGTAATAAGATTGCATCAAATTCGGGTTGTGATGCAATCTCGCAAATCTAACACTTTGATTTAAAATATATTGATATTCAATGGATTATGAAAGGTGTATTCTAAGATTTCTAACACAGGTCTAACACCTATCCGAAAAGTGCTAAAAACAACTCTTTATTGGCCGTTTCTGCCGATTTGATACGTGATTTGAGCCGTGACTTGCGAGCATATACATTAGCTACCGTATCTTTCATAAACAAACTGATTACTTGTGGAGAGAAACCTACAAAAATATAACAAAGCAGTCGTATGTCAGCTTCTTTCATTGACGAAAATTCATTCCGCAACTTCTCCATTGCATTATCATGGCAGGTATTTACGATAAGTTCCAGTTCTTGCAACATTGCATTGTTCTCTGCAAAATCGGTGATAATCTGTTTCACTTCGTGGAACATGGCTGCTTGTTGCGATGCGGTATTCTCACGTTCATAGTAAGTCTTTCCCAGTTTGTCAATGATGTCGAATCGTGAAGCTATCAAACCTTTTAAATGGCTTTCTGCATTGCGCTGTCCTTCCATATGTTCTGTCAGGGTTTTGTATTGGGCGTTGGCTTCTTCCGCCAATAGCAGGTAGCGGTCGGTACGTTCGCGTTGCAGGCGCAGACGTTGACGGATGATGTAGTATGCTACCCCTATTATTAGAAAAATTACGCTTGCTATGGTAATCTCCCAGGTAGTACGGTTCTTCATCCGGTATTCGGCAAATTTGGAGTGTTCCTTGAAATAGTCACGTTCCACCATACCGGCGGAGAATTGCATATTTGAACGTGTCAGCGAGTCAGTCAGATAGATATAATGGTGTATCTTCTCTGTCGCTTTCTCGAAGTTTCTGGCCTGCGCTTCAATCCGATAAGCGGTGTATTGCAGGTCTGCCATGTCACGTATATCGGTGGAATGTGTTTCTGCAAGTGCCAGATAGTAGCGTGCGCTGTCTATACGGTTTTTTAGTAGATTCACATCTACTAATGTATGGTATCCGTATAACGTATCTTGCCGGGCAGAGAGTTCGATGCGTTGCAGTAGGTCATGAGGAATTTGTTTCTTGCCTGACACCACATAGAGAGAAGCAAGATTGGTGAGACTGGCTTTGGCTAACTTATTGTACTTGTGCTCATCAGCCAAATCGAGTGCGGCAGAATAGAGTCGCATGGCTTTCTCCATATCTTTTGAATTGAAAGTTGCGGCTGCCATATCGAGAGTTGCCTCTGTTTCTTCACGAGTGTTATCAGTCTGCCGGAAGTTATTGCGAGCTTCACGAAAATAATGATAAGCCCGGCTATAGTTCATTTGGTCATAATACACTTCACCGATTTGACTGTATAAAAGCCCTGCATAATAAGGCTCATTGGTATCTTTCAGTTTCTCTTCAATTTCTAGGAAAAGACGTAACGCTCCCGGTTTGTCTCCTGCGCGCAGTTTAACCCGTCCCCAATAATAGAGAGTTTTGCATTGGCGGCGTAAATCTTTGGGATGATGTTTATAATGGCTCCAAGCCTGGCGAATGAGCGAATCATTGGTTACTTTGATGTGATTTTTGTCTAAAGCCTCTGAATAAAGCAACGCATACCTGGCCTGTTCAGCCTGGTCGCCTTCCGATTTGAGTTGTTGTAATATTGTTAAGGCACTATCCGGCTTATTTTGTAACAGTGCTTCCGCCTCATCAAGCCGGGAAATCTGTTCTCTGTTATAACATCCTGTAAAAAAGAGAATTACTAATAGTTCGAGTATAATTCTGCATTTCATGCTGTGAATGTAGTGAAAATATTTCGAGTTTAGTATGGAATCGTCATATCTTTATAATTCTTATAATGTTTAATTTTGTAAAGGTAGGAAAATAGATTCGAGTTGAATTTTTCGGACTAATATCAATATATCTTGAATATATAGTCTTTTAATAGTTCTTTTTCAACTTTAAAGTTGAATGTTTGTTGTGTTATACTACATTATTCATATCTTTGCATAAAGATATTTTAGATATGGATATAGAAACAGTCGATAAATTCTTGAAAGAATTTAAAGATAAGGCTAGGGTTTTCGGGATTATCTTTCGCATAGATAGAAAGAAGAATATGCAAGCTTTGCTTGATTTGGAGATTTCGGCAATTATGCGTGAAAAGATAATAATGTCTTTGACAGTTGAGGACTATTATAAAGGTCCTACGGAAGATAAGTTGAATTATATGGGAGAACTTTGGAAGTTTGGCAAGTCCGTAGATAAAAAGGAGGTTTATATCAAAATAAGTAAAGGTACTGGAGCAAATTCTCCAATCTGTGTCTCCTTTCATTTGGCAGAGAGAAAAATAGAACATCCTTTCAAAAATAAAAAGTAGAAGTTATGAAAAGTCCGTTTACAGGTGGTGACGCTGCATTGTGTCATGAGAAGCAATCATTTGAATTTCGAAAAGACAATTTTGAGATAGTATATCATTTTTATAGATGTAAGGATACAAATGAAGAGTTTACTACAACTGAACTTGATCAACTGAATATGAATCAAGTTTATAATTTGTATCGTCAGAAATATGCGATACCATTTCCGGATGAAATAAAAAGAGTCCGGGAATTATATGGTATATCTGCACTTCGAATGTCTAAACTTTTAGGTTTTGGCGATAACCAATATAGAAAATACGAAGAAGGAGAGATGCCTAGTGTGTCTAATGGAAAAATGATTTCAGCTTTGAAAGATCCTCATTTCTTTTTGGAAATTCTGAAACTTGCTCAAAATCAGTTTCCCAATGATGAGATACTTAAAATTGAAAAAAGGGTAAAGGAACTGTTATTAAATAATTCCTGTTTTGAGAATAAAATAAATGAATTTATATTTCACAACCATTTGTCTTTACGTTCAAGTATGAATGGGTATGCTTCTGTCATTCCCGAGAAGGTTAAGCAGATTATTGTCTTTTTTGCATCTGCATTACAAGGAGTTTTTGAAACAAAACTAAATAAATTATTATTTTATTCTGATTTTCTTTCCTATAAGAAATATGGTAAAGGTATTAGCGGGTTACAATACCAAGCTATAAATTATGGGCCTGTTCCTGTGCGTTATAGTACTATATATGAGAACTTGGACGGATTAAAAAAGGAAATCATAAATTTGGGAAATGGTTATTCTGGAAGTATAATTACAACTGTTGAGCAATTTGAACAATCTTTATTTACAGTTGAAGAATTAGAGGTTTTACAATGTGTATTAGTTCATTTTGAGAAGAGTAAGGCTAATGAAATTTCAGAAATGAGTCATGCTGAAGAAGCGTGGCGTCAAAATGAAAAACAGCATAGCTTGATTGATTATAGTTATGCGTTTGATTTGAGACAGTTGTAATGTAAGCCCCCTTCCTAGTTCTGTATAAACAGAGAATCGCTATAAACTTATTAGATTTATATAGCGATTCTATAATTTATACGGGGACTTGAAGTTTTATGTAGTTTTAATTTATACCTATTACAGAACATCCGGCTCCTAATAATAGACTATAATTGGGATTATCGTCCGTTCTTGTTTTTATGTATCTAATTAAATCATTTACAGAACGTTCTTTAATTTTTAACTCTTCTCTAATCTCTGTTAGTGTGTACATAGTATTTAATTTAAAAATTGAATTTACAAAATTATTGAAACAATATTATATTCCAAAGCTTTTGGATGTTTTCTATCATATGTGGAATGAAAAATATTCCAAATCGCATTTGATTTTATCTTGAATAATTACTATGGGTATATATGCTGTAGCTTATCACTTAGGGATATTTGCTTATTAGTCTTATTAAACTTTCATTTTCTTTCTCCACCTCTGAAACCCTCTCATCAAACTTTCCTCTTCCACCGACTCCGCCATATCATACTTTATCACAAACTCATGCATTGACTTTATATACATCACTCCATTTTTGAACTTATTTTCCAACAGGAATGAATAAAGCTCCGCTTTCATTTCCACCTCAATTTCCTTTTCGATAATAAAGATACTGTCCTGCCCGAAATAATTATAAACTTCCGGATTCTTCCCTTGCCTTGGGCTGGGAAGAACAAAACAGATATTTCCTGTCTCTTTCCAGGAGACGCCTTGCGGATGAGGAACGGATAATTGATGCAGGAAGTGATAAATGGGAGTGAGGTGGGAGAGGTGGATTGGAGTGGGGAGCCTTGAAGGTGGATTGTTGTGCGATTGAAGTTCTAAACTTTGTCCGTATCGGACATACATATACCTCGCCAGATATGGCTTGATGGCAAACGTGACTGTAACCATGGGAATTGAATTTTGGATTGTTGAAATTTGTTGTATACTGATTGCCGCTTCGTGCGGCAGATTCTGTCGTGTTTGTTGGAAAAAATCCCATGGGTTACGGGGACGGAATTTTAATTCAGTAAGAAGTTGAAATTCAAATGGTTACAAATGCCGGTTTTTCCTTTAAAACCAACGGGCCGTTCCTTTAAAAGGAACGACCCGTTGCACACCGAGGAAGGACCTCTTCCTTTTAAAGGAACGGACGGCTCCCTAAAATCCATAGTGCAAAGCTATGCCTAATATTCTAATTTTTCAAAAGGAATAATAGCGGAAATATTTATATTATGTAATGAAATATCATAAATAGTATACATCTCTAATTTATGCGTATGCATATTGGAAATATGTAATAAAAATATACTGATTACTAGAACGTGTATTTTAACTATATTTATCAGATAACTATTCTTAAAGTGGAAAAACTTTTTATTCCATTTCTTGTTTCTTGCGTAACAGGCGGAAAAATAGTTCTGATAAGTAAGGTGAACTTCGTACTTTTACGTTTCAAACAAAAAAAGCAAGATATGATAACATCAGTGAAACTTATGCTGAATAAGAGCAGGATATTGAATAATGGCAGTTATCCTTTAGTATTTCAGGTGATCCACAATCGGAGAAAAAAGTTACTGTATACAGGCTACCGGGTGAAAGAGGAGGTGTTTGACGAGCTGGAAGGGAAGATTATGAATGGCGTAGGTTCTACTTTTACGGCTACAGAGGTCGTGAAAATGAACCGCGAGCTGCGGAAGATGCGGAATCGGATTGATACACGGATCAGGCAGCTTGAGCGGACAAGGGAAGAATTTACAGTGGAGGATATTCTGGCTCAAAGTGCTTTTGGTACAGGAAAACCACAGTTTTATTTATTGCGATATATCAATGCGCAGATTGAGCGTAAGCAGGAACTGAAGAAAGTGGGGATGGCTGCGGCCTACAAGAGCACCCGCTCGTCGTTGGCAAAATTTATAAGCCGCCCCGATGTCCGGATGTCGGAGGTCGATTCGGCGTTCGTCAGGAGATACGAGGATTTCCTGTATAGTAACGGCTCTTCCGGAAATACGGTAAGCTATTATCTGCGCAACTTGCGTTCCCTGTACAACCAGGCGGTAGCGGACGGTTATCATCCTCGTGGCGAATATCCGTTTGCGAAGGCACAGACCCGCCCGGCGAAAACGGTGAAACGTGCTTTGTCACGGACGGATATGCAGAATCTGGCGGACTTGAATTTGGAGAATGAACCTGAACTGGAGTTTGCCCGCGATTTGTATCTGTTCAGCTTTTATGCGCAGGGAATGGCTTTTGTCGATATTGTCCTTTTGAGGAAGAGCGATATTTGCAATGGTGTGCTGACTTATTCCCGTCATAAGTCGAAACAGTTGATTCGCATAGCGGTGACTCCGCAGATGCAGGGCTTGATGGATAAATACAAGACGGAAAATGAGTATCTCTTTCCGATAATCAGCGGTGAATACGCTTCGGGATACAAACAATACCGCCTGGCGTTAGGGCGTATCAACCGCCATTTGAAGAAAATCGCTGTTGCAGCTGATATAAAAGTTGCGTTGACGACGTACACCGCCCGCCATACCTGGGCTACCCTTGCCCGTGACTATGGAGCACCAATTTCTGTGATTAGTGCCGGACTAGGGCACACTTCGGAAGAAATGACACGCGTCTATTTGAAAGATTTCGATGTATCCATGCTTAATCAGGTGAACAGCATGGTTACAAATTTATCCAAGTGAAATGAAAATTTGTAATATAATCCGTTGAAAATTAGAAGATATAATATTTTTATTTATCTTTGCGATATTGTAATCTATTCTGTAATAGAGATTATATTAAAATCTCTTTGTTATTTTGAACTATTTCACGCCGCAAAGTAAGCTTATTTTTTTATAATATAAATTGTCATAAAGTACATTTTTTTATTCATTTTGTACACGTTGCGTGGTTATCCTCATTAATAGGGCTGTTTTCAGTCTGGCAGCGTTCCATTAACTGTTTGGCGGTACATCCGAAATATAGTTTGCAGTGACGGTTAAAGTTACTCTGCGAATCAAATCCCAATTCTTCAACGGCGTCTTTTATACATACTCCCGGTTCGGTCATTTTTTCGAGTATCCTTTGGTTCTTTTGTTTCAGCATCCATTGTTTGGCAGTCATTCCGAACACCTCGTTGAATTTGGAAAAGAAGCGGCTTCTTCCCAGGTTCGATAGTGAGATGAGCTGTTCTATATTATCCACTTTGGTATGGTTACGCATGACAAAATCCTTGAAGTCTATTTCTTTTCCGATGATAGGGTGAAGCAGGGTTGCAATCTCCCGCTTCTCATAAAATCCGCGCAGGAGAAAGAAGAATTCCCGTTGCATCAGGGTGTGCAGGTGTGCACAACTCATCCCGTTCTTGATACAGTGGGTTAACACTTCGAGGAATGGTGTCAGTGGGTAGTGTATTCTAATCGGTGAGAAGTCATATTCAATGTTGTTGCATAGCTCTGATAAAGATTGCAATATGAGCTTGTCACAGTTTCCTTCGGGCATATCGAAAAACATGGAGAGCAGGCTTGAACCGTTTTCTCCAATTCCCTTCAGCCGGGAAGAACGGGGGATGAGTATCATCTCTCCGGCATGAAACGATCTGTTGTGGAACTGGTTGCAAGTTATGGTGAAATCACCTTTCAGGAAGAATAGAAGATAATTCTTACTTGTAGTGTCTTCCTCAAATTCTGTGTTCTTATCGAACTCCAAATACTTGAATCCGGTTTCAATCGTTGTCATGTAGTTTTGGCATGACAGGTGTTCTTCGATGTACAGCAATTCGCTTTTCATAAGTTTTGTTTCCATGGCAATAACTGTTTTGATTGTTTGGTCTGTTACCTATCTGTTTGTTTCACAATTGTTTCAGTATCTGTATTTTTAATGAATTATATATCAGAATATTATTTTCTGTTTTGTTTGCTATGATTCATTTTATCATGATACTGAAACGTTATATGGGTGCTTTATGTGATATAAATCATTGGTAATTAGGTTTTTATTGTTTGTATTCTTTTGTTTTATCTCTATTACAGAATAGAGATGAAACAAAAGCAATAATAAGATGACATGAAGAAATATCTATGTTTAATCGGAGTCTTGGGAATACTACTTTGTAATACGGGCAACTCTTACGCCCAAAAGGTTGCAGTAAAGACTAATTTGCTTTATGACGCTACTACTACAATGAACTTGGGGCTGGAAATAGGTTTGGGCAAGAAATGGTCTCTCGATTTATCCGGAAATTATACCCCCTGGAAGTTTGATGATGAAACGCGCCTTCGCCACTGGGGCGTACAGCCGGAACTTCGCTACTGGCTTTGTGAGAAATTCAACGGTCATTTTCTGGGTTTGCACGGACACTACGCCAAATACAATGTGGGCGGAATGTCATTTTTGAGTGATAACATGGAACGTCACCGTTATCAGGGACATTTGTGGGGCGGTGGAATATCCTACGGTTATCAGTGGCTGCTCGGCAACCGCTGGAGTATGGAGGCTGTACTTGGAGTCGGATATGCGCGGTTGGATCATTCCAAATATCCTTGTGCCACATGTGGAACCATTCAGAAAAGTGAGAAGAAAAACTACTTCGGCCCAACAAAAGCTGCCGTGAGTATCATATACATTATAAAATAGGCTAATGATGAAAAGAATCTGTATATACGTGACCTTGGGACTGCTAGGCGCAGTTTCCGCCCATGCCCAGGAGATAAATATCGGACAAGCCGTTGCCCGGAAAATAAGCGATGACAAAGTGGAAGTCTCATTTAATATGGATTGCAGTACACTGCGGCTTCCTTCACGCCGACAGATGATAATCACTCCTTTGATAATCAGCCGGTCGGAAAACGATACGCTCGCCCTGCCTTCAGTCTGCATTGCAGGCAGAAACCGTTATCGCATGAACAAGCGGAAAGAAAGTCTGTATGGCAAAGAACCGGCTGCGGGAGAGAGACAGGAAATGATTCGTTTTAACAGGAAACGGGATATGTTGTTAGAATATAACGAAACAGTCCCGGCACAGGAGTGGATGTCCGGAGCACGTGTCGAGATATTCCGTGAATTACAGGGATGCGCAGGTTGCGGAGAAGCACTGGGTAATGATCCCGTTGCGGAGCTTCCTTTATTCAAAGAGGTAGTGGAACGCCCGAATCTGGAAATAATGGTGGCACAGGCAGAGGAGAAACGCCGTTCTTTCACCCGCAGTGCATATCTTAATTTTAAAGTGAACCAGTCGGCATTGCTTGCCGATTATATGAATAATCCTGCCGAACTGGTTAAAATCCATTCGTCCATTGATTCTATCCGTGAGGATGATAACTATCGTATTGCCCGGATTAAGATAGTGGGCTACTCATCGCCGGAAGGCAATTATGACGGCAATGCCCGCCTTTCCGAACAACGTGCGAAAGCGTTGGTACAAAACCTGAAACATGCCTATAAGCTGGACGACAGTATGATAGAATGCCGTTCGGTGCCGGAAAACTGGGAGGGACTAGCTGCATGGTTGTGCGAATACCGTCCTTCCTATATGCAGAAAGTACTCGATATTATCGGGCAGACTCCCGAACCGGATGCGCGCGATGCGAAGATAAAAGCTATCGATGGCGGAAAAATATATAATGCCTTATTGCAAGAGGTATATCCGAAGCTGCGCTTAGTGGAATATACAGTCAGCTATACAGTGGTTCCGTTCTCTGTAGAGCAGGGACGGGAAATCATCAGAACACGTCCCGATAAGATGAACCATAACGAAATGTATCAGGTCGCAGTCAGCTACGGCAAAGGTTCGGACGAATACAACAGGATTATCCGGATGATTGCCGACCGTTTTCCGAGTGACAGGATAGCTAACAATAACGCCGCTATCGTGGCTTGGGAAATGGGAGATTACGACGCGATGCGGGTGTACCTGAAACGTTTGGAAGGTATAAAAGCTGAATAATATAATCTGAAACTTATACTTAGTAATTAACATTTTAGTATTCATTAAATTTTAAAACAATGAAATTGGACAAATCTTTTTTAACGCTGTTTGTCGGACTGGCGATGGCAGCATGTAGTAATGATGAAGAGATGGCAACCGGCGGACAAGACCTGTTGCCGATAGACGGCAGGGAGGCTTATATGTCCGTAGTTGTAGATATGCCTAAAAGTACGGGAACACGCGCTCCTGGAGAAAATCACGGAACAGCGGACGAACAGAATGTAAACGAAGTACTCCTTGCATTGTTTGATGCATCAGACGTTTGTTTGGAGACAAAGACATTGGCTTCGGCCGAGTATATTTTGAATGCAGGCGGTAATCCTGCAGCAGGGACCGGAAATGCATTCAAAGTTCCTTCTACTACCGCCAAAGTACTGGCAGTAGTTAATCCGAGCGACAAGTTCAAGGCTGCCTGTGTAGCTTCAGCTTCCTGGTCTGTCATCAATGGTGCTGTAGAGCAGGCACTCGAAGAGGTGATTGGAGCAGCAAAGAACAACTTTATGATGATTAACGCCGGCGACAATGCAAATCCGGCTAACGGAGCATTGGTGACAGCTAATGTGAAGGTGGTTGATGGAACGCTTATTGCTGATGCTACTGCCGCGATTGCCGCTGCCGAAGCTGACCGTTCCCTGATTCACGTAGACCGTGTCGTTGCCAAGGTTTCTTTAGGAATAAATCCGGGTGGTGTCACAGTTCCGGCAGGAGTAACCTGTACATTCGGCAACTGGGCATTGAATGTTACCAATAAGAGCATGTTCCCGTATGCTGAAATCGTAATGCCCGCCGGAGGTTCTGCAGGTGCGGATTACAGAATTGACCCGAACTATGAACTGGCAGGATTCAATGTGTCACAGTTCAACTATCTGAAAGTTGCTGACGACGGAACTTTGCCTGCTGATTTTTCAGCTATGACGGATAGCAAATACTGTCTTGAGAACACAATGGCTGCCGACGCACAAACCCAGGCACAGACTACAGCTGCCGTAGCAAGTGCGGTTTACACTCCTAATTCATTTACAGCAGGCGATAGCTGGTTCCGCCTTTTGGGTGTCACTTATAAGACACTGGCTGATTTGCAGGCAGTATATAATGCTGCAAAAGCAGTTACTTCACCGGATGCATTGCAAACACAGATAATCACTCTTTGTGACCAGTTCTATGCACGTATGTCTGCTGCCGCTACTGCACAAGGCAAAACTGTCGGTGCTGATTTTGCCGCTATTACTCTCGCCGAACTGGACGCTATTGCGAACGGTGGTGAATACTCCAAGCCTGATGCAACAGCCGGTGAAACCGTAGGTGTAGAATACTTCCAGAAAGGTGTATGCTATTATAACATCCTCATCCGTCATGACGATGCAATCACCGCCACAATGGCACTTGGCAAATACGGTGTTGTACGTAACAACTGGTACACATTGACTATCAACAGCGTGAAACAACCGGGTACTCCCTGGATTCCTGATACCACAGATCCTACTGACCCTGAAAAACCGGGTGAGAATGATGATGACGCTGAAGCATATCTCTCTGTAAGTATTACGGTAAATCCATGGACTACCTGGAGTCAGGGAGTGGATTTGTAATGACAACTATATCGGGCTAAAATAACAATTAAAATAATAAGAAGGCGTTATGATACGGCGCAGCTTGTCTTATGGCGCCTTCTTTTTTTTCTTTCTTTTCGTTTTTATTCAGCCGGCGGAGGCTTATTTCCGTGAATCAAGACCTTGATATAAAAAAACTGATAAAAACAGGTCTTCCATACAGGCAAGTTTTGCGATTTGTCAACTAAAGCAGATTATTCCGAGAAAGGCAAAAGTCGCTTTTCCACGCTATATATGAAATTAGAAAAATAAATAGAACCATAGATTATGAGAAAGATAATGAAAACAAAGGGTGTCGTCCGGTGGATGAATTATGGAAGTTGCCTGTTGTTATTGCTTGTACTCTTTTCCTGCACATCCATTGATGAGACACTACCGGAATGTCAGTTGTATGTTCGTTTCCGGTATGACTATAACATGGAGTTTTCCGACGCTTTTGCGGCTCAAGTGAATCGTGTCGACGTGTTTGTATTTGACAAGGAAGGTACGTTTATCATGAAGAAGAGCGAGCAGGGAGAAACTCTGGGCAGCGGCAGCTACCGTATGCCGTTGCCGCTTCCGGTCGGTGAATACCGGATAGCCGCTTGGGCGGGAGTGAGCGATGACTTTGAAATGCCGGAACTGGTTGCCGGGAAATCAACATTGGAAGACTTGATGGTAAGAATGAAACGGAAAGAGTCATTGGTGCATAATAAAGCTCTGAACCCGCTTTGGTATGGCGAGGTGAAGACTGTCGACTTTACCGGCAGACAGGAACAGACGGAAATGGTCTCTCTGATAAAGGATACCAATAAATTCCGCTTTATCTTGCAAAAGTCCGGTCCGGGAGAAGAACTGGATATGAGTGATTGCCTGTTCGAAATCCATGCGGACAACGGATATTATGACTGGAATAATGACTTGCTGGATGACGACGTGATTAGTTATCAGCCCTATCATTTGGAAAAAGTGGAAGATGTGGGCATTGTGGCGGAAATGAATACCATGCGCCTGCTCGAACATAAAAAAGTATATCTGACGCTTACACGCATGTCGGACAGTAAGGAACTGATGAAGGTTGACCTGATACCTTACCTGCTACTTACAAAAATGGAGGGGCACAATATTCCGGCGCAGGAGTACCTCGACCGTCAGAGCGAGTATGCGATAGTCTTTTTCTATAATCCGGAATTATTGAATTTCCTTTCCACGAAGATTGTGATTAACGGCTGGACTATCTGGTTGAAAGGTGAAGACCTTTAGTAAACGTAAACTATAACAGCAAATGATATGAGATATACAAAATATAAATGGATGATGTGGCTTGTGCTGCTTTGTTTCTCATGTGTGAATGAGGAACAACGTGCAGTTCTGTCGGATGAACCGGGAAAGGTGCGAATGAATATGAGTATCAGTACACGTGCTACATATGATCCTGAAGTATTGAACGAAAATGAAACGCGTATCAACCGGTTACGTCTTTACGTTTTTGATGGCTCTACTTTAGATAAGATGTATTATTGGTCGGATTTGAATATAAATGATGGTGTATACGTTACTCCGATATTTCTAGTAAAGGCTGCTACTGGTAAAACGTTTTATGCCATTGTAAATGAGCCAACGGATATGGATTCCCGTGCTTTATTGGAAGCAGTGGATCATCCGGATGATTTGGCTGAAATACAATACAGGAGACGTGATATAATGGATTATTGGAATCCTAATATAATGGGCTACTATAATGATTATTGTTTGCCGATGTATGGAGAACTGACAGGAGTGGACGCATTGGAAGGGACGACACAAATAATCAATCTGCAAGTAGACCGAGCTGTTGCGAGGGTAGATGTTTATATGAGGAGGGAAATAGGACAGGATGAAAACTACTGGGAAAACAGGCTTTATATTGAAGAGTTAGGAGTGGATCGTATATCAGATATTGGATTTATATCGCCTGTCCGAGTGCCGGATAACCGTTACGATAATATCTATTTTATGGACAGAAAAGAAATCAGAGAAGAAGTATATTCTGATGATAAAGGAGAATTATTATATTCTTTTTATGTTCCGGAAATGGAGTGTATATATGATAAATTATCCTTAGATTTCCATTATAGATATGAAACGGGATATGATGGTCGTGCTTGGGTCGAGTTGGGCGGATATGATCCTTATACCGGTTATCCCTATGGAGAAATTCTAGAAAAAATAGAACGTAACCATGTATATAAACTTTTTTGCCGTTTTACTCAAAAAACAGCTAAGTTTGAACTAAATCTGACAGTGTGTCCATGGGAATATCTTCCGCCACAAGCAGAAGAGGTGAAGGGAGAAGTTAAGATGACGAATTGTTATATGGTAGCTCCGGGCGGAAGGGTGGATATTCCTACTGAAAACGTATATAAGATATGGGCTCAACAAGCAGAGTTTGGCAATATTCCAATTCCGGATGGAGACGTAACGGCAGAACTCGTATGGCAAGATGAACAAGGAGTTATTGCGGACGAAGGAGTAACGGTAGTCAATGCTTTGGAGCGCGAGAGGGCTTATTTGCAGGTAAGGACGGCAAAAGAGGGAAATGCGGTTGTTGCGATGAAAGTAAACGGCGAGATTTATTGGAGTTGGCATATTTGGTGTACAGATTATGAACCAAATGTAACAGAAGGACAGAAGTTTTTTAATAATTTGGTTTGGATGGATAGAAATCTGGGAGCTATGACTAATGAATATACAATTGACGGTGGAGTAAAAGGTTTACTGTATGAATGGGGACGTAAAGATCCTTTTCCTAGTGCTGAAAATTGGACTCAAAAGGAAAAAACACTTTATACGGAAAATAGTGTAACCAATGTCCGTTTTAAAGTAGCTGAAGTGGAAAACTTAGTAGAGTCGGTTCGTGAACCTCTAACTTATATAACTAATGAGCGAAGTTGGGGAGACTGGTATACAAATTCGGTGTCATTAATGAATTATTCATTATGGTTGCCAAATAATAAAACAATATTTGATCCATGTCCGATAGGTTGGCGTGTTCCCCCAGACAATCAACCTTGGAAGGGATTACAAGCTGGTTCAACTGAGAGTACACAAGGTATTATTCATCCAGAAGCAGGCTATTATCCAAGATCAGACAAACGTCTGCCTCAAGATGGTCGTCTTATATCTGGATTGTCGCATTGGGCATCTGTAGCTTCAGTAAATTCAGTTTATCCTTTAGGGGGATATGGTTATGGCTTGGGACAAGAATGGCAACCGTTTTGGCGGGCAGATGGACGCTCTATACGTTGTGTTAAAGAATAAACTAAGAATAGCAGAATAATATATAGTATGAAAAAGTACATTGTATATCTAATATTATGCTCTGTAAGCTGTTTTATATTCTCATGTACGTCAGTGTATGAGAATGGAGACACTTCATGCATACCGGAAGGAATGGAGAGGCTTACTTTTAAAGTCATAGTACCTTCTTCTAAAGTTGTGGGTTCTAATACACGCAGCACTGCTTTAGAAAAAGAAAATGAGATAAAAGACTTGTTTGTAAAAATAAGAAATTATGATAGTGACCATTACAGAAATTTCTATTCTACGCAGAATGGAGCAATATATCTTGATTCCTATGCTTATGAGGATAGTATATATAAGGCAAGTATTGAAGTGCCTATTGGTACATTTAGAGATGGAGATAATATTTATGTGTGGGCAAATCAAGAATATCCGATTGATGTCACTCCAGAGGAGGAATTGACAACTCCGTTATATATGTCCGGGATAGGGACAATAAGAGATAGGTGGGGCGGTGGTCGTGAGTTTGAGGCTGATGTACATTTACTTCGTGGAGTCGCTAAGTTACGAACCGTGGTTCGTACTACAAAACGCTCCGTTCTAGGGTCATGGAATATTAATATAAATCAGGTAGAGACTCAAATACTTCATATGCCTTTGTGTATTCGTCCATTTGCACCTTTTGAGACTCACCGTAATCCTGCTGCAAATGATTGGTGGAATGACGTATATCACAGATATATAGATTGTACTTTAAAAAATGTTGATTGGTGGTTTCGCTGGGAAAATTCTCATTTATTATCATCCGTTGAGTTACCGATAGATGACGGGGTAAATGTTGATAAAGTAGCGGAGACGTCTTATGACCGCTATATTTATGAGAACTGGTTAGAGAATGAATCAGACTATGATGAAAATACGAATGTTACAGCTTTGAAAGTCAGGATTCCTTTGTGGAATAATGAAACTGGAGAAAATCGTATTATTGAACGTGTAATTCCTATTAAAACAAATGATAGTTATCGAATATTGAGGAATCATATTTATACAGTGGACGTGAGGGTGCTAAGTGTGGATGATGTAGAAATTGATATGGATTTGTTGGACTGGAGAGAAGAGATAAATATTAATGGCGATGTCCCGGGTGAAGGCTTTACGGTAAGTAAGGGGGAAGTAGCCTTATTGCCGAATATAACTGATCCGACTTCTGTTTTTACAGTTTCAACTTCAGGCAGGCCTGACAAAACTATAAGTATTTCTATTGTAAAGGCTGACAAACAGACTGAAATAACACAAGATAAAGAAGGGGTGGTATTATGGGATTATACTAATGGAAGCCTGCAAAGAACAAATAATGATAATCATATTTCTATAAGTAGTAGTGTTGTGTCAGCTGACGAACTTGGAATAAAACTAGCTATTACAACGAAGGATAAATCAGGTTTCGAAGGTGGCTTTTTCAAGGTCTCATGTGGAAATTCTGTACGCTATTTACCTATTGTGGAGCCTGCTCCTACCGTAGCATTAGATATCAATGAAAGTTATGCCAACTGTTATATTGCAGAAAAAGTAGGAACTTATTCGTTCAATGGGGCTATTATGGGAAATGGGGCAGAAGGAATTATTCATGATCCTTCTCATGAGAATCCCGATTATTCTTTTGAAAAAGCTGATGGAACACGAATGGTTAAAGCGGAAGGAGCAGGAATCGCTCCTAAATCGGCAAAGTTGCTTTGGCAAGATGCAGAAGGATTAATTACACAAGTTGCCTTCAATAATGATAGGGTTGAATTCATAACTTCGGGTAGTCAGGGATTTGGAAATGCTGTAATTGCCGTGTATGATAATGTAGATCCTAATGCAAATGATGCAAAGGTGCTTTGGAGTTGGCATATTTGGTGTGCTCCTCGTCCTTCAGATAGATATATTCATTCAGAGTCCGGAGGTACGATTTACACGTTTATGGATCGGAATATAGGGGCTGTTTCGGATGCTGTAGGTGATAATTCTTATGGTCTGTATTACCAATGGGGACGTAAAGACCCGTTTGAGAAGCCAGGTAAACCTCTCTTTGACGTTTTGGGGATGAAGGTTTCTGCTTTGCATGAATTAAAACGAGTTTCATTAAGTGAAGGTATTCTAAATCCCATGTCTTTCTTTAGTAAAGGGACTGATATAAGAACTGCCTGGTCATTTTTCAGTCCGTATAGATGGGAAGGTAGAGATATAACAGCAGGTAAATCTATATACGATCCCTGCCCCTATGGATATAGGGTGCCTATTAATATTGTTTTTTATAATTTGAGAAAGGACTATTATTTAACTGAAAATTGCCGTATGGAAGATACGGGAGTTTATTTTTCAGTAATACAGCCTGGTAGAGAATTGTTTTTCCCAATGACGGGTGTAATTGATTTCGATTATAGTTTTGTATATGATAATGGGCTACAATATTGGACTGCTTCTCCAATGACAACAACAAGTATGACTTTTGGGTGGTATAATGGAAAGTGGATTGATTTTTACGATAATGACATGGGAACAGCACGTGGATTACCAATACGTTGTGTGCGGGAAGATTGATTATTGGGAATGATAAATACGTATAAGATATGGAAAAATGTATATATATAGTTTTGTTCTTATTAGGCAGTTTGGTATTAGGAAGTTGCGAAGATGATTGTTCTGCTGTTGCGGAAGGAGATAATCAAAAAAATGTAATACAACTGTCTATTGTGGGCATGCAGGATGTCCAGGTGCGTGGGATAGCTTCTGAATGGCAGAATGAAATCTCATTTTACACTTTATTTGTATATAGGGGTGATAATTTAAAGAGTACTCCTGTATATTATCAAGATGGAAATTCCAGGGCAATATTGGGAAATTCAACAGCTTCCCCATTATTGAAATTTACAGATGATTTTACTCCGCAAACGAATGATCGTGTTTACGTATTACTAAATGCTAGTGTCGGTAATTCTTCTATTTCGGAAGAAGATTTGCAGAAAGCTAAAGTCAGTCCTATTCAGGGCTTGTCTGACTCCGGTAATTTTTATATGTGCTTTAGTGGCTCATTGGTATGGAAGGAGAATGCATCCAATCTTTGTGTTATGGATCGTCGAATGGCTGCCGTTAGAGTAAATTTGTCTTCTGGTATAAATAAGACAATAAACAAGATTGTCTGCTATAATGAACCTCGTTATATATCTTTGTTTAATGGTGATGATATATATACGGAAGTTGGGGAACTGTCTTATGCTTATACTTTATCTTCGTTAGGTATAAGTTCGGCAGAAACGTTAATATCAGAATACAGATGCTCTGATCATACTGCCATGTCAGGAGGTAAAACACTTCAGGAAACTGTTTTTAGTCCTCAACGGATGGGAGTGATAATTATTGTAGAAGATAATGTTACCAATAAAGAAGAATATTATCGGCTCGATTTTTATGATAAAGTTGCTGGTAAGTACATAGATGTCAAACATGGATGCCGATATACTTTCAATATTTCTAGCGTGCGTTCTGATGGTTATTCTTATGTAGAGGATGCGGTAAATATGCCGGGTAGTAATTTGGAATATACAGTTTCTGTAGATAATTCATGGACAGGAGTATATGAATATAACGGGCAGTATCAAATGAATTTTAGTAGGGGAGCAGTTGAACTTTTATCTGAAATTTCAGATCCGGTCTCATTGGTAAATGTCGATTTATATAACAATGATTCAGATGAGGCACTTTTGGATAAATTGATCTTTCGTAGTATAAGGGTTGTTCAACCAGACAAAGAAACGACTATGCCTACATCTAATTTGCAGTTATGGCGTTATGATGAGAAAATAGAGAATGTAATTAAAGTAGATAATAATTATGCATATAACGACAATCGTTCGCAACGTATTGATTGGCTTAGTGGAGATATTTATTCGTGGAAGTTTTATTGTACAACAGGGAAGGGATTTGATGGTGGCTATTTAGAAGTGAAAATGGGAAATATGACTAGATATATTCCAATATCAGAGATAGGGACTTCGAATGTATTGGACGAGGAAGGGACTTCCAATTGTTATATTGTATCTCCCTATGCAGGAAAATACTCGTTTGACGCTACTGTTATGGGAGTCGGTGCGAGAGGTATTATTGATGTGGGAACTTTTAGGGATGCCGATGATAATCTGTTGACACAGGCAGGTGGTGCGGAGATTCATCCTAAATCTGCAAAACTAATTTGGCAGGATATGGAAGGGTTGATAACGCAGGTTGCATTTAATTCGACAACAAACCGAGTTGAATTTGTAAAAGGAACAGGAAGTGGCAATGCCTTGATTGCTGTATATGATGATAACGATCCTAATGCAGAAAATGCGAAATGTCTTTGGAGTTGGCATATTTGGTGTACAGAACAACCGGAAGAACAAAAATATGTGATACCTACGAATGACCAGACTTATAGTGGAAAGCAGTATTATGTACTCGATCGTAATTTGGGAGCTACATCTGTCCAAACTAATTCGATTAAATCGGTTGGCTTACATTATCAATGGGGACGTAAAGATCCTATGATTGGCAAAGTGTCATTAACAGAGGGAAAGGATGCTCTGGTTTATAATGTACGTGATAAACAAATAGAGTTGGAAAATGTGGTGATGAATCCGAATGTTTCAGGGCTTCAGTATGCTATTCAGAATCCGGAGAAGTTTATAGAATGTATACTACACGGTAGTATGGAGGATCGTTACAATGATACATGGATACCTTATTCAGAAGAACTTTATAACTTGTGGGGAGTCCCTGTCCAGGATTATAAAGTTGAGGCTGTAAAAACAATTTATGATCCCTGCCCGCTGGGGTATATGGTTCCGCAAACAGACTTTGCCGCTTCTTTTTATAAATCCGGTGTAGGTTCTGAATTAGATAATTTGTATTACGATTCTTCCATGTCTTATGAAAATAATATGGGATATTGTTTTTATTATGATGCTGAACGTCGTAAAAAGGCTTATTATCCTGCTACAAGTGCAAAAGTCGCAAAAAACACCTTTTATTTTCTTACTGATGGGTATTATTGGACTTCCCGTCCACAAAAATGGGCTACTCCCAGTAACGATGGTTCAATGGCGTGGGCTGAATGTCTTATGTTTACATCGTCAGAAATTGAACTTTCTGCATATACGGGTTCTTGGGATGCAGCCCAATCAGTGCGATGTGTGCGTGAATGACGTTGTCGTGTAAATTATAAATTATGAAAATATGAACAAATCAGAACTAATCAAAGAAGTAGCCCTTAAAGGTCAGTTGAGCTTTAACGAAGCTACGAATGCAGTAGATGCAATCATGGAAACCATTGCGGAAACAATGCATAAAGGAGAGAGTGTCACTTTAGTCGGTTTCGGCAGTTTTGTCGTTCAGGAACGGAAAGCACGCAACGGGCATAATTCTGCCACAGGCGGCTCAATGCTGATTCCGGCCAAACGACAAGTGAAATTCCGCCCCGGAAGTAAAATGAGATTAGAGTAAAGAAACAGGTTAAACTAAATGTTGAACATAAAAATTGAAACATGAAAAAGAAAATTATTACAGTTGCATTGGTATTATCATCAGTCTGTGCCATGGCACAGCAAAAGGAAAATCGTGACACGGACGGAAATATTCTCCGTGGCCCGTATGAAACGAATAGTTTCTGGAGTAACTGGTATATCGGTGTAGGCGGTGGAATCAATATCTATGAAGGCGAATTTGATAACAAGACATCGGTGGGCAACCGTATCGCTCCTGCACTGGATGTGTCGTTGGGCAAGTGGATTACTCCTTCTTACGGAGTCCGTCTGCAATATTCGGGTCTGAAAGCCAAGGGGCTGACGGACGCAAGCGGAATGTATGCCAAAGGGGCGCATCGCGGTTATTACAAGGAAGAGTTTAATGTATCCAATCTCCATGCGGACTTTATGTGGAACTGGTCGAACGGTTTCCTCGGATTCAATGAGAAACGTGTGTGGAATGTGATTCCGTTTGTAGGTTTCGGTTGGGCACGTTCGTGGGGAAACAGTACGCATGACAATGAAATTGCCGCCAACATCGGTATCTTGAATACGTTCCGCCTGGGCAAGCGTCTGGACCTGACTCTGGAAGGACGGCAAATGCTAGTGAAAGAGTGTTTTGACGGAACTGTAAGTGGCAGCAAAGGTGAAGGTATGAGTTCGGTGACACTGGGTCTAAGCGTGAAGTTGGGCAAGACCCGTTTCAATCGTGTCGAGAAAGTGGCTCCTGCAGATTATTCATCTTATAATGAACGTATCAACGCGCTTCGCGCCAAAAATCATGATTTGAGCACCGAAGCACAGCGCCTTGCCGCCGAACTGGAAGCTGCCAGAAGTCGGAAACCGGAAGTGGTGAATGAATCGAAAGTGACTGCTTCGCCGGTAGCCCTGTTCTTCAATATCGGCAAAGCTACCCTGGACAAGAAGGAACTTACCAATCTTGAGTTTTATGTGAACAACGCCATCAAGGCGGATAAGAACAAGACTTTCACGCTGATTGGTTCGGCAGACAGCGCTACGGGCAGCAAGGAACTGAACCAGCGTTTGAGTGAACAACGTATGGAATATGTGTACAATTTATTAGTCGAAAAGTATAAAATTTCCCCTGAACGTCTCGTGAAGAAAGCGGAGGGCGATACGAACAACCGTTTTAGTGAACCTGAATTGAACCGTGCCGTAATCGTCGAATAATAGTTTTATTTCATTTCAAGGTATTTCAGGCAACATTGCGGGGCTGTCTCGTTTTCTTCTACGTCGGGACTGAAAGTGCTTTGTCGTTACAAGGTGGGCTTGTCGACCGGTAGTTGGATGGTTCTTTGCAATGTTGCTTTTTTTAAAATGAAGAGAAGGATATGATAATATATAATAGTCTGTTGGCGAAAACTTTCCTGAACAGGAAGAAAAGGCATTATTTTATGATTTTCGGTTGTTGTTTCACCCGGTTTAAATATTTGGAAGGGTGGGAGGAGATGGAACTTCAGATTCATGCGCGACAGTATACGGAATGTTTCTTCTTGGCATTATTGCCTGCATTGGTGCTATCCGTCTGGCTTTCGTGGTGGTGGATGTTGCTTGCGTTCATGAGTTATCATCTGCTTTACTGGCTGGAGAGGTGGTTCGGACACCATTCTTCATTTGACTGGGAAGCGTTGGAGCATTGTAGCGATGCGCTTTATTTGAGAAAGCGGAAATCTCGTGCCTGGATGAAATGGTATGGGAAGAAGTCGTTGCCGCCTTCGGAATGGGAGGATGATTAGAGAGAACTGAATGATTGGAGAGAATTGAAAATCTTATAGTTGAATATCTTGTAATTGAATAGAAAAAAGTAGATTATGAAAACGAAATTTATAGCTGAAATGGTGGGCACTATGGTGCTTGTCTTAATGGGATGCGGCGCTGCTGTATTGAATGGCGGCGCGACATCGGTAGCCGCGGTGTTGACGATTGCTTTCGCGTTCGGTTTGTCGGTGGTGGCAATGGCGTACACAATCGGTCCTGTTTCGGGCTGTCATATCAATCCGGCCATCACCATCGGCGTTTGGCTGAATGGCGGACTGTCGGTAATGGAAGCCGGTGTGTATATCGTAGCGCAAGTGACGGGCGGAATACTTGGCTCTGCATTGCTGTGGTTGATTACCGGTACAATGGGGATAGAAGGTACGGGAGCCAACGGTTTTGAAGAACCGTATCTGCTGGCTGCATTTGTGGCCGAGGCGGTGTTTACGTTCATCTTCGTGCTGACTGTATTGGGCACTACCGACCGGGATAATAGCAGTCCTCATTTTGCCGGACTGGCTATCGGATTGACTTTGGTACTGGTGCATATTGTATGTATTCCCGTTACGGGGACATCAGTTAATCCTGCCCGTAGCATTGGTCCGGCATTGTTTGCCGGAGTGGAGGCTATTAGCCAGCTTTGGTTGTTTATTGTGGCTCCGATTGTCGGTGCGGTGGTAGCAGTGCCTGTCTGGAAAACAATAAAAGGAAATTAATTGTTTCATTTCATGTTTTTGTGAGAATAGAAAAAGATGTAGGTTTTCCCCATATAGTATAATAAATGAGTTTAATGGCCTATATCCTTTATGTCGCTGTGAAGCGCCTCATTTCCCCAAGAGAATCCGTGCCCCTGCTATTTTTTCTTTTTATAATAGTAGCATAGGAAAAATGGAATCATGGGTTCTCCTCTGCCTGTGAAGGTAGACTATTGTTTGTTTTGTTTGTGTGGTGCACCTTTTTCCCGGTGGGGGAGAAGGTGCACTCTTTTTGTATGATATTTATTCGTTTGAATATATTTGTTTATTTATTATTCTCCCCGGCTATCGGTTTTGTCGCTTTTTCTTTGCTTTTCGTTGTTTTCTTGTCGTTTATTTAGTTCCTCTATGTCAGTTGTATATGTCTGAAATGCTTTTTAGTACTTTTCTGATGAGGTTATTTGGTGTCGTTTCATCTCCGTGGAAGATGCTGCATCTTTGCATCGTTAACGTTAGCGAAGTGATAATTAAAACAGTATTTATTAAAAAAGAAAAGTAGTATGGCTATTAGATTTAGAAGGGTGTCTCGCCTGTGTGACCCTACAAATAAAGAAGCAGGAAAGAAAGTGTATCCGGTGATTTCTTATCAGTATGATACGAGTGCAACGTTGGATGAGTTTGCAAAGGAGATTGCGTCTGCTTCCGGTGTCAGCGAGGGTGAAACGATTAGTGTATTGAAAGATTTCCGTACGTTATTGAGAAAGACATTGCTGGGTGGCCGTTCGGTGAATATCGCCGGTCTGGGATATTTTTACCTTTCTGCCCAAAGCAAAGGGACGGAGAAGGCGGAAGATTTTACGATCGCTAATATTTCAGGGCTTCGTATCTGTTTTCGTGCTAACTCGGACATTCGTCTGTTTACCGGGACGACTACCCGTTCGGATGGATTGAAGTTCAAGGATTTGGATCATATTAATGATTTGGGTAGTGTTGGTGACGGTTCGGATGATGGGGGTGAAACTCCGGATCCGGATGGTGGTTCGGGTGGTAATGGTGAAGCACCGGATCCGGCTGCTTGATTCAGTATGCTCGGCATGGTTATTAGCTACCGGATGCAAGTCCCCAATGAGCCCTAATAGCGGGAATCATACAGCCAATAGCAATGGTGTCCCTCGCGAGTTGGAATCTGAAAGAAGCTGGCGGCAAATATCTGGTCTGACGAACAGAAACTTCATATAAGGCATATGACCGTGGGTAAGGTTGCTGAACAAACCAAAGCCCTATAGCTATTCGGAAACGGTTGGTGTAAATGGAGCAGACATAAGATAGAAAGTTAATACCCTTATCCGAGGAGGTCTCACGGACATACAGAATAGTTGTCTTTACGAAATGTATGGAGTAACGCTTGCCGTGAGAAGTCAGCAGAGGTCATAGTAGTGGGATTGTCGATATTCCCATGAAGGACCGAACCTAATAATTAAACGATAGTAATTGAAAGTTACCAAATGAAAGAAAGAATGCAGAAAACATCAGCCCAAGCTCATGACTTCCCTCAAAGAGCTAGGATGGAATCCGAATGGTATGAGGGAGTGCAGACTTTCATGTGGATGACCGAAGACAACATCGTGGAAGTACCATTTGACAAAGAACACCTATTGGAAATCATCCTTAGTCCATCGAACCTGAACAAAGCCTATAAGGCGGTAGTCAGGAACAATGGAAGTGGCGGTATCGACAAGATGTCATGCGAACAATTATTGCCATGGCTAAAGGCCAATAAGGATGAACTGATAATCTCTTTGCAGTCCGGGACTTATCGTCCCAACCCTGTACGCAGGGTAGAAATACCAAAGGACAATGGCAAAAAGCGCCTCTTAGGAATCCCCACAGTGGTAGACCGATTGGTGCAACAAGCCATAAACCAAGTGTTGACGCCGATATACGAGCGTCAGTTTTCCAAGACAAGTTACGGGTTCCGTCCCAAAAGGGGTTGCCATGATGCTCTCCGTAAGGCGCAAAAGATAGTGAGTGAAGGTTATATATATGTAGTCGACCTCGACCTTGAACGCTTTTTCGATACGGTAAGTCATAGCAAGCTGATAGAAATACTCAGCCGTACCATAAAGGATGGAAGGGTAATAAGTCTGATACACAAATATCTTCGTAGCGGTGTAATAAACCGAGGAATGTTCGAGAGGAGTACAGAAGGAACTCCCCAAGGAGGTCCTCTAAGTCCTCTGTTAAGTAATATCATGCTCAATGAATTGGACAAGGAACTGGAAAGACGTGGACACCCCTTTGTCCGTTACGCAGACGATGCGATGATATTTTGCAAATCCAAACGTGCCGCCAAACGTGTAAGGGAATCGATAACTCTGTTCATAGAAGGGAAACTCTTCCTTAAAGTGAACCATGAAAAGACGGTCGTATCTTATGTGAAAGGAGTAAAGTTCTTAGGGTACTCCTTTTATGTGAAGAAAGGGGACTGTATTCTACTTGTACACTCAAAATCCAAAAACAAGATGAAATCAAAACTCAAAGAATTGACAAGTCGGAGTAATGGATGGGGATATGAGAAAAGGAAACAGAAACTCAAAGATTACATAAGAGGATGGATTGCCTACTTCTGCCTTGCACAAATGAAAAGGCTTTGTATTGAAACCGACGAATGGCTAAGACGACGTATTCGCATGTGTATCTGGAAATCATGGAAGAATGCCAAAACCCGAGTAGCAAACTTAAAGAAATGCGGTGTCTCTGAGTGGCAGGCATATCAATGGGGAAACACTCGTCTAGGTTATTGGCGTGTCTCGAACAGCCCAATAGTAACCTTTGTAATGTCCAATGATAAATTGCGTAAGGCAGGCTATATGGAGTTCATGGACTGCTATCTCAAATGGTGCCCAAAATAGGAACCGCCGTATGCCGAACGGCACGTACGGTGGTGTGAGAGGTCGGAAAACGAAAAAGTAGGAAGAATACCAATTCGTTTTCCTCCTACTCGATTGAGCCGTTGAGAACTGTCTGGTTTGTATGGAATGGGGCTTCGGCCTCATTCTTTCTTTATAACTACGTAAAAATATAAATATGCAAATAACTACAATCCTTGCTTTTATTACTGCTATGGGTGGTTTGGAAGCAGTGAAATGGTTAGTGAGGTATCTCACTTGTCGTAAGACGGATGCACGGAAAGAGGAAGCGTCCGTGAACAGTATGGAAGAAGAAAATCGCCGTAAAAAGGTGGACTGGCTGGAAGAACGGCTGACTCAACGTGACGAGAAGATAGACGGGCTTTATATTGAACTTCGCAAGGAGCAGGAAGAGAAGATTGACTGGATACATAAATGTCATGAAGTGGAGTTGATACAGAAGGAGTCGGAAGTGAAGAAGTGTGAGATTAGAGGGTGTGTGAAGCGTATGCCACCTTCGGATTATTAACTGGTGCGTTTGAACTAATAATGAATAATCATGAGAAATATAGATTCTATCATAGTACATTGTTCGGCTACGAAAGCCGGACAGGATTTTACTGCCACAGATATTGACCGTTGGCACCGGGAACGTGGGTTCAACGGTATCGGGTATCACTATGTGATCCGTTTGGATGGGAAATTGGAAAAGGGGCGGGATGTCGCTTTGGCCGGTGCTCATTGTAAGGGTTGGAATGAGCGAAGTGTCGGGATATGTTATATCGGCGGATTGGATGAGAACGGGCGTCCGGCAGATACCCGGACGAATGCTCAAAAACGGGTACTTTATCAGATTATTATCGATTTGCAGCGGGAATATAATATTCTCCAAGTGTTGGGACATCGGGATACTTCACCGGATTTGAATGGTGACGGAGTGATTGAACCTTATGAATATGTGAAGGCTTGTCCCTGTTTTGATGTGAAGGAGTTTTTGAGGAGTGGGAGGGAGTTACTGTTTGTGTTGTTGGTGGCTTTGGTTGTGCCTGTATTGCTGTCGGGATGTAGGAGTAAGAAAGAGGTGATAAACAGGGAGAGTGAAGTTAGGGTTGATTCAAGTTTAAATAGTAGTTCCGGGAAAAGTCTTGTTAAAAATAAGGTTGCTTCAGAAAAGGATTCGGAGGTGGTGGAGGAGCATATCGAGCAGGTGTTGTTTGTATTTCCTGTGGATACGCTTAGATTGAAGGCTGGGATGGTGGTGAAGACTGTGGTGGATAGGAAAAATGTTAATGAGAAACAACTGCTTCAAGAAGTAGATTTACAGTCTGTGAGCTTGTCGGATATGAGTGCTAAGAAGGAGATTTCTAAAACGGGAGTTGAGAAAACTACTAATAGGACAACCGGAGGTTGGTATTGGTACGGAATTATTTTGCTGGTTCTGGTTATTGTGTGTTGGATTTGCAAAGTGAAGAGGAAGTGAGATGGTGCTAGTCTGGTACAGAGCTAGTTTTGATGAAAAATGGAGTCATGGTAGTGATGTCTGTGAAACTGTGTACTTTTTTGTGGAGTTTGTATGTGTATTCCCATGGAAATGCGTATCTTTGAATAATCAAAATAGAGAAAAAATCATGGACGGGATATTACGTAAACTTCCTATTGGAATACAGACTTTTGCAGAGATTCGTGAAGAAAATTATCTCTATGTAGATAAGACTGCTTTTGTGTGGCGAATAGCTAACACAGGTAAACCTTATTTTTTGAGCCGCCCTCGCCGTTTCGGCAAGAGTCTTCTTCTTTCTACTTTTGAAGCTTATTTCGAAGGTAAGAAAGAATTATTTGAAGGGTTGGCCATAGCTGATATGGAAAAGGAATGGAAGACATATCCGCTATTTCATTTGGATTTAAACGCGGAAAAATATGATTCTCCCCAGGCTTTAGTCGAAATTCTTAGCAGGCAGTTGACGCAATGGGAACTGAAATATGGCAAAGGGGAGGATGAGGAAACTCTCTCCGGACGTTTTGCGGGTGTAATTCGCCGAGCCTGTGAACAGTCTGGTCGTGGAGTCGTAGTCTTGGTGGATGAATATGATAAACCTTTGTTGCAGGCATTGGGTGATGACGCTTTGCTTGATGACTATCGTAAGACATTGAAGGCCTTCTATGGTGTACTGAAAAGTTCTGACCGTTATCTTCGTTTTGTTTTCCTTACCGGTGTGACTAAGTTTGCGCAAGTCAGTGTGTTCAGTGATTTGAATCAACTGAATGATATCAGTATGAAGCCGCAGTATGCCACGATTTGTGGTATTACACGACAAGAATTGGAGGATACTTTTACTCCTGAACTGAATCGATTGGCAGAAACAAATGAACTGACTTGTGAAGAAACATTAAATAAGATGACGGCTTTATATGACGGTTATCATTTTTGTGAGTTTGCGGAAGGAGTATTCAATCCATTCAGTGTGCTTAACGTTTTTGACGGGTATAAGTTTAGTAATTATTGGTTCCAAACCGGTACTCCTACTTTTTTAGTCGAACTGCTTAAAAAGAGTGAGTATGATTTGCGTACGTTGATTGATGGGGTAGAAGCCAATGCTTCTTCGTTTATGGAATATAGGGTAGATGCTAATAATCCGATTCCGTTGATTTATCAGAGTGGCTATTTGACTATAAAGGGGTATGACAAGCGTTTTGGAAACTACCTGCTGAAATTTCCCAATGATGAAGTACGATATGGATTTATGGATTTTTTGGTTCCTTATTACACATCAGTGGTAGATGATGAACGGGGCTTTTATCTTGGTAAATTTGTACGTGAATTGGAGAGTGGTGATGTTGATGCTTTTCTTACCCGCTTGCAGGCTTTCTTCGCAGATTTCCCTTATGAACTGAATGAAAAGACCGAACGACATTATCAGGTTGTATTTTATTTAGTTTTCAAACTGATGGGGCAATTTACCGGAGCAGAGGTTCGTAGTGCCCGCGGACGGGCGGATGCAGTGGTGAAAACTCCGAAGTATATTTATGTATTTGAATTTAAACTGAATGGTACTGCCGAACAGGCTTTGCAGCAGATTGATGAAAAAGGCTATCTGATACCTTATCAGGTAGACGGGCGTGAGTTGGTTAAAGTTGGAGTGGAGTTCAGTGCAGAAAAAAGGAATATAGACCGGTGGTTGTATTAGCTCGATAACCATGTTGTTAAAGGAGTTACGGAGCCGTTTGAGATTGTTCAAGCGGCTCTTGTTTTGCGGGTAGTTCTTCTTATCGTTTGTTTTAAATCCAAATCATAATCTCTATTTCTTTATCAGTTGTGATCTTTTCCTTTTTTCTGATTTCCGCTTTGAGAGGAAGTAAATAAGTATCAAGTTTGGTGTCAAACCAGATTGCGGTTTCCCATTGGGTATTGCCGATTTTGGCCGTCATCTTCAACCGTCCCCAGCCTTCCTCTAAGAATCCGAGATTCTCTCTTATTTCTTTGGACATCTCTTTCGGCAGGCAGGCTATGTGCCAACCGCCCGTTCCAACAGTCGATGAGTAGTTCCATACTTTTGCGGTAAACTCGTATTTCATTCCTTTATTTTTCATTGTACAAAAATAGGTAATAATAGGAGATTGGTTGTTCTTTTTCTCTCAATTAATTTTCGATGTTATATTCTATTACAGGAATCGACAACCGGGTGAAGAAACAGAATAAGTCAAAGTTAGCTTGTGCATAGCCCTTGTGGCTGCCACATAAAGCATACTTTTATCAATATTGGAATGATAGTTCTTATCATCTGTTTGCGGAATGATTACTTCGTCAAATTCCAGTCCTTTCGCCATATGGGCGGAAGTGATGATAATCCCTTTCACATAAGCAGAACTTTGATTTGATAAAAGTGAGATGTCGTTTGCATATATCTGGAACTTTTGAACAAGTTCTTTTGCTTGGGATTCTGTTTTGCAGATGATCCCTAATGAGGTATAATGGGAGTTCCTGAAGGAGTTTACTAAATCCGCAATACCTTGGATTTCCTCTTCTGTATTTTTGAATGGAAGAATCTTGGGGTGTTCCCCATGTCTTATAATCGGTTCTAATTCATTGTTCGGTTGAATTTTTTGTGCAAAACTGGTGATCTCAAAAGTAGAACGATAGCTTTTGCAAAGTTTCATTATTTCTCCTGTTGCAAATGCTTTCTGAATCATATTGGCAGTGGAAGAACCATAAGGATTGACGGATTGGGAAGTGTCTCCAAGAATTGTTTTTCGACACGGATAAAGTTTTTGAATCACTTTGTATTGTATGGGAGAATAGTCTTGCATTTCGTCTATCAGAAGGTGTTTGACGTAAGATTGGGCATTGTTCCCATTTAAAGCGATATGCAGATAAGCCAAAGGAGCTAAATCCGCATATTCCAGTATGCGGTTTTTTCGTGTTTTGAACATCTCCGGTCTTCCGATCCATTCAAAAAAGTTTTTATAGATTTGGAGATCGTTATTGCCCGCGAACATCTTTTTTATCTCTTTCTTTAGTTGGTTTTTCTCCGGAGTACTAACTGTGAGATTATATTGTAGTTGCATCATTTCCAGAATGTAACCTGTCATAGTCTCAAATCGTTGACGTATGGGATAGCGGTGGAATCGTTTGAACTGTTCGTTAATAAATTCGGCAGGAATGGTGATGTATTTGGTGAGTTTTACGTCTGTTGCTTTGAAATAGTTGTTTTCCATGTAAAGGATGAATTTGTCAAGTAGTGATATAAACTCGAAGGAGGCTTTGTATTGAATCCGTTCGATAAAGTCGGGTGTCGGGTTTTCTAATAGTTCCGTCACTTGGTCGAAGAAATTCTGGTGTTTATATTTGTTGTCAATTACGTCCGACAGAATTTGCTCCATGCTGGTTTCGGGAACGGTCTCTTCGCCAAGTTCCGGAAGTACATTAGAAATGTAATCGGCAAATACTTTATTGGGGGAGATGATTAATATGTCTTTGGAAGAAATCTGTCCTTTCTGTGCATAAAGCAGGTAGGCAATACGATGGAGCGCGATAGAGGTTTTTCCTGAACCGGCAACACCTTGTATAATAAGTACAGAAGCGTTTTCATTGCGGATGATCTGATTCTGTTCCCTCTGAATTGTCGTGACGATATTTTTCATTTTATTGTCGGCATTGGAACATAGTTCTTTTTGCAGAATATCGTCATGAACAGTTACGGAACTTTCAATCATATACTCCATTTTTCCTTTGCGAATACGATATTGGCGTTTGAGTGAGATCGCTCCGTTAATTTTGCCTGCCGGAGAGGAGTAGAACGCCTCGCCTAATTCATGATCGTAGAACATGCTTGAAATAGGAGCTCGCCAATCGTAAATCAGATTCTTTTTTTGATTGAGGTCATAGAAAGTATGTATTCCTATATAGATCGGACTAACTTGGCTTTTGTCTTTCTTTTCCTGAAAGTCGATTCGTCCGAAATAGGGGATATCCAGTATTTTGCTTAGTCGCCTGCGTTTGTCAATTACATTTTCACCTAATACAAAATGATTTAATATGCTTTCGCGCATGGAACGGATTTCGTGGGGATCGATATCTTTGTTCGACCATAGATAATCCTTGTACTCCTGCAGGGTGTCTATATGCTCTTTGACGGAAGTACTGGTAGTGTTAATCGTATCATGGATAGTGGTTATGACTTGCTGTAAATACTCTTTTTCCTGTTTCTCTGTTTGATTGAATATCATAATCTCTTTTTAGTTGTATGGTGAAGAATTGAATTTGCGGACAAAGTTAGCTCAACCCATTAAGGGATTAAATAGTTATTTATAGCTATATATGTATCCTTTTTCCTATTTTTGCATACTTACTTAATAAGGAAAAAGATGAATATTCTTGAATTGGCAAAACGTAACCAGCAGAAAGCTTGGGAGATTATAGAGGATACCCGTATTGTTCGGATATGGGAGGGGATTGGTGCCAAAGTGAATCTGGTAGGTTCGTTGCGTACAGGATTATTGATGAAACATCGGGATATTGATTTTCACATTTACACTTCTCCTTTGGATTTGTCTGCCAGCTTTCGGGCGATGGCTGAATTGGCGGAAAATACGTCCGTAAAGAGGATTGAATATACGAATTTATTACATACAGCAGAAGCGTGTATAGAGTGGCATGCATGGTATCAGGATATGGAAGGAGAACTCTGGCAAATGGATATGATTCATATCCAAGAAGGCTCTCGTTATGATGGCTATTTTGAAAGGGTGGCCGAACGCATTTCTGCGGTATTGACAGATGAAATGAGACTGGCTATCCTGAAATTGAAATACGAAACGCCTGATACGGAAAAAATTATGGGAGTGGAGTATTATCAAGCTGTGATTCAGGATGGTGTACGTAGTTATCCGGAATTTGAGGAATGGAGAAGATTGCACCCGGTGGTGGGTGTGGTGGAATGGATGCCTTAGACAGACTGGTAGCTTCAGGAAAAGGTGTATGGGTTAATTAACTTAGTAGTCCGGTTTCCTGTCCCAAGCGAATGGCTTCGATGGAATTTTGCACACCTAATTTGCGTAACAGGTTCTGCCGGTGAATATTGACAGTGTGAATACTGATACATAGCTTGTCTGCAATCTCTTTACTTAACAACCCTTTTTGAATAAGCCGTAATATCTCTATTTCCCGATTAGTGAGGTTGAGCGAAGAAGGCATTAGCAAAGAGGAAGGAGAGAAGAATTCCCCGTTCTTCAGATTTAGGACAGTGCAGTCTACTGTTTCGGAATGTTTTTGGTCGGGTGAAATATCCATATTGCCTATTACGAGCCATGCTTTGCCGTTACGGTCTTGTTCCAAAACTTGATGTCGGCTAGTGACACGTATATATTGCTGCTTGGCATTGAGTATACGGAAACTGTAAATGTTGGAATAGTCGTTTCGCTGTTCGAGAGGCAGACTGTAAATGAACTGGCTTAACGTGACCTGTAATGCTGCCAGTTGCGCACGGTCGTCCGGATGAATACGTGATTCTAAATAATCTCCCTGCTTTTCCAAAGTTTCTATCTTGTGACTGTCATACCCCAGTAAATCAACGAAATTCGAGGATGCATACGTGTAATTGCATTTGTAGACATCGACAACAAATGTGCAGTTGTGACAGATTTTTGAAAGTTGGTGAAGTATGGATTTATCCCGTTCCCACACAGCGTAATCAATATCGGTAGCAGACAAGCATTGCTTGGCCCACATTTCTTCTCGGGTGATATCGTTTGATTTATTCATGACGAATGTTTCTGGGTACTGATAGTTTGTTTTGAGAAATCATTTATTTACCAATCAATTTCTTCTATTCCCTTACTATGCAAGAAAGCATTGGCTTTGCTGAAGTGCTTGCAACCGAAGAAACCATATTCGGCAGAGCGGGGAGAGGGATGAACAGTGGTTAGTACCAGATGTTTGTTGCTATCTATCAAAGATAATTTCTCTTTCGCATAACTTCCCCAAAGCATAAATATCAAATTCTCCCGTTTTTCACTTAGTTTCCTGATAACTGCGTCTGTGAAGATTTTCCAGCCCATATTTCGGTGAGAACCGGTTTCGTGCGCACGTACAGTAAGAACAGAGTTTAGCGGGAATACACCTTGAGCTACCCAACGATCCAAATTACCGGAAGTTGGAATTGGCTTTCCCAAATCTTGGTGTATTTCTTTGAAGATGTTGCTTAGTGAACCAGGGATAGCTACTCCATCAGGTACAGAAAAACAGACTCCATAATATTGTCCGGGATTGGGATAAGGGTCCTGTCCAAGGATAACTACTTTTACTTTTTCGAAGGGACAGGAATTGAATATATGAAAAATCTGATGTCCAAGAGGGAGGACGTGTGCCCGTTTATATTCATCTTTGACGAATGTAACCAACTTTTCGAAGTATGGTTTGTCAAATTCTTCTTGTAATTGTTGTTTCCAACTTGGTTCTATTCTGACATCCATAAAGTGGGACTTGATAATTTATGTAATGGCAAAAGTAGATATATTACAAGAGAATATCAAGAATGAGAGGCAAAATTGTGTATCTCGCCGATTTAGGATGAATTGTGTGCTAATAAATGATAATTATCGTCTTTCTTCCGAAAAAGAACGGGTATAAATGTATTATTCTGATTTATTGTGTTACCTTTGTACCAAGAGTTTGAGTTACGAATCATTATCGTATAGTTCTTCTTTATAATATTTTATTAGCAAGCAGTCCTTGTCTTTAATTATCCTCCTCACTCCAAATTAGTATTTATTTTAATAAAATTTTAAATGAACATTTACATTTCAGGTTTAAGCTATGGCACTAATGATGCTGACTTAACAAATTTATTTGCAGAGTTTGGAGAAGTTTCTTCAGCTAAAGTAATTTTTGACAGAGAAACTGGTAGATCCAGAGGATTTGCTTTCGTAGAAATGCCGAATGATACAGAAGGACAAAAAGCAATTGACGAACTGAATGGAGTTGAATACGACCAGAAAGTTATTTCAGTAAGCGTGGCACGTCCTCGTACTGAAAGACCGTCTAACGGTGGTGGCCGTGGTGGTTATAATAACTCTAGAAGATATTAATATCCGAATAAAAGCAGAAGATATTATCTTCTGCTTTTATTTAATAAGTTATTTCCGTTTCATGATTCAACGGAGGAATCTTCTGATTGACACAGGGGAAGACAAAAAATCATATTACATTTAAGTTCTGCTAATTCTGGCTCTTTTTCTGTGCAATATCAGGAATATCTACTCCTGCACTTTCCATTCTGAAAATAGATTTATTAGACTTTTTTGTAATACACAATACTCTTGAAAAAGTCAGGAGTAAAGGTTTAATAAATTACACCCAACAAGGCAAATAGTCAATGACA
This sequence comes from Bacteroides sp. 3_1_23, assembly GCF_000162555.1. Lineage (NCBI taxonomy): Bacteria > Pseudomonadati > Bacteroidota > Bacteroidia > Bacteroidales > Bacteroidaceae > Bacteroides > Bacteroides sp. 3_1_23. The sequence goes on from NZ_GG774953.1 coordinate 127,953, forward strand.
GGGCCAATCTTGAGCGCTTGAATAAAGTGTGCTCACACTGTTTATCTTGTTCAATTGCTCTAAAGCAAAATAAAATATATGAAATCATTCTTTATAGGAAATATTGAGATAAAAACACCTGTAATACAAGGTGGAATGGGAGTAGGTATCTCGCTCTCGGGTTTGGCTTCGGCAGTAGCAAACGAAGGAGGAGTAGGCGTTATATCATGCGCAGGTTTAGGTTTGTTATACCCCAAAGGGAAAGGTACTTATCCTGAAAAATGTATTAACGGGCTGAAAGAGGAAATCCGGAAAGCACGTGCGAAAACAAAAGGTATTATTGGCGTAAACGTCATGGTTGCTTTATCGAATTATGCGGATATGGTGCGCACCGCAATCGAGGAAAAGATTGATGTGGTATTTTCCGGTGCCGGGCTTCCACTCGACCTGCCTTCATATCTGACTCCGGAGAGTACAACCAAGCTAGTGCCTATTGTATCTTCTTCACGAGCAGCCAAAATCATCTGCGATAAATGGCAGAAGAACTATAATTATCTGCCCGATGCAATCGTGGTGGAGGGGCCTAAAGCCGGTGGGCATTTAGGATTCAAAAAAGAACAATTACAGGATCAGCATTATGCTTTGGAAACTTTGATTCCGGAAGTGGTAATGATTGCATCCAGTTATAAAGAACAGAAACAGATTCCGGTGATTGCCGCCGGCGGCATTTCGACGGGGGAAGATATTGCACATTTTATGGAACTGGGAGCTGCAGGGGTACAAATGGGAAGTATATTTGTTACCACCCAGGAATGTGACGCGTCCGAGACGTTCAAGGAAGTATATATTCACTCCAAGTCCGAAGATGTTCTTATTATTGAAAGTCCTGTGGGAATGCCAGGACGAGCTATTGACGGGGAATTTATTCACAATGTGAATAGTGGACTGGAGAGGCCTAAGAGTTGCTCATTCCATTGTATCAAAACATGTGATTATACAAAAAGCCCTTATTGCATTATTAAGGCTTTATATAATGCAGCCAAAGGAAATATGAAAAAAGGCTATGCTTTTGCCGGTAGCAATGCTTTTCTCGCTGAAAAAATCAGTAGTGTAAAAGAAGTAATGAGTACACTAGAGCGCGAGTTTTTCTTGGCAACCCATAAACTGGCTTAACCTACGGGATTTTCATTCCCATGATGGAGTTTGTCAGTCCCTTTACAATATAAATTAATAGCTGTTTTGATACAGCAAAAATAACAATTATGACATTTAAAGAATTAAATATAACCGAACCGATTTTAAAAGCTATTGAAGAAAAAGGATATGCAGTGCCCACTCCCATTCAGGGAGAGGCAATTCCGGCTGCATTAGCAAAAAGAGATATATTAGGCTGTGCGCAAACGGGAACAGGTAAAACTGCTTCGTTTGCTATTCCCATTATACAACATTTGCAAATGAATAAAGAGGCAGCCAAGTGCCGGGGGATTAAAGCGTTGATTTTGACGCCCACCCGTGAGCTTGCCTTGCAAATAAGTGAATGCATTAATGATTATGCCAAATATACCCAAGTGCGGCATGGGGTTATTTTTGGCGGAGTAAATCAACGTCCTCAAGTTGACATGTTACACAAAGGAATTGATATCCTGGTTGCTACACCGGGACGTTTGCTTGACTTGATGAATCAGGGGCATATCCATCTGGATAAGATACAATATTTTGTACTTGATGAAGCAGACCGCATGCTTGATATGGGATTTATTCATGATATCAAGCGGATATTACCGAAACTTCCGAAAGAAAAACAGACTTTATTCTTCTCCGCTACAATGCCTGATACAATTATTTCTTTAACGAATTCTTTGTTGAAGAATCCTGTACGAATCAGCATAACTCCGAAATCATCGACTGTGGATGCTATTGAACAGATGGTTTATTTCGTAGAGAAAAAGGAAAAGAGTCTTTTACTGGTTTCGATTTTGCAAAAATCAGAAGATCAGTCGGTGTTGGTATTTTCACGTACGAAGCATAATGCTGATAAGATCGTAAAGATACTGGGCAAGGCGGGAATTGGTAGCCAGGCGATTCATGGAAATAAAAGTCAGGCAGCGCGGCAGTTGGCTTTGGGCAATTTCAAGTCGGGCAAAACACGTGTGATGGTGGCTACTGATATTGCAGCCAGAGGTATCGATATTAACGAACTTCCTTTAGTTATCAACTATGATCTTCCTGATGTGCCGGAAACGTATGTGCATCGTATCGGACGTACCGGAAGAGCCGGGAATACAGGGACAGCACTGACATTCTGCTCGCAGGAAGAGCGTAAACTCGTTAATGATATTCAGAAACTGACGGGTAAGAAGCTGAATAAAGCCAGTTATACTATTTGAAATCAACAAATAACAATCTCTTTAAAATTAATATAAAACTAAATATAAATTCTATGGCAAAATCCATGACAGTTGGTAAACGTGAAAATGAAAAGAAAAGACTCGCTAAACGAGAAGAAAAACTGAAAAAGAAAGAAAGCAAGAAATTATCGGGCAGCTCAAATAGCTTTGAGGATATGATTGCCTATGTAGATGAGAACGGAATGATAACTTCGACTCCTCCGACAGAGGATATAAAGAAGGAAGAAATTAATCCGGATGAAATAATTATAGCAACTCCTAAAAAGGAAGAAGAGGAGCCGACGATCTTGAGAGGACGGGTTGAGTTTTTTAATGAGTCAAGAGGATTTGGCTTTATTAAAGACCTTTCAGGTGTTGAGAAATACTTTTTTCATGTAAACAATGTCATTGGCAATATTGCAGAAAATAATATCGTAACATTTGACCTTGAGCGTGGAGTGAAAGGCATGAATGCGATCAATATCTCTTTGGAAAACAAATCTACATCGGAAGATTTAGCTCAATCTAAACCTGTATAGGGAAGTGTATATTCTGCTTGTGTGTAAAATAAAAAACAAAATAATTAGAGATATGAAAAAAGGTAATATAATGCGTGATGTTATTTCATCCAGTCAGTTTACTGAAAATGTTATTAAAGAGTATAAAAAGGGTTTGGGAGATATGGTATTGGTAGCAATAACTCCGCGGACTACCATTGAACTTCCTGCGCATTTGACTCAAGCAGAAATAGATGCTCGTGTGGAGATTTATAAAAAACTGCATAGTTCTAAAGTATAGGCGGTTGCAAATTGCAATACGAGGAATAAAAAATCCCTTGAACT
>NZ_GG774953.1:131530-160775 GCF_000162555.1 Bacteroides sp. 3_1_23
TTGCAAATTGACAATACGAAGGAATAAAAATCCCTTGAACTTACAAAAGTTCAAGGGATTTTTTTATTACCGAATCGTTAGTGGTGCCACCAGGAATCGAACCGGGGACACAAGGATTTTCAGTCCTTTGCTCTACCAACTGAGCTATGGCACCTCGTGCTTGTTCGGTCCGGTAATATCTCTTTTGCGGTTGCAAAGGTAGTGAAACTTTTGGATTCTGCAAGTCTTATGGAAATAAAAAACACTGATAAAAAGTTAGTCGGCTAATTATCAGTGTTGTATAAGATGAAAAATATTTCAGGTATGTGATGAAATCTATTATTTATCTTCTTTTAATGGATTCCATCCCTGTGCTTTTAGTTCGAATTCTTGTCCATCACGGGTAATCAATGCACAGCCAAGTTCAGGTTTGGTAATATGTCCGATGAGACGAACTCCTTCCATTTGTGAAATTTTCTCATGATCGGCGATGGAAACAGTAAAGAGTAGTTCATAATCTTCTCCACCATTCAAGGCACAAGTCGTAAGATTCATGTTAAACTCTTCGGCCATAACAGCTGTCTGATAATCGATTGGGATATGCTCCTCGTAAACGCGGCAACCAGCATTGCTTTGTTTGCAGATATGCATCAGTTCTGATGACAGGCCGTCAGAAATGTCCATCATAGAAGTAGGGATTATATTGGCGGCTGCCAATTTCTCAATGATATCTTTGCGCGCTTCCGGTTTCAATTGGCGTTCTAATAAATACTCTTTGCCGGAGAAATCCGGTTGGACATCTTTATCACCTTGCAATACGACTTTTTCACGTTCCAAGAGTTGTAAACCCATATAGGCTGCCCCCAAGTCGCCGCTGACGCAGATCAGGTCAGTGTCTTTGGCTCCATTACGGTAAACTACTTTATCCTTGTCGGCATCGCCAATACAGGTGATGCTGATAGCAAGGCCTGTCAAGGAAGAAGTGGTATCGCCTCCCACAATGTCGACATTATATTGCTGGCAAGCCAGACGGATACCGGAATAAAGTTCGTCCATATCTTCCACGCTGAAACGCTTGGAAAGACCAAGAGATACCGTAATCTGCCGGGGAGTACCGTTCATGGCATAAATATCGGAGAAATTAACTACTGCTGATTTATATCCCAAATGCTTCAAGGGAACATAAGTCAGGTCAAAATGCACACCTTCCATAAGCAGGTCGGTTGTTACCAGTACTTGCTTTTCTGAAGGGTAGGAGAGAACGGCGGCATCGTCGCCCACTCCATATTTGCTGGATTCGTTTTCCAGTTTGATTCCCTCGGTGAGGCGGTCAATCAGACCAAACTCACCGAGAGATGCTATTTCAGTTCTCATAAATCGGGATGATTGTTTAGGCACGGTTGATAAGTTCGCGCATGATCGTGGTCATTTTCGGTTGAGCAGCGTCAGCGGCTTTCTGAACTTCTTCGTGTGTTACTTCTACGATTTTTCCTTCTACTCCTAAGTCGGTAATGACGGAAATACCAAAAACTTTGATACCACAATGGTTGGCTACGATAACTTCCGGAACGGTAGACATACCAACCGCATCAGCACCAAGGATATGGAATAATTTATATTCGGCAGGAGTTTCGAAAGTAGGACCTTGCGTACCAATATACACTCCGTGTTGTACTTTAATTCCTTTTTCTTTGGCAATCTCGTCAGCCTTACTAATCAATTCCTTGCAGTATGCTTCGCTCATGTCCGGGAAGCGAGGTCCGTAAGGGATATTTTTTCCGCGAAGCGGATGTTCGGGGAAATAGTTGATATGGTCAGTGATAATCATCAGGTCACCGATTTCGAAATCTGCATTTGTACCGCCACTGGCATTGGATACAAACAAGGTTTTGATACCTAATTCACGCATGACACGTACAGGGAAAGTTACTTCTTTCATCGAATAACCCTCGTAATAGTGGAAGCGTCCCTGCATAGCCATGATATCCTTATTGCCTAGTTTGCCGAAAATCAGCTTACCGCTATGACCTTCGACGGTAGATACCGGGAAGTTGGGGATATCCGAATACTTTATTTCATACTTCTCGGTGATTTCGTTTGCCAAACTGCCAAGTCCGGTGCCTAGTATAATAGCAGTTTCCGGACTGGTATGCATCTTACCTTTCAGATAAGCTGCGGTTTCTTGTATTTTCTCTAACATAGTCAATAATATGTTGGTTAAATTTATCTTGTTGATTTTGTAATATTTCAATTTCAATAGGCAAGGCGTAGATAAATGGTTTCAATTCCTTGTCCAAAGCCGGATGGTTAATCAGGCGTGTTGCATCTTTCTCGGTGGTAATAATCAACCGGTGTTCTCCTTTCAGTTTATGAAACCGTTCTTTGATAAGCTGTATATCCCGATGAGTGAAATTGTGGTGATCGTCAAACGATAGTAAATCTATTTGTTTGGTACAGCCTTCCAGTCTTTCGAGAATGGGAGCAGGTGAGGCAATTCCCGTCATCAATAATATATCAGTGTTTGTCAGTGAGGACAAAGCAACCTCATGGTTTGTCGAAATTGCATTTGTGTCCGGAGACATGGTAGGGAACACTGGTTGCAGGTTACCATACCGGAACGATGAGAAGAATAACTGTTGATATGGATAAAGGTTCAGCCGTTTCGTGATAATGTTATAATCAATAGGCTTGATGTCTTGCGGGCATTTGGTGACAATAACGATTTGCGCCCGATTCTTGCCGCTAATTGGTTCACGAAGCCGTCCTGCGGGGAGCAAAGTGTCATCACAGAATAATCGGTGATAATCCGTTAACAGAATACTCAATCCCGGTTTGACGTATCGGTGCTGGAAAGCATCGTCCAATAGGATAACATCTATTGAAGGCTTTTGCAGTGCAAGCAACTTTTCTATGCCATGACAACGCTTTTCATCGACAGCTACTGTGACAGACGGGAATTTTTGATGCATCTGGTAAGGTTCGTCGCCAATGCTTCTTGCCGTACTTTCCGGAGTTGCCAATACATAACCTTTCGTGTGCCGTTTATATCCCCGGCTTAATACAGCTATCTTATATTGATTACAAAGAAACTTTATCAGATATTCAGTGTGTGGAGTTTTTCCTGTCCCTCCTACAGCGAGATTACCCACGCTGATGATAGGTATATCAAAACTCTTTGATTGAAGAACTTCCCAGTCAAAGAGTTTATTTCTCATCATTACCACTGCTCCGTAGAGCCAGGAGGCAGGGTAGAGCCACTTATGTATCTTGATAAAGTGTTCGTCCATGTATTACGGTTTATTTAATATTCAGTTCGAACGGAATACGTGCCTGAATCATGGATTGTTCTTGCAGATTTTTCAGTAAACCGAATTGCTGGTAGTACTCGCCTAATTTACTTTTCAGTAATTGTGATTCTACATAATTCGTCGGTTTCGTATCAAGCAGGGAAGACAGGAAATCTTGTTTCTCCGGATAAGAGACAACGGTATAGCCTTCGATACCGGCTTTTGCAACAGCGATATCCAGTGCCTTGTCAATGCCACCTAATTCGTCTACTAATCCCAGTTCTTTAGCAGTTTCCCCAGTCCATACACGGCCTTCGGCAATCTTCTCGATAGCTTCCTTCGTCATGTGACGTCCTTCGGCACAACGAGTTACAAAGGTATCATATCCTTCAGTTATCATCATTTGAAGCAATGATTTCTCATCCTCGTTAAACGGACGCATGATATTTCCGAAATCAGCGAATTTATTCGTTTTTACGACATCATAACTTAAACCGATTTTATCAGTCAATCCTTTCACATTAGGAATCATACCGAAGATTCCGATAGAACCGGTCAGGGTAGTAGGCTCTGCAACAATCGTATCGGCAACGCAAGAGATATAGTAACCTCCTGACGCGGCATAATCACCCATAGAGACAATGACCGGTTTCTTTGTTTTCAGCTCTTTTACAGCATGCCAGATTTGTTCCGAGGCGAAAGCACTTCCACCTGGAGAATTGACACGGAGTACAACAGCTTTCACATCATCATTATCTTTCAATTTGCGCAGGTCACGAATTACTTTCGAACCGACAATCCCATCTTCGGAAGTTGCAGAGCTCGGATAGTCTGTAATTTCACCGGATGCATAATAAACAGCTACGATATTACCGCTTTTATCTTTCGGCACATTTTTCCTTACGTTCATCATGTCGCCCAATCCTAATATAGGAAGATTATCATCTTCATTGATCTCAACCAATTTCTTAAGATAATTGCGCACATCATTGCGGTAAATCAATGTATCAGCCAATCCGCATTTTACACTCTCTTCTGCCGGATAGAACATGAGCATACGATCTGCATAAACATTCAGTGAGTCTACAGAAATATTACGTGAAGTAGATACCCCTTCCGTAACCTGCCCCCAGATAGAAGTGATAAATGTGGTAACCTGTTCGCGGTTGGCAGGACTCATTTCCGTAGCAATAAACGGCTCTACGGCAGATTTGTAAGTTCCCACCTTGAACACCTGCATCTCAACTCCTATTTTTTGCAGCAGATCTTTGTAGAACAGGGGAGCAGAGGCGATACCCCGCCATTCAATCATTCCTTTGGGATTGAGCAACACCTTATCGGCTGCACTGGAAAGATAATAAAGTCCCTGCGTATAGGAGTCTGCATAAGCAATAACGAATTTTCCACTTTCTTTGAAGTCGAGCAGTGCGTTGCGGATTTCCTGCAAAGAAGCATAGGAGGTGCCTAATGAGTTTGCCTGTAGATAAATCCCTTTAATATTTTCGTTTTCTTTAGCCTTCTGGATAGAAGAAAGAATATCGTCCAGTCCGTACGTGTTAGATCCGTCACCCAACAACTGTGATAAAATACCCAGCGGATCTTCTTGCGTACGTTCAACCAACGTTCCGTTTAAGTCGAGCATCATTACAGAATTCTTTTTTACGATTGTTTCCGTGTCCGAAGCAGACATGATGCCAAACAACGTTACCATGCTGATTATAAATAATACAATACTTGACAAAATGATACCTGTCACCGTGGCAAGTGTAAATTTCAAGAAATCTTTCATTATACTTATTGTTTTTTGCGCCAGCTTGTTATTAAGCTAACAAAGATAAATAATTGAGTTGATATTTATTCAATAAGTCGTACGAATTTTTGTTTTATCACAGCGAATCCATATAAATAGGAACTTCCTTCATTTAAGATTTAAGTATATTTGTCTGTATCAAATCCTTTTAAATGAGAAGAAATCTCTAATTTTGTGGCACAACTATTAATACATTGAATAATACTATCATGAAAAAACTCACATCTATCCTTTTATTGCTCTTGTTTGTATGGACGGTACAAGCGCAAACTGCTCGTGAAGAGATCCGTACAAACCGGTATTTATCCGCTAATAATTATTATGCATATCCCACGCCTACTGCCAAGCAGACAGCTGCTCCTAAGGGGTACGAACCTTTTTATATCAGCACATATATGCGTCATGGTTCACGGTATTTGATTGATCCGAATGATTATCGTTTCCCCAAGCAAAACTTTATTAAAAGCCGACTCTTTAAACAAACTTACTGCAACAGGTAAAAACACACTGGATATTGTTTTGCGCATGGCTGATATGGCGGAAGGTCGTCTTGGTGAACTGACTTCGGTGGGAGCACGCCAACACAGAGGAATTGCAAAGCGTATGTATACTAATTTCCCACAGATATTTGCGGATGGAACAGAAGTGGATGCCCGTTCCACAGTTGTCATCCGGTGTATATTATCCATGACATCCGAATGCCTCCAATTGCAGGCGATGAATCCTAATCTATGTATCAAGAATGATGCAAGTTACCATGATATGTATTACATGAATCCTCCTGCTAAGGATTTGAGTAAAATAGCTAGTTCCGATAAAGTGAAAAAGGTTCAGAAAGATTTTGAGGCTACCCATGTACGTCCGGAACGGTTGATGAAAACATTGTTTACAGACGAAGCGTATGTAAAAGCAAACGTTGATGAAGCGCGCCTGATGAGACGTCTTTTTGATTTGGCTTGTAATATGCAGAGTCATGATACAGATATGCAGCTATATTCTCTTTTCACGGATGAAGAATGTTATGATCTATGGAGTTGTAACAACTTATATTGGTATCTGACACACGCTTGTTCTCCTGTAACGGATGGTTTGATGCCCTATCGGGAAGCCGACTTGTTGCGTAATATTTTAGATAGGGCAGATGCTGCTTTGAAAGAAGGTAAGAACCAGGCCACTTTAAGATTTGGTCATGAGTCTTGTCTGTTACCGTTAGTCGCTTTATTGGAACTGAATCATTATGGAGAATCTTACCCTGACGTAGAAAAGTTATCCGAACAATGGAGAGCGTATGATATTTTCCCGATGGCTAGTAACGTGCAATTCGTCTTTTTCCATAAAAAAGGAAGTAACGATGTATTGGTAAAAGTATTACTTAATGAAAAGGAAGCTAAACTACCGGTGAAAACAGACGTAGCTCCTTATTACCACTGGAAAGATGTAGAAAGCTACTATCGTGAAAAATTAGATAAATATCAGCATATATAATGCGACATTAACTTAACATTATTATATTTACCATGAGAAGAAAAACCCCTTTTATGGCTGCAACTCTGGCAGCAGGCTTGTTTTTTTATTCTTCTTGTACTCCGGCTGAAAAGACGGATACAAAAGATTATACTCAATACGTTAATACCTTTATCGGTGGCGCAGACAACGGGCATACATTTCCCGGCGCATGTTATCCTTTCGGTATGATACAGACCAGCCCTGTGACGGGTGCAGTCGGTTGGCGTTACTGTTCTGAATATGTTTATGAGGATTCTCTGGTTTGGGGATTTACACAGACACATTTGAATGGAACAGGCTGTATGGATTTAGGCGATATTCTGGTGATGCCGGTCACGGGTACACGTGTCCGTGCATGGGATGCTTATCGTAGTCATTTCCCTAAAGATAAAGAAGCGGCTACTCCGGGATATTACACCGCAGAGCTCTCTGATCCACAGGTAAAAGCGGAACTGACTGCCTCTATCCATGCTGCCCTTCACCGCTATACTTATCACAAGGCTGATTCTGCCTCTATATTGATTGACTTGCAACATGGTCCTGCATGGAGAGAAGAACAATATCATTCACAAGTTAATAGTTGTGAAGTGAACTGGGAAGATGCTCAAACACTGACAGGGCATGTCAATAACACGGTATGGGTCAATCAAGATTATTTCTTTGTGATGAAATTCAACCGTCCGGTAGTCGATTCACTTTATCTTCCGATGGGCGAAACAGAAAAAGGAAAACGCATCATAGCCTCTTTTGACATGCAGCCGGGAGACGAGCTGATGATGAAAGTGGCTCTTTCCACCACCAGCATAGACGGGGCTAAAAAGAATCTGGAAGCAGAAATTCCTGCCTGGGATTTTGAAGGAGTGAGAACTGCCGCCCACAATGAATGGAATAACTATTTGAGCCGTATTGAAATAGAGGGTACCGATGATGAAAAGACAAATTTCTATACTTGTTTCTACCACGCATTGATTCAGCCTAATCAAATTTCGGACGTAGACGGTATGTATCGTAATGCTGCCGACTCTATAGTAAAGGCTGGAACGGGTGCTTTCTATTCTACGTTCTCTTTGTGGGATACTTACCGTGCCGCTCATCCGTTTTATACATTAGTGATTCCCGAACGTGTGGACGGTTTTGTGAATTCTCTCATCGAACAGGGTGAAGTGCAAGGCTTCCTGCCTATTTGGGGATTGTGGGGAAAAGAGAATTTCTGTATGATTGGTAATCATGGCGTATCAGTCATTGCCGAGGCTTATCGCAAAGGATTCCGTGGCTTTGACGCTGAACGTGCTTTCAATATAATAAAGAAGACGCAGACTGTATCTCATCCGTTGAAGTCTGATTGGGAGGTTTATACGAAATATGGTTATTTCCCGACAGATCTGATAAAAGCAGAATCTGTATCTTCCACTTTAGAATCTGTATATGATGATTATGCTGCTGCCGATATGGCACGTCGTATGGGTAAAGAGGAAGATGCCGCTTACTTCGCGAAACGTGCTGACTATTATAAGAATCTTTTCGATCCGGAGACGAAGTTCATGCGTCCGCGCAAAGCTGACGGAACTTGGAAAGCTCCGTTTAACCCAAGTGCGTTGGCACATTCTGAAAGTGTCGGTGGAGATTATACAGAAGGAAATGCATGGCAATATACTTGGCATGTACAACATGATGTTCCAGGATTAATCCAGTTGTTTGGGGGAGAAAAACCTTTCTTGAATAAATTAGACTCATTGTTTACGGTTAAGCTAGAAGGTGAAAGTTTAGCAGATGTTACTGGATTAATCGGGCAATATGCTCATGGAAATGAGCCAAGCCATCATGTTACTTATTTGTATGCACTGGCTGGTCGTCCGGAACGTACACAGGAATTGGTTCGTGAAATATTTGATACTCAATACAAAAACAAACCCGACGGACTTTGCGGAAATGATGATTGCGGACAGATGTCTGCTTGGTATATGCTTAGTGCGATGGGATTCTATCCGGTAGATCCGGTAAGTGCGGAATATGTATTCGGTGCTCCACAGTTGCCGAAGATGACCTTGCATTTGGCCGATGGCAAGACTTTCACAATTATTGCGGAGAATTTGTCGAAAGAACATAAATATGTAGATAGTATTACATTGAATGGCGAACCATATACAAAGAAAACGATCTCGCATGAAGATATTGTAAAAGGTGGTACACTGGTGTATAAGATGAAGTAATAAATTCTCAAGCATTCTCACTGCGATGAGAAAAAATACTCATCGCAGTGAGAATTTTTTCTCATTCCTATGAGTATTTTTTCTCATAGTATTGAGAATTATCCCTTGTCAGAACATACGGAAACGGCGTTTTACACAGACTGAAACTACCTTTATTGCATAGTCCTACTCACCTCTATACGCTGCTTTTCAAACTTCTCATTATTGCTGTTGCGGTTACTAACCTCTTTACAGCGAATAGGTGCACTCATTTCAAGCAAGCGCAAAATCTCATTTAAAGATTCACCTTCAAAAGTCGCTTTATAGGAATACTTTCCTAGTTCGGCGTCTTTCAGAATAAATTCCACGTTATAAGTCTGTCCCAAACGCTTGAATACATATTCCAGCGGGTCATCTCTAAAAATGAGTATTCCATCTTTCCATGAGCACCATTTATAAGTATTGGTCTTATTGACGTTATATAGAGCAGTGCCTAGATTATAGTCAATCTTCTCTCCCGGTGAAAGGGAAATCGTCTTTTTCTGGTCAAGAGTGACTGCGACCTTTCCTTTTACTAACGTCACTGCTGCTACATGATCCGGAGCGTATGCGTTCACATTGAATGCTGTGCCGGTAGCTTCTACAGTCAGTTGTTTGGTTTTTACGATGAAGGGATGCTCTTTATCGGATTCTACTTCAAAATAGGCTTCACCCTGCATCGAAACAACTCTTTGCTTATCATTGAATTGAGTCGGATACTTTAAAGAACTTCCGGCATTTAGCCAAACCTTAGAACCGTCAGGCAGATTAACTACCGACCAAGTGCCATAAGGAGTGAATAACTCCTGATAAGTCTCTGCAATTTGAGAAGCGGGTTTAAAATAAAGATAAGCAGATAATATCAGTAAAGGAAGAAGTAAGATAGCTGCCACTTGCTGCCAATAGTGTAGGAAGGACAACTTTGGACGAACGGAAACCGGCTGGTTTTGATGGAGAATCTTCTCCATTACTTTTCTGTGCGCATTGTCCACATCTATCTCTTCCGGATTAAAAGCCGGGTGACTGACTTCCCACATATTCTTTTGTGATAGAAAGCTTTTATAGTTTTCGGGAGTAGCCGATATCCAATCATCCAGTACCTTTATTTCTTCTGGTGTAGCCTCTTTCGAGAGATATCTGGAGATTATAATTTCTATGTCTAAATCTTTATTTATCATATGCATTTTACCTTATATATAATAGACGTTTCAGAAAGAAAATCCCACATTCATTAGTGGAAAAGAAATAAAAAAAGTAGTAAATAAAAATCTTTTAATAAGATGCGGAGCTGCTTCAATGCTTTGCTGATACGTACTTCTACCGTTCTGACAGAGATATTCAGGCGATTGGCTATTTCCTGATATTTAATGTTTTCTAATCGGCTCATCTCGAACACTTCTCTTTCTTGAGGAGGTAATTGTTCCAATGCATTTTTAAGTTGCCGGCATAAATCAGAATACAGTATGTAGTTTTCTGTCGTATCTATATCTATAGAATCCGATTTAAGTTCGTAAGCAATGTGCTCATCTATAATCCTGCGATGGCGTAATTCGTCCAGACAGTAATTCCTGACCGCTTTCAGTAAATATGATTTTAGTGAGTTCTCAATTACCAATGATTTCCGGTCATTCCATAGTTTGAGAAAGATATTTTGCACAATATCTTCACAGGTAGATTTCTCCGGAATGTAAGTACCGCCAAACAATACCAAATCTTTATAATAAATATGGAATAGTCGGGTAAAAGCCTGTTTATCATCCTGTTTTAGTGCTATTACCAGAAAACGATCGTCGGAAGTCTGTTGTTGGATATTCGGCATAGTATTGTAGTAAAGGTTCTATTGTTGGGGGTAAAAATAGAAAGATTATTTGGTATAAACGATAGTTTGAAGAAAAAATAATGCAGATGAAAAAATAATGCGATATCCAATGTGGCTTTTATTTTTAGAAACGTCTTATTGATAGAAACGAGAGAAAAACACATTTATTAACCTTTAAATAATACAAGCCATGAGAAAGACATAATCAGTGAATTCAGCTTCCGACAACTGATAAAAAAGGAAGGTCTGACTCACCTTCCTTTCCAAAGATTCAGTTATTCGTTAATCAACTTATTTGTAGAACCAATAACCAAACATGTAAAGGTATGAAACTTATTTCAATTAGAAAAATGAAAAAGAGAATTAATGTACCTGCGAGTGTAAAAATGGGGAGAATCTGTGCTATATGGTTGTTTTGTATAGCTTTGCAAGCTATCAGTATACCTATCCTGGCACAATCCGCCAAAATTACATTGCGACTGAAGAATGTGACTGTAGAGGAGGTCTTGACTAGTATCGAAAATCAGACAGAATATCGTTTTTTATACAACAAAGATATTGTTGATGTAAGCCGTATCGTAAGTATTTCTGTGAAAAATGAATTGATGACTCTGGTACTGGATAGACTTTTTAAAGGCGAAGGAGTATCTTATACGATTGAAAAACGTCAGATTGTATTAAACAAAGTTTCATCTCGGGCACAGGATAACAAACAGCCGGTCAAGGTGACAGGCAAAGTAGTGGATGAATCCGGCGAAGCTCTTCCGGGAGTGACTGTGATGATAGAAGGGGCTACTCAAGGAACTATTACCGGTATAGATGGCAATTACCAGTTGCAAGTTCCGGAAGGCTCGACACTGAAATTTACTTCAATAGGTTACACTACATATACGCAGAAAATTACCCGACCGATGACGTTGAATGTGACGATGAAAGAGGATTCGAAACAGTTGGATGAAGTTGTTGTGGTAGGGTATGGAACGACCACCCGTAAGAATCTGACAACTTCCATTGCAACGGTAAAAACGGAAAAAATATCGCGAGCCGCAACAAGTAATATGTCACAGATGTTGCTTGGGCGGGCTGCCGGACTGGAAGCTACGTTGACAAGCCCGCAACCGGGTGGAGCAGTTGACCTTTCAATTCGTGGGGCAGGTACTCCTATCTTTATAGTGGATGGCGTAATGATGCCTTCCACTTCTTTAGAGGTTGGAAACGGAAATCAGGTTATGCCCAACTCTATCAATCGTTCGGGATTGGCCGGACTTAATCCTGCCGATATTGAATCTATCGAAGTGTTAAAGGATGCATCTGCTTCCATTTATGGAATTGGTGCAGCCAATGGGGTCGTATTGATCACTACAAAGAAAGGTACTGAAACTCGTCCCCAAATCACTTATGAAGGAAATTATTCTATCGTGAAAAACTATCCGTATCTGGAACCTTTGAGTGGGGAAGAATATATGAATGTTGCCAACATTTTCAATAAAGAAAACTATTTATTTACGAACGGTATGTATCCTTACGGTGATAAACCTTTTGATAATAAATGGGTACCTCAATTCTCACCTCAACAGATAGCTGCCGCTCAAACAACAGACTGGCTGGATTGTGTATTAAAGGATGGTAGCATCAATAATCATAATATCACAATTACGGGTGGTTCTAAACTGCTGAAATATTATCTGTCCGGAAATTATTACAAACAGGAAGGTACGGTAGAAAACTCCGCTATGGAACGTTATGCTCTTCGGACAAACATATCTTCACAATTGCTTCCATTTCTTAAGTTGACAGCAATTGTCAATGTAAATGAAAATGAATATACAAATTCAACTTCCGGTGGCGGAGGTGGTGGAAATGGGTACGATGCCATACAATCAGCATTGACTTATCCTTCTTATTTACCGATCAGAGGTGAGGACGGAAAACCTACCTTATATTCAAATTACCCTAACCCGGCCGAAATGATAAAAGTGAGTGACCGGACTAAAACAAGCGGTTATTATCTAAACTTTGCTGCCGATGTGGATATAATCAAGGATATGTTGTCCTTCCGTTTGATGTATGGCATTAATAAGGAGAATGCTAATCGTAATCTGTATATTCCTTCTGATATATATTTTATGGACATGTATAAATCAAGAGGGCATTTGGGATATGTTGAACGTAGAAACCAAACTATGGAAGGCACGTTGACTTTCAAAAAGCAGTTTGGAGATTTGTTACGTGTCGATGCCGTAGTCGGTATGGGAAGGTATACGAACGATTCAAATGGTCTTGAACTTGACTACGAACAGATTAACGATCACATTGCAGCTGATAAGGTGGAAGCTGCGGAAGGCGCTTTCTACCCGACTTCTTTCAGAGCAGCCGATGAACGTCGTTCTCAATTTGCCAGGGCAAGTGTGGATGTGCTCGACAGATATGTAGTTGCCGCTACTATTCGCCGAGATGGAACGGATAAATTTTTCCCGGGAAAGAAATATGCCTATTTCCCTTCAGTATCATTGGCTTGGAAATTATCTAACGAGCCGTTTATGAAGCATATATCATGGATTGACCAGTTGAAGATTCGTGGTAGTTATGGACAGACAGGTAATGATAATCTGGGTAGTTCGCTTTATGGCACTTTCAGTCTGGCAGCCCAATATATCAAGTTCTCTAACAATTCAGTGACTTATGTACCCTATCTGCTTAGCGGTCCTGATTACCCGAATGTTACCTGGGAAAAGACTACCATGAAAAATATAGGTATAGACTTTTCAGTCTTAAAAGATAGAATCTGGGGAAGTTTTGATATGTTCCGCAATGATGTAACCAACTTGCTGGGATATGACTCTGCCTCTCCGCTTAGTATGACATCTTCCGTTCCGATGAATTATGGACATTATGTACGTTACGGATGGGATGCGACTATTAACTCACTTAACTTTGAAATCCCCCGTGTGTTTAAGTGGACCTCACAATTGACCTTATCACATCATAATGCCGTTTGGAAAGAACGGATGCCCAACTATTATTATGAAGAATATCGAATCCGTAAGAACGAACCGGTGAATGCTTATTATTACTATGAAACGGAAGGCGTTATCAACATAGATAAAAGCAATATGCCCGAATCGCAGAAGTCTTTGCCGGCAGACGCGCAACAGCCCGGTTATCCGATTATTAAGGATGCAAATGGGGATAATAAAATAACGATTGATGATGTAAAGATGCGGAATACACTTCCCAAAATTCATATAGGCTTTGGAAATACATTTGTATACAAAGATTTTGATCTGGATGTATTTATGTATGGACAATTCGGACGTACACGTTATAACTATGCATATCGTTGGGCACTTGTCGGAGATGTGTATTACACAAGTCCCAAGAATTCGAACAAATATGTATATACTATCTGGAATTCTCAAACCAATCAGAATGGAAACCGGCGTGGTATTGCTTCAACAAAGGCTGTCGCTTT
Source organism: Bacteroides sp. 3_1_23 (assembly GCF_000162555.1). Classification (NCBI taxonomy): domain Bacteria; kingdom Pseudomonadati; phylum Bacteroidota; class Bacteroidia; order Bacteroidales; family Bacteroidaceae; genus Bacteroides; species Bacteroides sp. 3_1_23. The sequence continues at coordinate 145,632 of NZ_GG774953.1, forward strand.
GCCCGGTAACGTAGGTTTTGAGGAAGATTATCAGAATGCTTCGTTCGTACGTGTCAGGAATATCACTTTAGGATATAACCTTTCGGGAAAGAAGCTGGGAAGAGTGGGTGATTATGTGAGTTCTATCAGAGTTTTTATCGACTGTCAGAACCCGTTTACTTTTACCAAGTTTGTAGGTGTCGATCCTGAAATAAAGACGGGTGGTGACGGCTCCAAAGCGGAGTATCCGATGACGAGAACATACTCCTTCGGAGCAAAAATATGTTTCTAAGAAAACCTGTAACGAAAGAAAAGATTGAAAATATGAGCAAGAATAAATTATTTAAGGTGTTTGTCATGATTGCATTTATCATGTGCAGTTGTGAGGATAATTTTGATCCGAAGATGTATGGCACGTTGAATGTTTCTAATTATCCGGTGACTGAAGCCGAATACGAATCATTTATGATGACCTGCTATATGCCTTTTACGACAACATGGACCTATTGGATCGGTGCCGGAACAAGTGGTAATCAGCACGGTTGGTATATCCCTGCCGGAGGTGTACTGAAGTTCTTTGATTATCCAACAGATGAAATGGCCGTGTGGAATAATGGTTGGGGAGGCGGATACTACTTTCTTTCCAAAGCCGATTTCAGTCAGTGTGTCTATTATACGAGTGGTACGTTAAGTGACGAAAGGCCGAATCATTTTCCGAAAGTAAGTGAGATTTCCTACTTCACCAATGTGATTGGAACTTTGGAGAAGGCTTCTACCGAAGTGGTCTCCGAAGAGCGTAAAAGGGAGTTTATTGCCGAGGCCCGTCTTTGCCGTGGATTGATGATGTATTATTTATTGCATGTATATGGTCCTGTTCCTTTGATTGTCGATCCGGACGATCTGATTAATCCTTCAAAGCTGGAAAATCTGGTACGTCCGACATTGCAGCAAATGACGGAGTGGATTATGGCTGATTTTGATTATGCTTATCAGTATATTGCAGATACACAGCCGGAACAGGGACGTTACAATAAAGATTATGCACGTGTATGCATCATGCGGCATTGCTTGAATGAAGGCTATTATATGTCTGGTTATTATCAGAAAGCAATTGATATGTATAATGAGTTGAAGGGGCGATATAGTCTTTTCAAGAAAGGGGATAATCCTTATATTGAGCAATTTAAAAATGCCAATAACTTCAATTCGGAAGTGATTATGGCTGTCAGCTGTGATGAAACGGCGGACGGTACGAATAAGTCCGGTAACTTTAACCCGCTGATGATGCTTGCTACTCCCGATAATGCAGCCAGAGTGGACGATCAGGGAAATCCGACTCCTTTCTACTTGCAAGGGCAAGGATGGGGACAAACCTTCAACGTGTCTCCGAAATTTTGGGATACGTATGATCCTTCGGACAAACGTCGTGACGTTATCCTAACTAAGTATTATACGACAGCCGGAACCTGGATTGACCGGAATACTACTACATGGGACGGATTTATAATTAATAAATTCCCGGTTGAAACAGCCACGGCTTTTCAGGGGACTGATATACCGTTAGCCCGTTGGGCAGATGTATTGCTCATGTATGCGGAAGCCGAAGTACGTAAAAACAATGCAGCTCCGTCCGCTGATGCAATTGCTGCGGTCAATGAGGTGCGTAAGCGTGCCGGACTGGGAGATCTTCCGTCATCGGCAACAGCGAATGTTGAAGCCTTTCTGGATGCTTTACTTACGGAAAGAGGACATGAAATGTTGTATGAAGGGATACGTAAAATAGATCTTATCCGTTTTAATCAGTATGCGCAACGTACAGCGAAGATCAAAGGAGTGGCTCCTACACATCAATATGTGCCTATTCCTAATTACGCGGTTCAACAAGCTTCGGAATCTTATGGAAAAGTGTTGGTACAGACATTTGAACGTGAGGGATGGAAAGCGGATCTTGCGGCAGCTCGCAATTAATGTCATCATTCATTATTGTTAAACTAGAGATCTTAAGAAAAATGAAAAAGATATATGTATTATTCATGTCGTCGTTATTGCTCCTTTCATGTGCAAAAGATGATGTTAGTAAGCCAAGTGAATGGCCGGAGTGGCCTACACCTTCAAAACCTAAAATAGAAAATGCCGTATTGCGGGGAGTGAATGGTGAAACGGTTGTGGCGGCTGGTGATAAGGTGAAGTTCACCGCACAGGTCAGTGATGAATATAATGATTTGATTTCATTCCAATTATTAGTGACAATGGATGGGGCCGAAATCTTGAATTTGTCTAAAGGATTGAGTGGGCGTTCTACGGTTATTGAAGAGGAAGCTACTTTACCTTTTGTTGCCGGTTTCCAGAATGGACGTCCTGTGGTAACTATAAAGGCTGTAAACGATTTAGGTGGCAATGAATCGACCCTGACTTTGGATGAGGCCGCAAGTGTGGTGGTAACCCGTCCGGAAACACCTTCCAAATTATACCTTGTTGATGATTTGGGAAATGTGTATGAAATGGACAAGGAGAGTCAGAATGAAACGGATTATAGTTTCCGGACGAGTGCGGCGGATTTGGCAGGGATTGGCGACCATTTTAAAGTTGCCGAAAAGATAATAAACAATAAACCTGATTATTCCGGTTTGGTATGGGGATATTCAGACGATAAGATCGCGATTGTGACTGATGATGCAGCTACTTCGATTCCGACTCCTAAGGTAGAGAGTTATACATTGGAGAATATCACTTTTGATATGTTGAGTTTTCTGGCTGATAAGACTTTGACGTACAGCATTGATATTGATAAGTCCCGCTTCTTTGATGTGGGAGGAGGATATGTCCAGTTGGATGTTCAGCTGGTGGAAAGTGCCAAGATTAATTTTATAGGTTTTGGTAGTGATGTCGCCAATATGCTCCGGCCGGAATTCTTTAAAGATGTTTCAGGGAGCAAAGCAAAATTCGCTGGTCCGTCGGTACTTTATAATTTGAAATATAATACATCAAACGGTTTTATGTACATGGAGCGGCCGCGGGATGTCTTTTATCCGGAAGTGATGTATATTGTTGGTACTGGAGTTGGATTCCCGCGTGAACCTTATGTGGCTACACTTGCTTGGGATTTCGCATATCCTCACCAATGGTTCTTCTTTAAGAAGGTAGGTGCAAGTGCTTTTGAAGCAGTTGTGTATATCGACCAGACTATGGGATTTAAGTTCTTTAGAGGATATGGTTGGGCACAAGAGGAGGACACGAAGAATTTGTATACGGTTGAGCCTGTTAACCTGATTACGAGAAGTGCCCCTGGCGATCTGATTCCCGGTCCTGATTTTAAAGCCGGACTTTATACGATACATATTGATAAAGCCAAAGAAGTGATACGATTGACTCCTTATAATTAAGAGGGGATCAAGATTAATAGTCTTTAATTTAATATTTAATAGAATTATGTATATATCAATGAAAATATATAGTAAGAAATTACTGGTCGCATTCTTTTTTTCAATGTTGCCAATGGTATTGATGTCCTGTTCGATGGACCCGGAGAAAGCCTCTTTTTCTATTTCCGGAAATTTGGAGAAGTTACAGATCGGTAATGACGGTTTTACGGAGGTTTATTCGATAAAGTCTAATACAGAATGGAAATTTGTAAACGAGACAGATCAGTCTTGGGTTACCATCTCACCGGCCAAAGGGAGTGGAAACGGAACTGTGACAATTACTGCAAATGCAAATACAGGAACCGGACGTACGGCTGTATTCCGCGTAGTTCCTAATGGAGTAAAGACACAGGAAATTGAGATCATGCAGGGTAATTCTTATATCCCTACAACTGATGGAGAGTTTCCGATTATAGCATGGACCGGAGTGGAAGCAGATAAGTCGCTGGAGAAATTCCCGGTGATGAAAGCATCCGGCATTAATATTTATCTGGGATGGTATGATGATTTGGAAACAACATTGAAGGTGCTTGACGCCGCACAGAAGACCGGAGTGAAAATGATAACTTCTTGTAAGGATCTCTTGTCTGTTGGTACTGCCGAAGAGGTCGTAAAAGCGATGATGAATCATCCGGCTTTGTATGCCTACCATTTGAAGGATGAACCGGAAGTGAATGATTTGCCGGGCTTGGGCGAATTGGTGAAGAAGATTAAAACCATCGACAGCCATCATCCTTGTTATATAAATTTATACCCCAATTGGGCATGGGGGAAAGAACTTTATTCTGAAAATGTAAAGTCGTTTATAGAACAAGTTCCTGTTCCGTTTATTTCGTTTGACAATTATCCTATTGTATCTATAAATGGTGCTCCCAGCATTGTCCGTCCGGACTGGTATCGGAATCTGGAAGAAATATCGGCTGCTGCTAAAGAGAATAATAAGCCGTTCTGGGCATTTGCACTTGCACTTTCCCATAAGCTTGATGAAACTCATTTTTATAAGATACCGACATTGCCCGAGTTGAGATTACAAGTCTTCAGTGATTTGGCTTATGGTGCGCAGGCAATCCAGTATTTTACCTATCGTGGACTTCAACATGACGAACCGACCGAAGTTTATAATTTGGTCAAGACTGTTAATAAGGAAGTACAACAACTTGCGGGTATATTCTTGGGAGCACAAGTAATTTCAGTATCTCATACCGGAAGTGAAATACCGGAAGGAACGACAGCTTTGGGAAGTCTGCCGACTCCTATAAAATCATTGACTACGAGTGATACCGGTGCTGTTGTCTCTTTCTTGGAGAAAGGTAGTAACCAATATCTTGTAGTTGTAAATAAGGACTTTCGTAATGTGATGAATCTGGCAATTGATGTGGATGGTTCTGTTAGCAGAGTGCTGAAGGATGGCTCAACTGTAAGTCCGGATGGTTCTACGATAGCGGTTGAACCGGGGGATATGGTTATATTTACATGGAGAAAATGAATAAAGGTTTCTAATTAGATAAAGTAAAATTCGATTATGAAAAAGATATTACTCCCATTTTTTATTAGCATTATGTTAATTGCCTGCAGTCAGAAAACAGTCTCTGTTCGTGAAGTCTGGACGAAAGAGCAGGCTAATGAATGGTATCAGCAATGGGGATGGCTCCGTGGGTGTGATTTTATTCCGAGCACGGCAATCAACCAATTGGAGATGTGGCAGGCTGATACTTTTGATCCGGTGACTATTGACCGTGAACTAGGCTGGGCAGAAGATATCGGAATGAACTGTATGCGTGTATATTTGCACCATCTAGTTTGGGAAACGGATAAGGAAGGTTTTAAGAAACGTATTAATGAATACCTTACTATTGCCGACAAGCATCATATCTCTACCATCTTTGTCTTTCTGGATGATTGCTGGAATCCTGTATATCAGGCTGGCAAACAGCCGGAACCACAGCCGGGAGTACACAATTCGGGATGGGCACGTGACCCGGGTGATCTGTATTATAAAGGCGATACGGCAGTGATACTTCCGGTATTGGAAAGCTATGTGAAAGATATCCTTACCACTTTTAAGGATGATAAGAGAATTGTGTTGTGGGATTTATATAATGAGCCCGGTGGTTCGGGCGGATATAGATACGGTGAAAGAAGTCTGCCGTTATTGCAGAATATATTTACGTGGGGACGAACAGTTAACCCGTCGCAACCCTTGTCGGCCGGAGTCTGGGATATGAGTTTGACTAATCTGAATAAGTTTCAGTTGGAAAACTCGGATGTGATAACCTATCATACATATGAAGGTCTGGATTCGCATCAGCAGCTCATTGATACATTAAAGCAATACGGTCGTCCGATGATTTGTACGGAATATATGGCACGTACTCAAAATAGTACTTTCCAAGATATTATGCCAATGCTAAAGAAAGAAAATATCGGTGCAATCAACTGGGGACTTGTAGCCGGAAAGACAAATACAATCTTTGCATGGGATACTCCGTTGCCTGATGTAACTGAACCTTCCTTGTGGTTTCATGATATTTTCCGTAGCGATGGGACACCTTATTCAACAGAAGAAGTGGAATGTATTCGTTCATTAACTAAATAATTCCCTTATGATAACTATGAGGAATATATGGGTAATGATAGTAGGAATATGCCTGTTTGGTTGTGGGGTTGGTAAACAACCCCCTTCCTCACAGCTATCCTTAACATGGAAACTGGAAAAAGATAGTGTGGAAGCCAGATATTTTAAGAATACATTCTGCCTGACGAATAATGGGAATAAATCTCTGACTAATAATTGGGTGATCTATTTTAACCAGACACCTATTTATTATCAGCAACCGATTAATGCACCGCTGGAAATTGAATGTTTGAGTTCGACTTACTATAAAATGTACCCGACTGAACACTACAAGGCATTGGCACCGGGTGAAACAATCACTTTTACCATATTGAGTGAAGGAAATGTGATTAATGTGTCCTCGGTTCCTGAAGGGGCTTATGTGGTAACTACTGATGAAAAAGGAAAACCGTTACAACCGCAAAATGTCCCCATCGAGATCGAGCTTTTTAAGCCCGATGCCCAATGGGTTAGCTCGAAGAACAGCTTTCCCTATGCAGATGGAAATTATTTCTATAAGCAGAATGATGATTTCAGCAAACCGGTAGATTGTGATATGCTTTCTCTTTTTCCTGCTCCTAAAAAAGTGGAAAAGACGGGCGGTGTTTCTTCTTTCTCTCAAAAAGTCTGTCTGAAGTTTGATGATGCGTTTAAAGAGGAAGCTCTTTTATTGAAAAGTCAATTGACTTCATTATTAAGATGCAGCGTTTCCGATAAGGATGAAGAAACAATCATTGAATTGAAGAAAATGGAGGTTCCTATTACCTGTCAATATCCCGATGAATATTACGAAATCGTGATAAAGAATAACCGGTTGACTTTGAAAGCTAATGATGCACATGGCATATTTAATGCTTGTCAAACATTGCTTGCCTTATTAGATAACATGGAACTAACTTCTGCTCCGCTTCCTAATCTTCATATTACCGATTATCCGGACATGGGGCATCGGGGAATTATGTTGGATGTAGCCCGCAATTTTACAAAGAAAGCGGATTTGCTGAAACTGATCGATATATTGTCATTCTATAAGATGAATGTACTGCATTTGCATTTGAGTGACGATGAGGCCTGGCGTGTGGAAATACCCGGATTGGAGGAATTGACAGAAATAGCTTCTCGCAGAGGACATACCATAGATGAACAGACATGTCTTTATCCTGCGTATGCCTGGGGATGGAATGAGACAGATACTACTTCATTGGCCAATGGATATTATTCTCGCAGTGACTTCATGGATATTCTGAAATACGCAAAAGAAAGGCATATCAGAGTTATTCCCGAAATAGACATTCCCGGACATTCCCGGGCAGCGATTAAAGCCATGAATGCCCGTTATCAGAAATATATAGATACAGACCAATCGAAAGCGGAAGAATATCTTTTGACTGACTTTGCAGATACTTCCCAATATCTGTCGGCACAAAATTTCACAGACAATGTGATTAATGTTGCCATGCCTTCCACTTATCATTTTCTTGAAAAAGTGATTGACGAAATCGTGCAGATGTATCAGGATGCAGGAGTAGAACTGACTGCTTTCCATGTGGGTGGAGATGAAGTGCCGGAAGGTATTTGGGAAGGTTCTTCTATCTGCCGTACTTTTATGCAAGAGAACGGACTGACTAAGATACGGGATCTGAAGGATTATTTTCTGGAACAAATATTGGAAATGCTGGACAAACGTAATATACAGGTAGTCGGATGGCAGGACATTGTTATGAATCCTGATAATACCGTTAACGAACATTTCAAAAACAGTAAGGTCTTAAATTATTGTTGGAACACTATTCCGGAGCAGGGTGGGGATGAAGTGCCGTATAAGCTAGCTAATGCAGGCTACCCGGTTATACTCTGTAATGTGGGTAACTTTTATCTAGACATGGCATATTGCTATCATGTGGAAGAACCGGGATTGCGTTGGGGCGGTTACGTAGATGAGTATGTGACGTTTGATATGTTGCCTTTTGATATTTATAAATCTTTGCGCTGGAATTTGAAAGGTGAACCTGTTGATGTGAAAGCTGCTTCAAACGGAAAACAGCTCTTGACAAAGGAAGGTTCTCAAAATATTAAAGGTCTGTCCGGACAAATATGGTCGGAAACTATCCGTAGTTTTGAACAGATAGAATATTATCTTTTTCCAAAAGTTTTCGGATTGGCAGAACGCGCCTGGAATGTTCAACCATCGTGGGCATTATCTCCGGACGGCAAAGTATATATGGATGCCAAACGGAAATACAATGCCGGTATTGTAGATTATGAGTTGCCACGTTTGGCAAAGCGGGGAATAAATTTCCGGGTGTCTCCTCCCGGTATTATGATAAGGGATGGATTACTACTGGCTAATACTGCCATTCCCAATGCGGTAATTCGGTACACAACCGATGGAAGTGAGCCTACGGAAAGTTCCATAGAATGGCAAACTCCGGTAGTATGCAATGCTCCATTGATAAAAGCAAAGGTTTTTTATCTAGGAAAAGAGAGTGTAACTACCGTATTGTTTAATAGATGATATATGAATAAAAAGCTATTTTAATAATATTAGAATAGCTTTTTATTTATGCATTTATGAAATTTTACATATTAAGGGGTAGCTGAAATTCTAGCTCTTCTTTATAATATTCAACAAATTTAAAACTGGAAGTATGAGTATTAATATTAATTGATGGTTGAAATATGAATACATTTTTGACTTGCATTTTAATTAATTTTTTCATATTTTTGCAGAGTATTTTTTTGAATATTAGTGAAAGACATGAGTAATTTTGTAAAAATGAGAGGATTCTTTTTGTTTATACTTCTTCTCATTAATTGTACTGTAAGCAAGGGACAGATTTATAAGTACATAGGACTGGAAGACGGGTTGAATAATCAGAAAATATACCATATCCAAAAAGACCGACGGGGGTATATGTGGTTTCTGACTCAAGAAGGGATAGACCGTTATGATGGCAAACATATCAAGCATTACAACTTTTCGGACGATAACATGACGTTGGATTCACGGATTGCCTTGAATTGGCTTTATATGGACAACGAGAATGTATTATGGGTAATCGGGCAGAAAGGTCGTATTTTTAGGTATGATTCGCAACATGACAAGTTTGAACTGGCTTATGTGCATCCGGAGCTGATCAGGAATAAGTCGCAAGCGTTTCTGAATTACGGTTATTTGGACAAGAATGACCGTATTTGGCTATGTTATAAAGATAGCATTACCTGGTATAATACCCATACCGGAACGACGTCACATATGTTGATGCCGGTTGATGGTGAAATAGCTACTATTGAACAAACGGATGGAAATCATTTCTTTATTGGTACGGGAGGCGGCCTGTTCCGTGCCGGGATAGAAGGGGGAGAGTTGAAGTTGGTTTCTGATGAAGCAGTGGAGAGTATCACTGTGCCCGTGCATGAACTTTATTATCATGCTGTTTCAAAACAGTTGTTTGTGGGAAACTACAAAGAGGGAATACTTATATATGACATGAGGGGAACAGGTAAAATCGTCTCTTGTCAATCACCTAATAATGTAGAGGTTAACCAGATCGTAGCTTTAAACGCTCATGAACTTCTAGTAGCTACAGGAGGGAAAGGCGTATATAAGTTGGATGTGAATACATACATAAGTGAGCCCTATATAACAGCTGATTATAGTAGTTATAACGGGATGAATGGAAACAATATTAATGATGTCTATGTGGATGAAGAAGACCGCATCTGGCTTGCCAATTATCCCACCGGCATTACCATCCGCAACAACCGTTATGGGAGTTATGATTTGATAAAACATTCCCTTGGTAATACCCGGTCACTGGTGAACGATCAGGTTCACGATGTGGTGGAGGATAGTGACGGTGACCTTTGGTTTGCAACCAGTAACGGTATTAGTTTCTATCAGACTGATACAAAAGAATGGCGTTCTTTCTTTAGTTCCTTTGATCCGGTACCAAATGATGAGAATCACATTTTTTTAGCACTGTGTGAAGTCTCTCCCGGTGTAATGTGGGCCGGTGGTTATACATCAGGTATTTACAAGATAGAGAAGAAGAAAGGGTTTAAGGTAACTTATCTTTCTCCTGCCGCTATGGCAGGAGTACGTCCCGACCAATATATTTATGACATTAAAAAAGATTCGGGAGGTGATATCTGGTCCGGTGGATATTATCATCTGAAGCGTGTCAATCTTGAGACTAAAAGTGTACGTTTGTATCCGGGAGTGAGTTCTATTACTACCATTCAGGAGAAGGATGACCGGCTGATGTGGATTGGTACGCGAATGGGACTTTATCTGCTTGATAAAGAATCCGGGAGGTACCGGTATATTGACCTGCCCGTTGAATCTCCCTATATATGTGCATTATACCAGAGAGAAGACGGTATCTTGTATATTGGTACCCGTGGAGCGGGACTTCTTGTTTATGACATTAACAAGAAGAAGTTTGTGCATCAATATCGTACTGATAACTGTGCGTTGATTTCCGACAATATTTATACAATTCTTCCCCGGCAGGATGAGAGCCTCCTGATGGGTACGGAGACTGGTATCACCATCTATTCCCCTCAAGAACATTCTTTTCGTAACTGGACACGGGAACAAGGATTGATGAGTGTCAATTTTAATGCAGGTTCTGCCACAACCTGCAACAAAAGTACGCTTGTTTTCGGTGGTAATGACGGTGCTGTCAAATTTCCGACAGATATACAGATACCGGAACCGCATTATTCACGTCTGTTATTGCGCGATTTTATGATCGCTTATCATCCTGTTTATCCGGGTGATAACGGTTCTCCACTGAAGAAGGATATTAATGAAACTGACCGGCTGGAACTAGCTTACGGACAAAACACTTTTTCCCTTGATGTAGCTTCCATTAATTATGATTATCCTTCCAACATTCTTTATTCATGGAAAATTGACGGTTATCATAAAGAATGGAGCCGTCCGAGTCAGGATAACCGGATTCTTGTCAGAAATCTGCCTCCCGGCAGTTATACATTGCAGATTCGTGCCATATCCAATGAAGAGAGGTATAAGACCTATGAGACAAGAGATATTCAGATTGTTATAACGCCTCCGGCATGGGCCAGTGTTTGGGCTATGGTAGGCTATGCAATCCTGTTGATACTTGTTATGGTTATCATATTCCGTATCATCATGTTACAAAAACAAAAGAAGGTGTCGGATGAGAAGACACGGTTCTTTATTAATACAGCTCATGACATACGTACACCACTTACATTGATAAAAGCTCCACTGGAGGAAGTCGTAGAAAATCGTATGGTGGCTGAACAGGCGTTACCCCATATGAATATGGCTCTTAAGAATGTGAATACATTACTTCAACTGACGACTAACTTGATAAATTTCGAACGGATAGATGTCTATTCATCCACTCTTTATGTTTCCGAGTATGAGCTGAATACTTTTATGAATGATGTTTGTGCCGCTTTTCGCAAATATGCTGAAATGAAACATGTCAGGTTTGTTTATGAAAGCAATTTTGACTATCTGAATGTGTGGTTTGATAGTGACAAGATGGGATCTATTCTGAAAAATATCTTGTCGAATGCATTGAAGTATACACCTGAAGAAGGTAGTGTCTGCATTTCCGCCTGCGAGGAAGGAAGCACCTGGAGCATTGAGGTGAAAGATACGGGGATTGGTATTCCTTCGTGCGAACAGAAGAAATTGTTCAGGAACTGTTTTAGAGGTAGTAATGTTGTCAATCTAAAAGTGACAGGTAGCGGAATAGGGCTGATGTTGGTATACAAACTAGTCAAATTACATAAAGGCAAGATTCAGATTCAGAGCAATGAACAACAAGGCACTTGTGTACGAGTTACTTTCCCGAAAGGAAATAGCCATCTTCATAAAGCTAAATTTATTTCTCCCAAGCTGCCGGATGAACGTCCGGAGACTATCATACCGGGTAGTATTTCTGATTTGCCGGCTATGGAGATATCCCAGATAAACAGTTCCTTACAACGTATCCTGATAGTGGAGGATAATGATGATTTGCGTAATTATCTGGTGGATATGCTGAAGACGAGTTATAATATTCAGGCTTGTCCGAATGGGAAGGATGCACTTATCATAATCAGGGAATTTAATCCGGATCTTGTTATATCCGATATAATGATGCCTGAAATGAGCGGAGATGAACTTTGTTCAGCGATAAAAGGGGATCTTGAGATGTCTCATATTCCGGTTGTTTTGCTGACAGCACTGGGAGATGAGAAGAATATGCTCGAAGGGTTGGAGATCGGAGCGGATGCTTATATCACCAGGCCTTTCAGTGTAGGAATACTCAAGGCAACGATTAAGAATTTACTGGCGAATCGTGCTTTGCTCCGTCAGGTTTATAATAGTATCGAAGAGGAAGAACAGAGTTTTCCGGTTAATTGTACTAATACTCTGGACTGGAAATTTATAGCTTCGGTCAAGGAATGTATAGAGAAGAACATGGGGGATCCGGATTTTAATGTAGAAATGCTTAGTAGTCGTCATCACATGAGTCGTACGAGTTTCTTTAATAAATTAAAGGTCTTGACAGGTTATGCACCAGCCGATTATATCCGGATGATACGTTTGCAACATGCTGCACAATTGCTAAAGCAGGGCGAATATACAATAGCAGAAATTACCGATATGGTCGGGTTCTCGGATGCGAAATATTTCCGTGAGGTATTTAAAAAATATTATGGTGTAAGTCCGAGCAAGTATGGAGAGTCGGAAAAGACAGGAGCTTCTCCGGCAGTTAATCTTCCAAGTAAGACTGATTAGCAAAAAGCCCTGTAAGAATGATTGCTTCTCACAGGGCTTATTTGTATGGAAAGAGTATTTTTTATAATAATTTGTTGGAGCCAAGTATGATCAACATGGTATATCCCAATATCAGTCCGATTAACCCCATGATTATTCCGACTTTTTCCATATCCTTTTGCTGAATCATGCCTGTGGCATGTGCCAATGCGTTGGGAGGAGTACTGATAGGCAATATCATTGCTAATGATGAACCGATTGCCACTCCAATCAATAAAGTCTCTACTCCACCTAAGGAAGATAGGTTCTCACGCATGCTGCTTCCTGCAATGGCTAGGATGGGGACGAGCAATGCGGCAGTAGCTGTATGTGAGATGAAATTGGCCATAGCATAACAAATAAGTCCGGAGCCGACAATCATTAATACAGGAGGCCATGTGTTGAATGGGATAGCTTCGATCATATGTTTCGCCAGTCCGGTTTCCTGTAAAGCAACGCCCAGAGCGAAGCCGCCGGCTACCATCCAAAGTACGCTCCAACTGATTTCTTCCAGATCGCGTTTGGTGATGACTCCCGTTATACAGAAAACGGCTACCGGAATCATAGCTACTACATTAGAATTTACTCCCGTCACCTTGTCAAACATCCAAAGTATGACTGTGATAGCAAAAGTGATATAAACCACAATGGAACACCAGTCTTTTTTGGCTTCACCTTCAATTTGTAATTCAATATTTTTTTGTTTAAAGGGAAACAATCGTAAAAGTATGAACCAAGCGATAAACAATACAATAATAGTATAGGGTAACATAAAACTCATCCATTCTCCGAAACCGATATTCAGGTTCAGTCCCTCCGGATCATTCAGGTATTTTAAGGCAATTGCGTTGGGCGGTGTGCCGATAGGAGTTCCCATGCCACCTACATTAGCAGCTACAGGAATAGCCATAGCCAGACCGATTTTTCCTTTACCGTCTGCAGGAAGTACTTTTAATACAGGAGTTAGGAAAGTGAGCATCATGGCAGCTGTAGCCGTATTGCTGAGGAACATTGAGAATACAGCTGTAACAAGAATGAATCCTAATAGTACATAGCGTGATTGGGTTCCGAAAGGTCTTAGCATGACGCGTGCCAATAATACGTCCAATCCGCTTTTAGTTGCTGCGATGGCAAGTATGAACCCACCAATAAATAACATAATGATTGGATCGGCAAAGCAATGCATAATGGATTTATATTTGACTGTCTGTCCCAATTCTTCTGTTGAGATTCCTTGAGTAAGGAACCATAAGCTGCTGTCGGAAACGGTGAGTAACAATAAAACGACAATCAATACGGAAGTGGTCCATGCAGGGACAGCCTCGAATACCCACATAAGTGTGGCAAAAATAAAGATAGAAATAAGTCTTTGTTCTATAACGGTTAACCCTTCTATACCAAATGTGTCAATTGGGAGGAGCCATAAAATAAGGGAAAGGGTAATAGCTACGGTTAACTTTATACATCTGGCCACTGTCTGATTTTTTGCCAACCGTTTGGCTTTCTTTAAATCCTGATAAGCTTCCACTAGATGAAAGCCGTGAAAAATCTTGTACATAATACTAGTTTAAGATAAAATTAAAAAACGGTACAAAAATAACTTTTTATTCTATATTTCGTAAATCAGTGAGAGAAGTTTTTTTATAATTTTTTTGGGTTGTGATGTCCTTGAAGATATTAATATGGATATTAGGTAGTCTGCTGCAATTTCTCTAAATTTGTGCCGTTAACTTGACTAATACATTCATGGAGCATACTGAAACTTTAATCGTGGAGCAGTTGAAGACAGGCAATGAAGATGCCTATCAATACATCTATGACCGTCACTATGCCTTGTTGTGTCATGTCGCGAATGGCTATGTAAAAGATCAATTCCTCGCGGAAACCATCGTCGGAGATACTATTTTTCATTTATGGGAGATTCGTGAAACGCTGGAGATTTCCGTTTCCATCCGTAGCTATTTGTTGAGAGCTGTCCGTAATCGTTGTATCAACTATCTTAATTCAGAATGGGAAAAGCGCGAGATTGCGTTTTCATCTCTGATGCCCGATGAGATAACAGACGATAAAATGACGATATCCGATTCGCATCCGTTGGGGACATTGCTGGAGCGTGAACTGGAAGAGGAAATATATAAAGCCATTGATAAATTGCCGAACGAATGTCGTCGCGTGTTCGATAAAAGCCGTTTTGAAGGAAAATCATACGAAGAAATTTCTCAAGAGTTAGGCATCTCTGTCAATACGGTTAAGTATCATATAAAGAATGCATTAGCATCTTTACAAACGAATCTAAGTAAATATCTGATTACTCTACTTTT
>NZ_GG774953.1:161111-178006 GCF_000162555.1 Bacteroides sp. 3_1_23
CTTTTTATTTTTTTTCGGGTAAAAACGAAAAAAAGTCATTTTTAGACTACCCTCAATTAAAAATCTACTGTCTCCTTTATAGAACGCAGAAAAATGGAAGAAGAAAAGAAACATATTGATGAATTGATTGCAACCTATCTGACCGAAGGTTTGGACAAAAATGCTTTAGCCGAACTAAAAGCATGGATAGCTGCATCACCTGAAAATGAGGATTATTTTATTCAGCAACGGGAAGTCTGGTTCTCTGCCGTGAGCCGTGAAGCCGCGTCGAAATACAATAAAGACAAGGCATTCGATACCTTTAAGAATCGTATCGGGAGCCGGAAGCAAGTGGAGAAAGCTCCTCGCCAGGAATTCCGTTTGTCGGCGTTGTGGCGTTATGCCGCGATTATCGCAGTCATACTTGCAGTAGGATGCTTCTCATATTGGCAGGGAGGAGTGAATGTAAAAGACACTTTTGCAGATATATCCGTAGAGGCTCCTTTAGGATCAAGAACGAAACTTTATTTGCCTGATGGTACATTGGTTTGGTTGAATGCCGGTTCACGAATGACCTACTCACAAGGCTTCGGAGTAGATAACCGTAAAGTAGAATTAGAAGGCGAGGGATATTTTGAAGTCCAACGGAATGAGAAACTCCCTTTCTTTGTAAAGACTAAAGATTTGCAATTGCAGGTATTGGGAACAAAATTTAATTTCCGCGATTATCCGGAAGATCATGAAGTGGTAGTATCCTTGTTGGAAGGGAAAGTGGAATTAAATAATTTACTGAAAAAAGAGAAAGAAGCTTTCCTTGCACCCGACGAGAGAGCGATATTAAACAAAGCGAACGGATTGATGACCGTAGAAACGGTCACAGCCTCCAATGCCTCCCAATGGACGGATGGCTATCTGTTTTTTGATGAAGAACTTTTGCCGGACATCGTGAAAGAACTGGAACGTAGCTACAATGTGAATATCCACATAGCTAATGATTCATTAAATAAATTCCGGTTCTACGGAAACTTCGTCCGTCGGGAACAAAGTATTCAGGAAGTGTTGGATGCGTTGGTATCTACAGAGAAAATACAATATAAAATTGAAGAGCGCAATATAACTATCTATTAACCGGTTACCAGAGATTATAATACTATGATTGTTTAACCTTATAATTGAAGAATATGAGTAAAGGAAATAATACTGAATAGTCTTTAGTGAATGATAAGGAGAGAAAAATAAAAACCGGAAGATCTCGAACATCTTCCGGCTCCTGAATCTCTTCTTCAACAACTTTCAAACGTGAGCATGTTTTCAAAAGAGATTATGCAAAGTTAGCAAAATACATCTCTTTTAAAACGAGTTATTCAAGTTTTAATTAAATAATTTGTTTATTTTATGAATTACAGGAAGAAGGCCATATTAATGGTCGTGGCTCTCTTTTGCCTTAACATAGCAATGCTAGCCCAGGCCGTTTCATTGAAAATGAATAATGTTTCAGTGAAAGAAGCAATGACGCAATTGAAGAATAAAAGCGGATATTCTTTCGTATATAAAGTGGGAGACCTGGATACCAGAAAGATTGTAAGTGTAAAGGCAAAACAATTGAATGAAGCTATCGATCAGATATTGTACGGGCAAGAAGTTGTTTATGAGGTAAAGGGCAAGAATATTATTGTCCAAAAAGGGCAAGCGCGGCAGAATACCTCTAAAGACACTAAAAAGCGTAAAGTCACAGGTACAGTGAGCGATGCCAATGGTGAACCGATCATCGGTGCTACCATCAAGGAAAAAGGAACAACCAACGGAACCGCATCTGATTTGGATGCTAAGTTCTCTCTGGAAGTGTCACCGGGAGCTGTATTGGAAGTCTCCTATATCGGTTATCAGACACAGGAAGTAAAGGTGGGCGACCGGGTATCTTTATCTGTCACCTTGGCTGAAAATCAGCAAATATTGGACGAGGTGGTAGTGGTGGGGTATGGTACAACCTCCCGTAAAAACCTGACTACTTCTATCGCTACCGTAAAAACTGAAAAAATATCCAAAGCGGCTACTAGCAATATCTCAGGAATGTTGCTGGGACGTGCTGCCGGTTTGCAGGCAACCGTTGCCAGTCCCCAGCCGGGAGGAGGTATTAATATCTCCATTCGTGGAGGTGGTACACCGATTTATGTGGTGGATGGAGTAGTTATGCCTAGCGGCTCTTTTGAAGTCGGCACGGGAAGTACGTCACTTCCTTCTTCCGTCAATCGTGCCGGACTGGCCGGATTAAACCCCAATGATATTGAATCCATTGAAATCCTGAAGGATGCTTCTGCAGCAATTTATGGTATCGGAGCAGCGGATGGTGTTATTCTGGTGACTACCAAAAAAGGAAAAGAGGGAAAACCGACCATCGTGTATGAAGGAAGCTATTCCGTGCAAAAACATTATCCTTATCTGGATGTATTGAGCGGACCCGAACTGATGAACATGGTGAATGTGTTCAGTAAAGAGAATTATTTATATGACAAAGGCCAGTATCCTTATGGAAATGCCGCTTATGACGATAAATGGACACCTATCTTTACACCGACACAAATAGCCAATGCCCCGACTACGGATTGGCTGGACAAGGTACTGAAAACAGGTGCAGTGACCAATCATAATCTGACGATTAGCGGTGGTTCGGAAAAGTTTAAATACTATCTGGGCGTTAACTACTATAAAGAAGACGCTACCGTTTATAATTCGGATATGGAGCGATACTCCCTGCGTACAAACATCACATCCCAGCTGACTAATTTCCTGAAACTGACAACAATTGTCAACTTGAATCAGAATAATTACACGAACTCTACTGTCGGCGGAGATGTCGGAAACTTAAGAGATCAGGGAGCCGGAGCACTTTTCGGAGCAATCTTCTATCCCTCTTATCTTCCCGTGTACGATGCCGAAGGACAATATAATGTATTCAGCCGGACGCCTAATCCCGTTTCCATGCAAGATATTAATGACAAATCCGAGCAAAGTGGTTACTACATGAACTTCTCACTGGATGTCGATATTATCAAGAATATGCTTTCAGCCAAAGTATTGTATGGCTTGAACAAGGAAAATACCTCTCGTGATTCTTACATTCCTTCTGATATTTACTACGCATTGCAACGTAAATCCAGAGGAAACTTAGGATATGGAAAAAGGCAGCAAAGCACTCTCGAAGGTACATTAACATTCCAACATAAATTTGGAGAGTTATTGGATATGAATTTGATGGCCGGTATGGGACGTTATCTTGATAGTGGCGATGGTTCGGATATATCTTATGAAAATGCCAATGACCATATACAGGGAAGTAGCGTAGGTATGGCAGACGGTCCTTTCTATCCGACTTCCTATAAATATAAGAATGAAAAGAGATCACAGTTTGTCAGAGGAAGTTTCGACTTATTCGGACGCTATGTAGTATCCGCTTCATTGCGCCGTGACGGTACGGATAAATTCTTTCCCAGTAAGAAATACGCCCTCTTTCCATCTGTTTCTCTTGCATGGAAAATGAATGAAGAATCATTTATAAAGAATATCTCCTGGATTAATATGTTGAAATTAAGAGCCAGTTACGGTGAAACAGGTAGTGATAACTTAGGTACAACACTATATGGTATTGTAACAACTACCCGTGAAGATGTTCAGTTTAATAATAATTCGGTCACCTATATTCCTTACATACTGTCCGGTGCCAACTATGAAGATGTAACCTGGCAAAAGACGGTTATGAAAAATATCGGATTGGATTTTTCCGTTCTTAGAGATAGAATCTGGGGTAGTGTAGATATATTCCGTAATGACGTAACCCATTTGTTGGGTACAGCACCGACTGAATTATTGGGAATGCACGGAACACGTCCTATCAATGGAGGACATTATAAACGTACCGGAGTAGATGTGAGCTTGAATTCGCTGAATCTTCAGACACATAATTTCAAATGGACCTCTCAAATTACAATGTCCCATTATAACGCGGTATGGATAGAACGTATGCCCAACTATGATTATCAAAAATATCAGAAAAGGAAAAATGAACCGATGAATGCATTCTATTATTATAAAACGACCGGTATCATTGATGTGGATAAGAGTAATATGCCCGAATCGCAACGTTCATTAGGTCCTGCTGCCTGTATGCCGGGTTATCCTATTGTAGAAGATAAAAACGGCGATGGAATCATTGACGTGAATGACTCTTACATGGATAACATGCTTCCTAAATTATATTTTGGTTTTGGCAATACATTTACATGGAAAAACTTTGATCTGGATATATTTATGTACGGACAATTAGGTGTAAAGAAATGGAATGACGCATATAGTTATAGTGCAGATGCCGGAAATCTCTCCAGAGGAGTGGATGCGCACAATGTTGGTATCTATTCTTATAACATCTGGAATACCCAGACAAACATGAACGGACATTTCCCGGGTATCGCAATCAGTAAATCAGTGGCTTTACCCGAAAATCTGGGCTTTGATTATACAAGAGAAAATGCCTCTTATGTGCGTGTGAGAAACATCACATTGGGATATAACCTGGGTCCCAAAGAATTATCCATATTTAAAGGGTATATTAGAGGAATACGTGTGTTTGTCGACTTTCAGAATCCTTTGACCTTTACCAAATACAAAGGATATGACCCTGAAATCAACACTTCTTCTTCGAATCTGATCGGAGGACAGTATCCTCAAATGAGAGTTTATTCAATAGGTGCAAAATTAACCTTCTAAACTTCAAGCTATGAAATCTAACAAATTATGTCGTATGAAAAAGAAGTTCTTTTTACCGATGCTTGTTTCCTTGCAACTCTTATTCGGTAGTTGTGAGAATAATTTTGATCCTTATATTTACGGAGCTTTGTTACAGGGAGAATATCCTTCCACAGAGCAAGAGTATGTTTCCTATATGATGGTTTGCTACCTGCCTTATACTACGGTTTGGACGTATGATATGGGTTCGGGTGGTTTGCAACATGGTATTCATATACAGTCTGGAGGAGCGGTGCGTATGTTTGATTCTGCTTCTGATATATGTGCGCCTGCTACCACAGTAGGTGCAGACTGGGAACGCCTTAGTAAAGGAGATTACAGTAATTGCTTTTATTACTGGCGTGGAAATGTAGACGACGGTGGTAACTTGAATCATTTCCCGAAAACAGCCCAGGTGACCCGTATGACTGAAGTGATTGGAACGTTGGAAAAAGCTCCCCTGACTGCTCTTACGGAAGAAAAGAAGAATAATTTACTTGGAGAAGCACGTTTGTGTCGTGGATTGATGATGTACTTCCTGTTGCATGTTTACGGTCCCGTACCGGTAATCCTGGATCCCGAAAAAGTAATTGATCCGGAAGCGTTGTCGAATACCGTGCGCCCTTCTTTGGATGAAATGACTCAATGGATTACGGATGATCTGGAATTTGCCGCAAAGAATGCTCCCGAAGTAGCCCCGGATTTGGGACGCTATACGCGTGACTATGCCCGCTTCTGCCTGATGAAACACTGTCTGAACGAGGGTGAACACATGGAAGGTTATTATCAGAGAGCGATTGATATGTATAATGAACTCAATACGGGCAAATATGATTTGTTTAAAACCGGAAGTACTCCGTACGTTGACCTGTTCAAGAATGCCAATAAATTCAATAAAGAAATGATTATGGCTGTCAGTTGTAGCCCTACTGCTGATGGTAACCCGAAGCATGGAAATGCGAATCCTTTCCTGATGTGGGCTTTACCTTCTGATGTGGCAAAAGGGGATCCTTTTCCAATGGGAGGTGGATGGTTCCAGGCTTTCAGTATGGATAAAAAATACTACGATGCTTTCGAAAGCAACGACGGTCGTCTGAAAACCATTGTAACCAGTTATAAGGACAAGAATGGTGTCGTTATCAACAAAGATAATCTGGGGGTGAGATGGAACGGATATATTATAAATAAATTCCCGCAGGAAACGATGACTACTTTCCAGGGTACTGATATTCCTTTGGCAAGATGGGCCGATGTATTATTGATGTATGCAGAGGCAGAAGTGCGTAAAACAGGAACTGTACCTTCCGTAGCTGCTATAAATGCGGTGAATCAGGTGAGGAAAAGAGCTGGGCTGTCGGACTTGCCGAGTGTGACAACCAATACAAAAGACGCTTTTTTAAACGCTATTCTGATAGAGCGGGGACATGAATTTTTCTATGAAGGTAATCGAAAGATTGACTTGATCCGTTTTAATAAATACGCGCAAGAAATGTATAAGGCGAAAGGCATAATGCCGACGCATCAGTACATGCCGATTCCTAACTATGCAGTCGAACAGGCCATTTCTTATGGAAAAGAGCTGAAGCAGACTTGGGAACGTCCGGGTTGGGCGGAGGATAAGAGCAAAGCGCAACAAAGTATAAATTAAACCTATTAACTGAATAAAAGATATGAAACGTATGAGTTACTATATAATTGGTCTATTATTGTCTTTAATGAGTTGGTCGTGTTCGGATGATGCAGAAACAGGCAGAGAAGAAATTCCGGTGGAAACTGATGGCGGATATTTGTTCGCCCACATGACTAATGCAAATTATGGAAAGTTATATTATGCTGTTTCCCGGGATGGCATCAACTGGGAAACACTGAATAAAGGCCGGATCATCAATAGCGCTTACATTGGACATCCTGATATTTGTCAGGGACATGACGGAGCTTTCTATATGATTGCAGTCAATCCGCTGGCTTTATGGCGTTCGGAAAATCTGGTGACATGGACATCTACCCAGTTGAATGAAATGATTTTTAATCGTAGTAATGCACAGGGATTCTATACTACCTATTATTGGGGAGCACCCAAAATGTTTTATGACAAGGATAGCGAACAGTACATTATAAGCTGGCATGCCTGCAACGACCCGGATAAGGACGATTGGGACAGTATGCGCACTCTCTATGTGTTGACAAAGGATTTCGAGACCTATACGGAACCACAGAAATTATTCAATTTTACCGGTACGGATGAGAATATGGCTATTATCGATGCTATTATCCGTAAAGTAAACGGTGTTTATTATGCGATTATGAAAGACGAACGCGATCCGGCTGTTGCTCCGGAAACAGGGAAAACAGTCCGTATTGCCACCTCTTCCAATCTGACTGGTCCCTATACCAATCCGGGAGCACCTGTCACTCCGAATGATATGATGCGTGAAGCACCTATTTTTATCGAACGGCCGAATCATAGCGGTTGGTTTATTTATGCGGAATCTTATGCAGCCAAACCTTATGGGTATCATTTGTTTCAGTCGACCTCTATGGACGGGCCATGGAAAGAACGTACTTTCTCCGGACCTAATGTAAAGGATGGTACGGACAGACCCGGCGCACGACACGGCTGTATTGTGAAGGTGAACGAAACAGTTTATCAAGCTCTGCTGAAAGCATATAAAAAATAAATGTATAATCTTAATATGACTGCATTATGAAATATTATATATATACGGTCCTTCTGTTGCTGTTAACGGCATCTTGCAGTGATGACGTACAGAAATGGGATCAATGGCCGGAATGGAAACTTGCCTCTCCTCTTTCTGTAGGAGGTCAAGTGTTGGATGAAGAGATTTACTCTAATTTTCAGGGAAAAAAGCTTCATCTGGAAAAAGGACAGGAAGTCGAGTTTTCGGGGATTGACGAAATAGAATCCATTCTTTCACCGGATTACTTTGAATATGTGTCCGAAAATAAGGCCCGTTTCAAAGGAGAGACGGCTGATTATAGTGTGCTTTATGATCCTGCTAATGAGCTTTTGTACATAGAAAAAGCCGGGGCGACCTATCCGGACGGATTATGGTTCTGCGGAGCCAACTGGGGACATCCTCAAGCGAGGCTGGTTACCACAAGCGGTTGGAGTATGGACGGACCTAACAATGTGCTTTATTGTTATAAAAGTGCCGACAATGTTTTTCAACTGACTCTCTATCTGGCTAATAACTTCTCATTTAAGTTTTTCAAGCATAGAGGCTGGGGAGAGGGAGACAATGAGATCACTACTCTTCCCGAAGATAATATCACTCTAACTACCCCTTTCTTGGTTGCCGGAAAGACGGGAGGAGATTTTATTCCGGGACCGCTGTTCCAACCCGGAGTTTATCTTATCACGCTCGATTTGAACAATAACACTTGTGCTTTTGAAGCGAAAGATGAGAATATTCAAGAACAATCTTTCCTGGTTAACGGTCAGGAAATGGGTATATTAGAAGAGGCTTCATCTTTTCTGGGCATTGCTTTGGAACTTCATAAAGGTGATGAAGTGACTTTCAGCAATTTTGGTGATGTGAGAAAGATGCTTCAACCGGATTTCTTTGAAAACATAACAAAAGATAAAGCTACATTTATAGGAGTAGACGGAAACTATAAATTGTATTATGATCCGATAAACAAACTGACATATCTGGAAAACCGCTCGGTGAATTATCCGGATGGGTTATGGGTTTGCGGATCCAGTTTCGGACATCCTCAAGCCGGACGGGTGACTGTCGGTGCATGGACTTTCAACTTGCCGAGTGATGCATTCCAGTGTGTGAAGGTAGCAGACAATATTTTTGAAACCACTCTTTATCTGGTTAAAGATTTCCAGTTTAAATTCTACAAACAACGTCCTTGGGGAGGTGAACTGGCTAGTACTATTGTCAATACGCAACCTGTTAATTTATTGGGTAAGGGATGGTATTACAGTGATCCGGCGACAGGTGGCACTGGTGGCGGACATTTTACCGGTGATTTTGTAGCCGGACCGGATTTCACACCGGGAGTATATCGTGTCCGGATAGATTTGAATAAGAATATATGTATGTTTATTGATAAGGTGGATGAAGGACAACTTGGACCGGAATCTTATAAAATAAATGGTACGGAACTGACTCAATCTACTAATCCAAGCTATATCGCTGTAGAGTTAAACCTCACGAAAGGACAAGTGGTCGATTTCGAAGGATTTAGTTATCTGGACTATATGCTTCAACCGGAATACTTTACGAATGAAAATGGACAATATAAGTTTAACGCTCCGGACGGTAAGTATCGGATTTCATATAATAAGGATAGAGAACTTATATATGTAGAGAAAACGACCGATACGGAATTCCCGGAAACAGTATGGATAACTGGAGCTGCCTTCGGCCATCCTAGAATCAGCGGACTCCTTCCCGATGACATTGGAAATTGGGGATGGGATAATCCAAAAGACTTTATTTGTTGTGTGAAGACCGGAGATCGTGTATATGAAACTAACCTCCTTCTGAACAACGATTTCATGTTCAGATTTTATAAAAGAAAAGGTTGGAATAATGAAATTACTTCGTTTGATGTGACCATCGTATCTGAAGGTGATTTAATAGCCCGGGGCGGTTATTGGGATGGAGATCAATGGAAGGAAACAGAGAACTTTGGACCGGGAAATAATTTCAGAGCCGGTATATATCATGTCAAACTGGATATGAATACAAATACCTGTACGTTTACAAAGAGATAATAGTCTGACATAGGTATTAGTGTTACATAAGATAAAGAGGCCGGGTTTCACCGAAACACGACCTCTTTATACAAATAGCAATGTGGCTTTTTCTTTCAGAAATGTCTTATCATATAGATTCTAAAAATAATATTCATGAAGAATTTCCTATTTGTCTTAACTTTATTGTTTTCATTATCATCCTTTTCCCAGTCTCCGGTCGATAAGTCTTTTCCTCCGGAAGAGTTGTTTGCTTTGGGCTCTTACTATTATCCCGAGCAATGGGATTCCTCCCAATGGGAGCGTGATTTGAAGAAAATGTCGGAAATGGGCATCAAATTCACCCATTTTGCAGAGTTCGCCTGGTCTATGATGGAACCGGAAGAGGGAGAATATCATTTTGAATGGCTGGATCGTGCAGTCTCTCTGGCAGAGAAGTATGGTCTGAAAGTAATCATGTGTACACCTACCCCCACGCCTCCCGTCTGGCTGTCGAAAAAATATCCCGACATACTGATTCAACGGGATAATGGAGTGACCATTCAACACGGACGACGTCAGCACGCTTCCTGGAGTAGCGATCGCTACCGTCATTATGTAGAAAATATCGTTTCCCGCCTGGCAATACATTATGGCAATAATCCCACTGTTATCGGCTGGCAGATTGACAATGAACCGGGACACTACGGGGTGGTAGATTACAGTGAAAATGCACAAGCCAAATTCCGTATCTGGTTACAGAAGAAATACGGCACTATTGACAAACTGAATGATACCTGGGGTGCCTCTTTCTGGAGTGAAACCTATCAGAACTTCGAGCAGGTTCGCCTTCCCAACCAGCAGGAAGTACCTGATAAGGCCAATCCTCACGCCATGCTCGATTTGAACCGCTTTATGGCGGACGAACTGGCGGGCTTTGTCAATATGCAGGCAGACATCCTCCGGCGGCATATCCACAAAGACCAATGGATCACTACCAACCTGATACCTATTTTCAATCCGGTTGATCCGGTACGGATCGATTATCCGGATTTCCTGACCTACACCCGCTATCTGGTGACCGGACATAATCAGGGAATAGGCAGCCAGGGTTTCCGGATGGGTATTCCGGAAGATCTCGGTTTCTCAAACGACCAGTTCCGTAATCGCGTAGGTAAAGCCTTTGGAGTTATGGAACTCCAACCCGGGCAGGTGAACTGGGGAGTGTATAACCCCCAACCTTTACCCGGTGCCATCCGTATGTGGGTGTATCACGTCTTTGCAGGTGGTGGGAAATTCGTATGCAATTACCGTTTCCGTCAACCTCTGAAAGGCAGTGAGCAATATCATTACGGTATGATAATGACTGATGGAGTAACTCTTTCTCCGGGCGGTGAAGAATATGTACGCATTACGCAGGAGATGAAAAAACTGCGTGCCGCCTACGATAAGAAAAATCGTATGCCCGGTCAACTGGCCTCCCGGCGTATTGGTTTACTTTTCGATATGAGTAATTATTGGGAAATGGAGTTTCAGCGGCAGACGGATCAATGGCGGACGATGGCTCACGTGCATAAATATTACAATCTGCTAAAATCTTTTGCAGCTCCGGTAGACGTGATTTCGGAGAAAGAGGATTTTTCCGGTTATCCTTTCTTGATAGCTCCTGCCTATCAGTTGCTTGACAACAAGCTGGTGGAACGTTGGACTGAATATGTGAAGAAGGGAGGACATCTGATCCTGACTTGCCGTACCGGTCAGAAAGACCGTGACGCCAAACTGTGGGAGGCTCCTTTGGCTGCTCCGATTCATCAACTAGCCGGAATAAATAGCCTGTATTATGACCATCTGCCCCACAATCTGTACGGAAAGATCGATTTCGAGGGTAAGGAATTTGCCTGGAATAATTGGGGAGACGTACTGACACCGGCTGCCGGAACAGATGTGTGGGCTGTCTATACAGACCAGTTTTATAAAGGAGCCGCTTCCGTGATACACCACAAACTGGGTAAGGGAACGGTCACTTATATCGGAACGGATACCGATGACGGCAAACTGGAAAAAGAGGTGGTACGTCGTGTATATACAGAAGCAGGCGTATCGACCGAAGATTTGCCGTACGGAGTAGTGAAAGAATGGCGTGACGGTTTTTACATCGCTTTAAATTATACATCGGACGTTCAGGAAATAGCCATTCCCGACAAGGCGGAGATACTGATCGGCAGTGCACGCCTCGAAGCTGCGGGAGTAGTGGTGTGGAAAGAAAAATCAGACAACAGGCATAAATAATCAGCTAACAGGAAAAATGAAGATAAAGAATTTGGTCTTTTATACCCTTTACGGGTTTACTCTCTTTGTTTGATCTTAAGATAAAAAATGAACAAATAGATTTATATATTAATCAATTGAAATAGCATGAAAAATAAATGGTGTGTTAATGTTGTGTTTTTATTCTTTTTGGGGATATGTGTATGCGCCTGTACACAGGATTCTAATTCTTCAAACAACAGCCGTTGGTCGGAAGAGAAGATACAGGAATGGTATGACAATCAGCCTTGGTTGGTAGGTTGCAATTATATTCCGGCAACGGCAATCAATCAGATAGAAATGTGGAGTGCGGTTACTTTCGATTCTGAGCAGATAGACAAAGAACTTTCATGGGCACATGAACTGGGCTTTAATACCTTACGCGTTTTCTTGAGCAGTGTTGTATGGCAAAATGATGCAACAGGAATGAAAAAACGTGTGGATGAATTCTTGAATATTTGTCGGAAGTATTCAATCCGTCCTATGTTTGTGTTCTTTGATGATTGTTGGAATCCAGAGTCGGCTTATGGCAAACAACCGGAGCCGAAGCCGGGAGTTCATAATTCCGGATGGGTACAGGACCCTTCATGCAGCTTGCGCAAGGATACGTTGACTTTGTATCCTTTTCTACAAGAGTATATCAAAGATATTGTACGCACTTACGCTCATGATGATCGGATATTGATGTGGGATTTGTATAATGAACCCGGAAATAGTAAACACGAGGAAACCTCTTTGTCTTTATTGACCAATGTTTTTCGCTGGGTACGCGACTGTAAACCGTCACAACCGATTACTGCCGGTATCTGGGACTATAATTCTTCCCGCAAGAATGTTCTGAATGCATTTATGCTGAATCATTCGGACATTATCTCTTATCATAATTACGATAATGAGGCACGGCATGCCGAGTGCATCAAATTTCTAAAGATGCTTAACCGTCCGTTGATCTGTACCGAATATATGGCCCGCCGCAATGACAGCCGTTTTTGCAATGTCCTTCCTCTGATGAAAAAAGAAAAGACCGGAGCTATTAATTGGGGATTTGTTGCAGGAAAGACAAATACTATTTTTGCTTGGGATGAAGTGATTCCGTCGGGAGAAGAGACGGAGTTATGGTTCCATGATATTTATCGTTCTAACGGAGTACCTTTTCAGCTGGAAGAAGTCGATTGCATAAAATCTCTGACAGGAAAAAGATAGAATCCCGTATTCATTTTTCATTTCTGTTTTTTAGTTTTCATATAGGTTACTACCATATATTATTTTATTTTTGCATCATTCTTCTTATGATTTGATAACTACTATAATTAAAACCATGAAAAAACTGAAGATTTTATTATTTCTATGTGTTGTCGCATGTACGCTTACGGTACAAGCACAAAAACAATTTACCTTGAACTCTCCGGATGGGAAACTCCAAACAACTATTACCGTCGGTGATAAGTTGACTTATGACATCCATTGTGACGGACGTCAGATACTGGCTTCTTCTCCAATTTCAATGACATTGGAGAATGGAGAAGTTTGGGGAGAGAAAGCAAAGTTGGCCGGCACTTCCGGGAAAAAAGTAGATCAGATGGTTCCTTCTCCTTTCTATCGCGCCAACGAACTAAGAGATTACTATAATGAACTGACTCTCCGGTTTAAGAAAGATTGGAACGTAGAGTTTCGTGCTTACAATGATGGTATTGCATATCGCTTTGTCAGCCGGTCGAAGAAACCTTTCAATGTAGTGGATGAAACTGTAGATTACCGTTTCCCGTCCGATATGGTAGCCTCTGTTCCGTATGTAAAAGCGGGGAAAGATGGTGATTACGAATCCCAATATTTCAATTCTTTCGAGAACACTTATACTACTGATCGATTATCGAAACTGAATAAAAAACGTTTGATGTTTCTGCCGTTAGTAGTGGATGCTGGTGAAGGTGTCAAGATTTGTATCACAGAATCCGGTTTGGAGAATTATCCCGGTCTCTATTTATCTGCTGCTGAAGGGGAAAAACGGTTGACGGGTCAATTCGCTCCTTATCCCAAGAAGACGGTGCAGGGCGGACACAATCAACTTCAGATGTTGGTGAAAGAGCGTGAAGCTTACATTGCCAAAGTAGATAACCCCCGAAGTTTTCCATGGCGAATGAGCATTGTTACCACTTCCGATAAAGATTTGGCGGCAAGCAACTTGAGCTATTTGTTGGCTGCTCCTTCCCGTCTGACGGATATTTCATGGATCAAGCCCGGTAAAGTGGCATGGGATTGGTGGAATAACTGGAACTTGGATGGCGTTGATTTTATCACCGGAGTAAATAATCCGACTTATAAAGCATATATTGATTTCGCTTCTGCAAACGGAATAGAATATGTAATCCTTGATGAAGGTTGGGCAGTCAACCTGCAGGCGGATTTGATGCAAGTAGTGAAAGATATTAATCTGAAAGAACTGGTAGATTATGCCGCTTCCAAAAATGTAGGTATCATTCTTTGGGCTGGTTATTATGCCTTCGATCGTGATATGGAGAACGTTTGCCGTTATTTTGCTGACATGGGAGTCAAAGGCTTTAAGGTCGATTTTATGGATCGTGACGATCAGTATATGACAGCATTCAATTATCGGGCTGCCGAAATGTGTGCTAAATATAAATTGATTCTCGATTTGCATGGAACGCATAAACCGGCCGGCTTGAATCGTACCTATCCGAATGTGTTGAACTTTGAAGGGGTTAATGGCTTGGAACAGATGAAATGGAGTCCGGCTTCGGTCGATCAGGTGAAGTATGACGTACTGTTGCCTTTCACCCGTCAGGTTTCCGGTCCGATGGATTACACCCAAGGCGCGATGCGTAATGCTTCGAAAGGTAACTATTATCCTTGTAACTCGGAACCTATGAGCCAGGGAACTCGCTGTCGCCAACTTGCTCTGTATGTGGTATTCGAGTCTCCTTTCAATATGCTGTGCGATGCGCCAAGCAACTATATGCGCGAACCGGAATCGACCGAATTTATTGCCAATATTCCGACCGTATGGGATGAAAGTATCGTGCTTGATGGTAAAATGGGAGAGTACATCGTAACGGCACGCCGGGCAGGAAATGTCTGGTATGTAGGTGGAATTACCGATTGGACGGCACGTGACATTGAAGTCGATTGTTCCTTCTTGGGCGACAAGACATACGATGCTACATTATTTAAAGATGGAGTGAATGCCCACCGGGTTGGACGTGATTATAAATGTGAATCTTTCCGGATAAAGAATGACAGTAAGTTGAAGATTCATTTGGCACCCGGAGGCGGTTTTGCACTGAAGATCAAATAATAGCTACTTTAGGTTCTATATTCTATCTAAATATTGAACCGGATTTGATAAGTTTGAAATAGGT
Organism: Bacteroides sp. 3_1_23; assembly: GCF_000162555.1. Lineage (NCBI taxonomy): Bacteria > Pseudomonadati > Bacteroidota > Bacteroidia > Bacteroidales > Bacteroidaceae > Bacteroides > Bacteroides sp. 3_1_23. The sequence continues at coordinate 176,265 of NZ_GG774953.1, forward strand.
TCGATGCTGTTCAGTAAATTTGATACAGCATCGAATTTTTATGAACAGGTTGATTGAAGACCTGCCATGCAATGACAAATTAGAACGTGTCAGGATAATGCCGCAATACCTGTTCCTATCAGATTGGCATTATTCATACTTTTTATGTCGATCTCTACGTCTTCCAAACCAAATAAACTGAAGAGTTCCCGTAATTTCTCCATGACAATCATATTATAGTTTTTATCTTTTCTATTCTTGCTCCAGAAAAGACTTCCTTCGGCAACCAGGCAAATTCTCCTTATCTCCTTATTGTATGACTTTAGCAACATGATAAGCCCTGTAAGTGAAGCTGCAACCAATTGCGCTGATCTGCCATATATCCACTGTGCTACCTGCACATACACTTCTTTATAAATATCGGGATAGTTCATGATAGAGGTAAGCTTTTGTGCATCGAATTTTTCTTCAAATTCTTCCAGAGGGAAAGTCGCTTTTAGAATGTCTCCCAAGTACATGCCGGATACAGCTTTCTCGAAACGTTGTCTTCCCGGATTGTCGGAGATTACATCTACCGTATTATCTACTGCGGTGAGGAATGGCGGATGGAAGTTCCCTGACTCCAGATTAACGGGAATCAAGCCATCAACCTTATGTGACGAACTTAACTTCTTAATTTTGTCAGCCGGAATAAAAGTAGCCATATTGGTACCTGTTCCCACAATCAGACCTATATATGCATCGTAACTGCTGTCGGTAAGTCCTGCAAATAAACTGGCTACGGTGTCATTAAGCACTTTTATATTCGTAAACTTGATTTTATTTCTTTCGTTTAGATAATCCAGTAAAGGCTTTCCTACCACTTCTCCGATCATCTCTTTTATGTCAACTCCTTTTGTCCAGCGCAATAGTTTGGCATCTCCGCTTGGCACAGACTCTGTCGGATAAGAAAAGCAATATCCGATTGGCATTTCTTTCTCCCGTTTTATTCCGGTAATCATGTCTGCCAATTCTTTGAATAATTCCTCGCGGGTATAGCCGGGAGATTTCATAACCGACATGTCTTTCTTCCAACCATTGTTGGGGTGAATAGTTGGAGGAACTTTACTGAAGTCAACGATTGCCACCCGATAATTGGTTCCTCCCAAATCAAGCACTAACGATTTACCATTAATACTACTTGCTTTCGGAGTGATAAAAGTTGGAATGCATTGTATCTCTGCATTTTCAGTGTTCAATCCCTCTTCTACTTTTGCTTTGAATGAACGGGCAATTTCTTTGAGTTGCTCATTATCTAACTGAAAAATATTCTTCTCCATGATATTGACTTTTATTGTGTATACTATGATATATATGAATAACAACTGAAAAGGAATTTTGCTCGGTCGGTCGGTATACGGTATATGGATTCGGCCGGATTCCTGATTTATCTCTTTCTTTTTTGCTCTTTCCTAAAAAATAACCTTTCGTTGAATTCAAGTTCTCCTGCAAATGATTTTTGGTTCTTCGTCAAATTTGGTGGTACTTCTTCTATTGTGAATAAATAATCTTCGCTCTCAGTAGTTTAATTCCTGCCCTATTGTACATCTGTCTTTTTACCGCTTTAATTTTATTCACTGTCCCCTCCAGTAATCCGTTACTGAAGGGGATATCAATAGCTGCCTGTACTGCCTCCCAGTCTTTTTCAATACCATATGCAAAGTTCGTCAGTGCCATATTCCGTGTTGCCTTCGCTTTTTCAATCCACTTTCTAATATCCTTAT
>NZ_GG774952.1:0-84056 GCF_000162555.1 Bacteroides sp. 3_1_23
ATTCCAGGATTGAGCGCCACAGATTACAGCAGCAATGGATATATAGATAATAGTTTCCATTTTATGTTACTTTTTTGCGGTTCATCCTAGGATCTTCTATTTGTTTACAAAGGTCAATTATGCCAATTTTCATGTTAGTTTATGTTTTAATATATCTTATAAAGATAAGGAAAATAATCGACATTAGCAAATGATAATATGTTAATAACCAACAATATAGTAAGGAAATTACAAACGAGAATATAGTAAAAAATATAATGCGTCTGCCCTGTATTGATAGAGCATCTCCATCGTTCCACTAGAGTGACGAGGGCTGTTCACTAGGGTGCATAGATTCGTTCACTGGAGTGAAAAGACTTGCCTACTGGAGTGGAACGATTGAGATGTCAGTCAGATAATCCGGGCATGTCGGTTGGAAAACATGAAGAGATAGGTTATATCATACATAAACTATAGCTTTAATACATTCAATATATGAATAAACTAATCACAATCTCCTCTGTACTTCTTACAGCTGCTGCTGTAAAAGCGCAAACACCCAATATCGTATTTATATTGGCGGATGATTTGGGTTATGGAGACATCTCGGCCTTTAATCCCGAATCTAAAATCCATACTCCTAACATTGACAAACTGGCCGAGCACGGGATTGCCTTTACGGATGCCCATGCTTCTTCCGCTTTATCCACTCCTTCCAGATATTCTCTTCTGACCGGAAGGTATCCGTGGCGAACCAAGCTGAAACGAGGTGGTCTTGATGGCGATTCGCCTGCAATGATTGATCCTGAACGTCGCACAATCGCGCAAATGTTTTCTGCAAATGGCTATAATACCGCTTGTATCGGTAAATGGCACTTAGGCTGGGACTGGGGATATACGAACAATGGCAGAAGTATGAAAGATATAGATTTCTCGCTTCCAATCAAGAACGGACCCGCCGACAGAGGATTTGATTACTACTTCGGCATACCCGCGTCATTGGATATTTCTCCCTATGTTTATGTAGAAAATAACAAAGCAACCTCTATCCCCGATCATGTGATAGAACCCCAGAAAAAGAATCTGGCATTATTGATGCACGGAGGAATGGCAGGAGCCGACTTCAAGCCGGAAGAATGTTTTCCCAACATCATTCGTCATAGCCTGAACTATATCAATGAGCAGAAAGACAGCAAGAAGCCGTTTTTCTTATATTTGCCTATTACAGCTCCCCACACCCCTATATTGCCTTCGAAAGAGTTTCAAGGTAAAACCAGTATCGGTCCTTATGGCGATTTCGTAGTCATGATAGACGACATGGTGCGCCAAATCGTAAAAACATTGAAGAAGAACAAGCAACTGGATAATACCATCATTGTCTTTGCTTCGGATAATGGGTGTGCCGGTTATATCGGCGTGAAAGATATGGAAAAGAAGGGACATTTTCCTAGTTACATCTATAGAGGCTACAAAAGCGATATTTACGAAGGCGGACACAGAATTCCCCTTATTGTCTCCTGGAAAGGAAAATATGGGAAAGAGACAAACAACTCTTTAGTCTCATTGATAGACTTTTATGCCACTTTTGCTCAAATGCTTAACCACAATTTGGAGACAGAAGAAGCTGTTGACAGCTACAGTATGTGGCCGATATTGAGTAAGAAAGGTGCTTCTGCGCGTAAAGACTTGGTGCACGAAGCGGGGGAGGGGTATTTGTCTTTGCGTACTTCCCAACTGAAATTGGTGTTCTATGGAGGTTCGGGTGGCTTTTCCTATCCTGTCAAACCCTCCGATGTAGAAAAATTCCCTCCGATGCAATTGTTTGATATCGTGAAAGATCCTTCGGAAAAAGAAAACATTATCGGTGATAAGCGTTACGAAAATGAGGTGAAAGAGATGAAACGGACTATGAAGCAATATGTAGAGAATGGTCGTTCTACTCCTGGTGAGAAAGTTTCGAATGATACGAAGAATAGTTGGAATCAGGTAAAGATCTTCATGCAGGAAGGAGAGGGAAGGTAGTGTGTTGCATACTCTTATAACTTTTATTTAGGCACGGATTACACGGAATTACACGGTTTTAGTTTAGTGGAACCGTGTTAATCCGTGTAATCCGTGCCTAAATAATATCGATTTAATAGATGGTCTTACTTTTGATGCACCATTCTCCTTCAATCGGTATATAAATTGATGTTTCTATATAAGTTTGTTCAAAATAAAGGCTCTGGAAACGTACGCATTGCTCCACTCAAACGCGGATAAGTTTCCCATATATCGTCTTGAGTAGGATCGTCCAAATAGCGTGTATCTTTGGTCTTTTTAAGTAATTTGTCCATTTCTTTACGGAGGTTATTTAGCTTTTCGGTGTATTTGCCATTGCCAATTAAATTATGAAGACAACCGGGGTCGGAAGATACATTATATAATTCTTCATAAGGTCTTTTTCCTGCTGCTTTCAGAAAATAAGGGTATATTTCTCTGTCATCTCTGTTGGCGACTATGAAATCCCACGCCGGACATTGGTCTATGTCGTGATAAGCACTATGCATTGCTCCTGTTTTCCCGTTCTTGTCAATGGCGCAAGGGTCACCGGCAGGCCATCTCTCCGGACGGAAGTTTCTGATATAAAGAAAATCCTTTGTTCTTAATGCGCGTGTCGGGTAACCTAAATTATGGTAACGTGCAGAAGCATGACGTTCTCTTCCGGCAAAAACCATCGTTCTTCCTGTGTCTTTTTTCTTTTTCTGAAGATAGGGTAGTAGGCTGATACCTGCCATTTGCTCTTTATTCTGTATGCCGACTGCGTCAAGTATGGTTGGGGCTAAGTCAACGCCGCTTACAAATTCATTACTAATTCCTCCTTCTTTTATTTTGCCTGTCCAGCAGATAGCCATCGGAACATGGATGCCATATTCAAAACAGGTTGCTTTAGCTGCCGGAAAAGGCATTCCGTTGTCTGCCATGACAATAATTAGCGTATTTTCCAACTCATCCTTTTCTTTCAAAATGTCAAGGATGCGTGATAATTGGCTGTCATACCATTCAATTTCTGTTCCATAGTCTAATAAATCTCCTTTTATAGCTTCTTTGTCGGGAAGGAAAGGAGGAACTTCCGCATCGGTCAGCTCTCTGTTTGCTTTTTTCCAGCTATCTTTTTCATAAGGACGATGCGGTTCACGTGAACCGACCCAGAAATAAAAGGGCTGTTTTTCCTTGCGGGCGTCAAGAAACTCTTTGAAGTTTTGGTAATAATCGGTATTGGACACTCCTTTGAAAGGAGGCTGAATGTGCCTTTTATTGTATTCCGGACCTGCCGGATTGTGTTTCCGTCCCGATATTTTCCAGTCGCCGGGTCCCCATCCTTTACCTGTGCAGCCAACGTGATAACCTGCTTCCGCCAAAATATCAGGGAAGCATTTGTATTGGGTCGGGAAGGAGGAGGCGTGGGTGCCTGCTTCTGCTATTTGCCAGGGATAGAGTCCGGTTAAGATAGAAGCTCGCGAAGGACTGCTTCCCGGAGAAGTGACAAAAGCGTTGTTGAATAACCAGCCGTTGCGGGCTACAAAATCAAAGGCCGGTGTTTTAGCTATGGGTGATCCGTAGGCCGATGCGTGTGGGTAAGACTGGTCGTCGGAAATGACAAATAGTATGTTGGGCCTGTTGGTTTCGGCTGCATTGAGTGACGGAATTACTAAGGGACCGACTAAGGTGGATAAGAAGATATGCTTGCTGTTCATAAAAACCTCCTTTAAATGAAACATGGCTCTCTGACTGATGGATGGGAGAGCTTTCTTATTATAAATGAAAATACAGCACCTCGAATTTAAAATTCAAAGGTGCTGTCCTGATATTCAACAAGGAAAAGAGTATTTATTTAAATTTGCTATTTCCTATTTATTCAGAGAGTTACAGATTTGTTGGTTGATTTCTCTGACTTTAGCTTCATTCATCTTGATCACTTTACGGTCATAAGTCATCAGACCGTTGATCTCACCTTCTACGTCTGTTGTCTGGGTATATACGGCAGCAGAGAATCCTTTCTGGATCAATTCCAACAGATGTTTGCCATATTTAATGTATTCGTTCGTTACTTCGTCTGATGTATTGAACTTCACATAACCCCAGTTTTTCTTGTCATTCACCCAAGTATTTCCTTCTACTACCAAGCCGATACCTCCATATTCACCCAATACGGTAGCACGTCTCGGATCGTAAAGGAACATGTTCGGGCCCGGATAGTGGTGAAGATCGAGAATATCGCCACAAGTATAGTGATTACCACCACTGGCAGGATTCACCAGGCGGCTAGGATCGTATTCTTTAGTCCATGCTACGATTTCCGGAGTCTTGAATTGTCCCCATGCTTCATTGAAAGGAACCCATACGGCGATACTCGGATAAGAATACAGACAGTCGATAATTTCTTTCCACTCTTTGCGGTAGTTAGCTTCGGAAGCGGCAGAACGAATCACTTCTCTGCCGTTAAAGTAGTTGCGTGCCTGCCACTGTGGGCTAGGACCACCGTTCGGCATATCCTGCCATACGATCAATCCTAATTGGTCGCAATGAGTGTACCAGCGTGCAGGTTCTACTTTGACGTGCTTGCGTACCATGTTGTAGCCGAAGTCTTTCGTCTTCTTCAAGTCATAAACCAATGCTTCGTCTGTCGGTGCGGTATATAAACCATCAGGCCACCATCCCTGGTCGAGCGGACCGAACTGGAAGTAGTCTTTGTTGTTCAATTGCAGGCGAGTGATGCCATTTTGACCTTTGCGGATAGAATATTTACGCATAGCGGTATAACTCTTTACCTGGTCTATTGCTTTTCCGTCTTTATATAGAGTCACTTCCATATTGTAGAGGAAAGGAGAGTCCGGAGACCACAGTTTGGCATTGGCAGGCATTGCCAGTTCAACAGGTACTCCGTTCAACGCTGCGCCTTTGGCTACAAGGTTCTTGCCATCGAATACTTTTACTTCCACTTTGTCTGCGGAAGTCGTATTGGCAGCAACTTCTACCTTCACAGAATGATTGTCAATATCGGGAGTAGTTTTCAGATTAGTGATGTATTGTGTTGCCACCGGTTCCAACCACACTGTTTGCCAGATACCTGTAACCGGAGTGTACCAAATGCCATGAGGATTTCCTATTTGTTTTCCTCTGGGTTGTTCGCCACGATCTGAAGGGTCCCATACTTTTACTACCAAGTCATTATTCCCTTTATTAAGTACAGAAGTAATATCGAAATAGAAAGGAGTAAATCCGCCTGTGTGTTCACCTACCTTTACGTCATTCACCCAAACCTCTGCTTTCCAGTCTACTGCTCCGAAGTGCAATAGGATTTGTTTACCACGCCAGGCAGAAGGAACGTCGAAAGTGCGTTGGTACCATAGTTCTTCTTTCTCGTTTATCATTTTGCCTACGCCCGATAAAGACGATTCTACGGCAAAAGGAACAAGAATATCACCTTGGTAAGCGGCAGGTGCAGGAGTACCTTTGGGAGTGATTGCATATTTCCAAAGCCCGTTCAGGTTTTTCCAGTCGTTGCGTTCCATGATAGGACGCGGATATTCCGGCAATACGTTTTTAGGGTCAAGCTGTTCTCCCCACGATGTTTTGATTTTGTCACCGGCAGGTTTCCATTGAGCAAAAGTCGAACTGCATAAAGCCAATGCAAGCAGCATTGTTAGAAAATTCTTTTTCATGTTCATGGTATAAAAATATAGTTAGTTATTAGATATAAATTCCATTAAAAGAATATTGCAAAGAAAGGGGAATTAATAGAGAATAAAGGAAATTAGCTGTTCAAAAAATAATAAATTCTCTTCTTTTTGATCAAATAAAGAGTTTTTGGTGGTATAAAAGGAGGGGATTGACCGATTTTTATTCTTTATTGAACCGTTATTTTTATATGATATTGAAAATAATGTACACCTTTGTAATGTAATATCAGGATACAAAAATATAATAGTCTTAAAAGTTTCTTTTATATGAGATTTTCCGTATTTTTGTATGACTGATGATCGTTAATCTATTCTTATTTGATATTTATGCAGGAACATAGACAAAAATACGTTTGGGACTTTTGGATAATATTCTTTATTATTATTTCTATATTTTATATGGGTTGTACAAGTGGAAATCCAATTCAATATAGAGAGGAAGTTGCTAAACAAATGTCACTCGCTTTGCAACAGAAAGATGTGTATAATCAAATGAAATTGAATGATATAGATTCTATCCGGAACTTCTTGAATACTAATTCGAACAGGATGACATGTGAAGAAAAGTTTCAGGTCAATGTAGATTTGTATAATGAATTTAAGTTATATTCTTTTGATTCGGCCTTTCATTATGCTACCCAGTTGTGTAGGATAGCTAATGATATAGACAGCTCCGCATATAGAGTAGATGCCAGAACCCGATTGGGATATATTTTAGCGCGAGGAGGCTTTTTTAAAGAAGCTATCGATTCGCTTTCCTCTATTCGAATTGATAAAGAAGTACTGCCTGCAAAGGTCTTGTCAGACTATTATATTAGCTTTGGACGTGTTTACCACGATTTGGCAGATTATACTAAGGATAATGTGTTTTCATCCAAGTATAACCAAATAGGGAATGAACTTTTGATGGAAAGTTTGCCTTATCTTTCCGATTCGTCGACAATCTATTATGTAAGAGGAAAAGTAGCCCTGAAAGAAGATAAGTTAGCTAAATCCAAACAACTTTATCAACGAGCTTTGGAACTATGTGATACTACTGATACGGAAACGCTTTCTGTTCTTTTGTCCACGATGGCGTATGTCAACCGTAAACTGGAACTGAATGATGAGGCTATTTACTATTATGTGAAGGCGGCTGTAAACGATATCCGTAGTGCCACAAAAGAGTCAGTGTCTATGAGAGGACTGGCAACTATGCTATACTACTATAAAAATGATGTGAATCTTGCTTCCGAATATATAAATGAGGCTTTTGAAGACGCAACTTTTTATGGAACGCGTCATAGGATTAACGTTATCGGAACATTATTCCCTGTTTTTGTTGGGGAAAAACTGGGTATAGAGCAGGTTAAACGGCAGACTTTTCAAGATAGTTTTATTTTAAGTTCTGTTTTTGCGGTTGTATTAATAATAGCTATCATTTACATTTTGATGCAGATGAAGCATCTGCGACGTTCTCGCCAATTATTGGAAAAGTTGAATTTGAAATTGTCAGAAGCAAACCGGATTAAGAACTCTTATATAGGACATTATCTGGATGCTACTTTTAAACTGGTCAACCAGCTTGATAATTTTGTATTAGTAGGACAGCAAAAACTGGATAGCAAACAGTATGATTCTCTTTCCTCGATGATTCATAATCTGAATTCGGATTTTAACAGGAAAAGTGCATTTGCCGATTTTGACCGGACATTTTTGTCTCTGTTCCCGACATTCGTCGAGAGCTTCAATTCATTGCTTCAACCAGATGATAAGTTTGTTCTGGAAAATAAAGGTGCATTAAATTCTACCTTGCGTATTTTTGCCTTGATCCGGTTGGGAATTACAGAATCTGAACAGATTTCGGAGATTTTGGGGTATTCTGTGAATACAGTTTATAATTATAGAGTTCGCACTCGAAATAAAGCAGTTGATCCTGCAAATTTTGAAAAAGATGTCAGAAAAATAGGTCTTTAGGGTTATATAAGGATGTGCGAATCCCTATATTTTTACCCTTGTTGTGGGACGATAAATAATTGATTAATAGTGCTATGTGGGTTGTAAAACCTTATATTTTTATTATACAGCGGGTGTAACCTTATACTTTTCGGTATGTAATTTCTAATTTTGCCTATGCTTCGACTAACGAAGAATGTAAATGGCTTAAATCAACAAAGAACCGTGAAAAGTATGAAGAACTACAGCAGATTATTCTTATTACATCTAATTGCTTTATTTTGGGTTTCCATCCCGTCTCTGGCAATAGATACAAATTCCTCTTTAAAGCTGCAGAAAGGAAATTTCAAGATTCTACTATCCAAGAACGAAATGGAGCCAGTAAAATTGGCAGCAAAAACTTTATGCAAAGATTTTGAGAAGGTGATGCATTATAAACCTGAAATCTTTCAGAATACTGATGATACACAGCAAATCGATATTGTTATTATAAATGAGGCGGTGGATAACCCTTTGTTTCAGTCACGATTTATCCGTCCTTTGGATGGTTTTGAATCTCACAGGGTATATTGTAGCCCGGAAGAAAAGCGCATTTATCTTCATGGAAAGGATATGCGTGGAGCTATTTATGCCATTTATACTTTTAGCGAGTTATTTTTAGGAGTGCCGCCCTTATGGTATTTTTGCTCGTGGGAACCACAGTATAAGAAACATGTAGAGATAAAATCAAGCTTTGACTATTTTAAGAAGTCACCACAGGTCAGGTATCGCGCATGGTTTCCTAATGATACAGATTTGTTCAAACCTTGGAGGCGGTTGTCAAAAGAGAATGATGAGCTGTGGCTTGAAACGATGCTTCGGTTAAAACTGAATACGGTAGAATTAGAGGCAACGGTTACTTATCCTGATTATAAACTGAATAGTCAGGCTGCTTTATTACGCAAATATGGACTTGTACTAACTTCTCACCATCATGTTGCTTGCAACAATAATTTAATGAATTGGGCAGGATATTGGCGAAAAGTACGTGGCGTCGAACCACCGGAGCTACTTTTGTCGAATGAGAAAGCTTTGATTGAGTTTTGGCAATATAGTATAGAGACGGTATGTCGCAACAAACAGGAAAACTTGTGGCAGATTGCTTTTCGTGGTGTAAATGACCAACCTTTTTGGGCTGCATTCTCTGATGCGCCGAAAGATGATAAGGAACGTGCAGATATTATTAACCGTATGATCCGTATACAGCTGGCTATGATAAAAAAAGCAACCGGTGAAGAGGATCCTTTCGTGCGAATGACCTTTTATGATGAGCTTTCTGATTTGTTGGCTAAAGGTTATTTACAACCTCCAACTGGTAAAAATATGCTCTGGACTTTTGTTGCAGGACGGAGAGATCATTATCCTTATGATGATTTGGTCTCATTCGATATGACGAAACAAGTGAAACTAGGTTATTATATGAATCTCCAATTTACTTCAACCGGCGCCCATCTGGCTCCTGCAGAAGGCCCTTGGAAAATGGAAGCCAATTATCGTTATGTGAATACCCGCGGTCCGCTAACTTTTTCGGTGGTTAATGCCGGTAATTTAAGGGAGTTTGTGATGGAAATGTCCGCTAATGCTCGTATGATGTGGGATATGCAAGCATATAATACAGATTCTTTCTTGATTGATTTTTGTTCTCAATATTTTGGACAAAAATATGCTGAAGAAGTAGCCAAGCTTTATCACGACTATTACTATGCTTATTGGCAGCAGAAACCGTCTGAATTTCCGGGAATGGAACGTCAGTTTATATTCCAGGATTTGCGTTATTCCCGTGTTTTCGATCAGATAGGTAAACGGTTTAGCGATTTTTCTCCGAATCCGCTCTATGACATAGGATTCGAACGGGTTCCCGGACGTTCATTCCGCATTGATGGCAATAACCAAGTTGATTCATTGATTGCAGGTATGAAAAAGACAGCTGTGCGTTTTGAGGAAGTTTCTCAACGTTGTGAGAATCTTTTGAAACGTTTGCCAAAGCAAGACCAACGTTTTTTAGGGATAATTTGGCTGCTCCTTGTCATTATATGGCAGCATTGAGCCGTTCATTATATCATTTTGTCTTTGCTTATAAAGAAAAAGAAAGTAGTAAGCGCGCAGAAAACCTGGATATTGCTATCCGGCGATTGGAAGAGGCGCGTGATGCACTATATGATACCCAAGAAGGAGTGTTCTCAACTTGGTATGCCGGCGACTCGGCAGATGGTAAATTTAATATTCCAGCCAAGCTTAAACTATTAAGAGAACTGCGTAACAAAATATAATAAGGCAAATCTGTATCATATTCTTTCTCTCCTTGGGAAAGAATATGATGAGGTCATTGATTGAATGATATATTTTAATAGGCGAAAGGCGTAATATATTAAAATGCTAATTCGCTTCATAATAAATTTGTTAATTAAATAGAATCACTATGAGACATCAAAGCATGAAACTAAAGTGGATGTGCCTGCTTTTTCTGTCCCTGTTGCTTTCTCCTCCTTTGCTTTGGGGACAAAATCACAGCATCAAAGGGCAAATAGTAGACGCAAAAAGTAATGAGCCTTTGATCGGTGTGAATATCACCGTTGAGGGAACTTCGAATGGAACCATTTCCGATGTGGATGGTCATTTTACATTAACGGCGACTCCCGATGCTGTGCTAAAGATTTCTTATATCGGATATAGGGAGATACTTTTAAAGGTAGCTGACTTGAAAAAGGATGCTATTATCTCTCTGGAAGAGGATAGTAAGCAATTGGAGGAAGTTGTAGTGGTGGGTTATGGAGTGCAGAAGAAAGTCACCAGCGTAGGTTCCATCACGCAAACCGGTGGTAACGAACTGATGAAAGGTGGTAGTGTAAACTCGGTATCCGAAGCGCTGCAAGGAAAGCTTAATGGAGTGGTAGCCATCAATTCGTCGGGCATGCCGGGCGACAATGAGGTTAAAATGTATATTCGTGGGAAAAGTACTTGGGACAATACCGATCCGTTGGTGTTAGTGGATGGCATCGAGCGTAACATGAATGATGTTGACATGAACGAAATCGAAAGTATCTCCGTATTGAAAGATGCTTCGGCAACAGCTGTTTATGGTGTTCGTGGTGGTAATGGCGTTATCCTTATCACAACCAAGAGAGGTACTGATACGGCTCCGGTCATCAACTTTTCTGCCAATTACACTTTTAAATCACCGACCACAAGCATGAAGCTTGCTGATCACGTTACTGCCATGCAGGCCTATAACATGGCAATGGCCAACGATGCCAGTTGGGACAAGTTGATACCACAATCTACCATTGATGCATGGAGCAGAGCCTATGCAGAAGGCAACTATGGAGCTTACAACGATGTGTTTCCCTATGTTAACTGGTGGGATGAATTGATAACGGGCGGATTTACTCAAAACTATAATATCAACATACGTGGTGGAACCGACTACATGAAATATTTTGCTTCGGCGGGTTATCAGGGTGATGGAGATATTTACGACCTGAAAAAGAATGACGACTTTGATCCGCGGCATACCTACAAACGGTACAATTGGCGGTCGAACTTCGACTTCAACTTCACCAAATCTACCAAACTATCCATTAACATAGCCGGTAGCATGGGTTATCGCAACAAGTCGATTGATAACGACAGTCCCTTTAATCGTATTCTGACCGAATCCACCAGCGACCATCCGATTATGTATTCTGATGGCAATTGGGGTGATGATGAAGAAAAGAATCCGGTGGCCAACATGAATCTGGGAGGTGCCAAACTTCGTAAAACATTTCAGGGGTGGTATGATGCATCTTTGGAGCAGAAACTGGATTTCATCACCAAAGGATTGAAAGTGGCTGCAAAAGTATCTTATTCGTCTTCGTCGACTACCAATACCGATGTTTATCGGGGAGGAGGCTCTGCCGATCAAGCCTTAAAATCCATTGTCCGGTATCACCGAGTCTATGATTATGCCAATCCGGTGGTCAATACCGATGGGACCATCACCTATCCGATGATAGAAGATAAAAGGCTTCCGACTTCCGAATCGGTGCCTCTGCCTCCCGGTGTGACTATGTGGGACGGATTGGATGCCTATACGCGTCGTTTCTATTATGAATTTTCTGTTGCTTATAATCGATCTTTCAACGATCACAATGTAAGTGCGCTTGCTTTGGTCAACCGTAAAATCTATGACGAAAGGTACACGGAGAACAATACCCAATACATGCGTTTCCCTAACTACAATGAAGACTGGGTGGGGCGTGTCACCTACAACTGGAAAGAACGTTACCTTACGGAAATGAACATCTCGTATACCGGTTCCGAGAAGTTTGCCCGTGGAGAACGGTTTGGCTTGTTCCCTTCGTTCTCCTTGGGATGGCGTCTTTCGGAAGAACCGTTTATCAAGAAAAGCATAGGCAAGGTACTTACAAATGCCAAGTTCCGTTATTCGTGGGGTAAGGTAGGTTCCGATGCAGGTGCCAAGAGGTGGAACTATATACAGCAGTTTACTTCGGACGGCAACATCACGTTGGGTACAGATGCCTCCGGACAGATTTGGGGGCCTTTGTATCATGAAGGAGATGTAGCCAACCTCAATTCCACGTGGGAGAAATCAACGAAACAAAATCTGGGTATTGAGATTGGATTGTGGAACAAGCTTGACATCACGCTCGATCTTTTCGACGAGAAACGTAAAGACATCCTGATGGAACCTCAAACTACTTCTTTCATTACGGGAGCCAAGTTCAATGCATTAAACATTGGTTCCACCAAGAACCATGGATTTGAGTTAGAACTGCATTACAACGATAAAATAGGTTCCGATTTCCGTTATCATGTAGGTTTCACATTGGCCTCGAGCGAGAATAGGGTAGTATTTCGCGATGACCCTGTCAACGGTCCCGACCATTTGAAAGAGGCGGGAAAACCTATCGGGCATCAAAACCGCTATTTGGCAGTGGGTAATTATGAAACTATCGATGATGTATTTAATAATGCGCAGACCGGTTCCATCAATTCGGTAGCTCCCGGTCAGGTGGTGCCTGGCGACTTTATCTACATTGACTTCGACTCCAATGGAATTCTCAATGGTCAGGACAAAGTGGCAGTAGACGAGCTCAACTATCCGTTACACACGTATGGCTTGAATCTGGGCTTTGATTGGAAAGGGTTGAGTTTCAGTGCTATGTTTTATGCGCCTACCGGTGTTTATAAATTGGTAAATTCTGTTTATTCCGCTTCGTTTAAATCCGGGAAAATTAATGCGCAGCCTGATGTGATGAATGCGTGGACACCAGAAACAGCCAATACTAGCGGTGTGAGAGCACCCGCTTTGCACCTGACAAATGACGGTGCTTTTAATGGAACCGAAAGTACTTACCGCTATCAAAACTTCTCGTACTTGAGACTGAAAACCATGGAATTAGGATACAATCTGCCCAAGAAGTGGTTGAAAACGGTAGGGTTGAAGAGTTTGCAAGTTTACGTCACCGGAAACAATCTGCTCACTTGGTGGGGTGGTGACGACCGTATTGACCCCGAGGGCGAACAAGCCAAATATCCTATCTTACGTTCGTTTACTTCGGGCGTGCGAGTTTCATTTTAATCTATTAAAACGATGAATTCAATGAAGAAAACATATAAATACGCAGTGGTTGGACTACTCTTCCTGTTTTTGGCAGGTTGCGAAGACTTTCTGGATAAGCGCGAAGACTCCGGTGGGCTGACGGAAGAGGCTGTATATAGCAGTTATGAGTCCATCCGTGGATTTTTGGATCAAGTATATCCAAATTTGGAAGCTTACAACACATTTGAAGGTGCAGATGATGGGAAGAATCAACGCACGTATGTAGGTGTAATGGCGGATGAAATGTCTGCGACATACAATAAAACCGTTTTTGCCAAGTTCTTTTCCGGGGCATGGTTGACTACCGATAAGGCGGCCAATGTGACAGAGATCGGAAATGGCAACAATACTCCCATTGGTAAGGCACTTCCTTCCATACGCATAGTGAATCGGGTCATTGCTAATATTGATAAAGTACCATTGACGGGAGAACAACGTAATGAAATTCTGGGACAGGCTTATTTTTATCGTGCTTGGTTCTATTTCAACGTCATCAAACGCTATGGAGGTATGCCGATTCTGGATAAAGTATTTGCCGGTGGTGACGACGATATTCCCCGTGTCACCTATCATGAAAGTAGTGCATGGATGATAGGCGATATAGATCAAGCCATTTCCATGCTACCTGACACTTGGCCCGATAACCAGTATGGCCGTCCTACTAAATTAGCAGCTCTGGCATTCAAAGAGATGGCTTTGCTTTATGACGCCAGTCCATTGATGCAGAACGACCTGAACTCTGTTCAAATAAAAAGCTATGATCAGGAACGTGCAAAGGCGGCTGCAAAGGCTGCATGGGCAGCTATCACCTATATGAAGCAGAATGAAGCGAAAACAGGTGTACGACTGGCAACTGCCGATGAGTATATGAACCTGTTTTGGTTTCCCGATACGGAACTCAAGCGTGTAGAGACTATCTGGTGGCGACGCAGAATACCCAGTAATAGCGATCGTTCCAAGACCGCACGTGCTTTTTGGCTTTATGCTGATATGACGGGAGGAACCGGCTCGGAATCATTCGCTATTTCTTGTCCTACACTGAATGCGGTAAATATGTACGAGCGCAAAGGAGCAGATGGTATTTATTATCCGATTAATGATACCCGGTCGGGTTACAAATTCGACCCGGAACATGCTTTCATTGATCGTGATCCTCGTTTCTACAACAACATTCTTATTCCTGGTGATACTTGGGGGACCTATGCAAGTGGCAAGCCCTATTACATTCGTTTGTGGAGAGGTTGCACAGCCTACAATAACTATGGAAGTTCGAAACATACCAACGGACGACAATTATCAGGATTTATGTGCCGGAAGTTTTTATGGCCGGAAGCAAACTATCGCCATGATCAAACGTTAGGAACAACCAACCCGTTCTTGCAAAAGATTGCTCAAACTGTCTTTATCCGTGCTACGCAACTTTACCTTGATTTTGCCGAAGCCTCTTTTGAAGCTACCGGAAGTGCGACCGCTAAAGTAGAAGACTGTGGTATGACGGCAGAAGAAGCCCTTAATACTATTCGCAATCGTATCGGTGTGACGGATATTCCTTCCGACATCGTGTCTGATCCCGAAAAGTTCCGCGAAGCCTATCGTCGGGAACGGGGAGTAGAACTGATGTTTGAGAACCATCGTTGGTGGGATGTTCGTCGTTGGATGATCATGCACACACTGTTTAACGAACCTTATCCGATAAAGGGAGTTTACTTCGATCCTGTAGGCAGTTATGAAGATTCAGCTGACGGCAAGTCTGGTACACGTCCGGCAAGTTTTACTTATACGGTGTTTGACATGGAGAAGGAAATTCGCGGATTCTCGAATATGCGCAACTATTGGTATCCGTTGCCGCAACACGATGTGGATGCACTTCACAATTTGCAGCAGAATCCCGGTTGGTAATAACACTTTAATATTTTGATATTTATGAGAAATAGTTATAATAGATTCTTAAAAGGATTGTTCGCAGCCATCTTCTTTCTGGGGATAACATCTGTTGCGAATGCCCAAAAAGAACAGCCGGATTCGGTAAGTGCCGTGAGCCGGGTCAATATGGATCACCTGAAGAAGTATCCTACCTTGCAACTGTCGAATGCGTTGCAAGGACAGGCTGCCGGACTGATAGCGATCCCTAATGTGGGAGGTATCGGTTATGATAACTCTACTTTCTATGTGCGAGGTCTGCACAACAATGGAACGAGCGAAGCTATCGTGATTATTGATGGTATCAAACGTCCGATTGACGACATCCTGCCCGAAGAAATCGAATCTATACAGATTTTAAAGGATGCCACTGCTAAAATTATGTATGGAGAGCAGGCTACGAATGGAGTGATACTCGTTCGTACTAAACGGGGAAAGGCCAACGAACGCGTGATTCGTGTAGGATTGGAATACGGCATACAACCGGTTACCCGTATGCCGGAATTTCTTGATTCCTACAACTATGCTACGCTGTTCAATGAAGCTTGTGTAAACGATGGTATACAGCCTTTTTATTCGGCAACTGATCTTGAAGGTTATAAGAATTCGAAGGGGGTGAATGATTTGCGTTATCCTAATGTCGATTATTACAAAGAATTTCTACGTGACGCAAGTACATTCCGCAAGGCTACGATCGAATTGAACGGAGGTACAGAGAAAGCGACTTATGCCGTGACAGTAGGCTATACCGGCAGTTCAGGTTTGGAAAAAGTCAGTGATCGTTCGAATTTGAATCGTATCAACGCGCGAGGTAATTTGGATTTGCGCATTACCGACTTTCTGACTGCTTCGGCTGATGTAGCAGGACGGATTGAGAAGAAAGATTGGGGGGCTGTGGATGGAGCCACGCTGTTTAGTGAAATCTCTACCCTTCGTCCCAACGAATATCCTTTCATGATTGCTCCAGAAGATATTAATGGTCGCGATGGAGTCACCACCGACGAATCGTCTTTGATATTCGGAACCAGTGTCCGCAAGACCAACAACCTGTATATGGATATGGCTTATGGAGGTAACACTTCGGAACGTTATGTGAATAGTCAGACCAATTTAGGATTGAAGTTTGACCTGAAATCATTGACTGAAGGTCTGACGGCAAATGCTTATATGACATTTGATAATTATAGTTACTTGCGTCAACAGTTACGTAATGCTTATCCTACTTATTCTATCGAACGCTACCTTGATGACGAAGGGGAGGAAGTGCTTCGATTCACGGAACGTAAGAAGTTGAATTTACCCAAAAAGCAATCTATCTCATCCAATGATACATATCGTAACTTCGGATGGCGTGCTAACGTAAACTATGAGCATTCATTCGATTTGCACGATGTATTGGCAGAAGCCGCTTTCCGTTATACTACTGAAGAGAAAACCGGTAATACACAAGAT
This sequence comes from Bacteroides sp. 3_1_23, assembly GCF_000162555.1. NCBI lineage: Bacteria > Pseudomonadati > Bacteroidota > Bacteroidia > Bacteroidales > Bacteroidaceae > Bacteroides > Bacteroides sp. 3_1_23. The sequence goes on from NZ_GG774952.1 coordinate 16,654, forward strand.
GTGAAAAATGGTACTTTTACCTTTCGCGGTAATTACGCTTACAATAAGCGTTATTTTGTGGAAGGCGTTCTTTCAGCTATGGGGTCGAACCGCTTTAGCGGCAGTAACCGCTACTTCTTTGCTTATGCCATTGGGGGGGCATGGATGATTTCTAAGGAAGACTTCATGAAAGATGTAAAGGCTGTTAACTCGTTAAAGTTGAAGATTAATTACGGACATTTGGGATATGCCGGCAATACGGGGCATTTCCTTTATCGTACCAACTGGAAGAATGGTGATAAATTCGAACACAAACCTAGTACCGGAGGTCCAACTACCGATTTGGTGCGTTATGGCAATCCGGACTTGAAATGGGAATATTCCAACGAATTGAATATAGGCGTAGAGGGAACCTTCTTCAACAACCGCCTCTCGGCTGACGTGAACTATTTCCGTGAAATGCGTAAGAATATCATAGGAAAGAACACCGTTAAATATGCTGCTGTAGTGGGAGACTTTATTCCTGCCGAAAACATCGGTGAAGTAATGAACCAAGGCATAGATGCGCAAGTAAGGTGGCAAGATAAAATAGGTGAGATTCATTACAATGTGGGGGTGAACCTTACTTTTACCAAAAACAAATTGCGTAAGAGCGATGAATTAGATAACATCGAAGACTATCGTAAGAGCGTGGGACGTTCCACCAGTACAATTTTTGGTTTGCAGGCAGAAGGATTGTTTGGTAAAGACGTGCAGTTGGCTGGGCATCCGTTGCAAAGCTATGGTGCCTATCAGGCGGGTGATATCGCTTATGCCGATTTGAATGGTGACAATATGATTAATGATAATGACGTAACCGATTTGGGACAAAGCTTCCCCACTACCACGATGGGTATTGATCTTTCGTTGAATTACAAAGGTTTTGGCCTTTACATACTGGGTACAGCTACGACAGGCGTCACGAATATACTTTCCAGTTCGTACTATTGGAACAACGGACTGGATGGATATTCCGTATTGGCGCTCGACCGTTATCATCCGGTAAACAATCCTACCGGGACCCAGCCCAGACTGACTACCACCTCCGGAGCAAACAACTCCCGCAATTCCTCTTTCTGGTCGGAAAACGGGTCGTTCTTCCGTCTGAAGAATGTGGAGTTGAGCTATACGCTTGCCAATAAAACGGGCAAGTTTATAGGAAAAGATTTCAAATTCTTTGTGAGGGGAACCGATTTGTTTGTACTTTCGGGCATCAAAGACTTAGACCCCGAACGTATGTTGTCCGGCTTGACCAACTATCCGACTTACCGAACCATTACGGGCGGAATATCCATTAACTTCTAAATGAAAGAAATGATGAAAAGATTTAGATACATAATAGTCCTTGCATGGATTACAGGCATCGTAAGTGCCTGCACCGATCTCGATACCAAGATGAACAATCAATGGTCGGTGGATGATACATGGACCAACGCTGAAAAGGCACAAGGTGTGCTGCTCTCGGTTTATCAGGATGTTTTGACCGCCCCTGATGCATGGGACGGCAACTTCCTGGATGCGGCAACAGACAATGCCATGACACGTGTTTACGACTCTAATGTTTATCGTGCCGGACAGGGCGGCTTTAGCCGTACAAACAATCCCTTGGGAAATTGGAGTGCTTGTTATGATCAACTGCAACGTATTCATACTTTCCTCGACAATGGACTTACGGATGAAATACGCTATAGCATTTCTAGCGACGAAATTGATCAGGCTTACAAAAAACGTTTGCGTGGAGAAGCTATTTTTCTTAGAGCATGGTGCAGTTTCAATCTGTTGAGAATGTATGGTGGAAAGACCGATAACGGACAAGTGTTGGGCTATCCTATCGTAACACATTATATTACTCCGGAAGAAGCGGCGCATCCGGAAAGTTTTTCGCGCGATAGTTATGAAGATTGCGTTAAGCAAATTTGTTACGATTGTGACGAAGCAATGGCGTTACTTCCGTTGACTTATTCCGGAGGGGATGCTATATTGGGCGACCAAGCATTTGGTCGTGCTTCGGGATTATCTGCCGCAGCACTGAAAGTACGAACACTGCTCTATGCGGCCAGCCCTGCTTATCAGCCAGATAACATAGTACGATTGAACGGCATGGGCGATTATACGGTGGTGGACGAAACGGCTTACCAAGCCAAATGGGAACGTGTGGCTAATTATGCCGATGAAGTGTTGGCGATGAGTGGAATGAAAAACTACTCGGCATTAGTTCCGAAGGACCTGTACGATGGAGGGGATGCCCAATCGGCCGAATTCCTTTTTCGTACATTTGTAGGACGTAATCATGGTCTGGAGCAACGGCATTATCCGCCGTTCTATTTCGGGAACGCGCAGACTACGCCTTCGCAGAACTTGGCTGATGCTTTTCCGGCAAAGAATGGATTTCCCATAACCGATTCGCGATCGTTGTATGACGAAACCGATCCTTATGATTGCCAGCGTGACAACCGCTTCAATGTGAATCTTTACTATCAAGGACGTCAGTTTGGGACCAACAGTTCGTATATTGATGTTACTCCGGGGGGAAAAGACTCCGGATACATGAACGTGAATGCTACCCGTACGGGGTATTACCTGGCAAAGTTTATGAATACGGTTGCCGACTTTTTGAAACCTCTTGAAGAACAGGATTCCCGTCACTATAATCCGATGTTGCGCAAAGCAGAGGTATGGTTCAATTTCGCCGAAGCATCCAATGAAGCTTTCGGACCGAAAGTTGTGGGACCCGGATGCACCAAGTCTGCCTACGACGTGATAAAAACTATTCGGGAGAAGTCAGGTGGAATTACCGATGTGACTTATTTGGACGAGATGGCTGCCTCGAAAGAAACATTCCGTACATTGATACAAAATGAACGTCGAATTGAATTTGCGTTTGAAAATCAACGCTTTTGGGACTTGCGGCGTTGGTTGTTACCTCTCAATGAACCTATTTATGGAATGCAGGTTACTCGTGACGGTTCAGGCGATGAGGCATTCAAGGTGGTGAAGGTAGAAGATCGCCCATTAAACGATGTTCGCTATTATTACATGCCATTACCCTATTTAGAGGTACAGAAAAATCCGAATCTTATCAATAATAAAGGATGGTGATTGTGTTTAACTATAATAAGAAGAAAGTATGAAATCTGCAAAACTTTTACTGTCCGCACTCCTGCTGTTAGTTGGGATTACGGCGTGTTATGACGACTATACCCACGATTACGAAGGAGCTGATATGGGCTTTGCTGTAGCAAAACCGCTGCGAACTGTGATTAGCGACCGTGATATGAACATTTATGTCGGAGTGGCTATTGGTGGGAAACGTGAAATAGACATGAATGATTGGGCGAAATTTACCATTGACCCCTCCTTGCTTGAAGGAACGGGGAAAACGTTGCTTCCCGCCAACTATTATACACTGGCGGATCCGGAATATTTCCGGGTGCGTAAATCGAACTCTCCGGTAGCCGATGTAAGCATTAGTTTTACCGATGCTTTCTATAGCGATCCGCTATGTCTGACGGATCATTACGCACTCCCTTTCCGAATGACGGAAAACTCGATGAACGCTTTGAGAGAAGGAGCCGAAACATGTGTCGCTGTTATTAAATATATCAGTACTTACGCTGGCACTTATTACCGCATGGGAAGTGTAACTGAAGTGGATGCCGGAGGAAATCCTGTCGGCGAACCTGTAAGTTATGGTAATACCAAAGATATTATCAAATGTAGTACTACCACTTTTAAGACTACGGCTCCGAGTGTAGTGGTGTGTCCGGGTGTAGGCAATAAGTTGGAAGCAGTAGGTAGTTTGACATTGGCGATGGATGCCAACAAGAATGTGACAGTGGAAGGAGTGAGCGGCAAAGCGGCAATCACCAATGCAACGGGTACCTATCAGGCTGAAGGAGACTACGATTATGTGGCGAAGACTGGTACGCGTGCTCCGCAGTTCGATCTGGAATATACGTATGAGAACGGTGGCAAGTTTTACCATGTGGTAGAGAAACTTGTGTTGCGTCAAGATCCGCTTTATGATTTGCGCGTAGAGACTTGGTAACCATAAAAAAATGAGTAAAGATGAAAAAAATACTATTAATGCTGCTGTTGTGTACTCCTTTATTATATATGGGGTGCAAAGCAGAACCTGAATGGGTAAACTTGATAGCACAACAGGAACAGGAAAAAGGGCAAGAGGAGAAACGGGAAGAGGCAGACTCTGAATTCAAGTGGGCTAACCTTGCCGACAGTTGTACAACGGTGCTGATAAACCAGTTCATGAACAAACCGAAAGGCACTTTCTGGGCATCACCTGCAAATGAGAGCAATAACTCCGGCAATATCTATTGGCAGCAAGCGCATGCCATGGATGTAGTGATCTATTCGTACCAACGTATTAAAGATAAAAATCCGAATTTGGCTGATACGTATGAAAACTATTTTAAGTTATGGTATGCTAATAAAGCCAATAATTATGATAAAGGTGACACAAAATATGGAACTACTGGATTCGGTAATCGTTTCACGGATGACATGTGTTGGATTAGCCTTACCTTGATACGTTTGTCGGAGGCTACTGGAGACGATACATATATCAATATGGCTAAAACTCTTTATGATACTCAAATTATCACCCGCGCATGGGAAGACGAGAAAGGGAAAGGGCTTCCGTGGAAAGAGTTAAGTGTTGATAAAACTAGAAACGCTTGTACGAATGCTCCGGGTTGTCTGGTAGCGGCAAAGCTCTATCTGAAGTTTAAAGATGCGAAATATCTGGCAGATGCGAAAACACTCTGTGCTTATGTTAATGCCAATATTCTGAAAAGTGACTATCGGGTGGGAGAACCTCCTCTGACTTATACACAGGGAACATTCGGCGAAGCTTGCCGACAGCTATACCACATCACACAGGAACAGTCATACATGGCAATTGCGGAACAGGTAATAAGTTATGCCTTTACTAGTACTCGCTGTACTAACAAAGGATTTCTGCGCGACGAAGGGACAGATATGAACCAAAGCATTTTCAAAGCAGTGTTAATTCCCTATGCCGTGAATCTCGTTTTGGATGATGCGGCATCGGGTACTGTTAGAAATACGCTGACGCTCAAATTGCAAGACAACGCGGAAGCTTTGCGAAAAAACATGGACAGAACACAATGGCCTGCCATGTATTGCAATTATTATTGGGGAAGTTCATTCAACTCGGCTAATATAGCTTCTATGGGAGCGCAGGCAAGCGGTGCTTCTTTAATGGAAGGAGTGGCTCGATTGGAGGCTGCTCAAGCAAAATAAAGTTTTAATACGATAAAATAGAAACTCATGAATCACTGTTTTCGTTGTTTTAGCATCGTTCTGCTCTTCTTTTTGAGCTGTATGAGCTATCTTTTTGGTCAGGAACAGACGTTATCCACTGTAGATACAGGGTATGAACTTTGGATGAATTATAAACCTCTTCCCGAATCTGGCTTAAAACAATCTGCCATTCGGTATGGTAGTCACATTACTCTGCCCGGAAGCCGGTACGATGAAGTCATAAGAGAAGAACTGGAGCGTGCTTTGAAGGCGTTACTGACAGTTACACCAATATTTGTTCAGGATAATGCGGTGGGAATTCAAATGAGTTTTTGTAAAGATAAAGGGCTGGGAGAAGAAGGATATATCATCCGCAGTGGTAAAAAGAGGATAACACTTCAAGCCTATTCCGATGCAGGATTTCTTTATGGTACGTTCCACTTGATTCGATTGATACAATGTGGATATCCGCTTGAACAGTTAAATCTCAAAGAAATTCCTGCATTGGAATTCCGTATGATCAATCATTGGGTAGGTCTGGGTGGAACAGTAGAACGCGGCTATGCTGGAAAAGGATTGTGGGCATGGGACGATTTGCCAAAGAAAATCGAACCTCGATATACCGATTACGCCCGTGCGGAAGCATCCATCGGCATTAACGCCGTGATTCTGAATAATGTTAATGCCGATCCGCGCATCTTAGGACATGACTATTTAGAGAAGGTTGCTGCGTTAGCTGATATCTTCCGCAAGTATCACATCAAGGTGTATCTTGCACCCAACTTTGCTGCTCCCGTAAAACCTTCTACGACCAAAGACGCGGGGAAACAATGGGGAGGTGTCGGAATTGGACATCTGGATACAGCCGATCCTCTCAATCCCGAAGTGCAAAAGTGGTGGACGGATAAGGTCAACGAAATTTACAGTCTGATACCTGACTTTGGAGGTTTCCTTGTAAAAGCCAACTCTGAAGGCATGGCAGGTCCGCAAGATTATCATCGTAGCCATGTGGATGGCGCCAATATGTTAGCCCGTGCACTCAAACCTCATGGAGGCATTGTGCTTTGGCGCACCTTTGTCTACAATCCCGAGATTGATAAGGATAGAATGAAACGTTCTTATAAGGAGTTTCAGCCTTTGGACGGACAATTTGACGAAAACGTAGTGTTGCAAACCAAAAACGGAACACTTGATTTTCAGCCCAGCGAACCGGCACAGCCGTTGTTCGGAGCCATGCGTCATACTCCTTTATTCCCCGAACTTCAAATTACGCAAGAGTACTTGGGACGCTCTGTTAGCTTGGTTTATTTGTTGCCGATGTGGAGGCAAACCTTCCTCGACTTCGATACATATTGTAACGGAAAAGGGAGTACTGTGTCGAACATTATCACCGGCAAGACATTTTCATCACGTATGCTTGGCATGGCAGGAGTAGGCAATATCGGTCGTTCGCGCAATTGGACTGCTCATCACTTTGCCCAAGCCAACTGGTATGCTTTCGGGCGTCTGGCATGGAATCCGGAAGAATCGACTGAAAGTATTACATCCGATTGGATAAAGTCTACATGGAATTGTGACGAAGCAACGCTGGAGGTCATCCGGCAAATGATGATGCCCACATGGGAAAGTTTTGTCTGTGCCCATGCCCCTTACAGTCTGGGATTTACTGTAAAGCGGGAAGATCATTATACGGCGGGGTTCGAACAGCGTGCAAACAAAGAGTGGCATGTGAGCAAAGAGTCTATCGGCACTGATCGTACCACAAAAGGTACGAACTATGTGTCTCAATACTTTAAATACAACAAGGATATATTCAACAGTTTGTCACAATGTCCCGAACTTTACTTGCTTTGTTTTCACAACGTGCCGTGGTCGTACAAGATGAAGTCTGGCAAGTCATTGCGTGAAGAGTTCAAATCCAATTTGAAACGAGGCATTGAACAGGTTGATGTGAACATCGGGCTATGGAAATCTATCCAGAACAAGATTGACCCGGTTAGATATGAAGAAGTATTGCAGAGCCTATATAAAGAGCAAAGAGATACAAAGGCCTTTTATCAGGCAGCTTTGAATTTCTTTAGCCAATATTGGTAATTGCTTTGTGCATAACTATTGATCGTGGTCAATAGGCTCATCGTGTGTTTGTAACTGGACTATTTGTCATTTTTTGTCCTTTATTGAACAGCTATTTTCGTAGTTTGTCAAATGAATTGTCGAACTTTGGGCGTGAACGATTAAAGAATTTATTATATGAATACAAAAGTTTTAGTTTCAATCTCTGCGATTTCCAGTATGGTTAATGTTATTCCAATGCTGGCACAAACACCCAAACCCAATGTTGTTATCATCATGACTGACCAACAGCGAGCTGATTTGTGTGGTCGCGAAGGTTTTCCGATGGCTGTCACTCCTTTTGTCGATTCACTGGCATTGAGTAATGTCTGGTTTGATAAGGCGTATACGGTAGCTCCTGCTAGTATGCCTGCGCGTTGTTCCATGTTTACAGGACGTTATCCGACTGCTACGCATGTCCGTACGAACCACAACACTCCCGATATGTATTATAAGAAAGATATGCTCGAAGTGTTTAAAGAACAAGGATATAAGACGGCATTACTGGGAAAGAACCATGCGCATGTGAAAGGGAAAGATTTTGATTATTGTGAGGAATATTTTCATTGGGGAAAGAATCAGCGTGATACGCAGGAAGATAAGGACTTTGCATTTTTTCTGAATAATAAAGCGAGAGGTCAATATTTGGAAGCCACCCCTTTCCCGGCAGAAGCGCAGAATCCGGTGAAAATGGTTACCAAAGCTTTGGCTTGGGCGGAGCAGCAAAAAGATTCCGCATTCTTTATGTGGGTTTCAATGCCTGAACCGCATAATCCATATCAGATATCAGAGCCTTATTTCTCAATGTTTTCTCCAGAAAAGATACCGGCAACTTTGACTAGCCGGAACGATTTATCTAAAAAAGGAAATAAGTATGAGATTTTGGCGGAATTGGAAGATACAGCCTGCCCGAACCTGGCAAAAGATCTTCCTCGTTTGCGTGGAAATTATTTAGGAATGCTTCGTCTGATTGATGACCAGACCAAACGTCTGATTGAAGGATTCAAAGCAGCCGGGCTTTATGAAAATACTATTTTTGTAATCCTGTCAGACCATGGGGATTATTGTGGGGAGTATGGCTTGATTCGTAAAGGTGCAGGAGTGCCTGAATGTTTGACCCGTATTCCGATGATTTGGGCAGGATATAACATTCATCCGCAAAAATCTCCTATGGATGCACATGTTTCTATTGCTGATGTATTTCCTACTATTTGTACAGCAATTGGTGCAGATATACCTCTTGGAGTGCAAGGACGCAGTTTATGGCCGATGTTGACGGGTAAATCGTACCCCAAGAAAGAATTTTCGAGTGTAATTGTACAACAGGGATTCGGTGGTGAAGATTTCACCCGGGATGAACCGTTGACATTTGCTAAAGAGGGGGCTTTGCAACCCAATAAAATAGCTCACTTTGACGAACTGAATACCTGGACACAAAGCGGAACTGAACGTATGGTTCGCAAAGATGACTGGAAACTAGTACTCGACAATTATGGTCGTGGTGAACTGTATAACTTGAAAGCCGATCCTTCCGAGATTAATAATCTTTATAATAAAAAGAAATATGCCTCCAAACAAATGGAATTGCTGGAAGAATTGACGACTTGGGAACTGCGTGTACAAGACCCATTGCCGGTGCCAAGAAATCGTTATCATTTTAAGCGGAATCCATATAACTATCATTTTGAAGATAAAAAGAAATAGAACTGAATAACTAGAACTACTGTATCAATGAGAATCTTTTCGCTATTAATATTATTGGTAGTGGCATCTGCCCTGCAATCACAAGTGGTTGTGAATGAGAATGTAAAACATAGTAAATATGCTTTCCCATTAGTCGCATCGAAAATAAAGGCGACCGTGTGTTATGATGCCAATGATTACCCGGTTGTAAAGAAGGTTGCCGAACTGTTTGTGTCTGATATTGAAAATGTCACAGGGCAGAGATTAAAATTGGCAGATGAATGGCAGAAAGGAAGAACAGTGGTGATTGTCGGTACTATTGAAAAGAATCAGGCAATTCGTCAGCTAGCCTCCAATGGGAAAATAGATATATCTCCTTTGGAAGGAGCATGGGAACGTTATCTGATTCAGACAGTTAATCATCCTTTTCCAGGAGTAGATAAAGCGTTGATTGTAGCCGGAAGTGACAGGCGAGGAGCTTCTTACGGTTTGTTTTCTCTTTCGGAAATGGCAGGTGTGTCTCCTTGGTATTGGTGGGCGGATGTCCCTGTGAAGAAACATAAAACACTTTATGTGGATGCTCCCACTACTGTTTCCAAGACCCCTTCCGTGAAATATAGAGGTGTTTTTCTGAATGATGAAGATTGGGGACTGAAACCTTGGGCCGCTAAGACTTTTGAGAAAGAGCGTGGCAATATAGGTCCCCGTACTTATGCCAAAATATGCGAATTGTTGTTACGGTTGAAAGCCAATCATCTGGCTCCTGCCATGCATCCGGTGTCGACTGCATTTTATAAGATACCTGAAAATAAGTTGGTGGCAGATACTTTTGCTATTGTAATGGGGTCCAGTCATTGCGAACCATTATTGTTAAATACAGCTAGTGAATGGAATTCAAAAACGATGGGGCCTTGGGATTATGGTAAAAATAAGGATAAAATTAATGAAGTTCTAGGAAACCGTGTAAAGGAAAACTGTGCTTATGAGAATGTATATACATTGGCTTTGAGAGGATTGCATGATGCGGCAATGGGAGGAGGTGATGTCCCCATGAAAGAAAAGGTCAAAATGCTGGAGAGTGCGTTGAAAGACCAGCGTAATTTGATTGCAGAACATTTTGATCGACCGGTTGAAACAATTCCACAGGCATTTACTCCATACAAGGAGGTGTTGGAAATCTATTCGAATGGATTGGAATTGCCGGATGATGTAACCATTATTTGGCCGGATGATAACTTCGGCTATATGAAGCGCTTAAGTGGCCCGCATGAACAGAAGCGCTCCGGGCGTGCAGGTGTTTACTACCATGTCTCTTATCTGGGAGTTCCCCATAGCTATTTGTGGTACAGCACTACTCCCCCGGCTCTGATGTATGAGGAACTCCGAAAGGCTTATGATACGACGGCAGACCGTATCTGGCTGGCTAATTGCGGTGATTTAAAAGGAGCCGAAATGCAAGTCTCTTTATTCCTTGATATGGCTTATGATATAGATAGCTTTAATGCGAATAATGTGGTTACCTATCCCGCCCGTTGGTTGGCAAAGATGTTTGGGGAGCAGTATTATAGCGTATTTGAAGATATCACTTCTTCGCATATCAATCTGGCCTTTTCCCGGAAACCGGAATATATGGGTTGGGGATATTGGAATAATTATTGGGGCGGGGGAGAGAAACGTACGGATACGGAGTTCTCTTTTGCCAATTATAATGAAGCAGAAAATCGTCTGAACGAATATAGCCGTATTGGGAAGAAAGCGGAAAATCTTTTGGCATCTTTGGATAAAGACAGTCAGCCGGCTTTTTATCAGTTATTATACTACCCGGTGAAAGGTGCCGAACTGATGAACCACATGACTATAAAAGGACAATATTATCGGCAGTATGTTCGTCAGCAGCGTGCCGCCGCCAATTTGATAAAGGAGAAGGTAAAGAATTACCATGATAGTCTGCAAATCATAACTGAAGGGTATAATTCTTTGTTGAACGGGAAATGGAAATATATGATGTCTTTGAAACAGAATTATGAAGGTTCCAGTTCTTACTTTATGCTTCCGTTGATGGAAGAAAGTTATACACCGGTTGGTGCTCCTAAATTAGCTCTTCAGGCAGAAAGTGAAATTTTGGATAAAGGTGGGATAAGCTATCATAGTTTGCCTGTTTATAACACTTTTTCCCGTAAAAGCCATTGGATCGATGTGTATAATCAAGGAAGTGGAGATTTGAGTTGGACTGCAAAGTCTTCGGACGATTGGATTATAGTGTCTCAAAAAGCTGGGAAAACTCCGACAGAGGACCGAATCAGGGTATCTGTTGATTGGGAGAAAGTTCCGGTTGGAGAGAGTATTAAAGGTTCTGTGGAGTTTAGTTCTAATGATCAAAAAGAATGTGTATTGGTTTCTGTTTTTAATCCGGCGTCTCCTGCGCGTGATGAGATGCAAGGAGTGTATATGGAAGAGAATGGGTATGTCTCTATTCCGGCTGCAGGGGTTCATCGTAAGTTTGAGAGTAATGACATAAAAATGAATATTCTTCCCGGGGTTGGGGTTGAAGGGCATGCTTTGCAATTAGGGAATCCTATATCTCCCTTACAGATGTATCGTGCTGGTGATGTACCTAGAGTGGAATATGATTTTTATACGTTTAATGCCGGGATTTATGATGTGTATACCTATGTTCTACCTACATTCCCTTTGCACGCAGAGCGAGACTATAAATTGCCGGAACATACTAATTCGGACACAAAGTATAGTGTCCGTATAGATGATGGTTCTATTTCTACTCCATCTACTTCTGCTATTGAGTATTCTCAAGTTTGGTATGATAGTGTACTGAAGAATTGTAGAGTGAATAAATCTACTTTGTATGTGAAGAAGCCGGGCAAACACACCCTACAGATACGTTGTGGTGATCCCGGAGTCGTCATTCAAAAAATAGTCATCGACATGGGAGGATTAAAACGTTCATACCTTGGACCTGAAAGTACAAAATGTAATTAGTCTAATTGATTGGAGAACCAGATGGCTTTGCCATGGGTTCTCCGGCTTTATCCGGTATTCCGAGTACAGGCATCCCATCTTTGTCACACTCTATTTTCTGCAAGCGGGGAGTACGTGAATCCATTGCACCCGGAGCATCATTCGGTATCTGACGGGCATGATAAAGCATATAACATTCCTTTCCATCCGGTGAAGAGACGAAAGAACTGCCGCCGGGGCCAAAAACTTCATTCTCCGGTTTCTGCTGAAATACAGGTGTCGGATGTTTCTTCCAGGAAGCAGGGTCCAACAGGTTGGCATTGGCGTCTGCTGTTAGCAATCCTACACAATAATAGGGAGTCCAGCTACCGCTGGCGGAATAAAAAATGCATACTTTATCTTTATTCTTCGGCTGGAAGAAATGAGGTGCTTCGTTCACATGGATCGGATAGGCTGTTTTGCTGCCATCGGGATTCACCCATTGACACTCCCATTCATATTCAGGCTTGGAAATCAGGACTCTATCAGAAGAAAGAGTCCACGGATTTTCCATCGAAGCGATGTATATACATTGTGTCTCGCTGTCAATTCTTCGTTTTTGCCATCCGCACCAAATCATGTAACGCTGTCCGTTGTGTTCGAAAGTACTCGCATGAATTGCCCAGTTGTTATCTTTGTCGGTCGGTATGCGCCCTTTCATAACAAACTTACCCTCTGTAGGAATATCAGCCTCGTTTTCAATCACATAAATCTGGTGATTATCCATATTACCATCGTCTGCTGCGAAGTAAATATACCATTTGTTGTTGATGCGATGCATTTCGGGGGCCCATAAGTGATGGGAATTGCTTGGATCGGTTGGTATCCATACCGGCTTTCTAAGACTGTCATTCAAATTTGTAATATCACTGGTCTCCCAGAGCATGATTCTGCTTTCAGAGCCTTGCGTATAATAATATTTCCCTTTATAAAAAACAGCCCATGGCTCTGCTCCTCTTTCACGTAGCGGATTTGTATAAGTAGCTCCTGTTATGGCTTCCTTTTCCGGCTCTGTTTTCTTCTTGGGTTGACAGGATGCACAAATAATGACTAAAAGTACGGCTAGTAATAACAATCTGCTTTTCATGGTATTTTTCATTTAATAATGACACTGCAAAGAAAGCACAAAATCCTGATAAATCATCTTTTTTTTGCAGATTGGTTAGTATTTATCCTTAATTGGTTTGTATTTATTGAATTTCTAGTTGTTTTTTCTCATCTTTGTGGCACGAACTTTAAAATTGATATTGTATGAAACTGAAGCACCTTATTCTTCTTAGTGTTATTTGCTGTTCCCAGTCTGTATTTGGACAAAAAGCCAATCAACAACCGAAGACGAGTGGCAATCCTGTATTTCCGGGATGGTATGCCGATCCGGAAGGAATTGTATTTGGGGATGAATACTGGATTTATCCTACGTATTCGGCGCCTTATGACGAACAGACTTTCATGGATGCCTTCTCATCTAAAGACCTGGTGAACTGGACAAAGCACCCGAAAGTGTTATCAAAAGAGAATATTAGTTGGTTTAAACGTGCTTTGTGGGCACCTGCCGTGATTCATGCGAATGATAAATATTATATATTCTTCGGTGCGAATGATATCCAAAGCAATAATGAACTGGGCGGTATTGGTGTAGCTGTGGCCGACAATCCTGCCGGACCATTTAAAGATGCGTTAGGCAAACCTCTGATTGATAAATTTGTAAATGGTGCGCAACCGATCGATCAGTTTGTTTACAAAGACGATGACGGACAGTATTATATGTATTATGGTGGCTGGGGACATTGTAATATGGTGAAACTGGCCCCGGACTTGTTGAGTATCGTACCGTTTGAAGATGGTACCCTTTATAAGGAAGTAACCCCCGAAAAATATGTAGAGGGACCTTTTATGTTGAAACGTAACGGAAAATACTATTTTATGTGGTCAGAAGGCGGTTGGACCGGACCGGATTATTGTGTTGCTTATGCCATTGCCGACTCACCGTTCGGACCCTTCAAAAGAGAAGCAAAAATATTACAGAGAGATCCCAAAATTGGAACAGGTGCCGGTCATCATTCAGTTGTAAAAGGGCCGGGAGAGGATGAATGGTACATCATTTATCATCGCCATCCATTGGGTGAAACGGATGGAAACGCTCGTGTGACCTGCGTTGACCGTATGTACTTTGATAAAGATGGAAAAATAAAACCCATAAAGATGACTTTCGAGGGAGTAAAGGCAAGCCCATTGAAGTAAAATCTGAAAAGTTCAGCCCATCCGTAATTAATATTTTAATAAAGATGGGCTTTTTTTGATTTATTGTTTTATTTTTGTCCTTGTAAATCAAACATAATTATTATAATGACCCCAGATATACACACTCTTTCCGACTCCCTTTTGTGGAAAAGGTTTCTCGAGGGAGATTCGAGTGCGTATACCCAAATCTATAATCGAACGGTGCAAGATCTGTTTCGATTCGGACTATTATATACTTCAGACAAAGAATTAATTAAAGATTGCATACATGATGTGTTTGTGAAAATCCACATGAATCGTGCAAAGTTAGCCCCAACAGATAATATTGCAGCTTATTTGACGGTAGCGTTGAAAAACACTCTTTTTAATGCGCTAAAAAAGACAACAGATTCTCTTTCGTTTGATGAAATAGGTGAGAGAGAAGAGACGGTTGACGAATCCCCCTCCACTCCGGAAACTATATATATTAATAATGAACAGGAAAAACAAGTTCAGGCAACCGTGCATACTATGATGTCTGTATTGACGGACAGACAGCGTGAAATTATTTATTATCGATATATCAAAGAGATGAGTATCGATGAAATAAGTAAGGTGACAGACATGAATAATCAATCTGTTTCTAACTCCATTCAACGGGCTTTGGGACGTATCCGGGACTTATTTAAGAGAAAATAAGAGAGAATAATCAGCCTATTTTTCCTGTCAATCAAAAAAAGTGGAAAAAACTTCGGAAAAGGTGAGTATAAAATGAAAGTACAACTGTTATTCATACGTAAAGACAATGAAAATGATGAACTCTGAACAAAAACATACAGATTTTTCCCTATATACTTTTGAAGAATTCCTTCAGAATGATTTCTTTATTTCTTCCATGAATTACCCTACGGAAGAAACACAGAAGTTCTGGGATGAATTTGAACAGATGAATCCTTCTAATATAGATGAATATATAGCAGCAAAAAGATATTTGGAGGTTTTTTCAAAAGAGAAAGAAGAAGTACTTTCAAACGAGGAAACGGATGATTTATGGACTCGTATACAGGCAACCAATATAAATAAGGAGAAGGCGAAACGTAAGAACTATTTCTTAATAGGATTGAGCTCGGCGGCCAGTGTTGCTATTCTTGTGGGATGTTTCTTCTTATTAAAGAGTTATTCTTCGGTGCTGGATCCGGATATTGCCACTTTTGCAGTGAATACCAAAGCTGATTTGCCTCTGACGGAAGAAACACTGTTGATTTTGGCGGAAGATAACGTAGTGAGCCTGAAAGAAAAAGAAACGGAGATTACGTATGATTCCGTAGAAATCAAAACAAATCAGGAAAGTATACAAAAGGAAAAATCGGCAGCTTACAATCAATTGGTCATTCCGCGTGGAAAGCGATCGGTATTGACGTTTGCCGATGGATCTAAAGTCTGGGTGAATGCCGGCACGAGAGTGATTTATCCGGTAGAGTTTGAAAAAGATAAACGTGAAATCTATGTGGACGGAGAAATCTACATAGAAGTAGCCAGAGATGAAAACCGCCCTTTCTATGTGCGGACCAAAGATATGAATGTCAGGGTGCTTGGTACTAAATTTAATGTAACGGCGTATGAGTCGGAAGCAATTAGAAGTGTAGTGCTGGCGCAAGGATGTGTTCAGGTAGAGACAGCCCGGACTCCGAAAGCGATTTTGGCTCCTAATCAGATGTTCAGTTCTGCCGATGGAAAGGAAAATATATCACAAGTAGATGTAGAACAGGCAATATCGTGGATAAATGGACTCTATTGTTTCCAAAGTGCCGATTTGGGAATAGTCTTGCAACGCTTGTCTACCTATTATGGTGTGAATGTAGAATTTGACCCAGCGCTAAGTAAAATAAAATGTTCCGGAAAAATCGATTTGAAAGACAACTTTGAAACAGTTATTAATGGATTAACCTTTGTTGCACCAATTTCTTATGCCTATGATGAACAATATAAAACGTATCGAGTAGTAAAGAAATAGATATAAAAAAATAAGATAATAAACTAATCTAACTCCCGTATTTTATGGTAATTATTGAAGAGAGTGGATGATACGAACTATCATCCAGATGGGACTTGTGTGCCTATGAATGTTTATATACAGAAAATAATATTATGAGAAATTTTTAACATGTTTAATATGAAAAATGCAATTAGAGAACGAAAGAGTAAGGTTCTCGGGCTATTCCTGTGCTTTTTACTTCTCGGAATAGACTACTCTTTCGCAAGTTACAACAATTATTCTCAATTTAAGACTCTTTCGGTCAGCATGAGTAACTCGACGTTGAGAGAAGTGCTTAAAACAATAGAGAAAAGTAGTCAATTTGTTTTCTTCTATTTAGATGACGCTGTCAACTTAGAACGTAAGGTATCTATCGACAGTAAGAATAAAAATATAGAAGATATTCTTTCTGAACTTTTCGAAGGTACTTCGTGTACTTATCGGATCTCTGACAGGCAAATATTTATTTCCGGAAAAGCCCCTGCTTCAACCGAACAGCAACAGAATAAGCGGAAAATATCCGGACGTGTCACTGATATAAAAGGAGAGCCGCTTATTGGGGTGAACGTCACTGTGGATGGAGATGCAAACGGTTCGATTACGAATATGGATGGTTTGTATGAGATATTCGTAACCAAGAAGAGCGTAGTGCTTAAATTTACCTATATCGGGTTTAAAACTTCTGAAATACGAACCAATGCCTCGACCAACATTTATGATGTCACCTTGGAAGAACAGGTCAACGAATTGGAAGAGACTGTTATTGTGGGGTATGGTACCCAGCGTAAAATAAGTAATATCGGTGCACAGTCTTCCATGAAGATGGAAGATATTAAGACGCCTTCTGCCAGTTTAACAACTACATTGGCGGGACGTCTGGCGGGTGTTGTGGCTGTACAACGTACAGGAGAACCGGGAAAAGATGCTGCTGATATCTGGATTCGTGGTATTTCCACTCCCAACACTTCTTCTCCGCTGGTATTGGTGGATGGAGTGGAACGTTCGTTCAATGACATCGATCCGGAAGATATTGAATCGTTGACAACGCTGAAAGATGCATCAGCAACAGCTGTGTATGGTGTACGTGGTGCCAATGGCGTAATTTTGATTAAAACCAAACCGGGAAAGGTAGGAAAACCGACAGTGAGCGCGGATTATTATGAATCGTTTACCCGTTTCACGAAGATGGTCGATTTGGCAGATGGTATCACTTATATGAATGCAGCCAACGAGGCAATGCGTAATGACGGTATTGCTACGAAATATACAGAAGATCAGATACGTAACACGATTGCCGGTAAGGATCCTTATCTATATCCGAATGTGGATTGGTTGAAAGAAATCTTTAATGATTGGGGACATAATCGCCGTGTGAATGTAAATGTACGCGGTGGTAGCGAGAAAGTCGCTTATTATGCATCAGTCAGCTATTTTAATGAGACAGGTATGACGGTGACTGATAAGAATATCAACACCTATGATTCCAAAATGAAATATAGCCGTTATAACTTTACTACCAATTTGAATATCGACGTAACTCCTACTACTAAGGTCGAGATCGGTGCGCAAGGTTATCTGGGAGAAGGAAACTATCCGGCCATCTCTTCTGCCGATTTGTATAATGCGGCAATGTCTATCTCACCGGTTGAATATCCGAAGATGTTCTTTGTTAACGGAGAAGCCTTTGTGCCGGGAACTTCAACCAATAACAACTTTAATAACCCTTATTCACAGGCTACACGTCGTGGTTATGACAACCTGACGAAAAATCAGATTTACTCTAATTTGCGCGTCACACAGGATTTGGATATGCTCACGAAAGGACTGAAACTGACTGCTATGTACGCATTCGACGTATACAATGAGATACATGTACATCAGGACCGTGCGGAGTCTACCTACAACTTCCTGGACACTAGTGTTCCTTACGATATGAATGGACAACCTATTCTGCAACGTATTTATGAAGGAAGTAACGTGTTAAGCTATACACAGGAAACGAGTGGCAACAAAAAGACTTATTTGGAGGCTTCCTTGAATTATGACCGGACATTCAACGACGATCATCGTGTTAGTGCGTTATTCCTGTTCAATCAGCAATCCAAACTATTATATCCGAAAGGGACATTGGAAGATGCGATTCCGTATCGTATGATGGGTATTGCCGGTCGTGCCACTTATTCATGGAAAGACCGTTACTTCGCAGAGTTCAACATCGGTTATAACGGTGCCGAGAATTTTTCGCCCAAACATCGTTTCGGAACTTTCCCTGCATTTGGTGTAGGATGGGTTGTTTCAAATGAGAAATTCTGGCAACCTCTGTCGAAGGCAGTTTCTTTCTTGAAGATACGTTATACGGATGGTAAAGTGGGTAATAGCGAAGTTTCCGACCGTCGTTTCATGTATCTGGATCAGATGAAAGAGAATGGAGACTATGGCTATAAATTCGGACCGAATGGAACTAAGTGGGCCGGTTATGAAACAGTGAATATGGCTGTTGACCTGATCTGGGAAGAATCTCGCAAACAAGACTTGGGTATTGACCTTAAGCTATTTAATGACGACCTGTCTATTGTGTTCGACTTGTTTAAGGAACGTCGTGAAAACATTCTGTTGAAGCGTGAACATTCTATGCCTTCATTCTTGGGGTACAACACATCTGCTCCTTACGGAAACATCGGTATCATAGAAAATAAGGGATTTGACGGAACAATCGAATATAACAAGCGTATCAATAAAGACTGGGTAATTGCGCTTCGGGGTAATGTCACCTTTAATAAGGATAAATGGATTCAGGGAGAATTGCCGGAACAGAAATACGAATGGATGAACCAATATGGACGTAACATCAATGGAGCGAAAGGGTATGTTGCCGAGGGACTGTTCACTCAGGCTGAAATAGATGATATGGCACGTTGGGAATCTTTGTCGGCTGCCAATAAAGCCATTACTCCCAAACCGTTTGCTTCACAGTTTGGAACAGTGAAAGCCGGAGATATCAAATACAAGGACTTGAACAATGACGGTCAGATTGATGCGTACGACCAGACTTACATTTCTCGTGGAGATGTGCCGACAACTGTCTATGGTTTCGGATTTACAGTAGGCTGGAAAGACTTGTCTGTGGGCATGATGTTTCAGGGCGTAGCGGGAGCCGAACGTGTATTGAACGGTAGCAGTATTAATCCGTTTAATGGCGGTGGTGGTAGCGGTAACCTCTACTCTAACATTGACGACCGTTGGACAGAGGAAAATCCGGATCAGAATGCCTTTTATCCGCGTTTGTCTTATGGAAGCGAAACAACCAGTAGCATTAATAACTTCCAGAAAAGTACCTGGTGGGTGCGTAACATGAACTTCCTGCGTCTGAAGACATTGCAGATCTCTTATAATCTGCCGAAACCCTGGGTGAATAAAGTTCATCTGAAGAATGCGGCTGTATATGTAATGGGAACTAACCTGTTCACTTTGAGTCGCTTCAAATTGTGGGATCCGGAGTTGAATACCGATAATGGTGCTTCTTATCCGAATACGACTTCTTATTCAGTTGGTATTAATTTCACATTCTAAACAAAAAGATAATGAAAAAATATAATTATATAATCGTAAGTTTGCTGGCGTGTCTCTTGACGACATCTTGTAATGACTATTTTGACCAGGTGCCTGATGACCGTTTATCACTCAAGGAGATTTTCACAACCAGAGATGGAGCCTTGCGGTATCTTTCGAATGTATACACATTCTTACCGGATGAATTTAACCAACGTCAGGTGCATGAAACAAGTCTGTACCGTACTCCCGGTCCTTGGACGGGCGCTAGCGATGAGGCGGAGTGGACAAATGACAAAAAGGAAAAACTGATAAATAACAACTCTATCGATGCGACTGAAGGAACAATGGTATTATATCGCTGGAAGAGTTGGTTTTCAGGTATTCATGAAGCGGCAGTATTTACAGAAAATGTAGATCAGGCACCGCTGACTGTTACAGAAAGAAATCAATGGAAAGCGGAGGCAAGAGCTTTGCGGGCGATCTATTATTTTTATTTAGTACGTACTTATGGTCCGGTTCCTTTGCTTGAAAAGGATTTTCCGATGGATACTCCGAGTGATGAGTTGCAACTCTCGCGCAATACGGTAGATGAGTGTTTTGATTTTATCGTATCAGAACTGAAAGGTGCACAAAACGATGGTTTATTGGACGATGCTTCTACCGACAAAGTGTCCGGATATGGCCGTATTGACAAGGCGATTGCACAGGCGTTTATCATTGAAGCATTGACTTATCGTGCCAGCTGGTTGTTTAACGGAGAGTGCACTTACTATTCAGGCTTGGCTAATACGGACGGAACAAAGCTGTTCCCTAACAAACCGGATGAAGCTACCAAACGTGCCAATTGGCAGAAAGTGATTGATGAATGTAACACTTTCTTCTCTAATTACGGAAGTCGTTATCATTTGATGTATACCAATAAGGACGGTGTTGCTGTTTCCGGTCCGGACTCGGAAGGATTCAGTCCGACGGAATCTTATCGCCGTGCAGTAAGAACCTTGTTTTCTGAAATGGGTAACAATAAAGAAATGATTTTCTACCGTTTGGATAATGCTGCCGGAACCATGCAGTACGACCGTATGCCGAATAGATCCGGTAATACGACCAACTATAGGGGTGGTAGCTTGTTGGGAGCAACCCAAGAAATGGTAGATGCCTATTTCATGTCAAACGGAGAATCCCCTATTTCCGGTTATAGTGCTGACGGTGTCACTCCGATTATCAACGAAAAATCCGATTATGTAGAAGAAGGAGTCTCTACAGCAGAATACAAAGGAATAGACGGTACTTTATATGCACCGGTAGGAACCAGAATGATGTATGTTAATCGTGAACCTCGTTTCTATGCAGACATAACCTTTAGTAATTCAAAATGGTTTGAAGGAACAGAAGGCGGTTATATAGTAGATTTCACTTATAGCGGAAGCTGTGGTAAGGAACAAGGTAGCAATGACTATACGAGTACAGGTTATTTAGTACGTAAATGTATGGATTCCGGTGACCGTAACCAGAATCTGGTTTGTGTGCTCTTGCGTCTGACTAATATTTATTTTGACTATATCGAAGCGCTTGCTCATGTCAGCCCGACTCATGAAGACATCTGGACGTATATGAACATGATCCGTAAGCGTGCGGGCATTCCGGGCTACGGTGAAACAGTCAATCTGCCTAAACCGACTACAACGGAAGAAGTCATGGAGCTGATTCGTAAGGAGAAACGCATTGAGTTGAGTTTTGAAAACTGCCGTTATTTTGATGTACGTCGCTGGGGATTGGTAAATGAGTATTTCAACAAGGCAATTCACGGTATGAATGTCAATTATGACGGAAATGAATTCTTCAAGCGTACGGAGATTGTGAAGCGTATTTTTGACCGTCAGTACTTCTTCCCCATACCACAGGGCGAAATTGATATTGATAAAAACTTGGTTCAGAATACAGGATTCTAAATACTGATTATAAAATAGAAATGATGATGAAACAATATATTTTCTCTGCAGTTTGTCTCATGTCCGGTGTCCTTTGTATGTCCTCTTGCAATGAGGATAAACAGGCAAAGCCATATACTCCGGATTACGAGATTGTACCGGAGTATACCAATGCGGATACCTGGACTGCCTATGAAGCATTTAATGATAACTTACTGGACCCCGATAAGAACATTTATAAAACAAGTACCGCTTATACTGCTGCTACCGACCGTAATAACGGAGCTGCCGCTATCTGGTGCCAACCGATCTATTGGGATATGGCCATGAACGCATATAAACGTGCAAAAGCGGAAGGAGATACGGAAAGAGAAAACAAATACAAGCAGTTGTGTGATGATTTGTTTGCCGGAAATAAAGCACATTATGTAAACTTTGATTTCGACGATAATAATGAGAATACCGGCTGGTTTATCTATGATGATATACAGTGGTGGACCATTACTTTGGCACGTGCTTACGAATTATTTAAAGTGGAAGAGTATCGCAGTCTGGCAGAAGCAAGTTTTGCACGTGTATGGTACGGTTCTCCCCGCGTAGGTGATACGGGTTCTTATGCAGATCCTGAAAAGAATTTGGGTGGAGGTATGTTCTGGCAATGGCAGCCTATCGGCAATCCGAATGAAAATGCTGCCGGTGATGGTAAGATGGCTTGTATTAATTTCCCGACTGTGGTAGCTGCATTGACCCTTTACAATAACGTTCCTGCCGATCGTGTGGCTGATCCGAATCCGGAAAGCTGGAGTAATAAGTACGGTGATTTTACCCGTCCGCATTATGAAACGAAGGAAGCTTATCTGGCAAAAGGAAAAGAAATCTATGAATGGGCTGTGAAGAATCTGGTAGACAGCAATACCGGAGAGGTTGCCGACAGCAAGCATGGTGAAGGTAATCCGGCATGGTCGGACCATGTATACAATCAGGCCACTTTTATCGGAGCTTCGTTATTGCTTTATAAAGCTACCGGTGAGAAAACATATTTGGACAATGCAATTTTGGGAGCTGACTATACAATGAATACCATGTCCGGAACGTATGATTTACTGCCGTTCGAGAGTGGCGTGGAACAGGGTATTTATACCGCTATCTTTGCGGAATACATGGCCATGCTGGTGAATGATTGTGGCCAGACCCAGTACGTACCGTTCTTGAAACGTAGCATTAATTACGGCTGGGCTAATCGCGACCGGACACGTAATTTGTGTGGTGGCGAATATCATAAGGCACAGATAGAAGGCGCTACTATTGACAGCTATAGTGCATCCGGAATACCGGCATTGATGTTGTTGTTTCCGGCAGATAAATAATTGTAACCCATAAAAAAGAAGAATAATGAATACGAAATATTCAAATTGGAAAATGTGGTATTATGTGTTATGCATGGTACTGACACTTCAATTGGCGGCTTGTTCTGAAGAAACGCATGACGAGTATACTGCGGCTCCTGAAATAGAAGATACCTATATCGACCAACTGGATGCATTGATTGCTGAAATGACCGATTTGCAGCAAAATTCAGACTACGGAGATAAGAAAGGACAGTACCCCACCGAAAGCCGGGCAATTCTGACAGATGCGATAGATGATGCCAATCATGCGGTACTTTTAATCAAATATCAGCAACCCTCTCCGTCGGAAAGTGAGAAACAACGCTATGTGGCAGAAGCCAAGGCGTCTATAGAACAGTTCAAGAGTACGATCCGTACAGAAGACGCTGAAACAACACCGGCTGAACTGTTTGTGGACGGACGTGGTGATGGTGGTTCTTATATCGATTTCGGACGTAGCGAAGAATATGTCAATTTCGGAACCGAAGGAAACCAAGCCTTTACTGTTGAGTTTTGGGTGAAAGTAACCAAAGGTGGTGGAAAAGACCAGAATGTGTTCCTGTCAACTTATATGGGCGGTGATGGATGGCGTAACGGCTGGATGATGTACTGGCGTAATGCAGACGGTGGTATTTATCGTGCAACTTGGGGCGAAACAGGAGGAAATATCTGTGAACCGTCACTAAAGGCACCGGAAGATGGAGAATGGCAACATTTCTTGTTTGTGTACAGTGATAAAGGCTTGCCGGGCAGTCCGGAGCTTCGTGCGAAATTGTATGTGAACGGAGAAGTGAAAACAACCGAGGGAAGCGTGGGTAGCAGATTCTATAATTCAAGCAACTATGCCAACTATAATGCCCCGATGACCGCTTTCGGACGTTATATGCGTACCAGTGATAATCTGTTTGAAGAAGGCTTTGCCGGTTATATGAAGAAAATCCGCATCTGGAAGAGCGCAAAGGATAACGAATATGTTCAGAATTCTTATAATGGAACGGCAGAAGTGACGGGTAAAGAAGCAGATTTGGCGGCAGCATGGGATTTCATGACCAAACCTTCCGGTTCGGGTAATGAAGTAATAGATTTGACAGGCCGTCATACTGCTAAGATTATCGGTACTTACGAGTGGCAACGTATTGTTGAATAATAATGTAAAAACGATGAAAAACATGAAATGTTTAACTAATAAATGGAGAGAGGGAGCAATGCTCCTCTCTTTCCTCCTGATTTCTAGTCTGGCAGGGATATTTACCGCTTGTGACGATATTGAAGACGAGTACATAACAGATACACAATTAAGTATCTTACAGGAAAGCCGTACGTCATTGAACTATTTATTGAAAAATTCAACCTATGGAACTGCTCCCGGAACATATCCTGAAACTGGAAAGGATATATTAAATGCTGCTATTGCCGAGTTGGATGCACTGATAACACGGGTAGAAGCTGGCGAAGAACTGGATGAAACAACTTTGGAAGCTGCTGTAGCAAAGGTAAATCAAGCGATTGACGAGTTTAAAAATTCAAAATATTATAATCTGTCTCCGGAAGCACAGCAATATATCAATAATTTACTGGCTAAGGCGGATGAAATACTTGCAATCGTTAATGATGAAACGAAGTGGGGAAATCATCAGGGACAATATCCGGTAGAAAATAAGTCGGTTTTGGAGAGTGCAGCTAAAGACTTGGAAAGTCTGGCTGAAAGAATCAAATCCGGTTCCATCACAGATATGACGCAGGAGATTTATGATGAGGCTATTGCTGCTGCCGATAAGAAAGTAGAAGAAGTCGAAGATTCTGCATGGCCGGATAACAGTCAGATTACCTGGAATCTGTTTGTAGACGGAAATGCCGGTTCTTATATAGACTTTGGTTATAGCGAGGATTATGTGAAGTTTGGAGAGGATGACAATCAGGCATTTACGATTGAACTTTGGGTGAATATTAAAGAATATTGCAATAGACAGGGAGAAGACAACTGTACTTTCCTTTCTACCATGACCAACGATCCTTATTGGAGCGGATGGCGCGCACAGGATCGTACGAAGGGATTGTTGAGAACAATGGTTGCTCACTGGCAAGATAATAATCATACAAATCCACAAGAATGGGAACCGGGATGGAAAAAGTCGGACAACTGGACCAAAGATCGTTGGACGCATTATGCATTCCTCTTCAGGGATAAGGGACTGCCGGGATTTGATACTCCGACAGATGTGAAGTGTTATTCCATGATTGACGGTACGAGGCAAGGAGATCCTATTCGTGTGGGTGAGTCTTGGAGAACGTATATCAATGAACAATCCATAGCCAATCAGATTCGCATGACGGGATTCTGTATGATGGACAAAAATGGAAATCGTAACGAATGGTTCTCCGGTTACATAAAGAAGATACGTATCTGGAAAACAAACCGGACAGAAAATCAGGTATATGCTTCTTATATGGGGAATGAAGAAGGTGTAAGTGCCGATAATCCGAATTTGGTAGAAGCCTGGGATTTTGAAGTGAAAGGTGATCAGCCTACTCAAAGTGCTACCAGCACAATAACAGGTTTGAAAGGCCATACGGCAACATTGGTTGGTGATAACTGGCAATGGATTGAATCCACAGATATTACAGATAACAAATAATTGTTTACCGGAATGAGTTTTCAATAGGTAGATTAAATATTCCCCTTATCTCTGTCATAAGGACAGAGTGAGGGGGAATTATTCTCCAATAACCCTTTATTAATCCTTTATTTTTATTGTAGAAAAGTGTTTTGGTCTGTATTTGTTCTTTATTGAATAAATATTATCGTTTTTTTTCAGCTATTTCTGCAATCTTTGTAACAGGAAAAATACTATAAACTTATAAACTTATAAACTATCATGAAAGGCAAAATTCTTTTAGCTCTGACACTACTATTGGGAGCATCAACTACTATATGGGCAGTCGGCAATTCAGGAAAAGCAAACCAGAAGAAGCACGCATATACGAACGAAGATGTATGGGCAGCTTATGAAGGATTTAACAATACACTACTAGACTCCAATAAATATATTTACAAGACAAATTCTGCCTATCCAAGTGCTGTTGACCGTGGCAATGGAGCAGCGGCTATCTGGTGTCAGCCTATTTATTGGGATATGGCAATGAATGCCTATAAACTGGCAAAGGCACAGAAAGACAGAAAGAAGACAAGTTATTATAAAACACTCTGCGAGAAAATATTCGCAGGGAACAAAGCGCAATATTGTCAGTTTGATTTTGATGATAACAACGAAAATACCGGTTGGTTCATCTACGATGACATCATGTGGTGGACTATCAGCTTGGCACGCGGCTACGAACTTTTTGGAGTGGATGAATATCTGAAACTCTCGGAAGCCAGTTTCAAACGGGTATGGTATGGCTCGGAAAAAGTCGGTGATACCGGTTCGTATGACAAAGAAAACGGAGGTATGTTCTGGCAATGGCAACCCATTCAAAATCCGAAACCGAATAAATTCGGTGATGGAAAGATGGCATGTATCAACTTTCCGACAGTTGTTGCAGCATTAACCCTCTATAATAACGTGCCTGAAAATAGAAAAGAATCGACCGACAAACGGCCGGATTATCAGACGAAAGCTCAATATCTTGCCAAAGGTAAAGAAATCTATGAATGGGGAGTGGAAAATCTCTTGGATAAAGCAACAGGAAAGATTGCCGATAGCCGTCATGGAAATGGTAATCCTGACTGGAAAGCACATGTCTATAATCAGGCAACCTTTATCGGAGCGTCCATACTGCTTTATAAGGCGACCGGAGAGAAACGTTATCTGGACAATGCTATTCTGGCAGCAGACTATACAGTGAAAGATATGTCTGCAGAACATAAAGTGCTACCTTTCGAAGGTGGTATTGAACAGGGTATCTATACTGCCATCTTTGCGGAATATATGGCATGGTTGGTGTATGATTGCGGACAAACCCAATATCTCCCGTTCCTGAAACGTACCATCAAAACAGGTTGGGCAAACAGAGATAAGACACGGAACGTATGTGGAGGCGAATACTATAAAAAGTTGCCGGAAGGTGCGGAAATCGACAGTTATTCTGCTTCCGGTATACCGGCATTGATGCTTTTGTTTCCGGCTAAAAAATAAATAGAAAACGACGGAATTTGCGTAAAATAGATTAAATAAACAGGTGATTTAAATTATGAAACAACAACTGATGATGCTGTTACTGGGAACAGCTTCTGTATTTTGTAGCTGTGAGACCCAGGTAGAACAGCACGAGAAGAATGAATTACGTGCTCCGGCATATCCGCTGGTGACAATTGATCCTTATACTAGTGCATGGTCTACTACGGACAATCTATACGACAGTCCTGTAAAACATTGGACAGGCAAGGATTTTTCTTTACTTGGTGTTGCAAAAGTAGACGGACAAACCTACCGTTTCATGGGAACGGAAGAACTGGAACTACGTCCTTTGGTGAAAACATCCGAACAAGGTAGCTGGACGGGAAAGTATACCACTCAACAGCCTGCTGACGGATGGCAGAATGCTGGATTTAATGATAAAGCATGGAAAGAAGGCGAAGCTGCCTTCGGAACCATGGAGAATGAACATACAGCAAAGACTCAATGGGGTGAAGAATTTATCTGGGTACGCCGGGTAGCTGATATTCAGGAAGACTTGACAGGAAAGAATGTATATCTTGAATTCTCTCATGACGATGATGCTATTATCTATATCAACGGCATCAAAGTGGTAGATACAGGTAATGCTTGTAAAAAGAACGAGAGAGTGAAACTGCCCGAAGAAGTGGTAGCTTCTTTGAAACCGGGTGAGAATCTGATTGCCGGCTATTGCCGTAACCGTGTAGGAAACGGATTACTGGATTTCGGATTGTTGGTAGAACTGGACGGTTACCGTTCTTTCCATCAAACAGCACAACAAACATCTGCAGACGTGCAGCCTATGCAGACTTATTATACATTTACTTGTGGTCCGGTAGATCTGAAACTGACATTTACCGCTCCTATGTTCATGGATAATCTGGACTTGTTGTCACGTCCTGTCAACTATATCTCTTATGAAGTAGCCTCCAATGATGGAAAGAAACATCAGGTTGAACTGTATTTCGAAGCATCTCCGCAATGGGCAATCGACCAACCTCACCAGGAATCTGTTGCCGACAGCTTTACTGACGGCGATTTGTTATTCCTTCGTACCGGAAGCCGCAATCAGGATATTCTGAAGAAAAAGGGTGATGATGTTCGTATTGACTGGGGACATTTCTATCTGGCAGCTGAAAAGGAAAACAGTACCTATGCAATCGGTGACGGCAGAGAGCTGCGCAAGAACTTCGTAGCCAATAAACTGGAAGCTCCTACCACAAACGGTTATGATAAACTGGCTTTGGTACGTTCATTGGGCGAAACACAAAAAGCTGATGGCCATCTGCTGATCGGATATGATGATATTTATTCTATCCAATACTTTGGTGATAACCTGCGTCCTTACTGGAATCGTGAGGGCAATGAAACGATTGTTTCCCAATTCCAGAAAGCGGAGAAAGAATACAAGACACAAATGAAGAACAGTGCTGCTTTCGACAAGAAACTGATGGAAGAAGCTACTGCTGCCGGTGGACGTAAATATGCCGAACTTTGTGCATTGGCTTATCGTCAGGCATTGGCTGCACATAAACTGGTACAGGCTCCGAATGGCGACTTGGTATTCCTTTCTAAGGAGAACTTCAGTAATGGTTCCATCGGAACAGTCGACCTGACTTATCCGGGAGCTCCGTTGCTCTTATACTACAATCCGGAGTTGGTGAAGGCTACCATGAACCATATCTTCTATTATAGCGAAAGCGGAAAATGGGCGAAACCATTTGCTGCACATGATGTCGGTACTTATCCATTGGCTAACGGCCAGACTTATGGCGGTGATATGCCGGTAGAAGAATCGGGTAATATGGTAGTATTGGCTGCTGCCATTGCAAAGGTAGAAGGTAATGCAGATTACGCACAAAAACATTGGGAAACTCTGACTACATGGACAGACTATCTGGTAGAGTACGGACTTGATCCGGCCAACCAACTTTGTACCGATGACTTTGCAGGACACTTTGCACACAATGCCAACCTTTCTATCAAAGCGATCATGGGTGTTGCTTCTTATGGTTATCTGGCAGATATGCTGGGCAAGAAAGACGTGGCTGAAAAGTACACACAGAAAGCGAAAGAAATGGCTGCCGAATGGGTGAAAATGGCGGATGATGGTGACCACTATCGTCTCACATTTGACAAACCGGGAACATGGAGCCAGAAGTATAACTTGGTGTGGGATAAACTGTTGGATCTGCAAATCTTCCCTAAAAATGTTGCAGAAACGGAAATAGCTTACTATCTTTCGAAGCAAAATAAATATGGTCTTCCGTTGGATAACCGTGAAACATACACAAAGACCGACTGGATCATGTGGACAGCTACATTGGCAAATGACAAAGCTACCTTTGAGAAATTTATCGAACCCGTATATCTGTTTATGAACGTTACACCTAACCGTGTTCCGATGTCCGACTGGGTATTTACAGACGAACCGAATCAAAGAGGCTTCCAGGCACGTTCCGTTGTAGGTGGATATTATATCAAAATGCTTGAAGGAAAACTGATTAAATAAAACAAAAATACCATGAAGAAACTAGCTCTATTCGCTTTTACGTTACTTAGTGCATGGGCTATGACTGCAAAAACAATTACCGGACCGGTGGACTATGTTAGTCCGCTGGTTGGTACGCAGTCAAAGCACGCATTATCTACCGGAAATACTTACCCTGCCATTGCGCTGCCCTGGGGAATGAACTTTTGGGTTCCGCAGACTGGTAAAATGGGCGATGGATGGGCCTATACGTATGACGCTGACAAGATCAGAGGATTCAAACAAACCCATCAGCCAAGTCCCTGGATCAATGATTACGGTCAATTTGCCATCATGCCGGTAACCGGTAAGGCAGTATTTAATCAGGATGAGCGTGCCAGTTGGTTCTCTCATAAAGCTGAAACGGCTACTCCTTATTATTATAAAGTATATCTTGCCGATCATGATGTAGTGACCGAAATTGCTCCGACAGAGAGAGCAGCTGCTTTCCGTTTCACTTTCCCCGAAAACGACCACTCTTATGTAGTGGTAGACGCCTTTGATAAAGGTTCGTTTGTGAAAGTAATCCCTTCGGAGAACAAGATTATCGGTTATACCACTAAAAACAGCGGTGGTGTTCCTGCTAACTTTAAAAACTACTTTGTACTGGTATTCGACAAACCGTTCACTTATACAGCTGCCGTAGCTAGCGGTGTGATTGATGCCAATAAACTGGAAGCGACAGACAATCATGCCGGTGCACTGATCGGTTTCAAAACCCGCAAGGGCGAACAGGTAAATGTGCGTGTAGCTTCCTCTTTTATCAGCCCTGAACAGGCGGAACTGAACCTGAAAGAGCTGGGTACGGACAATGTTGAACAGATTGCAGCGAAAGGCCGCAAGATATGGAACGATGTACTGGGACGTATCGAAGTGAAAGACGATGATATCGACCATTTGCGTACATTCTACTCCTGCCTGTATCGTTCGGTATTGTTCCCCAGAAGTTTCTATGAGATAGATGCCAAAGGAGACGTGATGCACTACAGTCCTTATAATGGCGAAGTGCTTCCGGGCTATATGTTTACCGATACCGGTTTCTGGGATACGTTCCGTTGTCTTTTCCCATTCCTTAACCTGATGTATCCATCCATGAATACGAAGATGCAGGAAGGATTGGTGAACACTTATAAAGAAAGCGGATTCCTGCCGGAATGGGCAAGTCCGGGACACAGAGGTTGTATGGTTGGAAACAACTCTGCTTCTGTAGTTGCCGATGCTTACCTGAAAGGATTGAAAGGATACGATATCGAGACATTGTGGGAAGCCGTGAAACATGGAGCGAACGCAGTGCATCCGAATGTTCGTTCTACCGGACGATTAGGACATGAGTATTATAATAAATTGGGATATGTGCCTTATAATGTAGGTATTAACGAGAATGCAGCCCGTACACTGGAATATGCATACGATGACTGGTGTATCTATCAATTGGGCAAAGCCTTGAAGAAACCGAAAAAAGAGATTGAAATCTTTGCAAAGCGTGCAATGAATTATAAGAATCTCTATGACCCTAAACATAAGTTGATGCGTGGCAAGAATGAAGACGGTACGTTCCAGTCTCCGTTCAATCCGTTGAAGTGGGGGGATGCCTTTACGGAAGGTAATAGTTGGCATTATACCTGGTCGGTATTCCATGATCCTCAAGGTCTGATTGACCTGATGGGAGGTAAAGACGGATTCAACCAGATGATGGATTCTGTATTTATCCTGCCTCCGATTTTCGATGAAAGTTATTATGGAGCCGTTATTCATGAAATCCGTGAAATGCAGATTATGAACATGGGCAACTATGCACATGGCAACCAACCGATTCAGCACATGCTCTATATGTACAACTATTCCGGCCAACCCTGGAAAGCGCAACATTGGATTCGTGAAGTGATGGACAAGCTCTATACTCCAGCTCCCGACGGTTATTGCGGTGATGAGGACAACGGTCAGACTTCTGCCTGGTATGTATTCTCGGCAATGGGATTCTATCCGGTATGTCCGGGTACGGATGAATATGTCTTGGGTACTCCTTACTTCAAGGAGATGAAGCTGCATCTGGAAAACGGAAAGACGGTGACTATCTCCGCTCCGAATAACGGAGACGATAAACGTTACATTTCGTCGATGAAATTGAACGGTAAAGAATATACCAAAAACTACCTGACTCATCAGGACCTGCTGAATGGTGCCACCATTTCTTTCAAAATGGACGCAAAACCTAATCAGCAACGTGGTACCAAAGAGGCCGATTTCCCTTATTCTTTCTCTAACGAATTTAAAAAGAAGAAGTAATCATGAAGAAACATATCAAATATATCAGCGCAGGTATGCTGGCAGGTATGCTTCTCTGTGGCGGGGAGCTACAAGCCTCCAACCGTATGACGGAAATGCATGTATGTCTGGCGGATGCTATTCAGAAAGATAACCGCCCGGAAATATCCAATCGTTTGTTCTGTTCCAATGCGGTAGAGAAGGAGATTCTCCGTGTACAGAAACTTTTGAAGAATGCGAAGTTGGCATGGATGTTTACCAACTGTTTCCCGAATACACTGGATACAACCGTACATTTCCGTAAAGGAAGCGATGGCAAACCGGATACGTTCGTATATACGGGCGATATTCACGCCATGTGGCTACGCGACTCCGGTGCACAGGTCTGGCCTTATGTGCAATTAGCTAATGCGGATCCTGAACTGAAAGAAATGCTGGCAGGTGTTATTCTCCGCCAGTTCAAATGTATCAATATCGATCCGTATGCAAATGCGTTTAATGACGGCGCTATTCCTGACGGTCATTGGATGAGTGACCTTACCGATATGAAGCCGGAACTCCACGAACGTAAATGGGAAATTGACTCCTTGTGTTATCCGTTGCGCTTGGCTTATCATTACTGGAAGACTACCGGAGATGCAAGTATATTCAACGAAGAATGGATTCAGGCAATCACTAATGTACTGAAAACATTCAAAGAACAGCAACGTAAAGATGGAGTAGGCCCTTATAAATTCCAACGTAAGACGGAACGTGCACTAGATACTGTGAGCAATGACGGTCTGGGAGCACCGGTGAAACCTGTCGGTTTGATTGTTTCCAGTTTCCGTCCTTCGGACGATGCTACTACGCTTCAATTCCTGGTTCCTTCCAATTTCTTTGCCGTATCTTCTTTGCGTAAGGCAGCCGAGATTTTGGAGAAGGTAAACAAGAAGACAGCTTTGTCTAAAGAATGTAAGGACTTGGCGCAGGAGGTGGAAACAGCTTTAAAGAAATATGCGGTGTATAATCATCCTAAATATGGTAAAATCTATGCATTCGAGGTAGATGGTTTTGGAAATCATCATCTGATGGATGATGCCAATGTGCCGAGTTTGCTTGCGATGCCTTATCTGGGTGATGTGAATGTAAACGATCCGATTTATCAGAATACCCGCCGTTTTGTGTGGAGTGAGGACAATCCTTATTTCTTTAAAGGCAAGGCAGGCGAAGGGATCGGCGGACCGCATATCGGTTACGATATGGTGTGGCCGATGAGTATTATGATGAAAGCCTTCACAAGTCAGAATGATGCCGAAATCAAGACCTGTATCAAGATGTTGATGGACACGGATGCCGGTACCGGTTTTATGCACGAATCTTTCCATAAGGACAATCCGAAGAAATTTACCCGTGCATGGTTTGCCTGGCAGAATACTCTTTTCGGTGAGTTGATTTTGAAGCTGGTTAATGAAGGAAAGGTAGATTTATTGAATAGTATACAGTGATATGCTGACATAGTAAATTGAACGCGGATAACGCGGATGATGCGGCTCTTTTTCTGATGCAAAATTAGAAAAAACGCGTTATCCGCGTCGTCTGCATCTAAATATGAATAGCTGAAAACTAATATTTAAAAACCAATTGTATCATGAAAAAGTTATGTGTATGGGCAGTTGCCGCCCTTTTAATGGCAGCTTGTACTCCGAAAGCTGAAAAGGCTACAGATTCCGGTTTACTGCAGAGTAAATTCCAGACAGAAGTAGATGGAAAGAAGACTGATTTGTTCACTCTGCGTAACAAGAACAACATGGAAGTTTGTATTACGAACTTCGGTGGACGTATTGTTTCAGTGATGGTTCCCGACAAAGACGGACAGATGCGTGACGTTGTTCTCGGTTTCGATTCTATTCAGGACTATATCAGCAAGCCTTCGGATTTCGGTGCGACTATCGGACGTTATGCCAATCGTATCAATCAGGGACAGTTCACCTTGGATGGTGTAGAATATCAGCTTCCCCGCAATAACTACGGTCATTGTCTGCACGGCGGACCGCAAGGATTCCAATACCGGGTGTTTGATGCAGAATTGTTGAATCCGCAGGAATTGCAGTTGACTTATCGTGCAGAAGACGGTGAAGAAGGTTTTCCGGGAAACATCACTTGTAAGGTAGTGATGAAACTGACGGACGATAATGCCATCGATATTCAATACGAAGCGGAAACAGACAAACCGACGATTGTAAATATGACCAACCACTCTTATTTTAATCTTGAAGGCGATGCCGGCAACAACTCCGGTCATTTGTTG
Organism: Bacteroides sp. 3_1_23; assembly: GCF_000162555.1. Taxonomy (NCBI): domain Bacteria; kingdom Pseudomonadati; phylum Bacteroidota; class Bacteroidia; order Bacteroidales; family Bacteroidaceae; genus Bacteroides; species Bacteroides sp. 3_1_23. The sequence goes on from NZ_GG774952.1 coordinate 51,130, forward strand.
ATGGTGGATGCGGACTATTATACTCCGGTGGACAGTACCTTCATGACAACTGGCGAGATCGTTCCGGTAGAAGGAACTCCGATGGATTTCCGCACCCCGACTCCGGTAGGCGAACGTATCAACGACTATGATTTCGTACAGCTGAAAAATGGCAATGGTTACGATCACAACTGGGTATTGAACACGAAAGGCGACGTAACCCGTAAATGCGCTTCTTTGAAATCACCGAAGACTGGTATCGTACTCGACGTTTATACTAATGAACCGGGTATTCAGGTATATGCAGGTAATTTCCTCGATGGTTCACTGACAGGAAAGAAAGGCATTACTTACAACCAACGTGCTTCCGTATGTCTCGAAACACAGAAATATCCGGATACTCCGAACAAAGCGGAATGGCCGTCGGCTGTACTTCGCCCGGGCGAAAAGTATACAAGCCAATGTATCTTCAAATTCTCTGTTGATAAATAGGTTATAAAGGCAGTTCATGCCATTGAAGAACGGGTTGTCTGATTAGAGATTATCCGTTCTTTATTTTAATGTAATTTGTTAGTGCTCAATTGGGTTCATAGGGAAATTAGGATGATTTCCGGAAGTAGTAGAATAGACGAAATGAAGAAAAATAAAACGAAAGGACTTTTTGCATCGATAGTGCTTGGAGTGGCGGTTACAGCTTGTGCGCCTGCTTCCTCTAGTGGTACGGTGACGGTAGTGGACCGACCGGACATACAGTCCGTCAATACCAATTATATCGGGTATCGCGCTCCGCTTCGACCGTTGAATTTTATAAAGTTGCCGGTAGGTAGTATTCAGCCTGAAGGCTGGGTGAAGAAGTATCTGGAGTTGCAACGTGACGGTCTGACCGGACACTTGGGAGAAATCAGCGCTTGGCTGGAAAAGGATAATAATGCCTGGTTGACAACCGGTGGCGATCACGGCTGGGAGGAAGTCCCTTACTGGCTCAAAGGGTATGGCAATCTAGCATATATCCTGAATGACCCGAAGATGATTGAAGAAACCAAATATTGGATTGAAGGTGTATTTGCCAGTCGCCAGCCGGATGGCTATTTCGGTCCGGTCAATGAACGTAACGGCAAACGCGAACTTTGGGCACAGATGATTATGCTCTGGTGTCTGCAATCTTATTATGAATATTCTCAAGATCAGCGTGTCATTGACCTGATGACGAATTACTTCAAGTGGCAGATGACTGTTCCCGATGACCAACTTCTGGAAGATTATTGGGAGAAAAGCCGTGGCGGTGATAACATCATCAGTATCTACTGGCTTTACAACCATACTGGGGATGCTTTCCTACTCGAATTAGCCGAGAAGATTCACCGTAACACAGCCGACTGGACGAAATCCACCTCCTTACCTAACTGGCACAATGTAAATATCGCCCAATGTTCCCGTGAACCTGCCACTTATTATATGCAGACCGGAGATTCAGCGATGCTGAAAGCCTCTTATAATGTCCATCATCTGATACGGCGTACTTTTGGTCAGGTTCCCGGAGGTATGTTCGGTGCGGACGAAAATGCCCGTTTAGGATATATCGATCCCCGACAGGGAGTGGAAACCTGCGGCTTGGTAGAACAAATGGCTTCTGATGAAATCATGCTTTGCATGACAGGAGATCCCATGTGGGCGGAACACTGTGAAGAAGTAGCGTTCAACTCTTATCCGGCTGCCGTGATGCCGGACTTCAAGGCATTGCGTTATATCACTTGTCCGAACCATGCTGTCAGTGATTCGAAGAATCATCATCCGGGCATTGACAATCGTGGCCCGTTCCTTTCGATGAATCCTTTCAGCAGTCGTTGCTGCCAACATAATCATGCACAGGGCTGGCCTTACTTCACCGAACATCTGGTACTGGCAACTCCCGACAACGGAGTGGCAACAGCTATTTATGCAGCTTGCAAAGCTACAGTGAAAGTGGGTGACGGCAAGGAAATCACTCTTCACGAAGAGACAAATTATCCTTTTGAAGAAGCTATTGCCTTCACTGTTTCTACCGATGAAAAGGTCGCTTTTCCATTTTATCTTCGTATTCCTTCATGGACTCAAAAGGCGGAAGTGCGGGTGAATGGCAAGAAGGTAAGTGCAGCTCCTGTAGCGGGAAAATATCTTTGCATCAATCGCGAGTGGGCGAATGGTGACCGTGTGGAATTGACTCTTCCGATGTCTTTGTCTATGCGTACCTGGCAGGTTAATAAAAACAGCGTAAGCGTAGATTACGGACCTTTGACTTTGTCTCTTAAGATTGCAGAGAAATATGTAGAGAAAGACAGTCGCGAGACTGCTATCGGTGATTCAAAATGGCAGAAAGGTGCTGATCCCCAGAAATGGCCTACTACTGAAATCTATCCGGATAGCCCCTGGAATTATTCATTGGTATTGGATAAGAAAGAACCTTTGAAGAATTTCAAGGTCATCCGTAAATCCTGGCCGGCTGACAACTATCCTTTCACAGTAGCCAGTGTACCTTTAGAAGTAAAAGCTATCGGTCGTCCGGTACCTGAATGGAAGATAGACGAAACAGGACTGTGTGGCGTATTGCCGGAAGAAGATGCGGTGAAAGGTGATAAAGAAGAAATAACATTGATCCCTATGGGTGCGGCACGGTTGAGAATCTCTGCGTTCCCGAATACAAAAGAATAAATTAATAACTAGAAAACTTAGAATAAATGAAACGTATTGTTTTTTTAGATTACATCCGTGTGTTTGCATGCTTTCTCGTCATCCTTGTTCATGCCAGTGAGAATTTCTACGGTGCTCCCGGATCCACCGATATGGCAGGACCGCAGTCTTTTCTAGCGAATGAAGCAGACCGGCTATGGGTATCAGTATACGATGGCTTTTCACGTATGGCGGTACCCCTGTTCATGATAGTCTCTGCCTTCCTGCTTGCACCGATGAAGGAAGAGCAGTCTATGTGGCAATTCTATCGCCAGCGCTGTCTTCGCATCCTTCCACCGTTTTTCATATTCATGCTACTGTACAGCACTCTACCTATGTTGTGGGGACAGATAGACGGAGAAACATCTATGAAGGACTTGTCGCGGATATTCCTGAATTTTCCGACGCTAGCCGGACACTTGTGGTTTATGTATCCTCTGATAAGCCTTTATTTGTTTATCCCAATTATATCCCCATGGTTGAGAAAAGCCACGGCTAAAGAAGAGCGTTTCTTTATAGGGCTGTTCGTGTTGTCAACCTGTATGCCTTATCTCAATCGTTGGTGCGGTGAAGTGTGGGGACAATGTTTCTGGAATGAATACCACATGTTGTGGTACTTCTCCGGTTATCTGGGCTATCTTGTTCTAGCGCATTACATTCGTGTACACCTTACGTGGAACCGTTCCAAACGTTTCATTATAGGAATTATTTTAATGGTGATCGGTGCTGTATGGACTATTTATTCATTCTATGTGCAGGCTATACCCGGCGAACTCCATTCCACACCTGTAATAGAAATAGGATGGGCTTTCTGTACGATTAACTGTGTGCTTCTCACAACGGGTACATTCCTTATGTTTACATGTATCAAACGTCCGCAAGCTCCCAAGTTGGTGACGGAAACATCGAAACTTAGCTATGGTATGTATCTTATGCACATATTCTGGCTCGGACTGTGGGTGACTGTGTTCAAAGATACATTGGCGCTTCCCACTGTTGCCGCTATACCATGTATCGCAGTGGTTACGTTTATCTGTTGTTTTGTAACAACTAAGATAATCTCGTTTATACCGGGCAGTAAATGGATAGTAGGATAAATATCCGGAAACAATAAGATTTTGAATAGATAATCAAGTTTTTCCTGATTTTCTATTCAAAATCTTATTGTTTATAGCTTATTTCCCTCTTAATATCCTCTTTCTCTTTTCACCTCTTTCACCCCTTTGTAAACAGTTTTTCCCCAGCTTCTTACGGGTGAACCCTCCCTCTGTTTGGAGCTTTATGCCGCTTTCATCGGTTTCACCAAATACACGTTCCCATATTTGGTATGTTTGCGGGTGACCCCTGCCGCAAGCAAAACTTGCGCGAACGTAGCCGGATTACTTCCACGCATGGCAGCGGGGTTATACATCTTCAGTCTCCTGAATATGTCCGAAGCCGAGAGCCGTTCGCTTCCCTCTTCATCATCTTTAGCTATCCGGAAGCAGGCATGAAAGACTTCCTCTGCCGGACACGGATGATAAAAAGCAGCATTGTGGCGTTGCAGTTCCCGTTCCTCTTCTTTTGTGAACCAATAGTGGATGCCGGAGAGCAGTTCAGCTTTCAGTTGGGCATAGATCTGATCGTGCATGATACCTTCGCAGTCGATCAGATGTTCTGCTTCAATGCAGATGAATCGCCGGCTACCGGTGGGATCGGTGAGCAAGTCAAAACGGTTGCTTGTACCGATGAAAGAAGCGATGCGCGGCAAGTTGCGGAAATTCTTTTGATAAGCTTTGCAGATATTCAGGTTTGCCATTTGCATCAGATTTTTCAATAATGGCATTTGCTGCGTTCCGTACTTGTCAAATTCATCCATGTTCAGAAGTCCCATTTCGGCAAGTAACCTTTCGGGTTTTCCTTGTGCAGACAGTTTCAGGTTGTCCATGTAATAACGTGACAATGCCGGCGGCATCAGTGCCTTGCAAAATGTGGATTTTTGTCGTCCCTGCTCGCTGCTGACAAGTATGGGGGCTACACTGTTGGCATGTATTCCCGTCATGCCCATCCATTGGGCGGTGAGTCCCAGCATCCAGGTATGGAAACTTTTTATCCAGAGCTGATGGTCAGAGACACGCCGTGCCAAAGCCTCCAGTCTGTCTGTCCCATCCCAGCCGGGCAGTTCTTCCATGTAAAGCCGGAAAGGATGGTATTCGGGAATACAAGTGGAATAAATGTAACGGCTCAAGTCTTTATCCCAGCAGGATATGCCCTGGTCGTGTGCTTCCATGCAGAAAGTGTTCAGTTCCCGCTTACTTACAGGTTCGAAAGGAACGGCACGCTTGTTGGCAGGACGATATTCCGTTTCTTCCGTCAATAGGTTGTAACGAAAATCATACTGTTTTTGCAGGAATGTACGTACCTCTTGGGTTAATCGGACCGGTTGTTTTCGTTCTGTCTCTTTCTCCCTTCCAGTAGGCGGTGCAGTGTCCGGCAGGGGAATGGTATATTTAGCTTCATGACATTTTAGCGTTTTCTGTGGCTCTTTGTCTGTTTTCTCAACTGCATCTTCTTTGTTCTCCTTCATTTGAAACAATTTTAGTTCCTTCAATACCTGTTTCCATATCAATGTTATTGCATTCATCATTTTTTCTATTTTTAAGTGATTAAAATCGGTTTATTGTTCAGCGCTGATACTGCGAAGGTACTATAGGATGATACCGGTTTGCAAGTATTTCTCCGGAAAAAATATTAATTTCTACGTATCTGAAGAAGTCGGCTTCTTATCGTCCTTTTCTCTATTTTTTATCGTATCTTTGACGAAGAGTTATTGATGATTCACTTTCGTGGTCCAATCAAATGACAAAGGTGATTTAATTGGATAACAACTGTGATTTGAATGAACCACGGTAGTGGTTTAATAATAAGCTTAAAGTTTTTACATGAAATATAATCACTATCAAAACGTTAACTACTAATGGCTATACTTTACGATTGGTATGAGAATCCCGGTGAGTCCGACGATTCGGAAGAGAAAGGTTTGCATCCCCGCATTTTTTTGAATGGTAAGGTGGGAACGGATAAACTGTGCCGGATGATTCACGGGCGCAGTTCGCTTTCCGTAGGTGATGTAAAAAATGCGTTCGAGATGCTTGCCCAAATTTGTGGTGAAGAACTGCGCGAGGGACGTGAGGTGCATATTGAGGGACTTGGCTATTTTGCTCCAATCTTGCGGAGTACACAAAAAGTGACTCGCAGCACTAAGAACAAATGGTTGAAAATGGAGTTGAAAACAATCGGTTTTCGTCCCGACGCTCGTTTGCGAGGGGAACTGGTAGGTGTTAAGGGCAGCCGGAGCAAGTATGCACGCCATTCGGAATCCTTGTCGGTAGTGGAGATAGATATGCGGCTGAAGGAATATTTCGCCGATCATGACGTAATGCTTCGTTACGATTTTCAGGAGGTATGCTGCATGACACGGACTACGGCGAACCGTCACCTCCGGCGATTACTGGAAGAAGGCAAATTGAAAAATATCGGCAAACGTATGCAGCCGATTTATGTGGCTTCAGCAGGTTATTACGGGGTGTCTCGTGATGTGCTCCGGCGGTAAGCGGAACTTTTGAAGTGTGTAGGTGAAACCTTTGAAAGTAGGATGGAAGGGTTTTTCATGGTCGCTTTCACCCGCTTTCCTGCTTTGGGTGGAGGTTTCAGGAAGAAGGTGAAAGCGGTGAAGGATGTAGTCTTATAGATGATTTACTTTCATTGTTTGATTGAATAGTAAGGCTTTTTTAGTTATCTGTTAAATTGATAATATATCTGCTTAGAGGGGATTATTTAATAGCATCGAACTTCAGTGTCCCGTTTACGTCGATAATTTTCAAAGTACGGTTACCCTTTATTCCCATATCAATGAAATTGACCTTGTATAAACCATTTCCCAATGTAGTTACTGATGTTACTTTAGATATGTCGCTTGGTCCGTCTTGCATACCTGTTCGGAAGTTCCATATCGCATATCCTTCGCCGTCATACTCGTAGTTATCTTTCAGCTGCTTTTGCAATTTGGCTGTACAATGCTTTTTTACTGCCGGAACATAATTTTTTGCTCCAAAAACGTAGTTTGCGTAGAAATCTTTGATGAACTGAATGGTTTTGGTATTGTCCACTTTAGGTGATTGTAGAATAATGGCAGTTCCATTGGCGAGAACAACCTCATTGTCGAGACAACAAGCTTGAATTTGTATGGGTTGTAGGGCAAATCCTAGATGAATGATATATAAAAATAAAATCTTTTTCATATTCGTATATTATGTATTTTGAAAGCCTTATTTAGATTTAGCGACCTATTGCAAAGATAGCGTTAATTACGAAAAATGAACGAAGTATGTGAGAAAAAGATAATAATATCATATCAAAAGATGAAATGAATTGTTCAAAGCCATTTTGATAAGAGAGGGGGATGAATGTTATAATTAGGGATGAATAGGGGGTATTTCGTTTATCTATACATTGCAGGGCAGCCGGATAGTAGCCTCATTGATTGTACTATTCTATTAAATGATATAGATTTAATGTGTATCTTTGTAGGAAATGCAAAATAAAATATGGAATCAAAATAAATAAAATCAGATAATTATGAAAAACATTTTCCTTCCCAAAGTAATGATGTGCATAATTGCACTGTTTACTTTAATTTTACCAGCTTCTGCACAAAATACAAATGCGACAGATGAGTACAAAGAAACGTTGAAAAAGATTATGGTACTTTCCGGTGCTTCGGCTACTACGGATGACTTCTTCCAAAAAATCACATCTGTGATGAAATTAAATGCGCCGGAAAAGGATGAGGCTTATTGGAATGAGTTTTCTAAAAACTGGAAAGAGAAAATAGAAAGTAAGGTGTTTGAAATGTATATGCCTGTTTATGAGAAGCATTTAACTTTGGAAGAATTAAAAGCTGTTGCTGCATTTTATGAATCTCCCGTAGGTAAGAAATATAAAGAGGCTTCATTGATTGTTATGCGTGAGACAATGCCGTTGTTAGTGAAGCAACTCCAGACAGAGACATTCAAAGTGGTTAGATCAGAGAAAAGTGAACGAGTAAAAAGAGGTGAACAGCGGTTGAAAGAATATGAGCAAAAGAAGAAACGTGATAAAGAATTATATGCACAAGCCTATATGCTTCCAAGCGATAGTATAGTTATAGTTCCTGAAGAAGTGTATGAGAAAGCGTATGAAAATGGGATGTCTACAAGTCCTTCTTTATATTCGATTGAAAGGAGAAAGAATGATACTAAAGTGACATTTATACAACCTATTTATTGGGACTGGCAATGGTTGTATTATAGTCCGGGATTTAAGATTATCGATAAGAAAAGTGGCGATGAGTATAATGTACGAGGATATGATGGTGGAGCTCCGATAGGTAGGCTGTTGGCTGTCAAAGGATTTAATCATAAATATATTTATATCAGTCTTTTATTCCCGAAACTGAAGAAGAGTGTGAAAGAAATAGATATTCTTGAGTTGCCACACAAAAAAGATAAAGAACAGTTGCCTTCTAATGATGATGGAAAGTCTAAATCATATTTTAATGTAAAGGTGAAAGATTATCAGACTATTTCCGATAAGAAAAATAAGAAGATCTATTATTAGTTTAAATGATTATCAGAATTTGAAATGATAATAGCAGGCATTGAACATGAGTGTTTACTGTTTTTGATATAAATTTATTCTATATGAGAAATCGAATTATGATTTTATGCACGTTTTGTGCTATTGCTATATTTTCTTCTGCCCAAGAGAAATTCTCTATCCGAGGTATTGCTAATGAGGAATTGAATAATCAATTGTTGTATTTATGCCTGATGGGAGATGGAGAGAAAGCCAAAGAAGTCGTTTTGGACAGTACAACAGTGGAAAAAGGTAAGTTCTCTTTTTCTGGTGTACATCGGATGCCGGATATTGCAATCATCAAGGATATGGATGGAGAAACCTATCCGTTGATTTTCGAAAAAGGAGAAATATCAGTAAATATTGCTGCGAATAAGAGAGGGGGAACGCCTTTAAATGATTCATTGAATATAGCTTTGAATCGTATGCAGCTAATAATGGATAATATGTTGAAAACATCAGATAGTATTTATAAGTTAATGACTGGAATGAAATCTGAAGAATTTGCTGATAAGATGGTGAATGATACTGCATTTAGAGCAAGATATGATAAAATAGAGAAGAAATTTCTTGCACAAATGGATTCAGTATCACATTGTATAAAGGATTATAAGAATAGTATAGTGGGTGTATATCTTTTCTCCGTTGGAGGTATGATGATGCCTTTTGATGATATGAAGATTCTGATGAAAGAAGCTTCGCCTCTGTTTTCACAAAATAATTTGGTGAGAAATATTGTGGAAAAGAAGAACCAAGCAGAGCTGCGAAGGAAGGCGGAACTTGAAAATAAAATGACTCCGGAACAGCGTGAAGAACGAAAGAAACGGCAGGAGATGGATGCCAAGATAAAGATTGGCGAACGTTTCCCGGATGCTAAAGTGAAAGACAATGCAGGTAACATGAAACTCTTGTCTGATTATGTGGGTAAGGGAAAATATGTCTTGATTGACTTTTGGGCTTCATGGTGCGGACCTTGCCGGCATGAAATGCCCAATGTGAAAGCTGCCTATGAAAAATATGCTTCTAAGGGATTTGAGGTGATTAGCATATCCACAGATCGGAAACTGAAACCTTGGAGGGCTGCTGTTGAAGAACTTGGAATGAATTGGGTACAATTGTTGGATGTGGATGCTTCTGATATATATGGTATCTATGCTATACCCAGAACTTTCCTTGTAGATCCTACGGGAATTGTTATAGGCAAAAATTTAAGGGGTGAAAAACTGGAGGAAGCTTTATCGAAGTTGTTTGAATAATCGTTGCTTTGTTTTTATTGTATGGGTGAATTGATAGTTGAGAACTATATAATAGGATAACCACTATCAATTCACCAATGACTTTTATTAAATCAGAAGTCCGTCCAATAGCTCTAAATAAAGTCCGATCGCTTCTTCTATTTCTTTTAACATGATATATTCTTCTGCCGTGTGTGAACGTGACGAACGTCCCGGACCTATTTTTACCGATGGGAAGGACATTAAGGCCTGGTCGGACAATGTTGGAGAACCAAAAGGAACGCGTCCTAACTTCATAGCTTTCTGTACAAATGGGTGCTTTTCGTCAATTCGTGAAGAATTGAGACGGAATGAACGGGCTTGGGCTTCACAGGAAATATGCTTTTTGATTTCAGCAAACAGTTCTTCATTTGAGTAAAGCTCGTTACTCCGGACATCGACGATGAAAGTACATTTGTCGGGAATCACATTGTGTTGTGTACCGGCATTGATGACAGTGACACTCATCTTTACGGGACCCAACAAGGGTGACTCTTTCTCAAAACGATAGTCACGGAACCAGGCAATATCATCTAATACTTTGTAAATAGCATTGTCTCCTTCATTACGCGCTGCGTGTCCCGCCTTACCTGTGGCAGTAACATCCAATACCATTAATCCCTTTTCGGCAATGGCGGGTTGCATCTCTGTCGGTTCGCCCACTATGGCAAATGAGACTGGAGGAAGTCCCGGCAATACGCTCTCAATTCCGTCTTTTCCAGAAACTTCTTCTTCACAAGAGGCCAGATAAATCAGATTATACTTCTGCGAAGTGCGACATAGTTGCAGGAACACCTGTAATAACGAAACAACGCTGGCACCGGCATCGTTACTTCCTAATCCATATAACTTACCGTTTTCTTCACGTGGAGTGAACGGATCTTTCCGCCAACCGTTAACAGGTTTCACTGTGTCTATGTGGGAGTTAAGTAAAATAGTCGGCTTCTTCAGATCAAACATAGGACTAAAGCACCACACATTATTTCCTTTACGTCCCGTCTGCATACCTGCCATTTCAATATAGTTTTGCAGGAAATCCGCAGCTTGGGTTTCTTCCCGGCTGATTGAAGGAATACTAATCAGTGATTTAAGCAGGCTTACAGCCTCTGTTGTCATATATGGAATATCATATTTCATAGTGCAAATCTTTTATCTATATCTTAATCTTTGCACAAAGATAGTCGTTTTGAGCAATAGTTTCAAATAAAACTAATACCTTTGTACCATATTTACTAATACAAAGAGTATGACTTATCATCATTTATCTGTCCTGGTCCATCGTCAGGCCGAAAAATATGGCGACAAGGTAGCCTTAAAATACCGTGACTATGAGACAGCTCAATGGATTCCTATTTCATGGAAGCAGTTCTCCGGAACAGTACGGCAAGCAGCTAATGCTTTCGTGGCATTGGGAGTGGAAGAACAAGAGAATATCGGTATATTTTCACAGAATAAACCCGAATGGTTCTATGTAGACTTTGGTGCATTTGCCAACCGGGCGGTTACCATTCCGTTTTATGCAACGAGTTCACCTGCGCAGGCGCAATATATCATTAATGATGCGCAGATTCGTTTTCTTTTTGTCGGTGAGCAATACCAGTATGATGCCGCTTTCAGTATCTTTGGTTTCTGTTCTTCTTTGCAACAACTGATAATCTTTGACCGTTCGGTGGTAAAAGACCCTCGTGACGTATCATCTATCTATTTTGATGAATTTATGGCGACGGGAGAGGGATTGCCTCATAATGATACGGTAGAAGAACGTACGGAGCGGGCTTCTTATGATGATTTGGCAAATATTCTCTATACTTCCGGCACAACGGGGGAACCGAAAGGGGTTATGCTTCATCATTCTTGTTATCTGGAACAGTTTCATACACATGATGACCGTTTGACGACGATGTCGGATAAGGATGTATCGATGAACTTCCTTCCATTAACACACGTGTTTGAGAAAGCATGGTGTTATCTCTGTATTCATAAAGGAGTGCAGGTTTGTATCAATCTCCGTCCGGCAGATATACAAACAACCATTAAGGAAATTCGCCCGACACTGATGTGCAGTGTTCCCCGTTTTTGGGAGAAGGTGTATGCAGGGGTACAGGAAAAAATAAACGAAACTACAGGGTTGAAGAAGGCACTGATGCTGGATGCTATCCGGGTAGGTAGAATCCATAATCTGGATTATCTGCGTCTGGGAAAGACTCCTCCGGTGATGAATCAACTGAAATATAAGTTTTACGAAAAGACTATCTATTCTTTGCTAAAAAAAACAATCGGTATTGAGAATGGTAACTTTTTCCCGACTGCCGGTGCTGCCGTTCCCGATGAGATTAATGAATTCGTTCATTCGGTAGGAATCAATATGGTGGTAGGATATGGACTGACGGAATCTACGGCTACTGTATCTTGTACACTGCCGGTTGGCTATGATATCGGTTCGGTAGGTGTTGTACTGCCGGGGATTGAAGTGAAAATCGGTGAAGACAATGAAATCCTGCTTCGGGGTAAGACGATCACAAAAGGCTATTACAAAAAAGCGGAAGCCACAGCTGCCGCTATTGAGCCGGATGGCTGGTTCCATACAGGTGATGCCGGTTACTTTAAAAATGGACAGCTTTTCCTGACGGAACGTATTAAAGATTTATTCAAAACATCAAACGGCAAATACGTCGCTCCGCAAGCTTTGGAAACGAAGTTGGTCATTGACCGTTATATCGACCAGATTGCCATTATCGCCGATCAACGTAAGTTTGTCTCGGCTCTGATTGTTCCTGTATATGGATTTGTGAAAGAGTATGCCAAAGAAAAGGGTATTGAATATAAGGATATGACGGAACTGTTGCAGCATCCGAAGATTGTAGGATTGTTCCGTGCCCGGATCGATACACTTCAGCAACAATTTGCGCACTATGAACAAATCAAACGTTTCACTTTACTGCCTGAGCCATTCAGCATGGAACGTGGAGAATTGACTAATACACTGAAACTGAAACGGGCGGTGGTTGCCAAGAATTATAGTGAGCAGATAGAGAAGATGTACGAAGAAAGTGAGAAATAGGCGATAAGCGGTTTATCGTTAAAAATGAAACGATAAACCGTAAATGATAAATCGGAAACAATAAAGAGTGTATTGGAGCTCTCTTTAAAAGTATTACCCCTGTTACAGTTCAATTTGTAACAGGGGTAAACTTTGTGTTTAGGGGGGGCTTTGACACCTGCTAATTATTTATGGCCGGCTCGTTTCTTTTTAGTATCCGAAAATCTGTTCTTGGGTCAATTCTTCAATAGGACCTACAGCTTTCAATTTATCCAGCTCCAAATCTTTCTTATCTCCCAGGATGCAATAAACATACGTACGTCCTTTTACCCATTGCTTTTGGAAATCGACAATATCTTTTAGCGACATGTTCTGTATGTCGTTGTAGAGCTTGATGCGCGGGTCTACGTTTTGCCCTAAATCTTGTGCATTGATATAACTCCAGATAATGTCACCTTTGATGATACGTTCGGCGCGCAGACGGTTGGTTAATCCGTCTTTAGCCAGTTTGAAAGCAGCTTCGGATTCCGGCATATTATTGATGATGTCATTAAATGTAGTGACGGCATCAATCATTTTGTCGTTTTGCGTGGCAATCTGTGTACGTAGTACATAGGGATACTTCAAGTAGCTCGGCGGCATTATGCTAGCCCAGGCGGAATAAGCCAATCCACGTGTTTCACGCATTTCCTGAAAGACGATAGAGTTCATGCCCCCTCCGAAGTATTCATCATATAATGCGCGGATAGGTTCAATGGCAGGATCATACTTCTTATCGAGATTGGATATCTGTGCCATGTATATTTGCTTGGCGTCATAAGGAGCTACTAGAACTTTAGTAACGGGAGTTTCGAGATAAGCATACTCGTTTCCGGCAGGAATATCCTTCAGGACTGCCGGAACCTGATGATATTGGTTGATGGTAGCCAGTAAATCTTTGCTGCTGCTTGGGCCGTAGTATAAAATACGGTGCTTGTAGCTGTTCTGATTGTGAATCCGGTCTACCAGTTCCTGTGGATTCATATTTGTCAGTTCCGCCTCCGTCAGTAGATTGGTGGCAGGGGATTTGGGACCGTACATGGCAAAGCTCATCAAACGGGAGAAGTTCTGTCCCTGATTCAGTTTGGCGTCCGAACGGGCTTTCAGTATATCGCTGGTCATATTAGTATAGGCTTCCTTATTAACCTGCGCATCTGCCAGTAGCTTTTCGAATAATTGTACGGCAGCAGGCATATTCTCATTCAGTCCGGAAAGTACGACATACGTGCGTTCGTTACCCGGAGAAACATAGAAAGTACAAGCCAGGCGATAGAATTCACTTTTCAGTTCTTCCGGTGTCATGTCCGAAGTACCGAGATATTCGAGATAATCGAATGCTGTTCCAAAAGCTTTGTCATGGTTGTTTCCCATATCAAAGACATAAATCAATTGGAACAGGTCATTGGCTACATTCTGTTTGTAAAGAACCGGAATATCCGATTTTGCCTTTAATTGGCTCATATCCTTTTGATAATCGAGAAACACTGGTTCAATCGGTTTGACTGCGCTTTCCTGTACCTCCACAAGGAACGGACTGGCTACATCACGATTGGTTATGATAGGAGTAATCTCCGGTTTCGTCATCTTCTTTTCGTTCGGGTCTTTTCCTTGCTTTTTGTAGATAACGGCATAATTATCTTCTTTCAGGTATTTGTTGGCGAACGCTACGATGTCTTCTTTGGTCAGTTTGGCCATACGGTCGATGGCAGTAACTTCATTTTTCCAGTCTGTGCCGTTAATAAATGAGTTGACAAACATATCGGCACGTCCTTCGTTGCTTTCCATGTTTTGCAGTTCACCGAGTTTGAAATTGTTGATGTTCGCTTCCAGCATTTTCTCGTCGAACTCTCCGGCACGGAGCTTCTTGATTTCGCTGAGTAGCAAGTCTTTTACCTCTTCCAGTGTTTGTCCTTGTTTAGGAAGTCCTCCTAACAGCAATGCAGAGTAATCTGCCAGTCCCATCGGGTAACCGTAACTATTCAAGACCTTCTGTTGCTGGTTCAGGTCAAGGTCGATAAGTCCTGCCTTTCCATTGTACAATACTTGCGAAACGACTTGCAGGATTTCAAAGTCTTTGTCGGATACACCGGGGAATCTCCAAGCCAATGCAACGCTTTCGGCATCCGGACCTAACACCTCTTTTACAACAGGTTGCGTGATTGGCGCCTCTTTCGGAAGGTCCAGTTTCGGGAGTTCCGGATTGGGTTTCAATCCACCAAAATATTTATCGATTAATGCAATTGTTGCATCCGGGTCTAAATCGCCAGACATACAGATTGCCATATTGTTGGGCACATACCATTGTTTATAGTAGTTCTTGATATTCGTGATAGAAGGATTCTTTAGGTTCTCCTGTGTACCTAACACAGTCTGCGTTCCATAAGGATGCTTGGGAAAAAGAGAAGAAAAAATAGCTTCCTGCACTTTGCTGTTGTCACGGGTGAGTGACATATTTTTCTCTTCATATACAGCTTCCAATTCAGTATGGAAACCACGAATTACATTGTTTTCAAAACGATCTGCCTGAATCTTCGCCCAGTTGTCTATCTGGTTGGAAGGAATGTCTTCCTGATAGACCGTCTGGTCATACCAGGTATAAGCATTGCTGCCGGTAGATCCGATGGCTGCCATTAATTTGTCATATTCATTAGGGATAGCATACTTGGAAGCTTCGTAAGAAAGGCTGTCGATGGTGTGGTAGATCGCCTTACGTTCCGCTTCATCCGTAGTCTTACGATAAATTTCGAACTGTTGTTCGATTGCATCCAGCAGAGGTTTTTCGGTCGCGTAGTCTTTTGTGCCAAACTTGTCGGTGCCTTTAAACATGAGATGTTCGAAATAATGGGCAAGTCCCGTCGTTTCTGCCGGGTCATTCTTCCCGCCCACTCTTACTGCGATAAATGTTTGTATGCGCGGAGTTTCCTTGTTTACGGTGAGGTAAACCTTTAGTCCGTTATCCAGTGTGTAAATGCGGGCTTTTAGCGGGTCATTGGGCACTGTTTCGTAGCTATACTTCTTTTGTGAGCTACAGCTGCAAATCACTAATGCCAGGAAGAGTGACAAGCAAGAAAGTTTCAATCGTTTGTTCATAATATGACAACATTTTAATAACAAAAACAAAGGTAGCAGAATTTTGCTTATCTTTGTCCCCGATATCTGAAATTTGTAAATAATAAATTTGTAAATCAAATGATTACTATTGAACAACTTAAAGACGTGAAAGAGCGCACTGATGCGCTGAGGAGGTATCTTTGACATCGACGGGAAGAAAATTCAAGTCGAAGAAGAGCAATTAAGAACACAAGCTCCGGGATTCTGGGATGACCAGAAGAGAGCCGAAGCTCAAATGAAACTGGTGAAAGACCTGCAAAAGTGGATTGAGGGTTACAACGAACTCAAAACGCTGGCAGACGAACTCGAACTGGCATTTGATTTCTATAAAGAAGAACTGGTGACTGAGGAAGATGTAGATGCTGCTTATGCAAAAGCCAGTGAGGCGGTAGAGGCACTCGAACTCAAAAATATGCTTCGTGATGAAGCCGACCAGATGGATTGTGTGCTGAAAATCAATTCAGGTGCCGGTGGTACGGAAAGTCAGGACTGGGCTTCCATGTTGATGCGTATGTATCTGCGTTATGCCGAGACGAATGGTTATAAAGCTACCATTGCCAACCTTCAGGAAGGGGATGAAGCCGGAATCAAGACCTGTACTATCAATATCGAAGGTGACTTTGCTTATGGTTATTTGAAAGGAGAGAACGGTGTGCACCGTTTGGTTCGTGTTTCTCCCTACAATGCGCAGGGTAAACGTATGACCTCTTTTGCTTCTGTGTTTGTTACTCCGTTGGTAGATGACAGTATTGAAGTTAATATTTTGCCTGCCAATATCTCTTGGGATACGTTCCGAAGCGGTGGTGCCGGTGGACAGAATGTGAATAAGGTGGAGTCCGGTGTCCGTTTGCGTTATCAGTATAAAGACCCTTATACCGGTGAGGAAGAAGAAATCCTGATCGAGAATACCGAAACCCGTGACCAACCGAAGAATCGTGAGAATGCAATGCGTCAGTTACGTTCTATCTTATATGATAAGGAATTGCAGCACCGTATGGCAGAACAGGCGAAGGTGGAAGCCGGTAAGAAGAAAATCGAATGGGGTTCACAAATCCGAAGCTACGTATTTGATGACCGTCGTGTGAAAGACCACCGTACCAACTATCAAACCTCGGATGTGAACGGCGTGATGGATGGCAAAATAGATGGTTTTATCAAAGCTTATTTGATGGAGTTTTCTTCACAAGAATCATAAAAAATAAAATTAGCAAGAATTATTTTTGGAAAGTTAATAGATTTGTACTTACTTTGTTAGCGTTGAACTTTAAAGCTAACTATTATGGGTAAGGTGAAGAAAAAAGTAGCAATTAGTAAGAAAGAAGAAGAACAAGCCCAGAAGGTTGTCAAAATAGTGTTCGTCTCATTAATTATTTTGGCATTGATTATGCTGATCGCATTTTCCTTTTTCGGCTGATAAGTTCGCCACAAATTATACGGTTAACCCAGATTGTTTGGTTATTGATAGGATAAATATCAAATCCGATCTGTGTTAATCTGCGTAATTTGTGGCGAACTCTTTGTTTTGTAATGCATTTGTGTTCTCTGTAATATAAATGTAACTTTTCTGTCATTTTCCTGTATTCGATTTGTCATCTTCGTGTATCCTCACAGTTGTACTTTTGCCGTGAATTTAGTAGCAGACAACTGAAATGAGTAGAATCAGAACAACCGTCGTTATGCTTTTGCTGGCGACAATGGCCTTTGGACAGGCAAAAGAAGATGCAGGGGATGGTAAGATGCTGGATAAACAGACCATGGAGTTTAAGGATTATCTGCCGGAGATTCACGGAACAATCCGGGGAAAGTACGAATATCAGACAGAAACAAGTGAAAGCCGTTTTGAAGTACGTAATGCACGCTTCAGTGTTTCGGGAAATGTGCATCCGATAGTTGCTTATAAAGCGGAAATCGACCTTTCCGATGAAGGCTCTATCAAGATGCTTGATGCGTATGCACGTGTTTTTCCGGTGAAAGACCTGAATTTTACGATTGGTCAGATGCGCGTTCCTTTCACAATAGACGCTCACCGCTCACCACATCAGCAGTATTTTGCCAACCGTTCATTCATTGCCAAGCAAGTAGGAAATGTGCGTGACGTTGGTTTTACGGCTGGCTATACGAATAAAGGTGGCTTCCCTTTTATCCTTGAAGGAGGATTATTCAACGGCTCCGGTTTGACCAATCAGAAAGAATGGCATAAAACGCTGAATTACTCCATAAAAGCACAGTTACTGCCTAATAAGAACTGGAATCTGACACTTAGCACCCAAATGATAAAACCGGAAAATGTACGGATTAATATGTACGATGCCGGTGTCTATTATCAGAATGACCGTTTTCATATTGAGGCGGAATATTTATATAAAATGTACGGTCACGAAGCATTTAAAGATGTTCATGCGGTGAATAGTTTTATTAATTACGATTTACCATTAAAGAAAGTATTCAATAAAATCTCCTTCCTGGCTCGCTATGATATGATGACCGATCATAGTGATGGTAAGATGGATGAAACGACAAAAGCTTTGATTATAAATGATTATGCCCGACATCGTGTGACAGGCGGAATCACATTAAGTCTTTCCAAAGCTTTCATTGCCGACCTCCGACTGAACTTCGAGAAATATTTCTATAAGAACTCCGGCGTTCCAAAAGAATCGGAACGGGACAAAATCGTGATTGAGTTCATGACGAGATTCTGAAATAAATAGAGACTTGAAAATTGAGAATTGTAGTTTTCTGATACATGATGTGAGGTATCAAACTATCATTTTTTAATTCTCAATTTTCAATTTTTAATTTATCTTTGTGCCATGGCACAGGAAATAGAACGTAAATTTTTAGTTATCGGTGAATTCAAGTCTTCGGCTTTTGCGCAGAGTCATATTGTGCAGGGGTATATCAGTAGTGCTCGCGGGCGTACTGTCCGGGTTCGTATTCGGGATGAAAAAGGTTATCTGACAATAAAGGGAGCTTCTAATGCTTCCGGTACCAGTCGTTATGAATGGGAAAAGGAGCTGGCCTTATCAGAAGCAGAAGAATTGATGAGGCTTTGCGAACCGGGGATTATTGACAAGACCCGTTATTTGGTACGTAGTGGCAAACATGTATTTGAAGTCGACGAGTTTTATGGTGAGAATGAAGGACTTATTGTGGCAGAAGTAGAGTTGGAATCGGAAGATGAGGCTTTTGTAAAACCCGACTTTATTGGTGAGGAGGTAACGGGCGACATACGCTACTATAATTCACAGCTAATGAAAAAACCGTATAAAACGTGGTGAGCGTTAACAAATAAACCGTATATTTGTTCTTATATAAAAAAGAGAGCAGTGTATGGATATGGAACAGTTGTACAGCTATGTGCCGCGTGAATTGGTTACTTTTGTTTTAGTAACCTTGTTTTCTTTATTAATTGGACTTTCGCAACGTCGAATCAGTCTGAAGCGTGAGGGGGAGACTACTCTTTTCGGAACTGACCGCACTTTTACCTTTATTGGTATACTGGGTTACTTGCTTTATATCTTAGACCCTACGGATATGCGTCTGTTTATGGGAGGTGGAGCGGTATTGGGATTGCTGTTGGGATTAAACTATTATGTAAAGCAATCACAATTTCATGTTTTTGGTGTAACTACCATCATTATTGCCCTGATTACTTATTGTATGGCTCCTATCGTAGCTACCCAACCTTCCTGGTTTTATGTCATGGTAGTTGTGACTGTGCTCCTGCTGACTGAACTCAAACATACTTTTACGGAATTTGCGCAACGAATGAAGAATGATGAAATGATTACGTTAGCCAAGTTCTTGGCTATCAGCGGTATCATATTACCGATGCTTCCGCATAAGAATCTGATTCCGGATATTAATCTTACTCCTTATTCTATTTGGTTGGCAACAGTAGTAGTATCCGGCATTTCCTATCTCTCTTATCTATTAAAAAGGTATGTATTCCATGAATCCGGAACGTTAGTTTCTGGTATTATTGGTGGATTATACAGCAGTACGGCTACGATCTCGGTACTTGCCCGCAAAAGCCGAAAAGCATCAGAGCAGGAAGCGACTGATTATGTTGCTGCCATGTTGCTGGCTGTTAGCATGATGTTTCTGCGATTTATGATACTGATACTTATTTTCAGTAGAGAAATCTTCTTGTCTATTTATCCATATCTGTTGACTATGGCTGTAGTCGCGGCTATTGTTGCCTGGTTTATCCATTCCCGGCAAAAACGACCGGAAGACCAGTCTGCTGAAACAGAAGAGGATGATAGTAGCAACCCGTTGGAATTTAAAGTTGCTTTGATTTTTGCCGTACTCTTTGTGATATTCACTTTCTTAACTCATTATACACTTGTTTATGCAGGTACAGGCGGATTGAATCTCCTTTCTTTTGTATCCGGTTTTAGTGATATCACTCCTTTCATATTAAACTTATTGCAAAATACGGGTAGTGTTGCTGCATTGATAATTACTGCTTGTAGTATGCAGGCTATTATTAGCAATATAATGGTAAACATGTTCTATGCTCTATTCTTTGCAGGGAAGGGGAGTAAACTTCGTCCTTGGATTTTGGGAGGATTCGGTGTGGTAATTGCTTGTAATCTCGTTTTGTTGCTGTTCTTTTATATTTAAGAAAGGGGAGCAATTGATCGTTTTTCATTAGTCCTAGTTCTAGTAATTTACTATTTTGTCGAATATAATCGATGAAATAGATGTGTTTTTGTCGACTATATTCGATAAAAATAATCTATATTTGTCGAATATAATCGATAATGTAAAATGAATAAGGAACTGATAAAAGGATTGATAGCTGAATATCAGCAGTTTGTAAAGAGCGTGTCATTCGTGAAACGTGCGGTGACTCTATCTGATAACTTCAATTATGTCTTTGTAGGTTTACGTCGGGTTGGGAAGTCTTATTTGATGTATCAGCAGATACATCATTTAATAGAGATAGGTATTTCACCGGAAGAGATTCTTTTCTTTAATTTTGAGGATGAGCGAATAGCTGGTATGGATACAGAACATCTTGATATGATAAAGAGATGTTATGAAGAGATGTATTCTCATCGTCCTATATTTTTTTAGATGAAATACAGATTGTACCGCATTGGGAACAATTTGTCCGACGGCTTGCCGATCAGAAGTACAGGGTTTATGTAACAGGGAGCAATGCTAAGATGTTGAGTAAGGATATAGCTACTACTCTAGGGGGACGTTTTATGATTCAATACGTCTATCCTTTCTCGTTTCGTGAGTATTTGTCATCTAACGGTGTTCAATTAGATAAGCTTTGGATTTATAAGAACCGTTCGGAGGTAGTCCGACATTTCGATACTTACTTTCGTTTTGGTGGTTTACCTGAACTGTTAGTGGCCGAGGGACAAGAGAAACGACAATGGCTGAGTAGTCTTTTTAATAAGATATTCTTCGGTGATTTAGTGGCTCGTTATTCTATTCGAAATGATATGGCGTTAAAGGTACTCATTCGAAAACTGGCTGAAAGCGTGAAGCAGCCTTCTTCTTTCACTCGTCTGGCTAATTTAGTATCTTCCACAGGCAAGAAGATTACCACTGATACTATTATAGACTATTTGAATTATCTGGAAGATACCTGGATCATGTTTTCTTTAGAAAACTACGCTAGTAAGTTAGCCGATAAAGTGTCCAATAAAAAATATTATTTTATGGATAATGGAATACTTAGTCTGTTTTTAATGGATCCGGAAACTTCTTTATTGGAAAATCTCGTGGCAGTTACATTAAAGAAACGGTATGGTGATGATTTATATTTCTATCATCGGAATATAGAAGTAGACTTTTATCTGGATGAAGGGCATAAGGCCATACAAGTATCATATAGTTTAAAAGATCCGGAGACTCGAAAACGAGAAGTGAATGCCTTACTGAAACTTGCAGAAAATGTGGCAGTGGATGATCTGTGTATTATTACCAGAGACGAAGAGGAAATGATCGTAGAAGGAGAGAAGACGATTCGGGTTGTGCCGGTATGGAGGTGGTTGTTGGATGATGAAGGATGAATAAGCTATTCCTGATTTGTAAAGATGCCTGGATAATAAAAATTCAGGACTAAATATTAAAAGAGGGTATGCCAGATTAATGTGCACCCCTCTTTTTTATTATATTTAAAAATCACATGAAATCTTTTATCTAATGATTGCTAGTAACGTGTCTTGTTTTTTACCACTGCCAATCATTTACATTATAAGTTGCTTCTACTGTATTTTCGATATTGTCGGGTAGATTATGGAAGAAATCTATGCCAGTTTCTTGTTCCAAAGCATCAATCGACATGAGATATTTCTTTGGGTCTTTTTTGTCAGGATCATCTTTAAGATTTTCGTGAGGCATATAAAATCCTATTGCTTTATAATTATCTCCGCTACGGAAAAGTACTGCCATAAAGAAATATTTTGGAATAGCTATCTCATTTTTTATATATCCTTTTATCATGCCTTCTCCAATAGTTCCTCCTTTTACAACATATAGTGTATCTGTTGATCTTGAAATGTTATATCCCCATGCTTGTACTTTGTCTTCTCCCGTATTCCAGGCACTTCCACTTTGATTGAATCCGTTACCAGATTGCGGGCTTATGTTTGACATATAGAATGTTTGTTGATTGGCCTCTTTGGAGTACTGTCTGTCTGATGATGCGCATAAATGCCCTCTAGTATATCCGGAATTTGTATAGTCGTTGTGCTTTGCCGCATATTGTGATGGTAATTCAGGATCGGGTTTGTATGCTTCATTACGTCCAACATTTCCGCCTGTTGTATTGTCGAAACGATAAGCTATCCAATAAGAATGTTTATACTTGTAACTGTATTCCAAACTATAAGTTGGGTAATCTTTGCCATTCCGTTTAGTTGTATGAGTGATAAATTGGTTCATACTTCCACCTTTTAACGCTGGAATCTCAAGCATGCTTGCATATCCCGAAGGTTTTTCCGGATCTGGAACGGGATTTGAACCATTGCCTGCTAATTGTTTGAGTGTGAATTTGGCCTCCTCTTTTCCGGCTGTGATTGTAATAATGACACTTCGTTCAGCTCCGGTATTTGCTTTCATATATCCACTGATAGAGCCATTTCCATTGCCGGATGTTCTACTCAATGTACACCAAGTCTCACTACTTGAAGCCTGCCATGTGCCATCAGCTTTTACACGAATGATAAATCCGCCTCCATTGGCATTGATTTGTGTTTGGTCAATAGAGGCAATTCCTTGATTGGTATTGCCTGAGTTGTCTGGAAGTTCAGGCGAATCCTGTTCACTACATGAGATTGCAGTGCTACAAGTTATGAACAGGATGAATAGTTTAAATAATGCTTTTGTCATTTCACTTCTTTAATTAGATAAATAATAGTAGGCAAGTGATCGCTATATCCGTTTAGCCATACACCACCTGCCTGTGTCCGTTTAGGATATCCTTTATATTTTCCTTCTTTTTGGAACATAAAATCACGGCTGAAGATTTCATGTTTATAGAATTTCAGTGTACTGCGGTCAGTGCCCAACAAATTTCCGGTGAATACAATTTGATCGAACAAATTCCATTTACCTTTGTACATCAGAGTTCCATATCCTTTCTTCAAAGTATCCCACCATGGATTGTACAAGTCTGTAGGACCTGCATCAACAGGTTTCCGTTTAGCTCCAAGTGCTACAGCCATACTTTTATCCATCGGGTCATCGTTCATATCCCCCATGATAACAATTTTGGCTGCGGAGTCTTCCCTTAACAGTGAATCTTTGATAGCTCTAACTTGTTCTCCTGCGCGTTCACGTGCTGGAGAAGCGGCAGCTCTCGAAGGCCAGTGATTGACGATAAAGTGCATTTTCTCATCTGCGATATTGCCGCTGGCAATCAGGAAACCACGTGTCTTATGCACTGTATCATTGATATATACATAAGGTACGAGTTTACTATTTGTCAGTTCAAACAATTTGGGATTATAGAAAAAAGCACAGTCCACACCACGTTGGTCTTCTCCTTCGTAGTGAACATACTGGTACCCTCTGTCCGCTAAAGCAGGTTGTTTCAGTATGTCTTCCAATACTCTGTAATTTTCGATTTCAGAAACGCCGATAATGGCGGGACCCATTGGCAACTTGTCGGTACTTAACAGGCTTAATATTTCCGACATGTTTTTCAGCTTAGCCTTATACTTCATCGTATTCCACTGATTAGTACCGTTAGGAAGATACTCGTAGTCATTCTTACCTTCATCGTGAATGGTATCAAACAAATTCTCCATATTGTAGAACGCTACACTGTAGAGGGCAAATTTCTTTTCCTGTCCATAGGCCATGAGGACGAAAAGAGCGAGTACACCTAAAGTCATTAAGCTTTTTTTCATCTTTGAAATTGATTTTAAAAGTGGGTAATTTGTCATTTGTATGACAAATATCTAAAAAGAAAACGAAAAACCCACCCTTACGAGTTACTTTTTTTGTAAAAAACATTGTTATTTATAAAATTCTTTGTTATTTTGCGTAACAGCTTATTTCATTTGTGTTGCAAAGCGAAAGACCAATTAACATTAATATAAATTAAATTATGAAACAACGACTAGGGTTAGCGATCGTGCTATTTTGCTTAATGCCAGCACTTTTTGCTCAGCAAAAGGCAAAGCAAAACGCCCGTGAGGACAATGCTTCTTTCATGTTTACAGAATCACAATTGAATGAGGATGATGATGCAGCACAGAGCACATCTGCATTGGTCACTTCTAACAATGATGTTTATCTGTCAAATGTAGGTTATCTGTTTAGCCCAATGAGATTTCGTGTGAGGGGATATGATTCCCAGTATAGTGACATGTATATCAATGGGGTACAGTTTAATGATGCAGAAACAGGACGTTTCAGTTACGGATTAATAGGAGGATTAAACGATGCTACCCGTAATAAGGAGGGGATCGGTCCTTTTGAAATTAACAACTTTACTTTCGGAGCCATAGGGGGAGCTTCCAATATCAATTTACGTGCCAGCCAATATGCGGCCGGTTCAAAACTAACCTTATCAGGTAGTAACCGCAACTATATCTTGCGTGGAATGTATACTTATTCTACAGGTCTGATGAATAATGGATGGGCCTTTACCGGTTCATTGGGATATCGTTGGGGTAACGAGGGAAATATTGAAGGAATCAAGTACAACTCTTTTTCTTACTTCCTCGGTGCAGAGAAAGTATTCAATGATCGCCATAGTCTTTCTTTGGCAACTTGGGGAACACCTACAGAGAGAGGGCAGCAAATGGCGGCAACTGAAGAAGCCTATTATTTAGCAAACAGTCATTATTATAATCCGAACTGGGGATATCAGAATGGAGAAAAAAGAAATGCGCGTATTGTACGCCAGTTCGAGCCATCAGCCATCGCTTCATGGAATTTCACCATTGATGATAATAAGAAACTGGTGACGAGTGCCGGATTCAAATATTCCAATTATGGCAAAAGTGCTTTGGGCTGGAATGGTAATGCAGCCGATCCGCGTCCGGATTATTATAAAAAGTTGCCTAGCTCTATCTTCGACGTGTGGGAATCCGTTCCTACTGCCGATGAACTGCAGCAGTTTAATGAGGTTACTGATAATTGGAAGAATAATAAAGCTTATCGTCAGTTGGATTGGGATGCTCTTTATTTTGCCAATAAACAAGCGAATGCATTAGGTAAAGAGACGCTTTATTATGTGGAAGAACGTCACGACGACCAGTTAGCTTTCAACTTAAGTTCTGTATTCAATCATCAATGGAATGAGCGCAATAGCTATGTTGCCGGAATTGCAGTGAATACAACCAAAGGTATGCATTATAAGAAAATGAAAGACTTGCTGGGTGGACAACTTTATACGGATGTCGACAAGTTCGCAGTACGTGACCATGGCGCTAGTTCCAGCATGGTGCAGAATGACCTCGATAATCCTAACCGTCGTATTGGTGAAGGTGATAAATTTGGTTATGACTATAACATCTATGTGAATAAGCAGAGCGCATGGGTACGTTATCAGGGTAATAATGGTGGATCATTAAATTATTTTGCTTCCGGTAAAATCGGATCTACACAAATGTTCCGTGATGGCTTGATGAGAAACGGACGTGCGCCATTGAAATCACTAGGTAGTAGCGGTACGGCGAAGTTCCTGGAAGGCGGTATAAAAGCTGGTCTGAATTGGGCTATCAATGGCAATCATTCCTTTACGTTGAATGCCGGATATGAAGAACGTGCACCGCTGGCTTACAATTCTTTCATCGCTCCGCGTATTAAGAACGATTTTGTGAGAGATTTGAAAACAGAGCGTATCATTGGTGGTGATTTGACTTACAACTTCAATACTCCTTGGGTGATGGGACGTTTGACGGGTTATTACACTCGTTTCCAGAATCAAGTAGAAATGGATGCTTTCTATAACGATAGCGAAGCACGTTTCACTTATCTTTCTATGAACGGTATTGAAAAGGAACATTGGGGAATAGAAGCTGCTGCTACCTTTAAATTGACAAGTGAGCTGTCATTAACAGCTATCGGTACTTGGAGCGAAGCTAAGTATACCAATAATCCGGATGCTGTGTTGACGTATGAAAGTGAGAATGAGTCAAACCTCGACCGTGTTTATGCTAAAGGTATGCGTGCCAATGGCACTCCGCTTTCTGCTTATAGTCTTGCTTTGGATTATAACGTAAAAGGTTGGTTCTTCAATTTGACAGGAAATTATTATGATCGTGTATATATCGATTTCTCAAGCTATCGTCGTCTTGGCAGTGTATTGGATAAGAATGGTGCTGGTGTAGATGCTAACGGAAATCCGGTTCTCAATGTACCGGGTCAGGAGAAACTGGATGGCGGATTTATGTTGGATGCTTCTATTGGAAAATATATCCGTTTGCGCAATGGAAAGAGCATTAGTCTCAATTTAAGTTTGACTAATATCCTGAACAATACAGATTTGCGTACAGGTGGTTTCGAACAAAACCGTGATGATAATTACAAAGACGGTGACGCACGTGTTTACAAGTTTTCCAAGAATTCTAAGTATTTCTACGCATTCCCGTTCAATGCTTTCTTGAACATTGGTTATAGATTTTAAGAATGTGTAGTTATCAATCCAAAACAAAAAGAAAGGAAGAAACAATTATGAAGAAATTACTATCTATATTATGTACCGGATTACTGCTATGTGGCGCAGGCCTCACTTCCTGTGAGAACTATGATAATCCGGTGACGGGAAATGCTTATGGCAATAACTCGATCCCGGAAGGACGTACGATTTCAATAGCGGCGTTGAAAGAGAAATACAATGATTTCATCGATACAAGCAAAGATACTTATACGACTATCGAAGGTGAAACGCGTATTGAAGGGGTAATTACCTGCGATGATGAAAGTGGAAACTTGTATAAGAAGCTCGTGGTGGCAGATGAAACAGGAGCGATCGTTATTGGTGTTAATGCAACCGGATTGTATGCATTCTGCCCGGTAGGTCAGAAAGTAGTGATTGACTGTAAGGGTTTGCAGATAGGTAGCTATCGTAAACAGGCGCAGATCGGAACTGTTTATAATAATGCAGTAGGACGTATGCCGGAATATGTATGGAAACAACATGTACGTTTGATAAACGAACCTAAGTTATACTATTCGGAATTGACACCAATTGAAATTACTACTCCTGCCGAACTTGCTGCTATAAACTTGAAAGAAGCTCCGGTATTGGTTACCTTCAAAAATGTGAAACTTACCGAAGCAGATGGAATTGCGACTTACGCTCCGGGTGATGAGGGATCGGTAAAACGTTATTTTACTTATGCCGATGGTACGGAGAGTGGAAGTAACTTATTCCTTTATACCAGCGCTTATGCTAATTTTTCAATGGAAGTGATGCCACAGGGCAGTGTAAATATTACAGGTATTTTATTGCGTTACAATAACCAATGGGAGGTTGTTGTTCGTACTTTAAACGATATCAAACGAAATAATTAATTCAATTAACACATATAATTATGAAAAAGATTCTAAATGCTTTATTCTTGACGCTGCTTACAGTGTTCACATTTAGTTCATGTAGTGATGTACCGGCTCCTTATGATATATTGGGAGAAGGTGATGTTCCGGGACTGGCGGGTGATGGTACGAAAGAGAATCCATATAATATAGAAGCTGCACAACAGAAACAAGACGGTTCCATAGCTTGGGTGCAAGGATATATTGTGGGTGCTATAGAAAATGTATATGATGATAAAGGGGAATTTGCAGGCAATAAGGCCAGCTTTACAGCTCCTTTTACTATAACATCTAATGTGCTGATTGCTGAAAGTCCAGATGAAACCAATGAAAGTAAATGCTTGCCGGTTAAAATAAAGAATGGAAGTGAACTGTCTACTGCTTTAAACTTGAAAGACCATCCTGAAAATAAAGGAGGAATCTTGTTGATTCAAGGTGAGTTAAGTGCTGGTTTTGGAAAAGCAGCATTGATAAATACAACAGCTGCAGTATTTAATAATAAAGAGATTGGCGAAGAACAAGGTGGAGAAGATTTAGATCCTGATAATCCTCTGGGATTAGATACTTCAGTAGCTCCATTAGTAGATTTATCTAATAATTTTGACGATGTTCAACATCAGGCAGATTATTCAAAAGCTGGTTGGATTAATAAGGCTGTTAAAGGAAATAGAATTTGGCAAGGTGCTATTTATGATCCTCAAAAATATTTGGCAGCTTCAACTTATGGGGTAAATAGTGGTGAGACAGCAGAATATTGGTTTGTGACTCCTTATTTTACAGTTAATGCCGATAAGCAATTTACTTTTAAAGCTACTGTAAATAAGTATTCTGAAACAATGTCTCTGAAGGTATTCTTCTTGCAGATGAAAGATGGTAAAATGGAACGCCATGAAATATCTGTTACTGGTATCCCTACTTCTGGTACATATCAATGGACAAGTGATTTAAAGGTAGATTTAAGTACTTATGCGGGGCAGAATGGTTTTGTTGGTTTCCAGTATATGGCAATGCGAGGTGAAGAGGTACAGACTTATGGAATTGATGATATTTTGTATGGTGAAGGAGGCGGAGAAGTTCCTGGACCGGGAGAAGGTACTGAATTGTTAACTAATGGAGGTTTTGAAAACTGGGCTGATGGATATCCGACGGGTTGGAAGTCTGTATCTACAGCAAGCAGTGCAACTCTAGAACAGTCTACTGATAAGCGGAGTGGTACATCGTCTGTTTTAGTAAAGGGAGACCCATCAAGCAATAAGCGACTAGGTAGCATAGAAATGACATTGAAGGCTGGTACTTATGTGTTTTCTGCTTATTTTAAGGCTGCTACAGCTGATAAGACTAGTGCTCGTTTGGGGTATGTTCCAATTGATGAAGCTGGTAAACCTGAAAGTTATGTATATGATGAATATGTAAATGAGATCACTAATGCGGATTGGGTTACAAAAAGTTACACATTTTCTTTGACAGAAGAAAAGAAGATATGTTTGGTTGTTATGAATCCTAAAAGTCCGGGAAAAGATTTGTTGATAGATGATGCAAGTTTGAAAACTGAAGATGGAGGTATTGTAGGAGGTGGAGGAGTAGACCCGGAGCCAGAACAAGGTAATTTGGTGATTAATCCAGGATTTGAAAATTGGAC
Source organism: Bacteroides sp. 3_1_23 (assembly GCF_000162555.1). Taxonomy (NCBI): domain Bacteria; kingdom Pseudomonadati; phylum Bacteroidota; class Bacteroidia; order Bacteroidales; family Bacteroidaceae; genus Bacteroides; species Bacteroides sp. 3_1_23. The sequence goes on from NZ_GG774952.1 coordinate 80,597, forward strand.
TGCGGCTTTACCTACGGCATGGGATAATGCAACTTACAATACAGGTATCACCAAAGAAGCATCAATAGTGCACGGAGGTAATTTTTCCGTGAAACAGGATGCAACAGCTACCAATAAACTTCAACAGGAAATAACAATTGAAGGAGGAAAAACTTATCGAATATCATATTGGTATTTGGATAATACTCCAAATGCAAGAACTCGTCCGTGGATATTCTGGGTAGATGGAACTACTACTTTGAATGATCATGTTAATGATTTACGTCCTAGTACTTATTCTGTTGATAATGTAGAGTGGCAACAGTATTCTAAAACATTGCTAGCACCAGCTACAGCAAATAAATTACGTTTTGAAGTGAGAACTTATAAAGAAGGCGATAATTCTGGATTTATTTATTTTGATGACTTTGAAGTTGTTGAAGTGAAGGAATGACATACATTTTATGACAATAAGTTAATTGCAATCTTTTAATCTAAGTTTAACATCTCTCTTGTTCTATTCTTATCCTGGAAAGAAGAATGAGAGAGATGCTAATTTTATGAGTTTCTCATATTTGTTCGTGAAGCTTGTATGGCTTATTTAAATGAATTTATTTGATAGATATAATTTCGTCCATTTTGTTTGATTATAATAATACAATATATGAATTATAGATTTTTATATTGGGGGTTGAGTCTGTTATGTATAAGTTTCTGTGCTTGTGATAAAGATGATAATAACGACTCCAATAATTTTGCCACTGGCATCGTAGAACTACCTGCACTTCGCAATGGTGCAAACGATGTGTTTGTAACACACTACACCACTTTCAATGGGCAGAAAGTAACCTCTTTCAGTATGGAATACGATAAGAGTAAGAAGCATTCCCGTTGGGTTGCTTTTCGATTCGATAATCAAACTAGACTGCAAGGGGCAACTCGTGGCGATAATTTTATTCCGGACCCTTCTCTTGATACGGAATATCAGCGTACTCAAGTAGATTTTGGGAAAAAAGGTTATGATAGAGGGCATCTTTGTGCTTCTGCCGACAGACTTTATCGACAAGAAGCTAACGACCAAACCTTTTATTACACGAATATGAGTCCGCAACGGAACAATTTTAATACAGGTGTTTGGTTGGCATTGGAAGGGCAAGTACAGTCATGGGGGCGTAGCTGTACAGCTTCAGATACCTTGTATGTAGTAAAAGGCGGAACGATTGATAAGGAAGAACAAGTCAAAGAATATATAGGTGGCGACCGTAGCAAGCCTGTTCCTAAATATTATTATATGGCTTTGTTGTTTAAAAAGGGAGATTCTTTCAAAGCAATTGCTTTCTGGATGGAACATACGGACAGCAAACCGTCAAAAACAATAAAACTTGTTGACTATGCGTTATCAATAGACGAACTGGAAGAAAAGACAGGAATCGATTTCTTTCCGAGTCTGAATGACAATTTAGAAAATGCGCTTGAGTCTACGTATTCAACAAAAGCGTGGCCGGGATTGGAATAAGATCACCACGTTAATAATAACAGTCTCTTTTCAAGGCGGGGTATACTTCAGGATTCTACCACCCATTTTTCGATATTGCGGGTTTTCTCACTGAAGTTAATTCCTATCTTGAATAGTTTCCGTCCATCCGCTTCGAAAGGTAGCGCATAGCGTTTGTCATTAATTTGCTGCAAAGCCTCTTCTGCTGTTCCGTTTAGCTTGAATTCCATTATATAAATGAACTTCTCTGTCTGTAGCACGAGATCTATACGCCCGTCATTAGTGTGGTATTCCACCTTGGTATAGAAGCCAACCAGCTTGAAAACGATGAAAAGTACGTTCTCATAATGTAGTTCCTGCTCCCGGATTACTTCGTAAGTCGTATCGGCAAAGAAACTCTGCAGGCGGTGGAAGAAAGAATCATAATCTCCCGTTTCTACTTCACGGACGAATTTTTGAACTTCAAATGGGGATTCCACCTTATTCACATTCGCGTAAAAAGGAAGCAGAAAGCGAATGAATCCTTCTTCTACTTCACGGTTGGGGAAACCTAAACGGTATATGCCAAAACGTTCGTCATATCCTTTAATGGTGAGGTATCCGCTTTGGTAAATCACTGGAATCGGGTTGGTTGATTCGGAGTCGATGCTATTCAGTACTTGTGCATCAGTTTCTTCGTGTGCCATCCGTTCCAGATCATAATGATGCTTTTTTAGTAACTTAACCAGATAGGTAGGTGTCCCCGTCTCAAACCAATAACTGCCGAATTCTTTATATTTGAAAGCGTTGAGCAGACTAAACGGATTATATATGCCGATAGAATTATGCGTAAAGTGATAACCGTCATAACAGTCTTTTAATTCTGTACAGAGCCTATCATATGTTATTCCGCGTGCATCTGCGAATTCATGAAGTTCTGTTTCCAGATTTTCGTGAATTTCCTGGTCGCTGACACCGCAGATTTCAACATAATCCTTCCGCATTGATATGTCATCCAGATTATTCAAGTCGCTGAACACGCTGACTTTGCCGAACTTGGTGACACCGGTCAAGAACGCGAACTTTATGCACCCATCCATTGTTTTAAGTGCCCCATAAAAAGGTTTTAAAGTATCCCGGAATTTCTTTTGTAGCTCTTCGTTACCGATGGCTTGCAGCATAGGTTTATCATATTCATCTACCAGAATGACTACGCGCTGTCCTGCCTGCTTGCAGGCGCGTTCAATGATGCCGGCGAAACGCAGGGAAAATGACCGTTCGGATGGCTCGGCTCCATAGAGCTTTTCCCAAGCAGTCAGCGATTTTTCGAGTATATTATCCAGGCTCTCCAGAGTGTCATATTTCTCGATATTAAGGTCCAGATGTAGTATCGGATATTTAATCCAATCCTTTTCCAACCTTTCTACAGCCAGTCCTGCAAACAGTTCTTTTTTTCCTTGAAAATAGGCTTCAAGAGTAGAGATGAGCAGACTCTTTCCGAAGCGGCGCGGGCGGCTTAAGAAATAATAACTACCGGTTTTTACCATTTGATACATCAATGCCGTTTTATCAATATAGAAATAACCGTCATTACGAATCTTTTCGAAATTCTGTATACCAATGGGATAAATTTTAGTGCTCATATACTCCGGTTTTATAAATCAATTACACAAAGGTAATAAATTTCCGGGTACTTCATAGCTTTTAAAAAAAGGAAAGTATAAGTATAGTTGCTTTTAACTGAATGAGGTGTAGAAAACAGTACGTACTGTTTGTGCAGAAACGAGTTAAACGTTGCGCTAATGAATGGGTCAAGGGTGAGGGATGGTGAGGGTAGATTTATAACTTTCGTATTTTTTTTATAGATAAAAAAGGAGATAGTATAGAAAATAATAAAATAAAGGGTTATAAATCTACCCTCACCATCCCTCACCTTTGACCCATATCTTATAATAAAAAGATAACGGGGAATCTTAAAAACTCAATCGTCTTTTTCTGATTTATCAC